>NZ_CCVW01000001.1:0-915000 GCF_000756815.1 Legionella massiliensis
TAAGCACTCCAATCTCTCAAAGCGCCCACACAGTTTGTCTTCTCTCTTCTTAATGAACCCGCCCCGAAGGCGTGATGCGTATTCTACTCATCCACGACTCCTTGTCAAACACTTTCTTCATTTTTTTTGAAATTATTTTTTGATCACTGTGTTTTTTGTAGGTGCACCTTGGCAATTCTGCGCTTCCCAACCTGGATTATATAAGTCTTATCAACCTGCAATGACTGAGCGACATTTTCAATTCGTTCACCATCAATTTTAACCCCACCTTGTTTCGCAAGTCTTATCGCTTCTGAAGTGCTTTTTGTCATATCGAGCTGTTTGAGCAGTTGGGCAATCTGTACTGGTTCATCAGCTGAAATGACCTGCTCAACTAAATCCTCAGGAATTGCCCCTTTTTGAAAGCGTTCTATAAATGCTTGATGGGCGGCCTCAGCTTGAGCCTGATCGTGGAAACGGGCGATTAGTTCTTTTGCCAAATCAATTTTAGCGTCACGCGGATTTGCTCCTTCATCAACTGCTTTCTTAATCGCAGCTATCTCACTACCTGATTTGAAACTTAGCAGATCAATATAACGCCACATTAGATCGTCCGAAATTGACATGACCTTACCGAACATTGACTCTGCAGATTCACTAATACCTATATAGTTATTAAGTGATTTTGACATTTTCTTGATCCCATCAAGCCCTTCAATCAATGGAGTCATCATTACAACCTGTGGTTCCTGACCAGAATGCTTTTGCAATTCCCGCCCCATCAGTAGATTGAATTTCTGATCAGTTCCGCCTAACTCTACATCTGCTTTTAACGCTACAGAGTCATAACCTTGCACAAGGGGATATAAAAACTCATGGATAGCAATGGGCTGGCCAGAACTATAACGCTTAGAGAAGTCATCTCTTTCCAACATTCTTGCTACGGTATGCGTTGCAGCTAGACGGATTAAATCGGCTGCCCCCATAGCCCCCATCCATTCGGAATTAAATGCTACCTTTGTTTTTTCTGGATCTAGGATCTTAAAAACCTGCTGTTGATAGGTCTTTGCATTTTCAACGACTTCTTCTCGGCTCAGCGGCATACGAGTCACATTTTTTCCTGTGGGATCGCCAATCATGGCAGTAAAGTCGCCAATTAAAAAAATGACCTTATGACCAAATTGCTGGAATTGTCGTAACTTATTAAGTAGTACTGTATGACCTAAGTGGAGATCAGGCGCAGTAGGATCAAAACCAGCCTTAATAATTAGTGGCTTCCCGTTGAGCAATTTTTTTTCTAATCCCTCTTCAGGAAGAATCTCTTCGCAACCTCGTTGCAACTCACCACAAACTGAATCTTCAATTATCATAACAACAAAACCTTACTTTTAATGATTGACCTAACTTCTTCCAGCGAGTATCTTAGCCCGGTTGTCTTGTTCTCGCTAGAGGATAGGCGATTTATTAGGATAGATTAGATTTCCTTATCCATAACTGACGTTACTAATAATGAGATCTATATAATAGAAGTGAATAACTTCTAAGTGGTAATGACTAGTCGTGGCTGTTTCATCAATCGATTGATTGGGTTGAAGTACCTTAACTTAGTGGTCAGAACCAGAAGATGATTGAAATTAATTGACTGTAATATTTTGAGGTTCGTTGTCGATTCGCTAGAATGTACGCCCAAACCTGAGTTTATGACGTTTTTGGGTAAGCAAATTGATAGCCTGCCAAGATAAACAGCATTCATCCAGGATGACAGCAGTAAAGGCGAAACATGGATCAACGACCCAATGTCTCATTAGAAAATTCATCTAAGCCATCCAAAGTAATGGCTCTAATCGCTTTGGTGATTGCTATCGCCCTGCCTTTTATTTTAGTCAAATCCTTTCCTAATAAGCAAAAGGCTAACTATGATGCCGAGCAGGCACAAGCAGCCGAGGAATTACAAGAAACTCTTCTACCAACACCAGAAGTTACTGAATCAGTTAAACAACGACCTGACACATCTATTAGTGAGCATTCGCTTGCTGCAGCTAAAACACGCCCTGCCGGGGAATCTAAAAAAGACAGAGTTGCAACCGCAACAACTGCATCCCCCAGAACTACAACGGCTAGTGCCGTCAAAGAAAAGATTCAAACAGAGTCTAAGCAAGCCAAAACCAAGGTAGTTGTAGAAAGAGATAGCGGGCCTAAAACTCTAGTAACCCGCAGAAGAGACTCTCTTGCAGCAGTCTTTAGTCGTATAGGCCTAAATCGCCAATTATTGCAGACAATTACTAAAGAAAACCCTCGTATCAAGTCATTAACCAGACTCAGGCCTAATGAGAAATTAGAATACCATATAAAGAATCGCACTCTTGAAAAAATGAACATCCCCTATTCCAATACACAATCTCTTGTGCTTTATCGGGATGGTCAACATTACAGAACCAAGATTAATCCCTATAAAATTACTAGCCAAAACCATCATGTGACAGCCACTGTCCGAGGCTCTTTATACACCACAGCCAAACGCTATAATATTTCATACAAATTAATCCAACAAATGACTGAAATTCTTGCCTGGGACATCAATTTTGCAAAAGATATCCGCGCCAATGATCAGTTTACTATTGTATATAGAACTACCATGGCTAATGACAGGGTAATAGGAACCGGCGAGATTGTTGCTGTTAGTTATCGCAATCGCGGTAAAACCTTTCAGGCCGTTTTGCATACTAGCCGTTCAGGACGCTCAGATTATTACAGCCCGAAGGGAAACAGTTTGAAAAATGCCTTCAATCGTTATCCTCTTCGCTTCACGCATATCAGTTCAACCTTCAGTGCGGCTCGAAATCACCCTATCTTGCGTTATAAAAGACCACATAAAGGAGTCGATCTGGCAGCACCCATAGGTACTCCAATCATGGCAACAGGTGATGGCCGGATTGAAATTATTGGGCGCCAAAGTGGCTATGGAAATATGATCAAAATAAAACATAATAATACTTACAATACTATTTATGGTCATATGCTGAGATTTCAGAAAGGCTTATCTAAAGGGACTTATGTGAAAAAGGGCCAAATCATCGGATACGTTGGTCAGAGCGGCTTGGCAACAGGACCTCATTGCCATTATGAGTTTCATATTAATCAGAACCCCAAGAACCCAACGACGGTTGATTTGCCCCGCGGAGACTCTGTCCCAGCGCGAGAAATGGCTAGTTTTAGAGCCAATTCCAACAAGTTACTCAGTCTGATTAAATCCCTTGAATCAGGGCATTTTGCCAAGGCAAACCGTAAAGGAACAAGAGTCGGTTAACCTTAGGCAAAAAGATAACGGCAGATCATGACACTGGCTATCACACCAGCAAAATCTGCGAGCAAACCAGCTGGTATTGCATGTCGGGTTCGTTTAATCCCAATCACACCAAAGTAAACAGCAATCACATAGAAGGTTGTTTCTGTGCTTCCCATCATGGTCGCTGCAGTCTTAGCGATTAGTGAATCACCACCATATTGATGAATTAACTCAGCCATAATCCCTGTTGAAGCACTTCCAGAAAAGGGTCGTATTAATGCTAAAGGCAATAATTCGGAGGGCATGCCTAGGGCGGAAAGTACTGGCGCCAAGACATCCTGTATCAACTCAAAAAAGCCAGAGGCTCGCAGCATCCCAATAGCTACCAGCATTGCAATTAAGTAGGGGACTATACTGATGCTGGTTTCAAAGCCCTGCTTGGCTCCACTAACAAAGGCATCAAAGACGTTGATTTTTTTCAAGGCACCATAAAAAGGGATTCCCACAATGAACGCAAGAAAAATTATATTTGAAAACTGATTGGCAAAACTACTCATTGACTCCTACCTCTCGAATTCGGTAAACAGGTAATTTGGCTAGTTGTTTCACAGCTACAATAGCTACTATCGATGATATAGAAGTCGCGACTAAAGAACTGAAAATTACTGAGCTTGGATGCAAACTGCCATTTGCTGCTAAAAAAGCAATTGCTGTCGCAGGTATTAGCTGCACACTGGAGGTATTGATTGCCAGAAAAGTACACATGTCATTACTTGCTTCCTGAGCATTGGTATTAAGGCGCTGAAGCTCTTTCATTGCCTGTAAACCAAAGGGCGTTGCTGCGTTTGCTAAACCTAACATATTAGCCGCAATATTCATTACCATCGCGCCCATAGCAGGATGATCGGCTGGAACCTCTGGAAATAACCAGCGCATTATCGGATGTAATACACGCGCGAGTCGCTTAATCAGGCCAGATTCGGAAGCAATCGCCATGATTCCTAGCCATAAAGCCATTACACCTGCCAGCCCTAAAGCGATTTCAAAACCGAATTTGGCAGAATCTGTCACTGCCTGCACAACTTGATCAAGGCGACCTTGGATTAGACCAACAACCAGGGAGGTAAAAATCATTCCTAGCCATATTGCATTAAGCATTCTATACCTCTGCAGGGAAATAGGTTAAAATATGTACTTGTTTTTAAAGACTGGAGAGTTTATGCGCCTAGTTTATCTTAGGAAAACAAGAAAGTGGATTGCTTTTACTACTTTTCTACTACTTTTATCACCCTCACTAGAGGCAGAAGTATCTCCCATACAGCAACAAACTGACGCAGTAATTACTAAGCTTTATCAAACCCTCGATAATAATCCCCCAACGAATATGCCAAACAGACTAGACGCTATTAGCAGCGAATTTATCGGTAAGGTATACCTGCTTGGCGCTTTAGGGGAGGGTCCTGATGCACTCTATGATCAAGAACCACGGTATCGTATGGATGCCTTTGACTGCGACACTTATGTCACCACAGTACTCGCTTTAGCTTTGGCTAAAAATCAGCAAGGTTTCAAACAATGTTTGTCTAAGGTGAGATATAAAGATGGCCAGGTTGATTTTATTAGCCGTAACCACTTTATGTCGTTAGATTGGAACCCTAATAATCAACAGCAGAATTTTATTCAGGATATTACAGAATCGATTAAAGATGGAAACCATCAAGCTGTCGCACAAATTGCTACAGCACTCATCGATAAGCCCTCCTGGTATGAGCATTTTTCAAACAAAAATATTCGACTAAACTCGGCTGATGAAAATGAGCATACTAAACGATTAGCTGAGTTAAAGGTGGCGGGATCAAAATTAGAGAAACAAAACGCATCAATTCCTTATTTACCGCTGACATCCCTTTTTGATTCACAGGGTCATCCCAATCTGTTTTTATTCGAGCAAATTCCTAATGGTGCAATTATCGAAATTGTTCGCCCCAACTGGAATTTACGCGAGCTTATTGGAACTAATCTAAATGTCTCACATTTAGGCTTCGCATTCTGGAAAAATGGCACACTTCTATTTAGGCAAGCCTCTTCACAGTATGGCAAGGTTGTTGAAGTTCCATTAATTGACTATCTACGTGAAACGATGAAAAGCCCGACGATCAAAGGGATCAATGTTGAAGTAGTCGTACCGCAATCGCCTTTGGATGAACAATGTATTAATCCTAAGATGATTTCAAAATCACCTTAGTTCTAAGAAGAATAGGTCAGCCCTATCACCCTAATGCAACGTCATCCAAAACGCAGCGAAGGATCTCCGGGATTAACACTGTGCCACATTCAGGAGATCCTTCGCTGCGCTCTGGATGACGTAGCGCTGAGACAAGGAGGGACTTGACCTATTACATGCAAGATTAACCAAATGTAGCTTTAAGATTCACATAAAAGCCATCAAGTGATGAAGAAAGATTTCTCACTACTGAATTGATATAGACCGGATTAGTTGCACCAGCTGGATCATTCGGTGCCATGGGGAACCTAGCTCCTGTGCAAAGATCAGTAAAGACATTATTATAGTTATCAGCTTGATAACCAAGTTCTAGTCCAACTGTTGATGTACTTTGGAATTGATACACATAATCGACGCCAATTTTTCCCCTTAGATTTACAACGCCATGATGGTCGATTCTATCGGCACCCTGAGGGAAGGGAAAAGGACTACTTGGCAAGGCATTGATATCCTGATAATCCATTTTACCCCTATAGTAAGCGACAGATCTTCCTGCAATAAAACCAAAGCCTCTGCCAAATTCATAGCGGGAATCGATACCTAACCTTGGGCTATATCCATTGTATTTACTGTGTTTCGTCAGGTTAAGGCCAGAAGACTGGTTACCCATAATGTTTGTGAACGTTGTTTTCGACCTTTATTTAAAATGCAGATAAAAGGCACCCGCCAAGAGACGGAGTGCGATATTAGTATTCACTTGCAGAATTTGGCTCAACATCAAATCGGCATTATCAAAATCAATATCAATCCTATTTTTTACATCCGTATTGCCAACAGGAAATGGAATATTGGATGGTGTAAGATCAACATCGCTATGCCTGCGGTTATGACTATCAGAAGCGCCCCAAAAGTGCAGGAGCAGGGCTAATTCGATCATTTCTGAGCGCTTTTAACGAAGAGTACTTTGATTTATCGAAGAGTTTAAACAACTCTTAGCCCGAAGTGACGTTAAATCAAACAATAAGTCCCAATAGCGATCGTTCTGTTATAAGGCAATTGATAAAACTCAATATTTAAATTGGCAGAGTAATTACGCATTAAAAAGGCAAATAGCTTTTCTTGCCAATGAAACATGAGTGTTTTTTTCTTTTTAGAAGCGATTACATTAGGAATTTCAACCAGATAAGTTGCTGATTCCCATTCCAATTTAAAGGGAAGCAGCTTTTTCTCACAAGCCCTTGCCAAAGCTTTAGGTACTGAAATGTTATCCATAAAGCCATAATGCAGAGTTATTTCACAAACCCTTTTATCGATTTGGTGAATTTCAAAACGCTTGTCGCGATGAATATAGGGTTTGTTTTCAACCACATAACTAACAATCAAGATGTTCTCTGGCACAGCATAACTTAGTTTTAAAAAGTGCAGAAAACTTCCACCACTGCGATCATAGGTATCTGTCAGGAAGATCGCATTAACCCCGGGCAATTGATTGAGTGATTTGTAATTCAACTGCTTGATAATTTTAGAAATATCATCTTTTTGCATATAGAAATTTTCTTTCAAATACTGCAAACCTAAATTCCAGGTGTACATGATGTAACTCACTATCAATGCAAAACAAACCGGCACCCAGCCTCCTGTTAAAAATTTGTGCGCATTCGCCCCTAAAAAGACAAAATCCACAAAGAGAAAGGGAGTAAATACAACAACGATACGTAAAATAGACCAGCCCCAAACCTGACGCGCCGCATAAGTTACCATGGTCGTCACCAGTAACATGACTAAATTTACAGCAATGCCATAGGCATGCGTCATATTACTTGAGCTTTTAAAGGTAAATATAAGTAACAGTGTTCCAATCAGCAAAACAAAATTCATTTGTGGAATATAAATTTGCCCAATGTGCTCTTTAGACGTTTGAATAATAGGAATACGAGGGCAAAGCCCTAACAATATGGCCTGTTTAGTTAAAGAAAAAGTGGCAGTAATAACTGCCTGTGAAGCAATAACTGTGGCAATTGTGGAAATAATAAGTAAGGGAATGGAAAACCAATCTGGCGCTATCATATAAAAAGGGTTAGCAATTGCCTCAGGATGACTGATTAGATGAGCACCCTGTCCAAAATAATTAAGGACAAGACAAGGCAATGCGACTAAAAACCAACTATAGCGAATAGGATTTTTACCAAAATGGCCAATATCAGCGTAAAGAGCTTCTCCCCCAGTTACAACCAGAAAAACGCCACCTAGCAGTAAATAACCTTTCATACCATTGTCATATAAATATTTAAAGGCATAATAAGGATTTAGCGCTGGAAGCACCTCTCGATGTCGATTGATCTCCACAATCCCCAAGACAGCAATAGTAATAAACCAAATTAGTAATAGGGGTCCAAAGGTTGCACCAATTTTCTCGGTGCCGTGGGATTGCATAAAAAATAATAGAATTAGGATTCCACCTGATAGAGGAATAATAAGATCATCAAATCTAGGTGATATCGTTTTTAATCCCTCAATAGCACTAGTCACCGAAATTGCCGGTGTTAACATACCATCACCAAGCAATAAGCCCGCGCTAAAAATAGCTAATAAATAAAACAGATGCTCATGTTTTGTCGCTTTTTGCTTCAACAAGGCCAATAAGGCTAAGCCGCCCCCTTCCCCTTCGTTATCTGCCCTAAAGACAATAACGAGATATTTAAGTGAAATAATAAAGATTAATGACCAAAAAATTAGGGATAACACCCCTAAAATATCGACACGAGTAAGCGGTAAATCACCAAGAGTCTCTCTCAAAGCATAAAGTGGACTAGTTCCGATGTCCCCAAATACCACCCCCAGAGCACCGAGTGATAAAGCTAGAGGAAATTTTTTATTGGTATTATTCAACTAAGCATCCTTTCTAATAATGAATCAACAAAGCAGATTGTGTAGAGAGTATAAAACTATTTCATTTGCGACAAGTAATCCCTTGAATTTGTTTACATTAATCACAACCTGGCCTAATTTAACTCTTTAATGCCTTTGTCTATGCCCTTCGTGTCACGACTAGATTGCGAAATCACAGTGGATGCTTAATAATGGAAAAATTAATGAGTTATAGGAGTGGGAATGTCACACAAGAGCTCCCTCGGGCACTTGGCCTTTGTTAGTCTTTTATCTTTAGCTATAAGTGGCTGTTTCCATGCTCCCTATAATAATTTTAAACCCTATCACCGTGTTTATGAGACGACCAGTCCTGGTGCAGCAGTTGGGGCCGCAGCCACGATTGCAGCAGGCGGAGCCCCGGTTATTGCAGGCGCAGCCCTTGGTGCGGCTGTAGGTGCTACAGTTGGGCTTTATAAAGACTCTAAGCCCTCTGTCATCAGGGAGCTGCAAAAATTAGATATCCAATATGTGGAGTATGGCGATACGATCACCCTAATCGTTCCTACCGATCGTTATTTTATCTTTAATAGCGCTCGTTTTAATGAACTATGCTTTCCTGGTTTATCAGACCTCGTTAAACTCATCAAAATGTATCCAGTAGCTTGTCCTATTTATGTTGCTGGCTTTACTGATAATGTTGGTTCTCGCTACAGTAAAAACATGATGTCACAAGCAAGAGCTGAAAGAATGGTTTCATTCCTGTGGGCGAATGGAATTCCCGCTAGACGTTTAATTGCCGAGGGATATGGAGATAAAAATCCTGTTGGCGATAATCATATTATTCACGGCAGCGCGTATAATCGTCGCCTTGAAATTCAGATATTCAAATATTGCGCAGCACAAAAATCTGAAGCGCCTCCCTATCTAGGTCCTACTAAATAAAGTGAGGTTCAAGAGGCGCATTTGAATCTTAGTGAGAACGGTTCAACTACCGTGCATTGCTTATATAGGTGTATTAAATGAAATCCAGATTTATTGGCGGTATTCTTCTTATTGTTGGCACATCGATTGGCGGTGGCATGCTTGCCCTGCCCGTAGCCAACGCAGCAACAGGTTTTTGGCAATCATCTCTTTTTTTATTGCTTTGCTGGGCTGTGATGACCCTTGGCGCATTATTTATCCTCGAAGCCAATCTGTATTTACCACCTGGGAAACATATGGTTTCTATGGCCGCGTCAACTTTGGGCACCCCAGGTCTGCTTGCAGCATGGCTAAGTTATATTTTTTTACTTTACACCCTGCTTTCAGCCTATATTTCCGGTGGTGCAGACGTCTTTGGTAACCTCTTCCAGCACATTGGTGTACCTATTAATGAATGGCAAGCGAGTACCCTTTTTACTATTTTTTTTGGCCTTATCGTCTATAGCGGCATTCGACGCGTCGATTTGCTAAACCGCGGCCTGATGTTCGGCAAGCTCGGAGTCTATTTTATCCTCATCTTGCTCATTGCTCCCCATGTGCAAATTAAGCTGCTTGATGGTGGCAATTATCGTTACATCACCAGCACGGTTATGATTTTAATCACCTCCTTCGGCTTCGCGATTATTGTCCCCAATTTACGTGATTATTTTAATGATGACATTAAGGCACTAAGAAAGGTGGTATTAATTGGTTCTCTTATCCCTTTAGTCTGTTATTTAGCCTGGGATGCAGTAATCATTGGTAGCCTGCCCTCTACTGGCTCCAATGGTTTGGCCGCCTTAATGCACGATGAGCATACAACCTCCGCATTGGCAACCACGCTTTCAAATACTGTAAAGAATCATGTCATTAGTTCCTTGTTTAATTTTTTCACATCCATTTGCATGTTGACTGCCTTTCTTGGTGTCTCTCTTTGTCTCATTAGCTTTTTAGCGGATGGTTTAAAAATGGAACAACGTGGACGACAAGGACTAGTTTTATTTTTACTAACCTTCCTCCCTCCTCTGCTCGTTGTTATTTATTATCCTGGAGCGTACATCCATGCGCTGAGTTATGCTGGGATTTTTTGTGTAATTTTGCTATTACTATTGCCAGCGTTAATGACCGTATTTGGCAGGAAAAAATTTTCATCGCCCTATACAGTCCCTGGTGGTAAATTATCACAATGGTTTGTTATTGGTAGTTCGATTCTCTTGCTTGTTAATTCAATTTGGGAGTTAATCCCCAGTAAAGGCTAGGCTCACCAAGCATTCTCATTGACATGCCAGATGGTTTTAATTTATCATATTGTATTAATTTTGCTCAAATGGAAGGGATCGTGCCTAACTCAAAAATTATCGGCGGTATTTTATTAATTGTTGGCACCTCAATTGGCGGAGGAATGCTAGCCTTACCTGTTTCAACCGCTGAGGCAGGCTTTACCAATTCTATTTTCTTCTTAATTATGTGCTGGCTGGTAATGACTATCGGTGCTTTGCTCATTCTGGAGGTTAATCTTCGCTTACCCCCTGGCAGCTCTATGATCTCTATGGCTAAATCCACTCTGGGACTACCGGGACAAGTCATTGCTTGGGTTACTTATCTATTACTGTTTTATACCTTATTGGCAGCATACATTTCCGGCGGTTCTGACGTCCTCAATGGGATCTTGCAAAGAGCAAATCTGGATTTTCCTAGCTGGTTAACCTCGCTGTTCTTTACAATCATTTTCAGCCTGGTCGTTTACGGTGGTATTCGCTCTGTAGATTACGTCAATCGCGGCCTTATGTTTGGTAAGTTGGGGGTATATATACTGCTGGTTATTCTAATTAGCCCACATATTAATGTTTCTACCTTAAATGGCGGCTCCATGAAAGCAATTGGTGGTAGCCTAATGGTTCTAATCACCTCCTTTGGCTTTGCCTCTATAGTCCCCAGTTTGCGGGAGTATTTTCATGATGATGTGCATAGCCTACGTAAGGTAATTCTTTTTGGTTCATTGATTCCTTTAAGCTGCTATATCCTTTGGGACGCAGTGATTATGGGTGTTATACACCGCGAAGGTAGTAATGGCCTGATAGCTCTGACTACTAATGCCCATGCTACTAGTGGCTTAACCAATGCCTTATCTGCTGCTGTTGACTCTAATTGGGTCACAGGCTTTTTTAGCTTTTTTACCTCTATCTGCATGGTAACGGCTTTTCTTGGCGTTTCGATTGGATTATTTGATTTTCTGGCTGATGGCCTGACACTTAAAAAAACCGGACTTCAAGGCAGATCCACACTAGCCCTTACTTTTATCCCACCCTTGGCAGTGGTGCTTATTAATCCTGGGATTTACTTGCATGCTCTAAGTTATGCAGGTATCTGCTGTGTTGTCTTGCTACTTCTTTTACCTGCTCTAATGGCATGGAAAGGCAGAAGATTAGGACCTGAAGAAGAGACTTGGATTGTTCCAGGTGGAAATTTAGCGCTTGTCTTTGTTGGATTAACGGCAATATTTTTACTTTGTCTTGCAATTAAGTAATACGATTCCTTGTCATTCTCACCCAGCATTGTTGCGTGAGAATGACAAAACCACTCTACTATATCGTTAATGCCTTTTTGACATAATAATTAGCAATATTCATCAGATCTTTTCTGTTCATACCTACGGAAAAAACTTGTTCTGAAGCAAAAAGATCATCAGACCACATTGTGCGAAGGAATGAGAGGAATTTGTACCCTAACTCCAGATTGTTTTCTAACATAAACTCTACTGAATTCTTAAAAATTCTCTCTTGTCCTAAAGACTCCCTTCCAATTGGCTTTAGCTCTTCATTTTGCATTTTCGCAAACACCCGCTCAAAGCCCTCGCTCATCACTTTGCGTATTTGCATACTCCCATCTATTGCACGATGATCTGCACTAATGGACATAGCAAGCATATCTTGAGGTTCAAATTGCTCTGTTTGATGATTCCATACTGGTTTACGCTCAACCTCTAGCATAGTTAATTTTGAAGACTCATTGGGTCGTAGTGGTGACTTCGCTTGAGAAAAACCAAAGGAACTTAGATCTGACAAGGATACAAATGGGCTAGCTGGGAAATGACAGCCATAAAAATCATCAGCCATATCGTCAAGTGGCTCATCGGCTAATTTAATCAATTCAGGATTCTCTTGTTCTAATTGCTCGCATCTTTTATAGCAATAGGTCATCTTCTTCCTGATAGATCTCACTTTACGTGCTAAGTCTTGCAAGCTTAACTCATGACAATTTTTCAACACAATTGTGCCAAGCTGATCACCACAGTTAGGCAATTTCAATATTAGACCAACATAGGCATCCTGGGTTGTAAATAGTTTGCTTCGGTCTATAAAAATACGGAGGTAATCATTCTCATACATCCCTAAACTTGTTGCTTGCAGGATTAAAAGCATTAAAGTCTCATGGGTATATTGACCACTGAAATAATTAAATGCAGTTATGTTTACATTAAACTGACCAACCATTGTTGGATCGACTGGTACTCTCCACTGACTCATTAATAGCTTGCGTAGTGGAGTTTGCTCAACTTGATTAACTGATTGGTCATAAAGGACAAACCCTGAGAATAGCTTGGAAGAAAACTTCACGAAATACTGCCAGTTATCACTTGGAGATAGGTTAATTTTACCTAGTTGTTTACGGTGCTTTATATCCAGATTTTGCAAATATTCAATAATTGCCTGGTAACCAACTAAGGTTGAGAATGAAACAATATATCTGAATTGCATAAAAATATTGGCTGATAATTGGTTCTCCATAGATTCAATTTTTTCAGCAATAACCTTTTTATCTGGCAAACCAATAGAGCTATAAAGCTCAGCCTCGCTAACATGGCGATGCTCATCAGCAATAATCGTGTCGAACACTTTTGGTGCAATACCATGCCTTTGGAAAGCATAGAAAAACTCTTCAATCCAACTCTCGCTAATTAAATTTAACAAGACTACAGCAATCTTAGGGTCGCTTTCCTCACGAACATAATTACATAATAATTCTACTTTTTCGCTATAGGCTGGCGGCAGGGCGTAAGGCGAACAAAGCATATAAACAATTTTTGTAAAAACTAAACCATGGAAAATTTCATCCAAGAGTTGATTTCTCATTAGTCGTTTATGGACAGGATCTGTCATCTTCGATTCAAACTTTAGAGGGATCTGAATAGCAAGAACTTCTAACTGTGCTAATAGGGAGAATGTTTGGATATAGCTTGTTCTATCATGTTTCAACTCAAAGGGTAAACCATCTTTAAACATCTCAGCCATGCGGGAGTTGATTAACTCCTTTTCTCCTGCGGTAAGCTGATTCCAACCCTCTAATATCCACTGCTCAGCACCCCAAGAAGGTTTCAGCAAGGCATTCAGTTCATCCATCGTAACTCCGGCTGTTCAATAATAAGTTTTGCATCATACCCAGAGCCTTAAACGAACGTCAACATTTCACACCAGCATTTGCTTTTGCTACTCTGGCTATTTACTTAAGATTGGGAGATACTTCCACACAAATAACTATCCTCTTCACTATGATCAAAATAAGACCCTTTCTAAAATGGGCAGGAAACAAATACCGCTGCATTGAAACCATACTAAATTCCTTTCCAATTGCTGCAAGACTTGTCGAACCTTTTACTGGCTCAGGTGCAATTTTTGTTAACTCCACTTTTCAAAGTTATCTCTTAGCTGAAGAGAATAAAGATTTGGTCGTTCTTTTCAAATGCCTGCAAGAAGGGGGTAATGACTTTATAACTTATTGTTCTCAATTGTTTTGCAAAGACAATAATTGTGCTGATAAATACTATCAATTAAGAGAGCAATTTAATAAAAGCACAGACTTACAATTAAGATCAGCGCTTTTCCTGTATTTAAACAGGCATGGCTATAATGGCTTATGCCGTTATAATCAAAGCGGCATTTACAATGTACCCTTTGGTCTTTATAGCAACCCATACTTCCCACGTAAGGAAATGGACTATTTCCATCATAAGGCCCAGTTTGCCCATTTTATCCATAGCGATTTCAGAGACACTTTCGCTCTAGCAAAACCTGGTGATCTGATCTATTGCGATCCCCCTTATGTCCCCTTATCAAATAGCGCAAATTTTGCTTCTTATACGAATAAAAAATTCGGAGAGAAGGATCAACTCGATTTAGCCGCTTTAGCTAGAGAATGTGCAAATAAGGGCATCACTGTAATTATTTCTAATCATGATACTGAGTTTACACGTTATCACTATCGTCATAGTGAAATCATTTCCTTCCCTGTAGAGCGTAGTATTAGTTGTAACGCAAACAAACGAATTCCAGCGCAAGAGTTGGTCGCTATTTTCAGATAAATAAAAGGTAATAGGTCACGTCCCCCCACCTCTTATCTAAGGAAAACCTTGATTACGCTTTGCTATAGACTCCACGCTCAAGCCGCAGGAATTAGGGATAGGGGTAACCTGTTACCCATTTTTGTCCCATCTCGAGAGAACTATTACAATAAAAGGTAGACTGGATGCAGCGAAGCGGAATCCAGGCTACGGGTTCCGCTCCACATCCTGAGCTTAGTTGCCTATGGAGCGAAAATCCTTCATGAAAAAGGCCAGGATTGTTACAAATAAAAGAGAAATCGGTAATATCGAAAGCGCAAGCTGGTAATCAACAACTGTATAAATATGCTCACCTGCGACAATACCACTATCACCAAAAGTATCTAACAGCTTTCCTACTAAAGGCTGGAATACTACACCGCCTAAAGTAACTATCATGTTTACTGCCGCAAATACCGTGCCCGATAGCTTAGCGCCACTATTCTCTTTAGCCATGATAAAGACAATGATTTCAGTTGCACTAAATACACCATAAAGAAATAACAGGATATTTAACCAGGTATAAGATAAGCCTGGATAGTAGAGAACTATGCTTATACAGATAAAAGCCAATACTGCACCAACAACTAAGGGCAAGACGCGCCGCCCGCTGCTATCAGAGTAAAAACCCGCTATCGGCGCTCCAACAGCCCAGCCTAAAAACATGGCAGATACCGTTTTTGCCGCCTCGACTTTGGTCAGATGATGAGCTTGTTCCAAATAACTCTTACCCCATAACTCGCCAAAAACTGAAAGAGAAGTATATAAGCAAGCACCGACAAAACCGATTAACCAAACCTGTGGTGAGCTCAAGACAGACCAAACATTGGCAAAAAACTCAGGCAGAGGATGACTATGGGGCGCATAACCCTCTGGACCATCACGAACAATAAGGAAGATTAGAACTGTTAGTACAGCACCGATTGTGATCATCATCGTTAGCACATGTTGCCATCCCATGGTTACAGCTACATCGGTGATTTTAACCTCACCATAGACTAAGCCCAACATACCTAAAGTGGTAATTAAACCTGCGACCAGGGAAAAGTAACGACGCGGTAACCAGTGCAGGGCAAGTGATAAAACACCCACAAAGGCAAAGGATGAACCAAACCCGACTAAGAAACGTCCACTGCCGGCAATTAACATAGAAGTGGTATCAGCGAACATCCATGAGCCAAGTGCACAACAGAGACAGGCAAAGGTAAGCAGACGCCTAGGTCCAAAACGGTCCATTAGCATACCAACTGGTAATTGCATTGGTGAATAAGCGAAATAATAGAATGCTGACAACTGGCCAAAAGTTGTTGCAGAGATATGGCCAAAAGCTGCGCTTAGTTCACTTTGTAAAGCACCCGGAATAATTCTGAGTACAAATTCATAACAATAAAAGAAAGCACCAACAGCACATACCAAGCTACCAAATAGGGCTTGCCTTCGACTTATAGTTGTTCTAGTTATCTGCATTAGCATAAGTTTCTTTCAAAAAGAAGGTTAAAATAGCGGCAATAACAATACCTATAGGGATTATTGATAATGCGAACTGATAATCATCTGCAGTATATAACTGTTGTAATTTATCAACAGGAATAGATTGCAGAGGAACATCTCCCATGTGCGATGCCAGACTTACGTCCAACAACTTTCCTACCATAGGCTGTAAGAACATAGCCCCTAGCATAACGATCATATTCGTTGTAGCCATTGCAGTACCCGCAGCCTCGTTAGGACTAAGCTCACGACCCACAGCAAAAACGATACACTGAGCACTATAGAGAAGTCCAAGTAAGAACATTAAGGCCTGAATGTGCGATTCAGTTAGTCCCGGCATATAAAGCACGATCATCATGATCACAGCCGCACCGGTAGCACCAAATAACATAGGGAGTTTACGACGCTTTAATCTATCTGAGATATAGCCCATCAGAGGTGCGCCAATAGTAAATCCTAAAAAGAGTAGCGAGTTGGCAAAGTCAGCAGCAGGCTGCGATAAATCATGGGCGTGTTTCAAATAGGGAATTCCCCAAAGCTCAGCAAAAACTGTAGTTGGTAAATAAACTAAACAGCCAAACAAACCGTTTATCCAGATCTGCCTGTTACGAACAATAATACTGAGGTCAATCATGCTCTTTCGAAAATTCTCGACAGTACCACTACGACGTTGATGGCTTTTTTTATCGCGAATACCAAACCAAAGAACAATAGCTAGGCCAAGTCCGACATAAGCAGTTAAATTCATTGTCTCACGCCAACCAACTCTTATTACCAGGTCCCCCAAAAGGTTATCACCTATCATCGCACCAACAGTACCCAAGGCAGCTGCCAAACCTGAAACCATCGCTAATTTATTCTCTGGCAGCCAGATGGTAGCCAGCTTTAAAACGCCAACAAAGGCAAAAGCGGAACCAAATCCCACGAGGAAACGTCCGATTGCTGCGATCCAAAACACCGTTGTTCCGGCAAATACAAAGGTACCAAAAACACAGATAAGGCAAGCGATAGTAATTAATAACCTTGGACCGTAGCGATCAAGAAGAACCCCAACAGGAATCTGGAGAGGAACATAGGCATAATAATAAAATGCAGACAACAACCCAAATCCGGTTGCAGATAGTTGAAAGTGTTCACGTAATGCACCTTCCATCACGCTTGGCGATATACGCAAAAAGTATTCATAGCTGTAATAAACAGCTCCCAATCCGCAGATAAGCCAAGCTATCAGCAAGTATTTTTTATTAGCAGCACTATGCAAAACGAACTCCTTCGCTTAATTTGGTTAAGGACAAGAATTGTCAAATTAATTTCCTAATATTCACTGCATTCATCAAAAAGCCATATTTGGCAGATCTTGCAAAAATATGGCTTTTCCTAAAGCATTCAAAATATGGTGAATCTTAGAAAACTTCTATTAATAGCCGTCCCGGCTAACACCACTTGCTCTTGCAGCTGTAGCAACAGCTTGCGATACCCGCTCTTTCAAGCGAGGATCAAAGGGCTTGGGAATAAAATACTCAGGTCCATAGTCCCAATTTGTCATACTTGGGCAATTGTCTTTTACCACTTGAGGAACGGGCTCTTTTGCCAATTGACGAATTGCTTCAACAGCAGCAATCTGCATTGCCTGATTAATGCAGGTTGCACGCACATCTAATGCCCCACGGAAAATATAGGGAAAACACAAGACATTATTGACCTGGTTAGGGTAGTCACTACGACCAGTTGCAATAATTAAGTCGCTACGAACATCGCGAGCAACCTCTGGCTTTATTTCAGGATCTGGGTTCGACAAAGCAAAGATAATCGGATTTGGCGCCATTGATTGTAAAAGGGCTGCATCAAGCAAATCAGGTTTAGCCACACCAATAAAGACATCTGCATCAACTAAAGCATCTGCTAGTGTCCGTCGGTCTGTTGCTCGCGCAAAAGCAAATTTATAGGGATTTAAATCTTCTCGCCCAGTGTGAATAACGCCACAACTATCTAAAAGAAGCATTTTTCCCTTATCAGCGCCCAAGGCAACTAATAAACGCATTGAAGCTATGCCTGCTGCACCAGCACCAATGCAAACTATATTTGCTTCAGAGAGTTTCTTACCTTGTAATTCGAGGGCATTCAATAACCCTGCGGCAACAACAATCGCTGTACCGTGTTGGTCATCATGGAAAACTGGAATATTAAGCTGTTCAATCAGAGCTTGTTCAATCTCGAAACACTCAGGCGCTTTGATATCTTCTAAGTTGATACCACCAAAAGTTGGCGATATCCGCTTCGCGGTGGCAATAAAAGCCTGGGGATCGTCTGCATCAATTTCGATATCGAAGACATCGATATCTGCAAAACGCTTAAATAATACAGCCTTGCCTTCCATTACTGGTTTGGAAGCCAACGCTCCCACATCACCCAGTCCTAACACTGCTGTCCCATTAGTCATGACAGCAACCAAATTAGCTTTGGCTGTATAGCGATAAACATCATCTGGCGTTTCAGCAATAGCAAGCACCGGCTCGGCTACACCCGGTGTGTAGGCAAGCGATAGATCATCTTGTGAATTGGTCGGCTTAGTTACATGTACAGCAAGCTTTCCTGGTGTTGGAAACTCATGATAATGTAGCGCGCGCAGCTTTAATACATCTTTATCCACAATGCTTACTCTCTAAAATTAAACAACTCGGCAAAAAATCATATAGAAAAACGTTAGAGATGAACAGTCATTTTGCAAAAAAAAGGCGCATCGATATTGCGCCTTGTAGCTTGTTCAAATTGACAAAAACAAATCTAACGACAATCGAATTGATTACTCACCACGCTTCTTATAACGGTCACGGAACTTCTGAACACGTCCACCAGTATCAACTAGTTTTTGCTTTCCTGTGTAGAAGGGATGGCATTGTGAACAAACTTCGATATTTAAATCACTAGTCAAAGTTGAACCTGTTTCGAATACACTGCCGCAACTACAGGTCACTTTTATAGTTTTATAATCTGGGTGAATTGATGCTTTCATGATACCACTCTCTCTTTACTAAAGGAGTATCGCCACCTGAACCCTTTTGCCAGGCACCATACTCATAACAAATGACGCGCAACATTATCAGAAATTTAAGTATAGATCAATTTTTTCCTTTTTGCGTTTGAGACGCCTCCGGCGCTGAAGGTAATAAACGGCCTTCTTCAAAAAACGTCACTTTTCCTGTTTTAATATCATGCACACCAGCAACAATACCAATTTGTCCTTTAGCTAATAAGTCGCTGATAATTGGGCTTTGTGCCTGGATTTGCCTCGCTACACTTAGAGCGTTATTTTTAGCAATTGCATCAATTAGTTCGTGTTTTGCGCAGTCTTTGATCCCAGTTTCCTTTTGAGTTGGTGCAACGACCGGTTTGATTTTATCTAGGACATGGTCCAAATGGCCTAAATTTACACCTTCACAAGCTCCTGCAACCGCACCACAAGAGGTATGTGCTAAAACAACAATCAACTTAGCCCCGACAACCTTGGTCGCAAATTCCATACTACCCAGGTTATCGTCATTAAGCACATTTCCCGCAACTCTTAGAGTAAAAAGGTCGGCCAGTCCTTGATCAAAAACCAGCTCAGGCACTGAACGTGAATCCATGCAATTGAGTATGACAGCCCAGGGGAATTGGCCGTAGGAGGATTGTTTGGCCTGACTAAGATAATCTCTGGTTTTCATTGTGTTTGTCAGAAAACGCTGATTCCCCATATTCAAGCGTAATAAGGCTTCTTTAGGGGTCATTGCTTGCTGAGTCACTGACGAAGTCGTCTTCGATAGGGTTAAAATTTCCTCAACTGTTTTTGCTTCTATTTTCTGGAAAAATAGAAATATTATGGCTGCTGTTAAAATGGTAATTGACTTCTTAAACATTTTCACTTCCTTATGAAAAATGGCTATCAATTCGAGTTTACCTCAAGATCGAGTTCAACCCAAGCAGGTGCATGATCTGAGGGACGCTCCCATTTACGGGGCTCTTTATCAATTTTTGATTGCCGACATAAAGCGCTTAATTCCCTATTCAACAACAGATGATCAATTCGTAGACCTCGATTGCGTCGGAAACCTGCAGCTCGGTAATCCCACCAGCTAAATATTTTCTCCTCTTGAGGGAAATTACGGAAACTATCCGCAAGCCCCAAGGCTAATAGCTCATTGAAAGCCCGACGCTCTGCAGGACTAACCAAGATAGAGCCCTCCCATTCCGCGGGATCATGCACATCTCGGTCTTCGGGCGCAATGTTAAAATCCCCCACAACAGCTACCTTGGGATATAAGATTAACTGCTGTTTGATGTAAGCATTTACTTTTTCTAACCACATTAGTTTGTAGTTATATTTGTCAGAACTTAAATCTGCGCCGTTAGGAACATAGAGATTAATAAAACGAATACCCGCGATCGTCGTTGCCAAAATACGGCGTTGGGGATCCTGTAAATCAGGAATATCAGTCACTACCTCGTTTATCGGAAAACGGCTCACCACAGCAACGCCGTTATAGGTCTTTTGTCCGGAAAAACTGACATGATATCCCCGCTCGATAAAGGCCTCGTGGGGGAAATTTTCATCCACTAGCTTAGTTTCCTGCATGCCTAAAATTGCAACGCCAGATGAATCAAGCCAATTGAGCACTTGCTCAAGACGAATTTTTAAAGAATTAACATTCCAACTCGCAAGCTTAATCACACCAATCCCCTTCATACTCAATGATTAACGGGGCATGGTCTGACCATCTTACTTCGCGAGAGACACTCACCGCTTTTACGCTATCAACCAAGCCAGGAGTAATAACTTGGTAATCAATTCTCCATCCAACATTATTATCCCAAGCACTGCGATTGCGGTACGACCACCACGTATACTGTTCCTCTTCCTGATTAACCACACGGAAGGCATCGACAAACCCCATAGGTCCGAATAATTTATCCATCCACGCTCGTTCTTCGGGTAAAAAACCTGAGTTTTTCTGGTTTCCTCGCCAGTTTTTCAAGTCAATTTTCTTATGGGCAATGTTATAGTCGCCACAGAGGATCAACTCTCGCCCCTCATCTTTCAAGCGTGTTAAATGCTCGGCGAAACGCTCCAAAAAATCATACTTAACCGCTTGGCGCTCTTCCCCGCTAGTTCCTGAAGGCAGATAAAGCGAGACAACGCTGAGTTTTGGATAATCAAATTGCAGATAACGCCCTTCTGTATCGCAATAATCAAAACCAAGGCCGGTTATAATGCGCGTCGGTTTCTTGCGCGCATAAATTGCAACCCCGCTATAACCCTTTTTATGTGCGTCAAAATAACTGCAGAAATAACCGCGGGGATAGAATGTTTCTTCAGGATCAGTAAGTTGTGACTCCTGGGCTTTGGTCTCCTGGATACAAACAAAATCAGCATCTTGTTTTGCCAGCCATTCATAAAAACCGTTGCGAGCTGCTGCTCGTACACCATTAGCATTAAAACTTATTATTTTCACAAAATCCCCATCAGCAAAAAATTGACTGTTCTAGCTTAACACATTGTTTGCTACCGCCAAGGCGATAGTCGCTAACCTAGTTCCTAAACGTTTTGACAAAGCAATCTCATCAGCACTTAGGGGCTGACTATTGTCAGCGCCGGCAACATGCGTCACACCATAAGGCGTACCACCACTTAGTGTCGTTGTAAGCAAGGGTTCCGTATAGGGCAAACCCAACAAAATCATTCCGTGGTGTAATAGGGGCAGCATCATTGAGGTTAGAGTCGTTTCTTGTCCGCCATGCATGGATGATGAGGATGAAAAAACACAGGCCGGTTTATTAACCAAATCACCGGCTAACCATAAGGGTGTTGTATTGTCTAAAAAGTATTTGAGTGGCGACGCCATATTGCCAAAACGTGTTGGGCTTCCAAGCGCCAACCCCTGGCAATTTCGTAAATCATCCAAACTGGCGTAAGGTGCTCCATGATCAGGAACCGGGTTATCCACTGCTTCACAGGTTGCTGAAACAGGAGGGACTGTTCGTATTCTGGCTTCAATACCATCAAGAGCTTCAATGCCACGAGCAATATATTGTGCTAATTGTGCTGTTGCCCCGGTCCGTGAATAATAAAGAACTAAGATATAAGGTTTATTCATTGATAAGCTCCAATACTTTCTCAGGCGGACGAGCAAGAAGCATTTTTCCACCAGAAACAACTATTGGCCTTTGTAGAAGTTGTGGATGTTCTGAGATAGCTCTGACTAGGGTCTCATCATCCGCATCGGCTAATTGCAGTTCTTTATAAATAACTTCCTGCTCACGGACGATTTCTTGAATACCCAAGTGCTTTGCAAATTGCTGGATCTGCTCATAGGTCAAGGGATTCGCCATATAATTAACAACTTCAACAGCAAGACCCCGTTGTTCTAACAACTGTAAACATGCCCGAGATTTTGAGCAGCGCGGATTATGATAGATGGTGATCATGTTGCAACCTTGGGTTAAAAGGCTTGAGTATAACACTGTCTTTATAGGGGGCAAGAAGTAAGAAATTACCTTGAATCCTAGAGAGTCAGATACAAGATACATAGATCCCGCGGTCAAGCCCATAGGTATCTACACAAGTGTCTGTAATAAGGTCACGTCCTTCCTTGTTTCAACACTACGTCATCCAGAGCGCAGCGAAGGATCTCCGGGATTAGCACCGTGCCACATTCAGGAGATCCTTCGCTGCGCTCTGGATGACGTGCCTTAGGGGGACACAGGGCTCATCTATTACAGACACTTGTTTAGGGGGCAAGAAGTAAGAAATTACCTTGAATCCTAGAGAGTCAGATACAAGATACATAGATCCCGCGGTCAAGCCCATAGGTATCTACACAAGTGTCTGTAATAAGGTCACGTCCTTCCTTGTTTCAACACTACGTCATCCAGAGCGCAGCGAAGGATCTCCGGGATTAGCACCGTGCCACATTCAGGAGATCCTTCGCTGCGCTCTGGATGACGTGCCTTAGGGGGACACAGGGCTCATCTATTACAGACACTTGTTTAGATGCCTATGGGTCAAGCCGCAAGAATTCGGGGTTACTAGGATATTCTAATCACGCCAGGATCTATAGCACTTTTTCAGCATATTGCTTGCAGACTAGTTCGGGGCTGCTTATGCTTTAATTAATCCTAGTTTTGAGATTTAATTAAGCCAAATGGACTGGACACAACGATTAATTAACAAATTTTATGAAGGATTCCGCTTTATTCGCTTTGTTGCAATCCATTTTATTAATGATGATTGCACCTACAGAGCCTCGGCACTCGCCTTCACCAGTTTGCTGGCCGTCATTCCATTAATGACTGTTGGCTTTGCTGTCCTATCCTCATTCCCTGTTTTCCATGGCTTGTCAGGCCCTGTACAAGATTTTATTTTTGATAATTTTGTCCCAGCCACAGGTAAAATTATACAAGGCTATTTACGGCAATTTGCGGCGCAAGTTTCCAATTTATCAATTTTAGGTGTTGCACTTTTATTCATCTCTGCTTTGCTAGTTATGGTCACTATTGAACGAGCAATGAATAAAATTTGGCGGGCACCCTCTTCACGGCATGGTGTTGCGGCTTTTTTACTCTATTGGGCTATTTTGTCGCTAGGGCCTGTTTTACTAGGACTTAGCCTGGCAGCTAGCTCCTACCTTTTCTCTTTACCCTTTATTCAAGATTCTACGCCATCCATTGTGGTGAGTACTATTCCCTTCCTTCTATCATTAACTGGTTTTACCTTTTTATATGTTGTTGTGCCTAATTGCCCGGTTAAGCTTACACATGGCTTATGGGGCGGTTGTATTGCTGCCATTCTGTTTGAATCAGCCAAGCATGCATTTGTCTATTTTTTAACCCGTTACAACAGTTATCAATTACTCTATGGCGCCTTTGCAATCGTACCTATTTTTTTCCTCTGGGTTTACTGGCTTTGGGTCATTGCACTTTTGGGCGCTGAAATCAGCTACGCCTTTTCCGTACATCATAAGCGCCGCATCGGGAAGCCCTTAGACGGTTTTTCCCATGCCCTGCTTTGGTTGCACCAACTTTGGATAAAACAAAAAGAAGGTAAGGGTGTATCCCTTGATGAGTTAGTCAATTCAACCAAGCATCCGTTTACAATTGATATTAATGATATGGCCAGCACCCTAAGCCAATTGGGTTTTATTCATACCACCAGCGAGGGACTTTTTATGTTAAGCCGGGATTTAAAAGAAGTAACCCTCTATGATTTAAGTCAAGAACTGCCCTTTCATCTGCCAACGCACATGGATCTGGAAGACCTCGATGCCTCGCCCACTGATTATTGGCGTACCATTTTTAAGAAAAATGATCAGGAATTGCAAAAAACGCTGACTATCAACCTGAATCAACTGTTCACCGTGGAGCATTCTTGTGTAAAGCAATTGTAGACTGGGTTGATAAGCCCAGCCTACGACACAGTAATCAAGGAGAAAACAGTTAGGCAATATTTTCCTCACCTACCAATTGGATAATACCTGCTTTTTCCAGCCTTGCTCTCACTCGCTGATTTGCCCCTATCAGAACAACTCTGACCTGCTGTTTATGACAGCTTAGAATTATCTCTTCTAGCGAATGCAAGCCAGTTATATCAATAAAAGGCACCCAACCCAGTTTAATAATCAACAAGCGGGCATTCAGCTGGGTATTAGCAAAGGCTTGCTCAAAATGATCTACTGCGCCAAAAAAGAAGGGGCCATCTACCCTAAACATTTGTACTGCTGTTGTCGCAGTATCAACGCCAAGTTGCGTAAGTTCATTATGCAAGTCTTGGCTATTCGCCTGCCGGACCTCGACACTTGCTGCCATACGGCGTAAAAAATGAAGGGTTGCTAAAACAACACCAACGCTTACAGCAACAACAAGGTCAACAAAAACCGTTAAGCTAAAGGTTGTCAGCAAAATAACAACATCAGAACGTGGAGCACGTTTAAGCATTTTAACAAAATGCCGGATTTCACTCATATTCCAGGCAACAACAAACAAAATTGCCGCCAAAGCGGCCAAGGGCACGTAGACTGCTAAGGGGGCTAGAACCATAATTATTGCCACTAAGGTAAGGGAATGCACAATACCAGCTAGGGGACTCGTGCCGCCATTACGTATATTAGTCGCTGTCCGTGCAATTGCTCCCGTAGCAGCAAAGCCGCCAAATAGAGGTGCGGCTATATTCGCAAGACCTTGGCCAATCAACTCCTGGTTTGAATCATGGCGAGTGCCTGCCATTCCATCTGCGACCACCGCAGACAGCAATGATTCAATAGCACCTAACATAGCAATGGTAAAGGCTGGTCCCAATAACTCGATTAATCGTTCAAAGCTAAGTTCAGGCCACTGGAAAGAGGGTAAACCTTGAGGAATCCCACCAAAGGTACTGCCAATTGTGGCAACCCCGTCAAATTGAAAAACAGCTTGCAGACCGGTAGCAACCAACAAAGCTACTAGAGGACCGGGAACACGCCGCATGCCAGGGAGTTTGCATGAAAAAATAACCAAGAGCAGTGATAGGCTTGCTAAAGTAGTCGTTGCTAGACTCCATTGAGGAAATACTTGTAGTAAATGCCAAAATTTTTGATGGAAATGTTCGCCTGAGACAGCAGGTAATCCAAAAAAATCCTTCCATTGACCAACCCAAATGATGACAGCAATTCCAGCCGTAAAACCAATAATTACCGGGGCTGGAATAAAGCGGATAACGGCTCCAAAGCGCATCACCCCCATAAGAAAGAGGATAAATCCAGCCATCAGGGTAGCAATCTGTAAACCATCTATACCATATTTAGCAGTAATTCCTGAAAGCAAAACGATGAAAGCCCCGGTCGGTCCTGCAATTTGTAATCGGCTTCCACCAAATACAGAAACCAAAAAACCCGCCACAATTGCAGTATAAATACCTTGCTCTGGCTTCGCTCCAGACGCAATTGCAAAGGCCATTGCCAGAGGTAAGGCAACCACACCAACAATTACACCCGAAACCACATTCGCTAACCAATTTTGCCGTGTTAATAAACCGGCTCGATAAGCTTCCAGATAGGCAATCATTCTAATTATCCGCTTTTTTCAAGAAAATGCAGACATTATATCCAAATTGACGCAAGTTCGACAAATATATATCAGTGAATGTTTTTTAAGGACATATTGCACAAATTTAGGATTTATGAGTTGGGGCATAGAACAACAATATCAGGAAGGAACCTCAAACCAATAACCCCGCCTCCGCCCTTCGGGCACCTTCTCCCCAGACATAGGAGAAGGTGCCCGAAGGGCGGATGAGGGGATTTTTTGGATATTCAAAGCACCCAGCTCTTATAAGATATAACGAGCCAGATCCTCATCCTCGACTAATTTACCTAAGTGCGTATTAACGTAAGCTTTATCAACATGCACCGTTTCCCCAGCTTTATCTGTCGCCTCGAAGGATACAACCTCTAATAAACGCTCCATCACAGTATATAAGCGACGGGCACCGATATTTTCCGTGCGCTCATTAACTTTCCAGGCTACTTCGGCAATACGGCGAATACCAGTCTCATCGAAGGTTAGGGTCAGCCCTTCTGTTGCCATTAAGGCAATGTATTGCTCAGTCAAAGAACTACTGGGCTCGGTTAAAATACGAACAAAGTCTTCCACGCTGAGGGCACCTAATTCAACACGAATCGGTAAGCGACCTTGTAGCTCAGCTATCAAGTCAGAAGGCTTAGCAACATGGAAAGCGCCTGAAGCGATAAACAAGATATGATCGGACTTAATCATGCCATATTTTGTCGACACGGTTGTCCCTTCAACCAAGGGTAGTAAATCGCGCTGCACGCCTTCGCGGGATACATCGCCGCCGCTGCCACTCTCTGCCCGTTTAGCAACCTTGTCTAATTCATCAATAAAGACAATGCCATTTTGTTCTACATTTTCAATTGCTCGAGTTTTGATATCATCTTCATTGACTAATTTGGCAGCCTCTTCCTCACGTAGGATTTTCATTGCCTTGGCAATCGTTAGTTTTCTCGTTTTTGTTCGCCCGGATCCAACCTGTTGAAACATCGATTGCAGCTGACTGGTCATTTCTTCCATGCCGGGTGGCGCCATAATTTCAACACCAACTGTATTCGCAGCAACCTCAATTTCTATTTCATTATTATCGAGACTTCCTTCGCGCAATTGCTTGCGAAAAACTTGTCGAGTAGACGTTTCTTTTTCGCTAGGCACTAAACTACCGCGCGCAGGTGGCAATAAAGCATCAAGAACACGATTTTCGGCCGCTTCTTCGGCTAAATTTTCGACCTTCTTTATTGCCCACTCGCGCTCTTGTTTTACTGCGATATCAGCAAGATCACGCAGAATAGAGTCAACATCACGCCCTACATAACCTACTTCGGTGAATTTTGTCGCTTCGACTTTAATAAAAGGCGCTTGGGCTAACTTGGCAAGCCGTCTGGCAATTTCGGTTTTACCCACGCCAGTTGGACCAATCATTAAAATATTTTTGGGCATTATTTCATTGCGCAGGATTGGATCTTTGATTTGCATACGCCGCCAGCGATTACGCAAAGCGATAGCTACTGCGCGTTTTGCATCATCCTGGCCAATAATGTGCTTATCCAATTCCTGCACAATCTCTCGAGGAGTCATTATCATTAGGTTTGTATTATTCACTGTCACTATCCAATTCTTCTATGGTTAAATTGTGGTTGGTATAAATGCAGATATCCGCTGCAATATTCAAACTTTTCTTAACTATATCAACCGCAGATAATTTAGTATTTTCTAACAAGGCACGCGCAGCAGACTGGGCAAAAGGACCGCCGGAACCAATAGCAATCAACCCCTCCTCGGGCTCAATCACATCACCATTCCCAGTAATAATCAAAGAGGCTTTGCTGTCAGCTACCGCTAAGAGTGCTTCTAAACGGCGTAAGATCTTATCTGTCCGCCAATCTTTTGCTAATTCAACGGCTGCCCGCACTAAATGGCCTTGATGCATCTCCAACTTGCGCTCAAACCGTTCAAATAAAGTAAAGGCATCCGCAGTACCACCAGCAAAACCGGCAATTACCTTCTCTTTATATAAGCGCCTAACTTTTCGGGCATTACCTTTCATTATGGTATTTCCCATACTCACCTGGCCGTCACCACCAATTACCACCTTGTTTCCTCGTCTTACGGACAGGATCGTTGTACCGCGATATTGTTCCAAAATAGGTCCCCTTTACAGACTGTAAGTCTCCTAAGGTGGGGATATAGAAAAAAAATTCAATGGCGCTGGTTAATTATTTTCAGATCTATGCACGGTGCAGCATTTATCACAGACGCCCTTCAATTCAACCGCTCCCTGCCCTAGATGAAAGTGATGCTCTTGCGATATTTTTTGGACTAATGTGTGCAAACCGCCATCATAGAGCTCATTGACTTGATGACATTCATTACAAACCATAAGGATTTCAAAGGAATATTGCTTTTCTGGCTCGCGGCAGAGGGTATAGGATTGGATTGACTCAACCTTATGAACCACTCCAAACTCAACGAAATAATCAAGGACGCGATAAACCGTAGGCGGTTTCGCATTTTGCTTTATCTGCAATAGCCTATCCAGAAGCTCATAGGCTTTTAATGGCTTCTCAGCACTCCATAGGATAAAGAGAACGCTCTTCCGAAGAGAGGTTAATTTCAGCTCCATCGTCGCGCAATAATTAAGAAATGAGGCAGGATATATCATCTTTTTCTAAAGAGGTCTCTTGTACAAAGATTGACAGTATATACCCAATTAACTGCAAAATGCATGGTTTGCAGTTAATTGGGTATATGTCATATATCCATAAAAGACACGCCATGCGTCAAAGGAGACAATTCCAGATGCTTAGCCAAACTTTGACCGATATCAGCAAAGCTGTCACGGCGACCAATAAATCGGCTAGTTAGCTTAGGTCCGTAAACTAAGACAGGTATATGCTCACGTGTATGATCAGAGCCCGGGAAGGTTGGGTCACAACCATGATCTGCTGCAATCACCACCAAATCATCCGGTTGTAGGCTATTCAATAACTCAGGAAGACGCAGGTCAAAGAGCTCAAGTGCGTTGGCATAGCCGACAACATCTCTACGGTGACCATAGGACGAATCAAAATCGACAAAATTGGTAAACACTAAGCTTCCGGCGGGTGCAGTTTGCATTGCTTCCAGGGTTGCATCAAACAAGGCTTTGTTACCATCCGCCTTAATGACCTTCGTTGGTCCCTGATGGGCATAAATATCGGCAATTTTACCAATAGCAATGACTTCACGCCCGGCTTGTTGCAAAAAATCCAGTAAGGTTGGCGCAGGCGGTAAAGTGGAATAATCACGACGATTCCCTGTACGTGAAAAAGACCCTACCTTGCCGATAAAGGGTCTGGCAATTACGCGGCCAATTTGGTATTCATCGACCAATTCGCGGGCGATTTCACAGATTTCATAGAGGCGATCCAAACCAAAATGCTCTTCATGTGCTGCAATTTGAAACACGCTGTCGGCAGAGGTATAAACGATGGGCTTACCCGACAAAAGATGCTTCTCACCAAGTTCATCAATAATTGTGGTGCCAGAAGCATGCTTTTCACCCAAAACACCCGGTAATTTCGCGCGCTTAATGAACTCGTCGATAAGTTTTGCTGGAAAACAAGAGGGCTTATCAGGGAAGTATCCCCATTCAAACAGGACAGGAACCCCCGCTAACTCCCAATGACCACTCGGCGTATCTTTTCCAAGACTTTGCTCAACGGCATAGCCATAATAGCCTATTGGCTCAGCAAGCGTTGCTAAGTCTTCTAAACGCAGGCCAGAACTCGCAACCGTTGCATGGTATAAACCAAGGCTTGCAAGATTTGGAATCTTTAAAGTGCCTTTACGGACCCCCTCTTTATTAGCCTTTCCCTCTTTACAAGCCTGGTAGATATGAGCAAAGGTATTTGCTCCTTCATCACCATAGCGAACCGCATCAAGGCTCGCGCCAATTCCCAAAGAGTCCATTAGTAAGATACAAACGCGTCCTGGCATTTCTTAATCCTCAATATGACGGCAGCGGCTTTCTTTTAAACCAAATAAGCCGAACAAGGCTAAAATTAACCCCAGAGGAAGAATGAGTGCGGCATACTGATAATCTGCCAAGGAATAAACGGGGACTCCATGCTGAAGCTGCATCTCACCATGCTTAATTAATAAAATACTAAAGAGATTTTGGTAAACAACATAACCGCCTTGAGTCAAAATAGAAACCACACTTACTGCTGTTGCAGTTACCATTAGCGGGCTGGTTTCAGCAACTAAGGCATAGCTAATAACCTGTGCGGCCGTAAAAAAGCCTAAAAGAAAAAATAAAACCTTCATCACAGGCAAGGAAACAGGAACGTAGAGTACTGCCAACATGGTTGCCAAAGAAGCTAAAACCCCTAACTTCATAGGCATGACACGTAAACACAATTTATCAGAGCACCAGCCAATTAATGGGCCACCAATAATCGCGCCCAGAAATAACATAGAATTAACTACCGCAGCATCTTCTTTGTTAATCCCCATTTTTTGTACTAAATAGAGAGAACCCATCATGGCGCCAAAAACGGCAATTGCCATATTCATCAAGCTGGTATAGAAAGCAGCTCGCAATATTTGGGGATTAAAATAAGTCTTTTTTGCTGTGGCCAAGAAACTAATTTTCTGCACGACACGCTGACTAAGGTTCTGCACTCTATCAATGATGCCAAAACACATGAAAACCAGCATCGCTGTTCCTAACCAGCCAACCTGCATCAGAGCATCACGCCAACCAACCTGCGCAACTAGCTTGGTAAGCGGGTATTGCGCCAGCATTCCACCAGTCATTGCCATGGTAACAATTGCTCCTGTAACCATTGCCATTTGTTTTGCGGGAAACCAACGGGAGGCAAGGCGAATAGGCCCAACAAAACAAAAAGCACTACCAATACCGGTAATAAAACGACAAAACAAGGCTAAATAGAAAGACTGTGCCTGCGCTAAAACAAAGGTGCTGGCGACACAAAGCAACATAGCAATCAGAATCGTTTTTTTGGTTGAGTAACGATCAAGTACGATACCTGCGATAAAAAGGAATATCACATTGGATACATAATAGATGCTTGATAAATAAGCCATTTTATCGGCTTGCACCTGAAAATCACGCATAATATCATCAGCAATTGATGCAAACATATTGCCTTGAATAAACTCATAAAAGAAAAACAATGATGCGCTAAAACATACCAGCCATGGTAAAAAGACAGTTCCTACTTTTTCATTATCATTGTATTCACTTACCATCTGCATAAATACTCTCCTCAGCGCTCACGTTTGCAGTAAGTCTCACGGGTTAACAGAACCGCTAGCAGAGCAGCTAAAGCGGTAAGAGGAAAAATCCACATTGCATATTGAAAATCAGCCAAAGTGTAATTCTGAGTTGTACTAGAGGCATGTTGTTGCATCAACCAACCAAAGAGCACTTGGCCAACGCCACCGCCACCCATGATTAATACAGAAGCAATGCCCGTTGCAGCCCCGGTATTCTCAGAAGAGTTAGATTCAGCAATCAGCGGATAACTAATAACCTGTGTTGAGCTAAAAAAACCAAGCGCGAAGAATAGCATACTAAGTTCAAACTGTGACAGGTTTAGATCCAGAAACAAGGGAATAACCGTCAAAAGAGTTGCAACAGCACCAATAATCATCAGGGGCTTACGTTTTCCTTGGCTATCTGACAACCAACCGACTATTGGACAACCAATGATACTTCCAATAAAAATCAGGCTGACTATATTGGACGCGGCGATCTCTGACAGATGATGGACGACTTGCAGATAACTAGCGCCCCAAAGCGCACAAAGCACCATGATTGGTAAATTTAAAAAGGAGGTATATAAACCCGCCAGCCAATTTTGTCGATTAACCAATGATTGTAGAAAGCTAGGAATAATTGCTGACTTCTGTGTTTGGCTTTTTTTGACTTGTGGGTTAGGACTATCTTCAACAATTCGATAGATCCAAAGTAATAAAAATGCCCCTACTGCGCCATCAATTAACAAAGAACGCCGCCAGCCACAATACTCACTCAGACGAGCAAAGGGTGTATGCGCCATCATCCCGCCCAAGAAAGCCATAGTTACCAGTGAGCCAATCACTAAGGCCTGGCGCCGTGGCGGAAACCAATGCGACACCAAAACAACGCAGGACAAAAAACAAAACGCATTACCAATACCTGAAAGAAAATGAAAAAAACAGGCAAAGGCAAAAGAGGAGGTTAGCGCAAAGCCCACCGTTCCAATAACACAAATTAACATTGCACTAAGAATCACTTTTCGTGTTGAAAAGCGGTCAAGAATAATGCCCGCAGGCAGCAGAAAAAGGATATCAGCCCACAAGTAGGTGCTCGACATCCAGCTCAGTTGAGTTGCATCCAGGTGAAAATCATCTCGTAGCGGTTGATTGATCACATCAAAGATATTTAATTGAAAAAATTCATAGAAGAAAAATAATCCGGCAGATAAACATACCAACCATGCCATCAAGTTCTCACGAGGCAATGCGGTCCCCGAGTCCACTGCGATAGAATCAGACAAAATTTCTCCAAAGCAAAGGTCGTAAAATTTGCGCCGAAGTTTACCAAAAATCACATCAAATTGGTATGTTTATTGAACAATAATTTTTAAATTGAGCATAATTTCCAGGATCTTGGCAGTTGAGGCCTAATTAACAGCTGACAGAGGCAGGATTTACGGCCATGATAATAATTCTTAGACAATCCTAAAAAATCTGAAAAGGTACCCCATGAAAATTGCTATCCGCTTATTTATTACTCTTTTTATTTTTTCCTCGGGCACCCTTTCTTACGCCTATAACATAAGAAATACTTATCCAGCGAAATTAATTTGCATTCAAACTATCAAGCCGCATAGCCGTTACGAAATTCCAGCCAACCTTTCCCCTAATTATGACAAAGTGCCGTTTCTTGCGATAAAGAAGGCTGGTGAATACCAATGCAATACTGCTGATAAGGCCTATTCTTCTGTTTGCACAGTATCGGATATACAAGAAGCAGCAACCTTTGATACCAATGATGGTTCAGCAAGCTGCACAACGCCGGTAAAAATTATGCATTGATTTTTTGTGCTATGCAGAAGCAAAAGCTCTTTGCACAGGACAAAATAAAAATCTTCTTACCCCTTTCGAATCCCCGCGGCTTGCCCCATAGGTATCTACACAAATGTCTGTAATAGGTCATGTCCCTCCTAGTCTCGACACTACATCATCCTGAGCGCAGCGAAGGATCTCCTGAATGTGACACCGTGCTAATCCCGGAGATCCTTCGCTGCGCTCTGGATGACGTGGCGTTGGGGGGACAGGGCGTTCAATTACAGACATTTGTGTAGATACCTATGGGCTTGACCGCGGGGCCCATGTAGCTTGCACCACAGCCAGATCCCGCGGTCAAGCCGCGGGAATTCGAGTTTTTCCTGGGATTACATATTCTTGTCCTGTGCAAAGACAAAAGTGCTCAATACATGACCCATTTTAATGTTTTGTTAACTTTTTGCTATTATAATTAGCTTTCATTTCAATATTTGATCGAACCCCCGTGATTGGAAAAATTAAAAGAACGAGAATTCAAGAAATTATTGCCCTTGGCAATAGCGGTGAGGCATTGCAATCAACTAGTCAGCAGATAGTCAATAAGGCTGTTCATATCCAAATTACTGCAGAAAACGGTAATGATGATCGAGTACAACGGATATCCAAGCACTTAGAAAAACTTGCCCAGGCAGCACAAGAGGCTCATCTTGAAGAAGTAGACGCAACTGAAGATCTCTTAGTTACCCGTCTGATTATGGATGAGTTTAGTCTTTATACCAAAAACAGCCCTTTAAGCATCGATGAGTATAAACAAATTATCTTTGCTATAGAGCGAATCGCAAGCAAGTTGTCTCCTGACATTCATCTTGTTATAGCAAGCGCGCCCGTTCTCTGGCCTGATAATACTATCCATAACTGTGCGCTATATATTCAATCGCCCTCCACCCCCGACTCAATCCCGGTTATCCATCATTTCGAAAAAACGAATTATGCCGATGTTGATTTTCGTTATATCAATACAACGGGGCAAGCGATTCCTTTGAAAGAGGGTTCTACAGAACCTACTTACCAGCCCAAAAATATTTTGCAGGACACGCCAGTAAAAATTCAGGACATTAACCAATATAAAAGTGCATTAAAAATAATCACTAGTGAAGGTTCCACCTTTCTCACTGCTATAGATATTTGCTTGGATCATCGTTATAGGGTTGCTGAAACGAATTTGAAACAACTCATCAAGCAATTAAATCGTCATAAACAGGAAATCCCCCTGTATATCAGTCAGGTGATTAGCTCCCATACCATTGCTCCTATTCGCAAGAATGTTTTTACAGCGCTAACTCAGGCGGACTCAAAAAATAAAAGTGCAGATGGCATGCCAGAAAGAGCAACTAAGATTTTGCAAAGTGAATTTGGCAACTCTATTCAATTAACAACCTATTCGTCTATGCGCTTGGAAATGCCGTTCAGAAAGCGGATATTGCGCGCGCTGCAAACAGAGCCTCAGACGATTTTGGCCGAAGCCTTAGAAAATCCTGGTGCCAGGCTATATTTAACTAGACGCCTCAAAGCACTGATAAAAATCGGAGCAATTTTAGATTCGCAAATCAAGGAAGAATTTGCAGAATTTATTGGTGACCTCTCCTCTGATTTTGATGAGCCTTTTGATCAAGACATCTGGGGGCTAGATGAAAGCCCCCTCGATAACGTTGGTCTAAAAACTGCTTTTTCACACAGCCACGGTCTCTTTTTCACAACAAGTCCCTTAAACAGCTCGGACACAGAAAGAATGGAACTAAATGAAACAGACTGCGATTTAACCTGGATTGAAAAAATCATTGATGATGAGAATCCTAGCATAGACCCATCTCAAGATCTCACGCATTCTGCCTCTCCACAGGAACAACTTAGCACTGAAAGTGACTTCAGTTGGGTTGATAAGCTCGTAGATGATTCAATTTCTTCTGATGATCAGGATGAGATGGCGCATCAATCGAATTATGCTTGGATTGATGATTTGCTTGCAGAAAGCGATGGAAATCCTGCAGATGAGGTTGCCGCCGTTGACAAACAGACTCTCTATACTGCCAAAAATCTTGCTTTTTTTCCCTCTATCTGGGTAGAAACTGAAAGGCTAAATTCAGAAAACAAGAAAAGACCCTCTGAAACCATCATAGCCCTTAGATAATTTCTGATAATAGGTCACGTCCCTCCTTGTCTCAGCGCTACGTCATCCAGAGCGCAGCGAAGGATCTCCTGAATGTGGCACCGTGTTAATCCCGGAGATCCTTCGCTGCGCTCTGGATGACGTTGCATTAGGGTGATAGGGCTGACCTATTACAATTTTTGTTATAAAAAAAGCCCGCTAGTTCAATAACTAGCGGGCTTTTTAATTCAAACAGTTTCTAATTAATACGGAGAAGAAACATGTTCATAGCGTACTGTTTCTTCTTCATCATCAGGTAAACAACCAAATGCGTTAGCAATAGTAGCACCTGATCTTGTGACAAGAGATGCTATAGCAAGAGGTTCAGCTATCACTGTTAGGAATGCCAATAAAGCAGTTGCAACTGTAGCAAACAGGGTTACCGCACCAGCAGCAAAAGCTAAGCCTAACGCAGCGCCAGCAAAGTCTTCATTAAACGGTAAAGCGCAAAGTCCAACTAGCAAACTACCGATAGCAACAGTTGCAGCAGCAGCAACTACAAAACCAGCAATTGCAGTTAAACCACCCAAAATTATTGGTCCAACAATAGGTGATATAAGAGCCAAACCAAGATCATAGGGATTCTTGAGAGGATTTTGGAATGGAGTAAAAAACCCTGGAGCTTTTTTAAAGACCATGCCACCCACTTGTGCGCCAGCTGAAAAAAGACCTCCTACAGATACACCCTCATTTGAACCGCTAATTGTTTCTCGATCAATTCTATGTTGCATTGTTGCCTCCGAAGTGTTTAATTTCGGCGGATAGTATAGAAAAAAACCAATTTCGTCAATAAAAAAATTTGCTTTTTTTAAAAAAAATAAATCGAAAAGTTAAGCTAAATCTAACAATGAAGAGCAGTATTTCTTGCTCTTCAAATTAGATATCTTACTGATTAAATTAAAGTTTATTTTATATGACCTTTAAATTTTTAGTGTTTAATCATCGTCATGACAATCTTTAAATTTAGCCGCCATTTTTTCTTCAAAATCCTTCATTTTTGCTTGAAGAGTTGCCTTTTGTTGGTCATTTAAAAGGTTATAAATTTGATTTTTTGCTGCAATTTTGGCCTTAATCATATCGCCAATCAGCTTGGTTTTTTGATCAACCAAAGCATTAACAGCATTTTGATCCATCGTAGCAGAAGTTACCTGCTGACTAATTTGCGTTTCTAGCCCCTTCATTTGTGTCCAACTAGCTTTCATCGTTGTTTTCAGTTGCTCTAAGATAGGTTTTACTTTTTCTTTTTGCGTATCATCAAGTTTTAGAGATTCAATCATCGATTTAAAGCCGCCATGACAGTGTGAACCTGCAAAAGCACTTTGGCTTAGAATGAAAGAGAAGGTGAGTGCGAACATCCACATCAGCTTTTTATACATGATACTTTCCTTAGTTATGTTTGAGACTCGTAAACTAGTATAGACGCTTAAACTAGAGTTAGCTGATTTAGAGATTAGAAATTTTCTCTTTGCTGTGGGCTGACAAGCCCAGCCTACGATTCATTTATAATCCGCATAAAAAATAGATCCCGCGGTCAAGCCCCTAGGTATCTACACAAATGTCTGTAATGGGTGAGCCCTGTCACCCTAAAGCACGTCATCCAGAACGCAGCGAAGGATCTCCTGAATGTGGCACCGTGCTAATCCCGGAGATCCTTCGCTGCGCTCTGGATGACGTAATGTTGAGACAAGGACATAACATTACAAATGTCTAAAAGTCCGTCAGGTAAATAATTTCATACTACTTTCTTCCGTTTCTGTATGTATTGATTTAAAACACTCAGTAGCACTCTTAATGGAGTTAATTTGAAACTTTTTCTGCGGAAAGAACAGCCCCGCTGTATATCGCTCATGTATTGCGTTCACGGTTGATTGCAACTGTTGTGTGCTGATTTCTAACTGCTTGCAACTGTCCCAATAGCGTCTCACTTCCTCAGAAAATTGCTGACAATCCTTATCTATAGTATCAAGCCGCTCAATCTCCTCAGTCAGCGATGAACCGTTTAATCGTGTGGTTAACATTTTCTTCGCCAATTTTTTCAATTCCAAAAGGATAAAATTTTGCATGTTCCTTTCATGATCTTCAAAGCTGCCAAAGTTATCAGCCTCATCTGGTTCTGGTTTAAAAACATCTTCCAGCATTTTTTGTATCTGCCAGCCTGATATTCTTGGGGTTACAATATCAGCGGTAACCTTGGATTTTTCCTCTCTAATTTTTTGCTGATAATTCGATTTTGTAAGAATCTCTGCAATAATTACTGCGGCGGAAAAAATATCTGCGTAAATATCGAAGGGCACAGGATCAATCAGGCTTGAAACCCTATCGTCAAGATAACCATCAGTACCACAGAGCTCTACAGCTTTAGAATCAACTGGGATAGCATCGCCAAGATCAATAATACGAACTTTTATTTTTCCATTCGCGAAATAAACCTTAATGTTTGCCGGTTTTAGATCTCTATGTAGCAGTTTATATTTATCATGCAATTTTGCTAGCTGTTTCATTAGGCTGGCTATTATTTTGAATTGCAGTTCAAAACTAAGCTTTTTTTTCTCCGGGCAATAATTTGCATAGATATGATCTTTAGAAACCTTGGGATCAATTACATAGAGTGTTTCCAGTAAAGTATCACCAGGAATTAGCTTCATAACCAAGGCGTATTGGTCTACTTGTGTTAATCGATAGCAACCATAAAACCACTTCCTCTTTTTTAGATTCTCAATTTCTTTTTCACGCGAAGTTGCAGTAACAATAGGACTAAGCAATTTCACCGCAAGATACTGTCTATTGATTAGATCAAACCCCCTGATTACTTGGTTATAGGCGCCCTCACCCTCCAACTGATTTCTATCTATCAAAATCACTGTCTTTTGGGGATGCTCCGTATTTGTCTTCATATCTCGATGGGGCGTTACTATAAGTTCAATGTTTGGCCTATCAAGATCAGGCAATACATCGATATTACCGTCGGCTTTTTCTAAATAAGGCTTTGCATATTTTAAATACTCAACCAAAATCTCTTGGCTTATTGGCAGGGTATCAAAAAAACCCGGGGTGACCGAGGAGTCTTTTTTCCCGTTTAATGAACTCTTAAGTGATTGTTTTCTGCGTTTTGGAAAGTCGGTTGTTTCTTCTTCAGTAATAAACATTCGTGGGCTAGACGATGAAATTTTACGTTTAGGACTATCCTGAGATTTAGAGAACTCAGCGGCTTCTATGTTTTTTGTAGCAGGTGGGTCTTTATCTTTTGAGCAATCACTGCTTTTCAGAGCATCCGATCCTTTAAGTGAATCTTTTCTTTTTGGCGATTCCATACTTTTAGGAGAATGCCTGTTTCTCGGAGATTCCTTCTCTTTGCGATGCGCTTTGCTAGTATCGAGGGTAAGCGAATGTTTTTGTCTTGTCGGAAAAAAGCTAACATGAACTAAATCATCAATAGTCACTGTTTTAGTCTCAGCATTCGGCTGAGGTTTTGCTGGTGCACTCTCAGAACCAAGGCGCTTTTCGACTGTCCCTTTAGGCTCAACATCAGACTTTAGCGCTGCTTCATTGTCGAGATAAGCATACAAACCCAATTTATCTATCTGAAACCCGATGATGGTTTTAATTTCTGGTGAAAGAAAGGGGTCGGCTTTTATTTCTTCCCGCCACTCGCGAAGGAGTTCTTCCTTAGCTGCCGTCCTCATCTTAACCTGCTCTTTCTCAAGACTCGTTGTAATCGATGTTGTATTTTGCATATAAAATTTCCATTTAAAACTATGAAAAACAGCCTGTTAACGATACAGCTTATCAACTACTTTTGCTAGGTGAGAGGGCTTTTGTACTTTTATTGCTAATTACCAAATTTAATTTACTTTGAAAAAATATTATACTTTCCGCCGACAAAAGTCATAGTTTCTTATTATTCATGAGGTCAGAAATGATTAAAAATATTTTAACGCTCGCAATACTCAGTACTTGTATTAGCTCCAATGTATTCGCTTTTAATTTTTTTCCTGGGACAAAAACAGCCCTTAAAAAACCGTCTATCAAGACAACCGTCAACCTAGCCAAACAAAAAGCAGATACTGATTACACCAACTTTTCAGGAACATGGACAGGTATCTGCACATCAGAGCACGATTCAGAGCCTTCAACTGTCGTTATTCATAATGATGAAGTCTTTCTCGACATTGATGGGCAAGATTTTAATCTTGGCTCAATAAAAACAGAATCGTCCTCAGATAAATGGTCTACTGAGCATTCACACATGATTATTAATTGGAACAAGGAGCGGACTGCATTGATACTGGAAGGTTCTATCACTGAATATACTCACTCAGATTATCCCTATAATGATTACCACTCTTTGTTCAATATGCTGGCGAAAGGAACCATCAGTCTCGACAATGATAAATTAAATTTTAAAGTCGAAACGCTTACATTTAATGGTATTACCCAGGGTGAAAAGCTCGACATGGAATGTAATTTTGATAGGGCGAAGTAAGCTACCATTAAAAATTGTGGGCAGGGCTCACTGCCATTAAGTTAAGGACTCTACCTCAGCGCGAACGGTTTAAAATCCCTTAACTTAACGGCACTGAGGGCAGGGCTGAGCAGAACAAATCAACGCGTCTCCTGCCCTAACCAAGTTTCAATTTGTTTTCGCAATATTGGTAAACTGACAACGCCATTTTTCAACACCTGATTATGGAATTGACGGATATCAAAACGCTCGCCTAATTGCACTTGGGCTTGCCGACGTAACCTTGTTATTTCATTTTTTCCTAACAGATAAGCAGTGGCTTGACCAGGCATCATAATGTAGCGATCGACCTCGCCTTCGATAATATTGTCGCTGAGTGCAGTATGTTGCTTTAAATAATCGACCGCTTTCTCTCGACTCCAATGAAAGGCATGTATCCCAGTATCCACAACCAGACGGGCAGCTCTTAACGATTCATTAGATAACATCCCCAAACGTGAAATTTCATCTTGATATAATCCCATTTCATCGGCAAGACGTTCAACGTACAAGGCCCAGCCTTCGCCAAAGCCAGCATTAAAGAGATAGCGATTTAAAGAGGGAAGCGCTTTGTTTTCATAAACCAAGGCAATTTGAAAATGATGACCGGGGATTAATTCATGAAACAGTGTTGCTTCTTGATCGATACGACTCTTTTTTTCCGGCTCAAGGGTATTAATATAAAAAACACCTGGTTGAGTGCCCTCTTCATTCGGTGGGCGATATTCGCCAGAGGCTCCTGTTTTTGCCCGATGTGCAGGATAGGCTTTTATGGTTCCTTCTGCTTTGGGCATCAGGTCAAACCAATCATGAACCTTCGCCTTAACGCGTTCTAAAGCGGCAAAGTTATAATTTAAAATATCTTGCTCAGTGGCAAAATAATGTTGTGATTCTGCTTTTGCAAGTTCAAAGATATGAGCCATCTCTTGAGTACCATATTTTTTCAGACCAATGTCAGCGACCTCTTTTGATAGCTGCTCAATCGCTTGTAAACCCAAGCTATGAATCTCCGTTGCTGTTAAATCCAAGGTGTTTTCTTGCTTTAATTTAGCCTGATAACATTCCGCACCTGCTGGTATTGCCGCTACACCTATTTCATTTCGCGCCTGAAGAAGATATTCATTCTCAAGATAGTCACTATACTTTTTTAGCGCGGGATTAATGGCTGTTTTGATTAGATTCGCAACCTGAGTTTTAAAGTCTTCTGTACCGTCTCGGCCTGCGAAATCAAAATAGGGAGACTCTTCAATAGGACTATCGAGAATGATATGAAGCTGCGCTAATACCCTAGTAACCGCAGGTTTGGGGGCACTATAGCCAAGCTGCAAACCCAATTTTAAATTAGCGATTTGATTATCAACTACCTTGTCAAAGGTTCGCCACCGTTTTAGCGCGAACTGACGGTACTCCTCCGTACCAACAGGTTGTTTTTCAGCAACAATCGCCATCTTGTTATGCCAGCCAAAGGTCGGATTAATATCCCATAATTCCTCTCTACAAATACGGCTTGCTCTTTTAGCTTCAAGTGTTTCTTTTAAAAGTAGGTAGGTAACATACTCAGGTGTACCCTCTAACTCTTTTTCATTTAATTCATTTAAGCGCGATAAAAAATTATCTTCTTGTTTGAACCAAGCGCTATACCCTTCTATGGATGTATCCATAAAGCGGTCAAGAGCGATATTCGACTTACCCCAAAAAAGCCCTAATTCCGGTGAATAGTCAAATAAACTATTTTCATAATCATTAGCCAGCTCAGAAAATTGTGACATATTTTTTTCCTTAATCGTGTTGTCCTGGGGAAAGCTAAATACTTTTAAATTAAAAAGCGAAAAAGTGACGAATGAAAAAACTATAAATTTTCTTCTCAAATACATCTAAAAAGAACTCCTGTTCTGCTGTCTACAAGCCCTAATTTGTTTTTTACTGGTAACTACTAATGAATTTGTCAAACCGATGAAAGACAAGAGCTTAATGAGCCACTTGGATGGGTCAAAATCAAAAAAGCGAACACCATTTCTATAATCATTGGGGAATTTATGATGGAAATTATGGTAGCCCTCTCCCAAGGTTAGCAGCGCCGAAAAAAAGTTATCTGTCGCACTGGAGTCTTCCAGGTAATTTTTTTTCCCAAACTTATGACAAGCCGAATTAACCCAAAAAGCGAGATGTTGATTCAGTGTTATTCTTAAGGAGCCTGCAATAAATAGCCCTCCTAGCGGATCAAACCAAAAAGATGCGGCTATCACTGGCACAAAATAACCAGTGATTATGGCTATTGGGATATAGTTTCTATGTTGCCAGAGAAACAGAGGATCTTTCTTTAAATCTGCAATATTGTCAAAATTCCTCTGGGCTTTGTTCTTATCGAATAACCAGCCTATATGAGAATAGATAAATCCACGTTTCGAATTATAGGGATCCAGATCTGTGTCTGTGTGCTGATGATGATTTCTGTGATCGGATACCCATTCAAAAACACTCCCTTCAAAAGCTGCTGAGCCCAAAAGAAGAAAAATAATTTTAACAGGGCGTTTAGCTTTATAGGACTTATGTGCGAAAAGTCGATGATAGCCACAGGTAATACCTAGACCGACCATAAACGCGTATATTAAAAAAAGAATCAGGGTATAGGTATTAATCTTATGCAAACTAAGCAATAAGACTGTTGCTATTATTCCGACCAAAGGATTAATTATTAAAAAGACTCTTTTGTTACCTATTAGCGCTGCCATAAGTTGATTCCTTCAATATAGGTCCTAATCTTTTTAATCGCTTCATCAGGAGAATACTCAGCAGTATCAATACGTAGTGATACTGAATCCCATTGTTCATAATCTCGAGTTTTAACCTCATCCCAGGTAGGCAATCTATGGCCTACTATATCTGAACTCCTGGTTTCTACTCGTCTCTTATGCTCTATTGAATCCGAGCAAACTATCTCAATCTCCACAAATTTAACAGCCATCGATCGAGCTACCTCTTGCCAATCTTTGCGGGTTAGCTCGATAGGATTGACTGAATCAGCAACAACACTCAAACCTAAGCGCAAATTTTCTTGAGCTAGGGCATAGCTAATTAAATAGCCTTCTGGGCCAATCAAGATATTGCTAACATTTATTAACGCTTGCTCGATAGTATCAACACGTAAATAGACTGCTTTTAGTTGCTTGGCCAGCTCTTTGGAAAGGGTTGTTTTCCCAGTTCCTGGAAGACCACCAAAAATGATTAATATTGGTTCGTTCATTGCGTTTTCCATTCAACTTTTTTGGCAAAAGACTCTCAGAGAATCAGGTGCTGTTGCGTCATAACTCTCTTTGGTAATTTTTTTATAATCGGCAGTCGGCATCTTCACTCCTGTTCTGAGGTTGAGAGCCTTTGTCGTTCCCGCGAATCCGACGACAAAACTTTCCTAACGTGATGATAGCACCCCATGTAACTACTCAGAAGCAAAAGCAATTTCAACAACACCATTTACCGCAAACATCCCCTTAAAATGGTGTAACATTTCTAGCCTGGACTGCTCAGTTTGTTTCTCTGCAAGAATATCCTGACCATAGATAGCGACATCCTCGACAATTCGTTCATGTCTGTAGTAACTCAGAATTGTTTTGTTGATGCTTAGATTGCCATAGCCCTCATAAAACCAACTAACTTCATGGGATCGATTCCATACATTCCCCACACCCCCACCGATGAACATCAAATCACGTTCTTTGGGTGCCAGCATTGGCTCATCCCAATCAATAATGTGAATAGAATCATTATCATCGACCAAGATATTGCCGGCATGAATATCAGTGTGACAGAGCACATTGAGCTGAGGGTCAAAGTGAATTTTTTTAGATAGTTCTTCTGCAGAATCAACTAGTTGATGGATCTGGTCGATCTTTTCTTTAAAATAAAGCTTAAAGTCAGCTGTAATTTTATTATCTGAAATATCGGGCTCCATGCGGCTATAAAGCGATCTGACAAGATCTCTCCATTGTGCCGAATACATCTCTTTTCTTAATTGTTGTTGAATTAAATCAGGGACAGAGGCTTCATGAATTTTTTTGACTGTTCTCCCAAGATTTAGCCACTGCTCCTTGGTTAACTCTTTAGTGAAACCATTTAGTGCATGAATAAAGGGATATACGATTATTTTCGAATGCTCCAACTGCTGCATGAATTTATTTTCAACGGTGGGAATAGGCAAAATAATTTCTTTTATTCCAGAATGATATAAGTGATGAACCAGAGATAAGTTAATTTCGTTATAGTAGCCGTATTTTAACTTTACAAAATAGGAATTGGTTTGCGAATCTGCTTTATAGGCAAGCGCCTCAGTATCAGCACCCTCTGACATAAGTTGAACTGTGTGAACCTCAACTCCATAATGAGTTTGCAAAAGTTCGATAATATGTTGATCTTCGATGGACGATTTTAACAAGAGGAATCCTTATAAGGTTACTTTGGGTTAAGTGTACCCGAATATTGTTTAATGAGGACTACTGACGTTAAGAGCGCTAGAACTACTAGTTGTTAATCCTTGTCGTGCATTATGTTCATTAACTGCCTCCCCGTAGCTCTTGCTCAATCCCTTAGTTGTTTTTGTTGCTATCGATTTAAGATCGGGGCTATGTATAGGTTGAGAATTAGACTGATTAGCGCTGTTCTCATTACTTGCACTTGTTCTTTTTTTCATTGGCTGAAAATCAGGGCGTGGATGGGTTATTTTGTAAAGCTGATAAAGGGAAGAAAGAAAACCATTATTTAAGGCAGCCTGATGGGGTTTAAGATCGACTTTAGGACCATTGAGTGAATCAATAAGTGCTTTAGCGGCTGCTATTTTGTGGTCTTTATGAACACCCAGGCGCAGATAATTTTTATAGTCTGGGTCATTTTGACGATTATCAATATAACGTTGTAGGGCTTTTTTAAGAAATTCGTTCTGAGCCTCGATGCTACAACCTCTGACCTTCCCTGCCAAAGCAGAGTTAGGATGCAGCTCCTTATCTGATAATTTTGTGCTAGCTAATAAATGAGGGACTAAGGCAGAGCGTTTGTATTTACAGGCTAAGTCTAAAGCGGTTTCCCCAGTCTTTGACCGTATATTACAGTCCGCATTATTTGCGATTAATTGCTTTACTGCCCCTTCTTTTCCTGATTCAGCAGCAAAATGTAAAGGCGATTCATTATTTAAATTAACCTGGTTACAATCTAATCCCTTATTAGCCACGAGCCATTGTATTAAGTCAGGGTTGCCACCTTGTGCTGCAAAATGTAAAGGCGTTTCATTACTTGAATTAACCTTATTACAATCTGCACCCTTCTCCACGAGCAATTGTACTAAGCCAAGGTTGCCACCTTGTGCTGCAAAATGTAAAGGCGTTTCATTACTTGAATTAACCTTATTACAATCTGCACCCTTCTCCACGAGCAATTGTACTAAGTCAAGGTTGCCACTTAGTGCCGCCATATGAAGAGCTGTTATATTATTTGGCCCTAAGCTATCTAATTCGGCATTTTTATTCAAAAATAACTGAGCTAATCCCATGTTGCCATTTGAACAAGCAAGCATAAGTGGCGTAAGCCCAGATTGATCTTTTTGATTAAGATCAAAACCCTTCTCTATTAAATTTTGAGCCAGAACCTGTGAATTTTCAGCCTGTCCTTTTGATTTAGGGGATTCATTTTTTTCTGCAAGTAGATGCAGAGGATTAGGATTCATCTTACTTCGGTCAAAACTTTCATGGTTCAAAATGTTTGTTGCAAGTTCGTAGTTTGTAGACAGTATTGCCCACATAAGAGGGGGAGTGTGAGCTGGTTGATTTACATCTAGCCCTCTACCTTTTTCTAATAAATAGCTGGCAACGTCTTTTGCGTTATGCACGGCTGCTAAGGATAGTGCTGTTTGGCCCAAAGGGCCCTCCTTTTGATTTATATCTATTGTTCCAAAGTTAATGCGCTTTAAAGTTGCGACATCATTGGATGATGCCGCAGTACCCAATACCGTATAATCTGCTTTGTCTCTCGCTAAAGGATAAGAAATCTCTCCTGCTGTTAAATGGTCAAGTGACAAGGGATTTTTGCCGTTAGTAAAAACTGTAGTTGTGAGAACAAGCGGTTTGGGATCAGCAAACCAGTCTCTCCACGAAGTATTAGAAAATGATTTATTCAATTCTTGTGCGAGTTCTTTACTATTGTAATTACGACTCATTTTATTTAGATGATTAGTATCAACTAGTTGAAATTGATTATCCCCTAAAACTCGAACAACGACTGAATGATTGTTTGAGATAAATTCAATTGCCGCATTAGCTCTCATGTTTCTATTGCTACTGAGGGTTTTTAGATGTTCAGCTAATTGCATTGGATTATATTGATTGGTTGTACGTAAAGCCTGTTTCAGGCCACCGAACCCTTTTAATCCTTCTGATTGAAGAAAAGGGGCTATTGCCGTTTCATGATATTGAGAAAAATGCTCGCCTCCAAACAGCTCTTGTCCTACTGGCGATAAATATAGGGCTATGCCATCGAAAAATGCCGGTATTTCTAACAAAGCCTTTTCTTTTAGACTAAGGGTCTTACCCTCTTTGACTGCCTTTCTCGCGCTCTCAATATCAGCTTTGAGGTACCCCGAAGGTGCATAGGCATAATCCTCAAGAAGTTGTAAGCGTTGGTTAAAAGTATCTAAGCCATCACAACAAACTGCTTGCACCCACATGCCAGAAAACCCCTTACATAGCCCTTTAGACGAAATTGAACTATAGCCAAGTTGTTGAGCCATAACTATTAATTGAGAATGTAACAAGTTGGAACCGTTCATATCTACTCCAAATACTATCAGCTAGCAGATTGCGATTGTTTTTTGGACATAGTTAAACTTTAAGCCAATCTGATTAACGGCCTCTTAATGACCCATGAATATTTTTCATACCCATATTCCATTTATGAATAAGAACAACAGTCCAGCCTTTGGCAGAAGCGTTTTGCGGAACCCAACGATTAACGCAAGTCTTTAGGAAATTGAGCTAAAAAGTCTGGCTCAAAAGAAGTTCCTAAACTCAATACCTGCCAGTTGCCCTTCTCTTGTTGGAGATACACTGTTGCATCATCAGTTTGAGATTTTTTAGGGTGAAGAATGACTCTAGCATATCCTTTAGCGCAATCTTGAGATAAAAGAGTCACATCGTTGTAGGTCAAAACACTATTTTTATCACTATTCAAATAGTCTTTTATAGAACTTTCTATTCCCTTTTTATCTGTTTCAGAACAGCTGGTTTCTGCTGCATTAGCTTGATTAAAAACACTGAGAATCAATGCAAAATATATAAGTCGAGTCCTCATTTATAATCTCCCTTTAAAATTGTAACCCTGGTACACCTCCGAACAATCATGATGATGCTGTTAATTAATGATTGCTACTACAAAGATTACACCACTTTTGTTTATATAAAAGGAGTCAGTAGGGATAAGTTCGATTGACTGGTAATTGATGTTATGGAGACTTGATGTTAAACGAATTAAATTCAATACAAATTCCTGTTAGGAATAGCGTTGTAGAAAAATCCGGATAATTAGTTTTTGATATGGCGAGGTATGAAAGGGTATTACTTATGAATTAAACGGAGTGATATCTATGGTGGCGCAATAATTATTGATAAAAAGACTATATATAAAAATGCCAATAAACTTATTGAGCTTATAAACGAAAGAAGACAAGAGCTAGAAGAAATATTGAGTTTAGGTATCTCAAAAAGCTTAGATTGTAAGTAATAAATAGGGTCAGATTCGATTGATTTTCATCCTCTCTTGGTATTGTTGTAATAATAAAATCTTTCAAGTCTGACCTCATTGATGCTTAGTCATCTTCACTAAAGAGCCTACACTGCCACTCTGCAACTATAGCAGTTTCTGTGTTCTCAACTAACTCTTTAAAACCATTGACTACATAATCAGAATTACAGTGAATATCAAATGCGTTTATATCAACGTACTCTTGCAGAAGAATAATTGTATACTTTGACTTACTTGGTGAGCCTGGATGTGATATTTGCTTAGTAGCATGTGCTCTTATACACCCTTTTTCTTTTTCCAAAGTCAAAGCCATAAGTTTTTTAAAGTATTGCCATAACCTCTGTTCACAACCTTCTTTAGGAAGCCATTCTGAAACAACAAAAACGTGGCCTGACATATGAATTCTCCTAGAGGATTCGAGCCGAACAACTACACTTTAAAGGCACGGTAACACGCGAAAGTACACCTGATTTTTAAGTGGTGCAATAATAGAAAGACATTTTACTGATGCATATATTCGATATCTAAACCCCGTTCTGTTCGCTATGAAGAGTTCAGAAAAGTATTTACGAGTCTGGTGAATTAGACAAAATTTCAACTGTTGCAAAATTTGCAACAGTTGAAATGAAGGCAATAGCAATTATTTTGATGAGTTACTCACCCGAATCCGTGATATCCGTTCACCGGATATGCCAAATCTGGTTCTCGTTAGAGACTAATCTTTATCACTACTAAAACCCTTTATAGGCAATGTCACTGCATTCTTGATCGCCGAGCACCTCATTCGCACCTGTGACTGTAAATGTGGCAATCTTAACAAGGTTCTCAATTGGTAATAATGAGAAAAAGCTATTTGGATTAAGAGAAAGCTGAGACAGGATTCCCGCGTTATTCTCTAGTTCAGAGCTACTGTAAGCATAAACTCTAGCGGCATTTACTAAGTCAGATGTAAATTTCTCTGCTGTCGGTTTCATACCCTCAGCCGCAAGATTCTGGTTGATAATGGCGTTTAACTGCGGGAACGTAATTTTGCCCAACGTGTTACAAATGTACTTGTTTAAATTCTCCATGAGATAATGTCGCAAAGTTAAATCCATTGTTTCGATAACTGCCATTTTGAGGTTGAATACCTGGCTAATCGTCATCCATGCCATTGGATCCATAAATAACCAAAATTGAACTACAGGATCTTTTGTAGTAAAAAGGCACTTAAAGTAGTCAAAATTTATTGCATGCTTCTTCATCATCTCTAGCCACGGATGCTGGCGCATCGAGCAATATACCTTCATCATGTCTTCGGTAGTCGCGTTTGGTAGCGGGTGGTTTACAAAATACTCTTCAAAAGCCTTGGTTTTTATAGCAACATCTTGATTTAAAAAATTAGAGAAAGCTTGAGCGTTATCTATTAGATTGCTTAACAAAATAGGATCGGATTCCAATAGCTCATCAATAGGGAGTTGACATTCATTGACTAAAATGAAAATTGATTCCTGGCGGAACAGCAATTGATCCTTAAGAGCCCAATCTAATTCTTTGTCCCAGATGATTGTTTCTATTTCCGCTAAAGATAGTTCTACCCGTTTCTGCATAGAAGCACTCCATACTGTCAAATATACGCTCAATTGTAACGCAAATAGTTAAGAATTGATACAGAAGTATAAATTTTTTATATATCTAATTGATCCATATTGCATTTATTTGATAAGACAAATTGTTTTATAACTCAAAGACAACAAAAATTGGGTTAAGCTTCTCCAAATTTGTCCTCCAACGGGTAAGGCCAATCAGCATAGTGGCTTCAGGATGCTAGCTTAATACGCTCCACTGCTGGCTTGGCTTCTGACATATTTGGTAAATTGGCCGCCGCTATGTGATGTGGTCAACCAAAATGTTACAGGCAAATTCAACCGCTCATTGCAACACCTAATTTGTTATAGTTAACTTTTAGGAGAAGTGATGATATATAAGTTATCAAAAAGAAGTTTTACAGCGCATCAACAAACAACAATATGGTCAATGTGATCTCAAGGCAAATCACTCAGTGAAATTGGAAGAGAAATTAGCAAACATGCTGGCTCAATTTTTTGTTTTCTCCAAAGATATGGTGGCATAAAACCAGTTAACTCCATCCGCTCAAAAAAAGCCTTAACCTTATTTGAGCGTGAAGAGATCTCTCGAGGTTTATCTGCAAATTTATCTATCCGACTAATCGCAAAAAATCTAAGCCGCCCCCCATCTACGATATCTCGAGAGATCAGCCGTAATGGAGGCATCAACAAATATCGAGCCGTAGAGGCAGATAAGCAAACCTGGATAAGAGCTAAGCGTCCTAAAAATGGAGCTGGCAAAGCATAAAAAATTTACTATCGATACCCAAATAAAAGTCTATTTTTGCGATCCTAAGTCGCCTTGGCAACGAGGAACAAACGAAAATACTAATCGTCTCTTAAGACAATACATGCCAAAAAAAACAGATTTAAATATTTATAATCAATCAGATCTGGATCAAATGGCCCAGGAGTTAAATGAAAGGCCGAGAAAAACGTTGAGCTTTCTATCTCCAGCAGATAAATTAAACGAGGTGTTGCAATGATCGGTTGAATTTGCCTAAATTATTTGCTGCTTCCGTGACACCATAGCCCTGTTCTAATACCAGGCTTATGGCATCCAATTTAAATTCTTTGGGGTATTTCTCTCTTTGCGTCATTACTTTCTCCAGTTAAGTACATTATCTCTTAACTGGGGTGTACAGATCTATTAAACCACTTCATATTATACTTTGAAAGTATGTAAAGAATTTGTTATTCGTAAGCGTTTAGACACTGGCGAGCAACACAAACAGCGCGGGGACGAATCCCTGATGAGTTATGGGAGCAAGTTAAAGAACTATTGCTAGATTACACACCTTCAAAAATCGGCATTCATTTAGATATTAGCTCCATCCAAATTAAGAAAAAACTACAACGTCAAGAGAACAGAGGCTTGCAGTTTGTCGAGGTAAAGCAAATGGGCTCGAGGCCTGATTTAGGCGTTCTATCCAATAATGATAGTCTCTGTAGTGTTGAACTTCATCGCTTGATAGCTGACTGACCGATATGTATCATAAATTTGGATATGATATATCAACAAATATAATTAGATACTTTCGAACCCCTATAGCTAAAATACCTTCGCTAAAGCAATAACAGCCTAATCTCGGTGTAATTTTCTAATACTGTGACAGAAAATAGCCACATCGCTTTTAGCTTTAACCCGGTATATACAGGAGATTAGTTATGAGAACCAAGAAAGTAACAAATTTAGCTTTAGAGAATAAAGATATCTCTGGAATTCACTATAATTTTAAAACTGAATCCTACGGAGTCAGCCTCAGATATTCAAGCGATCGATGGTCTAAAACTAACGAGAACGAGTTAACTGTTTTTTATGAGATTGCTGAATCGGAAACATTATTAGACTCTAAAGATGAGTTCGCGATATTTCATTCTGGGTCGAAATGGAATTTCATTGATGATGAGCTAGCAACTTTAAAAATTAAGCCTGAGGAAACTATAATTATCAAATTTAAAATAGTTGCTACTGAAACTCCCGATATCCCATTATTTATGCAAATAATGACCTATCCAAAAATTGAAGCGATTGGAGCACTCCTACTCATCACTGGATTTATGGCCTTAACTGCCGCAGTAATTGCTCTCATAGTCGCTGCTACAGCATCAATGACTATTATGAATCCTTTTGGTTTAGCAATTATTGGCGCTATTGTTTTTACAATTGGACTAACGATGGTACTTGCCACACGCCATTGCCAAAATCAATTAGATGAAGCTCCATGGAAACTAGACGCTGAAGTAACAATGGAGCAAGACGGGGTGCCTGAATCAAGAAAATCTGTTAGCGCACAAACTCAAAAAAGAGTATTCCATCACTTCTTCTCCAAAATGGATGCAAAAGTGCATTTTGAAGAAACGGATAGTATAGGGCTTAGCGCTCCGGAACTTGCGTGAAGTTTCTGCAAGCTTGCAGAAACTTCGCGTTATACCTCTGTTTTCCGCATATTGCATAAAAACCATTATATCTGCGTCACGGCAGTTTATATGCAGTGACGCAGAACCTCTTCCAAAAAATAAAAATTTAAAATCAATAAATTACATAAATAAATTCAATCCCGCACCACAGCATTGAACAAAATATTCCTGCTAAACCCATTGCCCCAAAATCTCAACTTTGCAAAATTTTTCATAAGCGTAACTGATGAGCCTGTGCAACTCAGGCGAAACCTTTAGGTCTCATGCTATGCCACTCTCATTCCCTAATCTGTGGCTGAACGTTAAGTCGGGAATCAATAGTTCTAAGATAGCTACCATTAGGTAGATAAGTTAATAATCACTTCTTTATTAACCATGGATCAATAGCAATGGCTGTTGCATTGTCGTGTATTTTTTATTTAAAAATAAGGAGATTAACCACTCAAAAATCGCTGTAAGGCAAAAATATTATAACCCTTGATTTGCCCCACCTTTCGAGCCTTGCAGCTTATGCTGGATATCATCTTTGAGTGAATCGCTCGACTAACACTAAACCAAAGACAGGGCAAATACTTTTTTGAACTTTATTATGCGCAAACAATCCTTAAGACAAACAGCTAATTTATATCTAGTCAATGACAGCAAAGGAAGTCCTCGTGATAAACAATATCGAAGATTTGTGATTGATCGAGTGATTGAGGACTTATTTGTTCTTGGAAATGCACCATCAAAAGATGGTTTTAATATAGATCTCATAGCTATCTCCATTAATTTTAGCGACCGATTATGGCAACAAACAGAAATAGTATGGATATTATGTACAATAAATTTTGGCTAATTCAATCTAAAAATTGAGGTTTATTTGAACCACTGCATATCACGTTTTACTGAGACATTGTCTCATCACTTTAATTCAAAAATTATAGTATTTGCTATAATCAAAATATTATTCCTAATAGTCAACAACATAACCAAACATGAAATTTAATAGCGAAGAAGAAAAAAAACTTGCTACTGTTATGTTTCAGCTTCTTGATAAATTATTGAGTCCTAACTTGGTCTGCAATGAGAACGGAGTAATAGTATTTGCAAACAAATCCTATACAGAATTAGCAGTTGAAAATCCAGAGAATAAACCTTTTTGGAAAGTGTACCCATTACAAAATACAGTACCAGATTATTTTAACCAAGCTGTTGAACAAAGAGTTGAAACTCGTTCAGAAATAACAGTTAAAGATAGAACATCCATTGTTCGCGTTATTCCGGTAAATAATATCTTGGCTAATGAGTTAATTTACATGGTATATTTTGAAGATATCACGTGGCAAATTGAGCTTAATAAACAATTAAAAATCGATAAAAAGTTACTACAACAATCTTTTTTAGATACAATTTTATCTTTTTCTGACTTTGTAGAGTCTAGAGACTCTTATACATCTGGGCATCAAAAACGAGTGGCTTTGCTTTCACTCAACATTGCTACTAAAGCCAATATTACTAATCCAAAATGTTTAAGCACGATATATTATGGAGCTCTCATACATGATATTGGAAAGATCGCGATTCCTATGGAATATCTAGTCACACCAAGGAAATTGACTGTGAATGAATATGAAATAATGAAAACTCATGTCGCAATTGGTAATAAAATAATTGAACATATGGATTTTCCTTGGAATATTAAATCTGTAGTGTATCAACATCACGAGCGCATGGATGGTTCTGGCTATCCCAATGGTCTAAAAGGTGATGAAATCACCAAACCAGCACGCATCGTGGCTATTGCTGATGTATATGAAGCAATGTCAACTAATAGACCTTATCGAAATTCGATATCACAAAAAACTATATTAGAATATTTTGAAGAAAGGAAAGGAACACTGTTTGACGCTAATTATCTTGATTGTTTGTTCCAATGTCTTACTGAACTAGAAGATGTTTATGAAATGAATCCCAATTTTAGACCTTTTGATCCTTTTATTGGTTAGTATTATTTTTCATGTGATTATTTACTCAATTAAGGTCATTTTTTGGCTATAAAAGTCTATTGTCATAAGATGGTTTGGAATATTATGTTCCGTAATTTCTGACCAACTTAATGGAAAGATTAATAATTATTTGTCTACTGCACATAAGAACTAACTAACCACAATAAATTTTATGCTCTGCAACACATAAAACATATCTAGGATAGTTTTAAAGTAATAATAGTGTGATGAGGCTTGATGTAAGTTGACATTGGGATTTAATTGATTTTAAAGGGTATTTTATGGTCGGGACAGAAGGATTTGAACCTTCGACCACTAGCACCCCATTCTTAAAAAGACCGTTTTCAAACGATATCATTCAGTATCAAAAAGTATCATTAAGTTATTGTATTTTATTAATTTTTATCATCTGCTATACTTCAAAAAATATCAAACGATTTCATGTGAGATCTCACGAAAGTACACCTAGAAGTACACCTAATTTTTAAAAGGTGCAATGATGGAAAGACACTTTACAGATGCATATATTCGCTCCCTAAAACCTCGGTCTACCCGTTATGAAGAATTCAGAGATGGAGGCTTTGGCATCCGTGTCACCCCCAAAGGGCTAAAAACATGGTTATACCGTTATAAAATTAATGGCCAAAGGCATTTCATAACCATAGGTCACTACCCTGCTATGAGTTTATCGGAAGCGAAGAAACGTTTTATCGATTTAAGCGACATACGCCATGGCGAGGTAAATCCCAAAGAACAGATCGCAGAACAAAAACAGAAAGACCAAAGTACAGTAAAAAATCTGATACTCCACTGGTACACCAACTACATTGAAAAACACCGCGCTCAACCGTTGCAAATCTGGCAGCATATCAAGGTGGATATTATTCCGCTGTTGGGCAATAAAAAACTCGAACATTTAAAAACTCGTGAGATTACTCAAGCTCTTGATAAAATTGTAGGTCGTGGCTCTCCTGTTCATGCAAACAAAGTATTAAGCACACTAAAGCAAGCCTTCAATTACGCAGTAAGCCGAGGCGAAATGCTGCTAAACCCTGCAATGACCATACGAGCCAGAGATATAGGCGGTATAGAAAAACCCAGAGAGCGCTATTTAACCCTCGAAGAAATAAAAACCTTATGGCAATTCCTAGACAGTGAAGAACATGGTACTTCTTTCCAGATCAGAGCAGCCCTGAAAATCATCCTACTAACAGGCGTAAGAACAGGAGAAATCCGAGTAGCCAAATGGTCAGAATTCGATTTTGAAAACTCCTTGTGGACAATCCCAGCCGAAAATACAAAAACCAATATCGTCATGAGAATTCACCTCACAGAAATGACTAAAAAGGTATTACGAGAACTCAAAGCCCACAGCAATTCAGAATACGTCATCACAGGCGCAGACGACCAAAGTATTTTATCCGACCGAGCTATGCCACGAGCCGTAATCAGAATACAATCACGAGTAGGTATCCCCCACTGGACAGCCCACGATTTAAGACGCACCTTTGCAACTCAGCTTGGTGAGGCTTTGCGTGTTGATCCGGTGGTGATTGAGAAATGTTTAGGGCATAAGATGCCTAAGATCATGGCGACTTACAATAAAAATGAAATGCTGCCCCAAAGAAAAGATGCATTAGAACGATGGAGCCAACAACTTGAATCCTTATCTCGCGACAATTCAGACGTAGCCTGGATGAAACAACGTGAAATCCAGGAACCCATGAGCGCAGCGAATTCATTTATTAATAAATTTTAAAATAACATTTGTAAACCCAGTTTACAAAAACCATAATATAGTAATGATTATAAAACCTTCTAATACTGATGATCTAATGCCCATTATTACAGTGATCAATTTAAGCGAGGAGGAAACACCATGAAAACTAAAATTGAACCCACATTCCTGTATGAAGGGCTTGGTTTTCCTATTGAATTAGAAAATGTAGAAATGATTAACATCAATGACGAGTGGCATCCCAAAATTGATGTCCGCTACGTTGCTGATGAAATTATAAAAAAATTGGCTATCCAAGAAGAAAGATTAACGGGCAATCAAGTGAAATTCATTCGTTCCTATTTTTCCATGCCCCTGCGTGAATTTGGTGAAACCGTAGTTCATGAATCGCACACAGCTGTCAGCAAATGGGAAAAATGTGAAGATGAAATAACTAATATGAATGAAAACACCGAACAAGTATTACGACTCTATATTATCGAACAAACACAGACTAAGACTAAAGCTGATCAAAAGAATTTTTATTCGAACTTTAAAAGAAGCAGAGCGTTTGTAAAGGCAAAAGGTAAAAAACCCAAATCACTTCATTTAAATCTCTGTGCATAAATTGTCTGGACTAAATACCAGTCGGTGACATTTTGTCACCGACTGAAATTAACAATTGATAATAAAGTTCGGTTAAGAGTAGTGGCAAATTGCCACCTCCCTTTCAATTGAATAATGAAGATAACTAATATGACTAAAAAAGATTTATCTACTTTTGAACGAGAAATGCAAGATCCTCTTGTTCGTGAACAATTTGAAAAAGAATATACTAAGTTTCTGTTATCTGAGATCATCAAGGCAATTTATCTATTTGCACAAATAAAATAAATCAGACATAATCTTACCATATATAAACAAATGGCAAGGATTTGTCTGATAATGGCAAACAAAAATCCTGAGGAAATATTCCGTCAATATGGCGGACAGCTAAGAATGAGTGAGGCTATAAAGCATGGCATCACCCGTTATATGCTCTATTCGCTTAAAGATAATGGAATTATTGAGCAAATTAGTAGAGGAGTATATCGACTCACTAGTCTCCCTCCACTTAGCAATCAAGATCTGGTAACAGTTAGTCTTCGTATTCCTAATGCAGTTATTTGTCTTATTTCCGCACTGTCATATCATGAACTAACAACCCAAATACCTCATTCTGTATCTATAGCCATACCAAGAGAAACTCACACACCTTCTCTCGTTTATCCACCGATTCAAGTCCATCGCTTTTCAGGGCAAGCATATCTGGCTGGTATAGAAGAGCATCTTATAGATGAGGCCAACATAAAAATTTATTCTGCTGAAAAGACAATCGCTGATTGTTTTAAATATAGGAATAAAATCGGTATGGATATAGTGCTGGAAGCAATAAAATTTTATCGAGCTAGAAAACAATTTAATATGAATGAAATCCTCAAATTCGCTAGAATTTGTAGAGTTGATAAAGTCATAGCCCCCTACCTGGAAGTAATGATATGAAATCGCCAAAAAATAGTGCTGCATCAATCCGACAGCGTTTATTAAATCATTCGAAAACCAACCAAAAACCATTTAATGAAATCCTCCAATATTATGCAATGGAGCGATTTCTTTATCGTCTATCACTATCCCAGCACAAAAATAAGTTCATCTTAAAAGGTGCATTGATGCTAAGGGTATGGAACGCTCCGGAGTCCAGGCCGACTATGGATATTGATATGCTGGGAAAAACAAGTAACGATGAAATAAATATTGTTCAACAGATGAAAGAAATACTATCAGTTAATGTTCCAGAAGACGGCCTCGTTTTTGACGCAACCACATTGCAGGCAGAACGGATTAAAGAAGATGCTGATTATCATGGGATAAGAATACTCTTTAAAGGCAATCTCGATACAGCAAAAATTCATATGCAAATCGATATTGGTTTTGGTGATGTTGTTTATCCTGTTCCTGAACAATCAGTTATGCCAACAATCCTGGATCTTCCAGCACCAGAATTGTTTACTTACAGCAGAGAAACTGCCATTGCAGAAAAATTTGAGGCAATAATTAAACTAGGTAGCCTCAATAGTAGAATGAAAGACTTTTATGATATTTGGATGTTATCCAGACAATTCGATTTTAATGGTAAGGAACTTTCAGAAGCAATACGTCTGACATTTGAAAACCGTAACACCTTATTATCAGATAACATTGAGGCGTTTTCAAATCAATTTATACAATTAAAACAAACTCAATGGCTAGCCTTTACCAAACGGCTCAAGCAAGAGTATATACCGATTCAATTCCAAGAAATTATTAGTAAAATTCAGGCTTTTCTTTATCCGATGGTATTAACATTCTCTCAACAAAATCCAATTCCACAAAAATGGTGTAGTATTACATGTCAATGGTCATAAAAGCCAAACCCTACAATACCCGTTCATCTCAATCATATTGGGTTAATATTAAAACCAAAAGAAAATCGCAAATGGTTACATTTTGTAACCGGTTAAAAAAGATAAAGCGGTGACAAATTGTCACCAGTTAAAAATTAACTTCATGTGCGTTCAATTAATAACACTCAGAAAAAACCTTTGACAAACACTCGGATTTAAATAAACATCATCAATAGATGACCATTAAACTAAACTTTCACCACAATTTTTTTAACTCCCAAAATCAATGAGCCTAAATCCGTTCAAAACAAGGCCGACCCTAACCCGACACATCAACCCGGCACAAACCCGACATAGCAAGATCCAATAGTAGCAAGGAGAAAGATCCATTTGAATATAAAAACCCAACAAAGCAAAATTCTCCAAGCCGACCCACCTCATAACTCCAAAATCTGTTTTTTATGTGTTTACGCGCGCGAGGAAAATTTTTTTAAACAATTTTAAACAAAAATAACCAATTACCAACGCAAAAACTTCTTAGTAAAAAAATATAAGGTTCATTTAATATCATTTACTATCAAACCCATTTTCCCTATTGACACTTTCCACCAATTTCCTAGAATGAATCAAGTTTAATGCATCTTGGTTATCTAAATGTCATCGATTGATAGCGTTTGATATCAATCGAAATAAAAATACAGGGTTTAAACAGGAGTAAAAAATGGATTTCTTATTCGTCACCACCTACGAACTGGACGCACTCAGAGAAATCCCTCTCATGCAAAGAGTGGTCTATCTCATGGGCATCCGCCCCTACATGGACAGAAAGACCTTCATGGTCGGCATTAAACGCAAAATCAGCTACCAGTCTCTAAGAGAAACACTTTATGTCGCTCCGATCAAAGGCGTAAAAACAGGCTGCCCTAGTCACCAACAAATGAAGCGCGTAATTAAATCTCTGGCACGCCAAGGCATCATAGAAATTCGCTCAACAACCAAAAATCTCATTGTGAAATGCCTTCTGGCTAACCCACATGAGCCGATAGAGCTTGAAAATAAATCTAAGCCTGAATCAAATCCACCGACCCAAGCAGAACAGAATCAATCATTACCACCAGAAAATCCGAAATCAATGAAAACTGAAAAACCAACCTACTCAAAATCAGACGTCAAAGCACAGCCCAGCAACAACCTAAAAGTTCTATACCAAAAATTCGAACAATTCTGGCAACTCTACCCCTTACCTAGTTATAAATCTGAAGCATGGAAACAATTTCAGCAAATTGATCCTGATGAGAGGCTTTTTGCTCAGCTCATAGATGGATTGCAAAAACAGTTAACCACAGTTAATCGTTCAGGAGCTTATTGGCCTTATCCTGCTAGTTGGTTGGGTCAAAAAAATTGGTTAAGCAACGAGGGTATATAAGCTCATTTATAACGCAACCATCGTCCAATCTATTAATTGTTATCTATCCTTAAGCAAAACCTTACCTGAAAGTATGGGCTATACTGATTACAGTTTGCTCAATATTTAAGGAATTCATTATGCAAAAGGACTTCATAATAAATGATCCAATTCATAAATTAATGTTATTCAGAAATGATGAATCACGTCTTGTAAATTCAATTATCAGCACACCTTCATTCCAAAGACTTAGATACATAAAGCAATTAGGAATGTCTTATCTAGTTTATCCAGGAGCAAATCATACTAGATTTAGTCATTGCCTAGGAGCAGCTTATATTGCTAAAAGAGTTATTGAGAAATTACGTGCCGATCAAGACAATGACATTTCTGAGAAAACTAAATTATACGCCATTTCTGCAGGGCTCCTTCATGATATCGGTCATGGTCCTTTTTCTCATATATTTGAATTAGATTACGATGGTTTTAAATTTAATCATGAAGAAATGGGGTCTTTGTTAACAAAAAGAATTTCTAAAGAAATAGATGAGGATTTTCAAGAAATGATCCTAGAAACAGCTACTTTTCTTGATAAAAACAATATGAAAGATAATGCTAAAGATAAGTTAAGCAATGAAGCAAAGTTTGTAAAAACATTAATATCATCTCAACTTGATACGGATAGAATGGATTATTTATTAAGAGATAGTCATTTTTGCGGAGTTGATTATGGTGAATATGACATCAAATGGTTAATTAATGGAATAAAATACTGCTCTAAGAAAAATATAGTAGCAATGGTAATCCCCCCATTTTTAACTGAAGTTAAAAGTAGAGGATTAGGCAACTAGTGCCAATTTTTGCCTTGGAGGAATGCCTCCAATAGCAGTATTTGGACGTTCATTGTTGTATGTCCATAACCATTGTGTGGCATGTAGTTGCACCTCAGCAATAGATTCGAATAAATATTGGCTTAACCAATCATACCGAACAGTGCGATTATACCGTTCAATATAAGCATTTTGCTGTGGATTTCCTGGTTGAATAAAGACCAATCGTATTTGATTTTTATCCATTCCTCCAAATTTAGCTCGCCATTTGTAAAATGTAGCAGCGCTAATGACATGTTCTCGGCAGAGTTCTGAAACAGGGGTGCCACCTTCGGCTTGTTTTAGAATCGACAGGATTTGGCTATCTGTAAATTTTGATCTTTTCATGAAGAATCTCCTCCTATATAGCGTATGAGAAAATTCTACTTTTAACATCACTTATTTTTCGGGGGGATTACCCAATCAATAGAAAAGCTATCGGAGTAATTGAACATTATTTAATAGCACGGAGATTAATGACAAACTGTGTTTATAAGCACAAGAAAGTAATTGCAGCAACACATTTATTAAGTACCTTCTTAAAAGTCCTTCACTTGAATATAGAAGAACTAAGTAAATTGAATAAATATAGCTCGTTGCCAATAGTGCAGTTTTTTAACGTTATTTCCAAAGACGCACAGCATTCAAATATAATTGACGAGTTTCTTTCTATAACAGATTCAGATATTGATTTAATTATTAAAATGATTGCCAGTGAAAAAAATAAAAAAATTAACCCCTCTCTAAAAAAATTAGCACTAAATCTACTTAACAGACAAATTCCCAAAGCATATGAAATTGATTTTTCAAGGTATACTGACGCAAACCAAATTATTTCTGAATGGAAGGAAAAAAACTCTGGTTTTTTGGATTGGCAGGTATGCTTAGAGGAAAGAAATATTTCTACATATAAAAGTCATTCGTCCAAAAACACAGAGGATGAAAGCATTTACGTTATTGATTCAAACAATAATATTAAGGCAATTGACTATTTTTCACTACCGATTTTTTCTTTTAGTAACAGAGTTGAAATTAACCCAATAATTATGATTGATAAAGAATTAGAAGATACTTCTTTGGAAAAGCAATTGTTAGAAGAACTCAATAATGCATGTTGCTTGATTGATTGCAATCATAAAACATAGGAATCTCGCTTAACTCTTTGAAATTTTGATCATATTGATAATTTCATTAAAATTCTATGCGTCACTGCAATTTTACAGCAGTGACGCATACATATAAGATAAAAAATCCAATTTAAAATCAAACAATTAACAAATAAAATTCAATCCCACACCACAGGATTGAACAAAATATTCCTCCAAAACCTATTGCTCCCAGATATCGCCTTTGCTAAATTTTTCATAAGCATAACTGATGAGCCTGTGCAATTCAGGCGAAACCTTCGGGTCTTATGCTAAGCCACTCTCATCCCATAACCTGTGGCTGGACGTCTAGTCGGGAATCTGTAGTTCTAGGATAGGCTACCATCGGGTAGATAAGTTAATAATCACTTCTTTATTAACCATGGATCAGCGGCAGCTGCTGTTGGATTGCCGTGCGTTTTTTTATTTAAACAATAAGGAAATAAACCACAAAAAAACCGTTGTACCCAAATAATCATTAACCTTGATTTGCCCCACCATTTCGAGCCTTGCAGCGCAAGCTGGATATCCTCTTTGAGTGAGTCGCTCGATTAACACTAAACCAAAGACAGGGCAAATAAATTGATTGAATAGAACTATGCGCAGACACTCTTTAAGACAAATAGCGAGCCAATATCTGGATCATGATAATAGCGGTAGCCCTCGTGGTAAAAAATATCGCCGCTTTGTTATTCTAAGGATGATTGAGGATCTCTTTGTGCTTGGACTTGCGCCATCCAATTGGCCTGGTTTGACACCAATCCATTTGCAGCAACTGATTCAACACTGGCATAAGAAAAAAGTTAAACCTTCGACTCTGATGAATTACATGACCATCATCCGAAAATTTCTAAACCATGTAGGTCATACTGCTGAAAATATTGATAATCACAGTCTTGGTTTGCAAACTAAGAAAATTAAGAAGAAAACTCGGAAGTCTCCTACTGATTTAGTAGAGAAGATCAATGACCCTGTTGCCAAAATCCTTTTAGGCTTCCAAATTCATTTTGGCTTGTCCTTGAGCGAAGCCATGCGCATTTTGCCAGGGGTACATATTCAAGCGCATGAATTACTACTGACACGAGAAATCACTTTTAATAGCAAGGATAGGAGGATTCCTATTCGCTCCGGAGATCAAATAAAGCTTATACAGGATTTTAATATGTTAACCCAAGGGAACGGCTGCCTTATCACTACTCACGGTTATAGAGCTATCTGCTTTAGCTGGCAAAAGGCCATGAAGTCCCTAAGGCTCTCTGGAAAGAAATGCTGGCGTTATCTTTATGCCCAGCAATTAAGTTCACAATTATCATCTCAAATATCCCATTACCGTTTGTCCTTACTCATCATGGATGAAATGGGTCTGAAATCCCGTACCACACTTTGGAGTTATCTCAATGAGCAATAAACTACGTAGCGCACTTTACTCAGTACACCAATTAATTAGACAGATGCAGGGTTATTCCTATGCCAGCAAAGCAGATATGAAACATATGATAAACCGCTGCATGAAAGACCTACATGAATTGGGGTTCAAAGTTGGCCATTTAAATGGTTTAAAGCCCAAGCATATCTATATACTGGTTGAGCATTGGAAAAATCAAGGCAAGAGTCCAGCAACTATCAAGAATTATATGTCCAAATTACGTAAGCTCGCTTATTTTCTTGATAGACCTAAGCTGGTTAAGACAGGCAATGACTCCTACAACATTGATAAACGCACTTATATTCCTACCCAAAGCAAAGCCATTCACCATATCGATTTAAACTTATGTACCGATCCGCATATTCGCCTATCACTTGAAGCACAAATGCTTTTTGGTTTACGTAGGGAAGAATCAATGAAATTTGTAGTCAGTGAAGCATGGCATGGCGATTGTTTGCATATCAAACCCAGTTGGACAAAGGGTGGTATTGGACGATTGCTTAAAATTACTAATGAAGAGCAAATGAAATGGCTATTAAAAGTCTCGCAACAGATTAGACGAGGTGAGTCCCTAATCCCTGCGGAAAGAACCTATAAGCAACATTTAAGTCATTATCAACAGCAGGCTAAGTTAATGGGTGTCTGTAAATTACATGGTATCCGTCATGCTTATGCTCAACGTAGATATCTTGAATTAACGAAACAGTTAGATCCTTTAAATATAGGTTTGAGATGTCCGATTGCTGGGGGGAAAACAGCTCAAGAGCTAGATCAAACAGAGAGAAAAATCGATAAACAAATTAGAGGTATAATCAGTCGTGAACTTGGGCACTCACGCATAAATATCACCAAAACTTATTTAGGTTAACAGGACTAATCATGTTACAACTCGCTAACAAAAGTAGCGTTAGCTACTTTATAGTTATCAAGCATTTCATTCCATAATAATTGAACATTAGCTCTTGAAATAGGAATATTAGTTACCTTATTGGATAAAAAACCAGCGTGCTCACATGAATTTACAAATGAGAATAACCCATCAAAATACCCCTTAATATTTAAAAAACCTATGGGTTTTATTAATTCTCCAATTTTTATAGCGTTCCATGTCTCAATTGCTTCTTCTAGCGTTCCAAGGCCACCAGGCATCACAACAAACATATCAGATATTTTTTGCATCATGGCCTTACGTTGTTGCATGGAATCAACAATATGTAATTCGTCTATTATTTTTAAAGGCTTTTCTTGTGCGATAAGATGATTAGTAATTATCCCTACTACCCTTCCGCCATATTCTTTTACAGTATTGGCAAGAAGCCCCATCATCCCTAGACTTGAACCACCATAAACTAGAGTAAAACCATCTGCAGCAATTTTTTTACCTAATAAAATTGCTGCATCACTATATTCATTATCATTACCAAATTGAGCGCCCAAATAAACGCAAACAGTTTTCATATAGTTCCAAATAATTCAAAATAATTCAAAAGAGAATTTCAAATATGATGCCATGGTAGGTTAATTTAAAAATGAAAGGCAAGATCGATATATATAATGAAACGGAATCAAAGTCTTTGGTCATTGATCTTTGCGACAAAAGTTACACCACTTTTGTTCATATATAATATTATCCGCACGAATCTCCCACTCATGCCCATTTTTACAAACCATTCTAATCTTAGTTTTACATTGCAAATATTCAGTTGATAAACACACGCCTCCATGTCTACTCGCAAATTCATGGAAGTACTCTATTGAATATTTCCGAGAATTATTTCGCGCACAAAGAGGACATCCAGACTTATTTTTTGTTCGGTTATAGATCGTAGCCTGCCATGAGTGTTTTTTGTCACATTTCCACCATACTTTCTTGCCTACATGTGGAGTAAAGTTAGTTGGATTTAGCCCTTTGTTCATTTCGTTATCCCATTCTACCAATAGTTCAGGATAAGAAACCGCTAAATTATTTGTCGCTGAAGCATACCGGCCATAACAAAATGGACAACCTGTGCCACTAGTTCTACTGTTAGGTGCTGCCTGCCATTCATGCCCCTTTGTACATTTCCACCAAACTTTTGTATTCATGTTTGGAGTTATTTCTTCGGGAAGAACTCCAACATTTTTTTCATGATGCCATTCATTAACTAGCTGGGGGTTTATTTTTGCAAAATTCCACTCATTGGTTGCCCTGTTGGGAAGAATACGAGGACAATGAGGACAACCAGTGTTTTGGCATGAGCGATTATTTAGTGAAGTCTCCCAAGTATGACCTTGCTCACATCTCCACCAAACATTTTTATTTGCTGCAGGCCTAAAATGTTCAGGAGATAACGGGGCATTTAAATCATAAGCCCACTCTCTAGCAAGCTCTGGTTTTTTAGCAGCAAATGAAAGCTCGTATGGCGGAGCTGGAAGATGAGAAATAATTTTCCGATATAGTTTTTTATTAAGAAGTGAACCGCTATCAATATAATGCTGTAGATTTCCACGCTCAACATTGGATAAATCAGCAAATTTAATGATTTGATTGATAAGATTAGAAATTACTGGAAATATATTATTTGACGATTTAAAAGAGATGTCTCGGACGCTCAATAACGGCAATCCCTCCTCCCTTAAACGAAATAACAGAATACCTTTTTCTTCAAACAATTTTTGCTTTATAGCATCAACATGTGCTTTGGGTTTATGCCAATACACGCCATCAATTTCTACTCCAATTTTTTTATCAGGAAGGAATATATCACATTCGTATTTTCCAATTTTTTCACGCCACAAAACATTAGGAAACAATGCTTTTATTTCAGTGTAAACAGCAATTTCAATTCTTGATGTTTGAAGCGCACACCTCGGGCAACCAGTACCATTGTTAACTCTAGTTCCAACTGTTGCCTGCCAGTCGTGGCCATGCTTGCAAATCCACCAAATTTTTGTTCCACCACCCGCAATAACATCATTAGGAGTTAAGGTCTCGTTCTTAGTAGGATGCCAATCTTGAGCAATGTCAGGGCGAAGTCGAGCAAGACTATTCTCATCGCATAGCTTACGATTCGTACAATATGGACAGGATTTATTGTATTGTTTTCTTGTTCGATTTGTAATTGTAGCTTGCCAAGAGTGCCCCTTTTGGCATTTCCACCATACTTTTTGATTCGCTCTTGGGGTAAGGTTTTCAGGATCAAGATTTTTGTTTTTTATCGAATCTAATTCTTTCAATAATTCAGGATATTCAATAGCAAAGTTTCTATCGCTTGTTGGCTTTTGACCAGCACAATAAGGACAACCATGCCCACGATTTCGGCTATTAATAACTGCTTCCCACTCATGGTTATTTGAACATAACCACCATACTTTTATTCCTGAACCAGATGAAACATCTTTGGGCGTTAAAGGCATATTTTTATGTGGATGCCATTGTTGTGATAATTCTGGATTTTCTGACTGTAATGTGTCGGCTCTTTTAATTAAACCAAGAGATTGCTCAATCGAACGTCCTTTCTTTAACATTTCGATGACGTGCGTATAGGCTCGATTATAGTATTTTGCAGCTTCTTTTAGAGTTTTAAACTCACGACCCTCTACTTGAACAGAAATACCCGCAGTTTTGGATGCAAAAGCAGGAGGCGGTACAAGCCCTACGGCTTGCTCTGGAGTCCAACCTTTTGAAAGACGATAATCAACTGTATTTCGTGATTTACCAAATGCCTTAGCTGCACTCTCAAGTGATTCGTACTCTTTTTCTTGAATTATTATTTTTCTTTTGTTTGATCGTATAGTCATCTAATTCTGATTTTTGAAAATACCAAAGTACACCCAGAAGTACACCTAGCAGAATTTTTGATTTGAAATGAGTTTTAACTGAATGATGCAACTTACTGATTTAAAAGGGGATTTTATGGTCGGGACGGAAGGATTTGAACCTTCGACCACTAGCACCCCATGCTAGTACGCTACCAGGCTGCGCTACGCCCCGAACTGGTTGGGCATAATAACTTGTCTGTTTTTAAAAGACAAGGTTGTCGTTGAAATCGTTTTTAATTTTGAGAGTTTTGTGCGGCAAGCTATTAGTTTTGGTGATATTGGGCTCACTTGGCTTTTAGTTACCGCTGCTGTCATTAAGCGAAGGCATTGATGCCGGTTATGTGGCGGCCTAGTACTAGGGTGTGTACATTGTCTGTGCCTTCGTAGGTGAAAACGGACTCTAAATTCAGCATATGGCGGATCACGCTGTATTCTAGACTGATGCCGTTACCGCCTAAGAGATTTCGGCAGGCTCTGGCTATTTTTAGTGCTTCGCGACAGGCGTTGCCCTTCGCTAGTGAGATCATTACCGGGGTCTCGCGTTTTTGATCTTTTAATTGGCCGATTTGTAAATTCATACATTGGGCTTTGATAATCTCTGTGTACATTTCTGCTAAATCTTTCTGTATAAGCTGGAAAGAAGCAAGGGGTTTGTCGAATTGCTTGCGCTCTAGTAGGTAATCGCGAGTGATATCAAAACAGGCCATTGCTGCTCCCATAGCTCCCCAAGCAATACCATAGCGTGCCTGACTGAGGCAACTTAGCGCAGCGCCTAGTCCTTTCTCGCTACCGGCTAAAAAGTTTTCGTCGGGGACGAATACATCTTCAAGTACTAATTCACCAGTGATAGAGGCGCGCAAAGACATCTTTTGTTTGATTTCTGGGGCAGAAAAACCCTTAAAATCTTTCTCAACAATAAATCCACGAATTCCTTCATCCGTTTTTGCCCATACAATAGCAATATCAGCTATGGGGGCATTGGTAATCCACATTTTTGCGCCATTTAACCGCCAGCCACCAGCTACCTTTTTAGCTGTCGTACGCATAGAGGCGGGATCAGAGCCTGAATCAGGTTCTGTTAGGCCGAAGCAGCCGATAATTTCTCCGGCTGCCATAGCGGGTAAAAACCGCATTTTTTGTTCTTCATTACCAAAACGAAAAATGGGATACATACACAGAGAGCTTTGTACGGAAACAAAACTACGCAAACCGCTGTCCCCTCGCTCCAGCTCCTGACAAACCAGGCCGTAAGCCACATACGAAGCTTCTGCTCCACCATACTGAGCAGGCAGAGTGAGGCCTAATAAGCCAAGCTCAGCCGATTTTTTGATAAGCTGTTTAGGGAATTGGCCATGCTCGAAGGATTCGGCCATTAAGGGGATCACATCATGTTTAACAAAACGTGCGACGCTATCGCGAATCATACGTTCATCATCTTGTAATTGCTCGTCAAGAAACAGCAAGTCGTCCACGTTCTTTCTCCCTTTTTACTGAATATAAAGCTCTAACAGCTTCGACAATAGAATCACGACTAGGTAATAAATATTGCCAGGCTGTGCCTAATGGTATGAAACAATCTTCACCTGTAATGCGTTTTACTTTCAAGCGGTTTGCTGCCTTTTCTATCAACATAGTCATCAGAGCCTCGCTGAGCGAACCACTGCGTCTGCCTTCATCAACAATGAGTACTCGTTTAGCTTTGGCGACCTCAGCCAAAATTGCCTCCTCAGGAAGCGGGCTTAGCCAACGCAAATCGACAATTTTCACAGCAATATCATGTTGTTCTTTGAGAATCTTCGCTGCTTGTCGCGATAAATAATAGCCATTGGCATAGGTGAGAATCACTGTATCGCCCTCACCAAAAACACCTACCTCACCAGCAGCGATGTTTTGATCTACGGCCGGATAATCAAAAAGCCAACCATTATCGCCAGGTTCATGTAGATCTTTTGTCATATACAAAGCAATAGGCTCTAAGAAAACAACAATACGACCTTCCTGATGGGCTAGGCGCATGCAAGTTCGTAACATTTTTGCGGCGTCAGGGCCGTTAGACGGACAAGCTACGATAACGCCCGGTAAATCGCGTAAAACAGCAATCGAATTATCATTATGAAAATGCCCGCCAAAACCTTTCTGGTATGCTAACGACGCAATACGAATCACCATTGGGTTCTGATATTGCCCATTAGAGAAAAAGGATAAGGTAGACGCTTCGCCCCGCAATTGATCTTCAGCATTGTGTAAATAAGCCAGAAACTGAATCTCTGGAACGGGTAGAAAACCATTATGAGACAGACCAATTGCCGTACCTAAAATAGTTGTTTCATCTAAGAGAGAATCAAATACTCGACGTTGACCAAATCGCGCTTGTAAATCTGCAGTGACACGATAAACGCCGCCTTTTTTACTGACATCTTCTCCGAAAATCAGCATATTGGGGTATTGCATCATCAGATCAGTTAAAGCGAAATTAATCTGCTGACAAAGATTACGTTTCATCGCTAACTGATTATAGGCTGAGCCAAAAATCTTCTCGCGTATTGCCTTCTCAGGCAGAGGATAAGGCTGTTTATTAGGCCCTTTAGGTAGCAAAGAAGCCATAACCTCCTCTGCACTAGTCATTCTCGGTAGACGAATGGCTTCCATTGCCTTCGCTTCAATAAGTGTCCTATTGTCTTGGTAGAGTTGCAAAATAGCCTGGCGGCTCATTAGGCCTTCCGCTAACAGAATACGAGCGGTATGCAATAGGGGATCGTTTGCTTCGCGCCCATCAATTTCTAGCTGTGAATTATACTGCGACTCAATATCAGAGCCGGCATGTCCAAGTATGCGGACACATTTCATATGCAGAAAGACGGGCTGTTTGCGGACCCTCGCTATATATTCCGCCTGCTGTGCTTTCAGGTAGATATCCGCAATATTCAAACCATCGCAGCTTAGATAATGTATACCTGGTCGTTGCTTTATAGAGGTCTCAATCCAATCATTCGGTGTGGGTACTGAAATCCCAAGACCATTGTCTTCACAGATAAAGATTAGGGGCAGGGGATATTGCTGCGTTGCAATCCATGAGCAAGCATTCAAAGTTGTTTGTGCTGAAGCATGGTTGGTTGATGCATCGCCAAAGGAGCAAAGAATCACTGTATCAGCAGGTAATTTCGAATGAATTGCCAATTCTTTTGCACGGGTTATTGATATTGCCGTACCCAGTGCCTTTGGCAAATGCGATGCAATTGTTGAAGTTTGCGGGGGAATTGTCAGCGCTACACTGCCAAAAACCTTATGACGACCGCCCGCTATTGGATCGGAGGCAGCAGCAACAAGTGATAGTAAGATATCGCGCACACCATCTCCATCGTCCAACTGCTTGGAGCGCTGCAAATAGAATGCGCCGCTACGATAATGCAGAAAAGCCATGTCCGTTGTTCTAAACACTTGGCCAAAAACGGCATTCCCCTCATGCCCACTACTACCGATAGTGTAATAAGACAGCCCTTTCTCTTTCAGTTGCCGGGCAATCAGATCTAAAAGGCGTGATTTAATTTGTGAATCAAATAACTCAATTGCGAGTTTTTTATCTATTCCGGCCTGCTCAAGGCTAGTAGAACTTCGAGCTTCGGGGAAATCATCTTCGCTAACCCGTTTAATAAATTGCTCATCGACTACGCTGGCTCTATCTAACATCATTACACCCTGTCCTTAGTCCATTCCCATTCGGCGATGGGTCAAGTAATTGCAATATCTGCCGATACAATGGGCATCAGTATAGTGAAATGACTTTGTAGATGACAAGCACATTTAAAGGAATAAAAGTATGCCTGTAGATATTTCCAACACCCCTCCTCTAAGACTCAATCCAAACCAGGAATTAAGATTCACCAGACCTGAAACCGAACTCTATGTTGGCCAGGTTTTAAAAGCTGTGGTTGTTAAGTCTTTGTCGGAAAGCCAAGTTCTTATAAATATCAACGGCGAAAATATCAATGCACAAACCTCGCAACATATTGAACCCGGAGAATTGCTGCAGGTTAAGGTTATACAAAGCGATGAAGACCCCATTGTTTTGCAGATTTTAAAGGATAATTCGCCATTAACGCCTCTAGCGGCAGAGTTAGCAAGAACCCTGCCCAGACAAGCATCTGCAACTCAACTTCTTGCTTCATTATACGAACTAAGCCATGCCATTAACCTGCCAACTGCCCTTAAACAACAAATTAATCAGTTTTTGGCAAGCATTAGCTCAGTATCACAGTTACCCCAGCAGCTTGCCCAAGCGATCGCAAATAGCGGTCTATTTTGGGAGGCCGCCTTATTAAATTGGCGACGAAATAAGTCATCAGGCTTGCAGACTGACTTCAAAGGGCAATGCTTACGCTTGCTTGCAGCCCTTATTGAGGAAGGCGCCATGACACCGAGCACTCATACTAGCAATGAACAACGTGAATCCCTACTGCTACCAGGGGCAATTCCCCAGCCCTTACCGCAAGCTTCGGCACAATCGTTCTCAGGACAAGCCTTAAGTACTGTGCTAGCAAGTTTAAGGGAGCAGACTGAGCAAGTTTTAGCGAGGATTAAAACCGGCCAACTTAATAATTTACTACAGCCAGAGGGGCAACCTTATAGCATCATGCTGGATCTTCCCTTAGGAACAAACAGAGGTTTTGATTTGATCGCTTTATCGATTAAAGAAGAACGTCAAGGAACCCCCTTTCCCAGCTCAAGTTGGTCCATCAGTTTTGCACTCAACCTACCTGAATTAGGTGACATTCAAGCTAGGGTTAAAATCAATGAATTAGCCATTGATGTACAAATCAATGCAGAGAAGCAGGAAACTCTAATCTTATTAGAAGCAAATCAATCTATCTTCGATAATCTTATGGCCAATTTAGGCTTAACTCTGCGCTTATGGAATTTACAACTAGGCCTGGAAAAACAAAATATTGAGGGTAGCAATTTACGTTTATTGGATATACGCATATGAAGAAAGACAAAAAACAAGCCATTGCCCTAAGTTATGATGGACAATCAGCGCCCAAAGTCACAGCTAAGGGTGAAGGGAAACTTGCTGAGCAGATCATAAAGACAGCACAGAAACATGGTGTTCCTTTGCAAAAAGATGAAGAGTTAACCGCCTTGCTTTCTGAGGTAAAACTTAATGAAGAAATCCCGCCAAAGCTCTATCTGGCTGTCGCGCAGCTGCTCAGCTTTCTCTATTACCTGGATTCTAATCAATTATCTACTGGCGCAGCGGATAAGCAAAATTAATTGTTCAACTCTCAGCTTAGCATCCGTGACCTACCAAGCTAATTCGCATCGCCTCGAGAATCAAAAAGCTGGTAATAGGTCAGCCCTATCACCCTAATACTGCGCTCTGGATGACGTTGCGCTGAGACAAGGAGGGACGTGACCTATTACAAAGCTGCGGTTGGAGGAGAGTGTCCTTCTTCGTCCTTAGGGGCCTCGGGCTCATTTGCACCTTTTGTACCGTCAAGTTGCGGTTTAAATTGTTGAGTGCTGCTTATGCTTTGTAAACGATCAGCAACAGCGACATTGCTTGGAGCGGGAATTAATTGCTGACGGCATTCAACACGATTGATTGATACAAGGATATCTAGCATTCTATTCTCCAAGCCAGGTAATTTATTAGATAAGTCCGGATTATCGTGTAATGCAGCCATGATATCTTTAGCAGTATCTCTTATATGGGGGAGAGTGTTTTTGGTAACATCATGCTTTGCAAGTCTAAGCAGAGCATCCAGATTATCTTTACCCCTCCAACAAGTCAGTTTTACCTTTTCTCGCAAGATCATCAGTCCAGTTCTTAATTCCAGTTAAAAAGCAGAAATCTTGTCTTCTTCAATTTTGACCTTTTCATAGCGCTTAGGGGGGTGTTATTTTGAGCTTCAATTGATCTTAAAAAAGAATCATCCAGCTCTTCCGCGACCAAAGTCAGCTGTCCTTTCTTAGCTATATTATCTATCATCTCGACTGGAACACTGTCTAACATACTACAGGCATCTTGAGGTTCTGATAATTTCTGGGCGAGCTTTTGAATAGTTTGCTTTACCGCTATCTCTTCCTCTTGGGCTTGTCTTTTTGGCTTTGAATAATTAGGTGCTAAATCTTTGACTGTTTCTTCTTTAGATCTTGCCATAGCGGCTCTCCAACTTCAGCAACAGTATTTGGGGTCATGTGTATCATCTAAAACCAATTGATTATTGAGTACGCCAAGACTTATAAATACATTTCACTCTCTCATTGGTTTAATTTCAGACTAAATGAAAATAAAGTTTTCAAACTTGGCATCTCAGACAATCTCGCTAAAGCCGAGTTTTTGTTTTCAATCTATTGGCTTAGGCTCACTTTGTTAGAAAAGGCAAACTGGCAATAAATGTTCAAATATTCTACAATTTAACAACAGGTAGAAGACTTGAGGTTAATCATGAAATGGATCGCAATAGCCCCAATGATCATCTTGTTAGCAGCCTGCGGTTGCTGTACAAACACTGGTTATGTTGAGTACCGGCAAGTGAGTTACCGACCCGCGGTTATCGCCACACCAGTAGTTACAACCTCCGTTGTTGCAACTCCAATTTATTATGATCCTGTCACTATTATCGATGATGATCCGATTGATGTGACAACAACAACCATTGACTATTATTAGAGGTCAAGGTTAGGAAACGTCAGTTATGGATAAGAATCGTTTAAACGATTCTTATCCATAACTGACGCTTGGAATGGGACTTTTTGTTGACTAGCAAAATTTTCCTTTAGCCTGATTTTTGAATTGATTTTAATTTAGACATTTATTCAAGAATAAAAAAAGAGTAAAATAGCTATTTTTTGCATTACAGTCCTGCCGTTTTCTACGATTGTAAGAACTAAATTTAGATAAATCAGGTAAAAAAATGACCCCCTATGTAATTATCGCTTTTTATCAATTTGCCCCCCTTAATGATTACGAATTCATGAGAGAACCCCTGCTACAAACCATGAGGGACAATAACGTAAAGGGTACAATTATTTTGGCAAGCGAAGGGGTAAATGGTAGTTTTTGCGGCCTTCGGGAAGAGATAGCTCCCCTTATTGCACACTTGAGAAGTTTCCCTGGATTAAAAGAGATCGTTTTTAAAGAAACTTATAATGATTTCAATCCCTTTGCCAAAGCAAAGGTTAAATTGCGTAATGAAATAGTGACTATGGGTGTATCAGGAATTGATCCCCTCACTTTACCTGGCACACATCTAAATCCAGACGAATGGAATGCGCTGATTAGTGATCCGGAAGTAATCATTATTGATACGCGCAATGACTATGAAGTTAAGCTAGGTACCTTTAAAAATGCTATCAATCCCGAAACTGAAAATTTCAGAGATTTTCCTGCCTATGTTGAACAACATTTAACAGACAAAAAAGACAAAAAAATTGCAATGTTTTGCACTGGTGGAATTCGTTGTGAAAAATCAACGTCCTACTTAAAAACACTAGGATTTAATGAGGTTTATCAGCTCAATGGTGGGATCTTAAATTATTTGGAATCTGTCGACCAAGAAAACTCACTTTGGGAAGGCAGTTGTTTTGTTTTTGATGACAGGGTTGCCGTAGATAAAGATTTAAAGGGTTATGAAAAAGGTAGTATTGACCTTGAGTGGAAAAATAAACATAGAAAAAAAAGCGATGTTTAATAAACAAACACTATTAATATTGCCTTAATTTTACCCCGATATACTCACATTAATAGCTATCACAGCGAGACGTATACATGCCAAGAAGTAGCTTAGACATAAAAACTTATGTCCAACGCCTGTTAGGCGATAATCTAGAACCTGTTTCCCGTAAAGATCAACAGCTTGCTTATGGCTATCCTACAGAACGAAAAGTTTACGAAGATCCCATAGTTGAAGGAAAACAAGTTGTCGTAGTCACTGAGGGCGTGCAGTCTGTTGGGCAACCTAATGCCATCCACGAAGCAAATAACTACATTGACAATCTTGCTGCCGCAGCAAAAGCGCTAATTGATAAAGATAATCCAAAAGATAAAGAGCTTAGAAAAAAGGCCATTGATAATCTTGCTGAAAACTTTAAGAAAACTATTCAAGACAACATCGATCCTCGAAAAGCCACTGGCAATTTATTTAAGAGCAAAAAGCAAACCGTCAATAAAGATTTCTTAGATGAACTTGACACAGCACAAGAGATATTGAGCGACTACACCCAGGCTCTTGGGAAATTAACGGGGCATAAATTAAAAGAATTAGATGAAGCAGGACATCAGCTACGCAGCCAAAATCGTGCAACTCTTATCCATCGCTTTCAAGCTCCCAATGCTAAAGAAGGTGAAGAGCAATTCATTATGTATATTCCTTGTGGACGCTATACCAAGCGTCAGCAAACTCTGATGGGCAAAGGCGAGTCTCCTAACCGTGATCATGATACAACTAGCCATAACCGCGCCAATCTGGTTTTAGGAAACTCTAGCATGGCTCGCATGGTAGCCGGAACACGTCATGCTGATGGGACGGTAACTATTCTTCATGACAGCTTCACTGGTCCAGGCGCTCGGATGCCCTATTCAGATTTCAAGAGTGCTGATAGTTATAAAAAACTGGCTATTAAAGCGGTTACGCTAATAAACCAGGAAGAAATTATTCAAACCTTGGCTCAGCGACAAATCGATCGCATGTCTAACGATGAGCTAAGAGAAAAAATCCCTGTAGAACATCTGCCTGCCCGGCTTCCAGAAGACGAGAAAGAAGCACGTAAGACCTTAATTGAATTATACCTGGCTAGCCCCGACTACCAGCTCTCTGTGACAGAATGCTATACCCAAGTCGTTACTGCAGGACAAAAGGTTGCTGCTGAAAATCAGCATGAGCAATTTCAGTATGTACGAGAAGTGATGGATGCCTTCGATGGTACAAAGGTCAAGGTCACTATCCAAACTGGTGAGGATAGCGAAGCGGAAGCTAAGGTCAATTATCAGGCACGCATGGGCTCATGGGGGGTAAACTGGTTTAGAGGCAAGCATAATCCCTTAGCTGACAATAGTATTACTCAAGAACAAAATGCCCGTTTTATCAATCAGATGACTAGGGATGTGCTTGAGAATTTAAAGCAGGTAAAAGGCGAGCTACAAGATTTTGATAGGATTGACGCGCTTTATAGGCTTTTGAACAACAGCAAAACTAGAGAAGACGAAAAAGCCATCGCTCAGCTAGAAAACGGCCACCTTATACCGCTAAGATCCCTCTACCGCAAAGCCTTATTTGAGTATTTCAATGAATATAGCAAAGGCGAAGAAAATTGGAATCGCGATGAATTAGATCGGCTTAAAGGCCAAGTTGAGCTTTATGAAGGCCAAATTAAGATACAAGAACGTAGAATCTACAGAATACATAAAAGAATCGACGATCGTAGAAAATCTGATTTTCTAGATAACAGAGATGAGATCCTAAGAGTCTTAGGCGACTTAAAGCAACAAATTGAACCAGCACTGACCTCCGAGGAGACCTCTCCAGAGCTAAAAGCTAAATTACAGCATTTCTATAATACCTGCGCTTACTTAACCCATGCACAGGAACTGTACTATAAAGATACCTGGTATAAAGACAAAAACAATTTTAACTTACAAGCATTGATGGCTTCCTTAGCGGAAGAACTTGATTATGCCAATACCAAGGGATGCAAGAGTAATAACGACCGCGGTCAAAGGCTTGCCCAAAAGATAGTAGGAAATGCCTTATGGACTAAAATGAGTGACAGCGGTTTATATACGCGACAATTTCTCGATCGCAAACGAACACATAGAGAGGAAGTCAGCCCGATTGAAGCACTTGATCGCAAGTTAACAACCATTCAAGCCCTTCACCATACTGCAAATACAGGGGTCTCTGGTGGTAAATTTGAAATCGATAAGGCCTATTTCGCAGATAATGGCCTCTACGGTAAGGTTGCAAATCTGGCTAAAGTAAAAGATATGCAACCCAAAAATGCTATAACTCAAAATCTAGATTTAAAATTGGGTATTGGCGCAGCTCTCGGGTTAGCCGCTGGTGCGGCTGTTTTAGCTTTATGCTTGTTCCCACCTGTTGGCCTTGCCTTAGCAACCACTGCTTTGGGAATTGCCGGTGTAACTGCTTTAGCTGCAGTGGTTACTTTTCTTACCATATTATTATTAACCGCAGGGGTTGGAGTAATTCAAAATATTCGTCATGATAAGCAAATCCAAGCTTCTGCTGATAAGGGGCTTGAGATGGCTGAGAGCACCTTAGCTAACGCGCACTCGAGCAATAATGATAGGCTACATCAACTCTTAGGTGTTGATCACGTCGGTAGTGATGCACATCCAGATAATGAGCATAGAAAAATTGTTTCGAAAGACCAAACCGAGCACGGCGTAAGTCTTGGATACTCTGATGGCGATGAGGATCAAGCCCATAAAGGGATAAGCCTAAGTCAATCATAACATTGCAATACCGTAGCCGTAGAACAGAAAGAGTTTATGAATTACTATAGCTATTCAGTAAATCCCTCTCTTGAATAGCTATGCATCGTCTCATGTCCTTTTTAGTGCTTTGTTCTCTAAGCCAGTTGGCTAATGCCTTACCCAAAGGATTTGTCTATTTACACGATCTTGCCCCTACTATCATTGAGGATTTGCGCTACACAACCAGCAATAATTTTATTGGACGCCCCATCACTGGTTATAAGGCAAATCGCTGTATTTTAACCCTGCAAGCTGCCGAGCATTTACTGAGGGTGCAGCAAGCAGCTAATCAACAAGGCTACAGCTTGAAGGTCTATGATTGCTACAGGCCTCAACGAGCGGTGGATACCTTTTATCAATGGAGCCTTAATCCCAAGGACAGCCTGATGAAAGCGAGTTTTTATCCACGTGAAGATAAAAAATATTTATTTGCCAAAGGCTATATTGCTCAATCCTCTGGGCATACTCGCGGGAGTACCATTGATCTTAGTCTGGTAAAGATTGGCAGCAAAACCCATTTATCTAAGCCAGCAACTAACCGTTGTTATGGTAAAACCCCAAGCTATCAGGATGATAATTCGATTGATACTGGCACTCGTTTTGACTGCATGGATAGAAGCGCCAATACTGATTACCAGGCCCTCACAAAGGCACAAAAGAACAATCGCTTGCTACTGCGGCATCTAATGCTTACCAATGGCTTTATGCCTTATGAACAAGAATGGTGGCATTTCACGCTCAGAAATGAGCCTTTTCCTAAGACTTATTTTAATTTTGTCGTAAATTAACCTAAGGTCAGCCCTGTCCCCCTAACACAACGTCATCCAGAGCGCAGCGAAGGATCTCCTGAATGTGGCACCATGCTAATCCCAGAGATTCTTCGCTGCGCTCTGGATGACGGAATGCAGGGGCAGAGGGGCGAGACCTATTACTCATTACCCCTTTCCAAGCCGGATCCTTGCTTCCTTCACAAAGCTAGCCTACCTTTAGTTGTAGGGATAAGAAGTTTGGAGCACAATTATGTGGTTCGTCTACGCGGTCTTAGCCTCTATCTTGTGGGGATTGAATTATACCTTGGCTGAAAAAATACTCGATCGCATTTCCCCCATTAGCTTAATAACCATTGAAGTATGGATAGGTGCAATTCTATTTACTGCCATTTCTTATTTCACCACACTGAAAAAAGATCTCGCAATATTAGCCTCCGATCACTATATCCTTTGGCTGACCATTGTTGAGGCGCTAGTAGTCTTAATTGCCGGCTTCTTTATAGTCGCCTCAATCCATCTCAAGAATGCAACGGTAGCCGGTATCATTGAGTTGACTTACCCCTTATTTATTATCTTTTTCACTTGGTTTTTATTTAGTGAGATTCACGTTAACTCCTCAGTGATAATCGGGGGCTTATTAATTTTCTTAGGGGTTTTAATTATCAGTTTGGCTTAAAATAACGTATTATCACTTGACATTGAACCCAATTTAAAATCATACTGTTCATAATTTATATCTTAATGAACCCATTCTCAATGAAACGATTCGATTTACACATGATGATGCGCAGCCTGGACACTGTTTTGTCCAGGTTGGGCGGATGCATATGTAAATCGGCGTTGAACATCTGAATCCTACCCAATACCAGTGTCCAGGCTAACTTCACAAACGCCATAACAGCTTAGATTTACATTAATAGTGAGGTTACAATGGCTAGCTCATACCAACATCTACAAACTTTGTTGATTAGAATTCCCTTTATTTTGAAGGCCTATATCCAAGATAACATCCAACCCGTTTCGGCAAAATATAGTTATCCAGGCGAGCAGGGTATTAATCCAGCTTTTGAAGCACTGGATCAAGTCAAAACGGGCTTAGCTCTAAACGAAAAACGACTTTTTGCGCTACGCTCAGACTTTGTTATTGCGACTGGGGTCAAAAATGCTTATCAAGAACATAATTATCGCGGCCTAAAAAATATTTTACCGGAGTCTTCCCATAACTATGTGAACTGGGAGGATCGCTATGGCCATCCCTCACTGGTCACCCCTGGCGAACACTATGATGGTCGTGTGTTCTATGCAGGATTCGTCTGTCAGCGGGCTGAGTATTTAGAGGTTTTCCTCTCCTCTGGTCGCTTTAATCGCGTAGATAGAACAGAGGAAGGTATCCAACCTCTCAGCGAGGAACAAAGGACTATCATAGAAACCTATCTAAGCTTGCAGTTCTCAAAGGCCTATGGCGAGCAAACAGTTGTATTTTACGATACCTACCCCGGCAAAGAGGATGATGAAGATTCTGCCCTATTTTTTAGAGATCAGCCCTTTCCGCTAACAAAGAAATCCCGCGCTTACACCAAAGCTTCTCTAACAGAGGCGATAGAGCTCTCTGAAACAACTCTGGGTTTTGCGCAAGCCCGTCAATATCTGCAAGCTAATATTCCAGCCCTCCAACCCAAATATAGTTATGAAAACGAAGGCGCTTGCCTTAATCCTGGTTTTGAAAATATCGAGCAGGTCAGCCGCCCCTTGCAGATACTTGAAAAACGCATTTGGGCCTTACGCTCAGATCTGATTCTAGCTACAGGGGTTAAAAATGCCTATCAACAGGAATATGGCTATCAGGGATTGGTCGATAGTTTCGGAAAATCAAGCCTAGACCACCTAAATTGGAAAGATCGCTATGGTCACCCAACTCTGGCAGTTCCTGAAGGGGATTATGATGGCGGCATTCTATATGCGGGTTATATCTGCCAGAGAAAAGGGTATTTGCAAGTCTACTTAGCATCTGGCCGCTACGATCGCCATGATTTAAATTCAGAGCAAAGAGCAATTCTTGAAGCTTACATAGCCGCCCAATTTCAAGTTGCCTATGGACAGCAAAAAATTGTTTTTGATTTTGCTGATCCAGATAATAGCTATTACCACACAACTTTTTTTAGCAACGACCTTTTCTCGCCAGACAATCCGCAACGTCAATATAATCAAGCAACTATCCGAGAAATTTTGACTAATGGCTTGCTATCGGAAGATGAGCTTGCAGATAAGGATGAGGACCAAAGCCGTAAAGCGGTTGCTTAACCATTGATAGCACAACAGTCTAGGGTTCAGAGTTTCGAACCCTAGATTACTTCACCTGAGGATTTTACTAGGAACCTCCTAAAAGGAGTCGCCTTAGGACCCTTATAAATTCCTGATTTCATAATCTCTTAATAATAATCTATTAACATTAGCTAGATAACTTTCCAAAAAAGGTAAATTCAATGACTATAATCACTGATACTATAACTAACGCCTTTGTAAGTGCTAACCCAGAACTAAATAAGCAGCAAGTATCAAAAAGTGAAATATTTGAAGAGACTATTTTTAGACATGCTTGCTCACTTAATCCAGAACTTACCCAAAATATGTCTTTTAAAATTGCTGATAATGCCCATTATCAGGTCAAAGATAATCGTTTAGTGGTTACTTATTTGCAGTTAAATAATATTGATGATTTCAAAAGATTGGCAGCAATTTATGAAGCCGCTTATCCTGGATTAAATGTCAAAGTTACTGATAACTCTGTTTCAACAAGAAAGGTAGGGCAAAATTGTATATATTTTGCCTTAAGTTTTGACGCAAAAGCATTTATTGAGCAGGTAATTCCTACACTTGGAAAGCCTGTACCCCCTGTAAGTGTAGCTCCAGAAAAAGCGGAGAACATTCAGTACTTGCACCTATATCGCGGTGGCCATGTTTATCCCTATAACAGTGAATTAGCTGCACAAAGGAATATACGACTTGACCAAGAACTAGAAAATAGAAATGTCGCACTAATTAGACAAATCCAAGAATTCTGTAAAGATACTTCGTTCTGGTCTACAAAGGTGCGCTCTGGATATGGTGTACAGCTAGAAACTGGTGTTGTTCCTCATGGAGTCGCTCAAATTTTAGACCTTATCGAAAACAATCCCGATCACCTATCCTCCGCAGCCTTACTTCAAGCTATTGGTAAGGTTGCTGAATCAAAATACAGTAGGAATTGGCAGCCCTTGCATTCATTTTTTAGAGGGCGGGATGATAAGACCAATGAGTTTTATGGGATTTTGCAGGATTTGTCTTCGTCTTCTGCAAAGAATGGCGTTTCCCAAAAACTGGAGCAGTTTATACCAGCAACAGACGAAACTAGCCTGCTATTATCCTAGAGGACGTTCTGCGGCAAAAATGCTATAGGGGCGTAATAGGTCACGTCCCCCCCACCTCATATCTAAGGAAAACCTTGATGCAACGCAGTGTAATCAAGGTTTCATTAAATTGACTACTCTGGGAATCCTTAACTCTTAGCCCGTTTTCCCCTCATGCAATCCCCTTATTCTAAGCAACCGATTCACGAATAACCCAGATTCGCTTGGATGCCCCAGTGCCAGCAGTTGCCGCTACTGTTTCTGTCCACAAAACCAAGGGTTTATCTCCTGTTGCCATTGGCATAGCCTGTGAAGACAAAGCTACCGCAAAAGGATATTTTTTCCGAACCGACTGCAAGGCGGTTAAAACTTTCGACGAGTCTGCTTGGTTATCTTTAAGCACTAACTCATTGCCTCGATAAATAACCGTCACAGCCTGTCCTTTGAGCGCTTGCTTAACTACAGTTTCCAAACGGCGCCAACGAGCTTGTCTGCCACGTTGTAATTCAGCCTGTGTCGGGTTCTGCTGGAATTTAATGCGGGTATGGGGAGCAAAGACCTTCGATAAGATGTTATTCCCTGGTTTCTGCTGTAAGAAATAGGTACATAAAGCATCAACCAATGAGCGATAATGGCCAGAAACAGAAACAGGTGTACCTTTTCGATTATTAATAAAAATTGCAAAGGCTAAAGTATGATCATTAGCCGTATATAAAAAGCCTGATAAACTAACAACCCCAGTCATAGTACCTGTTTTAGCGCGAACCATATCTTGCTGGTTTGGTTTCTTAAAACGCTTTTGCAGAGTACCATCACGGCCAGAAACTGGTAGGGCAGCGATATATTCATAGGTCAGCGGGAATCTGTCATAAAGAAAGCGTAACAAACCTACCGTCTGCTCCGGCGTCAGTAAATTGTTGCGCGATAAACCTGAACCATCAGTTAATACCGCATTACTTAAATTTATTCCAGTCTGTTGTTGCAGGAATTTTTTCACCTGCACTTGCGCCAGATCCCAATTAACAGGTGCGCCATTTAGCTTTTCTGCTGCATGCAAAAATAGACTATCTGCATAGAGATTATCAGAAGGCTTCAGCGTATCAGCCATAATTTGTGAAATTGGCTTTGATGATTCTGAGGCAATCAACAACGAGCCGGAAGGTGCTTTGCCCAATAACACATTGCCTTCGAAGACAATATTAGCGTCACTCAATTGTCGCTTAATTAAGCCCTGGGCATAGGCTAAGGGATTACGAATTGCCATCTTTTGCATAACCGCCCATTGGCCAACCCCTACGCAACCACGCACGGTTAAGTGGTTATCTTTGTCCATTGAAAAATCGACGCCACAATGCGCTGAAGTTGCTTTGGTTTTCACCTGATTGCTTAAGACAATACTAGAGCTCGCGTCATCCGTTTCAACAACGGCTGGTTCATCAGGCTTACCGGCGGGATTAACTGTTACGGTTAAACGGTTAGTATCGATCATTAGGGGCGCAGTTGGGGCACCATAGCTATAGACCAAATCCGAAACCATCCAACCTGGGGGATAAGGATTTGCCACAGCATGGCTGCTATCAATATAGACATTACCTTGAATATGCTTGATTCCCCACGATTTCAATCCAGCAATAAGTGCGGCGAGACGATCATGGTTGAAGGAAGGATCTCCAGTAAGATGCAAATACAATGAACCTTTCAAGATCCCCTGCTGTAATTGCGTGGCATTTGTACTGAGCTGATTTTTGAAACGATAATCAGGTCCTAAAACCATAAGGGCTGCTGCGTCAGAAAAAAGCTTCATATTGCTTGCGGGAATAAAGGTACGCGCTTGATTGCGATGATAAAGCGTTGCTCCCGTTGTTAGATCAACCACTTCAATACCAATATTCATCGTAGGATCAATTTGGTTAATCATGCGATCAGCACCACTTTGAATACTAGCATACGAGGATGCTGATAAAAGCGCGCAGAACATACCCGACAGCATCCTTTTCATCGATTCTCATTCCTTCTCATAATTAGGGACATTTTTTCGTTGATTTTTAGCGATCACCATAGAATCTTTAGACAGGACTCTGAGATCAAGAAAATAAGTGTCTAATCATAGCGCAAGCCCATCTTCTCCAAAAGCCCTGCCAAGGTATCATTATCGAAAAATTTTACTTGCAACCAGCCACCCTCCGCATTATCGCTAATAATTTGTACAGGAGCGCCAATTTGCTCAGCAAGAACAGTCTGCAAACGCTCTATATCTCGATCTTTTCTAGGATTAGCATTCAGTGGTTCGTTAGTCTTTAACTCCCTCACCTTCTTTTCAAGTTGTCTCACAGACCAATCATTTAAAATGATTTGCTCGGTTAAATACAATTGTTGTGCGGGAAGCAAGCCAACCAGCATACGTGCATGACCAAGAGAAAGCTGTTCTGCTCGTAATCGTTCCTGTACAGGTTCACTGAGGCTAAGCAAACGCAGGATATTAGCGATATGACTACGAGACTTACCCACTAATAAGGCCACCTCGTCCTGCTGAAAATGGAACTCTTCAAGCAACCGCCTATACCCACTGGCCTCTTCAATCAAATTCAAATCTTGCCGTTGAATATTTTCAATCAGCGTGACTGCAGCAGCCTGTTCATCGCTATAGTTGCCAATTAAACAAGGAAGTTCCTCTAGGCCTGCGAGCATTGCTGCTCGCCACCGCCTTTCGCCAGCAATAATCTCATACTTCTGAGCAGACAATTCTCGAACAACCAGGGGTTCGATTAGGCCTTGGGTTGCAATAGATTGAGCGAGTTCTTGTAGCGCTTTCTGCGCAAAATTAACTCGAGGTTGATAACGCCCTGGTTGTAACCATTCGATGGGAATTAATTTAAATACGGTTTTCATAGATCAGCAAAGTGAAGCAAAGAAGAGTTATTGTTTCACAAGCGAACCCTTTCCTACAATGCTGGGCTCTCTGAATTGAGCAAGTCGGGCGTCTCTCTGTCTACAGTTCGTGTATCTTGAGCAAAGAAGCTAACGGGTGATTTACCGACACTTATACTGTTATTCAGCTGCTTGGCAACTTCTGTTGCTAATAGGTTATTACGATCCATTAAGCCAGTCGCTTCAGATTTTATAAAACTGTCACCCGATGAAAAAATTTTGACTACATGTCGAGCAGCTTGCTGTATACCCGAAGCTGTCCCCTTTTCCGCATGAGCAAAAGCGAGGGCTAACATTGCGTTGGTAAAACCTTGATCCGCTGCCTTATTCATCCAAGATAAATAGAGCTCAGAATTTTGAGGATAAATCTGAGCCAAGCGATACTGTGCCATTGAATCACCACTTGCGGCCAAAGCCTTCATTTGCATTAGCATGCCGAGGGTTTCATTTTTGATATGGTAGTTATCAGGTGCTTCAGATACAGCTTTGGCGCGTATAACAAAGTCACTGCTAAATTGTGGTGAAAGTGCCATTAGTACAACAAAATAAATTCAAGATACTTAAGCATAATGAATTCATATTAAGCTAGTATTAACAGCTCTTCGCTTTACAGAAATTTTACTTTAATTCGCTACTAGGTTTGTCATAAAGCGCCCAACCCATATGAAAGAGCATATGGCTCACTATCGCGGCAACTAAACCATACTGCCAAAACAACCAGCCAAAGAGAATCGCTTGCCATAGCGTGAGTAAAAGAAGGCTATAGATAAGTCGGCGAGTCGGTTGGCAACCCGCTGATAGATAAGCAGGCAATTGGCCTATAGCATAAAGAATCCCGCTTAAAAAAATTGACATCCAAATCACTAAGTCAGTTTTCTGTTTAGCGAATAAAATCGCAAAAAAAGCGATGACATTCAACAATCCCCAACGCGCGAGCACCTCTTCAACCACTCCGCCATAAAGAACGCATCCATCAGGGCCCAGGGTCGCGCGGATTTTTTTTAATGCTAGCGAGGTTTTATCGTCAAGTATGCTCTCTACTATTCCATAATAAAGCACCAGGAAAATGACCAAACCACCCAGAGTATAAAGAATAGCGGGAATCATTGTTTGTTGAATCAGACCGAATATTGGCTGGCCTTGCAATAAGGCTTCCAGCAAGGTAGCACTAAGGCCTGTCCGCAAGGAAAGCGCAGCGCCAGCAAGACTCATCATAAAAACCATCACCAGTGTTTGCGCAACCGCAAGACGAGTGACTCGCCTACGCAGCTCTTCACTATTATCAGGCAATAGGAGCTTAATAAGACGCGGTACTACAATAAAAACGCCAGGCAGGCAAAGACCAAATAATACGATAATGAGCGGCCAATTAAGTTGCATAGCTTCGTCTAATCCTTGTTTTTTATATCTGCTAATTCTGCCAGTTGTGTTTACAAAACGCGAGGCTTGCAATAACGACGCCAAGCAGTCTAAATTTTTTTCAACAAACTATAAAAGAAACCATCGCCACCAAATTCGCCAGGTAGGATCTGCCAACCATGGCCGGTAGAGCGCCCCCAATCATAATCAGCAGTCATAAATTGACCATCAGAATGTTGGGCAAGAAAATGGGCAATTTGCTGTTCATTTTCTTGCTTCATAACAGAGCAGGTTGCATAGACAAGCAAACCTTGTGGCGCCAATAAAGGCCATAAACTTTCTAATAAAGCAAATTGCAAATCAGCAACCTTAGAAATTTCTGCTTCACTGCGAAGTATACGTATATCAGGATGACGCCTAATAACGCCTGTCGCTGAACAAGGGGCATCAAGTAAGATACGATCGAAAAGTTGACCATCCCACCAGGATTCGGGTTTAAGCCCATCACCTTGAACTAAATTGGCGTTTAAACCAAGGCGAGATAAATTTTCGGCAACCCTGGCTAGGCGCTTTTCATCAACATCAAGAGCAAAGCAGGCAGCGAGTTCTGGTTCAGCTTCCAAAATATGGCAGGTTTTTCCGCCAGGGGCGCAGCAAGCATCCAGCACACGAAGCTTGGGTTGCAAAGCCATAAGAGAAACTGCAATTTGCGCAGACTCATCCTGCACAGAGACCTCACCATCTTTAAAGCCCGGTAACTCATGCACATCACAAGCCTGCTCCAATCTTAGCCCATCGATAGAATAGCGATGAGGGCTGGCTGGTAAACCAGCCTTTTGCAGCCGCTGCAAATAATGCTCTCTTTGCTCCTTGCTCTGATTAACACGCAGACTCATCGGTGGATGAGCATCATTAGCCTGCAGAATAGCCCGCCAATCTTCAGGCCAATCATTTCGCAGCCGTCGTATAAACCAGTCAGGATGACCATAGCTAAAGTCATCATTCTTCTCTAAACGGGCCAGCAGTGCAGACTGCTCACGGCAAAATGAGCGTAAGACAGCATTGACCAGACCTTTAGCCCAAGATTTTTTTAAGGGCTCAAGAACGGCAACAGTTTCCTTAACCACGGCATAGTCTGGCTTTTGCATGTAATACAACTGGTAAAGCCCCATAATTATCGCGAGCCAAACCTCAGAATCCTTAGGTCGTTTGGTCACTAAGCAATCAGCGATGGCTTGCAAACGGTAATAATGGCGGCAAACACCAAAACAAATCTCTTTACTAAGAGGGGATAGCTCTTTAGAAGCTTGCATCAAATGAGAGAGGGGAATTTTGTCATTAAATAGCTTGTTCAGAATACGCAGTGCCTGTAAGCGCTCATTTTTATTCATCGTAAAACCATATTGACCTGCAGTTGTGAGCGCCCTGCATTTAACCAGTCGGCAACAGTCATTGCCTTAGAACCTGGAAATTGAATTTGCTCGACTAGTAACGCTCGATCTGCGGTTGCAACCAACATACCTTTCTTATCCAGAGCCATTATAGTTCCTGGTTCAGCGGTAAAGGTAGGTTCAACAATTTGCACCTTATAGATACGTAATAAATCGTCTCCGGCCTGAGTATAAGCAATAGGCCAGGGATTAAAAGCAGCAACTTGCTGAGCAATTTCTACAGCAGACCGATGCCAGTTAATCGCTGCATCTTCTTTTTTTATTTTAGGCGCATAGCTGACAAGAGCGTTGTCTTGCTTCTCAGGCTTTGCCTGGTCCTTCGCTAGAAGCTCTAGGGTTTCTAATAAAGGCCCTGCGGCTAACTGAGCCAAGCGATCATGGAGGCTAGCTGCAGTATCTTCGGGATACACTGGACAACTTCGCTTCACCAACATGTCGCCAGTATCCATCCCCGCATCCATCTGCATGATTGTAACCCCAGTTTCTTTATCACCATGTAAAACAGCCTGTTGAATCGGGGAAGCACCACGCCAGCGCGGTAATAAAGAAGCATGCACATTAATACAACCCAAACGGGGTAAAGACAGTACTTTTTTAGGTAAAATCAAACCATAAGCAATGACAACCATAATATCTGGCTTAAGTGCAGCAAGCTCAGCAACAGCTTCATCGCTTTTAAAATTCTCTGGTTGATAAACAGGAATTTGATGAGTCAAAGCCCAACTCTTAACAGCCGAGGGCTGCAATTTACGCCCACGCCCTGCAGGCCTGTCAGGCTGGGTATACACCGCAGCTAAATGATGAGCAGAATCAATAAGCGCATTGAGGCAAGGCAGGGTAAATTCTGGTGTGCCAGCAAAAACAATTTTCATAGTAAACATTCACCATCTTCTGAATTCTTTAGGGGAAAGTTACCTTTCAGACTTTACGCAAATGAATACGCTTGTATTTATCAAGCTTGCGTCTGGCCATCGCTCGCTTCAAAGGCGACAACAAATCGACAAACAACTTTCCATTCAAATGATCGATCTCATGCTGAAAACACTCTCCCAACACGCCTTCACCAGTCATTTCAAAGGGCTTACCAAAACGATCGAGGGCTCGAATAGTCACCTTAGTCGCGCGCACTACTGTGTCATAAGCACCGGGGACAGATAAACAACCCTCTTCGTACTCTGTTTCACCTTCCCGAGCGATAATTTCTGGGTTGATTATAACCAGCTGCTCTTTTTTATCTCCAGCGATATCAATAACAGATAAACGCAGACTAATTCCAATCTGAGGTGCAGCAAGCCCCACGCCCTTAGCGTGGTACATAGTGTCGAACATATCGTCGATAAGGGTTTGTAAGTCTTCACCAAATTGCTCAACAGGTTTGGCAACCAGTCTGAGTCGTTCATCGGGGAGATAAATAATCTTGCGAATAGCCATAAAGTATCTATATTCATTGCGGATAATGCGTGCTATTATCGCCAATACCTCGCAAAGCTGCAAGCTATCTGTCTTTATTTTGTTCCAAATGATAGCTGCCATGCTTGCAAAAATGGATTAAAAAACGGACAGAGAAATAAAAATAATGGATAACAAATTTTATCTCCTTGCGCTTAACAGAATGAGCCAAATTGGCCCAAGAACCTTATTAAAAATGCTAGCCCGCTGGCCTGAATTAGAGGAAATGTTTCAATTAACCTCTGAGCAATTACAAAAGGCAGGCTTACCCGCCCGAATGGCCGATTGCATCCGCAACTTTAACCTTAAAGAAGTCGAGGAAGACTTGGTCTGGCAAGAACCTGCTAATCATCATTTACTAACCTGGGTGGACTCGGACTATCCAAAACTCCTTAAGGAAATCCACGACCCTCCTGCAGTACTCTATGCTAAAGGAGACCTTTCTTGTCTGGAACAAGCAGCCATTGCTATTGTTGGCAGCCGAAAACCCTCAGTTACCGGAGCAGAAACAGCAAGACAGTTCGCTAATGAATTAGCTCTCCATCAACTCACAATAGTCAGCGGCCTAGCCTTCGGCATCGATGCCCAGGCACATCAAGGCTGTCTCGACGCCAAAGGCAAAACTATCGCAGTAATGGGAACCGGCATCGATTGCATTTATCCTCGCCAACATCAAAGTCTTGCAGATAAAATTTGCCAGGATGGCCTGCTTATTACTGAGTTTCCTTTAAAAATTGTCGCAAACGCTGGACATTTTCCGCGCAGAAATCGTATAATAAGCGGTTTATCATTGATCACTTTGATTGTTGAAGCAGCAATTCGCAGCGGTTCCCTAATCACTGCGCGTCTAGCTTTGGAGCAAAATCGCGATGTCCTGGCCATTCCGGGCTCCATCCATAATCCGCAAGCACGTGGTTGCCACCATTTGCTACAACAAGGGGCAAAGTTAGTCACAGCAAGTCAAGATGTATTGGAAGAGTTAGGTCTCAGCAGCCAGGCAGTGATAAAAACTAATAAATCAGGAGCCCTTGCCAGAAATAGCAAAAACCTAGTAAAGTGCATTGGATTTGAGATTACTACTATTGATCAAATTGTTATTCGCAGCGGTTTAAATGTAGAAGAGGTAGCTTGCGGCTTGGCTACATTAGAATTACAGGGCACCATCAAAGCGGTCCCCGGTGGTTACATGAGGTGTTCATAATGAAAGATAGCTTGTTTGAAATGTTAATGAATTTTTTTGAAAAAAGTTTATCTCAGTTAAAAGAAAGCAGTAGCTCGACTAACATTAGTTCTGAAGAGTCAGATCTCTTAGATGTTTCAACGTTGGAAAGTCGTACTCTCACCTTAAAGGCACCGCAAGAAACAGCGATGCGTATTTTCACTTATGATGAAAAAATGAAATTTACCAAAGCAAGTTATCAGTTTTTAACAAAGTTAATGCTTTGGGACATCATTGCTCCAGAAACTCTGGAATTGATCATAAACCAGTTACTTCTTTCAGAATCGCGCTTTGTTTCCTTACAGGAAACAAAATGGACTATCCGAAATACACTGGCAGAAAACCTTAATGCTTCTCAGCTCGCTTTTCTTGATCTTGTGCTATACCAAAAAGAAGACAAATTGCCATTGCATTGATAGCACAGAAAGGAAGGTTAGGTTCTTATGAGCAAACACCTAGTTATCGTGGAATCTCCCGCGAAAGCTAAAACTATACAAAAATATCTGGGGAATGATTATGAGGTACTAGCCTCCTATGGGCACGTTCGTGATCTTCCTCCCCGCAAAGGTTCTGTCAATCCCGACAAACAGTTTGCGATGACTTATAGCCCAATTGAGAAAAATGCTCGACATATTGAGTCAATTGCTAAAGCATTAAAAAATTCTGACTCATTACTACTGGCAACCGACCCCGATCGCGAAGGTGAGGCGATTTCCTGGCATGTCTATGAATTAATGAAAGAACGTAATTTGTTGAAAAATAAAGAAGTTCATCGCATATTTTTTAATGAGATTACAAAGTCGGCTATTCAGGAAGCAATCAATAATCCCCGAGCTATTGCCATGGATCTGGTTAATGCCCAACAGGCTCGCCGGGCTTTGGATTATTTAGTTGGTTTTAATCTCTCCCCCTTATTGTGGAAAAAAATTCGCCGTGGTCTTTCAGCGGGTCGAGTACAAAGTCCGGCCTTAAGACTTATTGTTGAGCGCGAAGAAGAAATAGAACAATTTGTTGCACAGGAATATTGGCGCATTATTGCTCAATGCCAACATGAGAATGCGGCTTTTGAAGCACGGCTGACCCATTTCCAACAGGAAAAATTGCAACAATTTACTATCAACGAGGCTGGGCATGCTCATAGCGTCAGAGATGCTCTAATTAAGCAAGCTCAAGGCGAGTTGACAATAACTAATATTGAGAAAAAACAAAGAAAACGCAAACCAGCAGCGCCTTTTATTACATCAACCTTACAACAAGAAGCTGCACGCAAATTAGGCTTTACCGCCCGTAAAACCATGATGGTCGCTCAGCAGCTCTATGAAGGTATCGATATTGGTTCAGGGACAGTAGGACTCATTAGTTATATGCGTACCGACTCAGTCAACCTCTCTAATGAGGCAATTGAGGAGATTCGTGCTTATATCCTGCAACGTTATGGCGAAGACAATTGCCCCGAAAGTCCGCGTCTCTATAAAACCAAATCAAAAAATGCACAAGAGGCTCATGAAGCAATCCGCACCACGTCCATCAAGCGGACGCCTGAAATGGTGCAGCAAGCTTTAACAGCTGATCAATTTAAACTGTATAACCTTATTTGGAAACGGACTCTCGCTTGCCAAATGGCAGACGCACTGGTTGATACTGTTGCTGTCGATTTAAGCTGTGGTGAAGGAAATATTTTCCGCGCTAATGGTTCTACAATCGCCTTTCCTGGTTTTCTTAGCGTTTATGAAGAGGGACGTGATGATTCTCAGGATGACGAGCAAAATGGCGTCCTGCTACCCACATTAAATATTGGTGAAAAGGTCAAACTGCAGGATTTGCTTGCCAACCAACATTTTACTGAACCGCCGCCACGTTATTCTGAAGCTACGCTAGTTAAAGCCTTAGAAGAATATGATATTGGACGACCATCAACCTATGCCACAATTATTCATACCCTGCAGCAAAGAGAGTATGTAATCGTCGATAAAAAACGCTTTGTCCCTACTGATGTTGGTCGTATCGTCAAACGCTTCCTAACTGGGTATTTCACTCGCTATGTTGATTACAAGTTCACTGCCGAGTTGGAAGATACTCTAGATGCTGTGTCGCGTGGCGAAAGAGAATGGATACCCGTGTTAGATGAGTTTTGGCAACCTTTTATCCAGCAAATTCATACCACAGACGAACAGGTACAACGAAAAGATGTAACGACAGAAACGCTTGAAGAAGCCTGCCCTAAATGTGGTAAACCGCTAGCCATTCGCTTAGGGAAACGCGGCCGCTTTATTGGCTGCACAGGATATCCTGAATGTGACTATACTCAGGATCTCTCTAATACCGAAGGCGAGAAGTCAGAGCCAGATATTGTTGAAGGCCGTAACTGTCCAGATTGCGGCAGCGCCTTGCATATCAAAACAGGTCGCTATGGACGGTTTATTGGCTGCAGCAACTATCCTGAATGCAAGCACATAGAGCCCCTCGAGAAACCTGCTGATACAGGCGTTGAATGCCCCAAATGTCACAGCGCCAAAATACTCAAACGCAAATCACGCAAGGGAAAAATCTTTTACTCCTGTGGCAGCTATCCTAAATGCGATTATGCATTGTGGAACGAACCAATCGATAAGCCTTGCCCGCAATGTGCCTGGCCTTTGCTCACGGTTAAAGAGACCAAACGTTCCGGCAGACAAATTATTTGCCCCCATGAAGGCTGCGGCTACACTACGACAGAAGACTAAGTCTTGTAAATCATTGCGAATTCCCAAGGCTTGATTGCAGGATCTGTAAGCGGCAAAGATCCTACAATCAAGCCTTGGGAATTCGAATCCTTTTGAATGTTGATTCTTTTATATTTTACTTACTTAAGTTTTCCTTAATCTTTCAGATATACAATACGTTCGTTCTTTATACATCTATCCCCATCAAGAAACTTAGTCCAAACAATGGAGTATAATTATGCCTTTTACTAAGCTTAGTGATGTAGCAGTTCGACATAATGATTTTATCCCATCCTATAAACGTATAAACGGCCGCTTTGAGCGCCAACCAACCTATATCTACAATCTGAGAGACATACAGCAAATTAGAGCAGATGAATTAGAGCAACGGTTATATGGAAATGAAGATTTCGTAATTGCTCCAGACGAGTCTGGCCGTAACCCTGTAAAAGCAAAAATTGGAAAATTGTTCATCGAGTATTGTCCTGGTGGAAAAGATTCATTTGAATTATCAATAAAGGTGATTGATAAGCACAACAGAACCCTAAGTTCCTTTTTAAACTTACAAAACCCAAGATATAACGCAATCAAGTTTGAGAATTTATTACCCTTTTCTTTGGATGCCTTTTATCATGGGCGCACTATGGCTGGAAATCGTTACCATGGCGAAGTTGAAGAGCAGCTAAGCCATGCCTATGAATTAAAGTCCATTATAACCAGACTGTTACTTGGCCGATCTATCTCTCAGCAACATAGAGACCTTTTCCGAGAGCATTACCAAGCCCTTTACCTAGCAAACCAGCAACCACAGGTACAGGCTGCAAGTTCTCAAGAAAGACAAAGAGATATTAGCCATTTTGGTCGAAATTTAGGGGATAAGCCCAAATCACTCTTCGAGGTTTCTGCAAAAATTGGTAGCGTCGCATTGATCAACTTAAGTATCAGCGAGCAAGAAATTACCGATGTCTTAGTGGAGTATCTTCAAGAGACCAAACAATCTCCAGATATTTTTAATGAAGTGAACAAAAAAATAATCATCGAAACACTTCTTGATAATAAGCGCTTACCTCTGAAAAGTTTTGTTGCTGATATTGATACGCTGCTAAATAGTGCAATACAACAATTACCGGCCAAGCTGAATGCGTCCTCTCAACAAGGCCAGGCCGAGGAATTACTGTTGACTGAATCAACTACAGCGAAGGAGCTCGATGAGCTTATTCAAGGTCAATTAACTCGCCCACAAGGTTTAAAAGAACTGAAAAATCAGTATCTCGAATTATTAAGCCAACAGATTCCTACCTTATCTGCCGAGCTTAGATATGACATGGCCTTATATCTTTTGAATGAACCAGAACATTTCTTGAAAAAGGAAAGGCATTTCTTCCGTACTGCAACCTATTCGATTCAGACCTTATCAATGCATTCTGTTGTTTCCACCCTGTTACAGGGTCCTGACAGACCTTCATTGCTGGATGGCCAAGCACAGGTTGATGAGGAACACGTTCTATCTCGCCATGCTGCAGATTTCTTTTAAGTTTTGATCCTAGCCCCTAGTGTTGCACCTCAGAGTGCAACACCCTTTAATAGGTCACTCTCAGCACTACGTCATCCAGAGCGCAGCGAAGGATCTCCTGAAGAAGGCACAGCGCTAATTCCGGAGACCCTTCGCTGCGCTCTGGATGACGTTGCGTTAGGGGGGGATGGGCTGACCTATTACCACCCCTTCTCTAAAAAATTTCTCTAGGCATTTACTAAAAACTAAGCTAAAAATATGGAATAGTTATCTGGATCCTTTACCTATGTATTTACTTTTCGATTTTGATGGAACACTGGTAAAAAGTTATCAGCATGTGATTGAAAAAATTAATATCCTCGCCGAACGATTTCATTGCAGAAAAATAAATGAACAAGAAATAGAATCTTTGCGCGATCTTTCGTCACGAGAATTGATTAAATTTTTAAATATTCCCTTTTACAAAATCCCTCTATTGATACGCAACATCAGACATCTTTTGCATGATGAAATGGGCAATATGCAACCTGTCACTAATATTTCCCAGGTCTTAGAAACCTTTTACAACGCGGGGTGCACCTTGGGAATCTTGACTTCAAACTCGATTGAGAATGTAGTCTTATGGCTTGAAATGCACAATATTCGTCACTTTTTTGATTTTATTCATAACGAATCCAATTACTTTTCCAAACGATTTTTATTAAAAAAAACGCTCAAAAAATACGGAATCGACAAGGAAAAAACCCTATATATCGGTGATGAAACACGTGATATTGAAGCCGCAAAAAAGAATAGAATTCGATCAGTTGCAGTAACCTGGGGATATAATTCCGAGCGAATACTTTTAGCTTATCAACCCACTTTTATTGCACAACATCCTGAGGAGCTTCTCGCAATCTGTTTGCAAGAAAAAAAACCGATTTAATTATGAACGCCAAAACAATAAATTTCACAACCTTGGACATCCCTGATTTACTGGAAACAGCAAAAAATTTCCCAAGCATAGGCAGCTTATGTATTTCAAAATCTAACTTAGTTTATCTCAGTGTTGATAATCGATTTATTCATCAATTATTTCCTCTGCTAAAAAATATTCATAATCAGGCCTATAAGCCAGACTACTTTGGTGAACGCGCAACGGGAGCGCATGTTAGCGTTATTTATCCAGAAGAATACACGACTAGTCTAGCAAGCCAAGACTTAGGCCAGAGGCATCATTTCAAGGTTAATGGAATCTTCTCTGCTGATTTAGGTCTCAAGAGGTACTATGTTCTCGGCATTGAATCAGAATCGCTGATTGCACTTAGATCCAAGTATAATTTGAGCCCTAAACTCTATTTTAAACAGCAATAGATTGATTTACATCTTACCCTAGGCAAATCCTTGCTATAGCTAAGAAGAAACCACTCTGATAATCATAAAAATTTTACTTGGTTTTACCTCAATAGCAGCCCAATATCCCTAACCAATATTAGAGTTTTATCAAACAAGTCCAAGATCAAAACCAATAAAAATCCATCAAAAAATTTCATCTTTTTATCATATAGTTATTAGAGATGACGGATAGTTCTTTACTTTAGCACGGTCCTAAGACTAAAATGCCGCGCATTATTTTGTATTTCAATTGGATGGAGTAGTAAACATGGCAAAACAAAGACGTGAACGCAATCTGCAAAACCAAAAGCCCATCGTTCAACCCCAGGAGCCAAAGGCTAATGAACGTGAAGCTGCTGAACGGCTAGTCGAAGAACAACAACGTGCCCTTGAAGAACAACGTGCTCAGCAAGAACAACAACGTGCCCTTGAAGAACAACGTGCTCAGCAAGAACAACAACGTGCCCTTGAAGAACAACGTGCTCAGCAAGAACAACAACGCGCCCTTGAAGAACAACGTGCTCAGCAAGAACAACAACGCGCCCTTGAAGAACAACGTGCTCAGCAAGAACAACAACGTGCCCTTGAACAACAACGTGCTCAGCAAGAACAACAACGTGCCCTTGAACAACAACGTGCTCAGCAAGAACAACAACGTGCCCTTGAACAACAACGTGCTCAACAAAGTAAAACTAATACTAAAGCCACTAAAAAATCAGCTAAAGGACAAGATGAGCATCAAGCACAACTACACGCTGAAACAGAGCGACGACGTGCTCGAGCAGAGAAAAAAGAAGCTGCTGTACCACAAACTGTTGTTAAAAAGCAAAGAAGACAAGATGCTACAGGGTCACATAAGTCAAGCAGACCAAGTGTATCAGGTATTTTTGCTTCTACTGCTAAGCAAGAGGAAAAAGGTCAATCTGAAGCGAAGCAACTAACGCGCACAGAGAACTCAACCCTAAGCGAAGCACAATTAGCTGCGATTCAAGAGCAAATTAACGCTTTAACCGGTGAAATCAACAGCTGGTGGCCTTACCCAAATAAAGATGTTAAGGCGATTAAAGTTGCTGCCCTTGAGAAACTGGTCAAATATGCTAATCAGGCGATTTCTCTCAATGATACAGTTACAAGAATCAAAGATGAGTTCCCAAGAGCTACAGAGGGTTCAATCAGCACCAGAACTAATGATCTCTTAGAGCAATTAGCAGAAAATGTTAATTTAGAAGAAGAAAAGTCTTTCTGCGGCATATGCTAATCTAGCTCCCCCCTACCAGTATCGATATCAGAGCTAAAACATTGATACGATACTGACCTACCAGACAATTGAAGCGTTTCTTGCTTAAATTGTCTGGTAAAATCTCCGGTTTTTGACTTAAATTTACGCTGTTTTTTAAAGAAAAGAGCGCTCAAAAAATAATCGCCATAACTTAAAAATCGATCGTCACAGGATGATTTAGGCTTCCGTAATTTCAGATTTTTTTGGTTGCGTAAGCTTGGCCTCTTTGGCACCAAAGAAGGTTGATTGTGCGAATTTATTCGCAAAGGTTGCTACAGCTAAATGGGCTATAAACGCTTGCATAGTCTCTGGCGATGTCAGGAAAAGAACAGAGGAGTTAGAACCTATCAGACCACAATCAAAGGTTGAATAGGAATCATCCTTGAAACCAGCTCGCTTTAAAAAGCCAACAACCATAGAAATATCTCCCTCACAAGCACAAATTACCCCGGCATTTAAGCGTCTTTCATCGCTCCAGATTGAGTAAAATTGATTTCTTGCGAAGATATCTACTAGGGCATCTTGATTATCATGTTTATAGATCAATTTATTATCGATATCTAAATCAATATCTTGAAAATTTTCAAATACGAAAAATTTATGACCAAATAATTCAAATAGCTTCCTCTCAATTTGAATTTTTCTCATAGAGTCCTCTATAACTCCCTTAGGCTCATTAGTTTATAAAATATGAGCTCAAAATAAAAGAAAATCTCTTCGACTTTGCCTATTAAAATTTATGATTTTTGATTTCTATTATTTCTTATTTCAAAACAGAAAATCTTGGCGAAACAATATTAAAAATCTAGCTAAAATTAAGTGATGACTCTAATGTTAAAGTTGGACTATAAAAGCGTCAAATTGGCTATAATTTGCGGCTATTTTGGTAATAAGTTACTCCCCTTAGCTATCAAAAAAGTAGACTGGGTTTGGGTTGTTAAGCCCAACCTACTTCCTGTCAATTGCTCACAATCAGACAAGACCTGAACGCTTACTTTGTCTCTTTAGAACTTGCATCAATTCTATATTCAAGCCAGATTGCATTCAAAATTGCAAAGGTACAGGCCAAGCCAGTGCCTAAAATCCAAGAAAAATACCACATGATTTGTCTCCTAATACGCAGTTTCCTGGTTTTGTTTAATTGTTTCACTTGTCACCTTGCCGCGTAGAATACGATATACCCAGGTGGTATAAGCAAGAATAAGCGGTAAAAAAATAAGCGTTGCTATTAACATAATAAACAAGGTCAATTGACTTGATGAGCTATCCCAGACAATCAGACTTTGCCCCGGCATGGAACTGGAAGGCAAAATAAAGGGAAACATTGATACACCAACTGTTGCGATTATCCCCATTAGGCAAAAAGCGCTCGAGATAAAAGCCAGTCGCGGCTTGTTTGCAAACAAAGCCGCCATCACTGCTGCTAGGATAGCAACAACGGGCACAGCCAAAGTAAAGGGATAAGTTAGATAGTTTGATAACCAGGCTCCCCTTTGCGTTAACACCGACTTGTAGAGCGGATTTGATGGGCCATCGTGCGAGGCAATTTTTGTTAATACAAAACCATCAATTCCATAGAAAACCCAGAGGCCTGCGAGCAGGAAAATGATCAGGGTTAGGACAGCAGAAATCCGACCAACCGTCTTTGCCTGCTGTTGTAAATTTCCTTCTGTTTTAACATTAATAAAAAAAGCGCCATGCATTGCTAACATAACTACTGAAAGCAAACCACAAAGTAAAGCGAAGGGATTTAACAGCGCCCAAAAACTACCTGTATAAAACGGCCTTAAACTCTCGTCGAAGTGAAAGGGAACACCCTGTAATACATTACCCACTGCTACGCCAAAAATGAGAGAGGGAATAAAACCACCAATAAACAAGGCACCATCCCAGGTTGCTCGCCAGTGCGGACTTGCTAACTTCGAACGATATTTAAAACCAACAGGCCTCAAAATTAAGGCTAATAGAACCAGTAGCATGGCAAGGTAAAAACCGGAAAAAGACAAGGCATATAACATCGGCCAGGCAGCAAAAATTGCACCGCCCCCAAGAATAAACCAAACTTGATTGCCCTCCCAGGTTGGTCCAATACTGTTAATCAGGATTCGCCTTTCTGTATCTGTTTTTGCAAGCCAAGGTAGCCACATAGCAACGCCCAAGTCGAAACCATCCATAATGGCAAAGCCAATTAGCAAGACTCCCAGTATAACCCACCAAATAACTCTTAATGTTTCGTAATCTATAGGCATCAGGACTCTCCAAATTAGCGGTAAGCGTTCACAACCTTCGCCAAATACAGGCTTTCACCAAAAATCTATATTACCCCCTGAACAGATACAATTAGTGTGTCATTCCATCAGGGCCAAGGCGTATGTATTTAACCATTAAATATAATTCAACAACGGCTAGCACGGTATAAAACAGGATAAAGCCCCCTAGCGAAACCATAACCTGGGAGACACTAAGCGATGAGGAGCCCATAAAGGTGGGTAAAACACCTTGAACAACCCAAGGTTGACGCCCATATTCAGCAACGACCCAACCTAACTCGGCTGCAAGCCAGGGTAAGGGCAAGGACCAAAAAGCCAGATGTAAATACCAGCGGGTCGTGTGAAGTTTTCTTCTCAGCGATAAATAAAAACCCGTGGCAAACAATAAAATAAAGAACACACCACAGGCGACCATGATACGGAAAGAGAAAAACAAGGGTTTAACCCTGGGCTTAAGATCATTCGCAGCCCGGTTAATCTGATCTTCATTTGCATCAGTGACATTTTCGGTATATTTCTTCAAAAGCAAGCCATAGCCTAAGGAATCGCCATGGGCTTCAAAATCTGCTTTGGCAGCAGGATCTTGGGGATTAGCTCGCAGCCGATTTAAGGCATCATAGGCTAACATGCCCTCCTGAATCTTTTCTTTCCCTTGTTCAATTAAGTCAGTAATTCCTTGAAGTGGCTCATTAAAAGAGCGGGTAGCCATGATGCCTAAGAGATAAGGTACTTTGATCTCATAATCTGTTTCTTGTGTTTTCTCATTTGGAATACCAAACACTGTTAAACCAGCAGGGGCTTTTTCCGTATGCCACATAGCCTCCATGACGGCCAATTTCATTTTTTGATTTAAATTAGAAAGATAACCACTTTCATCACCTAAGACAACTACCGATAAGGCAGAAGCTAAGCCAAAAGTGGTAGCAACTGTCATCGAGCGTTTTGCAAAATCTTTATTACGTCCGCGGATAAGAAAATAGGCGCTGATAGCCAGGATAAAAATTGAACCAGTGACATAACCAGCACTAATCGTATGCACAAATTTCGCTTGGGCAACAGGATTAAACATGACTTCAGCAAAATTGCTGACTTCCATACGCATCGTTTGATAATTGAACTTAGCCCCTACAGGGTTTTGCATCCAACCATTGGCAATTAAAATCCACAAAGCAGATAAGTTAGTTCCGAGGGCAAGTAACCAAGTACAGGTCATATGCTTTAACTTGGACATTTTATCCCAACCAAAGAAAAAGATACCCACGAAAGTCGCTTCTAAAAAGAAAGCCATTAGACCTTCAATGGCTAAGGGCGCACCAAAGATATCTCCTACATAATGCGAGTAATAGGCCCAATTGGTACCAAACTCAAACTCCATCGTTAATCCAGTAGCGACTCCTAAAGCAAAGTTGATGCCGAATAACACGCCCCAATATTTAACCATTTGCCGCCAAATATCTCGCCCAGTCATAACATAGACAGTTTCCATGATCGCTAACAATATCGAGAGCCCAAGCGTCAAGGGAACGAATAGAAAATGGTAAAGAGCAGTTATTGCGAATTGAAGGCGGGAAAGATCAACAACATCACTTGCAGGAATCATTAAACACCTCAGCGTGTAGGGTTCTCATATCAACAAAGGGCTGCCTGTCCTCAATATCGAAATGTATAACAACCCTATTTTGTTTTTATCACCTGCGTCACCTTAGCAGGCGTACCAGTGCCCAGTAGCCATTTCTTCATATCCATTGCAGGCTTTTCGACCCCTTTTATGCAGATAAACCACAGCATAAAAAACAATGAAAACTTGACTATCAACGTAACACAAATATCACGGGTCAACGTTTTCATAGCACCTCGTTCTGGTAGGTCGGGATAAAATTCTATGCCCAATCCCCCCTAATTGAAAGGAATCTTCTTGGAATTTTTAAAATTTTGTTTGTTGCGCATAAAATGATTTAATTTCCCTGAGCACCCTCTCCAAATCATCCCTTGAAACATCCAGGTGTGTCACGCAGCGAACCAAGCCATTTTTGCGTGGTTGCTTAGGCATGAAAATACCTCGTTCACGCAAATAGGCTTGTAATTCTGAATAACTTTGTTTCACTTTGATAAAGAGCATATTTGTTTGTACAACGCTTAGGTCAACCTCTATTTCCTCAAGTTCGGCTAAGGCCTTGGCAAAATAGTAGGCATTATCATGATCTTCACTAAGACGATTAACATTATTCTCCAAAGCATAAATTCCAGCTGCAGCTAAGAAGCCAGCCTGACGCATGCCACCGCCTAAAACTTTCCGCCAACGCCGGGCTTTAGCAATTAAATCAGTAGAGCCGCAAAGAACTGAACCGACAGGTGTACCCAGGCCTTTAGACAGGCAAATTGAAATTGAATCAAAATTAGAACTAATTTCTTTGAGGCTTAGACCTAACTTAATTGCGGCATTAAAAACCCTAGCACCGTCTAAATGGCTATTTAGCTGGTGTTCACGGCAAAAAAACTTCATTTCTTTGAGATAAGCAAGCGGTAAAACCTTGCCTGCGGTTGTATTCTCAAGACAGAGTAACTTTGTATGGGCGTGATGAACATCAATTGGTTTAATCACCATTGCTACTTTGTCTAAGGGCAAAGTACCATCGGCTGCAAAATCAAGGGGTTGCGGCTGGATGCTACCTAGAACAGCAGCGCCGCCGCCCTCCCACATATAAGTGTGCGCTGATTGTCCCACAATATATTCATCACCACGCTCACAATGCGCCATCAAAGCCAACAGATTTGTCTGGGTACCAGAGGGGGCAAAAATAGCAGCCTCCATGCCAGCTAGGGCTGCAATTTGATTTTCAAGCTGATTAACCGTGGGATCTTCCCCATAAACATCGTCGCCTACCTCAGCATTCATCATAGCATCCAGCATTCCCTTAGAGGGTTTAGTCACTGTATCACTGCGTAAGTCGATTATTTTCATTTTATTCTCTCTGGTTAGTTGCGCTCATAACAATGCTGCATCTCAGGTAGTTTATCCCTGATTAAATACATAATATCTAGCGTTTCCCTCGCGTCATTATGCCAACCCTGGCGCGCACAAAAGGCATACCATAGCAGCCAAGTATGAAAAACTAAATCCCAATGCTGCTCATCTATTTCAGGCAGGGAGCCTGCCTTTTTCTGGTATCCCTCTAAGGTCGCGAGCAATAATTCTTTCTCAAAGCGACAACGTGCTAAACCTGCACAGTTTAGAGCCAAACCAATCAGCTCAATTGCTGGATGAATCAAACCTGCACTTTCCCAATCGATAATATGAGGAGTTCGGGCATCAGGCCAGATAATATTAGCCGCATGGATATCACGATGACTAAACACCCAACTATCTTTTGTGTACTGGCAATAAAGGTTGCAACGCTGCAGCAACTCCGCTAGCCAACTTGGTAGTTTATGAGTCGAGCCCAGGTTGATAAGCGGAAGGGGCTGTGCTCCTTTCTTCGATATCTTTAATAAATGTAATTCAGCCAAGGTATGGCCAAGAATATGCGCTTGATCGAGGCTGAATGAATGGACTATTTGCCCCTCACAGTAGGGTTTAATCATCGCCCCAACCAATCCTACATTGAGAATAACCCTAGCTGTTGTTTGATCTCGATATGGAGCAAAGCAGCAACCTAAGATTTCCGCAGCTTTTTCAGCTAAGGATTCTGATAATTCAATATTTTGTGGTTTTGTTGCCCCAAGCCAGGTATCAGAACAAAATTTTTTACATACCCATCGAGACTGATCTTCAAGCTGAATCAGATCAATATGGTGCTGCCTACCCTCTTTTAGGGGTAGGCTTGAGATAATTCGCTGCCGAAAAAAGGCTTGTGACCAATGAGCATTACTCATGCATTAGCTGTTCAATATAACGTCTACAGGTTAGCGGCTTATCAAGAAAACCAATCATATGACGGGTTCCGCCAGTACCAGTTATTATTAAAGTCCCGTAGTGAAAAATACTTCCTACAATAGATTGGCGAATATCAATCGACTCAATTTTTGCCAGGGGAATATCTATGGTTTTTCTTACCATCATGCCTGTGCGTAAGATAACCTGTTTTTTTTTGATAGTTAGTGAGGAGAAATGATAGTTAACCCAGGTCATAAATATCCAAGCCAGAGAAAACACCACAAAAAGAAGAGCAACTTCTTTCAACTGATGGATTTCGATACCAATAAACATAGCGAAGCAAGCAAGAATAACTGGCCCTATAAATAATATCCAATGTAGTTTTGCTTGATATACAACGTTGCTCTCTGCCATCTTTATCCTCGTAGCCTCTATCTTTTTGTTAGCGCTTATCATATTGCAGATGGGATAAATTTGCTATGCTATGCTTTTTCTTAGCACGATTATCAGACTTAAAACACTATTATGATTCGACCAATCAACCGCTGCCTTAATGTACAACTCCTCAATCTATGTCAACGTGCCATAGCACTGGAGGAATTGAATGATAAAATTAAGGCGAACCTCCCCTCTCCCTTAAGAGATAATTGTCAAGCCGCTGCCTTTAATCGAGGTTCCTTAGTGATTAGTACATTGAATGCAGCCTGGGCTACGGAACTTCGCTATCAAGTACCAGAATTGCGTGATCGCTTGCGCAAAGCAGGTTTATATCAACTGACTTCGATAAAAATTACTATCGCAGATATAGCTCCCCAATTGATCCCTAACAAAGCGTCACCAGAGAGTCATCCACTTTCAGAAGGTGCACGTGATTGCTTAAAAACAGCTTCCGAGCATTGCAGCTATCCGCCTCTGAAAGAGGCGCTCTTTCATTTGGCAAATGCAGGGAAGAGCTGACTTTTCAACGATATGCTAAGGGCAAACTGCAAGAATTTCGAGCGAAAATAAAGTCGTCTACAGCAAGTAGCCTGGTTACATTCTATCCATACAACAATGCTCTCCCCAACTTTGCGGGAAGAGCATCTAAACTAATAGTTAGCAATTAGAGTATTAAAAGAGAATTAGGCTTCTACAGGGAAGAAATCAGGCGCGCTAGTTGGTTGATAATTTTCTGCATCGAAATAAGTATATTCCCATGCATCTTGTCTTAACATTAACTCTCGCAGTAAGCGATTGTTTAAGCCATGACCTGACTTATAACCTTCAAAAGCGCCGATTAAGCCACAACCTAAGAGGTAAAGATCACCAATTGCATCAAGAACTTTATGGGTAACAAATTCACTTTCAAAGCGTAAGCCATCTTCATTCAACACACGATAATCATCAACAACGATAGCATTGTCCAAGCTACCGCCCTTCGCTAAATCATTCTCACGTAATTTTTCATAATCTGACAAAAAGCCAAAAGTTCTTGCTCTGCAAACCTCTTTCACATAAGAGGTAGTAGAAAGATCGAAGGTTGCTGTTTGTGGCTTATCATTGAAAACAGGATGATCAAAATCAATTGTAAATGAAACCTTATAACCATTATATGGTAAAAATTGTACATACTTACCATTATCTTCAACACGGATTGGCTTGAGAATGCGGATGAATCGTTTCGCTGCACTTTGTTCACGGATACCAGCAGATTGAATCAAGAATACAAAAGGTGCAGAACTTCCATCCATTATAGGTAATTCAGGACCATTAACATCAACATAAGCGTTATCTATTCCAAGTCCAGCAAAGGCTGAAAGCAGATGTTCCACAGTAGCTACCTTGGCTCCGTTTCTTTGCAAAGAAGTACAGAGCATTGTATCGCCAACTTGATCGTATAAAGCCGGAATTTCAACAACTGGATTTAAATCAGTACGTCTAAAAACGATGCCTGTATTTATAGGAGCAGGATGTAAGGTTAGAAGAACCTTTTCTCCAGAGTGCAAACCAACCCCTGTTGCTTGAATGACTTTCTTAGGAGTTCTTTGTTTTATCATTCAGTGACCACCTTTCAGATATCCCTTATTTTTGAGCGCAATAAGTAGCCAAATCATAACAACAATTTATTGATTTGTCTATTTTTTTTATGCGTCCGAAGAACGGCCGTCTTGTAAGGGACAAACAAACTAAAAATCCTTTTAACCATTGAGTTTCCCGTGGTGTAACCACGGGAAACTCGAATCTTTTTGGGGGATTGTTATTTTGTCCTATACAAAGATACGGCCTAAAGACTGCCCTTGGTATTATTCAACTTGTTCCTCTTGCCGACGCAAGAAGGCAGGGATATCCAGATAATCGACATCTGGCACCGAGGTTTCGTTTACTGGTTTAGCTGGGGCAGCTGCTTGCTTACGCATTACAGCTGGTCTATCAAGATACTGATAATCCAGAGAACCATCACTACGAGTAGATTCTGTCATACGGCTTTTAGCTATTATTGTTTGTTGCTGTTGGCCTCGCGCACGTGCATCACCAAGACCTGTAACAATAACAGTGACACGCATTTCATCAGTCATCTCTGGGTCAATTACTGTACCAACAACAACTGTCGCATCATCAGAAATGAATTCTTTGACCACATCACCAACTTCTTCAAATTCACCGATAGACATATCTAAGCCAGCAGTAATGTTGACCAAAATACCGCGTGCGCCGGAGAAATTGACATCCTCTAGCAGAGGAGAAGCAATTGCCGCTTCTGCAGCTTGGCGAGCCCTTTGCTCACCCGTAGCACTACCTGTCCCCATCATCGCCATGCCCATTTCTGACATGACCGTACGAACATCGGCGAAATCGACGTTAATCAAACCGGGACGGGTAATTAAATCTGAAATACCTTTGACTGCGCCTAAAAGAACATTGTTTGCCGCTTTAAACGCATTAAGCAAGCTGATATTTTTACCGAGAACGCTCAATAACTTATTATTTGGAATAGTAATTAGGGAGTCTACATGTTCGGCTAAGCGGCGGATTCCTTCTTCTGCAGCCAAGGCACGTTGCTTGCCTTCGAAGGAAAAGGGTTTTGTAACCACGGCAACGGTCAAAATACCTAATTCCTTTGCAACTTCTGCAAAAACGGGGGCAGCGCCTGTTCCAGTTCCACCACCCATACCGGCAGTAATAAAGACCATATCAGCACCAGCGAGAATTTCTTTGATTCGATCTCGATCTTCTTCAGCTGCTTCACGACCGATCTTTGGATTGGCACCTGCACCTAAACCTTTGGTTAATTCGTCACCCAGTTGAATATGAATCTTCGCATTGGAGTTTTTAAGTGCTTGAGCGTCTGTATTTGCACAAATAAATTCAACATCATCTATTTTTTCAGCGACCATGTGCTCAACAGCATTACCACCGCCACCACCTACACCTACGACCTTAATCACGGCATTGTCTTGCTGATGACTTTGCGTTAATTCAAACATGAGACCTCTCCACTAAATTCTGCGATTAGATTAGCAGTAACTGCGGCACTTATTAATTTTTTGCACGCAACTACAAAACCTGGGTTAAAAATTACCGTTAAACCATTCTTTCATTCGTTTCCACATACCCTTGGTATTATCGCTCAAAGCTGGAACATTATAACCACCTTCATATTGCTGTTGAAAGCCATGGAGCAATAAACCAACACCTGTTGCCAATGATGGATTGGCAGTAGCTTCTACCAGACCGGCGACATGATGAGCACAACCTTGGCGAACAGGCATTTCAAAACACATTTCAGCCAATTCGACAGCACCTTGTATACAGGAACCACCACCGGTGATAACCATTCCAGCAGCGACCCGTTGTTCAAAACCACTGCGCCTCAGCTCATTACGAACTAGAGAAAACAATTCCTCATAACGCGCGGAAACAACTTCTGAGAGAACCCTGGCAGAGATTTTTCGCCCCGGTCTCTCACTAACACTTAATACCTCAAGCATTTCATTCGGATTCGCTAACTCTGGCATTGCATAGGCATGTGCAACCTTAATTGCTTCAGCAGCCTTTGTTGGCGTGCGTAAAGCCATGGCAATATCATTGGTCACTTGATCGCCGGCGATAGGAATTACTGCTGTATATTGAATTGCACCTTCTGAAAATATTGCTATATCGGTAGTTCCACCACCAATATCAACCAGACAGACACCAAGTTCTTTTTCATCCTCTGTTAGCACGGCATGACTGGATGCTAATTGCTCGAGAATTATATCGTTCACCTCAAGACCACAGCGACGTACACATTTCGCAATATTCTGCGCCGCGCTGACAGCGCCAGTCACCACATGGACCCTTGCCTCTAAACGAACACCAGCCATACCTATTGGTTCGCGAATACTACCTTGATGGTCAATGATAAATTCTTGCGGCAGGATATGAAGGATTTTCTGATCGGCAGGGATCGCGACCGCTTTTGCGGCATCGATTACACGCTCTACATCTGCTTGTGATACTTCAAGATCACGAATCGCAACAATACCATGTGAATTTAAACTACGGATATGGCTACCTGCGATCCCAGCATAGACTGTGCGTACCTCGCAGCCAGCCATAAGCTCAGCCTCTTGAACTGCGCGCTGGATTGTATTAACAGTTGCCTCAATGTCAACCACAACACCTCTTTTCAATCCACGGGAGGGATGATTTCCTATTCCAATGATCTCAATTGCACCATCAGCTGTCACTTCACCAATAAGTGCTACAACTTTGGAAGTTCCAATATCCAGACCGGTAATGATGTTTTTTTCTGATTTTTTAGCCATTATCTTCCCGTTTAGTAAGCTCTTTATTTAGACCTTGTCAAAACCTAAATTAAAGTGTTACTCCCGATTATTTTTTCCATTGCACCGCCATACCTCGCGGATACCTTAAATCAACACTTGCTAATTGCTCAGAACGTTCAGCGAACACGGCTGGATAAGCTTTGCAAAAACGCGTCATTCGCATATCCAAATCTCGTTTTCCTAAACGTAACTGCACCCCATTTGCTAATGTAAGCTCCCAAGCATGATTATCACGCCATTCCAGTGCCGACGCATGCAAACCATAAATTGATAATATCTTACTCATTTTTTCGTAAACTTGTAAGACTTCTTTCTGCTGATTAGCAGGACCGCTTAGATGCGGCAATGGTGAACTACTCAGCTCACCACCCTCATTAAAAATTTCCCCCCCCTGAGTGACCAAGGCCTTATTCCAGGTCGCTACAGGGATTTTCTCAATAAGCGTAATCTTTAAAGTATCAGGCCAAATACGCTCAATCTGAACGTTTTTTGTCCAATCCAAATTAGCCAAATCTGCGTATAATCGCCTGACTGATAAGGTAAAAAAGCTTGAACTCAAGTAGTCTGTCAGCACAGTCTCAAGATCTTGATGAGTGATATGCTGATAACTGGCAACAACTTTCACCGTGCTGATTGGAAAGCGTTGTGGATCAGCTACAAACAAATAGATCAGGCGAGCAGCCAAAAAGAATGCCGCAACGATTAGCACAGTTAAAAAGCTTGCGTAGCGCAATCGCCCTGAATCAGCATCCATCCATTCGCCTCACTACTTACCTTATTGATAACTGGTTACTAATTGCTGGCGGCAACGCTGATGTGCCATAGCCAAACTAACTAATTCATTTAAAAGATCTTTATACGCCAATCCACTTGCCTGCCATAATTTTGGATACATGCTAATAGAGGTAAAGCCAGGTAGCGTATTGATTTCGTTAAAATAAATCTCATCCTTTTGCTCGTTGACAAAAAAGTCAACTCTCGCCATCCCCTTACATTTCAATCGCATAAAAATTTCTGCGGAAATATTTTGCAATTGCCCTAAAATTTTTTCATCAAGTTTAGCAGGGACATGTAATTCAGTTTGATTTGATTCCAAATATTTTGCTGTATAGGAATAGAAACCATCTGAATGGTTGACACAAATTTCGCCAGCAATACTAACTTTTGGTTGCGAGGCAGAAGATATATTTTCCAAAACTGCCAGTTCAATTTCACGACCGGCCAGGAATTCTTCAACTAGAATTGTTTCATCATAGCGCAAAGCATCTTCGATGGCATTTGCCAATTCGGCAGCATTTCTTACTTTATGAATTCCAACACTTGAACCAAGTGAACAGGGTTTTACAAATAACGGCCATCCTAGATCAGCTACTACTTGCTGACAGAATTGCTGTCGCTCTGCTGCATTGCTATGCCAAGATAGCGTGCGATACCTTGCTGAGCGAATATCATCACCGCAAGCAACTCGTCTGGCCATATCTTTGTCCATACCAATTGCTGAGGATAAAACATCACAACCCACATATGCTACGCCGGCCAATTCCAGCATACCCTGCAAACAGCCATCTTCATAAAGAGGACCATGTACAATAGGGAAAACAACATCCGCATCGACAGCAAGACGCCCCTCAACTAATAAGCTAGCAATAGAGATAGAACGCGGAGTCGTCACTGGCAAACTATCGGGGAAAGCGAGTAATTCTTGGTAATCATTTTGGTAAAAGCGACCTTCTTTATCCATTCCTACAGGAATAATATCGAATTTATTGGCATCCAAGTTTGCCAATACGGAGGCTGCTGAAATAAGTGAAATTTCGTGTTCACCAGATTTGCCTCCATAAAGTAATAATAATTTTGTTTTTGTCATTAAAGATCTCCAAGAATGTGCACTTCACGAATCAATTCAATATCCGTTGTTTTGCGCACAGTGTCACGCACTAGTTCAATGAGTGACTCAATATCATTTGCAGAGGCAACACCCTGATTAATTATAAAATTTGCATGTTTTTCCGAGACAATAGCCCCGCCTAGTTGTTTACCTTTTAAACCACAGGACTCAATAAGACGAGCAGCAAAATTTCCCGGTGGGTTTCTAAAAACCGAACCACAGTTGAATTCATTGATCGGTTGAGTGTTTGCACGATAAGCCAATAGTTCTTTGATAAGTTGCAGAGACTTTTCCTTCTCCCCTGGAGATAAACGACAGGTTGCAGCAACAAACCATTCATCCTCCTGCAGGCCTGTAACATGGCGATAGGAAATTGCGAACTCTTCTGGCTTACGAATCCTGATCTGGCCATCACGTGTTATTGTTTCAACTTCAACAACTGTCTGCCAGGTTTCTCTGCCGGAGCAACCTGCATTCATGCGCAAAGCACCACCCATAGTCCCGGGAATACCAGCCCAAAATTCACCATCGGTCAAATTTGCGCGGGCACTAAATCTTGCCATCGTTGCGCAGGACACTCCTGCCTCAACACGCACCAAACCATCAGCAAGCAGATTAATTTCTTTCAAACAACCTTGGGTTAAAATAACCGTTCCAGAGAATCCAGTGTCTCTGATGAGTGAATTGGAGCCTAAACCCAACCATAGTACAGGCTCATCTTTAGGGAGCTGTTTAAGAAACAAGGCCAAATCAGCAACGCCTGCCGGTTTGAATAGTTTCTTAGCAATCCCGCCAACACGCCAGGTTGTGTAGTCAGCTAAAGGCTCGTTAAAAAGCAATTGCCCCTTAAACTCGACGGGGCTTAGATTGATTTTATCGTCTGAGGTTTTCACACTGATTCTCTCGCTGTTTGCATCAGATTGAGTGCCATTTGGCCAACACTGCCAGCCCCCTGCATTAAAATAACATTGCCATCACGAATCAACTCATCCAAATGTTGCAGCAAATTTTGTGCGGTCACCAATCTTGCATTAGGGCTCTTTTCTCTAATTTGCTGTAATAAGGCTTCACTGGTCATACCAGGAATTGGCTGTTCACCAGCAGAATAGATATCCAGAAGCAACAGCTCATCTGCCATGCTCAGCACATTAACAAATTGTGAGAACAGGGATTGAGTACGGCTATATCGATGAGGTTGAAAAACATGTATCAGCCGTTTGTCCGGCCAAACCCGGCGAAAGGCGTCTATTGTCGATCTGATTTCTTGCGGATGATGGCCATAATCATCAACAACAATGGCAGAACCTTGTTCAAAACGTTTCTCACCAAGCATTTGGAAACGCCTGCCAACCCCTTCAAACTTGAACAAACTATTGATAATTGCTTCGTCGCTTACATTAAGCTCAGTTGCAATGGCAATCGCCGCTAAGGCATTCAGCACATTGTGACGGCCTGGCCATTTGAATTTAATTGTCAACGGTTCATGAGGAGCAGGGCGTATAACATTAAATTCGCTCAGCATGCCATTTTGCGTCCAATCAGTCGCACGATAATGAGCATCTTCACGGAAACCATAGGTGCGGATAGGTCGTTGGACTGAAGGCAGAATATGGCAAACTTCCTCATCTTCAATACAAAGCACAGCCAAGCCATAAAAGGGTAAATGATGCAGAAATTCGACAAAGGTATTACGTAATTTATCAAAATTATCGTCATAGGTGCCCATATGATCGGCATCAATATTAGTCACTACTGACATCATCGGCTTGAGGAATAGGAAGGATGCATCACTTTCATCTGCCTCAGCAACGAAATAAGCAGATTTTCCTAGCTGCGCGTTAGAACCACGACTATTGAGCTTACCGCCAATAACAAAGCTGGGATCGAGACCACCTTCGGCCAGTATAGAGCTGACTAAGCTAGTTGTTGTCGTTTTTCCATGGGTTCCCGCGATGGCAATACCATGGCGAAAACGCATTAATTCAGCGAGCATTGCAGCCCGTGGAATTACGGGAATTGCTTGCTCTCTGGCAGCAATAATTTCTGGGTTATCATCAGCTACCGCAGTTGAGCGGACGATTACATCTGCCCCCTTGATATTTTCAACCTGATGTCCCAGATAAACCTTAACACCCAACGATTGTAAATGTTGTACTGTCCGGCTTTCACTAAGATCAGACCCCGTAATACGATAGCCTTCATTGTGTAATACCTCGGCAATACCACACATACCAGCACCGCCAATACCAACAAAATGTATCTGTTCCACTCGCCCCATCCGTGGTGACAAGAACTGTTCTATGTTGTCCATAGAGTTCCCCTTTTTATTATCAATAACCGTTCACGACTGTGAACGAATAACTATTATGATGTTGGTGTTCTCAGCCCTAGAGCCTGCCAACGATTCTCATGATCAATACGTAATATAAGCGCTATGACCACACAATTAACAACAATACTGGCACCACCGTAACTTAGCATAGGTAAAGTCAAACCTTTCGTGGGTAGCAACCCCGAATTGACTCCCATATTAATAGCAGCCTGTAATCCCAGCCAAAACGTTAAACCATAGGCAGTAAATGCAGCAAATAACCGTTCTTGGCTATGTGCTGTAAAGCCAATCATTAAGCCTCTAATAACCAGTATACTATACAAAATTAGCACGAGAGAAACGCCAATTAATCCTAACTCTTCTGCTAGTACAGCAAATAAAAAATCCGTATGAGCCTCAGGCAAATAAAACAATTTTTGAACACTTTCGCCGAGCCCAACACCTAACCATCCTCCTCTTCCAAAAGCAATCAACGACTGGGTAAGTTGATAACCGGAATTGAACTGATCGGCCCAAGGGTCAAGAAAGGCTGTTAGACGTGCTACACGATAAGGCGATGACAAAGCAAGCATTACAAGCGCACAACAAACAGCTATCATTAGTCCTAGATAATATCGCAGCTTTACTCCTGCTAAGAACAGCATAACCATTACCGTACCAGTTATAACCACTGTCGCACCAAAATCAGGTTCCCTCAAAAGAAGAACAGCAACAACTCCCAAAACAATCATGGGCTTAATAAAACCGATGATACTTTGGCGAACACTCTTTTGCTGACGCACTAAATAGCCAGAAACATAAAAAATCATTGTCATCTTAGCTAATTCGGAAACCTGTATCCCAATGGGACCAAAGGCAAGCCAGCGTCGGCTACCATTTACTGAACGTCCAATGCCAGGGACTAAAACAATCAATAGCATCAATAAGCAAACTAGCAATAAAGGCATGCTGGCCCGTTCCCATGCCGAACTATCAACACGCATTACGACGATTGCAGCCATAAATCCTGCGAACAAATAGCATGCTTGCCGAATCAAAAAATGAAAAGGCTGATGATAGTATTTGGTTGAAATCATGATAGAACTTGAGGCAACCATCATTAAACCGATGATGAGTAAACCAAGAACCGCTCCTATTAACCACTTATCATATAAAGCAATGGGTTTACTCGTTGGTTTACCGCGTTGATTGTAATGACGGGGTTGCAAAGTGCTCACAAATTACCCACCAATTTCGCAAAGGTCTCGCCACGGTGATTAAAATTATCAAACATATCAAAGCTTGCGCAAGCAGGTGACAACAGCACAACATCACCTGGCATTGCCTGTGATTTAGCAAGTGTAACAGCACTGTCTAGCGAAGGCGCTCGCAGCACTGGGACAACATCGGATATTGCGTCTTCAATCTTATCAGCGTCTTCACCAATTAGCACAACTGAGCGGACATAGTCTGCCACAGGTGTACGAAGTTCAGTAAAATCTGCTCCCTTACCTACGCCACCGGCAATCAATACAATTTTCCCTTGCATGGAACCTCCTATTCCAGAAATGGCAGAGATAGCTGCCCCTATATTCGTTCCCTTCGAATCATTAATCCAATCAACGCCATCAAGACTGCGCACCCACTGGCAGCGATGTGCTAAGCCTGAAAAAGTTTCCAATACTTTAACCATAGCCTCTCGCTTAATGCCGGCTGCTGTTGCTAAAGCACAGGCAGCTAAAGCATTCTGCCAGTTATGTTTACCTTTTAGACGTATTTGTTCGATAGCTAGTATCAGCTCTTTACCCTGCGCTAAATAAGTTTTGCCATCTTGCTCAATGATTCCCCATTGCCCATCGGCGGGTTCATCCAAGCCATAACTAGCCATAGCCGCTTCCCCCCCAACCCGCTTAGAGGAAGGAATTGTCTGATTATCTTCGCGGTTATATAAAAGAAAATCTGTGTGATTATAAATACGTTGTTTGGCATCAATATAGGCCGCAAGGCTATGATGCCTATCCAAGTGATCAGGTGAAATATTTAAGATCGTTGCTGCAACAGGTGCTAATGAATGCGTCAGATCCAATTGGAAACTTGATAATTCTAAAACCCAAAGGTCATAGTGTTTATCATCATCCAAAAGGTCAAGAACGGGTAAACCGATGTTCCCGGCAACAGCGACCTCTAGGCCTGCTTCTCTTGCCATTTCACCAATTAAAGTGGTTACTGTTGACTTACCATTGGTACCGGTAATTGCAATGATAGGCGAGTTTAACTCACGCGCCAGACATTCAATGTCCCCATAAATCGGTATATTGCGTCGGACAGCCTCCTGCATAAAAGGTTCATCAAGAGCAACCCCTGGGCTTGCAATGATAGCAGCTAATTGCTCATACACCGTTGATGGTAATTCACCCAAAAACACATCGACCCCTGGAAATTCCCGAGTAAAATCTGCCAAGCCTTTAACACTGTGTCGCGTATCAAAAACGATGAAGGGCTTGTTACGCCGGCGTAAATAACCAGCGATGGAATGACCTGTTTGTCCTAAACCTGCAACTAAATAGAGGGATTGGCTCATGATTGCACCTATCGTAATTTTAAAGTTGCCAAACCGCAAAGTACGAAAACAACGGTCATAATCCAAAATCGTACAATGACTTTGGGTTCAGACCATCCCTTTAATTCAAAATGATGATGTAAAGGGGCCATGCGAAATAAGCGTTTGCCGCCAGTGTATTTAAAATACCCTACCTGTAAAATAACAGATAGTGTCTCGATCACAAACAAACCACCCATGATCAATAACACTAATTCTTGCCTAACGATAATCGCCACAATGCCAAGCGCAGCGCCTAAGGATAAGGAGCCAACATCGCCCATAAAAACCTGGGCGGGATAACTGTTATACCAGAGAAAACCAAGACCTGCGCCTACCAGCGCTGAGCAAAAAATAGTGACTTCGCCAGTATTGGGAACATAGGGAATTGCCAAATAATGAGCATAGACCGCATTTGAACTAGCGTAAGAAAATACACCCAAAGCACCAGCAACCATTACGATTGGCATAATAGCCAAACCGTCGAGGCCATCTGTCAAATTCACGGCGTTACTGGAGCCTACTATGACAAAATAGGCAAGCACCGGAAAAAGAGGCCCTAAGTCAACAACTAGGTTCTTGAAAAAAGGAATAGTCAGTTGGGAATTAACAGAAATATCTGGGCTCCAATAAAGATAAAAGACCGCAGCAAAAGCAATTAACGATTGCCAAAAATATTTCCAGCGCCCAGGTAATCCCTTAGAGTTTTTGTGGACTACCTTGCGATAATCATCTATCCAGCCCACTATACCGAAACCAGCTGTTACCAGAATTACGATCCAAAGAGCAGGTTGCCGCAGATCTCCCCAAAGCAATGAGCTGACTAAAACTGCAAGTAAAATTAAAACACCGCCCATAGTGGGTGTGCCTGCTTTGGATAAATGAGTTTTGGGTCCATCATCGCGCACCATCTGGCCAATTTGCAAATTTCGCAACCAATTAATCATCAGCGGGCCGCAAAACAAACCAACAAGGAGAGCAGTTAAGGCGGCTAAGATAGAACGGAAAGTTAAATATTGGAACACTCTAAACGCATGATACTGTCCTTGTAATAGCTGCGTTAACCAATAAAGCATATTTTATTCACCCCTCATTAAAAAAACCTTTGTATATCACACCTTTATCTAAGGTCGCGCAAAAAGCCGCCAATAATAGCACATACTTGGCAAATCAACCCACCAATTGCTGTACAATTTTTTCCATCGCTGCGGAACGCGAGCCTTTTACTAATACAGTTGTATCTTTATCAAGTTTAGAGAGCAAATCTCGCGCCAACTCATCTTGATTCTTATAGTGTTTTGCTGTGGCGCCAAAGGCTTTGGAAGTATATTCGCTATGAGTACCGCAAGTGAGCAATAAATCAATTCCCTGACGATAGGCTGCATGGCCAATTTCCTCATGATGTTGCTGTGTCCATGCACCTAACTCACCCAGATCCCCTAAAACAAGTATACGACGCCCCTGTCGGCCAGCCAGTACATTAACAGCTGTTAACACTGAGCGCAGGTTAGCATTATAAGTATCATCGATAACGACTGACTGATTTTTGCCGCTCAGAAATGTCATTCTGCCTGCAACTCCACGGAATTGTTGCAAACCTTCAACAATATCTTCTAAAGAGATACCTACTGCATAACAACAAGCCGCCGAAGCCAGTGCGTTACGTACAGTATGCTCACCAGGAATTCGTAAAACTACAAGAGCATGCCCAGTCGGCAAAACCAACTCAAAATGCGCGCAACCTTGCTCGTCAAAAGACAGGTTGCGAGCATAAACATCCGCAGGTTTATTTAACGAAAAGCGCAGCACTTTTTTATTGGCCAGAATGTCATCCCAAAAATGCGCATAATCATCATCTGCATTGACGACAGCAAGCCCTTCTTCAGAAAGTCCCTGGTAAATTTCTCCTTTAGTGCGAGCAACTCCGTCAATTGATCCAAAACCTTCAATATGTGCCGGAGCAATGTTATTAATTAACGCAACCTGTGGTTTAACAATAGCGACCGTATAGGCAATCTCACCGGGATGATTAGCACCCAGTTCAAACACGGCATAACGATGCTCTGGTTGCAATTGCAATACCGTTAGAGGTGCTCCGATATGGTTATTTAAATTGCCAGGCGTAGAATGAGAAGGTTTGGGTAAAATCGCTGCAATCATTTCTTTGACTGTCGTTTTACCATTAGAGCCTGTAAGAGCAATCACAGGACAATAGATGGTTTGACGATGAAAGCTTGCAAGTTTTGCCAAGGCCTGCAAAGTATCGTCTACAATGATTTGTGGCACTGAAACCTGACTATCAAGGCGAGTACAGAGCACGGCTACAGCCCCATTGGTTACTGCATTCTGAATAAAATCATGACCATCAAAATTTTCGCCACGTAAAGCAATAAATAAATTTCCAGGCTTCACCTTTCGGCTATCAATACCAATACCGGTTATAAAGGTGTCATTTGAACAACTACTATTAAATAATTCAGCAATCTTCTTTAGGTTCATGGGTTTTTATAAATAGTCAAAAGTCTAGTTTACTGATTATTCATGCAACCCACCAGCCCTATTTAGTTTGCCAAAATCTTGTTATATAAAGTTCAAACTTCTTCACCAAAATAAGTGTGATACAGGTTTAAATAATCCCCATTCACTTCCATGTTTTGTAACTGACTATTAATTTGCTTAATTAAGGTGCTTTGTTCTGGTAATGCAATGATTCCTATTCCTTTTCCAATAATGGTGTCTTTGTCTAATTTCTTAAAGCTAGAATCGCTCTGTATTAACCAATAATTTGCAGTTGATGCATGCATAAAAGCCGCATCCAATGCCCCTTGATTAAGGTCATTTATAATATCTAGCATATTAGAATATTGTTTGAGCTGAAATTGATTATAAAAATTGGAGGTTAAATAATCGATAAAAGCCTTTCCGTTTAGGTCATTAACAACACCAACCGTCTTACCTTTCAAACCCGTCAAATCTCTTAGCGAGCTATTTTGGGAAACAATAAACTGCCCACGACTAAGCACATAAGGTAAGGAAACCGAGTATTTTGCTTCTCGGTCAGGGGTAATCTCTATGCCTCCAATAGCCAAATCAATCTTTCTATCATTAAGCGCAGAAAATAACTTTTTGGAATCCATTTGCACAAAAGTACAGTGAACCTGAATTCTCGCACATAGTTTATTGAGTAGGTCGAAATCAAAACCTTCGTTTTTGGTGATAATAAATGGCGGATAAAAGTAAACAGTCCCTATTTTGATGTCCGCGTATCCGGAAGAAAAATAAGATAAAAAAAGCAGAAAGCAAACTATCAATCTCATGAATACTACTCCTTATGTTGAAATTGAATAACTAGTTTAAAACTGTCATAAAAATCCTATCGTCTTAATGTTAGCAAAACTTGCATTAATTTCTCCTGTTCGTCTGCGGCAATTTTGATAGTAAGAGTCTTTATTCGAGAACTGGCACCACGTGAAATTTCGATTTGCTTTTGTTGTAAGCCTAATTCCTTTGCCAAATATTGCACTAACATCTTATTTGCCTTGCCATCCTGAGCCCTGGCTTGCAAACTAATCTGCAAACCAGCCGTCTGATCAATAAAAATCGCATTTTGCTTAGAACTCGGCTTAACCTTTACTTGCAGGCTAAGCCCCTGGTTAGTAGCCCTAAGCCAAGGTAGATTCATAATCCTCAATATTCAGCAACTTTCGATAATGCGCTAAACCAACCTCTGACAAAGGTTGTTTGCGTTCGTCTAATAGATAAGTATCTAAGCCGTCTCTTAACTGTTTTGCTGTTTCATGCATGATATAGAAACGTTCGGCATCTATTGTTGGATTTCCAGAAGCCTGCATGAATAGACAGAGCCCACGCACACTAAAAGCACCGATATTTTGCAAATCAAAAACACCGCTAGCTGTTGCAGCTGCTAGGCTACAAAGAACTGGTCCCTGGCCATTGGCATGTTGATGTCTGTGAAATAAATTACCCTCTCCATAGCGTAAACCTGCAGCAAGAACAGTTTGTAAAAGCTCATAACCTGCTAATTGGCGATTCTCTTTAGCTAATAAAAACATCATCAAAGACTTACCTGCTTTATCGCTACTCTGGCTCGTCGTTGCCCCCACTTCGTCCCCGATTGACGGCACTTTGCTAGCTGCCATTTTAATTACCGGCTTATCAGCAACATTCTCTTCACCTGGTAACTCGTAATTGACCTTTCGTACTGCAATAATATCGTCAAACTGCTTAGTCTCAGTTTGTCCCAGAGAAGGCGGATAACTGACAGGAGCTAAACTGCGACGCCGCGCTTTCATTAAACGGCCAATAGCAATCACAACCCCAATGAGTAGCAACACATTAAGGATAAGACTCCAGTTTGCCTGCATGTTTTACTCCTAGTTCTAGTTTTTTCTACGAAGCCTCAGTCATTGCTAAGGCTTGCTCTACATCCACAGCAACTACCCGTGATACACCTGGCTCACGCATGGTTACTCCTATTAGATGATCTGCCAATTCCATTGTTACCTTGTTATGGGTAATAAACAGGAACTGAACGAATTGTGACATTTCTTTCACCAAAGCACAAAATCGCCCAACATTCACATCATCTAAGGGTGCATCTACCTCATCTAACATACAAAAGGGTGATGGATTCAATTGGAAAATTGCAAAGACCAGCGCAACAGCTGTCATCGCCTTTTCCCCACCTGACAGCAGATGAATCGTACTATTCCGCTTGCCAGGGGGCTGTGCCATTACTAAAACACCAGCCTCCAAAAGATTATCACAGGTTAACTCTAGCATGGCACGCCCTCCTCCGAAAAGACGTGGGAAGAGTGCTTGAAAGGCTGTATTGACTTCATCAAAGGTTGCTCTTAAACGCTGTTGCGTCTCTTTATCCATTTTCTCAATAGCAGCATCCAGCGTGGCTAAGGCTTCTGTTAAATCCTGATATTGTTCATCGAGATGCTGTTTACGCTGAAACTCACTATCATATTCTTCAATTGCAGCTAAATTGATTGCTCCAAGGCGCTTAATCTTCTCTGTCAGCTCTTCTAATTCCTGCTCACGCAGCAACTGATTCACATGCTCCGGGATCGCACTAAGAATCGTATCAATCTGACCATCCAATTCTGCCAATGATTCAAGAACAGCTGTGGCACGAACAGCCAGGGCTTGCTCTTGCATTTGCTCTTGTTGAATTTTCTCCTGGACAGTCTTAGCAAATTTTTCCTCTGATCGGACAAGTGAGTCCCAAGACTCCAAACGGCTGGTTAGATCATTTAGTTGATCTCGCCTTAAACTCAGTTCCTCTTCTAATTCACTATGCTGCATAACTTTTTCAGACAAGCATCCCTGCAACCTATGATCTGGGTTCTCAAGCTCGATTAGGCGATTAGCTAAGGTTTCTAGACGCTCATTCAAAATCTCCAGACGACTCTGCTCACGTTGCACATTATCTTTAAGTTGCTGAATTTTTAATTTTTCTCGATCAGCTTGTAACTGTGCCTGGTGCAAAGTAGAGCGTGCCTCATCGAGCTCAATTCGGCTTTGATGTAAACTCTCATCCCAACTTGCCTTTTCAGCGGCTAGCTGGCTTTGCTCCGATTCATATTTTTTCGCATCTTGGCTGGCAGTAGTATAAAGTTGCTCTGCACTTTCTTGTTGGCAAACCAGCTCTTCCAGATCAAAACGCAGCGCCTCAGACTCTTCTGATAAGGCATTTTTTCGTGTTTCACTCTGTTGGAGTACCCGTTCTTTGTGACTGACCTCTGCTTCACAGGCGCGCGAGGTATCTCGACTTGCTGCCAATTCTTGTTTTGCAAGTTCAAGCGCCTGTTCGCTGTCTTTTAGATGTTCATGTAATTCATCACGCTTGTCTTTTAAAACAGATAACTCTTCTTCAGCTTCAGCCAGCGTCTCTTTAATTTCCGTTAATTCAGCCTGTCTTTCCAGCAGACTAATTTCATCTTGAGTTGCTGCACCAGCGGTCTTTAGCCATCCTTTGCCTAACCAATACCCTTCCTCGGTAATTACAGACTCATCTTGGCCTAGCTTGTCTAAATAAGCGATGGCCTCTTCAAGGGAAGACGCTGTATAGATTTTATCAAGGCAGTGCACCCAGTTTGGTTTCAAACCGCTAATTTTGTCAGACAATCGTGGATGAGCACTTTGGTTATCACGAGCCTGGTTGCAAGTGATAAACTGGGCGGCATTTGCTTCTAAGCGATGAATCTCCGGCCACAGAATATCCATTGATTCCAGTACGATAGCCTGTAGTCCCTCTGCTAAAACAAATTCACAAGCCAATTGCCAATTTTTTTCTACACTGATTGTTTCAACCAACCGCGATTTATCAGCCCATTGCGCTAGATTTGCTGCCTTAGATTCTCGTCCCAGAGCAGTCTGTTGAGCAGCAAGCAAGCGCGCTTGTTGGGTATTTAGGCGATGCAATTTGTCTTGAGCCTGATGCACTAACTTCTCTGTTTCCGCTAATTGTTGTCGCACCATTGCAGTAGCGGCAATCAGTTGTTGATTCTTCTCTTCATCTGCCTGAACCTTAGCTTTAAACTCAAACATTGAGGCCTTCTGGCTTGTCAATTCTTCATTCAGCCCTTCAACAGCAACTGTTTTTAGTTCGTCATCTATTTTTTCTAAGCGCGCTAGAATCTGTTGGCGCCGCTCGGCCAGATGTTGCAAACGCAACTGCTCTACCTGTGTTTCACGTTGAGCCTTGTTCAATGCAGCCTGAATTTGCTGGGTTTTAAGATTCCAACTAGCCTGCTCCGCCTGCTTTTCCTGCAAAACCTGTTGTTTAAGGTTGAATTCAGCATCTAGGGTTTGCAGACTCTCTTGTATTGCAATTAAAGCAGATTCACTTAAGGTTAAGGTTTCCTGATCTTGTTCTAATTGGCTATTAGCATCCTGCCAATCAGCCTGCATTTGTTGTTGATCGGCTAGTAAACGTTGCTTTTCACGTTGATGTTGCTGGAGCCCTTCTTCTAATCGGGCAATCTCTGTTGCCAATTGATAAAAATTAGCCTGTACCTGTTGAAAGGCTTCATTATCATCGTGTAACTTTTCGCGAACTTCGGTGCTCTGTTTATAGGCCTCTGTCGCATTCGCTTGGTGTTTTTCATAATCCACTAACAAATGCTGTAACTCGTTTTGCTTGCGTTGTTGCTCCTGAGTCAAAGCGTGCCATTTGAGAGCCAGAATCTCAGACTTGCACAAACGCTCCTGTGCTTTGAGTTCTTTATAGCGCTCAGCTGCTCTGGCCTGGCGCTCGAGGCGTTGAAGTTGCTTGTCTAATTCGTCGCGAATATCGGCAACCCGTGCCAGATTTTCACGAGTATGTTCAATGCGTGACAGGGTTTCACGTCGGCGTTCTTTGTATTTCGAAATCCCGGCTGCTTCTTCAAGGTAGGCGCGCAATTCTTCTGGACGGGCTTCAATGATTCGAGAGATTGTTCCCTGACCAATAATCGAATACCCCCGGGCACCGGCTCCTGTTCCAAGAAAAATATCAGTAATATCGCGGCGGCGGCAGCGACTGCCATTTAAGAAATAGGCGGAGTCACCATCACGGGTTACCAACCGCTTCACAGAAATTTCTTGATAGCTAGCATATTGGCCTGTCAAACGGCCCAGACTATTATCGAAAACCAATTCAATCGAAGCTTGGCCAACGGCCTTGCGGTGGGAAGAGCCATTGAAGATAACATCAGTCATTGATTCGCCGCGCAGATTTTTTGCTGAGCTTTCACCCATAACCCAACGCACAGCATCAATAATATTTGATTTCCCACAACCATTGGGCCCCACTACAGCAACCAATTGACTGGGAAAGGGAACAACTGTAGGGTCGACAAAGGACTTAAAGCCTGCCAGTTTTAACTGTTTCAGGTGCATTAGAAGACTAGCGAATTCAAAAGCCCGGATTATAACTCAGAATAAGGCTTAAGGCGAAGTTTGCATCCCTGCAAATCTCAATCCTTTAGGAATATGTATTGCCTTGATTAACTTCCTCGGTGAGGAGAGGGTCAAAACCGATGGAAGCAGCCAAACTATCAATCAAATTGATTGTTGTAGTTTGTTTGCCCAATATTGAGAAAAATCTTGTTGTCATGTTTTGTCCGGTATTTAAGATATCAAAACGTGAACTACCCCAAGTCTTTCTATTATCTGTGCTAATAGCCTTATGTTTTTCACTATAAAACTCAGTTAAAAAGTTTTTAACTTCATCCATATCTTTCAGACTTGTTATATCTACAAGAAATTGGTGAAGCACTGTGGCCTTTCTTTTTTCACTTAAATCAATAAGGCCACAGAAATAACTATGAGAGCGACTATCCTCAGTCAAGGTAGTTTTTAGATAGACTTGCAATGCATTATATTCAGCAGATGCTATGAAAGCATTGAGCTCAGGCGCATGTCCCAGGCCTGCCTTTCTTTGCTCATGTAGCCGCCTATCTTTAAGCGCTGCTTTAGTAGCACCAAGAAAGCCTCTGCGGGCTTGTGGTTGCAAGTCACTAGGATCTAGGATGGGAGATGGAGCCTTTATATCTCCTTGAGGATAATTCTGCCTATAGGCTTTCTTGAGCGCTTCTAAATGCCCATCAATAAAACTTTGTCGCTCAGGAGCAACTTGTACACTTTCCGTATCCCTTCGCCAGATCAAATAACTTGCCGCATTTCGTAAAGCCGCTGCATAATTTGCCAGATTAGCCTCTGAATTTTTCTTCTTTAAAGCCGCAGCAAAACGCTCAACCATTTCTTGCTGATTTTTCCAGTGATTTGGAGTCGTAAAGTTTGTACTTGTTATGTCTGCAATTCTACCCGCATAATCTTCAACATCATTTAAATGATAAGCCATTATAAAACTCCTAAGTAATAAAGCCTGGCGATTATAACTCAAGTCGGTATAAAAATAATCAGCTTATCCTATCAAACATGTCTATAATTCTTACAATGAAGTAAACGCTCTCACTAAGAAGAATTGACGACCCGCTATAAAACACGTGAGAATAGAATGAGTTAACAATTGCCTTCAGGAGCTCGGATGACCCAGGACACAGAACTTAGTGAAATCATGCAAGCGGTTGCAGCAAAAAGCATGAGAATTCTGGAAGGCTTTCAAAAACAACCTGCACAGCTCTCTAAAATTGTAAAACAATATATTGATTTAACTAAAGATTTCCAGTTAATGATTTCAGTTATTCTGAAAAATCCCGAAGAAGTATGGCGCATGCAAATGGCCTATTGGCAGGATGCATTTAGCCTCGCCCAGGAGCAAATGAACCATTGGCTAGAAGGTAAGCCCATGCCGATTAGTGATCGACGCTTTAGTAGCGAGGAGTGGGTTAATAATCCTTTTTTCAATTTCATGAGCCAACATTATCTATTGGCGAGTGAGCATATGAATTCCTTACTTGAGCATATGGAGTATAGCGACAAGCAACTGTCCAGACGCGTGCAATTCTTCGCCCGACAATATTTGGATGCTCTATCCCCAGCAAACTTCTTGCATACCAATCCGCAATTAATGGCTGAAACGATACAAAGTCATGGCAAAAATTTATTAAAGGGCCTACAAAATCTGCTAACAGACATGGAGGCAGGCTCCTCACGGCTCATTATCAAAATGACCGATACCGATGCCTTTAAAGTCGGAGTTAACCTCGCTACAACCCCGGGCAAGGTCATTTTCCGTAATGAAATGATGGAATTGATTCAATATACGCCACAAACAGCTAAAGTGAAGTCCATCCCAATATTGATGATTCCGCCCTGGATTAACAAATACTACATTCTTGATTTGAGTGAAAATAATTCATTGATTGGTTGGCTAGTTAAACATGGAATTACAGTCTTTGTTGTTTCTTGGATAAATCCTGACGCCAGCTATGCGAAAAAGGGACTCTTTGATTATCTGAAAGATGGACCTATGGCAGCCATTAAAGTTATCCAGCAACAACTTAAGGTAGAGCAGGTAAATACGCTTGGTTTTTGCATTGGAGGAACCCTTCTTGCCTGTACATTAGCCTATCTCAAAGCCCACAATGAGAATCCGGTCAATTCAGCTACTTTTCTAGCAGCAATGATCGATTTCAGTGATCCAGGTGATATTTCAGTCTTCATTGACGAGCAACAAATTCTCCACATTGAAGAGGAAATGCATGCCAAAGGATTTTTAGATGGGCGCTTTATGGCCAGTACATTTAACTCTCTGCGTGCTAACGACCTTATCTGGTCTTTTTTCATTAAAAATTACTTGCAAGGGCAAAATCCAGTACCCTTTGATATCTTGTATTGGAATGCGGATGTCACCAATATGCCAGCGAAAATGCATTCTCAATACTTACGTTGGATGTATCTGCATAATGACCTAATCAAACCCGGAAAAATAAAGTTAAATCACATTCCTGTTGACGTTACTAACATTGAGATCCCTACCTTTTTTGTTTCAACTAAAAAAGATCATATCGCGCCCTGGCAAACCACCTATCTCGGTTTTCAACATATGAAGGGAAAAAAGCGATTTCTACTTGGAGGCTCAGGCCACATTGCTGGAATTATTAACCCTCCAGAAAGTGGAAAATACGGTTTTTACCATAATGTAAGCACCACTCAAACCGCCGAAGAATGGCTGGCATCTGCCAAAGAGCGAAAAGGCTCATGGTGGCCAGAATGGTTGGATTGGTTAAAGACACAATCCGGACGCTTAATTAATGCACCAGATTTTGCCAAGTTACCCTTTCCAGGACTTATGGATGCTCCTGGTAGTTACGTTTATAAAACTTATAAGGAACAACCACCAAAAGAGACGAATGAAAATCAAGATTCTAGCTCCTCATAGCGCTCACACCCTATTCGCCGAATAGTCTAGACACTGTTATCCTGAACAACGTGATTGTGCAGCCTAAGTAATAGCTCACGCGGGATGTAAAAATCTTGGAGAAAGTGGACTTTCCTGAGTACGGAGTGATCTATTACCAGCCTAATACATATAAAAAAAAGACTACCCATAGGTAGTCTTTTTGTGAATCTTGTACTCTTAGTGTTTTTCGTTTTTCTTAACTTCTTGTACAAAAGAAAGCATTGCTTTTTCGATGATTTCAAAGGACTTTTGCATATAGTCAAGTGCTTTGTGACCATTTTCAACTGCCAAGCCAATTTGTTTTTCAATTAACTCTTCTGGTTTTTTAAGGCTGGCTAATTCTTCTGGTTTCAGATACGTTAAACCTTGTAGTGTTTTTACGTTCAACTCAGCGATAGCTTGAAAAGGTGCTTGTACTTTTTTAGCCATTTCAGTCCACTTTTCATATGGTTGGTTCATGTCAATCTCCTCAATATGTTGCACCGCACAATAATAGAATAGTACTATCCTTTATCTGTTGTCAAGCTACTTAGTGTAATTTATTTTGCACTGCAACAAAAATAGCTTATCGAGTAAATCTAAACCTAGGAAACCTGAGCTATTACCTATCGCTTAAAAAAATCTTGCCATTGTTTCATAAACTCTTGCATCTGTTCATTCCAGGAGTCGCTTGTCTTTTTATAGTCGTTTATGTATGGATTTTCTTCTACAGTGCCTTCCATACCTGCAAACATTTTTCCCAATACCTCTTTAAAGGATTGATTCATTGGGTGGTGAGCAAGGATGATTAATTGGCGTAGCATTTCTGAGGATAAAAACCGTGTAGTACCACTTTCCATTTCGACAAAAATTTGCAGCAGGGTCGCATTGGTGATGTCCTTTTCGCTGGTAGAATCCTCAACACGAAAAGGCACCCCCTCAAGCACATAACGTTGTAGATCTTCCACAGTAATATATTCACTACTTTCGGTGTCATACAGTCGGCGATTTTTATATTTTTTTATTAGTCTTATCATCGTTCTCTCAATCTTGCTTTAGCATCGCTTACATGTATTGACCACCATTTATATCAATGTTTGCGCCAGTAATAAAACCAGCCTCTGGTGCTGCCAGAAAAGCTACCACTTCAGCAATTTCCTCAGGTCTTCCTAAGCGGCCGACAGGAATATTAGCAATGATGCTTTTCAAAACTTCCTCTTTAACCGCAGCCAACATAGGAGTTTCAACATAGCCTGGAGAGATTGTATTTACAGTAATACCTTTAGCCGCAACTTCCTGCGCTAAGCTTTTACTAAAACCATAAAGGGCGGCCTTAGTCGCAGCATAATTACATTGGCCAAGTTGTCCCTTACGGCCATTAATTGACGAAATACTGATAATTCGGCCGTAGCCCCTATCAATCATTGCTGGAAGAACATTTCTTGTGACATTAAACACACTATTTAGATTAGCATCGATGACCTGCTGCCATTGTTGTAGAGTCATACGCTTCAAACTAACATCCGCGGTAATACCTGCATTATTGACCAATACGTCAATACGGCCATAACGCTCCATAACCAAGTTAGTTAATTTTTCACAATCTTCGAATTTTGATATATCCGCATATATGATATCGATATCATAACCAGCTTCTTTCTGCTGTGCTTGCCACTGCTTCGCCTCTTCATGCTTTCCATCTTTAAAATAGCAGGCAACTACATTATATGTAGTAGCAAGTCGTTTACTGATAGCTGAGCCTATTCCCCCTGTTCCTCCAGTAACAACAGCTGTCATTCGCTCCATAAATAACTCCTCTTTATAATTGTTGGCTTAGTAAACATAAACTAAGAAATCCGCATAAATCCCTTAATCTATCCTACAAAAACCCTCTCCTCGAGAACGAGGAGAGGGTAGCAATATGGTCGTTTTGAGAGAGAAAATTAGCTAGTAAAACAATTAAGCTTTAACTGGTTGTGGTACATAACCTTTAATTTGTATAGCAAATTGGCGCAATACCTCTAGTCCTGATTCCTCAGCTTGCTTACACCATTGTTGTAACGCATCGACCAATTCTTTTTGCGAGCTAGCCGTTTTTAACCATATGTTTTGTAAGGATTGACGATAGTTATAAACCATACGTAATCGCTCATAACGCTCGAGTAGAGCTTGTAAGCGAGATTTTGCTTTCGGTGACAATAAGCTATCTTGGCGGCGGAACAAACTACCTGCACGTTGAAATAAGCGCTTATCTGCTTTATTTACGCTACGCTCATGTTGCAGAATAGGGCGGACTACTCGGCTGTAATAGTGCGACATGATCTGGAAACGGTTGCCTATCACAGCTTTAACAGTTTCAAGATCTACTTGCAATTTGCCTGCTTCTTGCGCCAGTTTAGGAGGTAATTTCTTAACTTTAGCCAAACCTAAGAAAGACAGTATACGGATATACAACCAACCAATATCAAACTCCCACCACTTCACTGAAAACTTAGCAGAAGAAGCGAAAGTATGGTGATTATTATGTAATTCTTCTCCACCAATCCAAAACCCCCAGGGGAAAATATTAGTTGCTGCATCAAGGCATTCAAAATTTCTATAGCCAAAATGATGGCCTACGCCATTGATAACTCCGGCAGCATGAAAAGGAATCCACATCATCTGAATTGCCCAGATAGTGATTCCTGGTAAACCAAAAAGGAGAATATCAGCAAGAAACATTAGCAAAATACCCCTCGAAGAGAATCGGGTATAAACATTACGTTCCATCCAGTCATTCGGCGTACCGTGCGAATATTTAGCAACCATCTCCTTATCGTTAGATGCTTGTTTGTAAAGCTCCGCACCTTCCCATAATACTTTCTTTAACCCTAAAACCTTAGGACTATGAGGATCGCCTTCAACGTCCGTAGTCGCGTGATGTTTACGATGGATAGCTACCCATTGAGCCGTGACCATTCCAGTGGTTAACCACAACCAGAGACGGAAAAAATGACTAACTATAGGATGCAGGGTTAATGCACGATGTGTCTGATGACGATGCAGATAAATCGTAACCGCCGCGATAGTGATCTGCGTTAGTACTATCGTTGCTATCACGTATCCCCATAACGACAAATTTAGAACACCGTAAATCATAAGTTACTCCACTAAGTAGAAGGATGAATCTATTGTGAGATGATGATTACTAAAATAGATAAACAAAAAGATCCATTGGTATAGCTCTCATTTTCGCTATATCAACAGGTCCTAACCTGATTTTAGATAGTAAATCACCTACCCATCCCTTTATGATATCACAAAATGGACAATTCGCATTGCATCGTTTCCACTTGTGGACGATAATTTTTAGATAAAGCAATGATCTAGGGCTTAGGCTCTTTGGTGGACGGATTTGTTCATGAATATAAAACTGAAACATCTTCTTGAAAATATTGTTCCTTTTCTCATATTGGGAATCGGTATTGCTCTGCTTATAGGATTTTTCATCATGTTCTCCTATATTTTGTTCTGGGGCCTCATAATAGGACTCGTACTCTGGGGACTAACGTTTGTGAAAAATTTATTTCTTTCTGGAATGCACCCCAAGAAGCCACCTGAAAAGACAAAAGGGCGGATAATCGAACACAGTGATAAAGACTAATGCCAGAATTACCAGAGGTTGAAACTACAAGACGGGGAATAAGCCCTTTTATAATAAAGCAAACAATAACCGCAGTGACGGTCAGGCAGCCACAGTTGCGTTTTCTTGTGTCCCCAGAACTCAACACCCTTTGTATCGGAAGAGAGATCTTGGCTGTTCGGCGTCGAGCCAAATACCTGTTGCTTGACTTATCAGAAGGTTATTTGCTTAATCATCTGGGAATGTCTGGTCATCTGCGTATTGTGGATAAGAATACCGTCGCAGGTAAACATGATCATCTGGATTTAACATTAAGTAATGGCTATATCTTACGCTACAATGACCCTCGACGTTTTGGACTCTGGCTTTATCTTTCAAGTAATCCGGAACACCATCGCCTTTTATGCCGTTTAGGACCAGAGCCTTTAACTGATCGTTTTGATGGAGCCTATTTATTTAGACAATCTCGCAATAAGCAAAAAAATATTAAGTCCTTCATTATGACTAATGAGGTCGTTGTTGGCGTAGGGAATATTTATGCTACTGAAAGTTTGTTTTTAGCCGGTATTCATCCCTTGGCTCCAGCGCGGTCACTGAGTTTACCTCGCTATGAGCGACTAGCTCAATGCATTAAAGATGTTTTACAACAAGCCATTGAAGCCGGGGGCACAACCCTTCGTGATTTTTATACAAGTGATGGGAAACCTGGTTATTTTGCCAATCAGTTATTAGTCTACGGCCGCGCCAATAAGCCCTGCCCAAAATGCAAATCGCTAATACAAGCCCTAGCCATTGGAGGTAGAAACTCGGCTTTTTGCCCCAATTGCCAAAAACCAAAGGAGATACTGGGCAATTTCTAGCACTTGCAGTATTATCAATCCCTTAATTTATTAACCTCCCCTAATTTATGAAAATCAGCAAGCTGCGTACTCACTGGATTATGTTACTTTCAGCGCTTTACACCGCGGATACTTGTACTCGTTCTGTATTCATGCGTTTTTTTGGTAGAACTAATCGAGCCTGGGTCGATAGCACAATCCATAACTGGGTAAACAGCTTACTTGATTTAGTCGGTGTAAAATGCAAGGTTTTTAATCCTTACAATGTTGAACCCCAGCCAGGCCAAGCTACTATTATTATGTGTAATCACAGCAGTTTATATGATATCCCAATTAGCTTTAAAGCATTTCCTAATCATTCAATACGGATGCTTGCTAAAAAAGAATTATCAAAAATTCCTATCATGGGTAAGGGAATGGCAGCAGCAGAGTTTCCTTTTGTTGATCGAAAAAACAAACATCAGGCACTGAAAGATTTGGAAGAGGTGCGTAAGCTCTTGGAAAGCGGCATAGTCATGTGGATTGCCCCTGAAGGAACACGCTCAAAAGATGGGAAGTTAGGGCCGTTTAAGAAAGGAGCCTTTATCACTGCTATTGAAGCCAAGGCAATGATCATTCCTATTGGTATACGGGGAGCCTACAACATCCTGCCTGCCCGCACCACTCAATTCAATATTAATCAAACTGCGGAAATTCATATTGGTAAACCTATCAATGCCTCTCAATATGGCTTTGAAAATCGTGACCAACTAGTCAAGGCAGTGCGCGATACGATTAAAACACTGGTTGAAGGTGAAGAGTTAGAACCTGAAAACTCCCCTCGAAGCGCAAATTGACTATATTCAGTTTAGGATCAATGTATTCGCTCAGGGACATGTCTGAATCTTGATGAAAGCTTGGATTTGAATGCAGATTTTGAGAAAACGAGGGTGGAAAGGTGCTGAATACATTAGTATGTGAGCATTTTTAATCCCGCTTTTCTCTCGAGATGGGCCAAAAGTGGACTTTCCTGGGTACGGAGTGATCTATTACTAATTTTTTTTCTGTAGATTGAAACTGTCATAGCTCCGCTGATTTACACTTATTGTTGCAGCTAAACCAATATGTCTGGGATCAGAGGCTGCAGTGACTAAGTTAGATTCTTTGTCCCAGGTTATAGCTTGCATATCACCATAATATTGGTTCAACATCATTAACTTATACCCCATTGCCTTTAATTCAGCCTGTAGTGAAGGTGAGAAAGTATCTGGTTCAACCTGTATCCAATCAGGTAAATATTGATGATGAAAACGCATTGTGGAAACCATGCTAATCGCCCCACCATAGTTGTGAAAATCTAAGGCAGCAAGCAACACCATTGTGGGAATTCGACTACCGCCAGGCGTGCCAAAAATTGCCACTCGACCTGGCGTTTCAAGAAAAGTCGGCGTCATACTGGATAAAGGTCTTTTGCCTGGCTGGATGGTATTGACATCTGAGCCAACTACCCCATAGACATTCCGTTCACCCGGTTTCGTCGAAAAATCATCCATTTCATCATTGAGCACGATACCCGTTCCAGCAGGCATCACACTTGAGCCAAAAATAAAGTTGACTGTCATCGTCGCAGAAACTCGATTGCCTTCGCTATCCAAAATAGATAACTGAGTCGTATTATCACTTTCCAGCTTTGCTGCATCCCCCTGTAAAGAGGTGCTGGGTAAGGCTTTATCCGAAAGAATTAGTTGACGTAACTGCTTGGCGTTCTCGGCGGAGAGTAAAATATTAAGCGGGATTTTCACAAAATCAGGATCAGCAAGGAACTTAGAGCGTTGCCAGTATGCTAAGCGCATTGCTTCCACAACATAATGTACCCATTTTGCTTTTGTCAGCGTTTGTAAAGGGTAGTCAGCCAAAATATTTAGCATGGTTAGCAACCCAACCCCTCCTGCAGAAGGAGGTGGTGCTGTAACAATTAACATATTATGGAAAGCTCCCTCTAAGGGTTCGCGCAGCTTTATCTGATATTGCGCAAGATCGTCTAAAGTCCAGACCCCACCTGCAGCTCTTACCCCCTTTACCAGTCGCTCAGCAATCTCGCCATGATAAAAGCCATCATGTCCTTTTTCAGCAAAGAGCCGCAAAGTTTTTGCAAGCTCGGGTTGTTTTAAGCGCTGGCCAATCTGGTATGCCTTGCCCTCTTTTAAAAATACAGCAGCTGTATCAGGAAAACGTTGTAACATTTGCAGGCGATCGCTAATAGTCGAGTAATAGTTAAATAACTGATCAACGACAAACCCCTCTTCGGCTAGACGAATGGCAGGAGCTAAAGACTCTGTTAATGGGAGGCGACCATAGTGTTTCGCAATATAGGCTAAAGCAGCCGGCTCACCAGGAATCGCTGCAGCCAAACCACCGTTTAATGATAATCCGGGAACTACCTGTCCATCCTTTCCCAAAAACATATTCTTGTGCGCAGCGAGAGGGGCTGCTTCACGTCCATCGATAAATATATTTTTTTTATCATTTTCCAGATGTAAGAGCCAAAATCCCCCCCCTCCCAAACCAGAATGATAGGGCGCGACTACCGCAAGAGCAGCACTAACAGCCACCGCAGCATCAAAGGCGTTTCCGCCCTTAGCCAAGGTTTCTAACCCAGCATTCGTTGCAAGAGGATGAGCGGAAGCCACCGCATACCCAGATGGTTTTTCAGCATATTGAGTCGCGTTTAACGAACCAACTCCAAAACAAAGGATAATAACTAAATATTTCCATGCTCTCATATGTTTTGCTTTCTCCTCTGCTCCAATGCTTGAACAACTGTTTCGGGAACAAATTGTGATACGTCACCACCAAATGAAGAAATTTCACGCACCAAACTTGATGAGATAAACATTAGATTTTCAGAAGGGGTTAAAAACAAGGTTTCAATTTCTTTCGATAATTTTCGATTCATGCCAGCTAATTGAAATTCATATTCAAAATCATTAACCGCTCGCAATCCTCTTAAGATAATGCCCGCTTTTTGCTTATTAACAAAATCAATTAACAAGGTATCAAAACCCAAAACCGAAACCCCCGGTAAATCGCCAACAGCTTCCTGTATTAACTCAATACGTGTAGACAAGTGTAAATAGGGGCGCTTAGCGCTATTGCTTGCTACGGCAACAATTAGCTCGGGAAATATTTTGGAGGCCCTAGTAATAATATCAATATGGCCGTTGGTTACAGGATCGAAAGTACCTGGATAAATTGCTTTGTTTTTCATAATAACAAGCTTTAATTGCAAGTTTTGGCAGTCTAGCGTATTGTGGTAAGAAAAACTATTGTCTAAACAGGGAGAGCGGCAATGATTGGGTATAGACGTATTGGGATTATTTCTTGTCTGTTGCTCGCTGCATGCGCACCTAAACCTCCAATCAGTGAAACTACCGAAAACCTACTCCCACCATCAGAAGCAGAAACGCCCTTAGCTCAAACCGAGACATCAACTGCTGGAAATCCAGGCTTAGAGAAGACAAAATTGTCTGAAGAGAAGCAAGTTCCAGGAGTAAAAACTAGTACGGCGGTAGAAAATAGTAAAAAGAATCTGGCAGCCGCAAAAATTTCATCTTGGGAAATTTCAGGTGCTATGGCAGCCCGCAGTAAAGGAAAAGGTTGGAGCGCATCAGTAAATTGGCTGCAGCAGGGCCTCAGCTCATATCAGATTCGCTTATCAGGTCCGTTAGGAAGTGGAACCGTTCTAATTAGCCGAAGCGGAGGCACTGTCACTTTACGTGATGGCCCTAAGACAGCCACTTCTTCCAATGCTGAATCATTATTAATGCAACAAACAGGTGTCCGTCTTCCAGTGAATAATCTTTACTATTGGGCAAGAGGTGTACCAGCACCAGGCGCGGTTCAAGGTTCCAAATACGATCAGGGTGGACGTCTTTTGATTTTAAGACAGGCCGGGTATACCATTGAATATCAACAATATACCTCTGTTGGCAATGTCATTTTGCCCTCAAATATTAGATTACAAGGGAATGGTATATTTATAAAACTAGTTATTAAAAACTGGCGAATTTAGCCTGTTCTGAGTAGTTTCAACAGCCGCTAACCGCTGGTATTTACCAGATTGCTAACGGCTTTATGAAATTATTACCAGCAAAATATCTAGCGATAAATTTAAAAAATTATCGTTGACAACCCCTCAAATACTCTGCAAAATACGCAGCACGTTGCAGCAGTGCACACGATGATTATTCAAGGACGTATAAAAGAATCTACAACTTATTGGGGTGTCGCCAAGCGGTAAGGCACAGGGTTTTGATCCCTGCATACCTAGGTTCGAATCCTAGCACCCCAGCCACAATCTTGTTGATTCAAGTAAACAGACGGCAGAAGATCCCTGGGAAGGATGCGATTACCAGATCGCTCAAATAATAATTATATCTTGCTGGCTGTCTTCTGCTATGTGTTTAAGTTATCCTGATAAAAACCAATCAAAGGCTTTTGGCACATGTCAACAATGATGATCTTTACCGGCAATGCTAACCCAGAGCTGGCACTTAAAATTGCTTCTCACTTACAAATTCCTATAGGCCAAGCAACCGTGGGCACTTTTAGTGATGGCGAAACCATGGTTGAAATCCTTGAGAACGTACGTGGACGCGATGTCTTTGTCGTTCAATCTACCTGTGCTCCGACAAATGACAACTTGATGGAATTACTCATTATGGCGGATGCTTTAAGACGTTCTTCTGCTGGTCGTATCACTGCCGTTGTTCCTTATTTTGGATATGCTCGGCAAGATCGCAGGGTACGTTCGGCGCGCGTTCCAATTACTGCAAAAGTTGTTGCCGATATAATGGCTTCTGTAGGAATATGTCGAGTTCTTACTGTCGATTTACATGCGGATCAAATTCAAGGGTTTTTCTATATGCCAGTTGATAACGTTTATTCGACACCGGTATTACTTGAAGATATTAAGCAGCAAAATCTACCGAACCTCATGGTTATCTCTCCAGATGTCGGTGGTGTTGTTCGCGCTCGAGCAATGGCAAAGCTCCTAAATGATGCTGAATTATCTATCATTGATAAAAGACGCAGCGGTCCCAATAAATCTGAAGTAATGCATATTATTGGAGAGCCTGCTGGTAGACACTGCCTTATCATTGACGATATCGTTGATACAGCAGGCACCTTATGCTCCGCAGCTCACCAACTAAAGCGTAATGGAGCAGCAAGTGTAAGAGCCTATATCACGCATCCTGTACTCTCAGGCCCCGCTGTTGAAAATATCAAACATTCTTCTCTTGATGAGGTTGTCGTTACTGATACTATTCCACTAAGCGAAGCTGCAAAACATTGCGATAAAATTCGTGTAGTCAGTTTAGCCGATATGCTTGCTCAAGCAATAAAACGAGTGAATGTTGAAGAGTCAGTAAGTTCTATGTTTACCGAATAACAGTCTTTTATAAACTAACTCCCGATTAATTGCGAGCATAGCTTATCTCCCCCTATCTAACTCTCTCCCCAAGGGGAGAGAGGACATACCGTCTTCGAACCTGAGGTATTGCTCCTTAAGTTGATGCCATTGTGCGAACGGATGCAAAGGGTCTGATATATTTTTTGCGTGAACCCTTGTTGTTAACGAAGCATGACTGGTAATAGGCCAAGCCTCTTTTTGCCTTATATTAGCTCTTCCCAATCATAATTAAGGTGCTACATTATTACCAACGTCACTAGCAAGAGGGACATTATTATCCCTAGTATCAATCCTTTTTTGCCGATTAAAGAATATCTGCTTGCTAGCTGAGCTTAAGATTGGAATGTTGTTTGGTTAAGCCTGATCGCTTCGATTAAATCGGCTAAGGCACCCTGATTCTCTCCTAGTCTAAGTTTCGTTTCTCTCCGAGTAGCAAAAGCAACACTATTGTTCGGGCTAAGATTAATAGCCCCAGTTGAATCAGCCAAAGCACCGGTAAAATCTCCTTGCAATCGCTTCACCTCGGCTCGAGTACCAAAAGCGAGGCTATTGTCTGGGATGAGCCTGATCCCTCAGTTGAGTCAGCCAAGGCGCCAGGCAAATCGCCTTGCAATCGCTTCACCTCTCCTCGCATTGCAAAGGCGAAACCATTACCAGGGAGAAGCCTGGTTGCTTCCCCTAAATTAGCTAACGCGCCATCTAAATCATTTTGCGCAAGTTTCACCGCGCCTATAGTGTTATAAGCTAAACCAATATTCGGGTTCATTCGGAGCGCTTTGCTTGAATCGGCTAATGCGCCGTCTAAATCACTGTTCAGCCGTTTTATATCAGCCCGAGATATTTCCTATGTTGAGCTCAATCGCTCTGTTAAAGTCCATTAAAGCCCCGTTCAAGTCGCCTTGCAAGCGTTTCAACTCACCCTGATTACAAAAGGCATGGCTTTTGTCTGGTTCATACTCAATCAATTTATCAGAATCAGCCAAGGCTCCGCTTTAATCGCCAAGGTGGTACTTTACCTTGCAGCGAATTTTATAAGCAAAACTATTGTTTGGAATAAGATCAATCGCCTTGTTTAAATCAACTAATGAGCTATTTAAATTACCTTGCTTGAGTTTCACTTCCCCCCGAATGCTATAAGCATGACCATTGTGAGGATTAATAAGAATCGCGGTATTTAACTTATTGATGGCAGCCTCTAGATTGCCACTATTTAATTCCTCAACACTTTGCATAGTCAGAGCGCGATCATCGTTTGAGTTTTTTGCAGTGATAAATGTTTTTTGCACCCTCTTGTTTGTTTTTGGGGCTTCATTAAGTCGGCGTTTCATAGTGAAAACTCTCTTTGTAGTTTTGATTGTAAATTGTTCTTTATTGGTCAAATAGAGACGAATAGTTTAATTGAAAATCAAAAGCACAAATACCGTGAAAAATACGGTAGCTGATCCGAAAAAACATGAGAGCCAATTTTTCCGCCATTCTGCCTTAGAATGGGGATTATAAAACTTGCAATAATAACTATCTGTACTGGAGAGTGATACTGACGTTAAAAAAGGAAGCACTAAGGCTTCCTTTCTTAATTGATATAAAGATCTTTACATGAGCTTAGTCGCGTGTACCTACGTACTTATCATCAAAATAGCGGCGCAATTTAGTTCTTAAAGTGCCCCTGCTAATACCCAGCATAATTGCTGCGCGAGATTGGTTATACTTACAATGCTCCATAACAGCGCGAAACAATGGTGTTTCAATTTCTTCAAGAACAAACTGGTACAGATCAACAGGATCAGTTCCCTTCAGCTCGGCGAAATATTTCTGCACTGATTGAGTGACGCTCGCTGCCAGCGATGCAGTTGTATCCCCGGCTTCATTACTGATTGTTGTCATTCTTATTCACTCCTCCTTTAAAAAGCAGCATCTTACCCAATTGAGCAATTCCTGACAAGTCTAGTTTTAGAAAATTTGGCTTAAAAATCAGGAATTACCGAGCGGATTTAAAAATTAAACCCACTCAAAAGCCATAAATTCCTTTTCTATTGAAATTTAAGCATATCTTGATTAAATGACTTACCATTAACCGTTAATTGGCCTTGGCTAAAGCTCAACTCAATCGTGTAATCACTTCCTTGAGTAACTAAAAGACCAGATTTAACCATAGCCGCTAACGCTTTATCCGCGTCAGCTGCTGGATCTTCGGTCGTTTGTGCAGGTGTTGTGTTTGCAGCAGGGGTTGCTGCAGCTGCAGAATTTGCAGGTTGCGCAGTATTGCTTGCCCCATCTGCATTAGGCAGATTAGTAACCTGGCCAGCCGCTTGCTGTTGCATTTGCTGTACAATACCTTGTTGAATAGTCTGTGGAGCAGCTGCCTTTTGTTGTAAAGACTGAGCAAGGATGCTTTTAAGCACAGGCGCAGGAACTTTTAACTTACCGTTGCCTTGGACTTTTTGTACGAGCTCAAAAGGATTAGCTACATCAGATTTAGGTAATGAAACCATGAGGTTACCCTCAATTTTTCCTTCAGGCATTGTAAAATTCATTTCAGTAATTTCGAACTCAGGACCCTTACTAAATAATTGTGGCAATTGCGGCAGGATTGCCAGTAAGGCTTGCTGACGTTGCGCATCATTACCTTGTTGAAGCTGGTTAGCCTGCTCATTAATCTTAGTTAGTGCAGCAGCATCAAGATTTCTAATTGCAACCTCTAAGTTTCCAGGCCCATAGGTCTTGTCATTGACAACTACCTTATCCAGTGAAGTTCTGAAGTGAGAACTAAATAAACCCTCTTCAATATTTGTATCTGAATGAACATCAAATTGACTAAGTTCAAACAATTTCTTGTCGCTGTTAGTCACAACTAATGAGGGAAAAGATACGCTCGCATCTCCGAGATATATGCCCCCTTCTGATCTATGTAGATCATATTCACTGGTAATTGATGACATAACTGTTTTCGTTTGATCTTTTGTGAAGTTCAACCCTTCAACAGTGATATTACCATCAACTTTATTTTTATCTGATGAAATACTTGTAGAAGAAGTCAAGCCTAACCAGTCTAATTGCCCGGTATTATCTTTGGAAATCAGTTTAAATTCTGGTACAGATGCTTCTACACTCGAATTGCTAAAGTAATTAACAAACAAGCTCAAATCCAATTTAGGCTCAGTTGATTCGCTTGAAAAATTACTCTTGAATTGTTCTGAAATCTTTGATGGCAGTGCTAAATCAGTGTGGGCGTAGCCTAAGCCAAACTTGACACCCTTATCAACAATGATTATTGGGCCATGATGGATAGTCAGTGGCATCTCTAGATTATAATCTTCTGCTGAAACCGTTTTTGATTGGCCGTCTTGTGTGGTTACAACATGTTCAGGGACATGTAAACGCCAAGCTAATTCTGCTGTAGATGAAAACCAACCACGATTGTATTTTTCAACCTCGACACTGAGGCCGTTAGATTGATTCACTATTTTGAGGTCTTGCTTCACTCTTTTCTCAGTGAGATACCCCATGCCATAATACGAGCCGAGGACTAGAACAGCGATCAGAACCACTAATCCTGTGAATTTTTTCATTATTATCTCCGTGTTTAGTGTCAGGCCTCCGCTTATTCTAAACTCGCTTAGGTAGATTGCAGAGGCACGGCAGTAATTAAAGCACGAGATTCACTAACTAGCAAAGATATCTATAAAAAAATTTGATAGTAGACAGCGACTTAGTGGGCCTTGCGAAGAGGCCTACAGTAAGTTTCTTTTACAGTAAATGCTAAAATTAGCGCAACTAAAGAACATAACGGCAGAATTCTAAGACCAGCCTGGAAATCAGAAAGCAGCAAAGTTTCCACATTATAAGCGCGTGGTCCTGATACTAAATCAACTAACCGGCCAACAAGCGGCTGCATTAAAGCACCGACAAAAATCGATATCATATTTGTAAATGCAATTGAAGTTCCAACAACGTTACTTTCATGAATTTCTGTTGAAACGGCATAAGCTATGGCTACCCCAGTGTTCGTTAACCCAAACAGGAAAAAGATGAGATAGGCTGAAGTCTTATCAATTCCAGGGTAAAAAACAAATAAAGACGATAAAACAATTCCGCACAAGGCTGAAAATATCATTAAAGGCTTACGACGCCCCATCCTGTCTGAGAGCCAACCAGAGATGGGGCCGCTAATACCCCAGCCAATAAAGATCAGGCCGGTTGCAAAAGCAGCAGCATGAGCAGATAGCCCGCGACCATATTGTAAATATGCAGGGCCGATCGCTTCGCCAATAACAGCTGTCGGACCAAACAGGAAACCCGCATAAAGCGCATTTAACCATGTTTGGCGATGAGAGAGCACAATCCGCAAACTAGCAATAATGCTGATTCTCTGTTCGAATCGGATTTCACGCCGCTTAGAACCAGGTTTATCCTGTACGAATTGATATAAGAGTCCTGCAAGCGCGATGAATAAAAAGGCTATAATGAGCATTGAATGTCGCCAACCGACATTAGCAACTAGAAAAGACACTGGCGCCTCACCAGCCGCAGCCCCTAACATCCCAAGGGCCTGAGTTAGTCCTGCCAATAGCCCCAACATTGCTGGAGGAAACCAGGAAGTCGCCAAGCGTAAAGAACTTACAAATGCAAAGGCAGCACTGAATCCAATTAACATACGGCCTACTGAAGCCATCATCAATCCATCTGCCAAGCCGAAAACACAGCAGCCCAGAGCAGTGACTAAAGACATCACAGTAAGAATAGCTCGAATACTTAAGCGATCTACAGTCAGTCCTACGGGAATTTGCATTAGAATATAAGGAATATAGAAGGATGCCGTTAGAATCCCAAATCCTGCTTCGTTAATACCAAAATCCACTTGTAAACTACGATGCATAACACCGGGAGCGACTCGCGCCAGGTAATCGGAGAAATAGAATGCTGCTGCCAGTCCCCAAACTACCCATGCAAATGCTAATTGGTTAATGCGACCTGTTTTTTCACTTTGAGACATCGCTATCATATTCATTAATTCACTACTTTGTTATCCTTTCTCATTCAAGTAGACGTCAGAATCTAATCACTCTACCTTCTAATGAAAACAGAATATTGTTCAATAAATTGGCAAGTCAGAACTACATTATACTGCTGAGGATTATTATTTCAACACATTGGACGTTCTGCCAACTTACCACTTTTCTTCAGATATGTATACCAGACGGTTATTAATTCATAAATACTCAGGTAAATCATGCGTATCCTAAGCTCCTTCAAAATGCGGTTTTTAGTTTTGAAGGAGCTTGGGTATAATCCCCGATTTGAATTTAGGTATTAATCATATGAACAGTCTGGAATTAGCAGTTAAAGAAGCATTAGACTCTGTCGGGAATTCTAAGGAAGCTAACAAAGCCTATCTGGAGTTTATTAAAGCAAATTTCATCATTCCTATTGATAAACAGTCTGCTGCCGAGCAACCTGAGGTCCTCTTTTTCGAGGAAAACGGCGTCTCCTATTTACCGGTCTTCACTAGCATGGAATATTTTGATCGTTGGGTTGCTGAGATCAGCGATTCAGTTCATCTGCTCAAGCTATCGGGGGTCGACTTATTAAAAGGGATAGGCGAACAAGTCACTGTTTGTCTTAATATTGGTTCAGAAATTTATAAAGAATTTAATACGGCTGAATTAGCTAGGATGAAAAGTATGGTATTGAAGTTATTTAAAAACTAAGGAGCGGTTGGCTGGTTATTAAAGATTAAATCCAGCCAACCTATTGAATGTTTAATAAAGTCAAAACAAGCCCCCAATTTTGAAAGTTAAGCAACGAGTTCAATAACCTGGTAACCGACTACTGCGGTTGCAGCTATTGCACCAGTGATTTTTAATATATTAGCTAAAATCTCTGATTTGACTAAATTGCTAATAAAATGAAACGCATGGTCATTTGCAGCGATTGGCTCGCCTATAGCAGTTTGTTCAGGCTCAACATATTCAGCAAGATCGTAGAGTGGTTTTTCACCATAAAAGCCAGCCCACCATCCTTCCTGCCATTGCTCATATTCTTGAGTTCCTTCTTGATATGGGTTTTCCTCTTCTGCAGCCTCGGCTAATGCACATTCATAGCCATCGGCATAACACTCCTCAAAGCTAGGATGTTCAATATTAAAGCGCAATTTAATATCTGATAGTAACTCGGCTGTGTCTTTCATCTTAGTATCCTCTCGTTGAGCATCTTAAATTTTCTAACACTTGGATTTAACGAAGCATTTATCCTGCCAAAATAGAAAATATTTTTATAATTAATAAATGCCCCTTTAAGATCCATTCTACGACTAGAAGATGGGCCAAATAGTCAACTGTCCTTTTTTTACTCTTTCTTGACAAATTAAAAAATTCCCCTCTGTTTTTAAAAGGTTTCCGTGCTTAACTTATTGATTTTAATTTGTTAAATGTTGGGAAATTTATTTCCGGAAAGCGCCGGCAAAAGGCAAATATTGGCTGCCGGCATTATTTGTATTTTGCTAGGGTGCTAATCGCTTATAACCCCATCCTTCATTCTTCTTATAATAAGAAATTCGATCGTGTAAACGATTATCTCTGCCCTGCCAAAATTCAACCTCAAAAGGCGCGACAACATAACCTCCCCAATGGTTTGGGCGAACTATCGGTTCTTGTCCATGTTCAGCAATAAGCTTATTAAGACGCTGCTCCAATTCTTTGCGATCAGTAATTTCTTGGCTTTGAGGGGAAAGAGTCGCGGAAAACTGACTAGGAACCGGTCGAGAAGCAAAATAAGTATTGGATTGTTCCGAAGACACTCGTTCAATTTGGCCTCGAATCCTGACCTGGCGTGACATTTGTGGCCAGTAGAAATTTAATGCAACATAGGGATTATGATTTATTTGCAAGGCTTTCGCGCTCTGGTAATTAGTATAAAAAATAAAACCTTCCTCATTGAGCCCCTTAAGCAAGACGACTCTTGAATCCGGATGTCCTTGTTCATCTACCGTAGAAAGAACCATTGCGGTAGGATCTGTTTTCTCTTCTGGCGCCACCTCTTCAAACCAACGTTTGAACTGGACAATTGGACAGCCATCAATGGCCTCTTCGTTCAAGCTCAAATCACCATACTCTCGCCGAATATCGGCCATTGTCCTCCAATCACTCATAATTCTCTCAAAAAGCTAATCAATACCTTATTATAAGCGGCCTTCATTAAAGATCTATGGCCGAAGAGTCTCTCTTTAACTATGGCATAGCTAAAATTAATAGTTTTTATTAGTAAAACTTGCTAAATGCTTAATATTTTCTTAAGAAACATCTTATAATATGACCCAATTGTTATGACTGAAGATTGATGCATTATGCTGGAAAAAATATTAAAACTGCTCGATTCTTTTAGAGAAAATCAGATTTCAAAAGTCCTGCATACCAATCGTGAGCGCATAGTGGCTATGCTTAAAGGCCCCTATTTCAGTGATAAAATTAAACCCTATTTTGCAACAATGCATGCTGAAGGCGTACCCTTCACTGACTTTGAAGATCAACCCAAGCAAGTCACTCAAATCAAAGAGATTATTAATGCGCTTTATCATGCTGAGCAAGCTTTTCTTGATTTGGAAACAGTTAATTTACGGGATGGACAGAATAAAGGAAAAGATGTTAAACAGCTTTATTTCCATACTATCCGTCATGGTTATCAAGCGAGTTATCTCTTAACACATCTTGATGTGGAACTTAGCGAACTTTTTGCAAATGAAGTTAAAGTGGTTCTGCCATTATTAACAGTTTTTCAGAATTTCGTGGATACCCATGCAAAAGAAGCCGCTGAATTCACTGCACAATTAAAGCAATATCCCTTTAGTTATAAAGCTGGTTTGATTAGCGGAATAACTGTTGATCAGATGCGACCTGGCAGCGGTCAGATCGACTACAGTTTCCTCACACAGTTTAGTGCTGTTTTACCTGGTTATCTCCAGCAATTTAGAGAATATATCCAGCGATATTCACCAGAACAACTTGCTAATTTTGAACCGACCCTCAACAAGACCCAGCTTGATGACTTGCAAAAGGAAGGATTTAAGCTCCTCAATGCCCTGGAAAATTTACAGGGTGAAAGTATTTTTATGTCTGCCAAGTTGTTCTATTACGTTGATGCAATTCGACGAGTTATCAACCTCTCTATGAGTACTTTGGAGCAAATGGGGGATTTGAATGAATCGTCACAAGACGTCATTCGAGATAATTTAACGCAACTGAAATATAAATGCTTGGTCCCCTTATTCGCTCTAGCAGATAGACTTGAAGATGAGGCATTGCTAACACCTGGAACACTTAGCAACCCACTTATGGAACAGGTGAAGCCACTCTATGACTTCCTCATTGAATACACATCCAAAGTCGTTAATTTCTCCAGCAAAGGACGCGAACTTGTCACTATAGAAGATGACCGTTTTATACATTTAAGACTTGCAGAAACTGAAAAACGAATTAATGAAGCTAAACGTAATTTAGTAAAAATTGAGCAGGCTCAAGGAGACTTCGTTGCTTTTTTCAGACTGTTGGATGGACACCAAGGAACAAGCTCTTATCTCATCGGTTTACCTGAAGAGACTAAAAAATCCTTAATGACAGATTATAAATTGATCGAGCCCTACGTTAAAAAAATTGACCAAGAGCTTAATAACAATATTATCAAAGCATTAACCCTGCAAAATAGGTGGACCTACGCATCTTTGAACCCAGGGAATTGGATCGCTTATGGCCATGAAAAACTTGAAGTTAAAACGCTATTAGCCCTAAAAGATAAAATCGAAACAGCGCTCAAAAGAGATAGAAATACACAAAACTTCCATATTACGCTTAATGAAGATCTAATCAGCTCCGTTCATGAACGAGCCGAATTAAGTCTCTTTCCTTTTGATAGACAAACGAATGTCTTTGATTGTAATGAGGCTTCTGTCTTAAAGGTGGATCCAATTGCACCTAATGATTTTAATTTTAACATTCAAGGTGAGGATTGTTACGTAACGAATGCGGACAGCCTAACTACCGATCAAGCCTTTGAACTCTATCAATTTTATACTAACAAATTAGCCAAATTGGAAAGAGCTCAAACAGCTTATAAACAATTTATGGTAATTATTCGAGCCCAGTTTCCAAAACTATTAAATGAGATAGATGACGAAACAAAGGTTCGCTTACGCAGCTTATACTGCCGCTTTCAGCCTTATATGGTTGATGTCATAATGCCTGAAACCGACAAGGTGAATTATGACGAACTAATCGTTGCTAACCTAGCGATGACAAGCAACAGCCCAAGTTCTGAGCAACCTGAGCCTCTATCTACAAGGTATTTTTTGATTAGGGGACGCGAACAAACCTTTTTATCATCTTTAAATACATTAACCCTTAATTTTCAGCAAAGAGCGACTTTTTTCCGAGGGCAGGCAGGTTCAAAATATCAAACAGAAGTTCGTGCAAGAGAATTAAAGCATGATGATAAAAGCAGCTATAGGGCAAATCATTTGCTCAAACATACTGAATATTCAAAGGCAATTGGAGAGTTCAAAGATACGGTCATTCAATTAACTACTCTTTTCAATACCACAACAAAAGAACAACTAAACCCAACGCAATATTATATTCGCTCAGGAGTTCCCTTCCCTGAGGTTGAAAATGGCGTCGCGCGCTTAAAAGAAAGCAAACAAGTCTTGGGTCTTAAAGCAATCGCTAATTCCCTATACCATATTGAGCAAATTTCTAAGCAACTTGAGGCGCTAAACAATAAGAGTACTGAAACGGTTTATGTTTACCACTTGGTTCAGGTTTATACCCACCTTGACTCTATTGCCAGCGCAGCAAAAGAATTATATAAAGACCCCTATCTGGCTTTAATCGCTTCTGATATTAGCAACCGTGCGACGGCAATTTATCAAATGCTATTGATCCAAAGCGAGCCTTATAGAACTAGCCCAGACACAGTTGGCACTCCCCTTCCTGAAGTTGCAGCGACAGATGAGCCTTCAAATACAGCCGAGCAAACTCCTCCATCAACAGCTAATGAAGTTCAGTATGGTGGGATCTGGTATCCACTTAATGCCTTTATGCTCGTTCCTGCTTATATTCAAAAATTGACAGCAGAAGATAACTTAACCCAAGAAGATCAAGAGACAATTCAGGAACACACCAAGCAAGTCGTTCTAAAAATTGAAGGTGTTATCAACAGCTCAAGCTCTTATTTCAAGTTATTCCTTAAAACGCCTGTAATGCTTAACCTCTTTCTTGAGCTAAAGGAAAAGCTTAGTGAGTTTACCACTCTTAGCCATGCCGCTGTCCTCGAGCATCTAAAAGAGTTAAATACTGAGCATTTTGCACAAATGCTGCTTGAGGCGGATGAATGGGAAGACCGAATGGGACTGCAACCCGGTCTGCTTTCTGGTCCAATGAAACTTATGTTGGATGAATTTTACAAGGGACTAGTTGAACCCCTTGGTTTTGTCTCGCAAAAGCATATTGAGCTTGTTACTTCACTGGAGCCAATAGAAAAACGACTAATTGCCGTAAGGGAACGCAAAGAACAGGCAACACAGGAAAAAGCGAAGTATAGAGATAATCATGCTGCCCTTGCCAAACTGCTTAAACTAATTGCTACCCATGATAATTTTACTACTGGGCCAGCACCCTCCCCTGTAGCAATGTATGGCTTAGAGCAGGATCTTCTACAAGCCTATGAGCAAGCCTTACCCATTCTTAAAAAACACGAGGACCTCTTCGCCTTATTAAAAAATGACGATGAAATCGAGAAAAGTCCTAAACTCGATAAGTTTATTGTTCAAGAATTCAATGCCCCCTCTGCCAAACTAAGACGCCCGATGAAAGCCAGCCGCTTTGTGGGTGATTCTGCGGTTCATTCACCGTTCAGTGAGCTCCTTACTGAAGGACTGCCATTTAGTCTAGAACTGGAACAAATGAATCCAAAACAGACTAAGCCTAAAGTAGAGCTTAGTGACCTAATTGTTGTGGTAGCAGAAGAAGAGCAAATTGTAGAGAACCCTAATGTCGAAGTCGCGCCACCTTTAGTGCTAACTCAGCACATTAAGACTCATTGCCAGGTTGTTTTTAATTATTATCAAGGCCAGGTCAGCACTCATGATACCGAGTTAAAAACAGCAAAAGAGAAAGAGCGTTATTTAGAAGATTTACATAAAAAGCAAAAAGCACTCAATAGTAAATTTGTTACTGATTATACAAAGAAGGCGATCGGTGTTCAGATCGATGCGGCAATCAACCGTTACATTGGCCTTTTACATGTTCAGAATGAATATAATATTAAATTGAAAGAATACCTGGAATCTAAGGCAGGACAAATCATTGAAGCAGCAAAACGTTCTGATGATATTGATACCTTAGTTCAAGAAATGATCGCTCAGCGAGTATTGCGTTTTGATCAGAAGCATTATCGCAATTATGCGCATTTAGAAGCAGTAATGGTTGCCTTAACTCAATTCAAAACCTATTTTACTGAGGTAAGTACTCACCTACTCAATAATAACTCCTATTTTGAAACATCAAAAACGCTTGAAAACAAATCGCGGATGGTTAAGCGTTTAGAGACAATTGCTGAGAGTGACAAAGATGTGAAAACTCGTTTTGCAGAAATGCGAGCAATTACTGAGGAATTTTCATTTGAAACCACCATGCTCAAGCATTCTAAGCCCAATCCTTTTACCCTGGCCTGGTTAACCCAGCTTGTTACTTCATTCTTAACCCTGCTTCATATCTACAAGCCTGCCTATATCCAACGCTATGATGGCCTAAAAGAAGCACTTACAACTCCGCCTAGCGAGCAAGCGATTAACCGCTACAGGCTCTTTGAACCACCGCAGGCAACCAGACGTTATGCTCTGCCCCCACTAGCACTTGCAGTAGGGCAACCTAACCATGCTGCTGAAGAGCAACCTGTTGTGCAAGAAGGAGCAGTCTTTGGAGTGTAAAAGCAAAGCTTGTAGAATTCTCTGGGGTTTGCTAAAAACTGTTTTTTTCCTATCACTTGGATTAATGATGATAGAACAAAAGACTTATGCACTTGAAATTATCACGACTGATCAACCAACACATGCCGGAGTCCTACGAACCTCGGCACAGCCTGTTAATTTTCCTTTGAGTAAAGCGGATAAAGAACTCATTGCCGCGATGAAAGCGAAATTAACCGAGTTAGGTGGTGTTGGGCTTGCTGCACCGCAGGTTAATCATCACAAACAAATAATCGCAATCTATATCCCCGAAGAAGCAGCCTTTTTGCGCAGCAATACCAAAGCTTACCCCATGCATATTATGATTAATCCCTCCTATGAAGGGGTCGAATCGGCTGGTCGAAGCACTGATTTTGAAGGCTGCTATTCCGTAGTCAACAAGGCTGGCAAAGTCCCTCGTTATAACCAAATTAAAATTCAATTTTATGATGAGCAGGGACATCAGCATAGTAGTATTGAGAATGGTTTTTATGCTCGGGTCTTGCAGCATGAAATCGATCATATTAATGGCACACTTATCATTAACCGATTAACTGCCGATTGTGTACAAGGATCGATGGAGGAAATGATGGCTTTACGCCGCAAGGAACTTGATCCAAAACGAAGAGAATTATTCGATAAGTGGTTGCAAGAAAAAATTAAAAAATGACAGTAAAATCAATAAAATCCTTCTTCAAAAATCATTCTTTTTTTCATATAATTATATTAGTTTATGGACGACAAAAAGCCATTGTACATAAGATTATAATTACATATAATCAGCTTCCCTAGTACTAATAATGAGTTAATAATAATGAAAAAAATTGCTCTGTCTTTACTTGCTGGTTTATTCGCTTTTAATGTCCATGCTGATACAAAATTCTCTTGTGACTATACTGATAAGTTCCTCATTAGTGATAACGTGGATGCCCACATTGGCCTCATGAGCTACAACTCTATTGAAAATTTAGAAATCATACCAACCAGCCCTAGAAGTTTTACGCTGCATGATGTTACCTGTAAAAAGGGACAAGCATATGTAGCTGTAGGCCTGGATATGTATAAATACTGCAATTTCATAATTGCAGATGGTCCTTATATGTGGAGTCCCCAAGTTATTAGCGCCTCATGCAAAGGAATGAACTTCAGAAGACTTTCTTCTATGGGCTCACATTCCTATGTCATTGAACTTGATGAGTTTAATTAAATCATTTCGACAATAATAATGTTTTCTTTTCTTTCCGCGTAGGGGGAGAAGTCCATCGCCTGAAATGCAGTGAAGCGAAATCCAAAAAGTGCTCTGACTTCCCTGATTTCGCTTCACTGCATTCAGGCTATATTCAATTCATACAAAAACAGCCGCCCACAATGGCAACTCTAAGGGACTTCTATGCCACAAAAAACGATTCTAATTACTGGTTGCTCTTCCGGTATTGGTCATGATACTGCGATTGATTTATCTCGTCGTGGCTATCAGGTTATTGCTTCTTGTCGCAAACAAGATGATCTGAATAAATTACAAGCTTTAGGTCTTGAAGCAGTACTTATGGACATGGATGATGAAGAATCAATAGTCAACGCCTTTGCCGAGGTTTTAGATAAAACAGAAGGACGGATTGATGTCCTGATCAATAATGCAGGTTATGGCCAGGCCGGTGCCTTGGAAGACATCCCACGAGACGCCATGCGCCAGCAATTTGAAACCAATGTCTTTGGTCTCATGGATTTAACCCGACTGGCTATCCCCGTTATGCGCAAGCAGGGGCATGGGCGTATTATTAACATAAGTTCATTACTCGGCTTCGTCTCTATGCCCTTTCGCGGCGCTTATAATGCGTCAAAATATGCGGTTGAAGGGATAAGCGATACCTTGAGGCTCGAGCTTAAGTCTTCTGGGATCGATGTGATTGCTATTCAGCCAGGGCCTATCCAAAGTCGATTCAGGGATAATGTGCTTGATCATTCGCTTAAAAAAATTGATAAGGAAAACAGCTATTTCAATCAGCAATATCAGGAAATGCTGAATGGCTATCGCCAGCAAAAGGAAGGCTCAGTCTTCACCCAAGGCACAGACGCGGTAATTGCTAAATTGCTTCATGCCATTGAAGCCAAACATCCAAAAGCCAAATACCCTGTGACTTTTCCCAGCCATCTCTTTGCCTTCTTAAAGCGGGTTCTCAGCACAAAAATGTTAGATCGTTTAATGAGTTACCTTTCGAGGAAAGAATTAGGCCCGCGCTAGCGAGAATTTCAAGTCAGCAGCCCTCATGTAATAGCTTACGTGGGATGTCAAAATCTTGGAGGTAATAAGTCACCCCCATCCCGAAATCCCGCAGCTTGCTCCATAGGTATCTACACAAGTGTCTGTAATAGATGAGCCCTGTGCCCCCCTAAAGCACGTCATCCAGAGCGCAGCGAAGGCTCTCCTGAATGTAGTACGGTGCTACCTTCGCTGCGCTCTGGATGACGTAGTGTTGAAACAAGGAAGGACGTGACCTTATTACAGACACTTGTATAGATACCTATGGGCTTGAGCGCGGGATCTATGGGCTCAGAATGTACACTGGATCCCGCGCTCAAGCCGCGGGAATTCAATACTGGGGTGGGGGCGACCCTATTACATAGAGTAAAGAGGGGGGCTTAAACTATTCTGTTCCCAGTTTCAGTTGCTGGGGTAATTGTTCTATCGCCTGTATTAGCCTTATCGTCCGTTGTTGGGAACATAGTTGAAGCACGGCTTCCAAGGTCCGCTTTATTTCTTCGCCATAAAGCTGTCTCAGTGTCTAGATGCTGCTCATCGTTTGCAGCATGAGTAACGGAAAGGGTATCCAGGATGCTATCGACCATGATCCAAGATGACTCCATATCACTAAGCGGCCTGGGTTTTGGCTCAAGTGTACTTTGAGGAATAGTGCCTAATTGTAAACTAGATACTGAGCCCATTTTTTCCCAATCTGAAAAACTCTGACTAGTTGAAAAAGCCACGCTGCTAGCAGCCTTATTAGTTTGCAGCTCAGGCTGTTGCACCACAGTTGTTTTAGGCGCCCTGAGCCAATTCCAGAATCTACTGACATAACCCTGTTGTTTTACCTCTGGCTGCTCTGGTGAATGCGGCTGATCAATATTTAGTTTCGCTTTGTAGGCTTCGAGACTCACCACTACCGCTTTAGTTTCCTTTGTCACCTGAACAGGAACTTTCTCAACGCTTTGCACTGGCTTACTAACCTCAGCATTTTGTGGCTTTTCTTGAACCGCTATCGCGGCTTGGGCTGCCAGTAATCGTTCTAAGATGACAAACTCTTTCTTAAGGTCCGCAAAATTGGTTTGATATGCGTCTAGTACCTCTTGATAACTTTCAATAGTAAATCTTGCATCATTAGAACTTAGACCGTTCATAAGTGTCTCAACCGTTGGCATATCCAGATCTAGCTCTTTAACAAGGACATCAATTGCCTGACTTTGATCCTCATAAAGCGCTTCAGTTTCTGGGTCCGTTTTCTTTTCTATATGATTAATTTGCTTATCAACCAGTTCTTGCAAAGCAGCTAATTTAGTTTGTAAGCCTAGTAGCAAGGTCTGCTCTTCTTCAACTCTATCTTTAGAAGGCCATGCCCTGAATGCATTGCGCAGTGTTGTAAAGGGCCCGAAGGCGAAGAGTGTCGCAAGTTTTACAGCGATAAAGTCAAGAAACAATGTTTTTGCTAATGCTAAACCGATGCACTTTAAGACTAATAAGGTAATCTTGCCTGCTCGCTCAGAAAGTGAAGGGGTTTCTTCGCTTATCCTTTTGAATTCAGCCAGATTTTCATAAAACTTCCTACCAACATTCCATATTAGATTAAGCACTGCTATCCCAGCAACTACAGCCAAGCCTATGCCTGTCGCACTAAGACCTCCACTAATTGCCAACACAGCTATAGTACCTTTACCGGCAAGAATAGCGCTGATAATGCTCGACCAAGTAAAAATTGGCCCCAAATACTTTGCTAGGAACAAGAGAACATTAACTATTATTCGATTCGATGTTGATTTCTTATATTCCCATTCCCAAACACTCAGCCCTAATAAAGGCTCTTTAGTTGACAACATAGCCTGATGTTTATTCACTTGCTTATCAACGACATCTTTAGCCTTGTTTATACGAGCTTTAACCTGGCTCAATTGCAATTTTGCGGCTCGTTTGTTTGCCCCAGAAATTACCTCAACCATTGACTCTGGTGTAGCCTTGTTTGACATCAATACAAAGCCTTCATCATCATCTTCGTCAGTCCGAGTTTGATCGCTTTTATAAGCTACTGATAGCTCATTGATTTTTTCAAGGGTATCACTTAATTTCCTAATTGCCTGCTCTTGTAGGCGAGTGACTTGCTCCGCATTACCAAGCTGCTCAGCAGCATCCATAGCCATTACCAGAAGTCGATTAACAAGCGCTAATTTAATAAGTGTATCGTTTGAGTGATCGCTCAAATCGAGATGCCCTATTAAAAATTCCAATTGGAGCTCAGTTTCTTTAATAGCATCCGATTTTGGCGGTGCGAAATCTGGCAATTTCGCATCTAGGTTGTCAAAAGTAGCTGCAATAATACCTTTGATCTCTTCCTGTTGTTCTGGCTTGTTATCTGCTAATAACTCAGCGAAAAGGAATTGAATTACTGCTTGCTCATCAAAAGGTTCAGAATTTATCTTCATCTCACGGTATTGCAGATAATACATTGCAAAAGAATCGCGATCTGCCGCACTGGCACTATCAGGATTGAGCATATAGTTATAAGCACCGGCTTCAATAGTCTTCTGGAGCTCAATGCCCAGTATGGGATAAAGTCTGGATTTTGCTATCTTAGTGAACTCATCAAGTTTATCGGAAACCACGCCACCGTATTCATTCATTAGGGAGTTAACGATTGGTGATATACGTGCTTGCACAGTTTCACTTTGAATCGCCTGCAAGGCCAACTCAGCTAAAAAGGGATAGGGTAAAAATCTGACAAGTTGCTCTCTACTAATACCTGCAACAACTTGTTGTACATAATTCACCCCCCAAGAAAAGGCTGATTTTTTACCGGCCTCAACAAGGTTTTGGACAATTGCGTCCATGATTTTTTCTTGGCTTGGAATAATATTCACTGGCGCAAGAGGATCATTTAATTCTTTCATTAAGGCAGGAACTGGATTGCTATTTAATTCCACCTTGTAGCTTTCTTCAGCTTGGACAACATCCAGAAGAGGTTGGTTTTCAGTCTGTTTTAAATAATAGGTCAGCAATCGGTAAGCCAACATATTAGTGGGAGATAGCTTATCTGCAGCAGAGGGCCATATATTCCAGGCTAAGTCTAGAAGCTTACCCGGTGCAGTATTTGCAGCTAATATTTCTCTTGGTTCCGCTGTCATAGCAGCTAGATCACCTTGCAGCATTTGCAGAAGATAACCTTGTAAATCGCTATGTGGCGTTTCCAATCCAGCTCGTAACTGATTGATTAAACCATTTAATGCAGCAATATATTCTAATTTTTTCGCAGCTAACTTGGTAATTCGTTCGTTAGAACTAAGTGCCGTCAATTCTTTGCAAGAATCAAGTTGTTCATCTAATCGATCTTGCAGCACATCCAATAATAATTGAATACCAGGTGTAATTGTTTCTAAAGTATGGGCGGCATCTTGCTTGTTCTTTTCACTTGGAGTTAACCATTTTGAATTTTCTAATTTTTTCTTGTCAGGAGGAAGCAATGTGGATAATGCCTTGAAACTATCAAACTCTTCAGTTTCTTGCGCTCCAAACTCACCATGATTAGTGATGTAGTCGTTGAGAAAATTGATATCACGTGGTGATAAATTGATATTTTCCTTTAATTTTGAATAAACCACGCGCAGTTTATGTGTTTCGTTAGTTGTTGTCTGTAGCAGGGTTTCTAACAAAGGGATTAGGCGCTTGGTTTGATATTCGCCTTGCATACGCAACATTGCGGGTACTAAGAATTCTTTATGAAAATTCTTTAGCGCCTCAGACTCATATTTTGCTACTTCCTCAACAGCCTTAATTAACTCATTAAATGCCTGCACTGGCATTTTAGAATCAAATTTAGATTCCAGAGTTTGTAATCGATTGACAAGTATTAAGATTTCTAGTTTCTGCGGTGAAGAAATCTTAAAGAAGTCTACGGCACCAATTAAGGACGCCGTCGGAACACTCGGTCTCATAACATTTGCAATCCCAGCAGCCAACGGTTGCTGAAGATTAAATTTGCTTCGCAATTGATTTTCAAGCTGTTTGTAATCCTTAAACAGAAACTCCTCTGGCCTAAGCTTAGTATCAGCTTTAACTACCTCAGACATATAGGCATCAAAGAGTTTAGACTTGAGATCATCATCTTGAATTGCCCCTGCTTTTACTAAATCATAAAAAGCGAAATAGGCCATTACCTTATCAAGCTGAAAATCATTTGGCTGTTCATCAATCTGATTTAAAACTCTAGTCAGCGAATCGGTTCGTGACAAATAATTGCGCACTGCCTTAGGAATTAAAGCAACTGCGTAATCATAAAATGCGCCAAGTCCTCTAAGAGCGGTTTGCGCGACACCTTCTACAACAGTAGCACCTGTTCTTACCTGTTGATAATAGCCATTTGCCTGGTTTAGCCAGGAAGGAAGTAAAGAGGGGTCGATTTGCGCACTTACAGCTGCTATTTTATCGAAATTTTCAAAAGCCGTTCCTATGTAGGCTAAGCGATCGATCTGATTATCAGTGACTAAGGCATTGACTGCTGCCAAACCCAAGCCAACAGTGCCTGTAATAGCCTGGCTGCATTGATTCGCTGGTTCCAGCAGTGTGTTAACTAAAATATCTTGTATTGAATCAAATTGCACATCCATTGTAGCTAGGAGTTGTCTGCGGGCAATAGCCTCTTCACTCTCAGAACCATCGTCATTTTTGGGGAAAACTTTTGCTTTTTCAGCCCCAAGAGTATGATGACTCTCAATTATTTTATTAACAAAGGGCAAGAACTCATCAGATAACATATCAACGAGTTCATGGTCTGCAAATTGAACATCTGGCATTGTTACTGCAAGAGCCAGCTTTAGTCCCCTAATGAGTTTGCCTTGGCGGTCTGCTTCATCTGCGTTAAGAGCAGCATCGATAGTATCAAGAGTTTTTGCTAGCATCTCAGCAGTTTTACGCGGTTGATAATTTGCTCCTGGCTTATTCTCAGCGAGGCGGATGCATAATTTTTCCAAGACAAAGGGTAGTTCCAACAAAGAATTTAAATAAGCCCTTTGCGCTTTTAGTACACCGATAAAGTCTACAGATTCTTGTGCCATTATTTCAGGAGGGAGCACTGTACTAACATTCACATTAAAAAGATTTTGCCCAGGCTTAACAGCGAGGTGTCTAATCGCGTGCTCAGTACTCTTCTTGGCTCTATCCAGATTTGACAGGTAACTGGTTTTAATCAGCTTAATAGCCAAGTTATCTTGGCTTGCTTCAGTGACTTCAGTCACAATCGATTGTGCAAAAGCCACAATTTTCTTATGTAAGTCTTGATTTTCCTGCGCCCAGTTTACAGGTCTGCCGCTTTGATTAGCATCGGCAACAGCCTTACAGATTGCATGCCATTCCTCACTTTGCAGGATTGCTTGATGACTAAAGGCAACGTTAAGATAGAAAACATAGGCCTTAGAGTCATAACCTGCTTCATCGAGGGTAAAACCACAGAGATCAAGAACAAAGTTGGAAAGTTCTTTTATATCTCTGGCGATAAAATTGCTTATTTCTTGTTGTTCAAGCATTGATAGACTCTTATTCGTAGATATATCGAAAGTATAAATTCAAAACATTAAGAAAATATGAAAGATCTTAAATTTTTTTTACATAATGACTATTAAAAATTCATTTTTCGAGATTTTTCGTGATTACAGATTGAGATATACAGATTATGTAGGCTGGGCTGATAAGCCCAGCATTTACCTAATTTCGCTGGGCTTATCAGCCCAGCCTACTACATTTAATATGTGTGCTTGGACTTATTTCCAACCTGTAACTTCTGCGATTGCATCACCTAAATCTGCAGGAGAACGTACAGTTCTGACCCCAGCAGCTTCAAGAGCAGCAAACTTTTCAGCAGCAGTTCCTTTGCCGCCAGAAATAATAGCACCAGCATGTCCCATGCGCTTACCGGCTGGGGCAGTTACTCCAGCGATGTAAGAAACGACGGGTTTGCGTACATTTGATTTGATGTATTCTGCAGCTTCTTCTTCAGCTGAACCACCAATTTCACCTACCATGATAATTGCTTCAGTTTGTGGATCACGCTCAAACAGCTCTAAGGCATCGATGAAGCTAGTACCGGGAATTGGATCGCCACCGATACCTATACAAGTGCTTTGACCAAAGCCTTTATCAGTAGTTTGCTTAACAGCCTCATAAGTCAGTGTACCTGAGCGAGAAACGATACCAACCTTTCCAGGTAGGTGAATCGAACCAGGCATAATCCCGATTTTGCACTCGCCTGGAGTGATAACTCCTGGACAGTTTGGTCCTATCAAACGGGCTTCAGTGTTGTTCTCAAGGTAAACCTTTACCTGCAGCATATCGAGTACAGGAACACCTTCAGTGATACAAACAATCAATTTGATGCCTGCATCTGCTGCTTCAAGGATAGAATCCTTGCAAAAAGGAGCAGGAACGTAGATCACAGATGCTTCAGCACCAGTTTCTTCCACAGCTTCACGCATTGTGTTAAAAACTGGCAAACTTAGATGTTGTTGTCCACCTTTACCTGGCGTCACCCCACCAACCATGCGTGTACCGTAGGCAATTGCTTGTTCAGAATGGAAGGTTCCTTGTTTGCCAGTAAAGCCCTGGCAAAGTACTTTTGTGTTTTTATTAACTAATACACTCATTGCTAGCCTCAAAATAGTGTTCTGGTTGCTCTAGCTAGTCCAGAGCCAACCAAAGATGATAATTAGGCGACAGCCGCCACGATTTTTTTCGCAGCATCAGTCAAACTGTCAGCAGCGATTACGTTCAAATCACTCTTATTTAAGATATCTGCACCCAGTTTTGCGTTATTGCCTTCGAGGCGCACAACAACAGGTACTTTTACATCGACTTCTTTAACTGCGGCAATAATTCCATCAGCAATCAAATCACAGCGAACGATACCCCCGAAGATGTTAACCAGGATGCCTTTGACACTCTCATCAGAAAGAATAATTTTGAAGGCTTCACTGACACGCTCTTTGGTTGCACCGCCACCAACATCAAGGAAGTTTGCCGGTTCACCACCGTGCAATTTGATAACATCCATTGTTGCCATAGCTAGGCCAGCACCGTTAACCATGCATCCAATCGAACCATCGAGCGGAATATAGTTTAGTTCCCAATCTGTAGCACGGTTTTCACGCTCATCTTCTTGAGAAGTATCACGCATCATCTTCAGTTTTGGTTGGCGATACAGTGCGTTGCCATCAATATTGATTTTGCCATCGAGGCAAATAAGGTTACCGGCTTTGGTTACCACTAGCGGGTTAATTTCAAGCAAGCTTAAATCACATTCAACAAACATCTTACCCAAAGCCATCATGAGATGAGTAAATTGCTTAATTTGATCATCAGTTAAATCGAGCTTAAACCCTGTATCTCGACACTGGTAGGGCATAACACCAACCAAGGGATCAACTTCGATTTTGAAGATTTTCTCAGGCGTTTCATGAGCTACTTTTTCAATCTCCACACCACCCTCTGTAGACGCCATGATTACCACGCGACGGCTTGAGCGATCGACAACTGCACCAAGGTACAATTCACGGCCGATATCACAGGTTTCTTCAATAAGAAGCGTGTTAACAGGTTGCCCTTTAGCATCAGTTTGGTAAGTCACCAAGCGAGTACCTAATAATGATTTAGCTACTGAAGCCAATTCATCCTTGCTAGATACCAACTTAACACCACCAGCCTTACCTCTGCCGCCGGCGTGAACCTGGGCTTTCACTACCCATTTTGATGTTGATAATTGTGAAGCAACTTGCAGTGCATCTTCTACGCTTTGGGCTACTTGACCATTAGGAACAGGCAGTCCGTAGCTAGCAAATAACTGCTTGGCTTGGTATTCATGTAAATTCATCGTTAGCACCCTTTAAAAAGCAAAACCCGGCAACGCGGGTCTTGCGGTTGATCGTTAACCTCAAACATTAAGTAATAAACGGGAAGGATCTTCCAGTAACTCTTTTACAGTCACTAAGAACTGTACTGATTCTTTACCATCAATTAAACGATGGTCATAGGACAAGGCGACATACATCATAGGCCGAATAACAATCTGTCCTTTCTCAACGACTGGTCTGTCCTCAATTTTGTGCATTCCCAAAATACCAGTTTGTGGTGGATTGATAATGGGTGTTGCCAGGAGAGAACCAAAAACACCACCATTAGTAATGGTAAAGGTTCCGCCCTGCATTTCTTCCATCGACAATTTACCCTGGCGTGCACGGGTAGCGGTATCATTGATTGATTTTTCAATATCAGCCATTGTCATTTGATCAGCATCTCTTACTACAGGCACGACCAAACCACGCTCGGTCGAGACTGCAATCCCGATATCGTAATAACCGTGGTAAACAATATCCTGACCATCAATAGATGAGTTAACTGCTGGAAAACGTTTCAGAGCTTCAACAACCGCCTTGGTGAAAAAGGACATAAAGCCCAATTTGACGCCATGCTTTTTTTCGAAACTATCTTTATATTGAGCACGTAAGTCCATCACTGCCTTTAAATTGACTTCATTAAAGGTTGTTAGCATCGCTGCATTATGTTGTGCCTGTACGAGACGCTCAGCAATTTTAGCTCTGAGCCTAGTCATTGGAACGCGACGCTCTTCACGTACGCCCATCGGAGCCATAGGCTCTTGTCGAGCTGCTGGTTTGGCAGTCTTTTCACGACTTGACTCGATGAAAGTCAGTACATCATCTTTTGTAATACGACCATCCTTGCCTGATCCGGCAATTTGACCAGCCTGCAGATCATTTTCAGCAAGAATTCGCCTTACTGCGGGACTTGTTGATTTATCTTCACTTGCAAGGTTTTCTTGTTTAGTTTCTGCTTGCTTGCTTTCTTGCTTCTCAACTGGAGCAGATGCAGCAGCACCATTTTCTATACGCGCAAGAATCTGGCTGGATTGAACGATGTCACCCTCTTTGAACAGAATTTCTTTGAGAATACCATCCGCAGGGGCAGGCACTTCCAAAACAACCTTATCTGTTTCCAAATCTAAGAGGTTTTCATCACGAGAGACCTTATCGCCAATTTTTTTATGCCAGGTAGCCACGGTAGCATCAGCTACCGACTCAGGCAGGGCAGGTACTTTAACTTCAATAGACATAGTAATACCTTCTTCGTTTGTTATATTTTTAATCAATTAATCCAATAAAGCCTGTTCGACTAAAGCCTGCTGTTGCTGTGCGTGAAGGATCGGACTTCCAACTGCTGGTGAAGCAGCAAACTCTCTTCCTGCATAACTGAGGCTCTGATCGGCGCGCAAACAAGCAACTATATTATGTTGTGTAGCGAACCAAACACCTTGGTTCTGAGGCTCTTCCTGACACCAAACTACCGATTTAGCATTTGGATATTTTTCCAATTCCTGAATCAGCGTTTTTTTCGGGAAGGGATAGAGTTGCTCTACACGAATAATTGCAACATGGCTCAGTTTTTTGTCATCACGTCGTCTTTGCAAGAGATCATAATAAACCTTACCACAGCATAAGACGACCTTGGTCACCTTTGCTGCATTCAAATCATCGACCTCTGGAATGACCGTTTGGAATTTACCCTTGGTTAAATCCTCTAGTGGTGATACAGCCAACTTATGGCGTAGCAAACTCTTAGGCGTCATAACAATCAGAGGCTTGCGGAATTTGCGTATCATTTGGCGACGCAACAAATGGAAGATCTGCGCGGGAGTTGTTGGTGTACAAACCTGCATATTATGCTGAGCACAGAGCTGCATATAGCGTTCTAGTCGAGCTGAAGAATGCTCAGGACCTTGACCTTCATAGCCGTGTGGCAGGAGCATTACTAAACCGCAGAGCCGACCCCACTTTTGCTCCCCTGAACTAATAAACTGGTCAATAACAACCTGCGCACCATTAGCAAAATCACCAAATTGCGCTTCCCAGAGAACTAAGGATCTTGGTTCTGATGAGGCATAACCATATTCAAAGGCAAGTACGGCTTCTTCTGAAAGCACAGAATCAATTACGGCAAAGGGCTTTTCCGGATTAGACGCTGTCTTTTCCAGTGGAACATAGGTATTCCCTGTTTTTCCATCATGCAGGACTGCGTGACGATGTGCGAAAGTTCCTCGACCTGAGTCTTGACCAGACAAACGAACACCATAGCCCTCAGCTAACAAACTGGCATAAGCCATTGTTTCGGCATAACCCCAGTTCATTGGTAGTTCGCCACTTGTCATTTTGTCGCGATCAGCCAGTAAACGCTTAACAACTGGATGCAATTCAAAATTAGCTGGCAACTGGTTAAGTTGCTTTGCCAAAGATTGAATAGTGCTCTTAGAAATTGTGGTATCGGCCTTATCTGTCCACTTAGCATTAATATAGGGTGTCCAGTCTACAGCAACCTTTCCTTCATAATCACCCTGAACAACATCAACTACAGCCTGTCCCTTATCCAATCTGTCTCGATAAGATTCGACCAAATTATCGACCTCTTCTTTTTTAATCAGGCCATTAGCTATCAATTGCTCTGCATAGATTTCTCTTAGCGTAGGCATTGATTTAATCTTTAGATACATCGTTGGCTGGGTTACTGAAGGCTCATCAGCTTCATTGTGACCATGACGACGGTAGCAGACCAAGTCAAGTACGATATCTCGTTTGAATTTCATTCTGAATTCAAAGGCAATCTGTGTTGCAAATACAACAGCTTCTGGGTCATCACCATTAACATGGAGAACCGGTGCCTGCACCATCTTCGCCACATCGGTACAATAGAGGGTTGAACGCGCATCCAAAGGATTAGAGGTTGTAAAACCAACCTGATTATTAATTACAATATGGATTGTTCCACCTGTGGAATAACCACGTGCCTGAGAGAAATTGAATGTTTCCATCACCACGCCTTGCCCGGCGAAGGCTGCATCACCATGGATAACAACAGGTACAACCTTATCTTTTTTATCCAAATCATGCTGGCGGCGTAGTCGGGATCGAGCAGAACCTTCAACTACTGGACCAATAATTTCCAAGTGAGAAGGGTTGAATGCTAGGGCTAAATGGACAACCGCGCCATCTTCCGTTCGTAGATCAGACGAGAAGCCCATATGATACTTAACATCGCCTGTACGCTCAGACTTAATCTTACCTTCAAACTCTTGGAACAATTGGCTAGGCTCTTTACCTAAAACATTGACCAAGACGTTCAAGCGTCCGCGGTGCGCCATGCCAATAACAATTTCTTTAACCCCTACATTCCCCCCTTGTCTGATAATTTCTTTCATCATAGGAATAAAGGCGTCGCCTCCTTCAAGTGAAAAGCGCTTTTGGCCCACATAACGAGTACCTAAATAACGCTCAAGACCATCAGCAGCAATCAGGTCATTAAGAATTGTACGTTTTCTATTCGCATCGAAGGTTGGTCTGCCACGCACGGACTCCATCTTTTCTTGTAGCCATTCGGTTTCAGCATTATCGGAGATATGCATGTATTCAATACCGATGCTGCCGCAATAAGTATCACGAAGAGCCTGATAGATATCGCGCAGAGACATTTGTGCGCCATTAAAGCTTTTACCGGCAAAAAATTTGCGCCCCATATCTGCTTCAGAGAGCTGGTGATAAGCCAATTCGAGGCTTGGAACGTGCATCCGCTCTGCCATTCCCAAAGGATCAAGCTTGGCAGCATGGTGTCCATGGGATCGATAAGCGTTCATCAAATGTGCGACCTGATATTGCTTGCTATCTTCAGAGATAACAACCGCAGCCTGCTTTTTATCAGCATTTTCCAGAAAATAATCGCGGATCTCTCGATGTGAAACATCCTTCACTCCACCATTCACTGTTGGTAAAGCCTCAAAAGCCGCGCGCCAATCGGCGGGGACTGAGTTTGGATCAGCAAGAAAGTCCTCATAGAGGGCATCGACATAGGCCATGCTTCCACCTGATAAATAGGAAGTAGCCCATTGATTTTGCAGGTCAGTACTGCTCATGGTTGTTTTCTCCAAAGGGATTTGCCCTGAATTTTCAATCAGGGCAAGAAAATCGCTATCAAGTTTCCTGGTTCAACATTTGTTTGCGTATTTCTGCAATCGCTTGCGTTGGATTGAGTCCCTTCGGGCAAACACTCGCACAATTCATAATTGTACGGCAACGAAACACAGAGAAAGGATCCTGTAGTTTATCCAAACGATGTTGTTTCGCTGTATCACGACTATCAGCCAAAAATCTACGTGCTTGTAAAAGTCCGGCTGGTCCAACAAACTTCTCTGGATTCCACCAGAACGAAGGACAAGAGCTTGTGCAGCATGCACACAAGATACATTCATACAATCCATCAAGTTGAGACCGCTCTTCCGGGGACTGCAAACGTTCACGCGCAGGAGCAACACTATCATTTTGCAGATAGGGTTCAATTCGCTCATATTGTTGATAAAATTGACTCATATCAACAACTAAGTCTCGTATTATCGGAAATCCAGGTAAGGGACGAATGACGATTTTGTCGGTATTTAATTGTGTAAGCTTTGTGATACAAGCTAAGCCATTGGATCCATTTATATTCATCCCATCAGAACCGCAAACACCTTCACGGCAAGAGCGTCTGTAGGTAATGGACGGATCCTGCTCTGCTTTTAAACGCTCAAGCAGAGTAAGTAGCATGGGATCACTTTTAGCCGGGATCTCAAGCTCATAATCCTGCATATGGGGTTCTTTGCCCGATTCCGGATCATATCGATAAATAGACAAGCTCAGATTTCTAATGTCAGCCACGGCATATCCTCTCTAGTAAACGCGCTCTTTGGGCTCCATTGGAGCAACGTATTTAGGTGAAGTATTTACAGGTCGGTATTCGATTGAGTCGCCCTCTGTAAAATACAGGGTATGTTTAATCCAGTTCGCATCATCACGTGCCGGGTAATCTTCACGGCTATGCGCACCACGACTTTCTGTACGAGCCAGTGCCGAATGAGCTGTAGCACAGGCTGTTGCCATCAGGTTATCCAGTTCCATTGCTTCGATGAAGGCAGTATTGAATACCTTCGATTTATCACTTAAATAAGCATTGGCTAAACGTTGACGTAAGGCTTCCAGACGGTGTAAACCTGAAGCCATCACTTCACCAGTACGGAACACACCAAAGTCTTCTTGCATCACTCTTTGCATTTCATCACGAATTACTGCAGGACTTTCACCCTCTTTTGAATTTTCCCAACGGTGATAACGTGCCAGAGAGGCTGCGATGTCATCATCTGAAATATAGGGCGACTCTGGCAATTGATTCGATTGCCAAAGCTCCTCAACATGTAATCCAGCAGCGCGGCCAAAGACAACCAAATCAAGCAGAGAATTACCACCTAAACGATTAGCGCCGTGAACTGAAACGCAGGCACACTCACCGGCCGCATACAAACCTTCAACAATTTCCTGCTGGCCATTCTTATGCGTTAATACCTGGCCATGCATATTAGTTGGAATACCCCCCATACTGTAATGGCAGGTTGGTACAACTGGAATTGGTTCAACAATAGGATCAACGCCAGCAAACTTCATTGATAACTCACGAATACCCGGTAAACGCGACATAATTAAGTCAGCTCCCAGGTGATCGAGTTTTAGCTTAACGTGATCGATACCCTTAGGATCAAAGCCTTTACCAGCTCTTATTTCTAAAGCCATAGAGCGCGCAACAACATCGCGAGAAGCCAAATCTTTTACGCGTGGGGCATAACGCTCCATAAAGCGTTCACCATCCTTATTGATAAGGTAGCCACCTTCACCACGGCAACCCTCTGTCACCAAGGTTCCAGCTCCAGCAATACCTGTTGGATGGAATTGCCACATTTCCATATCCTGTAAAGGAATACCCGCGCGTAAGGCCATACCAAAACCATCGCCGGTATTAATATGGGCATTAGTTGTCGATTGATAAATGCGTCCTGCACCACCTGTTGCCATAATGCAAACACGGGTTTGGAAAAATATGACTTCGCCTGTTTCAATACACATTGCAGTAACACCAGCGATACGGCCGTGAGTATCTTTAACGAAATCCATTGCATACCACTCGCTAAAGACATGTGTCTTTGCTTTTAAATTTTGCTGATAGAGGGTATGTAAGAGAGCATGACCCGTTCTATCCGCCGCAGCACAGGTACGTGCAGCTTGCTCTCCACCAAAATTCTTGGATTGGCCGCCAAATTGGCGTTGATAAATTCTGCCATTGTCCATACGAGAAAAAGGCAAACCCATATGCTCAAGCTCATAAACAGCTTCAGGCCCTGTTTTACACATGTATTCGATACAGTCCTGGTCACCGATATAATCAGCACCTTTAACAGTATCATACATATGCCAGCGCCAGTCATCGTCATGGGCATTACCTAAGGCAGTTGTGATACCACCTTGCGCAGATACAGTATGAGAACGGGTTGGAAAAACCTTTGACAAGAGTGCAACTTTTAAACCTGAATTTGCTAACTGCAGGGCTGCTCTCATCCCCGCGCCACCTGCACCGATAATTACTGCATCGAATTTATTACGTGCAATTGTCATGCTCATTGCCCCCACACAATCATTAAGCCCCAAAGAAATTGACTCAGCAACCACAGAGCAACCAACATTTGCACAGAGAGCCTTATCACTGTACATTTCATATAGTCAGTCGTTACTGTCCACACACCGATCCATGCGTGTAAGCTGAGAGCAAATAAAGCGATTAAACTAGCGACTTGGACCCATTGGCAGTGAAAAAGAGTATGCCACTGTTCATAATCCATATGAGGATGTGTTATCAAATAGGCCAAAATAAAGAGACTATAAACAGCAAAATATACCGCTGTAACCCTTTGAATTAACCAGTCTTTCAGGCCATTGCCTGTTAAACTTGTGACGTTGCTTACCATATCCAAATTCCTAGAAAAATTGTCAGAATCACAGCTAAAGCGATAACCAAGACAGCACTACGTCGCCCAGCGCAAACACTCTCACCATATCCCAGATCCATAATCATATGACGGATGCCAGCTAGCAGGTGGTATACCAGCGCCACAGTAAAAGCCCATAGCAGTAATTTGCAATAAGGACTCGTCAACATTTGTTGAAACTGCCCAAAGGACTCTGCGCTCTTTAGCGACAGGTGAAGAAGATAGAGGACATAAGGCAACAGTAAGAACATAACGAGCCCGGATATACGATGTAAGATTGAAGCAATCGCCATAGCGGGGAATTTCATCGTTGCCAAATCAAGATTCACTGGTCTTTTCTGATTCACTGTTCAAATCTTCCTTAAAAGAAATATGTTAAATACCTCTACAAAATTGCAAGGGTATGAATAAATTTAGTTACAACGGAAAACTTGCGGAGTATAGCACTCAGTTTTTTTCGGCGCAAAGCATCACTTTGGTTCTTATCGGGTCAGTCACTTCTCTAAGTGTTTTCCATTACCAGGCATTGATTTTTTATTAACCACAGAGGAATAAATAACGCCTTTTAGTGAATTATTAGACCTTTTCCGCAGCGATCTAATTAAACTCATACTATTCTTTAAATATACTGGGTGCAAGGAAATATCCATGCTAATAAAACGGCCCGTTTATAACAATCGATTAGAATGCGTGGCAGTTGAAATAATCGCTCATCAACAAGCTAAAGAGTATCGAGAGCTCTACGAGCACTTTGCGTCAATATTGCGCAACACAGATAAACAGCTCCCCCTTTTTTTACCCTATGCACTCAAGTTTCTGATCGAGAAACCAGACCTCCCTATTGAAAATCCAATTATCCTAAAACTCCATGCAGCAGATATTAATACTTTATGTCCTCGCGCAGAGTTAGAGTACACCACTTATACTATTGCATTGCTGATTGACAGCCCAGAGCAATTAGCCTGGTTGAATTTCGCTGAATACATTGCCTTGAGTGAACACTTGATGACAGCAGCAAATCTAACCAAGGTAGTAAAATACAGTCAGGATCGTAAACGGAAAGTCATTGCCTACGATATAAATCACACCACGAATTTTGAGCGGTGCAAGGCAATGTCTATGGATCTCTTTTGTGGCGACTTCCTATTTCAACCCAACGAACAGGAACAACAGGATATAGCTGCTAATCAATTAAATCTTTTAGAACTTATATCTAAGCTCCAGCAACAAGACACTAATTTGGATCATATCGCCGAACTTATTCAAGCGGATCCAATGCTAAGCTATCAATTGCTCCGCATAGCAAATTCAGTGGCCTTTTCAGGGTATCAAACCGTTGAATCTATCCAACAAGCAATTATGCGGCTGGGTATTATCAATTTAAAAAATTGGGTGATGGTTTTATCAATGACCAATGTCTCTAATAAGCCTGCAGAAATTGTTGAGTCTGGACTTATTCGGGCGCAAATGGCGCAAAGAATAGCAGAGTCGCAACCAGAGCTGAGTGCTGCGAGTGCCTATACCGTAGGCTTACTTTCTGTTTTAGATAGTTTAATGGATACACCGATGGAAAATCTGTTGGAAAAAATCACCCTCGCAGATGAAATTAAAACTGCCTTAATTTCCCATAGCGGCAGCTTAGGGCAGCTACTTAGTACTGTCATTGCTTATGAAGAAGGGCATTTAAATGAAGAAATGGGAACTAGCTATACGAATGTTGATCTAAGCAAGATCTATCTTGAATGCCTTGAGCAAATCTCCCTAAGCAAAAAAGCAATGAGTGCACCTAAGAGCTAGGGCTGGCCTATCCCGGCCTAACTAGGCCCATTAAAACTATCAACCTCTTCAAGTTTTTCAAATTCTCTTACTAGGGATTGTGAATACAGTTTTACATTGTCATCCACAGCAGTAAGACCAATCATTTTACCCAAGGCCATAAAAGCTATAGCGGCGAAAGCAATCATGCTAACGACTGGTACAGTAAAGGTACTAGTACTGAGGATGCCAGCAAAAAGGGCAAACATTAGAACGACCGCACCGATAATAATCATTGTCTTCGCTATACGCCTTGTTGATGGATTATCAGAGACAACTGCATTTTCAGCTTCCTTATAATAGTTGCTCGCCAAATTTAGAGGATCAGCTAAAAAATTGGCTGTTTTTGCGAGCCAGTCCACCTTGTCTTCATCAGGCGCCGTGGACAAAAAAACAGCACTTTGCAGCTGACGAGCAATCTTCAGAATATCTGGATCTTGCTTATAGGATTCTAAAGCCTCATTAAATTGTTGATAGGCTAGTTTAAGCAGGGTTAAGTCTGGTTCGTAATTGTCTTCTTGATTGTTATATAAAAATTGTCTTAAGCGATATAACAGAGCCCTGCCTTCTGGAGACTCTCTGAGATTCTGGCAGGCTCGCACTAATGCAGTATCAGTTTTTGGGGCTCTTAGCGTCAGCGTTTTTAATACCGTTAAGGGGTCTTCATAGAGGGCATTCATGAGGACTTGCATATCTTCAAAATCAGTGGGGTGATTATATACATAGTGCCATAAAGCTTTAAATTCAGAGGATTGGGTGAGCTTGGCAAAAAACTTGCCGCTTTGGGTGAACACTTCGGTTTGCTTTTGACTCTCCTGGAACTCATCTCCGATATAGCTAAGGAGAACCCTGACCCCTAGATTTATTTTAGCCTGGCCAATACTGACCTGTGATCGCTTTTCTTTAAGCTGCTCTATTTTTGCTTTAAGTAGAAGCTCTAAATCGCCTTCCTCGTAGCCGATTTGATGATAAGAGGCTTTTAATTCAATAAGACACATAAAAAGTGCAACAACTAAAGCGCTTCTTGAGCGCCCTGCTTTACAGTGAATATAAATAGCTTCTCCACGATTATATGCAGCCCACATTTTTTCTAGGGTTTCTAGCAGCAATTCTGGGTTAGCATTATCAGTAAAATCTGTAAATGGCAGGTGATGGTGTTCTATATCGGTATGTGCCCATAAGGAAGGGTTAGATACTGAGGTGGTCGCGCCACAGCCCGCCAATTCAAAGCAATCGTTGCAAGAAACAATCAACCCGTTGGGTGAAAGCTCTCCAAGTAATTCAGCATTAAAAGAATCTATAGGAATTTGTCCTAGAAGCACACGCCCACCTACGCGATTCTGTAAGACTTCATTATAGCTTTGATGCCATCCGGTCCATGCTTTGACTCGATTGAAAAAATGACTTACTCCAAAAAAAAGTTCGGAAAAGGTGCCTGTTAATTCATGAGAAAAAAACACGGAATAGTCAGACTTACGCATAGATGCTTGCCCTATTGATATCAGGAGATGAAAAGAGGTCGATTGAGCGCCGAGCTCAGATTTGGGCAAGATAATAGCACTTAATACTTTCTTTGCGCAACAACAAGATTTAGCCCCTAAAAAGGTTCGTTTAGCGTGTTAACCCTGGAGGCACAATTGGCGTATAACGTGGTGCTGGACGTGGGTAGCCATAGCCTTTATCAGCAAGACGTTTTACTGTTTGCAGATAACGCTCCCCCCAAGCACCGGGGTCAAAATTGGTAACGACAACGTTATAGGCTAAGTTAATAATTGATTCAAAGGCTTTCCGTTGAGCTATTTCATGACCGCCAAAGGAAACTTGCACTTCTGTTTCCTCATCAACTCCGCCTGATTTTAAACGTTCAACCAAGATATAAATCATTTTTTCAATAGTTAGAAACAATTTGCACATTGACATGGTGGTGTTATACATATCTTGGCTTTTTGACGTTGATAACTTAAAACCATGATCATGAATATTGTAGACGAACTCGCGTTCACCGGTAGCCTCATTCACTTCAGGCTCGATAACAATTGGCGGGGAGATAGGAACTATAGTTGGGCTTACCACATAAATGGTAAAATCTGCCCAGTGCCACCACAACTGATAGACTCGTTCGATTATTGTCAGTGGGTTATCGTCCAGGTCAACGGCCATAGTCCCTGATGTAAATCCACTAATTTCTTCTGTCAGTTCAGCCATTTATCAATACCTACCATCTTCTTATACCACTATCTTAGCTCAAAACAAGCTTATGAGCACAACTAAAAAAACATAAGAAACTGTAAAGTTGACGTAAATTTGCTCTATCTAAGCAAAATTTGGAATTATTCGAGGTACTGATAATAGATAGGAGGCTGTGTCTTACATTTAAAACATCGGCTCTGGCAGGCTGATTTTTCCTGACAATTTCCAATAATACCTTTACGCAACCATAGCTCCAGCATAGGTTGTAAGGCTTGAAGATCAAGATGAAACTCGCGCGCTATCTGCTGATTAGACGCTACGCGCACTCGACGCAGATACTCACGAATTTGCAACAGCATGGGCACCTCCTGGTAAGCCTGAGCGATAACGAACAAATACAAAAGTCAGCCCAGCAAGCACTAAGATTACTAAACACCAGCCTAGTGATTGCTGTGGATGAGCAGAAAGGGTTGCTAATTGATAAAACAATACTGCCGAAGCATAAGCAATAGCAAATGACCAGATTACTGAGAACCACATCAATTTTCTGTTGGCTTCTTGTCGAATAACAGCCATAGTCGATACGCAAGGTATATAGAGTAAAATAAAGAGCAGGTAGGCATAAGCTCCTGCTTGTCCATCAAAACGCGTCACCATCATGCCATAGACCGATTGCGAGAGTTCACCATCTGGCGCACTTGCGATAATGGGATTGATAAGAGCATGCCCTAATTGAGCAAGATTCTGGGGAATAGACCATAGCGCAGCTTGCAAAGAGCCCCAGAAATCAAAGGTCGCAGACGACATTTCCCCTAAATGACCAATTTGCGCGTAGAGCGAATTTAAGGAACCAACAACAACTTCTTTAGCCAGCATTCCGGTCAAAAGCCCAACTGTGGCAGGCCAGTTATCCTGATGCAATCCCATAGGCGAAAAAACAGGAGTCAGCCACTGTCCCAGCAAGGATAAGACAGAATGACTATTCGCGTCGGCTGTATTAATTCCTCCATCCAAAGTCAGTGCATTCAAACCACCTAAAATGACACAAATGGGAATAATTAATCGCCCGGCACGAATTACAAAATGACGCAAACGCATGGAAGTTTCTTTGAATAATCGCTTTAAGGCTGGTTTATGATAGGCCGGCAACTCTAATATTAAGGGAGAGGCCTGTCCACTTAGGGTTGTTTTGCGCAAAATAACCCCCGTTAATACCGCCATTAAAATACCGATCAAATAGAGGGAAAAAACCACATTCTGCCCCCCTGTCGGAAAAAATGCCGCCACAAAAACAGCATAAATTGCTAAACGGGCACTACAAGACATAAAGGGGCTCATTAGCACAGTCAATAATCGTTCACGTTCAGAATCAAGTGTCCGCGCCGCCATAATTGCTGGCACATTACAACCAAAACCAACAATCATCGGCACAAAAGATTTGCCAGGTAAGCCTAAGGCCCGCATCACTTTGTCAACGACAAAAGCGGCTCTTGCCATATAACCAGAGGCTTCTAGCAAGGATAAAAAGAAAAACATCGAAGCAATAACCGGAATAAAGGTTAGGGTCGTATTGATCCCCTTACCAATACCGTGGGCAAGCAAGGCAATCAACCAATGAGGCGTATTAAGCTGTTGCAACACCCAGGCACTACCCTGTACGAAAATAGTGTCGGTTGTAATATCAAAAAAATCTTGGAAGGCGCCACCAATATTAATTGCGAACAAGAACATCAGATACATCATGGCAAAAAATATCGGCAAAGCCCAAAAGCGATGCAGAACGATTCGATCTATTTTCGCAGTAAATTGTTCGCTGGTATCACTGCGCTTTTTCTGAACGCTGCTAACCATCTGATGAACTTTGTGATAACGAGCATCAGCGATAAGAATATCCAGCTCGTTATCGAGCGTATCTAGCTTAAATTGGCTAGAATCCTGCGTTGCTAGTATTAAATTATCACCTTCCAGAATTCGGCGCGCATAATAACCAGAATAGGTCTCGCTGATGCCTTGCGCTAATAACTGCTGTTGAATTTGCGTAAAAGACGTCTCAACCAGTGCAGGTAATTTCAATTTTAAGGGTTTTGCTGGCTCAATTGGCTTAGAGATTGCCTGATATAAATCCGCAAGGCCAATTTGTTTATGGGCTTGGATAGGCAACACCGGGCAATTTAGCTCCTTGGATAAAGCCTTGAGATCGATATCAATACCACTCTGCTTAGCAAGATCCATCATATTCAAAGCAATAACTACAGGCTTACCTAATTCGAGAATTTGACTCGTCAGATAGAGATGGCGCTCTATGTGACAAGCATCTATGACATTGATAATCAGGTCTGCATCAAGTTCAACAATCGCTTTGGCAGCAATTTGTTCATCCACACTCGACCCCTGCTCTGATGAGGATAAGGAATAAATTCCAGGTAAATCTGTAACGTCTATTTGTTGTCCATGCAAATCAAAGGAACCAGTTTTCTTTTCAACCGTTACACCCGGCCAATTACCTACTCGCTGATGCGAACCAGTAAGTGCATTAAAGAGGGTTGTTTTGCCACAGTTAGGATTACCGACAAGAAGAAGATGCCTCATATACGCTCCCATTCTAACAATCCGGCCTCTTCTTTACGCAGAGTCAAAGAAGTACCACGAACCTCTACCTGAACTGGGCAGCCTAAGGGCGCTATTCTGACTACTGATAATTCAACCCCTCGAGTAATTCCGAGAGACAATAAACGGCGTCGATACAACAAATCAGTTTGGCCAAAATCAACTAATCTTACTCGATCACCTTTTACAAGCTCAGAAATTCGCATTGTGTTCACAAATAAAGACAGAAAAGATTGCCATTCTATCACAAATGATATCGAGAATCATTCTCATTTTTGTAAAAACAGTCTATTTTAATTTGAAATTATTTGAACCCTATTAGATTTATCAATAAACTCTAAAACTCTTAAAGACGAATTATTAACTAATCATGAACATGGAAAGTAGCTCTAGGCCATTAAGAATTCTTGCTATCTGTCTTGGAATTATTGTTATTCTTGCATTAATAGTTAATTTTGCGGTGAACTACCTTGCGAATAAGCTTGCACATTCGATAGTCAATGAACATGAAACTAACCTCAATTTTCTTATGGATGTCAGAGCGCTTCCCTACCCTAAAATTACTATTAGCAATCTTGTTTATACCTATCAGGGAAAAACAGCGCTTAGCGTGGGTAAAGCCTATCTTGATTTCTCACTGTTTGATCTCTTTAAAAAACAACTGCATATTTACCATATCTATGTTGATAAGGTGTCCCTAAACCTACCCAATTTCCCGCAAACAAAGAAAAAGCAACCTTCTTCACCTGAAGAAAAATCGCAGAATGAGAATGAAACCACTTCTACACCACAAGAGGAAAAACCGGCAAACCAAGCTACCAAAGCACTTAATAATTTTACAGTTGATGTTATTGATTTAAACCATTTAAATATTATTTACGCCTCTTCGCCCAAGGATTCATCTATCTATATCGACACCATTAAAGTTAACCTACTCTCATCTGAAAACAATCAATTTCAAATTGCTGTAAATACCAATTACCATGAACAGCCGCTGCAAGCAAAAATTTTGCTGCAGTTTGAAAAAGGGAACCTAAATTTCGATGGCAACTTAACCCTTGCCAATAATCAAGTGGCTATGACTGCTGAATATAAGCAAGGTCAGCTTAGAAGCCAAATAAAAGGGACTCTTAATAATCCTAAAGCCCTGGAATTGATAATTGCAATTGCTGCACAGAAACTGCCTACTCAATTTGACGCTACCTTGCAGGGAGATAGCCAACAAATAACTATAGCTCCCATTCAAATCCAATATCCGGCCGCAGCCATTCAAGCAGATTTGAATTTCACAACTAAAGCGCCCCTAAAAGGCAATCTGACTATACCTGAGACGCTGCTCGAACAACTGGCCGCAGGAGAGCCCTCACCCAATTGTCCTCTGCCTCATATGGCAACCGAGATCATTAAAGGGATAAGGATGGATCTACAAATGACGATAGTCCCGACCAATGCCGATCTCAACGCTGCTAGAAAGACCCTTATTCAAATCGTTCCTAGCGGAATAAGTCTTGAAAATGGGATATTACCTGCGAATTTGCAGCAAAATTTCCTCAGTTGTTTTAATTATCAGCTGCAAAACACCAGCGGCACTGTACATATTGAGGGATAGATTCCCGCCCACGCTCTCAAATATCTACGTCATGTCGAACGTAGAGAGACATCTCCTGAATGTGGCATAGTGCTAATCTCGGAGATCCCTCACTACGTTCGGGATGACGGGGGGCGCTCTGGATATCGGAATGCGGGAACAAAGGAGCGTGCTCTATCAATGGCGTCAACTTAAGGAGCACTACCCCTGGTTCGAAGACGATATGTCCTCTCGCCCCTTGGGGAGAAAGTTAGAGACACTGCCATTAAGTTAAGAAAAGCCCTACGTCCCGCGGCTTGTCCGCGGGATCCAGGGATCTAGCTAAATCACTGGATCCCGCGAACAAATCGCGGTGGTGTAGGGCTTAACTTAATGGCAGTGAGAGTTAGAGAGAGGGGGAGATGCGACATAAAAATACTTAAGTTGACGCCATTGCGTGATCTATTACCCCGATGAGCCAAAGGTTGTTTGCGAAGTATTTTCGACTAAATTTTCGCTCGTATCCCCATTTTGTTGTGGTGTGGCTCGCAGGAACCGATCCTTAAACGAACGAGAGTTTGTAGTACAAGCTTTAGCAATTTGTGCATCGATCTCATCAACCATCAGGGAAGAGGTTGTTGTTTTGCCATAGGTCCCATAGATTTTTTTCACTAGCCACAACTCCGATCGTAATTGATTAACAAATTTAAGCGATGGGGAATCAGGCTCGCTTTTTTGGAGGTCACTCTTCAATTTTTTAAGATCGTCTAAGGGGAGATTAGCTTGCCTTAGTAAGGTAAAAAGTTGAATCTTTTGTTGCTTTAGAGGCAAATCGGCACTTCTTATTTTATCTGCAGCAGCCTCAAACTGCTTTAGTGTTGTGATTTCTTGCGGATTTATATAAGCCCTTTTTGCTTCGCGAAGTTCTGCCAAATTTTCTGTATAGTCCTCTTCATTGCCTGATTTTTTGATCAGATCGATTGCAACACAGGCGGCAGCATAGCTTCGTGCATCAACAGGTTCTTTGTGCTGCTTAAAATGATCAAGGGCGCTTCCAACATCATCAGGGCTTGGTTTATTTCTCGATGAGAAATTGTAGTTACCTAACAAAATTGATTGTTGTATTGCAGATATTTGTTGATCTTCAGTGGGTAAGTGTTTATCCCTAGCACAGAAAAGCATTACGTTAAAATTATCGTCCAATTCTGCTAGCAATGACTCTTGTTCTGCTGGAGTTAGACCAGCAGCTTGAACATAACCTTTGATCTCTTCTCTTATCTCAGCGAATGCTTTATTGCCATGCTCAGCGAGGTAAACTCTGAATTGTTCAGATTCTAATAATTTGTTTTTAAGCGCACCCAAACGAGTCCACATTGAATTTCTGATCATGCTAGATTTATCGATTTCACTCTCATCTAGATGTCTAGTTAGCGATTTTTCAATCAGATCAACAGGCATAACAGCCGACTTTAAAAAGTACTTCCATTTAGCATTCCTAAAGGCTAGATCATTTTTTAAATTGGCAAAAGCCTCTACTTCTGATGCGCTATTGTAAGCCTTATCGCCAGTGGCAATAAATCGTTTCTGAGTAGGCCAATAGTGATTACCGGAATCCTGCAAATCAGGGAAATCATCTAAATCACGCGTACTAATCTTAAAAGAGTCTTTGTCATAAAATATGTTGGCAATTCGCATATCTTTTTGGGACATAATGCTGTCAATAAACATTAAGTCATGGTCAATTTTGAAAAAATTAAATTTCTTTTTTTCATTACCAGCCTCATCTATAACCTTAGTAACATAGAATCCAATATTGCCTTTATGCAAATCATCTTCTTCTAATACATAGGATGCCGTAAGGATTGAAGCAAGCGACTCCATATCCACAACAACCTCACCCTTGTTATGCTTTTTCATCAAATCAGCAAAAAAGCCTTGCGGCTTGTCACTTAAAAAATTAATAGCCTTCTTTGTTTCTTCCAGCTGGAGTCTGGCTGTAATTGCGCCATCGGATACTTGGTCCGGATCAACTCTTCCTGCTAATTCTTGACGTTGCCTATTAATGGCTTCCTGATCGGGCGCTGCAACTCGGGGCACCTCCGTATAGGTCCAATTAGAGGCATCAAATGAGTAACAGGTTTCGCCCTGATCCATTTGCCTTTTGATTTGCACATTAAAGTTTTCGGAAGCAACCCCAGCGACGACTTCTTGATTATCAACAACAATCTCGGCTGGAGGAGTTAAACCTGGTTTTATAAACAATAAGGCGGCTTCACTAAAAGCGACCTCTAGCACAGAGGCCTCTTGACCCTTTACTCCTTTGTGCTTATTTAATTTGGTAATCCAAGGTGTATAAGCATCGCCATCATGAGTAAAGGTTCCAAAATCCACCTCATGCCCCGTAGTTTTAGGGTCAAGAGCTGCCTTCATATGAAGGTTTTCTTTCTTAATGGCTCGCGGTCTAGGCATTAAAGCAACACAGCAAATATTGGGCTACATGGTGAAATTATAGACTATTCTGATTTGAATAATTTGGCTTTTTGAATGATGCAAGGTGGTTTGTTAGACCACCTATGATGGGATCAGTTCGGGATAAGAATTCAATTGTCTTTAAAGCGAATAGCTTCTTCCGAGCCCTTCGTTGCATTTCCTGCGATATAAGAATGAGCCCCAGTTCCTGCCAATTTCCCTTTATCAACAATAAGATAAACATCACGAATAGGCCGTTTCTCAAGCCAACACTCAAGAATTTCCCTTGTTCCAGCGGCATAACGAGCCTGGGCTGAGAGTGAAGTTCCAGAAATATGCGGAGTCATTCCGTGGTGAGGCATTGTTCGCCAAGGATGATCTTTGGGAGCCGGTTGAGGAAACCAAACATCGCCAGCATAACCAGCTAACTGGCCTGATTCACAAGCCTTTACTATTGCTTCTCGATTACAGATTTTACCGCGTGCTGTATTTATGAGGTAAGCACCCCGCTTCATTTTGCTTATTAAATGCTCATCAAACATATTTTCCGTTTCTGGTGTCAGAGGACAATGTATAGATATGATATCGGCAACCTGAACCAGGGAATCAACTGTCTCATGAAAAACCAGGCCAAGCTCTTCTTCGACTTGTTTTGGCAAACGATGGCGATCCGTATAATGCAATTTGACATCAAAGGGCTTTAAACGTTTCAACACAGCCAAGGCAATCCGCCCGCCAGCTACAGTACCAACATTCATTCCCTCAATATCGTAGGAACGAGTTACACAATCCGCGATATTCCACCCCTTATCAATAACCCATTGATAAGAGGGGAGATAGTTACGTACCAAAGATAAGACCATCATCACCACATGCTCAGCAACACTGATGGAGTTGGAATAAGTAACTTCAGCGACAGTAATGTTTTTATCGATTGCCGCTTGCAAATCAACGTGATCAGAACCTATTCCGGCAGTAATCACCAACTTTAAATTTTTTGCCTTGGCAAGACGCTCAGCGGTTAAATAAGCGGGCCAGAAAGGCTGAGAAATGACAACATCTGCATCAACAAGCTCTTTTTCAAAACGTGAATCAGATCCATCTTTATCGGAGGTCACAATAAGCTGATGGCCCTGAGCTTCAAGAAACTTACGTAAGCCAAGTTCGCCTGACACACTACCCAACAATGCCCCTGGTATAAAATCAATGTGTTTAGGGGTTGGGAGAGTTTGTCCGTCAGGGTAGTGTTCAATCTTGGGTAGGTCATCACGCGCATAGGATTGTGGATAGCCATCCACTGGGTCATCGTAAAGAACACAAAGTATTTTAGCCATAATCATCCTTAAAAAATTAAATCCTTGAAATAAAGTAACGCCTTAATAAATCTCTGTAGTTCTATCTTAGCGCACTAATAGGCCACCCCCGTCACCCTAGCATAGCCCGTCATCCTGAGCGCAGCGAAGGATCTCCTGAATGAAGCACCGTGCTAATCCCGGAGATCCTTCGCTGCGCTCAGGATGACGGAATGTAGGAGTAGCCAAACCTATTACTATTTTTCTGCACAACTCTTCTCTATCTGGCAAGGCTTGAGACACTGAACATGGCGACAGGACCAACCCCCGCCCAAAGCTTTAATTAATTGCACGCTTGCAAGTTGGCGTCGTGTTCTAATATCAACCAGCGTTAGTTCTGATTGTAATGCTGTATTTTCATTAACTACAACATCGAGATAATTGACAATACCACCTACATAGCGATTTTTTGACTGCTGTAATGCACGTAGCGCTGCCGCTGTTGCGGCAGTTTGACTGCGATTCTCCTGATCAAGCCAACGTAATGCCGCCAAACTATCTTCCACTTCTTGGAAAGCAGTTAGTACTGTTTGCCGATAAGTTGCAACCGTCTCATGGTAGCTGGCTTTTGCTGCATTTAATAAACCTCTTAATCGTCCCCCGTCAAAGATCACTAGATTGGCTAAGGGTTGGGTAAGGCTTAAGGCATTGATTTGCCCCAATGACCAAAAATTACTAGGCGCACTAATCAAATTAGCTAGCTTCTGACTTTCAAACCCAGATACTGAGACTAAATCAATACTAGGGAAAAATGCTGCACAGGCAACCCCTATTTCGGCGTTTGCTGCTTTTACCCTTTCCTCTGCAGCAATAATATCGGGTCGCCGCTCTAAAAGTGTTGACGGTAATTGCGGGGCGAGGGCGACTAGTTTCAACTTTGCCCTGGTTTTGGGCATTATAAAGTTTGCTGGGATTTCTCCAACCAAGACCGCAATAGCATGCTCAAGTTGTGCTCGCTGCAGGCGCATGTCAGCTGCTAATGAACGAGCATTCTCCAGTTGTGTCTCTGCCTGATCAACATCAGCTATTGGGGCAGCGCCTCCTTTATAGCGTTGCCTTGTCAAATCAAGAGCCTTCTTATAAGCACTCACAGTACTATCGAGTACACGCTGTGCTTCCTCGTCACCGCGTAAGGCAAAATAGTCGGTTGCAAGCTCAGCATGTAAACTGAGGGCGACCGCGGCAAGATCTGCGGCACTGGCATTGGCAGAACTCTCACTTGAGGCAACGGAATTACGTATACGCCCCCAAAGATCAACCTGATAGACTAGATTATCACCAATAAGATAATCGCTATACCTTGTCTTTGTACTCACATTAGCAGTATGTCTTGAGACCTGTTGCCTATTGGCATTAGCAATACCAAGCAAGGTTGGATAATAAGCCGAGCGCTCCACCTGCACTGCAGCACGAGCCTCCTGATAGCGCGCATAGGCAACCTTTAAATTTTGGTTGGCAACAGTCACTCTCTGCTCAAGCTCATCGAGCACAGGGTCGTTATAAAGCTGCCACCAGAAATCAACCTTGTTCAACAGGCCTGCTGACTGCGCAGGTTTCCACTGATCTGTCTCTTTATAGTGTATCGGTAAGGGCATAAGTGGGCGTTGATATTTAGGCGCAAAGGAACAGGCCGCTAATAAACTACTTAATAAAAAACATAATCCGACCCGCTTCACTACAACCTTCCTCATTTTTGTGCAGATTCCTGCTGCTCTGTCTCTTTTTGCAAGCGTACTTTCTCACCATTAGCAAGAGAGTCTGGGGGGTTTAAGACAATTCGCTCCCCAGCAACCAGTCCAGTGTTCACTTCTACCTCATTACCAAAATCACGGCTGATAGTGATTTTCTTTAGGGACACTTTATTATCACTGTCTATGACACCAACTTGCAGACCTTCTGAGCGGAATAACAGGGTATTAACTGGGATCCGAACTAATTTATCTGAAAGGGGCATTTTAAAATGAACTTCCGTATAGCCTCCTGCCAAAAGCTCACCCTTGGGATTTGCTGCCGTAAACTGAGCTAGCAAAGTGAGACTTTTGGGGTCAATTGCATTGGCTGTTTGATATAATTTTGCAGGATAAGTTTTGCCGGGATGTTCGGTAAAATGCAAACTGACTTCCATTTCTGGGGTCAGTCTCGTAGCATAGGTTTGCGGGATCTGAACATAAACACGAATTGGGTCAGACTGCACTATGTGAAAGAGCGGTACATCCGAAGTACCGCTTCCCGCATTAATCAGTGAGCCGATATCTGTTGTACGCGAAGAAATAACACCGTCAAAGGGAGCGATAACCTTCTCAAAACTAACTAACTCCTTCAACCTGTCGCGATTTGCCTTAGCTGCATTGACTGTTGCAATCATTGCCTTTGCTGTACTTACCTTTTCATCAGTTTCTTGTTTTGACACAGAATCCGTTTTTAATAATCCTACCCAGCGTATTGCTGTAGATTTTGCCAAACCCTCATTAGCAATAGCTGTTCTTAAATCAGCCTCAGCCTGGTGCAATTGAGCATCTACTTCTGGTGATTCAATGTCTGCGAGCAAATCACCGGTTTTCACCTTAGATCCAATATCAACATACCATTTTCTAATATAACCGTTTGTTCGCGCGTAAATCGTTGCCTCATGCCAAGCCTGTACATTACCCGGTAGAATGATTTCTTCTGTTGCAGGTCCTGGCTTAACGATAAGACTAGCAACAACTGGGACTGCTTCTTTCAAGGTTTCTGCGCTTAATTTATTTTCAGCGCGAATACGCAGATAAACCAAAGCTAAAAAAACAACAAAGAGAAAGCAGAAGAACTGGATGGCCCGCCTCCATATATCTGATTTTATTCGCCGTTGACTATCCTCAGGCATGTTCATTCTCCTGGTTTGCCTTTCGTCTACGCCCGTGGAGCATGCAAAAAACGGTAGGTACAAAAAATAGGGTTGCAACAGTGGCAAAAGACAAGCCCCCTATCACAGCACGCCCTAAAGGTGCATTCTGCTCACCCCCATCACCTAGACCAAGCGCCATAGGGCACATACCAATGATCATCGCTAAAGCAGTCATCAATACCGGCCGCATACGGGTTTTCCCTGCTTCAAGTGCGGAGGTAAAGGGATCATGCCCTTCTTTCATATGCTGACGTGCGAAACTCACAACAAGAATACCGTTAGCCGTTGCTACCCCCATACACATAATTGCCCCAGTCAATGCAGGAACACTCAAGGTGGTATGAGTTACAAAAAGCATCCATATAATACCCGCCAAGGCAGCAGGTAAAGCTGTAATGATGATAAAAGGATCCAACCAGGATTGGAAGTTAATAACGATTAATAAATAAACCAATAAAATGGAGAAAATAAGTCCAGCATATAATCCACTAAAGGCCTGCTGCTGTGTCTGGATTTGACCTCTTACAGCAACAGAAGAGCCTTTAGGAACATCCTTCTTAGTATCATCAATAAGCTGGTTAATGTCCTTAGCAATAGCCCCAAGATCGCGCCCATAGATAGAAGCAAAAATATCAATGACCGGTTGGACGTTATAATGAGATTCATCAGCATCTACCACAGTCCGATTAACATCTGCTACAGCTCCCAAAATTTGTAAGGGAGCCTGTCCAGTGAGCTGGACAATCGGTATGTTGCGCAAAGCTTGTAAGGAATCAAGAACATACTGTGGCGTTTGGGTTACTAGGGGATAAGATACTCCATTTACAGGACTTAACCAGAAGGTTGGTGCGGTTTGGAAGCTTCCTGACAGTGAAATTAACAGGTTAGAAGCAACATCATACTGACTGAAACCCAATTCCCGTGCACGGCTTCGATTCACATCAACAGCCAAAGTGGGGTAATCAAACGCTTGTTTAATGCGCGCATCAGCAATCCCTGGTATTTTCTTCAAGCGCTCCAAAAACATATTGGCATAGCGCTTATTTTCAATTTTCTTTAAACCAATAATTTGAATATCGATCGGTGAAGGTAGGCCAAAATTAAGGATTTGGTTTACGATATCCGCTGGTAGAAAAGCAAAAACCACCCCAGGGAAGGCGTCCTGTAATACCTTTCTTAATTTATGAATATACTCTTCTGTAGGCCGATGCCCTTCTTTCAGTGAGATAAGCGTATCGGAATCGCCCGGGCCAATAGGGGCTGAGTTGGTATAAGATAAATTAATACCGCTCGTTGGCAAACCAATATTATCGACAATACTATCTATCTCATTCGCAGGAATAACTTTACGTATTACAGTATCGACATTATCAGCAAGACGGGCTGTTTCCTCAATCCTTGTCCCTGTAGGCGCTCGCAGATGCAACTTAATCTGGCCGGCATCAACAGTTGGAAAGAAGTTTGAACCTAACCAAGGCCAGAGCAACAGAATTGACAGAACAATAAATGCGAGGAAGCTAGTTACAAAAATCGTCTTATTCTCTAAAGCCTTCTTTAATAGATTCAAATAATTTTGGCGAAAAAGCTCAAATTTCCTTTCAAAGGCACTATGGAAACGGACAAAAGGATTAGTTGATTCTTCTCGCTCATGTTCCGGCACATGCTTCTTCAATAAATACTTTGCCAGCGTAGCGACTAGGGTTCGCGATAGAATATAAGACGCCAACATAGCAAAGATAACGGCCTCTGCTAAGGGAGCAAACAAATATTGGGCAACCCCGCCCAAGAAAAACATTGGCACAAAAACGATACAAATACATAGGGTTGAAACAAGGGCAGGTATTGCAATTTGCTGTGCGCCATCAAGGATGGCCTTCTCAACTTCTTTACCCTGTTCTAAGTTCCAGTTGATATTTTCGATAGCAACCGTCGCATCATCCACCAGAATACCAACTGCGAGTGCCAAGCCACCCAAGGTCATGATATTAATAGTTTCACCAAGAGCTGACAGAATAGCCAATGATGCCAAAATCGATAGAGGAATTGACAAAGTAATAATAAAAGTACTGCGCCAACTACCAAGGACAATCAAAATCATCAAGCCCGTTAAGAGCGCAGCAATCACCCCTTCTTTGATCACTCCCTTGATTGCAGCTAATACGAAAACTGACTGATCACTAAAGGTCGATATATTAAGTGCCGGAGGCATCATCTCTTTGATTTTAGGCATTATCGCCTTGATTTTAGAGACAATATCCAAAGTTGATGCTTCTCCTGTTTTTTGTACAGACATCATTACCGCACGTTTACCATTAACGCGGACAATGTTTGTTTGCGGGGCAAAACCATCCCGGACATGAGCAACATCGCGGATATAAAGTACACCTCCATCAGGCAGCGCCTTAACAGGCATATCATTTAACTCTTCGACTTTTAGAGGACTCGCATTAAGTTTGATTTGATATTCATACATACCGATCTTTTCGGTACCAGCAGGAATAATAAGATTTTGGACGCCTATTGTTGCATTAATATCCTGGGGAGATACATGGTAGGTTTGCATCGCCTTAGGATGTAAATCAACCATAATTTGCCGAAGTTTTCCTCCATAGGGAAAGGGCAAGGCAGCGCCCTGAACCGTAGCAAGCTGTGTACGTATAAAGTTATTACCGAGATCGTTTAGAGCCTGCTCTGGTAAGGTCGAACTTGATAAAACCAGCTGAATAACCGGAATTGTTGAGGCATTGTAACTAAGAACTAGGGGAGGCGTCGTACCGGGCGGTAACTGTTTTAACATCGTTTGCGCAATAGCAGTCACCTGACTTAAGGCAACATCAATATTAACCCCTTGATGGAAAAACAATTTGGTAACGCTGACACCCAGCAAGGATTCAGACTCAATATGCTCAATGTCATTAACTGTAGTGGTAACTGCCCGCTCAAAAATACTAGTAATCCGATCCGCCATCTCTTCGGGAGGCAAATTGGTATAACTCCAAACAACAGAAACAACAGGAATGTTGATATTAGGAAAAATATCTGTAGGTGTCCGCAGAATTGCTAGGGGACCAATGATCAATAAAACCAGCGCCAATACGATAAAAGTGTAAGGTCTTGATAAAGCAACCCATACTAACCACATAGGAGTCCATGCCCAAAATACGAGTTTAGCAGTATACCTAGAGATACCTAAGTTGCAAACCCTTTGTGGTAGGGTGTTCTATGACTCTTGCTTTCTATTTATGACGGTCGAATCCCCGCGGCATCGACCCATAGGGGGGCTACACAAGTGTCTGTGATAGATGAGCCCTGTCCCCCCTAAGCCACGTCATCCAGAGCGCAGCGAAGGATCTCCTGAATGTGGCACCGTGCTAATCCCGGAGATCCTTCGCTGCGCTCTGGATGACGTAGTGTTGAAACAAGGAGGGACGTGACCTTATTACAGGCACTTGTGTAGATACCTATGGGCATCGACCGCGGGGTCTAACAACAGTAGATCCCGTGGTCAAGCCACGGGAATTCGGGATTTCCTTCGAGAGGAGAGCAACTACCATCCTTTCAAGGCAGATGCTACAAAAACATTGGTAAATTCTGTTCATGACGCCAGGGATGGCGCTTCAGATAATCTGCGGCCTGCATTTCCTGCAAACGACTCAGTGTCCGTTTAAATTCATTAACCATTTCGCCTTCCAAGTAAAGCTGCTCCAGAGGGACGGCTGCAGAAATAATTAATTTGATACCCCGGTCATAAAGCACATCTACTAAATGGACAAGCATAATCGCAAAAATGGTATCCTTCGAACTAAGGGCTGGTATGTTAGAGATAAACACTGTGTCAAATCGGTCAGCAATTTCCAGATAGTCCAATTGGCTACGCGGTAAATTACAAATCACTTTGAAGTCAAACCAAACCACCTGCTCACCGCATTTGATAAAGGGAATCTCGCGATTCTGCACCAATAAAGTCCCCTGCTCATATACCTCCTGAGTTAGGCTAGCAAACTGCCCAGCCAGGGTTTTATCAGTCTTTTCATCCAAAGGGTATAAATAGGTCTGTATTAAAAGCTCACGCCCAAGTCGATAATCCTTTTGATGAGTTAGATTAATCACTTCACAGCGCGTATTGATGAGATTAATAACTGGTAAAAATCGTTTGCGATGAACACCGTTAAGGTATAAATCATCCGGACGTGTATTTGACGTTGCCACCAAAACGATGCCATTCGCAAATAAAGCTTGCAACAATTCAGAAAGAATCATGGCATAAGCCACATCATGAACTAAAAACTCATCAAAACAGAGTAAGCGAATACTTTTACCCAAATCTGTAGCAATCTTGCGCAAGGGGTCCTTCTGCCCCTGGCGTTGGCGCAGTTGGGCATCGATTTGTTGCATGAAATGATGGAAATGGAAGCGTGCTTTTTTGGGTTCATCGGCGTGCTGATAAAATAAATCCATCAAATAGGTTTTACCAACGCCGACAGGCCCGTACAGGTAAATGCCTGTCACCTGAGGTTTGCGTAGCCAGGACAGCCAGGAGGACTGGGGCTGCTTTAACTCACTCATCAACCTGTGCATAGAGGTCAGCACGTTTCGTTGCGTACTGTCGTCACGAATATCCCCCTTCGCGATGGCATCCTCATAGGCTTCAACAAGTGTCATAGTGTAGAAACCTGGCTTTTTACAGCATCGACTAGTCCAGCTTTAAGCTCAAGCAATTTGCCATGGAAAAAATGACCTGTATCTGCAAAGCGGATCAAGGGCAAAACAGGAGAAAAACCTTCTGCGAACTGATGAACCAGCTCTAAGGGGGACACATCATCCTCATCACCTTGGAAAATTATCCAAGGCTTTGGTGGAGTGAACTCAAGATAGTCGTAATGATGTACCGGTGGAGCAATAGTAATTAGCAAAGCAGGCTCCCGTTGAGCAGCAGCTCTATAGGCAACATAAGAACCAAAAGAGAAACCGGCAAAAATGAAACTGACGGCAGGAATTTCTTGCTGGCAAAGATGCATCAACGCCAACATATCCTCACTTTCGCCAATGCCCGCATCATAACTGCCTTCTGATTGACCTACACCACGAAAATTAAAGCGAATACTAGGAATGGCTAATTCTTTAAAGGCGCGTGCCATAGTCGTCACGACCTTGTTGTTCATTGTGCCTCCCTGCAACGAGTGAGGATGGCCTAATAATGCAATAAAACGCTTATTCGCCTCAGGCGGTACTGTTAATACAGCTTCTAGTTGCCCAGCAAGTCCAGCAAAAAAGAAAAAATGCTCACCTACTGTTGCCAATTTATCGCTTGGAAACATAGAGAACCTATTGAGTAAAAATGCCGATCATAACTCATATTGCATTTTCATGCGCGTCATTTATGATATCCCCGTGGTCGTTACTTTTATACGTAACAAAAATGTGTAATCCCAGAAAAAGTTCGAATAAGAGGATTCCTATTTTTTGTCCCGTACAAAGGGTCGCTACAAAAATCAGCACCGACTTAGCTTCAAGTTAAGCGGTGACCCTTAAATTTGTTGTTATTTTGGAGGACTTGATCCATGAGACAGGTACCTGAGTTGTGTTGTTGCTTTTCATCTGTCAGCGCTAATGAAAGGAGGACAGCATGAAAATTTATGATTTTAAACGAAAAAAAGAGCTGCAATCGAAAATAAGCATGCTCACCTGCTACGACTACCCCTCTGCACGTATTATCGCTGATTCAAATATCGACTGTGTATTGGTTGGTGATTCTGTTGCAATGGCAGTGCATGGCTATGATACAACTATCATGGCAACCATAGAGATGATGGTCATGCATACCCAAGCAGTCGCTCGCGGTCTAAAACAGCAATTCCTGATCGCAGACCTTCCCTTTTTATGCCACCGCGTCTCTTTAGCTGATACTGTCACTAATGTCAGGCAGCTGCTCCAGGCTGGTGCTCAAGCAGTAAAAATTGAAGGCGCGGGGGCTGATACTTGTAAAACAATTGCCTACTTGGTTGCCTCAGGCGTTCCAGTAATTGGGCACATTGGACTTACCCCCCAATCAGTCCATCAACTTGGTGGTTTCAAGGTACAAGGCAGGGAACAGGAGCAAGCTGCGCAGTTGATGCAGCAGGCAGCGGAGCTCGAAGCTGCAGGTTGTTTTGCCCTAGTCATTGAATGCGTCCCCCAACTCTTGGCTAAAGCAATTACTCAAGCCCTGACTATCCCCACGATAGGTATAGGTGCTGGTGTTGATACTGACGGTCAGGTTCTTGTTTGGCATGATCTGTTAGGTCTGCAAACTGACTTTAAACCTAAATTCTTAAAACAATATGCCCAAAGCAAAGAAATGATGCTCGCAGCTGTGAATGCTTATGCTCAACAGGTGAAAAAAGCAGAGTTTCCTAGCGAGGAACATGCGTTTTAAGTGAGTAAAGGTGTATCGAATCGTTGTCGTTCCCGCGAAGGCGGGAACCTATTTCTAATCGGTTTAACGCCAATTTAGGAATAGATTCGTCGGATTCGCAGGAATGACAAAAAAGAGAATCCAATATCTTGGAGTTATTTTATGCAGATTTTTCATGATTTGAACGATTGGCTAAGCGTTCGAAATAAACTGGCCCCAGAACTATCACTCGGATTTGTGCCAACAATGGGTAATCTACATGCGGGTCATGTCTCCTTATATAACAAAGCTAAAGAGGAAAATGACTGTATTATTGCCAGTATCTTTGTTAACCCAACTCAATTTAATCGTGCTGACGATTTCAGCAATTATCCTCGCACACTTGCAACCGATCTCAACTTACTTGAGCAAGCAGGTGTTGATTATTGTTTACTTCCAACTGAGCAAGCAATTTATGCCGATGGATACCGCTATCAGCTCCTGGAAACCGAGCTTTGCCAATTAATGGAAGGCAAACACAGGCCAGGGCATTTTACGGGCGTACTCACTATTGTGATGAAATTACTTAATCTTGTCAGAGCACAGCGCGCCTATTTTGGTGAAAAGGATTACCAGCAATACCTGCTTATCCGTGACATGGCCACGGCGTTTTTTATGAATGTGGAAATTAAAGCCTGCCCAACCATTCGCGAGACAAGTGGCTTAGCCTATAGCTCACGTAATAACCGTCTGAGTGCTAGTCAGCGTCTGGAAGCTGAAAAATTCGCTCGAATCTTTCATCAGGATAAAACCTGTGAACAATTGATCAAAGAGCTAGAACACCAGGGAATCACTGTCGAATACATTGAAGAATTTGCCAAACGGCGTTTTGCCGCTGTAATGATCGGTGATATTCGTTTAATCGATAATTATGCTTTAGATCTTTAGCTATACTTAATTGAGGGAATAGGCCAACAGATATTTTCCGCCAGGAGGCTGGTATTTTAATGGAACTAAATAGTCTGAAACACTCAGCCATCCTAAGTCGGGAGCATATCGATAAAGCCCCCCTTCGCAGCAAGATATTTGATGAATTGGTTGATATGATTTATCGACACAATTTGTTCGCCATTACCACTCAATTAGTTGCTTCGCTAGGCCTGGTTATTGGTTTATGGCAAATTAATTCTCATCAGCTAATTATTACCTGGTTCATTTATATGTTAGCTGTCTATAGCTCCTGGTGTGCTATCACGCTTTATTATCGCCGCCAAAGTACCGCTTTCAGACAACATAACTGGCTAATATTATTGTCAATTTTTATTTTCCTTGCGGGAACTGGTTGGGGGTTTGCAGGCTCTGTTTTAATCCCCATAAATAATCTTATCCATCAAACCTTTGTAATAATTCTTATCGTTGCAATAACCTCGGGTTCTATTGCCTTTTTTTCACCAATGATTTTTATTTATGCACTATTCCTTTTTCCAGCCTTAATCCCCTTTGATATTTGGCTCTTTGCGCAGGGTGATATCTATATTCTTTTAGGCATATGCGGCCTGATTTATATGTTGATTATTTTCTCAAGCTGCTACTATCTAAATCGATTTTTGGTAGATACGCTAAAGCTACGCTATAAGAATATGAGTCTTGATACACTCAACCAATTATTAGAAACAAGAATAAATAATCGCACTGATGAATTAGAAAAATCGCTCGCACTGACCAAATCAACGCTGGAATCTACTGCCGATGGAATTCTAGTCCTGGATCTCAACGGAAATGTCGAATATTACAATCAGAAATTTTTAGATATGTGGCAGGTATCAGACTTATTCATCACCAGTCCTACGCTACAAACACTCATCGATGAACTCGTCATTAAAATTAAACAACCTGAAGAGTTTCGCGCAACCCTGGAAGAAATTAACAATAATCCTGCCCATGAGAACTTTAATGAGATTGTTGTCAGCGATAATAAGGTTTTTGAATGGTATTCCAAACCTCATTGGGTACGAAACTTAATTGCAGGACATGCCTGGAGTTTTCGTGATATCACTATCAGAAAACAGATGGAGCGCCAATTAGTCTATCAGGCTAATCATGACCTTTTGACTGGGCTACCTAATCGAACCTTACTCTACGATCGTATTAACTACAGTATCGCCTATGCAAGACGCTACCAGACCCAGCTCTTTCTCTTATTTCTCGACCTTGATAATTTTAAGTTAATTAACGACAACCTGGGCCATAATGTCGGGGATGTCCTATTGCAGGAAATTGCTCATCGCTTAAAAGATAACACCCGCGAATCAGATACCGTTTCACGCTTTGGTGGCGATGAATTTATTGTCCTGCTGATCACCAATCGATACGGAGATATCACCAAACTCTCACAAAAAATACTCGATGCAATTGCCAAACCCATACAACTTCATGACCAAGAATTCATAGTAACCGCAAGCATGGGTGTCTGCGTTTATCCTAATGATGGTGAAAACGCTGAAACCTTATTGAAGAATGCAGATATGGCGATGTATCTCGCTAAAAATCAAGGACGCAATAACTTTAAGCTTTATGATGAAACAATGAAAAAGCGCACAGAAAAAAGCCTGGAAATTCAAATAGAATTGCGCAATGCCTTAGCAAGAAATGAATTCTTTCTCCTCTATCAGCCAACTATAAACCTGAAAACAGGAGAAATCACCGGCGCCGAAGCACTTGTCCGTTGGAAACATCCACAGAAAGGAGTAATCCAACCGCTGCATTTTATCCCTGCCGCAGAAGAGTCGAGAATTATTGTCCTATTAGGTGAATGGGTCTTACGTAACGCTTGTTTGCAAAACAAAATATGGCAAAACATGGGATATAAGCCGATTAAACTCGCCATCAACGTCTCAGGCATACAACTAATGCGTGATAACTTTGCTGATTTTGTCAGACTCGCTTTGAATGATTCTCAACTGAATCCGGAATATATCGAACTTGAGTTAACAGAAAGTATTATTATGAATGACAAAAAACAAAACCTGCGCACACTGGAGAGACTTAAAGATATGGGGGTTTATTTAACCATCGATGACTTTGGTACTGGATACTCTAGCCTAAATTATTTACGTGAATTTCCGGTTAATAAACTTAAAATTGATCAATCCTTTGTCCGCGACTGTTACACGAGCAGCAATGACGCATCTATCATCACTGCAATAATAGCGATGGGGCATGGGCTCAAATTACGGGTGCTAGCAGAAGGCATCGAGACCATTGACCAATTAAATTTCCTGAAGCAAACAGGCTGTGATGAAGGCCAAGGGTTCTTTTTTGATCAACCAATGAGTGCAAAGGCCTTCACCAAACTCCTAGAGTCTGACTTTAATTACAACAAAACGAACAAAAATTAGTGATTTTCGATATTGTTTTCTAATCAGTTTGTGCTTAGAATTTGCATGGCTTGATTATTATTAAGGTATATAAATGAAAAAAATTAGCTCTAGCATAATCATGGTTTCAGTTTTACTTGGTGGTTGCGCGTCAATTAAGTTAGACCCTCAAGCAGCAAGAGTTATTGCCTCCCCCAATCCAGCACCTAAGGCTTGCAAATATGTCGGCCAGGTTGTGGGCAATCAAGGTAACTTCTTTACAGGTGACTGGACATCAAATGCCCATCTTGAAGAAGGCGCAATGAACGATTTGAAGAATAAAGCCAGTAGAATGGGCGCTAACTATATTCAAATGATCAACAGCCGTGCAGGAAACACAGGCTCCGCAAGTGGCTATAATGGCAGCTTTAGCGGCCATATGTCGCAAACCAATGTGACTAACATCGGCAATGCTTATATTTGCCCACCTAAGACCATTGGTCTTTAAACGCTTAAGCGCCTAGGCGCTAGCTAAGGTTTCCTTAGCCAAAGTCAGGCGCTTTTCCACCGCACCTAGCTCTGCTTGTAATTGCAAAACAGCTTGCGCATCACCACGAACTTTGAGTTGTGCTAGAGTTTTCTCTAGCGCCTCTCGTTGAGAATTTAAAAGGTTGATGTCTTTTTCTAAGGCTTGTATCCACTGCTGGCGAGTACTGATCTTATCTAAACCAAAGCCTTTCTTTTCTTCTGTCTTCGGTTTATTCGCCTGTAGGTGACAAAGAGCGACTAAAACTGAAATTTTCTGCTTAATACGTTCGGCAAGATACTGGGCTGAACGCTGATTTTTTTGTGCTGCCAACTGTTGTATATCTGCCTTAATTTCAGCAATGCAGCTTGCAGCATTCATATCAAGCGAAGTATGGAATAATCCTTTGGGTAAGGCACTTATCGGCAAAGCACAGCCCAAAGAACTGATTTTCCATTCTAATTCTGGCAAACGAGCTGCCAATTCTTGCAATAAGATCTTAGCATTCATTGGGTTAGGCACTTAATCCAAGCAAGGCTCTGCATCTGCTTGCAGCAGGGATAGACGATAACGATTTTGGCGCCAGGTTGCTATAAAAGGGGGTGAACACATGACCAGAAGCCCAATAATCAAGGTCATTTCATAACGAAATATATTACCGACATTAATACCATCAGGCGGCATAAAGCTAACAACCAAAGTAGTTGACGCACCAATAATGCCTATACTAGCAACTAGCAGCATACCAAATAAACCACCGGGAATACGGAAAGCCCTTGGGTGGTCAGGGGCGCTAATACGCAATTTAATTGCAGCGGCAAACATTAATAAATACATCAGCATATAGAGTTGCGCAGCTAAGGCGGTTAACAACCAATAAGAGCCATTAACAGAAGGCATAAACAGAAATAAGGTAGAAAGGATGGTTACGATAACAGCCTGAGTCAACAGCATGACGACCGGCGCTCCTTGACTATTAGCTCTTAAAAAGAACCTTGGTAGATTACCGTCTTCACCCGCAACCAATAATCCCTTTGTTGGAGCAATAATCCAGTTACTAACACCACCAAGACCACCCATAACCAGCATCAAAGCGATAATTGGCATAAACCAGACAAGGTGGTATTGGGCAAAAAAGGCGTCAAAGGCTTGCATAATACCAGCAACCAGGTTGATATCTTTTTGTGGTAAAACGACTGCGATAGCCAGAGAACCTAAGATCAGGGTACTCAAAATAATCAATACGGAATAAGTCAAAGCCCTTGGAAAAGCGCGTTGGGGATTATTCACATCATTAGCATGAACGGTCGCAATTTCAATCCCACAGAAGGACATCATAATTGCAGTTAATGAGACCCAAAGTGATTGGTCATGCCAGTGTGGGCTAATGCTTTGCGTATCAAACTTTACCTGCAAAGGATTGCCGCCAACAATCCAGGCCGCACCTAGACCAATAATTAAAGCCATTGGCAATAATAAGCCGGAAAGTGCACAAATATTACTAAACAAAGCAGAGGAACGCATACCACGCATGTTGACTAATGTCGCGCCCCAAAAGGCACAAACGATCACCAGCCATAGAAAATAAGGGTTTGAGGCCATTGCAGGGTTGATCAGATAACCAATCGTGCCCGCAACAAAGGAGAGAATTGTCGGATACCAGATTACATTTTCAATCCACTGTAGCCAGATCGCTAAGAAACCAACCTGCTTACCGAATGCTTCTTTTACCCAAATATAAATACCACCTTGTTTTGGCCATCCAGAAGCCAATTCAGCGGAGACTAACGCTGTTGGGATTAAAAAAAACAAGGCGCCCATGATAAAAAAAGAAATTAACTGACTGCCAAACAAAGCGGTTGCTGGCAAATTGCGAATACTATCAACTGAACCTACGGTAATCATGGTCAGGCTAAATATGGTCAACGCATGCTTATTTGAGCTCATTGCATTCCTTCTCTTGCTGTTGCAACTATTTGTCAGATCTTGTGCCATTGCTGGATCCTGCAGCCAGGCTGCGGGAAGTCGGGATAAAACTGGATTTCTCTTTTGTCCCAGACAAACAAAGTATCTTCTCTTTTGTAGGGGACAATCTTCTTAACCATTCCGAATTCCCGCAGCTTGACCGCGGGATCTATGCACTTAACAGCACCGCCAGATCCCGCAGTCAAGCTGCGGGAATTCGAGATAATTAGAATTCGTCCCGTACAAAGGTACCTTCTATTGTATCGAGATTAGCTTAAGATAATCTTAATAATCGTGTAAAAAATAATCAAAACCACCTTACTCTACTCGAGTCTAATCTATTTGTAAATTCCCTGACATTGTATTATAGGTATACTTTTTGCATTTATAGGAAAATGCCAAGCGCTTATGAATACCAATTTTCTTTTCAATATCTTTATCTTTCTGGCAGCAGCATGCATTATTGTGCCACTCGCCAGCCGATTCAAGCTCGGTTCAATATTGGGTTATCTAATCATTGGTATCCTTATAGGGCCTTTTGGCTTTCGCCTGATTGGCAACGCTGAAGAAATTATGCATTTTGCCGAGTTTGGCGTAATCATGATGCTCTTCCTTATCGGTATGGAGCTTGAACCAGAAACCTTGTGGCGACTACGCAAGGCGATTATTGGCCTGGGTAGTTTGCAGGTTCTTCTTACCACCCTGCTCCTTAGTTTTGCGGGCATTAGTCTGGGCTACGACTGGCGAATTAGCCTGGCAGTTTCCATGTCCTTGTCCTTATCGTCAACAGCACTTGTTTTGCAAATGCTGCATGAAAAAAACATGATGAACACCCCTTCTGGTGAAACATCGTTTGCTGTCCTGCTCTTTCAAGATATTGCTGTTATTCCCATCCTAATTATCATGCCCTTGTTAGTTGCTCCAGGTATTACTCCTGTACACTCTACCGGCTTACTCGATGCTCTTCCCGGTTGGGCGCAGGCAGGAATTATTGCAGCGGTTATTGGAACAGTAATTGTTGCCGGCCATTATCTATCGCATTATTTTTTCTTCATCATTGCCCAAACCAATCTACGTGAGGTCTTTACTGCAACCTCTTTGGCACTCATTGTGGGTATCACCTTATTAATGCAAGCGATCGGTGTTTCACCCGGGCTGGGAGCCTTTGTTGCTGGTGTTGTACTTGCCAGCTCAGAATATAAACGAACCTTGGAAACCGATATCGAACCGTTTAAAGGCTTATTGCTGGGATTATTTTTCATCTCTGTTGGGATGAGGATGGATTTTTCAATCCTGGCGCAACAACCGCTTAATATCCTTAGTACTGTGATGTTTTTCATTGCCATTAAAGCCTTAGTCCTCATAGTTCTTGGCCGTTTTTTTGGACTCACTCGCTTACAAACTATCGGCTTTGCCCTTGCTCTCTCCCAGGGGAGTGAGTTCGCCTTTGTTCTATTTCAGTTTGCCAGTACATCCAAAGTAATCTCTGAGAACTTAGCCAGCTTCTTTATTCTTGCAATTGCCCTGTCTATGGCTGCTACCCCCTTACTCATGATGCTTTATTCACGCCTGGTAGTACCTCGTTTTATGAGCGCTATTCCCCAGCGATATGACACAATCAATGAGCAATCAGCTATTATCCTTGCTGGTTACGGACGTTTTGGTCAGGTTATTGGCCGTTTCCTGGCTGCACAGGGAGTTAAACTGACTATATTGGAAAAGGATCCAGAGCAAATTGAATTGCTGCGTAAATTTGGTTTTAAGGGTTATTTTGGTGATGCCTCAAGACTTGACCTACTGAAAAATGCTGGAGCTGATAAAGCAAAACTTATGATTGTTGCCGTAGACGACCCAGATACCTGCCTGGAAATAGCTAGACTCGCGAAACACGAATTTCCCCAACTCAAAATTTACTCCAGGGCACGCAATCGCCGACATGCCTATGAACTGGATAAAGCCGGTGTAGATTATTTTAAGCGCGAAACCTTTGATTCAGCCTTATCAATGGCACAAGATATCATGAAGTTTCTTGGCTATAGTCCCGAAAGTATGCGAAGAAAAGCGCGAACCTTTGCTCAACACGATGAGGCCTCTTTATTAAAGTCCTTTGAGTTTTTTGAGAAAGAGCCTGAGCTAATTAACTTTGCCCGACAGGCCTCAGGGGAGCTTGAAAGAATATTGCAAGACGATCAATCTACTTCTGGACAGTCTAAAAAGAACAAGGAATAGATACTCCTCTCGTCATCCAGAGCGCAGTGAAGGATCTCCGGAATTAACACTGTGCCACATTCAGGAGATCCTTTGCTGCGATCTGGATGACGGGTCAGGCTGCATTAGGATGACAGATTGCTAATTAGCCTCGTTAATTAATTCGCAGGGAAATTCTTTTATCAGCTTAGCTACACTATTAAAGGCAGCTCGTTGATACGCAGGCGAAATATCCTGAGTTAGATGGCAACCCATTTCATTGATGACCTGCTTAATTGGTAGCTTGTTATAACATTTTTGCAACACACCGAAAATCACGCCGGTATCATGCTCACCAACAAGGCAATGCACCAGAACATTGCCCTCACTATTCGCTATGGTTTTGGCAATTTGGGCTATTTGCTTGTTTAAAGCGGGAATTTGCGAGGGCTCTACATGCGTTGTGAAAAAATCCTGAATTTGTATGTATTCTTTACCGCCCACATCATTAAACACAGCCTTCTCCAGGGCAACTAATTCGCGATTATATCCACGCTTACCTGAATAAAGATTAACAATGGTATGCACCTGACGCTGCTCAACCAAACTTTTCATACACAAAGGCGCGCCTGCTAAATTTGCTGAACGATAAACAATTTTGTGCTTATTCCCAGGCAAATTAAGCACCGTTGCACCAAGATTCTGATCATGAAATAAGGCATTCACCAATTGTATATTTAAATCGTTGGTTTTCTTTATTGTTGCCGGAGTTTCCTTGCATTCGTTAATTGATTTAACTTGCAGGGTTGCAGGGAAATTTCGTTCGCAGGAAAAATTTGTCTGTGCATAGCTATTGGTAGAACAAAGGCTTGCAATGCACAACAGCCCTAAGAAACTTGTTTTTGTAGACACAGTCTTGCGCTCAAATTAATTATTTGTTTTAAGCATGACACAACTAATTGTAATAGCAACCCTCCCCTCTTTGGACACTGCCATTAAGTTAAGGACCATTCCCTAGCCTACGTCCCGCGACTTGTTCGCGGGACGTAGGGATTTTTTTAACTTAATGGCGGGCCCCCTTTGGGGCAGGGAAAAAAGGGCTTAGCGCTTGTGTGCCTCATAGCGGGCAACACTGCTTACAATTTCCTCTTTTGCAGCCTCAGGTCCTTCCCAGCCACTTAGCTTGACCCATTTACCTTCTTCTAAATCTTTATAATGTTGGAAGAAATGCTCTAAGGTCATTATTTGATGACGTGGTAAATCTTCGTAGGTTTTTACTGTGTCATATAATTTGCTTAATTTGGCAGTAGGAACAGCCAGCAGTTTGGCATCAATACCTGACTCGTCGGTCATCTTAAGCATACCGACTACGCGGCAAGGGATAACTGCACCACTAATCAAAGGGATTGGCGTGATAACCAAAACATCGACCGGATCACCATCCTCAGACAAAGTATGAGGAATGTAGCCGTAGTTTGCGGGATAAAACATTGCCGTTGATACAAAACGATCAACGAATAACGCACCGCTTTCCTTGTCTACCTCATATTTAACAGGAGCTCCATTCATGGGAATCTCGATAATGACGTTTATTTCATTGGGTACGTCGCGACCACTTTTGACATCCATCAGGCTCATTCTTATATACTCGCTCACTGAAATAAAGACGCGCTATTATGCGCAAATTAGCTGTAAAAGGCAAAATTCATTGATGAATTTTATCTAAATTAAATGGCATCCGTTCAGGGAGCATGTTTGAATCTTGGTGAAAATCTGTATTTGGCGTGAACGGTTATATCAAATAAAAACAGGATTTGTCGTCAATCCCTCAGTCAGGGTATAATCCCCCGTTTCGTCGCTAACTGGGATAATCATGGACTGTTTATTTTGTAAAATTGTAAGCGGAGAAATTCCTGCAAAAGTGGCCTTTGAAGATCCGGAAATTATTGTTATCCACGATATTAGACCGCAGGCACCAACTCATATGTTAGTACTGCCTAAACAGCATATTGCTACCATTAATGATGCAGATAGCAAAGATGAGCAGCTTCTAGGCCGCATGGTGCTTACTGCAAAAAAAATGGCGAGAGCTGAAAAGATAAGTGAAGTTGGATACCGTCTGGTTTTCAATGTTAATTCCGGTGGCGGGCAGGAAGTTTACCACATTCATTTACATGTATTGGGTGGCCGTCAGATGACATGGCCTCCAGGCTAGGACAGATATAATGCGTGAACTATACAAAAAGATTTTAGAAGAATTAGGCGAAGACGTTAATCGTGAAGGTCTTCGTGATACTCCCGAACGTGCGGCAAATGCTATTCGTTATCTTACAAAAGGTTATAATGAAAACCTTTCTGACATCATAAACGATGCTTTATTTGCGTCGGATATGGATGAAATGGTTATCGTGAAAGACATTGAATTATATTCCTTGTGCGAACACCATCTATTGCCCTTTATCGGTAAATGTCATGTCGGTTACTTGCCAAATGGCAAGGTGATTGGCCTATCCAAAATCGCGAGAATCGTTGATTACTATGCTCGTCGTTTACAAATTCAAGAGCGTTTAACCTCAGAAATCGCAACATGCATTGAATCAATTACTGGTGCTCGCGGAGTTGCTGTTGTGATAGAAGCCAAGCATCTCTGCATGATGATGCGTGGCGTGGAAAAGCAACACTCTATAATGACAACCTCTATCATGTTAGGTGAAATGCGCAGTCAGCAATCAAGCCGCAGTGAGTTCTTGCTTTTGGCAAAGGGTCAATGATCCATCGAATCTCTCTTCTCTTGATTGCGAGACGTGCCGTTTCGTGTCTATTCAAGCGAAGGTGCAGGCTGGGCTGGCCGGCCTCCTTTTATTAGTAGATGCAACAGCAAAAAGGGCTTTGTCGCGACAAAGCCCTATCTGAACTTATCTCCCCATAGCAAAAGAACTCGATTCTGCCTGCTCATCAGTATTCTTTTGTTCATTAGTCACTGGACCAAAGCGTTGTTCCTTGCGCCCACTCATTATTCTAAGAAGGGTTTGGTGTTGTTCCGCAAAATAGGTTTTCTCTGTACAGCTATCCACACGACTATCCAAATCAAGCCTTTCCTCATTCTCTGGGGCAGAGGCCAGGGTAATAGAATTATTAGATTGATTCGCAAGATATTCATCATAACCCTTTATATGATGAAAAATTTCTTCGTTATCGTGATAAATCGTATCAAAATTATTGGGACTTACTGTGTTATCAACAAAACTTTTAGCCTCTTCTTTGTCAATTCTGAGCATATCAAATGCAGTTTGCCCTTTTCCATTCTTTAAGTTTAGATCGGCTCCATGCTCAACCAGAAAATTAATAAATTCTATATCTCTTCTGGCACAGGCAAGATGCAAGGCAGTGCTTTTGTTAATAGACTTGAAAATTTCTTCATTGTAATCATTAGGATCAAGTTGCATTTTAATATTAATGTCTGCACCTAATGCAATCATTTCCTTTAACAAGGCAAGATTAGAAACTCCCAACTTTTCCTTATCAGATCTAATATCTCTGTACCCTTTACCAACAACTAAATGAATAGCAGATGTTCCCTTTAAGGAAATGGCATCAAGCATCTCTTTACAATAAGGTTTAGCTTTTACCACCTCTAAAAGCGCTAAAGCAGAGTCATTACAGGCATTAGCAACTAACCACATTAAAATGGTGTTGTCAAAAAATGTGAAATCTCGAGTATTTAAATCAATATTTAATTCATAAAAACCACGCATGAGAGACGAGGGTAAAGAGGGGCCAACTAAAAGAAAAGCGATAGGTTTTCTCCTATCCGTGAATGGGTGTACAGAAAACTCCTTGAGTTCACGTGTTTTATATGCCTTCAAATAATCATGCGTTATGGTGCTAAGAAGTATCTCTATTTCTGTTACTTCATTATTAGAGCTCAGAATATGAGAAAAAATCGTATCGGCAATAATCATCCATTCTTCGAGTTCCGGATACTCATCTCTATCAATTTTATTCAGGCATTTTTGTAAAAGACTTGTCCAATTATTACTAGGTTTCTTTATTAAGGGGTTATTTGTATTGATATGGTTTTTTAAGCGTATTATTTCTTCAACTGTAAGTGATGTGGTTTTTCTTGGTTCAAATTTTTGTTGCATGCAAACCTCTCCTGGGAACTAAAAATAAATAACCATTAGCGAGAAGCAAGAATGAAGGTCACGTGATTTGGAATGTCTTTGAAATCAAGTGATTGATGGGTGGTTTACCCATTCAAACATTGCTTCTAAGACAAACCTGTTTATTGATTAAAACTAGGAAAGTTCCAGTCCTCTATGTACAATCCGTTGTGAGAAGATAAGTCTTTATCTGGCAGGAATTTTATCTTTACGGTCAAATTATGTCCAGTTTGTTTTTTGATAATTTAACTAGCGAGGCCTAATCAAGCCTAGAATACCTTTGCTTTACCTCGGCAAACTGCTGGTCTGTATTCTTGTTGGGTTGTAGTTTTTTCCTGATTTGAATGGGACTGATACCTAAGTGAACGCCTATTTTTGAAGGCATATAATTCTTTGATTTGCTTCCATAACACATCAGGGCGCTAACCTTAAATCTCACAATAAGTACCAATCGATATTGCTTTATTATTAGGCAACTTAAAGAAATCAACATCCAGCTCTGAATTACGTAATAAGAATGAGAATAACCTCTTTTGCCACAAATAAAGCCGCTTTCTTTTCTTGCTAAGTGATAGATTGATTGCCTCGACAAAATAAATTGATTGTTCAATTTCAAATTCAAAGGGAAATAGTTCAACTCGATGGGCTGATTGTAAAACACGTGGGATGCAAATTGTCTGCATAAAGCCATAATGCAAAGTCAGGGTATAAATATTTTTACCTAATTTCTTCAACTCATAGCGCTCACTATCATGAATATAAGGATAATCCTCAATCGTTGTACTAATAATCACGACTTGTTCCGGCATAATACGATTCAATTTCAGATAATGGAGAAAACTTCCTCCGCTTTTGTCATAGGGATCTGTAATAAATATCGCCGTAACATTATCCAGATAATTTAATTTGGCAGGTTTTAAATCGGCAAGCAAATCAATTAGGTTCCCTTTATTCATATAATAGGAAGAGCGCAGTAGATTCATACCCTTTTCCCAGGTAATCATGATAATACTTGCTAGTGCTGCAAAAACCAGGGGAATCCAGGCGCCCTCCTCAATCTTATGAAGGTTAGCCCCCAGAAAGACTAAATCAATCACGCTAAACACAGCGAAAACTCGGATTACTTTGCCAATCGACCATTTCCAGTTCAAGTGGGCTACACACATAACAAGAAAAGCCACAATGATCATCACCAAATTTACAGACATTCCAAAAGCAGCAGCCAGTGCATCTGAACTTTGAAAAATAACAACTAATATAAGAGTCCCTACAGCCAAGATAAAATTGATTTGTGGCATATAAATCTGTCCTTTTTCCTGGACAGAAGTATGAATTATTGACAAGCGGGGGCAAATATTTAATAAAATCGCCTGCCTTGCTAAGGAGAAACTAGCTGAAATCACTGCCTGGGAAGCAATAATAGTTGCCAGGGTAGCAAGAATTAGCAGGGGATAGGCAAACCAAGATGGAGCAAGCGCATAGAAAGAATGAGAAATTGCTGCCGGTGACTGCAGTAAATTCGCGCCTTGGCCAAAATAATTCAAAAGCAACGCGGGTAAGGCAACTGCAAACCATCCTATACGTATGGGCAATCGGCCAAAATGCCCTAAATCGGCATACATTGCCTCTGCCCCGGTAATCACTAGAAATATACCACTTAATAATACATAGGCATGCCATCCGCCTTCACGAAAGAAGGCATAAGCATAATAAGGATTTATAGCTCGTAAGACCTCTGGGTTCTTGATGATTGCCCTTAGCCCTAAAACGGCGATAGTAATAAACCAGCAGAGAATAATAGGGCCAAAAGAGAACCCTATTTTGGCTGTACCAAAGCGCTGACAATAAAATAGAACAAGCAAGATTGTGAAAGAAATAGGCACGACCAGATAAGAAAATCCCGGTGAAATTACCCGTAAACCCTCGACAGCACTAATCACCGAAATAGCAGGAGTGAGCATGCCATCACCGATAAGAAGGCCAGCCCCTACCACGCCAATTAAGAAAAAGATGCGCGGGAATTTCTTTCCTTGCCGCCTTAGCAAAGAAACTAAGGCAAGAATGCCACCTTCCCCCTCATTATCTGCACTGAGGAACACGGTGACATAACGTGTTGAGATAACGAGTATCAATGACCAAAAAACGAGGGATAACACACCTAAGATATTGCCCGTATTCAAGGCAAGATGCGGCAAAGTTTGTTGCAGAGCATAGATAGGGCTGGTTCCAAGATCACCGTATACAATTCCTAAAGCAGCAAGTGAAAGGGACATAGCCTTTTTATTGTCTTGAACCGGCATCAAGGGGCACCATTAAAATTCCATTTAATAGAGTATAGCAATTACCCGTAGCGCGGGCTTCTATTAACGTCAGCTCGGGATAAGAGTCATTTAAAATCGAGAGAAATCAAAGTAATCGAGGCAAAAGCCCAAAAAACGCAGGACTAGCAGGGCTAATTCGAGCATTTTTGGGCGCTTTTAACGGTAAGTACTTTGATTTATTGAAGAGTTTAAATGATTCTTATCCCGAACTGACGTTATTATCCTCCTGAAAAACCTGGAGCCTTAATAGCATGATAATGATCTATAGCAACAATATTTTTTTCTTTTCTAAAAAACATCTGGTTACCAGGCAGAGCTGTGTTGTATAAGTTACTTTGCTTTTTTTCCATGAATTGGAGATAACTAGCTTCCCCTTTGGCTAAATCAGCTGCTCCACCTTGGTAATCTCCTAGCTGACGTTTAATACTGCCTCGAGAGTAAAAAGCCATGCCATCGTCTGGGTTTAACCTAATTGCTTCGTTTAAATCGTCTACCGCACTCCCCAAAATACCTAGCCTGAACTTCACCCTCCCGCGAGTGCAATATGCTGTACTATCGTTTGGGTTAAGCCGAATCGCGACAGTCAAATCGTCTACTGCCCCATCCAAAATACCTTGTCTGAGTTTTATCTTCCCTCGGATGCAATAAGCTGTGCTATTGTTTGAGTTGAGTCTAATCGCTTCGGTTAAGTCTTCTAAGGCACTATCTAAAAGACCTAATCTAAATTTCACTTGGCCTCGAGTGCTTAAGGCTATGTTATCGTTTGGGTTAAGTCTAAGCGACGCATCTAAGTCTGCTAATGCACTATCTAAAAGATCTAATTTGAATTTCAGCAGGCCTCGGGTGCCTAAAGCCACACTATTGTTTGGGTTATACCTAATTGACTGAGTTAGGTCGACTAATGCATCATCGAAAAGACCTTGTTTGACTTTCACCAAGCCTCGAGTACATAAAGCAGAACCATCGCTTGGATTAAGCCTAATCGCTTCGCTTGAGTCAGCTAACGCCCCATCCCAAAGACCTAGTTTTAATTTTGCCCAGCCTCTAGTACTGAATGCTAAGCTAGAGTTTGGGTTAAGCCTAATTGCTTCGGTTGCCTCAGCTATGGCTCCCTTGAGATTGCCCTGCATGATTTTCATATTGCATTGACTGACATAATTAAAACTATTAAAGGTTAAATCTAAGTCTCTTAAGAAAGCATCGTTTAAGTTAATTAGCTTATCTTCTAATTCACTTTGAAGGCTTAAAGTACTCCAAATTTGGGGGTTAGCTTTAATTTTTTTATTTAATTGATCTATCGACTCATTATCCCGGGGTTGAGAAATTTCGGAAATTTTACGTTTCATAATTGATCTGCATTTATTAAAACTGAGCAGGGAGTTTAATACTTAAAGTTATTAGACAAGTACCGTATAAAATACGATATACATGTCTGACGGGCCACCTAGATAATTGAAGATAAGAACACAGTACTATTATCCAGCAACTCTTGCTAAGCAGGACCTGAACAGGCTTTGTTGCGTGGGTTGAATGTAGGGACAAGGAGAAGCGTAGACTGGGTATTAGAAATAAATTAATCCTAAAAACCATTCGGGCGAGGGAGACATAAAAGCCTCCTTCGCCCAAATAGAAACTTGAGAGAGATAAGGCTTATTCTTCCTCAGAAGAATGTCCTTTAACTTCCTCTGCAGGCTCAACTTCGCCCACTTCCTCTATTGCTTCAGCCGCTGGTGCAGCTTCTTTAGGCGCTTCAGTCTGGGGCTTGTCTTTCCATTCCAGTTTTACGCGACCCTGCTTATCAACACCGGCAACAAACACCTCAATCTCTTGGCCTTCGCTTAATACTGATTCGACTTTTTGCGAGCGATCAGAGCAAATTTGAGAAATATGCAAGAGACCATCTTTACCCGGCAATAGATTGATGAAAGCACCAAAATCAACGATTTTGCTAACCTTCCCTTTATAAGTCTGACCAACTTCAATCTCAGCAATCAATGCTTTAATTTGTCGCTCTGCTTCTTCAAGAGCATCTGCGTCAGGAGAAAACAGTTGAACGACTCCAGTGTCATCAATATCAATCGAAACACCTGTACTTTCAATCAACCCTTTGATAGTCGCGCCACCCTTACCAATAATGGTACGGATTTTATCTTCAGCTACTTTCATAGTGGTGATTCTTGGGGCATGCTTCGATAACTCTTCACGATGCTCAGATAATGAATTATTCATTACACCGAGAATATGGGTTCGACCCGCTAAAGCTTGTTCCAGTGCCTGTTCCATAATCTCTTTGGTGATTCCAGTGATCTTGATATCCATTTGCAGAGCAGTAACCCCTTTTTCAGTTCCTGCTACTTTGAAGTCCATGTCACCAAGATGATCTTCATCACCTAAGATATCTGTTAACACAGCAAAACGGTCACCTTCTTTAATGAGTCCCATTGCAACACCAGCAACAGGTGCTTTTAGAGGAACACCGGCATCCATTAGAGCCAAACTGGTACCACAAACTGTTGCCATTGAGCTTGAACCGTTTGATTCAGTAATTTCTGAAACAATTCGCAACACATAGGGGAATTCACTTGCTGTTGGTAGCACAGCCATTAAACTTCGTTTCGCTAAACGACCATGGCCAATCTCGCGACGCTTTGGACTGCCAACCATGCCTGTTTCGCCAACTGAGTAGGGAGGGAAATTGTAGTGCAGCATGAAGCGGTCTCTTGACTCACCACTTAAACCATCCAGCATCTGAGCATCTCGCTCATTGCCTAGGGTTGCTACAACAATAGCTTGTGTCTCACCCCGAGTAAACAAAGCGGAACCGTGGGTTCTTTCTAAGAATTTGGTCCGGATTGCAATAGGACGAACTGTTTTGGGATCACGACCATCAATACGTGGCTCACCATCGAGAATACGGTTACGAACTATTGTCTTCTCCAAGTTACCTAAAACTTCTGCGATTGCTTCTGCTTTAAGCTCTTCACGCTCAGCAGCAATCGTCTCAACAATTTGCTGTCTAATTTCATCAAGTCGTTGATAGCGTTGTTGTTTGTCTTTGAGCAGGTAGGCTTCGGTTACCTGATTTGTACCTAGCTCAGCAACTCTAGTGTCCAATGCAGTATCAACCGGCGCAGGAGACCAATTCCAAGTTGTACGACCTACTTCTTTGGCTAATTCTCTAATAGTCTGAATAACACCTTTCATCATTTCATGACCGAATAGAACCGCACCTAACATGACTTCTTCGCTCAATTCAGAGGCTTCTGATTCAACCATCAGAATTGCTTCATCAGTTCCAGCAACAACCAAATCTAGGTCTGACTCTGCAATCGCTTTATGCCCTGGGTTTAACTGGTAAACACCATCCTTATAACCTACTCGCGCAGCACCAATTGGTCCTAAGAAAGGAATTCCAGAGATTGCTAATGCAGCGGAGGCACCAATCATGGATACGATATCAGCTGGAACCTCGGGACTATGTGACATAACTGTTGCGATGATTTGTATTTCATTGCGGAAACCATCTGGGAACAGAGGACGAAGAGGTCTATCCATTAAGCGTGAAGTTAAGGTTTCATTTTCGCTAGGGCGTCCTTCACGTTTATTAAAACCACCAGGAATTTTACCTGCGGCGTATGCTTTTTCCTGATAATTCACTGTTAATGGGAAAAAGTTATTGTTTTCGGCCCCTTCTTTTCGGCCAACGACCGTGACCAAAACCTGAGTACCTGCCATAGACGCAAAGATTGCGCCATCGGCTTGCCTTGCAACTTCTCCTGTTTCAAGCACAAGCGTATGTTCACCGAATCTTACTTCTTTAGTGATTTTAGCCACGTTCACCTCTTTAAATTGTAATCTTAAAAACCGTAGTGAGATTCACTACGAGCTGCTACTACAAGCCTCTAACCCTTGGAATACAGCTGCCAAGTACTGATCGACTTAGCGTATTGAATCTACAAACTTATTTTGTCATTTTCTACGCGGCTAAACGTCATTATTCTACAACAAAATAAGTTTGTATCCTCAATACATTAAACGGATTTACCAGCTTTGCAACCGTCTTATTCAGATTAGGGCTTCAACCTTAAATTCGTAACTGTTCACGCCTATTCACAGAAAGTCTGTATTTGGCGTAGGTTACAGTTTCAACTACTTTTCTAGGTTAAATCTTATAACAAAAAAGGCGCATAAAACTGCGCCTTTCATTTTGATTAGAAAATTGAGCAAGTCAGTTTCACTGAACATCGCTCGATAAATCAATAAGAATCTCTCAAGCCCAAACTTTGGATTAGAGTTTGATAACGAGCTTGATCATTCCTTTTCAAATATTTCAGCAACTTGCGGCGCTTGTTTACTAACTCTTGCAAGCCTCTGCGTGAATGAAAATCTTTCTTGTTATCTTTAAAATGTTCTGTTAAGTACTTGATACGACCAGTCATCAAAGAAACCTGGACTTCAGGCGAACCAGTATCTTTGTCTGCTCGCTTGTATTCATTAACAATTTCTGCTTTTTGTGCGCTCGTTAGCGACATCGTTCACTCCTGGAGATAAGCTATGTGTTCTTTCAAAGGGGAGCATTCTACCAAGGCCTAAAGTCATACACAAGTATTAGATGATAATTTGTGCAATATTTTATTAAACCTGTTGCCCCGCTTCACTCTTGCGTACTATTAACTAAAAGCTAATAGCCGCTTGACCGACAAATTGCTAGCTGAATCCACTTCTCCTAAACCAACAAAGACTGCTCCTTCAATATAGAGCCGAACACAGCCTTCTAATTCAGTTGTAACAATCCTGTCTAATACCTTCCCCTGACGCAGAGCTAAAAGTTCATCAGCCTTGAGCTCAAGTTTAGGTAAATAATTCACTGCCCGCTCCATTGGCAGTAAACAATTCATTAGTTCTGACGGGGACTTATTTTGCAATTCAGCAAGTGTATACATTTCTTCGTCAGCAAAACCAGCTGTATGCGTACGATGCAATCGCGTTACATGCGCACCTACGCCAAGCTGCTCGCCAATATCCTCAACCAAATTACGAATATAAGTTCCTTTTGAGCAAGTAACATCGATATCAAACTGTGTCCCATCAAAGCTTTGCAAATCTAGCTTATAGATTTTAATATCTCTTGCCTCACGCTCTATTGCGATTCCCTCACGGGCATATTTATAAAGTGGGGTTCCTTTGTGTTTCAAGGCGGAGTACATAGATGGTACTTGCTTAATCGAACCTTTGAACTGATTTAAGGCCTTCTCCAATTCATCCTTTGTGATATCGAAAGAAGATAGGCTTGCAATAGTTTCCCCTAAGGCATCACCCGTCGTTGTTTTAATACCCAGTAAACCCGTCGCCTCATAAGATTTATCAGCATCAAGCAAGTATTGGCAAAACTTAGTTGCCTCGCCGAAACAGATAGGCAACATTCCAGTTGCTAATGGATCCAAGCTGCCGGTATGCCCAGCTTTCTTTGCATTAAACAAGCGTTTAACCTGTTGTAATAGGGCATTGGATGACAGTCCTTGCGGCTTATTAACCAGTAAAATTCCATTCACGGCTTGTTTGGGTTCAGCTTTGCTCATCATCTTCATTAGCTGGATTTACATCATCGATTAAACGGCTTAGTCGCCTGCCGTATTCGATAGACTCATCATAGATAAAATGCAGTTGCGGAACAGTACGAAGCTTCACACTGCGGGCAAGTGCCGTTCTTAGATAGCTTGCTGCTGAATTGAGGATCGCTGTTGTTTGCTTAATGTTTTCATCAAGGACAGTAAAATATACTTTCGCATGACTCAAATCCGCCGCCACTTTTACAGACGAAATAGTTACAAAAGCAGGTAAACGTGGATCTTTAATTTCCTGCTGGATTAGTTGCGACAGCTTGCGTTGCATCATTTCTGCAACGCGATCTGTGCGTTTAAACTCATTACTCATAAATCACGCTTTATTTCAATTGTTTCGAACACTTCGATAAGATCGCCGGCCTTAACATCATTATAGTTCTTCACACCGATACCGCATTCAAATCCCTGACGAACTTCAATGACATCGTCCTTGAAACGGCGTAATGATTCTAAGGTTCCCTCATAAATCACGACATTATTTCTGAGTACCCGAATTGGATTATTACGTTTAATGGTACCTTCTACAACCATACATCCCGCAATCGCGCCTATTTTTGGTGAACGGAAAACATCACGGACTTCAGCTATACCGATAATCTCTTCTTTAAATTGCGGTGCTAGCATACCGGTTAGGGCACCTTTTACCTGATCAACAATGTCGTAAATAACGCTGAAATAGTGTAAAGAGACTGCTTCTTGTTCTGCTAAACGTTTAGCACCACCATCAGCACGTACGTTGAAACCGATTAAAATCGCATTGGATGCAATAGCTAGATGTACATCTGACTCAGTGATTCCACCCACACCACTAGCAATAATTTCAACCTTCACTTCATCTGTTGAAAGCTTGACTAGGGCATCGGCAATAGCTTCGACAGAACCCTGCACGTCTGCTTTTAGGACAACATTCAAAACTTTCACTTCGGCTGTTGTCATATTCTCGAAAATACCTTCCAGCGAGGTTTTTTGGCGTCTGGCCAATTTAACATCTCGGAATTTTCCTTGACGGAACAAGGCTACTTCACGTGCACGTTTCTCATCGGGAACAACAACTGCTTCATCACCAGCATGAGGAATTGCTGAAAGGCCAAGCACTTCGACCGGAGTTGAAGGGCCGGCACTATCAACTAAACTACCGTTATCACTCACTAGCGCACGAACACGGCCATATTGCAGACCAGCCAGGATGATATCGCCTCTATGTAAGGTTCCACTTTGGACAAGAATAGTTGCTACAGGACCACGCCCCTTATCCAAACGGGATTCAATAACGACTCCTTTCGCAGCACCATCAGTATTAGCTCTAAGCTCCAGTACCTCTGCTTGCAATAAGATAGCATCTAATAATTCATCGATGCCAAGTCCGGATTTTGCAGAGATCTGCGCAAACATCGTATCGCCGCCCCAAGACTCAGGAATAACATCATAGCCAGACAGCTCATTCATCACTCGCTCTGGATCAGCACCAGGCTTATCCATTTTGTTTATCGCCACAATAATGGGCACATTAGCGGCTTTAGCATGTTGCACAGCTTCTATAGTTTGTGGTTTTACCCCGTCATCGGCAGCAACAATTAGAATAACGATATCTGTTGCTTGCGCTCCACGAGCACGCATTGCAGTAAATGCCGCGTGGCCCGGTGTATCCAGGAAAGTAATATCACCTTTCGGGGTACTGACATGATAAGCACCAATATGCTGAGTAATCCCGCCCGCTTCGCCGGCTGCAACCTTTGTTCTTCTGATATAGTCAAGCAAAGAGGTTTTACCATGGTCTACGTGTCCCATAATCGTTACCACTGGTGCACGTGCTGCTAATTGACTACCTTTTGTTAATGCATCGCCCAAATTATCTTCAATAGCGTCTTCTTTTAATAAATGTGGTATATGACCCATTTCTTCAACAACGATAACCGCTGTATCTTGATCAATAACCTGGTTGATTGTTGCCATGGCACCCAGGCCTATCATCACTTTGATAACCTCAGCAGCCTTAACAGACATACGTTTGGCAAGCTCAGCAACGGTAATTGTCTCTGGTATTGCTACATCACGGACTACAGGAGTTGTAGGCATAGCAAAACCATGAGTTAATGCTTCTTCAGCTTCACGATATTTCTCAGATTTCTCATTACCTTTACGCTTCTTAACTTTTGAACGCTTGTGACGGACCTGCATGCCTCGATCATCATCATCACGCTCAGCCATTTGATATTTGCCGCCTTTTTTCTTGCCTTTCTTAAAGTCACTATCGGATTCTACCTCAGACTTATCGATGTGCTTTTTCTTAACTTTCTCGACCTTCACTTCTTCGGCAAGTTGAACTACAGGCTCATTAGTAATATCTGCGGATTGGCCAAGAAGATCTTCAGCTAAGTTTCCAGGCTCTGTCTGCTCGCCCTCGGAAGGAGTTGCTGCTTGTGCTGTTTCTTCAAGTTGTTCAATTGGTTGGCTATTTTCCGTAATCTCACTCTGTGCTTCCTGCACTACATTTGCTTCAGCCTCAGTTGCTAGGATTGAGATGTCGTCCACAGCTGCGTCTTCATGAGCTGATAAATGCTCATCAGCCATCTCTGCTTCATGCTCATGTTGCGACTCAACTAATGAACTACGTTTCACATAGGTTCGCTTCTTACGTACCTCAATATTTACAGTCTTGCCGCTATGTACATCATGACCAAGTTTTACCTGAGTCAAACTCTTACGCTTCAACGTAATACGCTCTGGGGTCGTTCGTGTATCTCGGTTAGTACTGCTCTTTAAATGAGTGAGTAAAATTCGTTTTTGTTCCTCATTGACCGTCTGGTTATCATCAGTAAATGATAATCCTGCTTCCTGTAACTGGGTCAATAGGCGTTCAACAGGGATACCAACGACCTGCGCCAATTGTTTAACCGTCACATCAGCCATAAATTTAACCCCCCTTCGGCAACCTCTTATGATAGAGGATTGCTCTGATAATGATTCTAATGCTGCAAACTCAGCGTAAAAATTATAATTGCTAAAGCTAAATCGGTTTTGCTAAAAACCTAGTTTCTTACAGCTTATTTAAACCATGGTTCACGCGCTTTCATAATTAGCTCGCCAGCTTTCGCTTCAGTCATGCCTTGAATATCAAGTAACTCATCAACTGAATGTTCTGCAAGCTCATCCATCGTTGTAATACCTTTTGCAGCAAGGCTTACAGCCAACTCTTCGGTCATTCCTTCCATTGTAAGTAATGAGTCTGAAGGGCTACCTGCAAGACCTTGGCCTGAAGTAAGTGCTTGTGTCAATAAGGTATCATTTGCGCGATTACGCAGTTCTTCAACAATATCTTCATCGAACTCTTCAATAGCCATTAACTCTTCTTTAGGTACATAAGCTATTTCTTCAAGAGAAGAGAAACCGTGCGCAACTAAAAGACTGGCAATTTCTTCATCGATTTCCAGAGCAGAAGTAAACAGGTTAACTATTTTGCTGGATTCTTCCTGGCTCTTAGAATTAAATTCTTCAACTGTCATAACATTCAAGGTCCAGCCGGTCATCTGACTAGCCAATCTAACATTTTGACCATTTCGGCCAATTGCTTGTGACAATTGATCTTTTTGTACTGCTAAATCCATTGTATGGCTATCTTCATCAACAACAATCGATGTAATTTCTGCAGGAGCCATTGCATTAATAACTAACTGGGCAGGATTATCGTCCCACAGGATGATATCTACACGCTCACCGCCTAATTCACTAGAAACTGCTTGAACCCGCGCACCCCGCATACCTACACAAGCGCCAACTGGATCTATACGGCCATCATTTGTTTTAACAGCAATTTTGGCGCGGTTTCCTGGCTCACGTGCTGCGGCCTTGACTTCAATAACGTTCTCACCAATTTCAGGCACTTCTATGCGAAACAACTCCACAAGCATTTCGTTGCGAATACGGCTTACAAACAACTGAGGGCCTCGTGATTGCGGGGTGATATCATATAGATAAGCACGAACTCGATCATTCGGTCTAAACATCTCATTAGGCAGCATTTCATTACGTGGTAAAAAGGCTTCAGCCTTACCGCCCAAGTCAATGATAATGTTATCGCGGGTAACTTTTTTGACAGTACCGTAAATAAGCTGGCCAAATTTATTTTTGAACTGATCAACGACCTGTTGTCTTTCTGCTTCACGCACCTTTTGCATGATAACCTGACGTGCAGTCTGTGCTGCAATGCGACCAAATTCTATTGAGGACATTGGCTCTTCAATACGACCGCCCATTTCAATTGTGGGTATACGCTCTCGAGCTTGTTCTAAGGTTAATTCTCTTTCAGGGAACTCTAAAGCGTCTATTTCGACGACATCCCAGTATCGGAATGTTTCATATTCCCCTGTTCGGGGGTCAAGTTTTACACGTACACCAATATCTTTATCTGTAAGTTTACGAGTGGCCGATTCAAGGGCTGCTTGGATTGCTTGCAAGACTACTTCTTTGCTCACACCCTTCTCGTTAGATAATGCCTCAGCAACTAATAACAATTCTTTGCTCATCGTTCGCCCCTCACTCACCAATCAAATTTGCTTTTACTATATGGGCAAATGGCAGCTCTAACTGCTCTTCACCAACTTTTAGTATCAATGTGTCGCCATTCATACCAACAATGGTTCCTACATATTTTCGACTTCCATTAATTGGTTTAAATAATTTAATTTTAATCTCACACCCTATAAAACGCTGATATTGTTCTTTGTAGAACAAAGGGCGCGGTACTCCAGGAGAAGAAATTTCCAGACTGTAATTGCCAGGAATTGGATCTTCCACATCAAGCATTGCGCTTATTTGCTTGCTGACACGCTCACAGTCTTCAATGCCTATACCATCTTCTTTATCGATATAAACCCGCAAGAGCGAATGCTTACCTTGTGAAAGGTGCTCACATCCCCATAACTCATACCCCAGATCAGCAACCAGAGGTTTTAACAACTCTTCAATTTCGTTTTGTATCATATGCTTCTCATTCGCCTGCTTTATCTAACACTAGACTTTAGCTCAGCTATTATGTCGAAATGATTTACTTGATTGATCGGACAGTAAGTAAGACTGCATTAGTCATTCATCCATCTGCTGCCTGGTATTTACAGTAGGTTGGAAGAACTTATTTCACTATGTCACAGCCTCGTGTTACCGGGTAGTACATAATAAAAAACCCCATAAATGGGGTTCTTAATAGTGGTAGCGGGGGCAGGATTTGAACCTACGACCTTCGGGTTATGAGCCCGACGAGCTACCAGGCTGCTCCACCCCGCATCAACTGAGGGCAAGTATACTCACCCTTCCCTAACATAGCAAGTCTTTTTTCCGCCTGTTTCTTCCAGATCGGTAAATGACTGAGCTTTACATACTTTGAGCATGCTTTTGCTTGCTTTATTAAGCAATGCTCATGATTCTAATAACTAGCCAGTAAACGCATTAATACAAGCGGAAATTAGTCCTGAGGGAAATATCCCTAAATACAATAACGAAAGACAGTGTATGGAGAAAACTAAGTTTGTTGATACAGAAAACTTAACGGGCGAACTATCTTCTGCATCATCAAAATACATCACTTTAACAATGCGCAGGTAGTAATATGCACCAACTACTGCAAAAAGAAGTCCTAGCACAGCAACCCAAGTCAAATGCACGTCAACTAGCGCTTTCAACACTAACAACTTAGCAAAAAAACCAACTGTTGGTGGAACGCCAGCCATTGAAAACATGATTAGCAACATCATAAAGGCTATCCATGGGTTACGCTTATTCAACCCCTTCAGATCATCAACATTCTCAATTTCGATACCCTTGTTAGACATAAGAACAATCAAACCAAAGGCACCAGCAGTCATCACTGAATATATAAGTACATAGAACAAAGCAGCTGCATAGCCCGCAGCATTCGCAGCTAGAAGACCAAATAATGCGTAGCCAATATGGGAAATCGCAGAATAGGCTAATAAGCGCTTAATATTGTTTTGAACTATTGCAAACAAATTTCCTAGCCCCGTTGATAACAAAGCCATGACGATAAACAGTTGCTGCCATTGTAAAGCTAGATCCGGCAAACCCAAGGCTACTGTAAATAAACGCAAGGCCATACCTATAGCTGCGATTTTGGGTGCGGCACTTAAAAATAAGGTTACTGAACTTGGCGCACCTTGATACACATCTGGAGCCCACATATGGAATGGCATCGATGCTAATTTGAAACCAACACCAGCAATAATAAACACAAGTGCAAATGACAAGAGAGGGCTTTGCTGTTCAACCCAGTTAGCTGCAATAACATTAGCAATATCCGTGAGGTCCAATTTACCAGTGGCACCATAAACCAGAGATAAGCCATATAACAACATACCTGAAGCAATAGCACCCATGACAAAATACTTCATTGCAGCTTCAGCAGCATTAGAATCCGTGCGGCGAATAGCAGTCATTGCGTAAAGGGGTAGGGATAGCAACTCCAATCCGAGATAGATTGTGAGTAAGGAATGTGCAGAAACTAGAATCATCATTCCCAAGGTTGAGAACAAACCTAAGATATAGTAGTCCCCTGAAGGCATTTGTCGTTCTTCAATATAGTGTCTGGAATAAAAGAAACTTAGGAAGACTGTAATATAGATGAAAATCTTCATTAGTTGGGCAATATCATCACTAACAAATAATCCACCAAAAAGCGTAGTCTTAAAACTGCCTACAAATAAAATGCTGACGAACGTTGCCAAGGCCAATCCAATCGAAGCGCATAGAAATGCAATAGAGGAAAAACGATGGCGTAGAAATAAATCGCTTAGTAACGCAACGCAGGCCGTAATCAATATAATCATCTCAGGCAATGCGAGGTGTATATTTTCAAGTAATGCTGTCGTCATATCTGCTTAACCTTATTAGTTAAAATCTGTTGCCTGGAGATAATTTCGTAGTCAATCGGCCTCAATTTTCGCTACAAATTATCTCAAGACAACAGATTCTAGTTTTATAGTTTTGATTTATCTGCCAGAGCCAGTGTATGACTCACAGATTGGTGTACATATTCAAGCATTGGTTTTGGATATACACCAAGCGCGATTATCATTAGAGCAAGTAAGGCATATGCACTTATCTCAAAATTAGATAGATCTTGTAACTTTGCCACTTTCTCATTAGCAACGGGGCCAAATATTACTCTTTTGTACATCCAGAGAGTATAGGCAGCCCCTGTAATTAACGTTGTTGCTGCCCAGAACGCCATCCAGAAATTCGCTTTCAAGCTACCCAAAATAACCATAAACTCGCCGACAAAGCCCGAGGTTCCTGGCAATCCGGCATTTGCCATTGCAAAGAGCATAAAAAAGGTAGAGAAAATTGGCATTGTGTGTACTAATCCACCAAAATCCTTAATCTGGCGTGTATGCATCCTGTCATAGATGTATCCAACCCCAGCAAAGAGTCCACTTGAAACAAAGGCATGCGAAATAATAATCACAATTGCCCCTTCCATAATCAAACCTGCATTAGCGAGACTTGAAGTATGAGCAATATTAAAAATTGCGAAGCAGCCTAGTGTTACGAATCCCATATGTGAAATAGAGGAATAAGCAATCAGCTTTTTCATGTCTTGCTGAATGATTGCAATAAGACCAATATAGACTACAGCAATTAGTGATAAGACAATCATAAGCATTGCATATTTACTACAGGCATCGGGAACTATAGGTAGTGCAAAGCGTATAAAACCGTAGGCCCCGAGCTTCAGAAGTACTGCCGCAAGAACAATAGAGCCACCTGCAGGTGCTTCTGTATGGGCATCTGGCAACCAGGTATGCACCGGGAACATGGGGATCTTGACGGCAAAGCCAAAGAAAAAGCCAATAAAAATAAGCGTTTGCGCTGTCATTCCTAGTTTAAGCGCATAGAAAGTTTCAATTTTAAAGGTTCCTACCTGGTAGCCCATATATAAGAATGCCGCAAGCATCAGGACTGAACCCAAAAAGGTATAGAGGAAAAATTTGATTGCTGCATAAACGCGGTTAGACGAACCCCAAACACCAATAATCAGATACATAGGTATTAGTGTTGCTTCCCAGAAGATATAGAAAACAATAGCATCCGTTGCAGCAAATACACCAACTAGCAAGCCCTGCATGATAAGAAAAGCAGCCATATACTGACCAACACGCTTTTTGATACTATCCCAGGTTGCAAGGATAACAATAAGGTTAGTAAAAACACTCAAGACTATAAGCAATAATGAAAGACCATCGATACCTAAGGTGTAATTAATCCCTAGGGCAGGCATCCAGGTCATATCATCAACAAATTGCATATTTGAATTGTTCAGATCAAAACCTGTTACTAAGGGTATACACATGATCAGTGTCAGTATCACAGTAAATAATGATAAATAACGCGATACACTGGGATTTTTATCATCTCCTGTAAGGAATACGAATACTCCTCCAAGGATGGGCAACCAGATCAATAAATTGAGCAAATGATGCATACTATCACCTTAATAATCAGCCAAGTAACAACCAGCATAGGAAAACAAAAAGACCTAATATCATAAATGTCGCATAATGATATAGATATCCACTCTGTATAGTGCGGCCCTTTTGTGCAAACCATCTTAGGGTTCGGCCAGTCCCATTCACGACAGCACCATCAATTAGTCGTTGATCACCTGCTTGATAGCAAAGTCTGCCCAGAGCTTTTGCGCCGCGTACAAAAACATGCTCATTAAAGGCGTCAAACCCATATTTGTTAAGAAGCAACTTGTAAATCCAGGAAAAGCGTTGCGCAAGTTTCTCTGGTATCGCTGGTACTGCGATATAACATACCCAAGCAATTGCTACGCCAGCCAAAGTTAACCAGAAGACAGGAGATAGCGGCGCATGTAGTGCAGCTTCAATTGGCGAATGAACTTCTCGCGCCATTTCTGCTAATACATTATGTTCTGCTAAAACAAACAGTGAACTACCAAAAAAGCCTGGAGTATTATAAAGCATTGGCATATAGAGAATGTAACCAATAATTACCGATGGAATTGCCAGTATTACTAGCGGCAACCAAACAACCCATGGCGATTCGTGTAAATGGGACAAGGTATGCTCGTCCATTCTTGGTTTTCCATGGAAAGTCATAAATAAGGAACGGAAGGTATAAATGGCAGTAACCATTGCGCCTATAGCCACACAATAATAAGCATAGGCACTACCAGGAATTTCACTAAGTTTGGCAGCCTCAATAATTGTATCTTTTGAATAAAAGCCTGCAAAAGGCGGTATCGCACAAAGCGCCAAACTACCGATTACAAAGGTGACATAGGTAATTGGCATTTTAGACCATAAGCCACCCATCTTACGCATATCTTGTTCATGATGCATACCAATAATCACAGAACCGGCACCAAGGAAGAGCAAAGCCTTAAAGCAGGCATGAGTTAATAAATGGAATATCCCGGCACTGAACGCTGAAGAGCCCATTGCCACCATCATATAACCAAGTTGTGATAGTGTTGAGTAGGCAACTACGCGCTTAATGTCATTCATAACCAAAGCAAGTATGCCGGTAAATAGTGCGCCTGTTGCGCCAATAACAAGAATTACACTCAAAGCCACAGTGGATAACTCGACCATTGGCGATATACGCGCAATCATAAACACACCAGCTGTTACCATTGTTGCCGCATGGATTAATGCTGAAATGGGGGTAGGACCTTCCATCGACTCTGGTAACCACACATGTAAAGGAACCTGTGCTGATTTACCCATTGCTCCAACGTACAGTAATAAGCAGGTTACCGTAATCACTGACCAGGGATGGCCAGCAAATAACTCTATGCTTTGCCCTGCCATACTATTAGCACTGCGAAATACTGTTTCATAATCGAGGCTGCCTGTATAAGCCAGTACCATCGCTATACCTAGGACGAAACCAAAGTCACCAACGCGGTTAACTAGAAATGCCTTCAGACCACCTTGAATTGCTGACTCTCTGTCATACCAGAAGCTGATCAGCAGATAGGAAACCAAGCCTACACCTTCCCAACCAAAGAAAAGCTGTAAGAAATTATTAGCGGTAACTAACATCAACATCATAAAGGTAAATAGGGAGATATAGCTGAAAAACCGCTGGTAGCCATCGTCATCATCCATATAGCCAATACTGTAGATATGCACTAAAAATGATACAAAATTAACGACGACGAGCATTACCACAGTAAGTTGATCAATCAGAAACCCGATATTAAAGGTGTATGGAAAGATCTCTCCACCACTTGCCCAAGTATAAATATTGACATTCACTGGGTCATGCTTGCCACATAAAATAATGCAGGCGACATAAAGCGAGAGCAGAAGTGATAAGCCTACACCTGCAATCGTGACCGAATGCGCACCAACACGGCCAATTTGATTACGGAAGAAACCCGCTATCGCCGAGCCAAACAGCGGAGCCAATACAATTATTAGACAGAGGTGTTGAATACTCACGTTGTTAACCTTTTAAATGATTCATCTTATCGACATCGATATTGCCCCGATTACGGTATAGCAACACCACTATGGCCAAGCCTATTGCTGCTTCGGCAGCGGCAACGGTTAAAATAAAAAAGACAAATACCTGGCCCGCTACTCCTCCATAATAATGAGAGAAAGCAATAAAATTGGTATTTACTGCAAGTAGCATCAGCTCAATGCACACTAAGAGCAGTATGATATTTTTGCGATTAAGCATAATACCTATAAGGCCTAAACCAAATAGAATCGCGGCTAATATCAGATAATGGTTTACTGGTATCATCGATGTTCCCTAGTTTTTATTTCTCTGACTTCATTTTAATAAGTTCAACTCTATCATTCCGACGAGTCATGATTTGTTTCAGGATATCTTGTCGTTTAGAACGAATTACTCCACGATGGGCCAGAGTAATTGCCGATATAATCGCAACAAGAAGTAAGGCAGCTGCTATTTCAAATGCAAATACGTAATCGGTATAGAGTGCCATTCCAATTTCTTCTGTATTTGATGGCTTCGTTGTTGGCTCCAAAGCATTTGTGCTGTTCGCCAAAGAAACGCCTGCTACTTCGCTTGTAGCCGCTTTCTCAACGCCTGATTTAAAGCTACCTTCTGGCACAGCGACGAGTAATAAACCGGTTAACAGGGCGACAAGGATTAGTCCAAAGGGCAAATATCTTGCCATGTGGGCTTTCATCGATTCTGTATCAATATTCAGCATCATGACGACGAAGAGGAATAAAGTCATCACTGCACCTACATATACCAAAACAAGGATCAGTGCTAAAAACTCAGCTTGCGCTAGTATCCAAAGCACGGAACTCGCAAAAAAGGTTAGCACTAGAAATAATACGCAACGTACAGGGTTATTTTGAGTAATAACCATTAGCGCCGAAACTATTGCCAAACCTGCAAAAACATAAAAAACCGTCTGTATTAAATAGTCATGCATTTCGAACCCCATTAGCGCCATTCTTTATCGGCATCTCTATCGGCTGCCAGTCTCTTTTCCATCAAATCACCTACAGCCAACAACTTTTCTTTTGTCATAATATTCTGACCACGTTGGCTAATGTGATAATGGTGAATTGGTGTAACTACAATTGAATCTACAGGGCATGATTCTTCACATAAACCGCAGTTAATGCACTTAAACATGTCGATATCATAACGAGTTGTTCGCCTTGAACCATCTTCACGTGGTTCAGATTCAATTGTAATGGCCAGAGCAGGGCATACCGCTTCACAGAGTTTGCAAGCGATGCATCGTTCTTCGCCATTCGGGTAGCGGCGCAAAGCCAATAACCCACGAAAACGAGGAGATAGTGGCGTACTTTCCTCCGGAAATTGTACTGTAACTTTTTTCTTAAAAAAGTATTTTCCAGTAACTTTCAGCCCAGCTAATAACTCTAAAAGCAGATAGCTGCGAAGATAATGTCTGATGTATCGATATACTTGTTTCATTAGTCTACTCAGTTGACTGGTTAAAACCACGGTTTAAGGTGTGTCATGACCATTAGTGCTGTTACAACAATCCAGACAATAGTCACCGGAATTAAGACTTTCCATCCCAAACGCATCAATTGGTCATAACGGTATCGAGGGAAAGTCGCACGTACCCACAAATAAACAAAGAGGAAGAATGAAACCTTAATTAATAGCCAGACAAATCCTGGGACAATGTAGAAAATTTCTTCTAATACAGGCATCCCTTCAAAGGGAGAGAGCCAGCCACCCAAGAAGAGAAGTGACATAATAGCAGAAATTAAAATCATGCTCGCATATTCAGACAGGAAGAATATGGCAAAACCAATTCCTGAATATTCAACATGAAAACCGGCTACAATTTCAGACTCACCTTCTGCCAAATCAAAGGGAGCACGATTGGTTTCTGCAACCCCTGCAATCCAAAAAACTAAAAACAGAGGCAATAAAGGTAAAAACCACCAATGCAAAATACCGCCACGCTGAGACAGTACGATATCAGTCAGATTTAAGCTGCCTGCAGCGATCAATACACCAACAATTGCGAAACCCATTGCAATTTCATAGGAAACAGTCTGTGCTGCTGAGCGTAAAGCACCAAACATGGCGTATTTTGAGTTTGAAGCCCAGCCTGCTATAAGGACACCATACACGCCAAGCGAACTCATCGCAAACACATAGAGAAGACCAGCATTTATGTCCGCAAGCGCTACACCTTGTGAAAAGGGAATTACAGCCCAGCCAGCAAGTGACGGAGCCAAGGCAAATAAAGGAGCTATGACAAAGAGGTACTTATTCGATTTTGTCGGAACAATAATCTCTTTCGTAATCAGTTTAAACAGATCGGCAAAAGGCTGTAGAAGGCCTTTTACACCAACGCGGTTAGGACCTATCCGAACTTGAATATAACCAATAACCTTGCGTTCAGCATAGGTTAAATAAGCAACCCCTATAAGTAGGGGAAGTACGATAGCCAGGATTTTAAGAATCACCCACAGCAAAATGCCAATATCTTGTAGCATAGTTCTACCTGTTTAGCGCTTGATAGTTATTGCAGCAAAAGAATGCCCGAGGTCTGCTGTTTCTGGCATTGCGTTTGCTACCCATACGACATCTGGTGCCATGCGCTCGTCGCGTTTAAGCGGCAATGTTATCTCAATATCTCCCTGAGATACAGTGGCAACCTCATCTAATTTCAATCTGTCCGCAGTGCTTGGATGAATTCTTATACATGCAGTTTCTGAGGCTGCACAATTCTGTAGCGCTTGAGCATGGCGGACAATTGTATCGCAACGATATAAAGGCCATTCGCCGACTCTCACCAGTGACATATTAGATAGGGGCAGTGATTCGGGGTAGTATGGCTCATACTTATTTTCGGCACTCATTGCAGCGGCAGATTTTACTTCGTTTAACACCTCTTCGCTGGAAACATAATCAAAACCCTTGCAATGCAAAAGATTCGCAAGAACTCTCAAGACTTTCCAAGCGGGTCTGGCTTCTGCATGGGGGGCCTGGGCACCCTTTACTGACTGCCATACCTTGTCTATGTTGATATAGGTACCTGATGTCTCGGCATAAGGAGCTATTGGTAAAATCACATTGGCATAATCTTGCATGGATTCATTTTCAAAAGCTGAAAGCATTATTACAAACTCAGCCCCTAACATAGACTGTCTTGCGCCATGAGGATTTGCAAAATCCAATCCTGGCTCCACTGCGAGCAGGAAATATCCTTTCAACTTTGCATCCAGAGACTTTTGCAGATCCATTCCCGGAGCCGCTACTGATTTAGCAGCAACAGTCCTATGCGGCAACATGCCAGCCAGAGAAGCTCCGGCACTATTTGCACCTGCTGTTAATCTTAAAACCTTAACAGAAGAATTCTCTTCAATTAAATGCACTAAGGTTCTTAGTAATGAAGCATGAGGATGGTTCTCGCAGAGTTCTCCAGTAATAATTGCAGAATTTGTTTGTTTTAGTGCCTCAGCAATTTGCTTAGTCGTTTTATCTATTTCAAGTCCGACCAATAAGCGCTGAGCTTCTTCAGGTAAAGACAATACATCATCAGTCATGGCTAACAAAAGCTTAGCTAGCTGCATTGCCATTTCTTGAGGCGATACAATAATTTTCTCTGATAAGTCAAAACGATATTCATAGTCGACTGGGTTAATCGCAAAAAGCTTAGCGCCATTCCTAAATGCTTTGCGAGCTCGAATGCCAGCAAGGGGTACCTCTCTATCAATATTCGAACCCAAGATAAGGATTGCTTGCTGATTTTCCAACTCACTAAACTTTAATGAACTGCTTGGTATAGTTCCCTGGGTGTCCTGATCGCTAAAATCAACCTGGTGAATACGATGGTCTAGGTTATCAACCCCAAGTGCTCGCATCAGTTTTTGCAGAAGATAGTGTTCTTCTAAAGTTGAAGAAGGGGAAGCAAAAGCTGCAAACTGCTCAGCTCCATGTTGTTTAATAACCCGACTTAGACCTTCTGCTGCGAATGCCAGAGCCGTTTGCCAATCAACCGTTTCCCATTGACCATTTTTCTTAATCTTTGGCTGGCTTGCCCTGGTTTCGCTATTTAATGCCAAGTAACTAAACCTGTCTCGGTCTGATAACCAGGTTTCGTTAATTGCTTCGTTCTCTTTAGGCACAGCACGCATCAGCGTATTACGACGAACATGTAGATAGACATTTGAACCAAGACAATCATGGGGGGCGATACTGTCATGCTGCGTCATTTCCCATGCTCTAGCTGTAAAGCGGTAGGGCTTGGACGTTAGGGCTCCAACTGGGCACAAATCAATAACGTTACCTGATACTTCAGACTTAATACTGTGCTGAATATAGGTTCCGATTTGCATCTCCTCACCACGCCCGGTTGCCCCTAGCTCGCGTAAGCCTGCAATTTCCTCACCAAAGCGAACACAACGTGTACAGTGAATACAACGTGTCATTTCTGTGGCAATTAAGGGACCCAAATTATCATCATTCACAGAGCGCTTTGACTCTTTGTATTCGGATGCGTCATGGCCAAAGCCCATAGAGATGTCTTGTAACTCACATTCACCACCCTGGTCGCATATTGGACAATCCAGTGGGTGATTAATAAGCAAGAATTCCATCACAGCCTGCTGTGATCGAATGGCTTCTTCCGATTTAGTGAATACTTTCATGCCATTGGTTATAGGTGTTGCACAGGCAGGAACTGGCTTACGGCCGTTCTCAACCTCAACTAGGCACATACGGCAGTTAGCTGCGACGGATAACTTCTTGTGGTAGCAAAAGCGGGGAATATAGATTCCCGCATCATCCGCAACCTCAATAATCATCTTGCCGTTTTCTACTTCAAATGTTTTACCGTCGATTTCAATGGTAGCCATTGTTCAAACCTTCTCAATTATGCTGCGACGACCGAGCGTTTATGCTTAATGAAATAATCAAATTCATGGTAAAAATGCTTAACAAAGCTCTGCACAGGCCATGCGGCGGCTTCACCCAAAGCGCAAATTGTACGACCTTCAATTTTGTCAGCGACATTTACTAGTTTCTCAATATCTCCTGGTGCTCCATGTCCTTCTTTTATACGATGGATTAAGCGCACTAACCAACCTGTACCTTCGCGACAGGGTGTACATTGCCCGCAAGATTCATCCATATAGAATTCAGAAATTCGATATAAGGCATCTACCATACAGGTTGTTTCATCCATAATAATTACAGCACCAGAACCTAAACCGGAACCAGCCTTTTGTATGCTGTCATAGTCCATGTCAAGATTCATCATAATCTCACCCGGCAAGACTGGCATAGAGGTACCACCTGGAATTACCGCCTTGATTTTTCTGCCGCCTCGGACGCCGCCAGCCAACTCCAAAAGTGTTTTGAATGGGGTTCCCAGAGGAATTTCAAAATTAGCAGGGTTATTGACGTGGCCACTGACACTGAAACATTTGGCCCCACCATTGTTAGGCTTGCCAAGTTTAAGAAACCATTCAGCGCCTTTTTCCATAATGACAGGGACAGAAGCAAAGGTCTCTGTATTATTAATCGTGGTCGGTTTTCCATACAAGCCATAGTTAGCTGGGAATGGTGGTTTAAACCTAGGTTGACCTTTTTTACCTTCAAGCGAATTGAGTAGGGCTGTTTCTTCGCCACAGATATAGGCGCCAGCTCCCAAGTGATTATAGAGATCGAAATCAACACCACTACCTAATATATTTTTACCAAGTAACCCTGCAGCATACGCTTCTTTCAACGCTGATTCCGTTCTTTCAAAAGGCAGCCAAAACTCTCCACGAATATAGTTATATCCGACCGTAGCCCCCATAACATATCCTGCGATTGCCATACCTTCGATCAACTGATGCGGGTTTAGGCTTAATATTTCACGATCTTTACAGGTTCCTGGCTCACCCTCGTCAGAATTACAAACAACGTATTTTTGTATAGGGGAATTCCGATTCATGAAACTCCACTTAAGACCAGTAGGGAAGCCTGCTCCACCACGACCTCTTAGCGCTGAAGTTTTCAATTCTTCGATAATTTGTTGAGGAGGTGTCTGCTCTTTTAATATTCGACGCCATGCACTGTAGCCACCAACACTCGTATAAGCCTTAAGAGTCCAAGGTTCCTCTAAATGAAATGTTCGGTAACAGACTTGATTTTGTTCAACCATGACAACCACCTCTATCGTTCATCGTACTGTTCCAACACTTTATCAATTTTTTCGTTGGTCAGATTCTCATGATAATCTTTGTCGATCTGCATCATTGGTGCATTTACACAAGCACCCAGGCATTCGACAGCACGCAGGGTATATTTACCATCTGCCGTTGTTTCTCCTAATTTAACTCCTAGCTTTTTCTGTAAATGCTTAACAATCTCAGCTGAGCCACAAAGCTTGCATGAGATGTTTGTACAAACATTGACCAGATGGCGTCCAATTGGCTTGTGTTCATACATAGTATAAAAAGAAGCTACTTCATAGACTGCTATTGGCGGCATGTACAGATATTCGGCAATCGCATCCATTATTTCAGGAGTTAGATAGCCAATTTCTTCCTGCGCTATGCGCAAAGCTGCCATTACAGCTGACTGACGTTCTTCAGCTGGGTACTTACTAATCCAGTGGTCAATATCATCCATTGCAGCGGATGATACATACTGACGAAGTAACTTAGTTGAATTATCGGACATTCTTGTTAACCTTTAATACGTTTCAATTTAAACGAAAAATATCTCGTTTAATTTATCGGTCAATTTCACCAAACACAATGTCTTGGCTTGCCAGAATTGCAACACCGTCTGCAAGCATATGGCCGCGAACCATTTCATCGTAGCTGGATAAATGAGCAAAACCTGGCGCACGAATTTTCATGCGATAGGGTTTATTTGCTCCATCGGATACTAAATAAATACCAAACTCCCCTTTGGGCGCCTCTACTGCAGAATAAACTTCTCCTGCCGGTAAACAAAAACCTTCTGTGAAAAGCTTGAAATGATGGATAAGGGCTTCCATATCATGTTTCATCACTTCACGTTTGGGAGGTGTAACTTTGTAATCGTCAACTCTTATAGGGCCAGGGTTGTTACGTAACCATTCGATACATTGTCTGATAATTCGATTTGATTGACGTAACTCCTCAACACGAACAAGATACCGATCATAGCAATCACCTGTCTTTCCAATTGGAATATCGAACTCCACCCGATCGTAAGCTGCATAAGGCTGCTTTTTACGTAAATCCCATGCAACACCTGAGCCCCTGAGCATTGGGCCAGTAAACCCCCATTGCAGTGCTGCTTCAGGAGAAACTACGCCAATATCAACTGTACGTTGCTTCCAAATACGATTATCTGTAAGCAAGGTTTCATATTCATCGACACATTTTGGAAACCGCTCAGTAAATGCCCATAGAAAGTCAAGCAATGAACCATGCCGATGCTCGTTCATTTTCTCCACTTTACGCTCGTTGTGCCAGCGAGAGGGTTCATACTGGGGCATTGTATTGGGTAAGTCGCGAGCTACTCCACCAGGTCGGTAATAGGTGGCATGCATACGTGCGCCAGAAACTGCTTCATAGCAATCAAACAAATCTTCACGCTCACGGAAACAATAAAGGAATACTGTCATTGCACCAATATCTAAGGCAACGGCGCCTAACCAGAGTAGGTGATTAAGTAATCTTGTTACCTCATCAAACATTGTACGAATGTACTTTGCTCGTAGGGGAATTTCGATACCAAGTAATTTTTCCAGAGCATTCACGTAGGCATGTTCGTTACACATCATGGAGACATAATCCAGTCTATCCATGTAGCCAATGCTTTGAATGTAAGGCTTTGTTTCCACAAGCTTTTCTGTTGCGCGATGTAACAATCCAATATGAGGATCAGCACGGACTATTGTTTCACCTTCCAGTTCTAATACTAGACGCAAGACTCCGTGTGCTGCCGGGTGTTGCGGACCGAAGTTGAGAGTGTAATTTTTTAGCTCAATCATTTCTCACTCCCACCATCAATATAACGATTATCATTACGAATTACTTTGGGCACCAGGATCCTTGGTTCAATATCAACAGGCTCATAGATAACTTTTTGCAAACTGGCATCGTAACGCATTTCCACATGCCCACTCACGGGAAAATCTTTGCGGAAAGGATGACCGATAAAACCATAATCAGTTAAGATCCGCCTCAGGTCAGGATGGCCTTCAAACAAAACACCATATAAATCATAGGCTTCACGCTCAAACCAATTTGCGCCTTTCCATATATCATGTACAGAAGGGATAATTAGATGTGATTCATCCAGAAACGTTTTAACCCGTACTCGATGATTTAGCTTCGTGGATAAAAGATGATAAACCACTGCAAATCGTGGCTTATCCAAAACGTAGACTCTTGCTTCTTGGCGTTCAACACCTCGAGAGAATCCACTTTCAGTTGCCGATTCAGTTTCCCAGTCATATTCACCATAAAGCAAATAGTCTACAGCACAAAGATCGATGAGTTGATCAAATGCAAATGAATCATGTTTATGTAACCGACCGAGGGTTTCTTTGATATGCGCAACCTCGCACTCCACTGTAATCTCTTCATTTGCTATTGAAACTGAAGTGACTAGGGCGCCTAATTCTGTGTTTAATTGTTCAGCCAAGTTTTCTAATTTTGTCATCTGATTTTACCTGTGCTGGTCTCAAGCCTCTATAATTTGCTTACGCCTGATTTTATTCTGTAATTGAATAATGCCATAAAGCAGTGCTTCTGCTGTTGGTGGGCAGCCTGGAACATATACGTCAACAGGAACGATACGATCACAGCCGCGTACCACTGAATATGAATAATGGTAATAGCCACCACCATTAGCACAAGAACCCATGGAAATAACCCACCTTGGTTCAGGCATCTGATCATAGACCCGCCGCAAAGCTGGAGCCATTTTGTTGCATAGGGTTCCTGCAACAATCATCACATCAGACTGCCGAGGACTTGGCCGAAAGATAATTCCGAATCGGTCTAAATCGTAACGTGCGGCACCAACATGCATCATTTCGACAGCACAACAGGCTAAACCAAAAGTCATAGGCCACATAGAACCACTACGTGCCCAACCAAGCAGTTTATCGACTGACGTTGTAACAAAGCCACTTTTTTGCAATTCTGCAACTGCCATAGCAAGCCTCTAAAAAATTCGGGGTTTAACAATAACAAAGTTTTAACTGATTTTCGATCTAAACAGTTTACGCTCATTCACTGAAAAGTTGCATTTCACACAATCTGCGCACAAATCAAACTTTTCACCAAAATTCAAGCATGCCTCCTTGAGCGGCCACTTTTCGATAGAAACAACAGAACACTACTCCCACTCAAGGGCGCCTCGTTTCCATTCGAAGATAAAACCAATTACCAAAAGGCCAAGAAAGATCATCATGGCAGTAAAGCCAAACCAACCTATCTTACGTAAAACTACAGCCCAGGGAACAAAAAAGGCTGTTTCTAAATCGAATATGATGAATAAGATAGCAACTAAGTAGAATCTCACATCAAAGGGCATATGTGAGTTTTCAAAGGCTGCGAAACCACATTCATAAGGGGAATTTTTAGCTGCATCTGGGCTATGCTTGCTCAATAGCGAACCGGCTCCCAGCATTGCTAAGCCAATCACAAGAGCAATCAAGATAAAAACTAGTATAGGTAAATATTGTGAAAGCATCATATCGTTTCGCTCGGATTATATATGGTGCCGAAGGCCGGACTCGAACCGGCACGGCTTACGCCACCGCCCCCTCAAGACGGCGTGTCTACCAATTCCACCACTTCGGCATATTCTAGTTATTGTTTTCCGCTCTCACTACTATTAACCGGCACTGGAATCTTAGATTCCGGCGTGATGGTTTGTTGAGGGATGGCTTGTTGTTCAGTCCTATGGTATTGCGCAGATACCAAATAAGACAGAGTCAAACTAGTAACAAAAAAAGTCAAAGCCAAACCACCGGTTAATTTGAACAAGAAACTTCCTGTCCCCTGGCTTCCAAACACAGTGTTTGATGCACCAGAACCAAAAGCCGCTCCTATATCAGCGCCTTTACCATGTTGAATTAGCACTAAGCCAATTAAGACTATGGCAACCAACACATGAACCATTAAAATCAATTGATACATTTCACGATTTCCACAAATTGTTGTGCATTAAGAGATGCACCACCAATTAAGCCTCCGTCTACATCTGGCATAGCAAATAAGGCAGCGGCATTCTTTTCATTCACACTACCACCATATAATATCGGCAGTCGTTCTGCATCGTCCTTATTGAACTCTGCAACTAAAGCCCTGATTGATGCATGCACATTTTGTACTTGCTCAGGAGTGGCTGTTTGCCCTGTCCCGATTGCCCACACAGGCTCGTAAGCTATTACGCAGTTTTTGAAGCACTGCTCTCTTTCACCTGTTACAGCTAATAACTGTTTTGCAAGAATCTGCTCTGTCAGTCCTTGCTCGCGTTCTTCTTGAGTTTCACCAACACAAAGAACCGGTATCATACCATGATCTTTTACATGGTGGAATTTATCTGCGACAAATTTTTCATCTTCAGAAAAAAGTCGTCTTCTCTCTGAATGTCCGACCAATACATATCGGCAATCATAGTCTTGAAGCATGGGAGCTGAAATCTCGCCTGTAAATGCACCTGCTTCTCGTGGGTAAACATTTTGTGCCCCCCACTTTATAGTTGTTTCACTCAAATATTCTTTGATTAGAGGAAGGTATATTGACGGTGGTAATACTACGCACTGTGCTTTGTTTTGCTTATCAATCAGGTTAACTAATTGTTGCAATAAGGACTTAATCTGGTCGATCTGACCATTCATCTTCCAATTCCCTGCTACAATTTTAATCCTCATGACAGACCTCCTGCGTTCAGGGGCGGACTATACATGAAAGTTTTCTTAAATCCTAGCATTCGAATTCTTTTTTGTTTAATTTGATTTTGTGTTGGTTGTTTTTATAACAAATTGAGCCGAATTGGTTGATTTTTAGGTTGATCCTTGGTCTAGGGGTAAAGATCAACTAGAGGCTCCTTATCTACTCTCTTGCACCTTCGCCCCATGCTTGAGACGAAGGAATTAAGAAAGGTACCAAACACAGGTCTTGAAGAGCTACTCTGCAAAGCTTTGTAGTAGTGTCCTTAGCTGTCTTTTCTCAAAGGAGATATGTAGAAAGCTTTTCTCAATTATTGCTCACGCTGCTGAGATTGATGTGCAAACTGCTTCGCAAAGTGAATAATCTCATCACTGAGGCGTTGAGCATGGATTTTAACCTGCTGCTGATCGACTCCTTCAACCATCACTCTTAGCAGCGGCTCTGTACCTGAGGGACGTAACAACACTCGTCCTTCACCTTGTAGTTGGTTTGAAAGATTGTTAACCATTCCCTGAACTTTTGAATGCGCTGCTAGTAACTCAGCATTTTCCGTTTTAATATTAATCAATGTCTGTGGTAAAAGTTGAATATCCTGCACGAGCTGCGCTAATGTTTTTTCTTGTTTGACCATACAGGCCAAAACTTGCAAAGCAGCAATAATACCGTCCCCGGTTGTTGTTTTATCCAGGCAAACAATGTGACCTGATGATTCCCCACCTATTTTCCAATCTTGCTCTTTTAGGGTTTCTAAAACGTAGCGGTCGCCAACTTTAGTGCGTATAAAGGGGACATTTAGTGCATTTATAGCTTTTTCCAGCCCATAGTTACTCATTAAAGTTCCTACAACACCCCCATGTAATTGCCCTCGTTGGTGTCGATCTTTAGCAATGATGTAAATAATCTGATCACCATTGATTATATTGCCGTCATGATCAACTAAAATTAGTCTGTCACCATCACCGTCAAGTGCTACACCGAGATCAGCACCTGATGCTAGAACTAATTTTCTCAGAGCCTCTGGCGCTGTTGAACCACAATCAAGGTTAATGTTAAAACCATCTGGTTTATCACCCATTGTGATTACTTCCGCACCCAACTCACTAAATACGTTAGGGGCAATGTGATAGGTCGCTCCATTTGCACAATCCACCGCAATTTTTAATCCTGACAAGCGAGTTAGTGAGGGAATTGAAGATTTGCAAAACTCAATATAACGGCCGGGAGCATCTTTTATTCGAGTTGTTTTACCTAATTTTGCCGAAACTACTGTTTGTAATGGCTTCTCAATTTCAGCTTCGATTGCCAGTTCCATTGCATCTGGCAGTTTTGTCCCATCTGCTGAAAAGAATTTTATGCCATTATCTTCAAAAAGGTTATGAGAGGCGCTGATAACAATACCGGCATTAGCGCGAAGAGTTTGCGTAAGATAAGCAATTGCTGGTGTTGGCATGGGGCCAAGCAAGGCAACATCCACGCCGGCTGCTGATAATCCGGCTTCCAATGCTGACTCCAACATGTAACCTGAAACACGAGTATCCTTACCAATAATTACTTTTTTGCGCTGGCCATTTACCAGAACACGGCCTACTGCCCAACCTAACTTCAATACAAATTCAGGGTTAATATTAGATAAACCAACCTGCCCACGAATTCCATCAGTACCGAAATATTTTTGTTGATTCATCATTGTTCCCCCGCTTTTTCATTCTTTCCTGCTTCATTTATGGCCTGAACCATTAGAAGCGCTTGATTCGTTTCTGCAACATCATGTGTTCTTATGATTGAAACACCTTGCAAAGATGCGTACACAGCAAGAGCCAATCCCCCGGCCAATCTTTTATCTACAGGGGCGTTTAATATCGCACCCAAAGTGCTTTTGCGTGAAACGCCTAGCATTATGGGTCGATTATGCCGTTTAAACTTGGCAAGTTGTTTTACTATACGCATATTGTGTTCCACCGTTTTACCGAAACCAAACCCTGGATCTATTATCAGGTTTTTAGCTTTAATGCCTGCTGCAACACAGGTTGCTATCTTTTGTTCAAAATACAGGTTGAGCTCTTCTTCAACATCAAGCTGATAATTAGGTGCATCTTGCATAGTTAATGGTTCACCTTGCATATGCATCAAACAGAGCGGCACATCTAGTTGGGCTGCCATCGCTAATGATTCCCTGGATCTAAAACCAGCTATATCATTAATTATAGATGCGCCTTCACTAATAGCTGCATGCATTACTTGTGCCTTAGTGGTATCAATTGAGATACAAATATCAGTTTCTGTACGTAATTGCCTGATAACAGGAATCACTCTGTCTAACTCCTCTTCCCAGCTTACAGGTCTTGCCCCTGGTTTTGATGATTCACCGCCGATATCAATCAGATCCGCACCATCTATAATCATTTGGCGAGCATGCTCTAGAGCTGGCTGCAATTGGTAATACTTACCTCCATCAGAAAAGGAATCGGGAGTAACGTTAAGTACTCCCATAATCAGTGGCTTTTGGTGAGAACCAATTGAAAATGCCTGGTCATATGATTCGCACCATATCTTAAATTCTTCAATATTCACGGAAACTCTCGGTAATAAAAATACCATCAAGTGCTTTTATCACTTGATGGTAGATGAAGGAGTATGCGCTGTATTTAGGCGCGCTCTAATTAGTGCTCACCGGCAGGGTGATCTACCGGCTTACCATTGATTGACTTGGATGTAGTATCCTCACCCTTTTTGTCCTGCTCTAGCTTTTTAGCCCCATCCCAGTCTTCAGGAGGAGAGGGTTCTTGTCCTTGCATAATTTCCGCTATTTGCTTAGCATCTATCGTTTCATATTTAATCAAACCATCTGCCATCGAATGCAGCTTATCCATATTTGCAAGCAGAATTTCTTTGGCGCGCTGATAATTTCTATCGATAATTTGTCTAACTTCATCATCGATTTGTTGTGCAGTTTTATCCGACATTTCTTTATGTTGACTAACAGACCGACCAAGGAATACTTCTCCTTCTTCCTCACCAAAAGTAAGTGGGCCAAGATTTGACAAGCCCCAGGTTGTAACCATTTTGCGTGCAATTTCTGTAGCGCGCATAATGTCATTTGAGGCCCCCGTTGTTACGCTTTCTGCGCCAAAAATAAGTTCTTCTGCAATACGCCCACCAAACAAGCTGGACAGCTGGCTTTCAAGACGGCGTTTGGAATGACTGTAACGATCTTGTTCAGGTAAAAACATGGTGACACCCAAAGCACGGCCACGTGGAATAATAGTTACCTTATAAACGGGATCATGTTCAGGCACTAATAGGCCAACAATAGCATGCCCAGCTTCATGATAGGCAGTCAGTTTTTTCTCATTTTCGTCCATCACCATAGAACGTCGCTCAGCACCCATCATGATCTTGTCTTTTGCTTTATCGAGCTCGACCATTCCTACCTTGCGTTTATTTGCACGCGCTGCAAATAATGCTGCCTCATTGACGAGATTTGCTAAATCAGCTCCAGAGAATCCAGGAGTTCCACGAGCAATAGGAAGCACTTCAACCTGTTTATCAATTGGAACCTTCTGTAAATGAACCCTCAGAATTTGCTCACGACCGCGAATATCGGGTAAGGGAACAACGACCTGACGGTCAAAGCGACCTGGTCGAAGTAAAGCGGGGTCAAGAACATCGGGGCGGTTTGTTGCGGAAACAACGATGACACCTTCATTCCCCTCAAAACCATCCATTTCAACTAACAGTTGGTTTAGAGTCTGCTCGCGCTCATCATGACCACCACCAAGGCCAGCACCACGATGCCGGCCAACCGCATCAATCTCATCGATAAAGATGATACAAGGTGCATGCTTCTTGGCTTGCTCAAACATATCGCGAACTCGAGAGGCACCAACACCTACAAACATTTCGACGAAATCAGAACCAGAAATTGTAAAGAAAGGAACCTTTGCTTCGCCAGCCACTGCCTTGGCTAGCAAGGTTTTACCTGTACCTGGAGGACCAATCAGCAGTACACCACGAGGAATACGACCGCCAAGGTTCTGGAACTTAGTTGGATCACGTAGGAAATCAACTAACTCCTTGACTTCTTCTTTAGCCTCATCTACGCCAGCTACATCGGCAAAGGTTATTTTAACCTGATCTTCACCCAAAAGCCTTGCACGAGAACGTCCAAATGACATAGCTCCACGGCCACCGCCGCCCTGCATCTGTCGCATAAAGAAGACCCAAACACCAATCAACAGCAACATTGGGAACCAGTTGACAAATAAGTGCAATAAGAAGCTTTCTTGCTGCTTTTCTTGTCCGCTGACATCAACTTTCGACTTAAGTAACTCGCCGAGTAATGCATCATCCTGCATTGGCATATAAGTCACAAAGCGATGATTATTCTTGGTTATTCCCTTAATGACCTTACTATCTTCGATAGTCACCGAATTAACCATTCCTTGATCAACTTCTTTCAAGAATTCACTATAGGAAAGCTTTTCAGCCGAGGTATGGCGAGGACCAAAATTACTAAATACCGAGACCAGCACTATCGCGATGATCAGCCACAAAAATAAATTTTTTACCATGTCGTTCAAAGCATTGACCTCAATTGTGACGTATTTCTACGACGTTAGAACGATAAAGTTACTATAAATTATAGCCCTTCGCCAGCAAATAGGTTTCCCGCGAGCGAGAACGTGAAGCTGAAGGCTTGCGAATAACTACTCTATCAAACTGCAACCGCGCTAGTCTAATAAGATCGTCAAATCCAGCACCATGAAAGACCTTCATCAACATTGCCCCACCTGGTTTTAACATTTTATTACCAAAATCAAAAGCAAGTTCTACTAAATACATTGCGCGGGGGATATCGATCGCGGCCGCACCACTCATATTTGGGGCCATATCGGATAAAAGCAAGTCCACACCACGTTCTGGTACCACATTCATCAATTTTTGCAGCACCTCATCCTCACGAAAGTCGCCTTGAATAAAGGTAACATCAGGCAATGCATCCATTGGAAGAATATCTAGAGCTACGATAATACCACGCCCATCCAACTTTTCCGCCACGTACTGCGTCCAACTACCCGGTGCTGCACCTAAATCTACTACAGTCATTCCTGGTTTTAATAAATGCTCTTTATCATCAACTTCTTTTAGTTTGTAGACAGCACGGCTTCGATATCCCTCAGCCTGGGCTTTCTTGACATAAATGTCATCAAAATGTTCTTGCAACCAGCGTTTGCTACTTTTGGAGCGAGGCATACTAATTAGAATTAAGGTTAAATGTTATATGATACTGAAATTTACTACCTTTTCCCAGCAAAACGTGCAATAATTTAGCATTTTGCAAGATTACATCGAGTTACAACGCAAAAATATACCTAATTAACTTCAAGATGCATGGTTTTATACGACTCGATTTTTTGTCCTGGGAATTCTTTAAAAATGAGTAATAGCCAGCTCTATTGCGAATTTTTAAAGAATCCCCAGGGCGAAAAAGTGATAGCAGAAAACATGCATCTTGAAGTTATTTGGGTGTATAGTGCTTAACTTGCTTACCTAGCAGTAAAACAAACCAGGAATCTATAGGAAACAATTAGTGGACACATCATTTAGACAAGCTTTAAAAGCCAGAGCCCATCATTTAAAACCTGTGGTACTTTTAGGTGCTAAGGGCTTAACCCCTGCTGTTATCGAAGAAACCAAGGTTGCTTTAATCGCTCATGAATTAATCAAAATTAAGATCAACGGTGCTGAAAAAGAAGACAGACGCCTCATCGCTGCTGAACTTTGCCAGCAATTAGAGGCAGAGTTAGTTCAACTTATTGGTAATACAGCGATCGTATATCGCAAGAATGAAGAAAACGCTTAGACAACCCTCCATCACCTAAGATCTTGTCAGGAGCAAAAAAGTTATTCGTTTTTTATAGATCCCGCGGTCAAGCCGCGGGATTTCGTTATCTCAGTAGTTAATGACGGCGCCTCCCCTCTAACAGCTCAAAACCAGCGAGTATCTGGTTTATTAGGCTTAACTTGACGGCCTTAGCCTTGAATAACAGACTGCGTGACAGTCGAGGCAGTATTGTATACACTTGACGAACATCCGTGCTAAATCCTGAGTTGTTTTTAGCATAACCTTATACATCCATGCCCTAAGTACCAAAGGGCATATTAATTGCCGTTTTTACAGATGATATTAAGACACTTACCCAATGTGCTTACCTTGTTTCGTTTGGGATTGATAGTACCTTTTTTGGTCTTTCTCTACCAACATCAATATGTAAGCGCTTTTTACATGTTTCTTCTGGCTGGTTTTACTGATGGTTTGGATGGCTGGTTAGCCAGACATTTTCATTGGCAAAGCTTTCTCGGTTCTTTTATTGATCCCTTGGCTGACAAATTGTTAGTTGCCTCAAGTTTTATTTCCTTAGCGCTAATCGGTGAATTACCCTGGTGGTTGGTGATATTGGTCTTTTTACGTGATTTAACCATATCGATTGGAGTAATAGCCTGGTATTGGTTAATACAACGCAAACTGGATTTTCAACCAACATTATTGAGTAAAGTCAATACATCACTCCAGTTAGTTCTGGTTATTCTTTGTCTCTTTGAATTAGCATTTTTTGCTTTTAGCCCCTATTTGATCAATACCCTTATTCTGGTTACTGCACTGACAACAACAGCAACCTATATTGACTATGTCCGTACCTGGGGCAAAAAAGCATACACCTTCGCTCAACTGACAAAATGAACCGGCAGTTAGCTCTAGCAATACAACTGAACGATGAAGCAACCCTGGCAGATTTCTGCTGGGGTAGCAATACCCTGTTTCAGCAGGAACTAAACGCGAGCCTGGCCGGGGTTGGTGGCCGTTTATTTTTCTTATGGGGTACTGAAGGCTGTGGAAAATCACATTTATTACAAGCCTGCTGCCAGCTCGAATCGAATGCTCCGGCAATCTACCTCCCTTTACAGGTTCTGAAAGAGTGGGGACCGGAAAGCATCGAAGGATTGGAAGAACAAGCGTTGATTGCTATTGATGATATTGATGCAATTGCAGCAGATAAGGCCTGGGAAGAAGCGTTGTTTCATCTTTTCAATCGGGTTCGCGATAATGGAAAAACTCTCTTACTGATTTCAAGTAAACAGCCGCTTTCTTCTTTAGCGATCAATTTAGCGGACCTTAGATCGCGACTTGCCTGGGGTTTAGTGGTACAGCTCAATGAGTTAAGTGATGATCTAAAAATCAAAACCATACAGCAGCATGCTCATAAGCGTGGTTTTGAATTACCAACCAGTGTTGGTCAGTTTCTGATAAATCGCTGCGCTAGAAATATGCACGATTTACATCGAATCCTCGACAATTTGGATACAGCCTCTCTAGCTGCACAACGCCGAATTACGATTCCTTTTGTTAAATCAATCCTAGATATTTGACTTAGTCACCCCATCATCCTGAGCGCAGCGAAGGATCTCCCGAATGAGGCATAGTGCTAATCCCGGAGATCCTTCGCTGCGCTCAGGATGACGGAATGTAGGGGCAGGGAGAGTAACCTTAGCGTTCAGGGGATATCCTTGACTCTTGGTGAAAGTTTGGATTTGAGTGCATATTTTGCCTTGTTTTCTCGAAAACTGCGCCAAATACAGACTTTCGGTGAATAGGGGTTGAACAGCTAACATTTGACTTTATATAAATACTCCCTATACCCTAATAAATTATGCCGTCTCTCAGGAGAGAAAATGAGCAGTTCCTTTCGTACTAAATCAATAGACGTAGAAGCTCATTTATCACCTATTCCCGAGCATTTAATTGGTTCCCTCGAGCAATTTACCCGCCGCCACTATCAATTAGGCAGTCTTAGCGACTTTCATGAAAAGATTCTTGGTATCGACAAAAGCGGAGGCTTAAGTATTTTTTATGATCCTGATAATAAAATTATCGGTTTTACCCGCATTTGCCGGCAGGTACTGCAGCTTTATGACAGAGAAATAAGCGTTTATACCGGCGCCACTTATCATAATCCGCGTAACGATCTTAGTTTAAGTGCTGCAAAATTCTGTTTGTCTAAAGCCATGCGCTATAAATTACAACGCCCAGATGAAGAAATGGTCTACATCGCCCATGCCAATACCCCTCTCAGATACCAATTCCTGGCAAAATTAAACCCTTCGCTTTATCCCCAGCCAGATGTTCCCACGCCTAAATCGGTTATAGAGCTTGTTGATCAGCTCAAGACACTGAATCAATGGCAAACACATAGCAGGCACTCTATGCTAATTAGCAATCAATTACCGATCATTGATCATGCCGCCCTGAATATTGACACAAGGGATCTGCTAACCAATTATTATCTATCCCTAAATCCCGAGTATTACAAAGGCACGACGCTTCTTGTTTACCTGCCAATCAATTTGGCAAATATTAGTCTAGGGATCAAACAAATACTGAGCAAAATGCAATCGAGTACACAACCTACGCATGCTTAATGGGAGTGAGATAAGTAATAATCTGACTCACTAAAGGATTTAGCAGCTGTCTGTCTTGTATCGAAAAAGCCATCTGTCCTGTTTAGTGCAAACTCATAATCGGAATCAGTATCAATAGCATGCTCTAAGGTCAGTGATTTTGGTAATTGTGCTGGAGCAGAAGCAGATCTCCTTCTAGTTTCCTTTTGGTCTTGTTCCTCTGAACGTCCTCTCGCCATTTGCAAAGCCAACTCTCTTATGGTCTCATTTGCTTCTCGCAATTTTGTAGCATATTCCACATTTTCTTCAGAAACAGCCACCATGCTGTCCTTACAGGCGATGATATTTGCTCTTAAATTATCCAATTTAGTACTGTGCTCTGCTATTTTTTCAAGATTGCAGAAGCTTTCGATCTTCTCCTGATCAAGCCCGCATAAACGGCCAACAAGCTTGTCGATTCCCGGGCGCTCCACAAACCAATAAACACTCAAGGCAGCAAGACCTATTGCAAAGCTGGCCACAAAAATTGGCCAAAATAAGGACGCCGTTGATGCCACAAATAAGCCAGCAATCGCCACTACGACTGCTTGTCCGGTAAAAAAGCCACCGCTAAAGTAGATAATGCCAATAACCCCGGCAACAAGGTATTTCAAGCCAGTCAATTTTTTACTCGACATTAACGCGTCTAAGGACGCCCTGCCTTCATCTAATTTTTTATAACGCTCAATTAGCAACTCTGTGATTAATAAATCCTCTTCCAGCTCTGCAACAGAGGTGCGTTTGATATACTCATTATCAAGATTTCGTCGAATTGCATTGATAGCAGAAACCTCTTTCAAGTAAACATCAACAAGTTGATTAACATTTTTCTTCTTTATACCTAAGTTTCTAGAAATTTCTGTTAAATCAAAAGCATAAAAGGCCATAATAGAAATTGCAGCAAAGAAGGTCCCGACTGCAAACACTGCTAATTTAGGCACGGAAAACATAGAAATAATAGCAGTAATTCCATCAAAGCCTTCGCAGCCAAAGTAAATTGTCCCTGCTAGCGCAAGAAAGGTATAAATCATCCCGCTTTTGTTAGACGATTTATTGGCTTGCTTTTCCTTTTTCTTGGTGTCTGGCAACAACTTCGACAAATCCTTGAGTAAAGCAGCATTTAATGAGGCCAGAAGAAGCGCGGTATCGCTGTCATCTTCCAAAGTTTCGTTGGCTGCTTGGCTTAGCGTCAGCCATTTAATTAATTTCTGTAACTTAAGAGTATCAGCCCCTCCAGTACTAAAAATCTCATTGACCTTATCGCTATAGGCATCATGCTCTCTGAGAGTATCAATCAAGTCCATTGTTTTCTGGCTCAGCTCTAATAATTTGCCAACCGGCGCTTCGCATGCCTGTCCAGCTTCGAAGAAAAATCCCAAGCTTTGCAAATCCCCTTGTGTCTCCTGAATCAGCTGCAAGGATTGCCGTCTTGCTAGCAAAGTTCTCAACTCTTTTATACGTTTATTCGCCTCACGTAAGCGAAATTCATAAGTGCTTTTGTCGCTGTATGACTGGATTAATTTAGATTTACTAAGGATGAGATTTTCTTTCAAATTTTCTAATCTGGTTTTGTCATTCTCTATCGATTCAGAATCACATAAGCACTCAATTTTTTCTTGATCAAGTCCAAACCAACGACCAACGAGCTTATCAATACTAGGGCGTTCAACAAACCAATAAACACTAAAGGCAGCGATACCAACAACCAAACTTGCTGCAAAAACAGGCCAAAATATTGGAACTGATGATGCAACAAGAAGCCCGGCCAAGGCAGTAGCCACTGCCTGTCCAGCAAAGAAACCACTGCTGAAATAAATAATCCCAATAACAAGGCCTACACCGTATTTAGCAACTCTAAGTTTTCTGTTCTCTGATAGCCGGGTTAAAGCTTGCCTTCCTTCATCTAAAGTCTTGTAACGTGCGATTAGTAACTCTGTAATTAACAGGTCTTCTTCTCGTTCTTCAATGCTTTTCCGTCGGAGATAATTATTGTTTAAATGCTTGCGAATTGCGTTAATTTCTTCAACTTCTTTTAAATAACGATCGACCAGTTCACGCGCTTCTTTTCGTTCAATTTCAAGGTTTCTTGCGATCTCTGTTAAATTAAAGGCATAAAACGCCATCACCGAGATAAAGGCGAATATCGTACCGATAATAAATAGTCCTGTTGTAGACATGGACAAAATACCGACGATAGCAGTAATACCGTCAAAGCCTTCACAGCCAAAGAATACAGTACCCGCAAAAATCAACAGACCATATTTAACGCGATTTGCCAAGCTTGTTTTGGTCTTGGTTTTCGGTGGCTTTATATACCCGGGTAAGGATTTAGCTAAGTCCTTCATTAGATTCGCATTAAAGGACGCAAGGAGGAGCTGAGGATCGTCATCATCATCAAGCTGGTCAGTTTCACTAAGAACTAGTTCGTCATTTTGCTTTAACCAAAGAGCAAGATCGTCTAAATCGGCGATATTGGAATTATCTAATTTAAAGATCTGTGCAATTTTGTCAGCTTGCGAGTTTATTTTCTTTAGTTTATTGAGAAGCGCTACTGTCTTAGGGCTAAGTGCTATCTTCTTGGTCATTCAGTCACCTTTATTGGAATGCAAGAAATGCAGAGTGCAAATTCCTAACTCCCGTCAGTTAATTTAATTATCATAATGAAAAATTATTAACCAAACGTTAAGCGACTGCTAATAATACAGTAAAAACCAAAAAAAATCTTTGAACTTCACAGCAGTTTTCAGATTTGCTATGAATTTTTGCTAAAAATACATGTCCATGGATCTAAGCCACTCTATCAATCTTTATAATGAATAAAACGACTCAATTTTGGCGAAATTAGCCACATTAGGATACCAATCCCCAAAGTGACCAAACCAATATAGGCAAAAACCTGAGTATAGATAGTTAAAGAGGTCATACCGGCTTCCACAGGTTCGGGTAAAGCGGTCAAAGAAGCAACTGAAGCCCCTATAAAACCTGCAACGGAAGAGGTTAAAAACCACATTCCCATTACAAAACCAGCAATCTGTCGGGGTACCAACTCAGCAACCATTGCCACACCCAGCGCGGAAACCAATAGCTCGCCTGTACTCTGTAAAAAATAACTGGCAACTAACCACCAGGATGAAACCATACCTGCCGAATTATGCACATAGCGAGCAAAATAGAGAAGACAGAAACTTAGGCCGCAAAGAAGCATACCTAAAGCAAATTTGTAGGGGATTGGAAAATGAACCCCATCAAGATGTAATTTGTGATAAATCATTGCCAATATAGGACTCATAATGATGATCCAAATTGGGTTTAAGGCTTGAAAACTTTGTGGATCGATAGGAATACCCAATAAACTCGGGTTAACATTATTTACAGCAAATAAATTTAAGGAGGTTGGCATTTGTTGGTAAAGGGTAAAAAAGACAACAGCTTCCACCATAAGAATGAAAGCAACTAGCATTCGCAGCGCCGAGATTTTACTCTCCTTAGACATATAATAAAAATAGACACCAACAACAGCAGTGGTTACTAACCAAACCAGACCTTCAGCAAGCTGAATGTGTTGCAGCAAATAAGCCGATATTAGTGTACTTATAATGATACCTAGAATGATTACCAGCCACTGCCAAATTTGAATGCTCCGACTATCAGCAGGAGAATTGATTTCAGCGACATGCTGACGTTGTAAATAATAATTTGCTAAACCAATCGTTAGGCCAATGAAACTAATAAAATAGGCATAGGAATAACCATAATGGCTAGCCACCTCTGGACCCGCTAGTAAAGCGACTATAGATCCAAGATTGATAGCCATGTAGTACAGTGTAAAACCACCGTGTAAACGCTCATCATTTTCGCGATAGCATTTAGCCAGCAAGCTTGAAGGATTAGCTTTGAATAGGCCATTACCCACGCAGATTAGCCCCAAAGCCAGATAGACCTGCGCTTTATTAACAAAGGAGAGGGCTAAATAACCGAGAGCAAGGGTGATGAGTCCCAATACTATTGTCCGTTTGGTACCTAAAACCTTATCACCTAGATACCCTCCGAATGCGACCATGCCATACACTAAGGCTGAAAAAGCACCAAAGATAAAATAGGCCTCACTATCATCGAATCCTAGATATCGGATAAAGAATAAGGTAAGCACCCCTTGCATGGTATAAAAACCAAAGCGCTCCCAGATTTCCAACATGAAAATCATGTAAAAAGCACGGGGTTGTGCACGAAACAAGGTTAGCATTTGTCTGTATCAATCCCTTAAAGTAACGTCAATTCAACGACACACTTCCCCACGCACACTGTCGTCCTGCTCTAGTTGCGCTTTATCATCTGGCCCTAGTTGTTGAACATGGTCTAATAAGGAGGTTATGGTTTTTTTCATAACCTTGTTGTTCATTAAAGCCTCGACCACAGGCCTATAAATTAGCAAGCCTTGTTTCTGTTCATCAGCAATCATAGGATCTTTCAAGGCGCTTTTTAAGAAGATTAATGCTTCCGGATTTGTTTCGCATAAATTGTTTATGCAACCCTGGGCCTCAGCCACTGTAAACTCTTGCTTCTGCGCATAGACCGCTAGCCCGTTGAAAAACTCCAGGACGCCAGCAGCACTATTATTTGCAATGTGTGAGTGCAAGGTATTATCAACTTTTTCCAGCCATTGCTGAAAAGCCGTCAATTTACGTAATGCCTCTTCAGCATGTTCCTTACCTGACATCAATGCGACTACGAGCCCTGTAGACTCATGTATTTCCTCATCATCATCCTGGTGCTCAGGACTCACGGGGGCCGGAGATTCATGTATTTTCGCATCTTGTTTAATTTGTTCCTGGGGACCAAGACCATCTTTCTCAGAATCAACCAGTGATGCTGTGGCCTCGTCCTTTGCCTCTTTTCTATTTTTTATATATTTTATGATTGCTGGGACAGCTACTCGCCCCAAAAGATAGGCTCCACCCGTAGCAATACAACCAGCAAAAACAGCCAATCCAATAGGTGGGAAAAAAATACCAACCACAGCACTGGCAATAACACCTGCCGCGACCGTTAAACCTACAGCCTTATCCAGTTTACTATCAGAAGCAATAGCGAGGCGGGTGATAAAATATGCAGTACCAACAGCGGCACAGCAGCCAATAATTGCAGCACCCAAGGGAGCCAAGGGCGGGACAATCAGTGCAATAAGTGCTCCACAAACCGCACCTGCGCCCAACCCCAACCCTATAGCACTATTAACTCCAGTGCCCATACCTAGCTCGTTATCCCACTTATACTTTAGTAAAAACTCTTTATCACGCAAATCCTGAACAGGCTTTACCTTTTCATCATATAGTTGACGCAGTGCAATGAGCTTCTCTGCAATTTCAGCATGTTTCCCTTCGAGTTCTGGATTGTCTAAGTCCGCTACCAATCCTTTTACTTTGCTCTCCAAGTCTTTAAGCTCCTCCACTGCTTGAAGCGCCTCCTCTGCTTGCTGAAGCGCTTTAGCAGTCACCTTTCTTTCTTTAGCATTTTGCACGAGATCAGAAATAAGCTTGCCAAAAGCGATGGCACTAGCCACGAAGGCAAGGATTGCACTTACCGCCCCTAAAATAGGAAGAACGACTGCTGGCGCTAAAAGTGTAGCGACGCCTAAACCGAATAAGATAAGTGTATAAATTGTTTTAGCACCATCAGTCAGAGTAAATGGCAGCTCGACGCCATAGTATTTAGCAGCAGCAATAATGATCGGAAGACGTATCAGATCCAAAGCCAATAACAAATCAGAGGTAGCAACAAGGCCTCCAGCGACAGGTTTTCCAATGCCGCTATCTCCCTTTAATATTGCTAATTTGCCCAAAGAAGCGCCGGTTCCATCAATGCCTCTTAAAAAACCACTAAGAAGCGGAACCTTTTCATATAAGATCTGAATTAGCTTATGTGGCTCTGGAAGCTTAGGTTTATATTCCGCTCCCATTACTTTAGCATTTTCTAGCGCCTTCTCACGCGCCTCTTTAGAGAGCTTAGTCACCTGTTGTGGGTCTATCATGTCCTGGGCCATATTAGTTGCTCATTATCACTTGCAATAATTAATTATATCGTCAATTTATTATCAGATTCTGAAGAAGACTCTTTAAAGAGTAATTATCTATATAGCAAGTTGGCAATAGGCATATAAATATTTTATTCCTGCCCAAGTCTACAACCGCTTGCCAGAACAAGGTTCCTCAACTATATTGCTACGATTTATAAAATCTATTAGTGCATATGGCTAGAAAAGCCCTGTATTTGGCCGGTGGTGGAGCAAGAGGCGCTTATCAAGCGGGAGTGCTCAAAGCAATCGGTCATATTCTACAAGTCAAAACCCTTCCCTTTGAGGTGATTAGCGGTGTCAGCGTTGGTAGCTTGAATGCTGCCGTACTCGCCGAAAATGCTCATGACTTTCAAGTTGGCCTCGAAAAACTTGAAACCCTTTGGACTGAAATCCGATGTCAGCATATTTTCAATGCCAGTAATTATGAGCTCTCCAAATCCGTTTTGCGGAATATTAGCCATTTAATTGTTAAACAAAGACAATCGGGTAACTTACTTGATACCTCGCCATTACGCGAATTTATAAACAACACTATCGATTTTGATTTGATCGACGCAAATATAGCGAGCAACCACTTAGAAGCAGTGGAAATTATTAGTCACTGCTATGAATCACAGCAGACTATTTCGTTCTACCGACACGATACCGCTTTATTTGAAGACTGGCATTATCCTCGTCACATTAGCCAGCAAGCTAATTTGCGAATGGAACATATTCTTGCTTCCAGTGCCTTGCCACTCTTTTTTCCGTCCGTAGCAATCGACGGTTTTCACTATGGCGATGGGAGTATGGGGCTGGTATCGCCACTACGTGGGGCTATCCGTTTTCAGGTTAATAAGATCCTGATTTTAGGTACCCGTCAACTTGCAAGTTTTCATGAGCCCGAACTCTTAAAGAATGGTGAAATTGGTTTCGCTAATATTTTAGGCGGGATGTTGAACGGTATTTTTCTTGATAATCTTGACCGCGATATCGAAATGGTAAATCGCATGAATGATATTGCCCGCCTACTATCCATGTGGAAAAAACGCCACTCACCCTGGCGTCCTATTGAAACCTTTCATCTAAGGCCCAGTATCGATGTCTCGGCAATTGCCCAAGCACAATATAACAGCATGCCGACCCTGCTTCGTTTTTTACTGAATGCCCTGGGCGCTAAAAACCATTCCGGTGATTTATTGAGCTTTCTGCTATTTGAGCCCGAATTCACACGCGAGCTTATTAGTCTTGGATATCAGGATACACTCGAAAAGGCGGATGAAGTGCAGAAGTTTTTTTATTAGGTCCCTACATTCCGTCATGCTTCGCTAAGCTCCCAAAGACGTACGTCATGTCGAACGTAGAGAGACATCTCCTGAGTGTGGCACTCTGCTAATCCCGGAGATCCCTCACAACATTCGGGATGACGAGGTCTTTATCGATGTTTGCCCCAAAGGAGCTGGAGCTCTCAGTATGACGGAGTGTAGGGAGACCTATTATGGATACATTCAATTGCCGCTGTTCAACCGCTCTGCGAATACTTTAACTCCGTTAAAACTGCTCGAGCATCAGGCCGCACACCATGCCAAATCAGGAAAGCTTCTGCTGCTTGCTCAACTAACATTCCTAAGCCATCTGCAGCCTGGACGCCTTGCTCAACTGCCCATGCAACAAAGGCTGTTGCGCCAGTTTTAGAGTAGGCCAAGTCGTAACAAAGTGTTGTGGATTTCAATAAGGATTGTGGTAGCGCTAAACTATCGGCGGCTAGACTTGCTGAAGTTGCGTTGATGATTAAATCATATTCGGTCTTAAGCTCAGCTAAACGGCTGATCTTGAGCTGGGTAAATTCTGTTTGCAGGGCTTTAGCCTTTTCTTCATTACGATTTACCAAGGTCAAGCCAGCAAGCTCAGCGGCAAGCAAAGGACCAATAATACCGCGTGCAGCACCGCCAGCGCCTAATAAAAGCACCTGCTTTCCTGCAAGTTCACCATAGGATGCTAGATCTCTGATTAATCCGATACCATCAGTATTATCCGCCTGAAGCTTGCCTTCACTTAGCCATAAGGTATTTGCTGCCTTAGCCAGCTTACAACGAGCAGTTATGCCTTCTGCCATCGCAAAAGCCCTTTGCTTAAAAGGAAGGGTGATATTTAAACCCTTGCCATCCCCAGCAAAAAAATCAAGTACTTGGGATTCAAACAAAGTGTCTGGCACCAGGATTTTTTCATAACTTAAGGCTATCCCTGCCTGCTCGGCAAAACGTTGATGGATAAAGGGGGATAAGCTATGGGCAATTGGATTGCCCATAACAGCAAAGCGTTTTAACATCTTGCCCCCTTAAACAATCAAGCTCTTCTCAACCACTTCTCGCAAATCGCGGGACAGCTTCAGCTCAGCCAGACGCTTAAGTTCTTTGTGCATTAAGCCTTGTCTGAGACTATCATAACGACGCCAGCGAGTGAAAGGAGTAGCCAAGCGGGCTGCAATTTGCGGATTTATCTGATCCATGATCTCGAGGATTTCACTTAAGAAAACATAACCGCTGCCATTTTCTGCATGAAAATGTCGTGGATTGGCCTGGCAAAAAGCCCCCACTAGCGCTCTGACCTTGTTCGGGTTTTTCATACTAAAGGCGGGATGTTTCAACAAGGTTTTTACCCGTGCCAGTGTGCCCTCTGCTTCGCTGGTTGCCTGAATAGAAAACCATTTATCCAAGACAAGATCATCTTGCGACCATTGCTTATAAAAATTATCAATCGCCAATTCTTGCACGCTTTTTTGTGAACAATTGCTTAAGGCAGCAAAAGAGGCAATCTGATCAGTCATGGTTTTGGCCTTTATAAATTGCTGCTGGCAGCTCGCAAGACTGCGTGCCTCATCGGCCTTCATCATAAACCAGAGGCATACATTTCTTAATTTCCTACGGCCATAGGCCTCAGCATGCATACCATGATCTTCCTGTTGCCAGAATAACTCATACATTGCCGCCATCTGCGGATACAGCTGTTTACCAAGCTCTGCACGGAAGAAATCACGAGCTTGTTCAACGGCATTAACATCAACAGCGTCCAGAGTAGCTGCAACCTCCTCAAATCCGGGAGGAATTAATAATTCGGCTCTTAAAGCGGTGCTGAGAGACTCATCTTGCAAAACATGACGATAAGCATCAACCAGCGTTTGCGGAATCTGCCATTGGCTTCGTTCTGTGTTAAAACAATTTGTCAGGCAAGAAAGCGCTAGGCGCTGTGCTGCATCCCATTTCGCATAGCCATCCGTCTCAAAACGCAGCAGCGCAAGCAAATCGGCTTCACTCTGCTGGTAATTCAGTTTAATTGGGGCTGAAAAATCGCCGAGCAAGGAAACAACCGGCTTAGACGGTAAACCTGAAAAGCCAAAACGCTCCTTAGTGTCACGTAATTGCAACACATTGTTTTCAAGCGGCAAAATTTGGCCAGACTCAGTAAATAATGCGACACGAATAGGAATGTGAAAGGGCTTTTTCTCTTTGCACTCTGGGGTTGGAATACAAGATTGGGTCAGCGTTAGAGTCAGAGTGCCCTCAACATAAGTGCTGGTCACCTCAACCTCCGGTGTTCCCGCTTGGCTGTACCAACGCTTAAACTGGTTTAGGTCAACCTGATTGGCATCTTCCATAGCAGCAACAAAATCATCAATCGTAACCGCCTGGCCATCATGGCGTTGGAAATACAAATCCATCCCGCGGCGAAAACCCTTGCTACCCAGGAGGGTATGTTGCATACGAATAACCTCAGCCCCTTTGTTATAAACAGTTGCGGTATAGAAATTATTGATTTCCTGATAAGACTCTGGCCTAACTGGATGCGCCATTGAACCAGCATCTTCAGGGAATTGCGCCGATCGCAATACTCGCACATCATCAATACGATTCACATCACGTGAATTCATATCGCGAGAAAACTCCTGATCGCGAAATACGGTTAACCCCTCTTTTAAAGAGAGTTGAAACCAATCCCTGCAAGTCACACGATTACCGGTCCAATTATGAAAATACTCATGGCCAACTACACTTTCAATACCCGCAAAATCCGCATCGGTTGCAGTATCAGGTCGCGCAAGGATGTATTTAGAGTTGAAGATGTTGAGGCCTTTATTTTCCATCGCCCCCATGTTGAAATCACTGACAGCAACGATCATGAAAATATCCAGATCATATTCCCGCCCATAAACCTCTTCATCCCAACGCATTGCATTCTGTAAAGAGGTCATGGCGTGAGCACATTTGTCTTCATTACCCGGCTCAACATAAATCCGCAAATCGACCGTTTTGCCTGAGGCGGTGACAAATTTGTCCTTCACACAGGCTAAATCACCGGCAACTAAGGCAAAAAGGTAGGAAGGCTTTTTAAAGGGATCGTCCCATTGCACCCAGTGCCGCCCATCTGCCAAATCGCCGGCACCAGTCAAATTACCATTCGACAGCAATACAGGATAGATCGCCTTATCGGCAGTTATTCTTGTGCTGTATTTTGCTAAGACATCAGGGCGATCTAGATAGTAGCTGATACGTCGAAACCCCTCTGCCTCGCATTGGGTGCAAAAAAGATGGTTTGAGCGATAGAGGCCAGAGAGCTTGGTGTTGTCTTGTGGATAAATTCGGGTAACGACTTCTAAACTGAATTCCTCCGGGCAATTGTCAATGATTAAATCATCCTGCTCCATACTGTAGCTGCTTTTATCAAGCGGTTTGCCATTCATTGCAAGGCTGACCAGCTCTAACTCATCACCATATAAATGCAAAGCCCCTTCATGTTGTCGCTTTAAGAGCATGCGATTTTGCACCAGGGCGTGATCATCATAAAGATCAAAGTTAAGGTCGATTGTTGCCACTGAAAATGCTGGAGGTTGATAATCTTTTCGATAAATGGTCTGGTCTGGCATGAACTTTGCTCCGGTCAGATATAAGTTACAAACATTAATGATTTTAGTAAATTTTTTCTCATTTAGGGCGTTACAAGATCTGATAAAACAGTTCTATAATGAAATTAGGAAGATAGTGTCTCGCTTTTAATGGCGAAATGCAAAAGAATCAAACAGAATAGCTTTTTACCCGAGAGGGATAAGCAAAAGGGGATGGCTTATGAGTACACATGATTTTTTAGCTAACTATACAAAGCGCTTTGTTGATAATAAAGCGGAGGAACTAAGTCTGGATGAATATCTAGAGCTTTGTAAAACAGATCCTTCAGCCTACGCAAACCCAGCGGAGCGATTACTAATGGCCATAGGCGAACCTGAAATGGTCGATACTCGCCACGATCCTGTTTTATCACGTATCTTTTCCAATAAAGTTATTCCTCGATATGCCGTATTCAGAGAGTTCTTTGGTATGGAAGAACCCATCGAGCAAATTGTAGGTTTCCTTAAACACTCTGCCCAAGGCTTAGAAGAAACCAAGCAAGTTCTCTACCTGCTTGGTCCTGTTGGTGGGGGAAAATCATCTTTGGCAGAAAAGCTGAAAGATTTGATGGAAAAAGTTCCTTTTTATGCAATCAAAGGTTCACCTATTTACGACTCACCCCTGTCCTTATTTGATCCAGAGGAAGATGGGCAAATTTTACTTGAACGCTTTGGTATCCCCACGCGCCATCTGCGCTATGCGATGTCTCCCTGGGCTATTAAACGTTTGCATGAATACAATGGCGATATTAGTCAGTTTCGTGTCATTAAAGTCAAACCCTCCCGCATGAAACAAATTGCGGTTGCGAAGACAGAGCCTGGTGATGAGAACAACCAAGACATTTCATCACTGGTTGGAAAGGTTGATATTCGTAAACTGGAAGAGTTTTCCCAAGATGACCCAGATGCCTACAGCTATTCCGGCGGCCTTTGCCGTGCTAACCGGGGCTTGATGGAGTTTGTGGAAATGTTTAAAGCACCGATTAAAGTGCTTCATCCCTTATTAACCGCAACTCAGGAAGGCAATTACAACGCTACAGAAGGCTTATCGGGCTTACCCTTCGAAGGAATTATCGTCGCGCACTCTAACGAGTCAGAATGGCAGACCTTTAGGAATAACAAGAATAATGAAGCCTTTATCGATCGGATTAACATCGTTAAAGTGCCCTATTGTCTACGTGTCTCTGAGGAATTACGTATTTATCAGAAGCTGCTTGATAACAGTTCTTTGACCGAAGCACCCTGTGCACCGGGAACCCTGGATATGCTGGCGCAATTTTCTGTGCTCACCCGTTTAAAAGAACCACAAAACTCCAGCATTTATTCAAAAATGCGTGTTTATAACGGGGAATCCTTAAAAGATACGGATCCGAAGGCAAAATCCTACCAAGAATACCGCGATTTTGCCGGAGTCGATGAGGGTATGAGCGGTATTTCTACTCGTTTCGCCTTTAAGATTTTATCGAAGGTCTTTAACTTTGATCATTCTGAGGTCGCAGCTAATCCAGTGCATTTGCTCTATATCCTTGAACGACAAGTCGAACAAGAACAGTTTCCCCAAGAGCAGCACGAAAAATATTTAACCTTTATCAAGGAACATTTAACACCCAAGTATGTTGAATTGATTGGCAAAGAAATTCAAACCGCCTATCTCGAGTCTTATTCTGAATATGGGCAAAACATTTTTGACCGTTACATTACCTATGCTGACTTCTGGATTCAGGATCAGGATTATCGTGATCCTGATACCGGAGAAATCTTTGATAGAGGTTCACTAAATGTTGAATTGGAAAAGATTGAAAAACCAGCAGGAATTTCCAATCCCAAAGATTTTCGTAATGAGGTCGTTAACTTTGTACTCAGGGCACGCGCTAATAATCATGGCAAAAATCCAGTCTGGAACAGCTATGAAAAATTAAAAACTGTGATTGAGAAAAAAATGTTTACCAATACCGAGGATTTACTGCCTGTTATTTCTTTCAATGCCAAAGCATCTGAAGATGATAAGAAAAAACATGAAGAGTTTATTGCTCGCATGGTTGACAAAGGCTACACCCGTAAACAGGTCAGATTACTCTGTGAATGGTATCTAAGGGTTAGAAAATCGCAATAAGGTTGAATCCGAATTTGCCGTTCCCGCGAAAGCGGGAACCTAGATCTAACTAGGCACAATGCCAACTCTTGCCTTTAGGGGAGGGAGCCTCAGTGTCCATTGCTTAATGGAAGGACCATAGTATGTCGCAACTGATAGATAGACGACAAAATGCAGGTAAAAAAAGCACGGTTAATCGCCAGCGTTTTCTGCGTCGTTATAAAAATCAAATTAAACGCGCTGTATCTGATGCGGTAGGAAAACGCAGCATTACTGAAATTGATCAGGGTGAGCAAATCTCTATTCCAGCCAAAGATATCTCTGAACCCCGCTTTCATCGTGGCCAGGGAGGACGGGTCGAACGAATCCTGCCCGGGAATGATGAGTTTATTGCGGGCGATAGAGTCAAACGTCCAAGCGGTGGTAATGGCGGAGGCGGTAGTCAGGCCAGCGATACTGGCGAAGGAGAGGATGATTTTGTTTTTCAACTTTCTCGTGAAGAATTTCTCGAATTGTATTTTGAAGACCTCGAGCTACCTGATTTAGTTAAGAAAGAATTGGCAAAGATGACAACCTATAAAACCGTGCGTGCTGGTGTCAGCAGCAGCGGGATTCCTGCCAATATTAACGTAATCCGCTCAATGCGCCAGGCAACTGGCCGGCGAATGGCCTTGTCCTCACCGTACAAACGCCAACTACGGGAAGCTCTGGAAGAATTGGCTAAGTTAGAAGCCATTCCCAATCCCGATAAAGTTGATTTACTACGCTTGCAACGCGACATTGAGTTTTTAAAGAAGAAAATCCAATCCGTACCCTTTATTGATACCATCGACCTGCGTTACAACAATCGCATCCGAATTCCCGCGCCATCTACTCAAGCCGTAATGTTTTGTGTCATGGACGTCTCAGGCTCGATGGATGAAGCGAAAAAAGATATTGCCAAACGGTTCTTTATTTTGCTCTATCTTTTTCTTACTAAAAATTACGAGAAAATTGAGTTGGTCTTTATTCGTCATCACACCTCGGCAAAAGAAGTGAATGAAGAAGAGTTTTTTTACTCCCGCGAGACAGGCGGTACAGTAGTCTCCAGCGCACTAGAATTGTTATATAACATCATTGAAGCCCGTTATCCTGCTGCCTCTTGGAATATCTATGTCGCCCAAGCTTCTGACGGCGATAATTGGAATGCCGACTCGCCCTATTGCCAAGAGCTCTTACAAGAAAAAATCATGCCCTTGCTGCAGTACTTTGCCTATATTGAAATCATGCCGCGCCACCACCAAAGCCTTTGGGAAGTTTATCAATTGGTAAAAGGGGTATTTCCCAATTTTGCTATGGAGAATATTGATAATATTGCCGATATTTATCCAGTATTCCGCGAATTATTCAAAAGGAAAACCACATGAGAAAAGAACCTTTATCTATTGGTGCCGAATGGACCTTTGATCTAATTCAAACCTATGATAGGGAAATATCTCGCCTGGCAAAGGATTTTAAACTAGACACTTATCCTAACCAGATCGAGATTATCACCGCAGAACAGATGATGGATGCCTATGCCTCTGTTGGTATGCCGATTGGCTATCACCATTGGTCATTTGGCAAGCATTTTGTTGGCGTTGAAAAAAGCTATAAGCGGGGACAAATGGGCTTAGCCTATGAATTAGTCATCAATTCGAATCCCTGCATTTCCTATTTGATGGAAGAAAATACGATGGCCATGCAAGCCCTGGTTATCGCCCACGCTTGCTATGGTCATAATTCCTTTTTTAAAAACAATTATCTTTTCAAAATGTGGACCTCTGCCGATGCGATCATTGATTATCTGGTCTTCGCTAGAAACTATATCAGTGAATGCGAACAACGACATGGTATTGACGAGGTTGAGGCCGTTCTTGATGCCTGCCATGCATTGATGAATTATGGTGTGGATCGTTATAAACACCCGGCAAGTTTATCAATGCAGGAAGAGAAAATTCGCCAGGAAAATCGCGAAATTTACTTACAATCTCAAGTTAATGAATTATGGCGCACTATTCCTAAAGCCAAGGAAGCCGATGGAAGTGGCCGAAAGAAACGATACCCCGAAGAGCCCCAAGAAAACATTCTCTATTTTATTGAAAAGAACGCCCCTTTACTGGAGTCCTGGCAACGTGAGATCGTGCGTATCGTAAGAAAAATTGCTCAGTATTTTTATCCCCAAGGCCAGACCAAAGTAATGAATGAAGGCTGGGCTTGCTTTTGGCATTATACCCTGCTACATGCCCTCTATGATGAAGGCTTGGTGACTGATGAATTCATGCTGGAAATCCTGCAAAGCCATACCAATGTTATTATGCAACCAGCCTTTAACAGCCCTTATTTTAATGGCATCAACCCTTACACTTTGGGCTATCACATGATGCAGGATATAAAACGCATCTGTGAAAATCCAACGGATGAAGATAAACAATGGTTCCCCTATTTGGCTAACCGCCAATGGCTAACAAGCCTAGATGAAGCCATGCGCAATTTTAAGGACGAAAGTTTTATCGCCCAATACCTATCCCCACGATTAATACGTGACTTAAAGCTATTTTATATTGTTGATGATGATAAAAGCCCCGATTTGCTGGTCAGCGCAATTCATGATGCCCAGGGTTATCAGGCAATCCGCGAAGCCTTATCGAGACAATACAATCTTGGCTATCTTGAACCCGATATTCAGGTCTATTCAGTTGATGTGGAAGGCGATCGTTCTCTGACCTTGCAGTATATACAGCAAAACCGTGTTCCCTTGGGTAATAACACGAATGAAGTGCTTAAGCATTTACATACTTTGTGGAAGTTTCCAGTAACACTGCAAGCCATAGACGCACAAGGTCAGGTAGCTGCTGAGTTTCATTGCCCGCCGGTTACGACAACTAAGACAGCGGTTTAATGAGCCCCGCAGGCGGATGAGGGGCAGCGATCTAACCCTAACTACCTGCAAGTTCTATCGCAAAAGCCAAGGCTAACTTTGTGAAATTCACCATATGCTCGGTATTCAACAGGTTCATGGTATCGGAAGAGGTGTGCATAAAGGGATTATGATCCTCAAAACTAGTTTCACAGGGAAAGACCACAGAAAAACCAGCCTCAGACCAAGAAGCATGATCACTACAGCTATAACCGCAACTCGAATAAGCAACTGGAACCTTGATGTATTCCTCGATTAATTGTGCCGTAAAAGCAGTTAAACCTGGCTCAGTATTATCGAGGAAGAGCCACATCGTTGGATCATCATCCTGATGCCGAAAGCCAGTCATATCAAATTGAACCACTGCTTTTACCTTGATTGCCCTCTCTTTGAAATAAGCAACGACACGCTGAGAACCTAGCAAACCCGACTCTTCAGCTGCATACCAAATAATATAAACAGGGTGTTTCAAATGATTTTCTGAGGCAAGCAGTACCCGCGCCATTTCGAGAATAGTTGCAGAACCACTAGCATCATCGCCAGCACCAGGCATTCTACCTGCAAGGGTATCCATATGCGCGCCGATCACAACAGCTGGCGCCTTTAGATCCTTACCAATAACAGTGACCACAGAGGGTTGAATATAGTCGTTACCCGTTTCAACTAAATAAGTAGCTGTATCATGACGCCCCTGGCTACGCGCTAAGTCTTCAAATTGGTTTTGTAGCCATAATGCGGTCTGATAACCCGTTTCCTGTTTAGCAAAACGGTTGTGGTAACTGGTTAGATGGCTCAAGGTTTGCCAGATATTTGTTGAGTCAATTTTAGCAATAGCCTGATAGACAGCTTCCCTATGGTTAATCCTATAATTGCCCCTTTTATAAGCCGGAACCTTAATCGTTGCTGGCTGCAACAAAGCTCTGGCAACTTCTTCTTTGGACTGGTGGCTGAGGTTTTTAAAACGACCGCAAGCCACCTGATCAGCAAGCAAAGCAAGCTCATCTACTTCTGCCGCTGGGATGTTAATGATTTTAAAGTTCTTGTTTTCAGCCAAGATCGAATAGTTTTTGTCTAACTTAGCGGCCAAACACTGGGGTATTTGTAATTGTTCCATCTCGTTTTGGGCTTGGGCAAATACTGGGCTTAATACACAAAGGCTCAAAATAAAGTTAAGGATAATTTGAGGCAAGTGCATTAATTTTCTCCGTCCGATATGTTAAATGTCGTCCCCGCGAAGGCGGGGATCCATCTGTGATGTAGTTCAGTGCGGCCTTTAGGGATGGATTCCCGCCTTCGCGGGAATGACTCTAATTCTGCTATGGGCCAAATTTGCTGGCCATTCTAGCAAGCGAAGAGTTCTTCATGATAGTGCATAATGATTTTTTTTTGTTCTCAATATTATTGATAATCATTTTCATTTGTTATAAAGTTTCACTTTCCTTGAACTGCCCTCCTGGTGAACAATGAAACTAAAAAAAATACCCTATTACCTTCTTCTAACCCTTCTTACCTTGGGAGCTAGCCTTATTATTGGCTTCTTAAGCTTTACAGGGATGTTTACCTTAGCACCGATTCTCGGTCTTGCGATTGGCTCTTTAATCCTGTCAGTTGCTTATGAGGGGGAGATTTATTTACAAAATATTAAAGGCGCTCTAAATAAACTCTTTAAGCGAGATTTCCTGAAAAATCAGTTAGGTAATGATGCGCTACTAAAATTATTTGAAAATAATACCATCGATACCGAAGCAGAAGATTGTCCGCAATTTTTCAAGGATTACCAAGCTCAACTCAAATTACTGCATAAGTTTGATCACAAGCGCTTAGATGAAAAATCAGAAAAGGCCAAGCGCCAAATCGAGAAAAAACTAAAAGACATGGAAAGATGGTTCGCCTCACAACTCTTTGCCGAGGAAGGGGGTGAGCTAACACCTTATGAAAGAGAGCTCAGTAATTGGCTGAATGAAAGCATGCAAGATAAATTGCTAAAAGCCTATCGCGCAGCCTTTGATGAAGAAATGCAATTAGATGAATCTAGCGAACAGGTTGACGAATGGATTAATAATTATCTAAACATCCAATTTGAAAAGCAGACCATCAATCCCGACGCAAACGATTGCCCAGCACTTTTCAAAGAATATAAGGAACAACTCCTGGCGCTGCAGGCTCAGCAAGAAAGTGACGCTGCAAATGATGAGGAAAGCGATTTCCTTATTCTGGAATCCACTCGTGTGGACGAATCCAGAATACAGCAGGAAGCCAAGCTGAAGCAGATGCGACAACGTTTCGCCCAACTGATGCTTGCTAACAATCTACAAGCGAAAAATCTAACAGCCCCTGAGCAAGAATTGTTGCAATGGATGCAAAAAAACCCGCGTGGCGAAGCAAAAGCTTTATATTCAAAGCGCGAAACAACTTATAAATGGGTTATCGCCTTTAGTGCGGTCTCTGGTTTCTTTATGAGTCTGGGGATTACCTACCTATTGGTCGAAGCCTTTTCCATGCTGCCTATTTTAGCGGCCATTTCTGCAGCCACCTTGCCGGCAATTATTGTCCCCTTGGCTTTGATTTGCGGCGCAGCCTATACCTTCCTGATTTATAACGCAGTAACCGATATGATTCATAACGATACACTGCGCAAATGGTATTACAAAATACGTGATGATCTAAAACAGGGCATTACTCTACGCTCTGTTTCGCTTGCCGTATCGGCTGTTGTCTTACTTAGCCTGACTATCGCCTTGACAGTTTGTACCGCAGGGACCTGGTGGACTGTTGCTAAAAACGCCCGCCCACTTTTCGAGTGGATGCGCAGAATGCCCAGTTTTATTATGGGCGTGGTTACCCCCCTTTTCCTTGGTGTTTCCCAGCTGATCTTTAATCTGCAGAATACCAGCGAATCCCTGGAAATGATTGACAATGCCACTAGGGCAGAAGAAGGCTTTTTTGCACGAATCGCCAAGGGCATTGCGGATACCTATCACCATGTGATGGATAATGAAAACTGGTTACAGATCATTAACCCCTTCCGTTTACTATTAAAACTAACAGTAACTCCGCTACGCCTACTCTTCTTCTTTGGCCATTTGATTAGTATTGGTGTTACTGCGGATCGTGTCCCTGGTATCCCGGAAATTGTATCGGCAATTCTCGGCATCATCAGTGAAGGATTCGAGGATGCTCATTATTTTGTTGGCGATCTTTTGCATAATCATGACCACCATCATCATGGTATCAAGGATCTAGCTAGAGAACGCCTTGGCGAAGGCCATGGCCATTCTCATGACAACGATATCCCATCCCGCCTGCTCAACTTCATCTTCACACCGCTCTATGCCGCAGCAGCAGGTTGGGATTATGCAGCGACGCGTATGGTTAACAAAACGGCAGAAGACTGCGGCCTTATGCAGGTAGAGGGAGAAGAGAAACCTTCTTTCGACCAGTTAAGAGAAACCTTACAAGGCAAGAATGCCGTGGTTTCCCATAACAATAAACTTTACTATGCCAATCAACGAACCGAGAAGGTTAAGGAAATTAAATTAACCCCAGCGAACCAGGAAAACTATGAGGCTTTACAAGCAAAATGCGCTGGGGAACACCGCTTCGCCCAAGCTGAGGAGTTGGAGTCGATTGCGTCCCTAACCAAATCAAATAAGCATAGCATTGGTAAAGAACTCTCTTGGGAAGAATCCTGGGATAAACAAAAGGGGCAGCCTCCCAAAGAGTCGGTCGAAATCAAGCCAACTGCAGCCAAACCATCCAAGGAATGGCAACTTGAACATTCGGTTCACCGCATTGATCAGTACTTGGACAAGCATTTGAACCAGGCAAAGATCAATGGACAACTTGCCTCAGAAAAAGCAGCAGGCTTACTGGAATTACGTAGAGATTTACGGGATATGCATGAGGCTGATGAGGAAGAAATTAAAGTCCGAATTTCTCAAGAGACTGCAAAGCAGGTTTATGGGCAACAGCGCTTCTTCGGTCTGGGTTATAAAACACGCACAGAAGACTTTCTTGCTGATTTACCTGAACGCATTAGTTCGGCGCCTGTGGCTTAAGTAAATATCGTCATGCGAACGCAGTGCCCCTTCCATCATCCTGGAGCGTAGCGAAGGATCTCCTGAATGTGGCACTGTGCCAATTCCGGAGACCCTTCGCTACGTTCCCAAAGACGAACGTCATGTCGAACGTAGAGAGACATCTCCTGATGTGTAGCACTGTGCTAATCCCGGAGATCCTTCGCTACGCTCCCAAAGACGAACGTCATGTCGAACGTAGAGAGACATCTCCTGATGTGTAGCACTGTGCTAATCCCGGAGATCCCTCACTATGTTCGGGATGACGGGCTATGTTAGGGTGACGAGAGTGACCTATTACCCTACGATTCCAACAAATTCTTCAACCCCGCCAAATGAGATTTAGCCAAAGCCTTAGATTTAGCCTCATTCTTCTCCCCTGATTTTCCAAACCATTCAAGACTGTCCTGGGGTAACTCATCGAGGAAACGGCTGGGCAGGCAATCTTGCATCTCGCCAACACGGCGGCGTTGCTTGGCCAGAGTCAAACATAGACCTTTCTGAGCTCGAGTAATCCCCACATAAGCGAGGCGGCGTTCCTCTTCAATTTGATCATCGTCAATGCTCACCCGATGTGGTAGGAGCTCTTCTTCCATTCCCACCAAATAAACAAAGGGAAACTCAAGCCCCTTTGAGGCATGCAGAGTCATTAATTGCAAGGTAGAGCTATCTTGCTCTTCGGCCTGTTCAAGGATATCAATCAGGATTAATTTATTGACAACATCAGCTAACTTCAGCTCGGGCTCCTTGGCTAGTAATCGACCTACCCAATCTAAAAGCTCCCAGACATTATCCATGCGTTTTTGTGCTTTTGCTGGTGTATCACAGAGTTCATAAATATAAGCTTCATAGCCACTGTCTTCGATCATTTCACGCAAAACCTCGACCACAGACTCAGAGTGTAGACGTGTTTTAATCCCTTCCAGCCAGGACTTAAAGTGCTGCAAAGCAGCTCGGGGTTTATCAGCAATCTGTTCTGTTAAAGCGAGGTGATCAGCGCAACTATAAAGATTTTGCCCTCTGCCCTGCGCATAATGACCTAAAGTATCCAGACTGGTCTCACCGATTCCGCGTTTTGGCGTATTGATTACCCTTAAAAAGGCGGCGTCATCCGCTTCATTGCATAATAACTTCAGGTAAGCAAAGGCATCTTTGACCTCAGCACGGGCAAACCAGGACTGCCCGCCGCTGATACGGTAGGATATGCCGTGATGGCGTAACACCTTTTCAAAGACTCGTGACTGATGGTTGCCGCGATATAAAATGGCATAGTCGCCGTAGTCCGTTCGACTGCGGAGCTTATGGCTTATCATGTCGGCGACAACCTGCTCTGCCTCATCATTCTCATCCTTACAACACAACACCCGCAGCATTTCGCCATGCCCGAGGTTTGACCATAACTTTTTGTCAAACAAGTGGGGGTTATTCGCTATTAAATGGTTTGCTACGTGCAGGATGCGCGAAGTTGAACGATAATTCTGCTCCAATTTAATCAGCTTTAAATTAGGATAATCCTGTTGCAACTGAGAAAGATTCTCCGGCTTCGCCCCACGCCAGGCGTAGATAGACTGATCATCATCACCGACCACGGTGAACTGGGCGCGTAAACCGACTAATAATTTCACTAATTTATATTGCGAGGTATTTGAGTCCTGATATTCATCAACCAATAAATGGCGGATTTTATTTTGCCAGCGCTCTAAAACCTCAGAATGGTTAACCAAGAGCTTCACTGGCAGGCGAATCAGATCGTCAAAATCTACTGCGTTATAAGCTTTTAGGGATTGTTGGTAGCGTGGATAGATCAGCAGGGCATCGTCAAAGACCGCTGAATCAGCCTCTCTTCTGGCGGCATCTTCTGGCTCAAGCAAATCATTTTTCCAACGGGAAATCTGCTGCTGAATCTGCATAAGATAATCCCGATCACTAGACTTACCCACGGGTAAAAAGCTGCGTAGAAGTTGCTGGCAATCTTCGCTATCGAAAATTGAAAAGCCTGTTTTTAAGCCGCATAAACTCAGATCACGCTTGATAATCGATAAACCCAGAGTATGGAAAGTCGCTACCTTTAATCCTCGGCGACTAGTGGCCGGCAAAACCGAAGCGACCCTTGCCCGCATTTCATTCGCCGCCTTATTGGTAAAGGTTACTGCGCAAATTGTATTGGCCGCATAGCCACAATTTTCGATGAGATAAGCAATTTTTTGGGTAATTACCCGGGTCTTCCCTGAGCCGGCACCGGCGAGGACTAATAAAGGTCCATCGATGTATTTTACTGCGGCTGTTTGTTGGGGGTTTAGCATTATGTGATTCTCAAAAAAAATCGACATGGGGGTTAGAAATCCCCTCATCCGCCCTTCGGGCACCTTCTCCCCTGAAGGGGAGAAGGGAAATATGTTCTTCGGGGGCGCATTATCTCTCGGCTCTAACAGGCAAGCAATCTGAATTTCTCAGGATTATGTTAGAATAGCCCAGATTTTTTGCATCCTAGGGCTAACAATGAAAGAAACCGATTCCTTACAACGCTTTTTGTTTGAGAAAGCCAGTATTCGCGGCGAAATCGCGCATCTAAAAGAAACCTATCAAACCATTATGAATCAACGTCCCTACCCCCCCATGGTAAAAAACTTACTTGGCGAGGCTTTGATTTCCTGTTTGCTTCTGGCTGGAAGCATTAAATTTGAGGGTGAACTAAGTCTGCAATTTCAAGGCGATAAACGCCTACCCTTATTGTTAGTGCAGTGTGATCATCAATTGCATATGCGAGCTTTTGCAGGCTATCAGGACGATCTGGAAATGATCGACTATGCCGAAGCCTTTTTGAAAGGGCAGATGGTGTTAACGATTAACCAATATAATACGACTCAGAGTTATCAAAGTATTGTCCCCATCCAATCCACTGCGATGAGTGAAAATTTAACACATTATTTTGCCCAATCGGAACAGGTCGCAACCCAGGTTTGGCTAGCTGTTGGCGATGATATGGCCGCAGGGATGTTATTACAGCTAATGCCCGGCCAAGATAGTCAACAGCGTGAGCAATTCTGGGAATATGCTGTCGTCCTTGGCCAAACTGTTAGTGAAAAGGAATTACTAACCCTGAACAATGAAACCCTGCTGCACCGGCTTTATCATGAAACTGAGCTGCGTATTTTTGATGGCCGACCTATCAGTTTTCGCTGTCGTTGTAGCGAAGAAAAAATGAAAGAGGTTTTAAAGATACTTGGCGAAGAAGAGGCTAAGGCGCTCTTGAAAGAACGGGAAAAGATAGAAGTCAGCTGCGATTTTTGCAATAAACATTACAGCTATGATGCTATTGATATTGCTATGCTTTTTCTTAAATCCTAAAGGTATCCCTCTCATCTCCCTTCTCCCCAGACATGGGGAGAAGGGAGATGAGAGGTTGCTGGTTCTAGGCTAACAGTTACTTAATACACAGATATTGATGCACAAGCACTTGGATCCGTAATCATTTCCTGAGCCGCGGTTTTTAAATTGTCCATCTTCTTCCCAGAGTCAGTATTGGTTTTGAAAAACATGAAGCTATCATTATTGTGGTATTTGTTATAAAGACCATAAACCACATAACCAACACCCAATAGGACAAAAGCGAGAGCAATATTAGCCCAAACCTCACCATACTCTCGGTGATCTTTTAATGTGCTTTCTGCCTTACCAAAAGCCGTATTACATGTCTTGTCGAAGGCTCGACAAGAGCCGTAACTCTTCGGATTAGAGTTGAAAGCAATATAGGCGAAGTAGAGCGAATCACAGAGTGCTCTTGCTTTCTTATTTGCCTCATCATAGTCCTCATTGAAAGTCGCTTTGTCCGCCAATACAAGCGCTTTTTCATTCATAATTTTTAGTTGCTCAATGAAAGCCTGTTGTTTTGGATTAAATGAAAACAAGGTTTTTATGGCATTCGCGGGGATAACTGGTGGTTTGTTAGCAGCCTTACCAGCTTGACCAGATCCACCAAGTAGTGGATTAGCACGGCTACCGATTAGAAGTAGATTATCAATGCTCTCAGAGGACACTTCTTCATCTAGCTCATTCTCTGAATCATCCTCTGAATCAACGGCGCTAATAGTCGGTACAGGATTTGAAACAACTGTGCTTCTGATTGCAGGCTGGCTCGACACCAATTGAACTGAAGCCTTCCCAGATGCCAATTGATCCAACTGAGCATTCTGTTGTTTAACCATTCTATAATCTTGTAGGAAACTAGCCTGTTCAGCCCCAGAGATTAAATTGTGTTTTGCAAAAAACTCAAGAACTTGTTCCAGCTTCGGCTCATCAATAGCTTTAGCAAATCTCATGTGCATATGCGTATCGTCAAGAGGAAAGCTATCTTGATGGTAACGATCATGATCCGCGTCGTCACGGTGGACAAACGTTACAGGCTCGTTTAACTCATTAACCCTTTGAGTAACTAGTCCCGCCTCTTCATACTCGCACTCCAATTCAATCATAGCAGGCGCACCCATCAAAATTTGAAAAATTGGATGCACGTGATGGAAGGATGTTTTACCAGTTTTCTTTGGATATAGGGTGATGGTATCGTCAAAAAGACTAATATTGACCTTTTCGCATAGCCGAGTAAAGGCAGGCATTTGTATTCCTCCAAATTAAATTAACAACAAAGAATTTTGGTAGGGCTATGCTAACTGCCTTAGATTAAGGTTTTATTAAGAAATCGAATAGTTTGCATTAAGAATATTAATTCAAGACTCAATAAACACGCTACTGCAGAGGTAAATCACCCGGCGAAACAATGCAACTATCCGTTGAAGAAAATTGGAAAAACTCACCGCGCATAGCGCGCAAAATTTGCTGAAGGGTTAAAAATTGCTCACTGAGCTGAAAATACAGACCAGCCTGACTTTCGTAGAGCTCCCCTACCGTTAGATAGGCGGCTTGCCCCATATCGGCAAAATAACTTAGGCTTAGGTTTCTTTTCTTTGCTACACCCGGAAACAAACCACAGAATAATAAACTCTTGTCACCAACATCACGTAACATTTCAACCTGCCTTTGCCTCGTTCTGTGCATTGACTCAAGAAAATCAAGGGCAATAACGGATTCAATCAATTTACTCGCCTGCGAGAAGCGCATGAGCAGAAAGACAAGATAACTTTCCGTGTTCTCATTAAGCATCAGACGGGTTGAGGCCTGAGCTTCATTCACCAGTGCATGCCATTGGCTGAGCTCGGTGGGATGCAAAATTAAACTCTTCATCATTATCCCCCTTTTTTACTTCTTATTTTTAGTGTAGCAAACTGTATACCAGTATCCAGTTGATTATTTATTAAATTTTATGAGCTAAAAAAGGGCATCTGTAGCCTGGATGTAACGAAGCAAAATCCAGGTTACGGAATTAAATATAATCCGCTCGGGCTGAAGAAGTGCGCAGCGCTGTCTCGAAGCCTTAGCTAGAGCCTTCGAGACGTGGCTTGCGCCACTCCTCTCAAAGAACGGTGTCTGAAGGATAGATGAGGGCTGCTGGTTCGAAGTTCTTTACCGATATTTGCCCCAAAAGGGCTGAGCTGCTCAGGCCGAACGGAGCCATAAAAATTAGGTGGTTACTCAGCAATACAACAAGCAATCGGCGCCAACTCAGAATAAGGAACCTGAGGCAAAAAATCATTGCTGTAACATTCCTTCACCGCAAATTGCTTATCGGTAATCGATAAATGCCGAGTATAACGGCCAACCTTCTCCCAATCTCGCTCAATATTGAGCAGGGTTCGCGAAAAGAAAGGCAGGGTTCTTACAAAGATTTTTCGGTAGGTTTCTGTGCGTAATTGCGGTTTTTGCATGCACAACAATTCATAGGCCTCATCTGGTGCTTCGGTAGTAAATGCGGCACCACGTTGGGTTGCTCGGAGAAAACCGCGAATTAATTCCGGCTGCTTTAAGATAGCTTCTGGCACGATAAACTGGATAGAGCAGAAGCAGCAACAACCTAAGCCAGCCAACTGATCCAACCGTAAAAACTCTGTATCACCAGCTAAGGCTTCGAGTTCAACACGCTGAAAATTAATAAAGCCTATCCCGGTATCCACTCTGTCGTGAAGAATAGCGTCCGTTAAATTCATACCAATTCGCACCGTCTCATAACTGCCAGATTCAATACCCGCTAAATTGGCCAAGTCATCAATTATTTTCTTACCAAACTCACCGATATAACCTACCCGCTTACCAACGATGTCGTGAAAGGATTTAATCCCAGAACGCTTAAGCGCGATCAAGCCAGTTGGCGGTTCATCAAGCAAGGTGCCAATTGATTTAACAGCATAACCTTTTGCCCTGGCCGCTACTGTATGAATCATCGCTTTGACACCAAAATCAACCTTAGCCAAACCAACTATCTCGGTAACATCGCTAGGATCCGTTGGCTCGAGAATTGCGAGTTTGATGCCCTCGTCTTGATAATAACCAAGTGCCTGTGCGGCAAAAATTGGAGTATGGTAGGGATTAGCGTACCAGTTAAGTAATAAAGTTGTTCTAGTATGAAGTTCAGACATAGCAATCTCCTTGGAAAATGAAAAAAATGGAGATGGCAAAAGGTATCCATGTCTTAAAAAATAAGAGCATGGATTTTTTGAAGGCATCCTTACGCTGGTCCTAACCAGTTCAAGTTCTGCGGGTGTTTCTCAGCCGTTACCGGCACCCCGAGCCATCTTTAAAATCTCGAATATCCTATTGGAGCCCTGATTCTTTGTCAAACGAGACTAAACAATCTCGAATTCCCGCGGCTTGACCCGCGGGGTCTATAGTTCCTAACTATCAAAAGAAACCAGACTGTTGTACTGTGCTGCCTTGTGGGTTCTGTAATTGTGGGATCTCGAGGGTTGGAGTGAGTGATGATGAGGACGCAGGATGACCAAACATCGAATCACGGCTAGTACCTGCAGAAGCTTGAACCTGTTTCCTGGCAATTATTTCTTGCAACTGAGTATTAAGTTGTTTTTCTCGGTTTAATAAAGCCTCTTCCTCTGGATTCGGTAAATAGTCGGTATCTACGGCTCTAATTTCCTTTGTATTGCGTAATTTTTCCGCATAATCCAAACCAAATCCGATAATAAATTCCTCTTTCGAAATCACAAAGCCCGAGAATGTTGGATGACAACCGAGTGCACGCTCCTGCTTCTTATCTACTAAAGTCATGAGGTGTACTTCTTTTGCGCCCTGTTTCTCAAAAAGTTCCTTGATTTTTTTATAGGTTTTTCCTGTGTCACAGACATCGTCGATTACAATAACAGTTCGCTCGCCAGGTGGAATTTTAGTGTTCAAATCCACAGTTAAATCCCCTGAACTTACACCACCATGATAACTACTTGTTTGCATGTAGGCGGGATCGAAGGAGTATCCTCTTTCTGTCAGCTCGTCGAATAATCTGTTGGCAAAAGGCATCCCACCAACCAATACACCAACCAATAGTGGGCACTCATCAGGATAAGCTGCGATTATTTCTTCAGCTAAAGAAGCAATTCGATTCTTAATATTCTCTTCCGACAAGGCCTTGCCATTATTGATATCAAAAACTGGTGTGCCATGAGCCCACAGGCGGGCGGCAATGACTTCCTTTAATTTTTTTATTTTAGTCAACTCTGCTCTGATTTCGCTTTCTGACAACATATAAAATTCCCTTATTCAATGGTTAAGTCACCAACAATTCAGTTAGGTTTATTTTTATGACGCAATGACTAACTGCCGGGCGGTATTCTCAATTATTTCCCAGGAAAATACAATTTGAAAATTAGGGTACAAAGTGAAGGCAAAAACTCAACTAAAACTGCCAGGTTCCCGACTCATCGACCAGCACTTTCGCGCCATCAGTCACCAGCAAATGACCATCTTCAGAAACAAAATAGATAATTTTACCGTTAGTAAATTGATAACCAAGCGAATGGCAGGGAGTAACTCCATCAGCACACATCTGCATAATCTGCCTGCCCATTAAATTGATAGTGCCTCCGGTGGCTTTATTGGTCCCTTGATAAGAAGCCTTGTCACAACCCACCTCATATTCTGGACTTTGGCAATTGATGGCTATCGTAAAATGCTGGGTATCCAGTGTTTGTGCCGTAGCCAACCCTGAGCATAGTAAAGCAATAACCATTATTGGTGCTTTCATCATAATATCCTTATCAATCTGAACTCATTTTAGTATAGCCTTTCGAAAGGCAAATAATTGATTGAATCCACGGATTGATTTGCAGCAATAGGCTGTACAAAGCCTTTGATAAAATCCTGCCAAAAAACAGAGTAGAGATAAGCTTGCAAAGGATGGTCATCACTGACAGGAAAACAGGGGCCATGATTGGCTTCCAACAACCATAAACGGCCGGAACTATCCACAATAAAGTCGAAACCATAGATAGCGAAATTTCGTTCTTTCTCAGGGATAAAGGCTTGGGGATTTTTCTGTGCAAGTGCAGAGACTGCTGCCTGAGAAAGCTCTTTTATTTGTGCATAAATTGGCGGGAAGTTTTCAAAGCGCTTAGAGGGAATTTGTATGACATTAGACTCCTCATCCCGTAAATGCTCATTAGTTAAATGAGAGCGCAGATCACTATAATCGTTAGCCATAAAGGGATGTAAGGCAACATTATAATAACCATTAGGGTAGATAAAACATCCGGCATAATTGGTTAGGACAACAAACATGCGAATCGAGTATTTCCGTCCATCTCGCAATAAATGCGGGCTAAGATAGTATTGCAAAACATGCTCGCCACCTAAACGTTTTGTGCTTAGAAAATGCCTCTCTATTTCACTCAGTTTTTGGAAAATTTTTATTTCCTTACCATTGTTTAATAATGCAGGCTTTAATATCCAAGATAGGTTGGGAATTTGATTCAATAGTTGTTGATTCTGGTAATAGTATTCACTCGCTAATTGGTTTAAAACCTGAAGCCAATTTTCATCGTTAATACAATAGGTTAATGGCATTACATCATGGCAGTATTTATCGACTAATTGTGCCAGCAAATGTTTATATTCAAGCTGCTCAGCTGCTTGAGTATTAAACTGCAAGTTTGCATCGCTAAAATCGGCCAACTCTTGCGAAGGACTTTCTTGCCAACCTTGCTCTTGCAGATAGCGACTTAGATTAAAATGAGTCGGCGATTGGTCAGCCTTTAAATAAAAGCGAAATTGGCGATTCATTTTCTTTAGTTAATCCGTACTAATTAGCGTCTTGCTGAGAGTATAGTTGAATTGATAATAAAGCCCAGTACGCCAGCGACCAAGCCCCAGAACGCCGCACCAATTCCAAAGAGGGAAATACCGGAGGCCGCGACAAGAAAGGTGACTAATGCAGGCTCTTTTTGCGCCTCATCCTCTAAGGCAACCTTCAGACTATTACCAATTGTGCCTAACAAGGCTAATCCAGCAACAGCCAATACTAGCTCTTTGGGAAAAGCATTAAAGAGTGCCACAACTGTTGCGCCAAAAATGCCTGTAATTAGATAAAAGGCACCCGCCCAAATCGCTGCGCGATATCGTTTTGTCGGATCATTATCAGCTTCTTTCCCCATACAAATAGCCGCGGTAATCGCTGCTAAATTAAAGGCAAATCCGCCAAAAGGAGCTAAAAGCAAGGTAGTTAAACCAGTCCAGCTTATTAGAGGTGAAATCGGCGGTTTATAGCCTGAGGCATGCAACACAGCAACGCCGGGAATATTTTGTGAAGCCATTGTCACCACAAAGAGTGGTATGCCAATGCTAAATAAAACAGGTAAAGAAAATTCCGGCAGGGTGAACTTTGGCGCCGATAAGGTAAAATGGAAATTTGCTAAATTAAATAAACCCTCAAACCCCGCAATCAGGGTACCTAAAACCAAAGCAAAGATAATCACATAGCGAGGGAAAAAATGCCTTCCCAACAAATAGCTGATAAACATAGCAAGCACCAAAATAAACTGATGCTGCATGGCAACAAAGAGGTTCATACCAAATTGTAACAACACACCAGCGAGCATAGCCGAGGTCAGTGAGCGAGGAATCCGTGACATAATCTTCTCAAACCAACCTGTTATGCCGGATAAAACAATAAGCAAACCAGAAAAGAGAAAGGCGCCAATTGCCTCAGCCATTGAAACACCCGATAAGCTACCTACCAAAAGCGCTGCACCAGGCGTAGACCAGGCTGTTAAAACGGGAATACGATAATAAAGAGACAAGCCCATCGACGTTAAACCCATACCGATACCAAGAGCAAACATCCAAGAGCTCAGCTCTGCTGGATCAGCCCCTGCGGCTACTGCCGCTTGAAAAATAATCACTGCGGAACTGGTAAACCCCACCATTACCGCAACAAAGCCAGCAGTTAGATTAGAAAGAGTCGAACTATTCAACATGGTGTTAAACTTGGTAAATTGATGAGTCAGGGTATAGAGATTACTATTGTGCGCTATAACGCACAAGTGCTTGCAGGATTAACATGAAAAATATTTCGCATCATATTGCAGAAACCCTAAAATCTTTACGGCAAAAGGAAGGATGGAGCCTGGATAAGGCAGCTCAAGAAACAGGTGTCTCAAAGGCAATGCTAGGTCAGATCGAACGCCAGGAGTCTAGTCCTACTGTTGCTACCCTCTGGAAAATTGCCAGTGGTTTTCACACTTCTTTTTCAACCTTTATTGAAGACTACCCCAGCGAGCCCCAGGGGGTTATTTTTCGCTCTGTAGCAACTCAAAATCTCAGTCATCTCAACGAAGAAATCCGCATCACAACGCTCTTTCCCTTTGATAAAAACCTGAAATTTGAACTCTTTTCTATTGAATTACCCTCGGGTTGCGAACATTTATCATCAGCCCACGAATCTGGCGTTGTCGAGCATGTTATTGTTGTTAGCGGAGCGATGGAGCTACTACTCAATGAGGAATGGCAGCTCTTGCAACAAGGCGATGCATTTCGCTTTAGCGCTAATCAGTTTCATGGATATCGTAATAGACATGCTGAGAGCGCGGTGTTTCATAATATTATTCATTATCCATGAGTAAATTTTTGTTTATGCCTCCGTCATCTCGAACGTAGTGAGGGATCTCCGAGATTAGCACTGTGCCACATTCAGGAGATCCCTCACTACGTTCGAGATGACGAAGGTCTCTATTGCAATTTACAAGCAGACTGTGTATAAAGGTAATTCTATGCAATAATTTTGCTCACAACCAACGGTCTAAGATGAACGATAGATTTTCAACACAGCTTGCTAACAAAGCACCTCTCTTGGAGGCCGGAAACCCCGGGCTTAAGCCTGTCGTTTTTTCAATTGTACTAGTCCTTGTGGCCCCCGCGGCCATCTAATATCCCACACACAATTCGTTTTTCTACCACCCACCAAATAAAAAATGGGAAAAGGCTATGCAACAATACAAATCCATTCTGATCTACGGTTTCGCAATTTTCGCGATGTTTTTTGGTTCTGGCAATCTGGTTTTTCCAATTCAAATAGGCCAGGCTGCTGGTGATAACTGGTTTCTAGGTTTCGCTGGCTTATTACTTACCGGCATTTTCTTGCCGCTGATGGGGCTTTTTGTGATTAAGCTCTACCAAGGCAATTACAACGCTTTTTTTGCCGGTGCAGGTAAATTTGCGGGTATTGTTTTACCCTTGATTATGCTTTCCTTACTTGGATCTTTTGGGGTTGTCCCTCGTTGCATTACCGTAGCCTACGGTAGTCTTAGCTATCTAATGCCAGAAATTAAATTAGTCTACTTTAGCCTTTTTTTCTGCATCGTTACCTTTTTCTTTTGTCTCAATGACAAGGTCATGATAAAAATTTTAGGTAAATGGATGAGTCCGATTCTGCTGATTACGCTGGCAATTATGATTATTATCGCAGCGATTAATGCACCTGAAGCGTCAACGACAACCTCAGCTAGTCATGCCTTTATGGGTGGTTTTACCACAGGTTATCAAACCATGGATCTCTTTGCTGCCTTTTTCTTTTCCGCCCTGATCTTTAGCCAAATCCAGCAACAGATGCCAGAAGCTACTACTAAAGAGGTTCTCCGTTTTGCCATCAAGCCAAGTATCTTAGGAGCCTCCTTACTTGCCTTGATTTATTTTGGCTTTGTCTTTTTAGGTTCGCATTACTCTGCTTTATTGACTAATACAGCGCCGGAGTTGATGTTGCCATCTATTGCGGCCAATGCGATGGGTAACTATGCGACTCTATTTATCGGAGTTGCGATGTTCTTTTCCTGCTTAACCACTGCTGTTGCCTTAAATAACCTGTACGCTCGTTATCTTTGTTCTACCTTCAAGGTAAAAGAAGATAAATTTTATCTCTTCTTGCTGGGTACAACCGGAGTCTCTTTTATTGTTTCGCTTCTCGATTTTAAAGGGATCGCAGCATTTCTGGCACCGATTCTGGAAGTTACCTATCCTGGAGTTATTGCTCTGACAATGATGACAATCGTTCTTAAAGAACGACGTAACTTAAAAAAGGCCGTATTTTATGCCATGACTTTTTTTATGTGCCTGCCACTTGCAACCCATTAAGCTTCCCACTAGATCCCGCGGTCAAACCGCGGGAATTCGAGATAATTAGAGTCCGTTAAGAGAACTTGCAGAGCCTGGATAGGATTTATTAGTCAATCCATGTATAATGGCGAATCCATGAACAAATGCTCTGCTTTTGCTCAATTTGAGTTCTTGCAGCACGCCGCTTTATCGCACAACATAGGTCATTTATGATTGAGAAAATTAGAAATATCGCCATCATCGCTCACGTCGATCATGGTAAAACCACTTTAGTAGACAAATTACTTCAGCAAACCGGTACCCTCAATGAGCGTGCTCCCAAGGTTGAGCGTGTAATGGATTCCAATGCACTTGAGAAAGAACGCGGCATTACCATTCTTGCAAAAAATACCTGCGTGCACTGGAAAGACCATCAAATTAATATTGTTGATACCCCTGGCCATGCTGATTTTGGCGGTGAAGTTGAACGTATCTTGTCGATGGTAGACTCTGTCCTCTTGCTGGTTGATGCGGTAGATGGTCCCATGCCACAAACTCGCTTTGTTACCCAGAAGGCCTTTGCCCGGGGCTTAAAGCCAATCGTGGTGATTAATAAAATCGATCGTCCCGGCGCGCGTGCACATTGGGTCATGGATCAAGTTTTTGATCTTTTTGATAATTTAGGTGCAACTGATGAGCAGCTCGATTTCCCTGTTGTTTATGCCTCTGCTTTAAATGGCTATGCTAAGCTGGATTTAGAAGAAGAGGCCTCAGACATGAGTGCCTTACTACAGACAATCATTGATCGAGTTGCCCCACCCGAGGTTGATGAAGAAGGTCCCTTCCAAATGCAAATCAGTTCCCTGGATTATTCGTCTTATGTTGGAACCATCGGAATTGGCCGTGTAACTCGTGGCCATATCAAGGCTAAATCTGCCGTTAAAATTATTGATAAAGATGGCAATATTCGTAGCGGTCGCCTCTTGCAAATTCTGGGCTTCAAAGGACTAGAGCGTGTCGAGGTCGAAGAAGCCAGTGCTGGTGATATCATTGCTATTACTGGTATAGAGCAGCTCAATATTTCTGACACAATTTGCGACCCGAATACTGTAGAAGCCTTACCTCCATTGACTGTTGACGAACCTACAATCAGCATGACCTTCCAGGTGAATGATTCTCCCTTTGCCGGACAAGACGGTAAATTCGTTACCAGCCGCAAAATTCGTGAGCGTTTACAAACTGAATTATTGCATAACGTTGCCCTGCGCGTAGAAGACACGGAAGATCCGGATAAATTCCGCGTTTCAGGACGGGGTGAACTGCATCTGTCTATTCTCATTGAAACCATGCGCCGTGAGGGTTTTGAATTAGCGATTTGCAAACCAGAAGTTATCATGCGCGAAGAAAACGACGAACTTCTTGAGCCTTATGAGCGTTTAACTGTCGATGTGGAAGAAAACCACCAAGGCTCCATTATGGAAAAATTGGGTGAGCGTCGCGGTGAATTACAAAACATGCTCCCAGATGGAAAAGGACGTGTGCGCCTGGATTACATCATTCCTACTCGCGGCTTAATTGGCTTTCACACCGAGTTTTTATCAGCAACCTCAGGAACAGGCTTAAATTATCATGTCTATGATCATTATGGCCCTGCGGTTAAGGGACGTATTGGTAAGCGCTCAAACGGCGTGTTAATTGCAAATTGCGCCGGAACAGCCCGAGGCTTTGCTTTGTTTAATTTGCAAGAGCGCGGACGCCTGTTTATCGACCCACAAGTTCCCTGCTATGAAGGAATGATCGTCGGTATCCACGCGCGTGATAATGACCTGGTTGTCAATGTGACCAAAGAGAAACAATTAACCAACATCCGAGCGTCTGGTACAGATGAAAACATCATTCTGACCCCACCTGTGAGGCTATCGCTTGAACAGGCTTTGGAGTTTATTGACGACGATGAGCTAGTTGAGGTTACACCACAATCAATTCGCATTCGCAAAAAATCGCTGAAAGAGTCTGATCGTAAGCGGGAGTCTCGTGCTGCTGCCAGTGAGGATTAAGTAATATCTGGCGGTCTAGACGGATTATAGCTCTCGAATCCCTGCGGCATAGACCGCGGGGTCTAACAATGGTGCAAGCCGCATAGATCCCGTGGTCAAGCCCATAAGTATCTACACAAGTGTCTGTAATAGGTCATGTCCCTCCTCAACACTACGTCATCTTGAGCGCAGCGAAGGATCTCCTGAATGTGGCACCATGCTAATCACAGAGATCCTTCGCTGCGCTCAAGATGTCGTGGCGTTGGGGGACAGGGCGTTCAATTACAGACACTTGTGTAGATACCTATGGGTCAAGCCACGGAAATTCGAGATTTAGAAACCCTACAAAAACTCACATCCTCTGCTCAACAGAAACCTCAAAAGGCAAATCGGCAACTGGCAAGGGATTAAGAATTTCCTCAAAAAAACGGTATTCGAAATCTACTGATAACCAAAATTGTCTTGCAATACTACTTCGCCTATCGGGGCAAAGAATCTCTACATTCAGCTCATCAGCTATTTCCATCATAGTCTGTGTAGACTCTCTAAATTGCTCATCAGCATAAGTCGCAATCCATTCACGATAGGGATGGCCTGGTTCACACTTAGATAAATCCATTTGTATCCCCAATTCCTTATAAATCCAAAAACAGGGAACCAAGCTAGCCACAGCTTCTTCTATTGGCGCAAATTCAGCGTTATCTAAAAGATGTTTTGTATATTCAGCAATAACCGGAATTTTTTCTTTGGGTCGGCGCTCAGTACTAAAAAAGGAATCTGGTGCCAATTTTTTCAGGTATTTAGCATGAATATCCTTTTCTAGCTGAATAGTTCCCTTCGCAAAATCACGGAAAATTTGTGCATGTCGTTGATTAACCAAGCGTGAGCTAACCAGATTAAGCGCCTTTCCATAATCAGACAAATACAATTCATCTTGCTCTAAATAGGATCTAAAAACAGATTTTGACAAAGTGCCCTTATAGAGCTTGCGATTGAAACGGCAGGTATAAATTTTGGAAAAAACAGACGGATTTTTCTGAATTAAAGCGAATAATTTCACTGCTAAACTCCCCAAACTTAGCGGAGCGGATTAAATACCTAGCGTTTTATTCATCCAATCTGATACTCATCTTTCAATTTTGCTCAATCAGAAAAATGCTTACGTAGAATAGCTACGCGCACATTTTTCCTCAATCACAAAATTGAAACCTGAGCATCAACTTAGCGAATAAAACGCTAGGTATTTAATGCGCTCCGCTTTAAAAACAAGGAGAGCAAGATGCAGAGGGATCTGAACCTTTGAAGCTCACTCTCCCTCCGCAGGCATTACCCAGTGCAGGTTCTAAGGGTTTTTCTCAGCTTTGATTGTTGAATCAAAGCACCCCTGGTGAATCATCAGTCTAACGAAGCATATTTCAAGTTACAAGCAAGGGGGTCTAATAAATTTATCGACAAATAGCGTGATTTTTATTACATTAGCGATCCATTCGCACCTCGTTACAGATTCAACGGCGGTTTTAATAGGAATAAGCTAACCTTCTTGGAAAAAATCAATTATGTTATTTACAACCCCAATATTCTTATTTTTTTTCTTACCGCTTTTTATTTCTGCTTATTATCTAGCACCAGCGAAAGGGCAAGCACGAAATTCTGTTGCGCTGCTTGGCTCCATACTCTTTTTCTCATGGGGTGAGCCAGTTTACGTGTTCTTTCTACTGGCCTTTGTATTTTTTGACTATCAGCTTTCAAAAGCAGTTTCTGAAGCTTCCAAGCTTTCCCAGCCAAAAAAGAAGCTACTGTTATTTATCGGTATTTTGGTCAATGTCGCTATTTTAGTCAGCTTCAAATACACCACCTTTATTCTTAGAGATATTCTCTTACCTCTGCATCTATATAGCGGGCAGATTCCGGAAGGTACAGGGCCCTTGCTCCTAGGTATTTCCTTTATTACCTTTCATAAAATTAGCTACTTAGTAGACAGCTATAAAGGGCGCGCAGTTCCGCCAAGGAATTTCTACGATTGCGCTCTCTATATTTTCCTCTTCCCACAGCTGATTGCTGGGCCAATCATTCGCTACCACGACATTGGTTCACAAATTCATCAACGAAGTTACACAAGCTCCGTGTTCTTAGTAGGATGCTTTCGCTTTTGCATTGGTTTCGCTAAAAAGATATTAATTGCAGATCAATTGGGACTGGTTGCTGACCGCATTTTTGCCTTGCCTACCAATGAGCTTTCCCTCGGCTGTGCCTGGGCTGGCGCTTTTTCCTATATGCTACAAATCTATTTTGACTTTTCCGGTTATTCAGATATGGCCATCGGCCTAGGCTGTATGATGGGCTTCAGATTTCCTGAGAATTTTAACCGCCCCTATATTTCTAAAAGCATTACCGAATTCTGGCGACGCTGGCATATCAGTTTATCCAGTTGGATGCGCCAATATCTCTATATTCCCCTAGGTGGAAATAGAACCTCCAAATCACGCGCCTTTATCAACCTATGGATTGTTTTCCTTATTTCCGGCCTTTGGCACGGTGCAAGCTGGACCTTTGTAGCCTGGGGCGCCTATTATGGCTTCTTTCTCTGCGTTGAAAAATATTGCTCGGAAGCCTTTCCCAATTTGCACAACTTTATTCCCTCTGTTTTAAAGTTTTCGCTGACCATGCTGATTGTTCTGTTCGGTTGGGTGCTGTTTAGGGCACCAACCCTAAGCTATGCTATTGATTTCATGAAAGTTATGCTGGGGCTTTCGCAACTGAAATCTGCCGTCCATGCCTGGGGGCTTTTGTTAGGAAATCACGATTTATTTCTTTTATTTGTTGGTGCTGTTATCGTATTTTTTCAAGTACCAGCTAAGCTCTTTAAACGGCCTAACTGGATTAGCTCTGCATGGAGCGAAACGATGACGCTTGATGGGACAAAGCAACTCTCCCTCTTATTTATCAGCACAGTGGCACTTTTACTGATAGCGACGATGGGGATGCTGAGTGCAGGTTATACAGCGTTTCTCTACTTTAGATTTTAACTTATGAATAATAAACAAAATTTTTTAACGCGCAGCTTTGCGATAATATTTGTCATCCTACTTAGCCTGCCTGGCTTAGGCTATTTTTTTCATTTTACCCCAGGGAAAGAACTCTTTGGTTATACAGAAATCCATACAGCCAAGCCTGAGAAGCTCTTAACAGGTTGGTTCGATAAACAATTGCAACCTCACCTCGAAGAGGTCGTCAATCAGGATCTTGGCTTTAGGGCATGGATTATAAGGCGCTACAATGATGTGTTCTTCCGTCTCTTTGCGCAGCATCCACGCCAAGACATCTTTTCAACCAAAGAGCATGGCTTATATTTCGGACTTTCTGTAGCCCACTTAAATAATGAATATATTAACCGCGAGGAATTATCAAAGACTTATAATGAACTTGCCCTTAAGTTAGCGGAAATTCAAAGCCTGCTGACAGCAAAGGGAAAGCATTTTGAGGTTATCATTGCCGGCTCAAAGCCCTATGTTTATCTGGATGGCGTTGGCAAGCGCTTTCTCCTAGATGACAATCTCCACGAAAAAGCCCTCCGCCTTGGTAGCGTCTTAAAAGAGCATGGGGTCAATGTAATAGATAGCGCCCCAATATTGCGTGAAGTTAATAAAAACAAAGGAATAGAAACCCACGCTCGCTCAGGAGTGCATTGGAATTATTATGCTGGCTGTGTAATTGCGAAACAGTTATTTACTGAGATGCGAACAACCTTTGCCAATGCCCCAACACTTCATTGTGGAACCCCAACTTACAAAGCGGTTGAGCTGATAGATAAAGACGGGTATTTGCTTATGAATGTCAAAGGCAGGGTTAACCTCATTGGGAAAACTGCCTATCCAACCCCGGTAGCTAGCATTTCTAATGATTATCTGCCAAAAATGCTAATAGTCGGTGATAGTTTTATGCATCAAATAATAACCTCGCTTGATCAGGCTAAGGCCTATTCAAATATTACCGTATCGAGTTATTACCGTACCAATATTAACCATAAGCCGGGCGAACTTCTGCTTTATCAAGATCCTGATCCTATCGATCAGGTTGAAAAGGGTGTCCTTAATGCCGTATTAGAGAGCGACATCGTTATTTTAGAAATGGTGGATTACAATATCCCTCGAATGGGTTACGGTTTTGCTGAAGCCCTTTTGAAGCGGTTAAAAGAAGAAACATAATCGATTACTAGGTGGTTAATAGACCATGAAACAAAAGTTTAAACGCGTTATTTTGTATGCACGGCAATATCGTGCTAGCGAAGGTGTTACGGAAAGCCTCTATCGTCTGGTCAATTTTTTAGATGATAAAAAAATAGAGGCCTATTTGGATATCGATACCGCTGCCAGCTTTAATATCAATTTGCCAATTCTTAATCGCGCGGCAATGGATCCAGAGCAAGATCTTATCGTCGTTGTTGGTGGCGATGGCAGTCTGCTTTCCGCTGCAAGAATGTCTATACAGGTTAATGTCCCTGTTATTGGTATAAATCGTGGGCGTCTTGGTTTTTTAACAGATATTTTACCAAGCGAGCTTGAAGAACAACTGACAGAAGTTCTCGCCGGAAAATATCAAGAGGAACAGCGGTTTTTATTACATACCACTATCCATGACGGCACTACGACCTATTTTGAAGGTGATGCCCTTAATGACGTTGTTCTGGGACGAGGGGAAGAAACACATCTTATTGAGTTTGATGTAATTATTAATCAGCAATACGTCTGCCATTATCGTTCCGATGGCCTGATTCTCTCCACGCCCACAGGCTCAACGGCCTACTCCTTGTCTTCAGGAGGTCCCATCATGCATCCCCATTTAAACGCGATTGTACTGGTGCCTATGTTTTCCCATAGCCTAAGCTCGCGTCCGCTGGTTGTAGATGGCGAGGTAAACATCGATCTGAAAATTAGCATGTCTAATGAAAATAATTTGCAGGTTAGCTGTGATGGACACGAGTCGCGCATGGTAAAACCCGGGCAACTGGTTAGTATTAAGAAAAATGCTCGGCATCTTCGGCTCTTGCATCCACTTAATTATCATTATTATGATACCTTAAGGATCAAATTAGGCTGGGAATCCAAACACCAGGGATAAATACACGCTATGCTTACCCACTTACGCATTGAAAATTTCGCGATTGTTAAACAACTAGACCTTGATTTTGCTAATGGCATGACAGCCTTTACCGGAGAAACAGGGGCTGGTAAATCAATCATGATTGATGCGCTAATGCTAGCCTTAGGAGGACGGGCTGACGCCACGGTAATTCGTTCAGGTGAGGAAAAATGTGACCTTAGTGCCTGTTTTCACTTCGATGAGCAATCAGAACCGGCGCAATGGCTTTTGCAGCATGACATTCAATGTGAGGGTGGTGAAATTATCCTGAGACGCATACTCTATGCCGAAGGACGCTCAAAATCATATATCAATGGTCAACCCTTCCCACTCCAGAAGGTCAAAGAGCTCAGTGAAATGCTGGTTCATATCCATGGCCAGCACCAACATCAAACCCTGATGCAACATCCGACTCACCGGCAGCAGCTGGACACCTATGCTGGACATGTAGACTTAGAGCATGAGGTCAACCAGCTGTATAAACAATGCCAAAAGACCAAACAAGAAATCGATAAGCTGCAAAATATCGATAAACAAAATGATAAAATTGAGCTTCTTCGTTTTCAAATTGATGAATTGTCAGCACTGAATCTACAGCAAGATGAAATGCTGCATTTACATGAAGAACATCAATTATTGCACCATGCTCGCGATTATCTGCAACAAACACAGCAAATCACTTATCTGCTAAATGCTGATGATGAGCCCAATATATGCCAAGGCCTTAGCCAAATTTTACAAGCCTTGCAGGGCCTGCCCCAAGAACAGGCCACCATTAAGAATGCCTATGAGCTAATTAATAGCGCTCTGATTCAATGCGAAGAAGCCCTCGATGAGATGCAAAGCTTTTCTGAACAAGTTCAGCTAGACCCTGAACGTTTGCAAGACGTCGAAACACGGATTAGCAGCCTGCATCAGGCCGCTCGCAAATACCATATTGATGCTAACCAGTTAGCCGCCCATGCAGAAAACCTAGAGCAGGAATTGCATAATTTAGAGTATGCAGAATCCAAGCTTAGTGAACTGGAAGAACGCTATAAGAAAGAATGCCAATCCTTTGAGCTTGCAGCCTTGAAACTTAGGGCATCACGCCAGGAGCATGCGAAAAAACTAGCCCATGAAATCACCGAAAGTATTCGTAAACTGGGTATGCCTAAGGGACGGGTTGAAATTGAAATAAGTCCCCTGGAAAAAATGCAAGCCCATGGTCTCGATAAGATAGAGTATCTGGTCTGCACAAACCCAGGCTCTACTCCTGACACCTTAGCAAAGATCGCATCTGGCGGTGAATTATCCCGTATCAGCCTTGCGATTCAAATGATTACAGCACAACGAGGTTCGACACCCACCCTACTCTTTGATGAGGTTGACGTTGGCATAGGAGGTCCGACTGCAGCATTAGTAGGCCAGCTACTACGTAGATTGGGCGAACGTTTGCAGGTTTTCTGCGTAACCCATCAGCCCCAGGTCGCTTCTTGTGCCCATAATCATTTTGTTGTTGAAAAACATTCTGACAATGAGCAAACCTTTTCACGTATCGTCGCCTTGTCTCAGATTGAAAAAATTGATGAGATCGCTAGGATGCTGGGGGGATTGATTATCACAGAACAAACACGTTCGCATGCTAAGGAACTTTTAGTACAAAGCTCCTAATAAGAACCCTCATCCGGCGATTGTTCCCTTCGCCCCTCTGGGGAGAAGGTGCCCGAAGGGCGGATGAGGGGTGACATACTACAGATCCTCATTCTCAAAAGGCTCATTGCGATAAATATATATTGCCATAACTATCATTGCCAGATTGTAAACAATATTAATACCGACATAACAGGTGATTGCGCCTTGCAAACCTAGCCATGGAATTAAAATAAGACAGGCTAGAAACTGAGAAAACAATAATGATACGGTTAATCTAGCGCCTGTCTGGCTGCCATTCTTTGAAAATTGAATCATTCTTGATAAGGGCATTGAGATTGCATAAGTCAAAATATTAATTAAGCAAAGATGAGTATAGGGTAAGGCAAGGATAAAATTTGATTGATAAAGCAATAATATCTGTTCTGCAAAGAGAGCAATAACCACAATAATAACAAGCGCTATTAGTGTAAGAATCGAAAGGTACTTTACCATCGTTTTTCTCAAGACTTCTCGGCTTTGCGCATAGGCTGCGGAGATATCTGGGCTAATCAAAATACCAATGGGGCCAATAGCAATATAGGCCAGAGAAATAATAGAAACGACCGCTGAAAATAAGCCTACAGATTGTTCATCAGGCCCTAACCATTCAATCACAAAAAGTGGGATCGCTGTAAAATTATATTTATTCAAATTTTGCAGGGTATAACCATAGATTTTGTCTTGCCATTTATAAAAATTCACTTCGCTAGGAACCGTGTCCTTATACATTTGCTGCAAGTCACTTTTTCTTTCAAGAAAAAGAGAAACCAAGACAATAATCACGTAGCTAATAATAAATCCAATGAGCATCACATGAGGGAAGTAATGCGGATTATCATGGAACATCACTCGATAAAGATAAAAATAAGTGAATAAACTTAAAATAAAATAGGAAAAAGTCTGCAGTAGGCTTAATACTATCGCCGTTCGCATATGATTAACGGCACGGAAGAATTGAATATAAATCGTATACACGGACAGTACTACCGCCCCCCAGGCAAATAGAAAAAAGGGATGACTAATTTCAAACATATCAACATCCGCTAGAATCACACTAAGTGCCATAATCGCTATACTAAGAAGGATTCCGCCGATAGCGAGCGTCTTATAAATAGGCTGTAAAAAAATTCTTAGCGATGAAGTCAATCCTACAATTTCTTCATACTTTTTCTTGACGTAAAATTTGGGGACGTAATAGGCAATAATTGAATCAATACCAAAGGTAATAAAGGTTGCAACTAAGAATAAGGCATTAGTAGCAACTGTAAAGTCACCGAATAACTCTTCTCCTGCTTGTCTAGCTACCAACATATTGATAATAAACAGCATTAATTGATCAGCGATAATAATTAATAAATTAAGTGAAAAATCCATAAATAAACACTAACTACTTAGCCCTCGATTATATATTATGGACCGGTTTGCCTTACTCTGGTGAACCGATTGATTAGTCCCGTTGTGCAGAAATTCACGCAGGGTAACACAAAACCTATCAATAACCATTGTAATTGGTAAAGGTAAGCGGGGCTCCCTTGTCCAAGTACAACATGGAAAAAAGTACTAATCAAAGCAATTGCCAGAAAACAAAGCAAGGTCGCTAATAATTTGTGCGACCTTAACAAGGCTACCACTCGTCTATTGGCAATCTTTTCAGCACTAATGAGTCCCCAGAGCCCGTAATAAGCCATCCATACATGAGCGGCTATTTGCTCACTAGTCAAAACAATATAGATTAGCAGCAGACTGGCAAACAGAAGAATCAACCAAGGCACAGAATCCTGCCACCTAAGATCAGCCAAATAATAAAGGCCGATCAATATAACTGCGAAAAAGACAGCAGCTACGACGTCATAGAGATTATGATAGCCAAAGTGTATAAGACTTAAGGCAACGCCTATCAGTACGATAACTATTGCCATTGTTAGCCAAAAATTCTTAACCCTCAGAGCAAGCCAGGCATACAAGACCGTTACAAATTGCATGTGCCCGCTTGGAAAGGCATAGCCAATCTTGCCAAGGGCAGGTGACAAAGGAATCTGAAAGGTGTTTTTCAACGCAACATTCACTAACATACTAAAAAGTATCAAACAGGTTGCATGATAAAAAGTTTCGCGATTCAACCAGATAAGTCCGATGACAACCAGCGGGATAATAATTAAATCGCTGCTAAAGAGCAGGAAAATTCTTGCTAAATGATCAATCATAATTTGTTATGGCCATTGTTATTTTTTGCAATCGGTCACTCCCCTGCCGTCATTCTGAGCGTAGCGAAGGAGCTCCTGAATGTAGCACCGTGCTAGTCCCGGAGATCCTTCGCTACGCTCAGGATGACGGACTATGCTTGGGTGACGGGGGTGACCTATTACTATTTTTTGCCTCGTACAAAACAAAATAATATAAAAGACTCTCGGTTTAAGCAATGAGCCTTTCTTGCATGGCATAAATAAGAGCAGCCCCCTAAGTTCAGGTTTTTTCAAGACTTCAAATACAAATCCACAGACTTATCAACAGATCTTGTGGATTAAACAAACCAAAGAAAATAAGAAAACATTTGTTAAATATCAATCGGTTGATGAAATCCATGTTTATATTTTTGACTTCAATTTAAATTTTGCGCATAGTTATCCACAGGTTATAGCTAATAACTCTTTTAGCTTTCCAAGGTCAGCTTTAACCCGTTGTATCCTGTTGGGTCTATCTAGCAGCCTTTGCAATTGCGGCGCAATAGGAACCTTCGTCTTGATTATGGGCTCAATAATGTCGTCAAATTTACTAGGGTCTGCTGTGGCCACAACGACCCAGGGCTGCTGCTTAGTTAACTGTTTGCGAATGGCTAAGGCAGTAGCCGTATGAGGACAACAGATATAGCCATAATGCGTATAAGTCTCGCTGATTGCCTGGCGAATTGACTCGTCACCGACACTAAAGGCCTGCACCTCTCTTTTAAAGTCCGCAAAAGAGCCAAATAAATGATTGAGACGCTCTAAATTGCTAGGATTTCCAACGTCCATCGCATTGGCAAGCGTTGCGATGCTGGGTTGTGCTTGATAATGCTCATTTTGCAAATAATCAACTAAGACGCGGTTGGCATTGGTTGCCATCACGATTTCCCGGATAGGAAAGCCCATTGCTTTTGCCCAATAGGCCGCTGTAGCGTTACCTAGGTTACCACTGGGAATAATAAAGCCAGGCGCAGTCTGATATTGCCTAAAGAAAGCAACCGCCGTGTAGGCATAGTAGGTTAGCTGCGGCAAAAGCCTACCAATATTAATGCTGTTGGCAGAGCTTAAACCGGCTGAATGCCGCCAATAAGGCTCATTAAATGCTGATTTGACCAGTTGCTGACATTGATCAAAATTGCCCTGCACAGCAAAGGCAAAAATATTTTCATCCCAACAAGTCATCTGTTTTTCTTGTTTCGCAGAAACCTGCCCATCGGGGTACAAAATAACCGCACGATAATTCTGTTTACGATAAAAAGCACTGGCCACCGCAGAACCTGTATCTCCAGAAGTAGCCACCATGATTGTTCTTTTACAATCGGCCAGGCTGTTTAGGCATTCCGCTAAAAAATGTGCGCCAAAATCCTTAAATGAGGACGTTGGTCCGTGAAAAAGTTCTAACACAAAGGAATTAGTATCAAGCGTTTTTAAGGGAACAGGAAAATGGAAAGCACGTTTGCAATAATCAGCTAAAGACTCAGCAAGCCGATCCGCCTTAAAAAAGGGCTGCAACAACTTGCAAGCGAATTCAGGGTAGGCTAAATCGGCAGCAAGCAGCGAAGAGTCAACTTGGGGAAGATGTTCTGGCACAAATAAACCGCCATCACTAGCCAAACCCATTTTAAGTGCAGCAGATAAACTATGCAGGCCAGCCTGATTACGTGTACTGAGGTAATACATAAAATCTCTCCTAATCGTGGATCACATGAGCCGCTTTTTTACTAATAGGCGTAAGCCAGCAGTCGGAGGCGATATTTTGTTTATGCAAAACCAAGCACATCGCTTCTGAAATATCAGCGGCTTCTTTCTCTGTTGCAGCAAAGGCAAATAAAGCTGGGCCAGAACCTGAAAAAGACATGCCCAAAGCACCTGCATCCAAGGCAGCCATCTTGATTTCATAAAAGCCAGGGACAAACTGGGCTCGTTGCGGTTCAATAATCAAATCGTTCAAAGACTCTTTTAGCAATAAATAGTCATTCTCGTATAAAGCAGCAATAAAGGACGCCAATTTAGCCGACTGTCGCACATAATCTTTTAGGGCTACAGTTTGTCGCAAAACCTTTCTTGCTTCGCGGGTTGAAACCTGCAAATGGGGATGAATGATTACCGCGTAAAGTTGTGGAATGGGAAGTTGAATAATTTTTAGCGGTTTTTGAGAGTGGATTAAAGTTAAACCGCCATAGAGACAAGGAATAATATTGTCATAATGCGCCGCGCCACTCGCAGCCTGTTCACCGGATAAGGCAAAAAAGGCCAACTCTTCAAGAGTTAGTGGTGTTGTTAAAAACTGATTACAGGCAACCAAAGCCGCAACCGCAGAAGCTGCAGAACCACCCATACCTGAGCATAAGGGGATCCCCTTATCGATATGAATTGAAAATCCAAGATCCAAACTCATACTGCGACATAACTTTTCTACTGCGATGGACGCGGTATTCTTATGAAGTTCTCGCGGCAAAACATCTTTTGAATTAATTGATTCTACAACAATTTTTTTATCATCACGCCTTGTTAGCCTGACACGATCACCTATAGCGTCCAGGGCAAAACCAAGAATATCAAAACCTACAGCGACATTTGCTGAGGTTGCTGGGGCAAAGGCTGTAACACTTTTAATTGCGGGGTTAATTCTATTCATCGTTGATTCTCTCAAAAAGCATTCTCATTTTTCTGTTCCTCCAAACTCACTGCCATTAAGTTAAGGAAGGTTTTGTCATTCCTGCGAAGGCGGGAAACTATTTCTAGTTATGCAAAGTGCCTATGTAGAGATGGTTTCCCGCCTTCGCAGGAATGACAAATGCCCTTAACTTAATGGCAGTGCCCCCCAAACTTGGGGAGCAAGGACGGATTTAGACCTGTCTGTTCGTGCGCTACTTCCCAGTAAGCGGTTACTTACGATAAAACCGAAACCAGGCGTAATAGATCAGCAAAAATTCCCGCTGCCGTCACTTCAGCACCAGCCCCCGGACCTTGGATGATTAATGGGCGTTCATAATAGCGTTTTGTCTTAAAAATCAGCATATTATCCGTGCCTTCTAAGCGTGCAAAAGGATGTTCTGCGGCGAGTAATTTAATAGCTACCTGCACTTTACCCTCTTGAGAAATGCTCCCCACATAATGCAGACGTTGATTCTTATCCTTCGCTCGTTTTAACCATTGATTCATCGCTTGATCATAGGAGGATAAATTAGCAAGAAAGTCTTTGAGACTGCAGGATTTTAGCTCAGGAGGAATCAAATCATGAACAGCAACATCTGCCAGACTGACCTCATAGCCAATTTCCCGGGCAAGACAGACTAGCTTTCGCGCCACATCTTTCCCGGATAAATCTTCGCGTGGATCTGGCTCAGTATAGCCACGACTTTTAGCCTCAAACACAACAGCGGAGAAAGACCGTCCCTTCGCCATTTCATTGAAAATATAACTTAAAGTGCCTGACACCACACCTTCAACTTCCAGGATTTCATCGCCTGTCCTAATAAGATCCTGCAAAGTGGAAATAACAGGCAAGCCAGCACAAACCGTTGCCTCATAAAAATAATGATTATTGAAACCTGTCAGCGCTTTTAATTCTTTGTAATAGGCCAAATCTTCGGCATTGGCATGTTTATTGGGTGTAATAACATGTATACCCTTCTTCATGAAATGCTGATAGAGCTGAGCAATTGCTTTGTTAGCTGTGCAATCAATAATGACTTTGCTAGCAAGATTCGCTGAAAAATGCTCAACAAAGCTCGGCAAATCAGCCGCAACTGCCTGCTCCTGAAAGGACTCTTGCCAATTATTGAGCTCAATCCCGGAATCAGAAAGCAGCATTTTCTTGCTATCCATAATCCCCAAAATCTGTAAATTCATTTGATTGGATGAACCCGAGTGATTGATGGCATTCTCCAGCTGCTGCAAAAGGCTTTTACCAACAACCCCTGGACCGATTAAACCAATTGCCAAACTTTTAGGTGAGAGATAGAAACCTGCATGCACGGCTTGCATGGCTTTGCGCACATCGGCATCTTTAATGACTACGGAAATATTTCGTTCAGAGGACCCCTGGGAAATTGCTGCGATATTAATATTGGCCTTCGCCAGTGAGGCACAGAGTTTAGCGGCAATTCCTACATTACCAATCATTTCCTCGCCAACCGCAGATAATATGGCGCAGTCTTTTTCTGCAGAAATACTATGGAGATGCTTTCTGTCCAAATCTGCTTGCAAATGCTCTTGCAGAGAGCTGAGCGCTTTCTTCAGGTAAATGGCCGGAATAGCCAAGCAGATAGAATGCTCCGAACTCGCCTGAGAAATAAGCATGACATTAATTTGTGCCTGATACAGGATGCTCGCAACCCGTGAAACGATCCCTGAAACAGAGATTAGACCAGAGCCTTCAATATTAATGAGCGCTACATTTTCGATACAGCTAATGCCCTTGATCAATTGTGAAGATTTCTCAGCTTTTGCTGATATGAAAGTCCCCTTGGCTTGTGGGTTATAGCTGTTTTTTATATATAGGGGAATTCGCTGACCAACCAGCGGAGCTATAGTCATGGGATGCAGAACCTTAGCACCAAAATAGGCCAACTCAAGTGCCTCTTGATAGGATAGGGATTCAATCACAAAGGCGGAGCGCACTAAGGAAGGATCCGCTGAATAAATTCCATCAACATCAGTCCAGATTATTAACTCTTTTGCATTAAATAAATTAGCAAAAATAGCTGCTGAAAAATCAGAACCATTTCGCCCTAAAATAGTCCTTTCTCCATCGAGAGTTGAAGCGATAAAGCCAGTTACCACCAACTGATTAAAACTGCAGTTTATTAAATGATTTTCTAAGGCACTCTTACTTCTGTCCCAATCGATACAAACAATCCCTTCTTTCTCATAAATAAACAGAACATCTGCCGCATCTAAATAGGCAACACTCGCTGATTTGGCAAGGTATTCCCTCAGAATTTTTGCTGACCATAATTCGCCATAACCAAGGATATAATTTTGTATTTCTTTTGAGTATGAACCAGTCAAATAAACAGCGTATAGGATGTCCTTTATTTTAAAAATATCATTTTGAATCATTTGCAAAAGATGGCCTGATCTAAAATCCAAACCCAATTCTTGAATTAGTAGCAAGTGTTTTTCTTCCAACTTTTCTAATACTTGCATATAGGCCAGACTGGATTTGGCCAGATCAAGCACAGATTGCAAGGAAGAAGTCGTGCCTTGAACAGCCGACACAACAATAATTTCCTGTTCGCCCTTAAGAAGAGACTTTAGCGCTTTAATTTTTTTTGAATTAGCAAGACTGCTTCCACCAAATTTATGAATAGAATAAGAATGATTATTAATCATGATAGTGACCTAAATTTTTAAAAGTTTTCGATAAAATTAAAAAACAAGTAATAAAAAAAGATTGTTGCTTTCTAGTGTTTTTTAATAGATAAAACAGCGTGCTTGATTAAGCAGCGGTGGTGTAGGTGACGGTGGTGGTAACAGAGGAGAATGAGAAAGAATTTAAGTGTGAATCAGCTGATTTTTTCCGAACAATTTCTAGCGAAATTTTTCGAGAGCTCTGCGATAAATGCATAGTTATTCCCCAAGGTTAGTAATGTTTTTTATGGTAACACCGCTGTAATTATTCTGTCAAACAGCGATCGTTGGTGGGTTGGCTTATGTAACCATAACTGACTTTACCTTGCGTCATCCTGAGCTTAACGAAGGATCTCCTAAATGTGGCACTGTGTTAACCTCTGAGATCCTTCGCTACACTCCCAAAGACGTACGTCATGTCGAACATAGAGAGACATCTCCTAAGTGTAGCACTGTGCTAATCCCGGAGATCCCTCTCTATGTTCGGGATGACGTGGTCTTTATCGATGTTTGCCCTTAAGTGGCTGGGGCGCTCAGGATGACGGACTATGTTAGTGTGACAGGGGTGGCCTATTACATAACTTCTTGGATAATATGTACATTTTATGAACCTAAAGATCAAAATTAAGCTATACTTAAAGTAGGGAATATCAAAAGGTGATTATTATGAACAAATGCAGACTAAGCACCCTCGCAATGGGATTAGCGTTTGGCACTCTCTGGGGATGCTTCATCTTTCTGGTTGGATTATTTGCTCATTTTGCTAGTTATGGTACAGCTTTCGTATCATCAATGGGGGTATTTTATATTGGCTATGGACCATCAATTTTAGGGAGCATTATTGGTGGGTTTATTGGCTTTGTAGACGCCTTTATTGGTGGCTTCTTACTGGCATGGCTTTACAACCTGTATGCTCATTGTGGTTGTAAGAAGGTTGGGGAAGGGGAAGGGGAATGAGCTGCATGCTCCATCTATTCCTTTGTCAAATAAGTCCGCCGCTCTTGCATCGTCTCAATACTATTGAGCACTGTTTGTCGGCAAATTTCCTGCATAATCGGTATGGCTTTCAAGGATTGCCCAGTGAAGATGGAATAAGCAATGAAAAAGCAGTCTTGCCAGATTTTTTCATTTTTTCGTTCTTTTGCCCGTGCCCACAAGGCTGTCCATAAGAAATGGAGAAGCCATTTATCTCGCTGTTTCTCTAATTCATTAGCAAACACTGACTCCATTGCCTCATCCAAAGCACAAATTTTCGCCCCTTCAACAATAGTGCAATAGCGATTTACCAATTTGTCTACATGTGCATTTTCCACATACCAAGATTCGGTGAATTGCTTATTAGTTGTCCAGTTCTTTGAGCGATTGAAGGAGCTCTGTACTGCATCTGCTGTAAATGGGACAATTTGTACACTGAGGTGCTCAATCAGATAGGGTAGATCAAGCATTTCAGGATGAAACTGTAACCCCAGCAACTCCTGAATTTCCAGCAAATGCAAATCAGGCATCGCATTCTGGTTAATAGTTAGGGCTAAAAAATGCCCAGCAATCATCAGCAAATAGGCTTCATCCACTTCCCTCAGACTAACGCTCTCATCGAAGGCCTCATCATAATAGCGTGTTACATCGCTTTTGCGAATTTCTGGGGTTATCCAGGCATCTTTGATACCAAGCTCTTGTTTCAACAATAAGCCACAAAGTCTATTTTTCCTTCCTTGCTTAACATGGATAAAAATCCCCTGCGCCCCAGAGCCATCAATTTCACTTGCTTTAAGCCGCATCACAGGTTTGCTATTTTCTTTCGAGAACACAACGCCTTTTTTACGCTGGATTTTTATCCAGCGATTAAATTGCGCATGATAAGCCTTTGGATACCAATTTTTTATCACTTGCAAACGAGTCAGTGAAATTGAACTTAGAACAATCTTATCAATGAGTTGCTCAAAGGTAGCAACGACGGTATCGCGCACCTCTTGCTTTGGATGTAGCAGGGTCAACAAGGCAATATCCTGGCCTTCTTCAATACTATACAAATCCAGAATGAGGTCAGTGAAAAAATCTGCAGGCATCGCATAACTTTGTGCAAAGAAATTTTCTGCAATATCAAAAATAGATAAATCAGATAATTCCTCAATCATCTCGCGGATGGCGTTTAAATGATCAACCTCTTCCTCTGGAGACAAATCTTCTTCTTGACCAGCCAACTCGAGATAAGCCTGTTTTAATTCATCTGATAATTCGACATGCACTTCATAAAATGCATTTAGTACCGGTAACCAGAAACTCAGACTTTGCTTGCCTTTAATAATCGCCTGGGCAATTTTTGACATCAACGATTTTAAGGACTTAGAGGCGGGTTTCGAGCCGTTTTCCTGAGCAGCTTGAAGTTGGGCAACGCAGATATCTAAAGCAAAAACACAGGCTGAATAAAAGGCACGTTCGTTATCAAGTTCAGCATCATCCAGAGTTTCAATTAAATCGACTAGATTTAAAGCAAGCTCTGGTTCTTGCAAAAAAGGCGTGTAATGCTGCGGATCAGGCTCTGCATTCTGCTCCATCAGGGCAGCCATATCGCTTAGCCATTTCTTTAAATTAGTCAAATCAGCAGTCATAAATTTCCGGATATTTGTCTTGGTTTGCCATCTTCATCAATAGCAACAAAAACAAAGGTCCCTTCTGTTACCTGATATTGCTCGCCACTTTCTGTACGCATTGCCCAAACCTCTACAGCAATTGTCATAGAGGTTTTGCCCTGTTTGATTTGTTCCACATGACAACTAACCACATCACCAACATGGACGGGCCTAAGAAAGGTCATGCTATTAATTGCCACTGTCGCTGCACGGCCACGAGATATTTTTTTTGCCAAAACACCGGCTGCTAAGTCCATTTGCGAAACCAACCAGCCACCAAAGATATCACCATTGGCGTTAGTATCTGCTGGCATCGCTAGAGTCTGGATAGTTAGTTCACCACGTGGGCTATTCATCTTCAAGAACCACGCTTTAATTTGGCCAAGGCATCAGCCATAGCCGTGTTAAATACCGTTTTCTTAGCAGCTGCAGGCTGTTGTGGCTTCTTGCCTGGCTGTGCCTTCTTACCTGGTTCTTTTTTACCTGAGTGTGGCTTCGTACTAGTCTGAGCTTGCGGCTTCGCAACCTTCTTCTGAACAACAGCTGCTTTTTCTTCTGTTAATTTCATGCTTAGACCAATTCGTCGCCGCTCCGTGTCAACTTCAACAACCTTAACAGTGACGATATCACCAGCTTTCACAACGGCATGTGGATCAGTGATAAAGCGATTAGTCATTGCCGAAATATGCACTAAACCATCCTGGTGGACCCCGATATCAACAAAGGCACCAAAATTAGTCACATTTGAGACAACGCCTTCTAAAATCATACCCTCATGCAAATGGCTAATATCTTCAATACCCTCTTTGAAGTTAGCTGTTTTGAATTCAGGTCTTGGATCGCGACCTGGCTTTTCCAACTCGCGTAAAACGTCACGAATAGTTGGTAGACCATATTCATCACAGACATAAAGTTCAGCATTGACACTTTGCAGTAATTGGCGATTACCAATTGCTTGGCGAATATCAGCCTTTTGATCTGCAAGCATTTTTTCAACTAGAGGATAGGCCTCTGGGTGCACTGCTGAGGCATCTAAGGGATTGTCACCGCTCATAACACGTAAAAAGCCAGCTGCCTGTTGGAAGGTTTTATCGCCCATACGCGCAACATTTTTTAACTGTTCGCGATTGAGGAAAACACCATTTTCATCACGATATTGCACTAGGTTTTTTGCCAAGGTTTCATTGAGACCAGAAACTCGAGTTAATAAAGCAACCGAGGCTGTATTGACATCGACACCAACCGCATTCACACAGTCCTCAACAATGCCATCGAGTGAACGGGCCAGGCGAGCTTGGTTCACATCATGCTGATACTGACCAACACCTATTGCTTTCGGCTCAATTTTTACCAATTCAGCCAAAGGATCCTGCAATCGTCTGGCAATCGATACAGCACCTCGCAGGCTTACATCCAGATCAGGGAATTCTTTTGCTGCTAATTCAGAGGCTGAATAGACAGATGCTCCTGCTTCACTGACTGTGATTTTAGACAGCTTCAAATCAGGATACATTTTCATTAAATCAGTAACCAAACGCTCGGTATCACGCGAACCGGTGCCATTACCAATACTAAATAAATTGGCCTGGTGCTTAGCGGCTAATTTAGCCAATGAGGCGATCGCTTGATGCCAATCATTTTGCGGTGCGAAGGGAAATACTGTCGTATAGTCAAGCAGCTTACCTGTGATATCAACCACAACAGCCTTAACACCGGTACGAATCCCAGGATCAAGTCCGATAGTAATTTGTTGGCCGGCAGGCGCGGCTAAGAGTAAATCGCGCAGATTACGAGCAAATACATTGATAGCTTCTTCGTCTGCCGATTCACGCAGACGGGTTAATAATTCCAATTCAAGTTTGGTGAATAACTTAACCTTCCAGGTCATACGCACTGTCTCGAGTAGCCAGGAATCAGCTGCTCTCTTTTCATCAGTGATCTTGAAGTAGGAAGCAACTCGCTTCTCACCATAATCAGGCTCATTATCAAGTGTTAGGCTGAGTTGTAAAACATTTTCGCGGCGGCCGCGAAAGAGAGCTAAAGCACGGTGCGAAGGAATCTTTTTTATTGCTTCCGCATAGTCAAAATAATCAGCAAACTTGTTGGCAGCTTTTTTATCTGCACTGCCTGTTGATTTCAGGACCGCATTCTGCCAGAGATATTCACGTAGCTCATTGATAAGCTCAGCATCTTCAGCGAAGAGCTCCATCAAGATCTGGCGCGCACCTTCAAGTGCAGCCTTCTCATCTTCAACACCGGCTTCTGCATTGATAAACTGTTGAGCAAATTGAGCGGGTTCTTGGGTTGGATCCTGCCACAAACCTTGCGCCAAAGGCTCAAGTCCTGCCTCTTTGGCAATCTGTGCTTTGGTACGTCGTTTAGGTCTGTAAGGAAGGTATAAATCTTCCAAGCGGGTTTTGGTATCAGCTGCAAGAATTGCTTGTTCCAGTTCTGCTGTCAATTTCTCTTGCTCGCGGATCGATTGGAGCACAACTTCGCGGCGCTCATTCAATTCCCGTATATAATGCAAACGCTCGGCAAGTTGCCGTAATTGGGTATCATCAAGCCCGTTAGTTGCTTCTTTACGGTAGCGCGCGATAAATGGGACCGTTGCCCCGTCATCCAATAAGCGGATCGCGGTTTCAACCTGCGAAACCTTGACCTTCAGCTCCTGTGCAATAATTATCGCTGACGCCTGTATCTCTTGAGTCATTCACATCCCCGTAAAACATGATAAAAAAAAACGCGGTCATTATATACTGATCACTTTGTATTTTGCGAGCCTACCTTTACTCACACTGCCACTAGGTTAAGAACATTTGTCATTCCCGCGAAGGCGGGAATCTATCCCCCACATTGGTACTATGCTTAGAAATAGTTTCCCGCCTTCGCGGGAATGACAAAAGCCTTCTTAACTTAACAGCCTTAGCCTTTACTCACTCCACCGTGACCGATTTCGCCAGATTTCGTGGCTGATCAACATCAGTTCCCTTGGCAACAGCAACATGATAGGCCAGCAACTGCAGGGGGATGGTATAAATAATCGGGGCAATCCAATGACCACAAGCAGGCACATGGATTAATTGTGCACCGTTATCCGACCAAGCCTGTGAATCATCGACAAAAACGATCAGTTGTCCTTCACGTGCACTTACCTCATGCAGGTTTGACTTCAGTTTATCCAGCAGCTCATCGTTAGGCGCAATCGCCACGATAGGCATATTCTTATCAACCAAGGCGAGTGGGCCATGTTTAAGTTCACCAGCCGGATAAGCTTCCGCATGAATATAGGAAATTTCCTTTAGTTTTAAAGCACCTTCCAGGGCAACAGGATATTGCATACCGCGACCTAAAAAGAGGGCATGAGCCTTATTAACAAACTTAGCGGCCAGAACTTTGATTTCATCATTCATCGTTAGAACACGCTGGCAACTAGCTGGTAGCTCTTTTAATTCTGTTAGAACCTTCGTCGCACGCTCATCCTTACCTAAGGCTGCTGCGAGCATGAGGAAGGCCGCAAGTTGGGTGGTAAAGGCCTTTGTCGAAGCCACACCAATTTCCGTGCCGGCACGAGTTAAAAACACACAGTCTGCTTCGCGGACCAAGGTACTAGTGGCTACATTGCAGATTGCCAAACTTGCCAGATAATTCATGGTCTTCGCTTTACGCAAAGCGGCAAGGGTATCTGCCGTTTCACCAGACTGCGATACGGTAATAAATAAGGTACCTTCATTGACAACAACATCGCGATAACGATACTCACTGGCGATTTCTACAGAGGTAGGTATCGCTGTCAGAGATTCTAGCCAATAACGAGCAACCAAGCCTGCGTGGTAGCTGGTTCCACAAGCGATGATATGAATTTGCTTAACTTGGGGGAAGACTGCTGCAGCGCGTTCACCAAAACTAGCTCGCAAGACGTCTAGACTGGCAATTCGTCCCTCTAAGGTATCGGTCAGAACCTTAGTCTGCTCAAAAATCTCCTTGAGCATAAAATGGCGGTATGGACCTTTGCTAACAGCATGGTTTTCACCATTTAGCGGATGTAATTTACGTTCTACAGCGTGCCGGTTAGCGTCAAATAGGTAAATATCTCCTTCACTAAGAAGAACGCTATCACCTTCTTCGAGATAGATAATTGACTGAGCGAAAGAACGTAAGGCTAGGGCATCAGAGGCTATAAACTGCTCGTCAATTCCTAAGCCAACAACCAAGGGACTACCTTTACGAATAGCAACAACCTCACCTATCCGCTGCTGGTGGAGCACGCCTAAAGCAAAGGCGCCATGCATTTCTTGCGCAGCGTCCTGGACGGCAACTAGTAGATTTTCATGTTGCTGATAATGGTAATGGATCAAGTGGGCTGCAACTTCCGTATCAGTATCTGAAGTAAATTGATAACCCAAGTCAATTAATTTGCGCCTTAGAGCATCATGGTTCTCAATAATACCATTATGTACCAGAGCAATTTCGCCACGTGACATATGAGGATGAGCATTTTGCTCACAGGGTTTGCCATGCGTTGCCCAGCGAGTGTGCGCAATCCCAACCTGACCTGCAATAGCTGTTTCTTGCATCGCCTCAGCCAAAGCCTGAACCTTACCCTGTATTCTTACACGCTTTAAACGCCCTGCCTGGTCGATTACTGCTATACCAGCTGAATCATAGCCGCGGTATTCAAGACGTCTTAATCCCTCCAGTAAAACCTGGGAGATATCACGTCGCGATACAGCTCCGATAATCCCGCACATAATTTACTCCTTGAGTTATTCTTATCGAGTCTCTTATTCATAGTTTAGGATATAAGAGCTGATTTTCGTAAAAATGGCAAATTATGCCACAAGATTTTGCTGAAAATGAAATTTTGCCGATTCGCTGAACTTTGTACGGGAATTCGGGGTGATTAAAGAGAAAGAATTCAAATCAATTACGCTTTTTCATCAAACGCTCTTTATCACGTTGCCAGTCTCTATCCTTAACAGTATCGCGCTTATCATGGGTCTTTTTACCCTTGGCCAGGGCAATTTTTATTTTTACCTTATTGTTTTTCCAATAGAGTGATAAAGGCACTAAGGTATAGCCTTGGCGTTCGACACTGCCTATCAGTTGATTTAATTCGCGGCGATTTAACAATAACTTACGCGTGCGATTAGCTTCCGGGAACAGATGGGCTGCCGCCGTTGGCAAAGGTTGAATCTGTGCACCTAATAAAAAGGCTTCACCGTATTTAACGATCACATGCGCATCCGATATATTGATTTTACCAGCGCGCAAACTTTTCACTTCCCAACCTTGGAGGACTAAACCGGCCTCAAATTCGTTTTCAATGAAATAGTCAAAATGAGCTTTTCTATTGAGCGCGATACTAGCGCTGTGTTTGCTGGACATTAGACCCTGACAATTAGGTTAAAAAAACCTGGATTATACATGAAAGCACAAGCATTGGCGAAACACTCTTTTTTGCTCTAAGATAACTTTCCTTTTGCTCACAGGAAACCCCATGAAACTCGGCGAAAAACTAAGATCTATGGAATTTAGCGCAACAAATGGTTTGCAATCTAATCTTGATTCTTATCAGGGAAAATGGCTTGTTCTCTACTTTTACCCCAAAGACTCAACCCCAGGTTGTACCACTGAGGGTCAGGATTTTCGTGATGCTTATACCAGGATACAAGGGCTCAATGCTGAAGTCTTTGGTATTTCCCGCGACAGCCTGAAATCTCATGAAAACTTTAAGGCTAAACAGCAATTCCCTTTTGAGCTAATTAGCGACAAGGATGAGCAATTCTGCCAACTCTTCGATGTTATAAAAATGAAGTCTATGTATGGCAAGCAGGTACGCGGTATCGAACGCAGTACCTTTATCATCGATCCGCGGGGTGTATTAAAACATGAATGGCGCAAAGTCAGCGTCAAGGATCATGTTGCTGAGGTCATAAAAACCTTGCAAGAACTGCAGACGAATTAAGAAAACTTGACTGAGCACCTAAGCCTCAGCACAATGGGTGCTTTTTTAGCGAAGAGGTCGTGCAAGACATGGATAATGTAAAAGATGAGGTAAAATTGTTTGTATTGGATACAAATATCATGATGCACGATCCTACTGCAATTTACCGCTTTGAAGAGCATGATATTTATTTACCAATGGTCGTGCTGGAAGAGTTGGACAGCCATAAGACAGGGATCTCTGAGGTCGCCCGCAACGTCAGACAAACGAACCGGATGTTAGTCGAACTCATGAGCAATGCCAGTCATAAAGAAGTTGTCGCTGGCTTAGCCATCCCCAGTTTTTTAGCCTCCGATAAGGTAAAGAGTAGCGGGCGATTATTTTTTCAGACTGATGAATTCGAGCTGATTCACCCACATTCATTGCCAGGCCATAAGGCGGATAATACCCTCCTATCCACCGCTTTAGGTTTACAAAAGAAATATCCCGGGCGTCAGGTAGTTATTATTTCCAAAGACATTAATTTACGCATTAAAGCGGGCATCCTCGGTATTCCTGCAGAAGATTATTACAACGACAAGGTCTTGGATGACGTTAACCTTTTGCATAGCGGCTTACATGTTCTCGAAAACGACTTCTGGGATACTCACGCGAAAGATATAGAAGCCTGGAAAGAAAATGGCAAAACCTATTATCGGATTAAAGGCCCTTTAACCAGCGGCTGGAATTATAATGACTGTATCAGTACTAGTGATAACCAGTTCCAGGCAATAGTGAAAGAGCTTAACGAGGGCAGTGCTGTCGTACAGCTCGCTCGTGACTTCACTCAGACAAAACACGCGGTATGGGGAATCAGTGCTCGTAACCGCGAACAAAATTTTGCTTTAAATCTTCTGCTCGATCCTGATATTGATTTTGTTACCCTGCAAGGCTCTGCTGGAACAGGGAAAACCCTGTTAACCATTGCTGCGGGCTTAACCCAGGTTCTGGATCAAAATCGTTATACTGAAATCCTGATGACTCGAGTAACCATTCCGGTAGGGGAGGATATTGGTTTCCTGCCCGGAACTGAAGAAGAAAAAATGACCCCTTGGATGGGAGCCCTCATGGATAACCTCGAGGTACTCCATAGTTCCCAGGAGGGCGGACATTTTGGCCGCGGCGCTACCCAGGATCTTTTACAGAATAAGATTAAAATTCGCTCCCTGAACTTTATGCGCGGACGTACCTTTTTAAATCGCTTCATTATCATCGATGAAGCGCAAAACCTAACCTCCAAACAAATTAAAACCTTGGTGACCCGTGCTGGTCCTGGCTCTAAGATCATCTGCTTGGGGGATATTAAACAGATCGATACACCCTATTTAACTGAAACAACCTCAGGTTTAACCTTTGCTGTAGATCGCTTCAAACACTGGGAACACAGCGCACATATGACACTGACCCGTGGAGAGCGCTCAAGGCTTGCCTATTATGCGGCCGAACATTTGTAGTAAGAATTGGCAATCCCGGCATTATCAAGCTTGCTGGGCTTATCAGCCCAGCCTACGTTAAGGGGTTTTATAACCGTTCGCGCTGAGGAGTGGTACAAACACAGGTCTTGAAGCGCCACAGAGTGCAAGGCTTCGAGACGGCCTAAAGGCCTCCTCAGCCCGAACGGCTTTGACGTACTATCCTTAGCTTAACGCCAGTGCTGCTAAGCCTGAACAGCTCAAAACATCAAATAATGTTCCAGCAAAGGTGGATGTTTTAAACAAAAACTGTATAATACCTGTCCACTTAATAGGCTTTACAATGAGGATTAACAATGAATAACCAAGCCATCACTTTTGATGATGTTCTACTGGTTCCCGCTTACAACCATCATGAATCAAGGCGTGTCGTCAATATTGGCATGACTGACCGCCTCGGTAAGCTGCATCTTGAGTTACCTGTAATGAGTTCCAACATGGATACCATCACAGAAAGCAAGATGGCTAATTTCATGCATTCTAAAGGTGGCATTGGCGTCTTGCATCGCTTTTTAAGCATTGAAGATAACATCAAGGAATTTAAACACTGTGAAGGTCAGACCTTCGTTTCTGTTGGATGCACTGATAGCGAACTGCAACGTGCAGAAGCCTTGCGTGATGCAGGGGCTGATTTCTTCTGTGTTGATGTAGCGCATGCCCATGCAAAATACGTAGGCAAAACCTTAAAAAACCTCAGACAATTGCTTGGTAGCCGTTGCATTATGGCTGGAAACGTCGCGACCTATGCAGGCGCGGATTATCTGGCTTCCTGTGGCGCCGATATTATCAAAGCAGGTATTGGCGGTGGTTCTGTTTGCTCTACTCGGATTAAAACAGGCTTTGGTATTCCCATGCTCACCTGTATCCAGGAATGTGCACGAACCGATCGTTCCATTGTTGCCGATGGTGGAATTCGCACCTCTGGAGACATCGTTAAGGCTCTCGCCTTTGGCGCCGATTTTGTCATGATTGGCGGCATGTTAGCCGGAACAGAACCCACTCCAGGGAAAGTAATTACCAAAGAAGACGGTAAGCAAGTGAAGCGTTATAGAGGTATGGCTTCTCGCGAAGCACAAGAAGAATTCCTAGGCCAAATGCATGAATGGAAGACAGCTGAAGGCGTTGCAACAGAAGTAACCTACCGCAATACCCAAGATGCAATCCTCGCTGATATTATCGGCGGCCTTCGCTCTGGCCTGACCTACGCGGGTGCAGACACAATTAGCGAACTACAACGCAAACTCGACTATGTTATCGCCACCCCAGCCGGCCGCTTAGAAAGCCTGCCACATAAATTGATGGAAGACTAAACCTCAGTTTTATCTTACCCCCAAGCACTTGCTTGGGGGATTTTAACCATCAATTATCATCGTCATCCCTACCACCCGGTCTTGGACTGGTGGAACGGGATTGTCCTTGCTCAAGACCAGGACCTGTCGAGGGGCTAGTACCAGTACGCTGCATACTTTGCTCACGTGCCTGGGTATAAGCATTATCGTCATTGCGGGCATCGTCAAGTTCTCCACTAGGAACTCTACTTCGAGGTTGCACTGACTGCAAAGATTGCGTTGACCCTGTATTACTAGGCGAATCAGAATCGTCACGTGGTTGCTGCGTCGAACCTGGTCTTGGCTGAGGATTGGAACTCTGCTGCTGCTGTTGCTGTTGCTGTTGCTGTTGCTGTTGCTGTTGCTGTTGCTGTTGCTGTTGTCCGCCAGACTGATTTTGAGGCTGTTGCTTATTAGTAGGCGCGGGGTCATCTGACGTAAGCTCTTTGATCTTGTCTATCCCTTTCCCCATAAGTCTGAAGGGCGCCGTTACTGCAACCCACGCTATATCATTCACATGGTCTTGTATTTTTGCACAGGTATTAATTAACTCATCACCATAATCTGTTTTCTTCTTGTCATCCTCATCATCTTCCTTCTTTTTATTCTTATTTGCATTTTGATTAGAATCTTGTGTATTCCCTGACTTGCCCTTTTTAGCAACCTTTTTAGGCTTCGGCGCATCTGGTGACTCCTGTTGCTGATCTCCAGCTTGCTGATTTCCACTGGCCTGCTGCGGATTAGTGCCTCCTGAACCTGTGCTCGGATTCGGATTAGGGCTACCTCCAGAAACTGTTGTGCTCGGATTCGGATTAGGGCTACCTCCAGAAACTGTTGTGCCCGGATTCGGATTAGGGCTACCTCCAGAGACTGTTGTGCCCGGATTCGGATTAGGGCTACCTCCAGAGACTGTTGTGCCCGGATTCGGATCAGGACTGCCTCCAGAGACTGTTGTGCCCGGATTCGGATCAGGACTGCCTCCAGAAACTGTTGTGCCCGGATTCGGATTAGGGCTACCTCCAGAGACTGTTGTGCCCGGATTCGGATTAGGACTGCCTCCAGAGACTGTGGTGCCCGGATTCGGATTAGGACTGCCTCCAGAGACTGTGGTGCCCGGATTCGGATTAGGACTGCCTCCAGAGACTGTGGTGCCCGGATTTGAAGGAGTTGATGTTTGTGTTGATTCTCGATCGTCCATTCCGCTCATTGTTTTCACCTACTTAATCAATGCCTATAATCTTAGAATAGCATAGAGCTTATAACACTCTTGGTCTATATGCTGTATGTTAACTTTATGGCTATTCTATTGGCTAAGTTTCGTTGTATGCTCAGAGTAACAAATTATCTGGCCCAAGGATTCGTTTTCTTAGTTATTTACTTATTTTTTGCAAATTTTTTAACCAGAAGGGGATTAATGAATATTGACGCCTTTCGTTGCATGCGTAGTGGCATCCAACTAAATACCTTGAATCAGCAAGACGCTCCATTGCTAGCGGCAATTGAACAAAGAAATGGTAAAAAACAACGAGCCTTATTGTTAATACATGGTTTTTCTTCATCACCAGCCGTTTATCGCTTATTTCTTCCTATGCTTAGCCAAACCTATGATGCTGTTTTCTGCCCCGTATTAATTGGTCATGCAGAGAGCATTGATTCCTTTGCCAAAGCAACCGCTGATGCATGGCTCGAACAGGTTGAACAAACCTATCAACATTTGGCAACCCAATATACACGAGTAGAGGTCTTGGGACTCTCTCTCGGCGGACTTTTAGCCTGTCATTTAAGCCAACGCTTTGACCTGCCTCATCTTTATTTGCTAGCGCCAGCTATTGACCTCCAACTTTCCCTGAATAATTCAATAAAACTTGCAAAAACCTTAAACTGGCTTGGTTTTAGAAGGATACGTGCAAAGGCAGGTAATCTGTATACTACTGAACGCTGCGAAATTGCCTATCGGCAATTACCTATAACGACTATTATCGAAATGTTAACCCTTGCAAAGCAATTCGAATTTCGCCTTCCCTCATGCCCAACCGACTTATTTCTTGGGCGCTATGATAAGGTCGTTTCCTCCAAGAGAGTAGCAGACCGTTTTGCTGATCATGATCATATTAATATTCACTGGCTTGCCAACTCAGCCCATGTCTTACCGCTGGATGGTGATGTTGATTATATCCTCGAGTGCATAAAGCAGAAGTTGTAGCCATTCTCCCTTCACTTTCGTCATCCTTCGCTACGCTTCCAAAGACGTACGTCATGTCGAACGTAGAGAGACATCTCCTGAGTGTAGCACTGTGCTAATCCCGGAGATCCCTCACTATGTTCGGGATGACGACGTCTTTATTGATGTTTGCCCCAAAGGGGCTGGGGTGCTTAGGATGACGGGCTAATGTGGTTCTTTGTTATAACGATCATAATCCCTTAAATCATCCCGATTCCAATCGCGCATATCGAGAACTGCACCCTGGTAGGCCATGAAATCAGCCTTGGTATTCGGAATTTTGTAGTAATAGATATCACTGGCATCGGTTGCTAAAGTATGTTGATGTTTAATTGCTGTTAATTCGGCAACTGCCTTATCATGCGTTTTTACGAAGGCATTTTTTGCTCTTAGATAACGTCCATTGAAACGCGAATTGCCCCATAATTCAACATCCAGCTTATCAACCACCCCCGCCAATTGGACATTAACCTTGCCTTTCCCACAGAAGGTTAGCTGCGGTGAGTTGATCCAGTACATGCTGAGCATTCCCTCTCCCTTAAGATCCAACTTGGAGATGTTTATAACACCAGCTAGCAAAACCTTGGTTTTTCCAGAGATATCGAGCTGCAGGTATTGGCTTTTAACTCCACTCACTTGCACATTACCACCGCCACTAGCCTTAAGTTTTCGCAAAACAATCGAACCACCTAGCGTGGTTTCTCCTGAGTTATCTATATCAAGATCGAGCAGTCCCGAATGGATATTAGGGCCTCTAATTGTACCAGTACCATCATAGCTGAAGGCATTAAGGTAGTGGCCGCGAATTTCAACCGTTACAGCCCCATAATGCGGTGCCCCCTTGCTTGCAGATACGGTTAGAGTATCTTTATTCACCGCTGTAGTGATCAGAATCAGATCACGGGGATCCCCATGCAGAATAACGGAAGGATGGCGATAACCAGTATGTAAACTTACATTAACAGTCCCGCGCACAGCAACCTTATTAAATTCAGGCATAGGGCGACTTTGCACATTACTCTGCTGTCCGGGAGGAAGAGGTTTTGCGTGATAGCTTGAACAACCAATAAGTAGCAGTACGACAAAAATCAATGAGAAATACCGCGTTAACATAATTCTCGTTCCATATAAACTAATTCCACTACATTAGTGGAAGTTACTACGATTATCAATTAAAACTCAAGTTATTACTTTAAGCATGAATATCCTCTCAAAGACCTACGTCATCCTGAACGTAGTGCTGTATCTTAGTCACATCTTAGATGTCTTGGTGAAAAGTCAGATTTGAGTGCAGGTTGAGTGCACAAGAGACTGAACGTAGCGAGGGATCTCTGGGATTAGCACTATGCCACATTCAGGAGATGTCTCTCTACGTTCGACATGACGTACATATTGAAAGGATATTCAGTTGAAATACCGTTCAGGGGGCATATCAGAATCTCGGTGAAAGTTTGGATTTGAGTGCAGATTTTAAGAAAACGAGATAAAAAAGCGCAGCATACATCAGTATGTGAGCATTTTTTTATCTCGTTTTCTCGAAAGCTGCGCCAAATACAGACTTTCGGTGAATAGGGGTAGAAAGCCTAAACGACTTGGCCGGCCGCCCATCCTGAGGACCATGCCCATTGGAAGTTATAGCCACCCAACCATCCAGTAACATCAAGCACTTCTCCAATGAAATACAGACCGCAAAGGTCTTTAACTTCCATTGTTTGTGATGAAATGGCTGCTGTATCTACTCCGCCAAGAGTCACTTCTGCGGTACGATAACCCTCTGTGCCATTGGGCTTAAGACACCAGTTTTTGAAACTCCTACCAATGTCGGTCAAAACCTTATCGGACAGTTGCTGTAATTCCAGCTCCCAATAGTCCTCTTGCAGAAAGGTGCTTACTACCCGCTTGGGGAAAACTTCCTCCAAACAATGTTTAAGGCGAGTCTTTGGCTCTTTGCGCTTACGGTTGGCTAAGTCATTTGTCCATTCACTATTAGCGTCAAGATCAATAGTCAGGTTATCACCTGGGTGCCAATAGGAGGAAATTTGTAACATTGCAGGCCCACTGATACCCCGGTGGGTAAAAAGCATATCCAAAATGAAATCTTGACCATTACAAGCCACCTGACAGGGCAAGGAAATTCCAGATAGAGCACTAAAGCGTTCCTTATCCTCGGGTTGCAAAGTGAAGGGAACCAGGCCAGCACGTGTCGGCAGTACAGTCAAACCAAATTGGCTAGCGATTTGATAGCCATAGGGTGAAGCACCCATGGTTGGTATAGACAAACCTCCCGTAGCAATCACGAGAGATTGAGAAGATAGTTTTTCTCCAGATGCGAGACTAAGTCTAAAGCCCTTTTCTGTCTTGGCAATTTCCTTAATGCTAGTATTTAAACGGATGCTAACTTTTTCATTTTCACAGTTTGACACCAGCATTCCAACAATATCGGAGGCTTTGTTATCGCAAAATAATTGGCCATGTGACTTTTCATGAAAAGGAATATGGTGTTTTTTGACCAAAGCAATAAAATCGTAGGAGGTATAACGCTTTAGCGCTGATTTACAAAAATGCGGGTTTGCTGACAAATAATTATCAGCCTCAATAAAATAGTTGGTGAAATTACAACGGCCACCACCAGACATAAGGATCTTTTTGCCAACCTTGTTGGCATGGTCAAGAACCAATACACGGCGTCCGCGCTTGCCGGCTTCAATAGCACACATCAACCCGGCCGCGCCTGCGCCGATTACAATAACATCAATATTTTTCATAGAAGAAAAGATCGCCCCCCTTTAATGGCGAATAGAGACCGACAGCAAAGGGGGGAAGATTGGGAGAAACAGCAAGGGATTACACTGCAGTAACGTCTTCCGCTTGTAGGCCTTTAGGTCCTTTAGTAACCATAAATTCTACACGTTGTCCTTCAAGCAATGTTTTACGACCAGCTGTGCTATTGATCGAACGAAAATGAACAAACACATCGTCTTGACCGTTATCACGGCTGATGAAGCCATAACCTTTATCATCATTAAACCACTTAACGTGGCCGGTTTCTTTTGTACCAGACATTTCTACTTTCCAAATTAAATTAAAAACACACTTGTAGTAGTGTCTATTCCGAGATTGAAGCAGAAGTTACTGCGCGATAAATACGCTACTTTAGAAACAACAAAAAGAGGGATTTATACGAGAATAATGTTTCGACCGGAAGACATATGCCACAAGTTTTTCCATTATACCTCAGTGATTAGTAAATAGCGAGAATATCTTGTGAAATATTTATCAAGAATTAGTAGAGGCTTTCCCTAGCTCTAAAACTGGTTGGCTAAAATCATTTAATTTACTCTCTAACTGCAAAGCTAATTCAAAAAGTAATTTATCCTGATTTTTTGCTGCAGCAAATTGCACAGATATCGGTAAATGGCCTGCGTGCATTACCGGAATTGCCATAGCAGGCAAACCAGCCTGGTTAAAAAGGGAGGTAAATGGCGAGAAAGCCTGGTTTTTTCGAAGATATTGCTCAAAATTATCATCGGTTGGCAAACTACCAATCTCTAAGGGTAGTTGGGCTAAGGCCGGTGTCATGATCAGATCCACCTTAGTAAGCAAATCATGTACGGGACGGGTCAATTGGTACAACTTATTTTTCGCAAAGATCAGCTGGGACGCAAGTATTGTCTTGCCTCGCATCATAAAATCCCAGGTAATGGGCTCAAGTTCATTCTTTTGTACTTCGCGCCTGGCTAAACGTTGTTTCTCTTCAATTTCAGCATTGGTATTTGCAGCAATTAGGGTTGTAACAGCTCTACCAATAGCCTTGACATCTAAGGCCAACTTTGGCCGTAGAATTCGATGTCCAAGTGCTTCTAAGAGCTCTATCATTTGGTTCAACGCTTCAAGACAAGGCGGAGCGATTGCAACCTCTGCAAACGTATCTTCGGGGATAGCGATCGTCAACGATCTCAATTTATTACTAAACCTGCTTTGTTTTAAATTGCTCAAGCTTGTTGCCGTTAATAGATCAAACAAAAAAGCAGAATCTCGGACAGTGCGTGTTAAGACATAACCAGTCGCTAAACCAGACCAGGCCTCTCCGACCCAAGGGCCAGTAGAAATTAAACCTGGTGTTGGCTTAAATCCAAAAAGTCCACAGCAGGCGGCAGGAATGCGAATTGAGCCACCACCATCGGTTGCGGTGGCTAGTGGCGCTATGCCAGCAGCCACAGCCGCGGCAGACCCACCCGAAGAACCTCCCGGGGTGCGTGTCAAATCATAGGGGTTGCGACAGGGGCCAAAGAGTACAGATTCAGTCACATAGGACAACCCTAATTCAGGTACATTTGTTTTTGCAAAGGGTAACATGCCTAGAGCAAGCAAACGCTCAATAAAATCGCTGTTTAAAGACGGAATTGTATCCGCAAAAAAACGTGAGCCCGCGGTATAAGGAACGCCGGCCATAGTAAAGCCAAGATCTTTAACTAAGATCGGAACACCATAGAAGGGCTCTTTACCAGTCATTGTTTTAAGTCGAGTCAAAGCCCAATCACTACAATCTCTTACAACCGCATTGAGCAGCGGATTTACTTCATGCATCCGTCTTAAGGCGCAATCCAAAGCCTCTTCCGGGCTGAGTTGTTTCTCTTTGATAAGCTTTGCCAATCCATGTGCATCCTGTTGGCAGTAGTCCCTAAGTTGCACGATTTATATCCTGTGTAATGGTGGTAAAGGATTCGCTTTCTCTTCCGTTGTTCCAGCTGAAGGTTTAAAATCGGCGACGGCTTGCCATAAGTCGCTACCCTGCCATGCGTCTTTAGAGCCACCCTGATACAAGCCATGAGCCAAGTGATTAATCTGTTCTTTTAATGCTGACTCACCAGCCAACTGCTCCAAATCAAATAAATTCAACAAGGTCTCATCTGGCCACTGTAATTGCCCCCATTTGAGCAAGGCATTGCGAGCCTCCTTTGGCTGGTTGTTTGCACAGGCTAGCGACAGTTCCTTCATGATTTGCGCTTTTGACTGGCCAGGCTGAGTCTGCCCTACTCGCTGCCAACGCCAAGCCACAACGGTAAGCAGCCAAGCAAGTGCAAAGACCCCTGCAACCCACCAAGCTAGAGCTGACTGAGGCTTCACTTGCGGAGACGGATTATTAGCTGGACTTTTCTTCTGTGACGGCGGTTTGCTTTGCGATGGTGCTGCAGTTTGCACAACCGGGGCTGGTGTCTTATTCACTTTGCCAGTACCTGCAGCTGCGGTTACATCGATAGCAAATCCAGGCAATGAACTTATCTCTTCTTTACCGGTACTAGTATTAAACCAGGCCAGGCTAAGGGTAGGAATAGTCACCTTTCCTGACTTGTTAAATAAATAAGTTACCTTAACTGTTGATGTTCCAACCAAATCTTGCTGTCTGAATTGGTTGTTAGTTACAGGCTGTTCAGGATAAACACTGAATTGATCCGAATTAGCAAAATCAAGCGTTGGCAGCAGCTGAGCAGGTACAGCCGCGGCTTGTAAAACCACTGTTCTTACTAAAGTAGAGCCCTCCATTAAAGTGGCCGTACTCTTGTCATAACTTTCACTAAGCGTGACTTGTTTAGCAGGTAACCAATTTTTTCCCTTAAATTGTGGTGGAATAGGCTTCACATTAAGAGTCGTCGGTTGCGCTTCTACACTTATACGCTTGGGAGAGAAATCATAGATCAGGGCATTAAAGGAAGGGGGTTTAATCTTTAAATATCCCGTTTTTTGGGGGAATACTGCAAATTGTTGTTCTTCTACCGCGTACATTCGCCCATTCTCAGTAACCTGGTAACGGCGACCAGTTCCCATTGGTACAAACAGCGCATCCTCTACTTCAGGCGGTTGGTAATTAGCATCCAATAAACGACTGCTATTGAATAACCTTACGGTATAAATAATTTGCTGATTAACATAAGGGCTTGGGTTACTTACATCAGTAGTCAACATAATATCCTGTTGCTGCTGCTGTTGCATAACCCGCGGCTGAGCTGGATTCTGCTGAGATTGTGGCGTTGGTGTTGTCGCTGCAGGCGCCTCGTCAGTTACTTCAATTGTTAAAGGCGCTGTCTTTTCATTACCAACTTGTATTGAAGGGATAGACAGCAAACCAGTTCGTTTAGCTGTCATTACTAAGGTCCATTCGCTAATTGAACGAACCTGGCCATTAACAATACTGTAATTAATATTGCTCTCTGAACTATCAATCGAAAAATCTTTTTGCAAGGGCATTAGATCCGGCGCAGCATTAATTTGTGAACCCTCTATAGTGAGGGTTAAGGTAAACGGTTGCCCTAATTGGACTTGGGGTTTATCTACTCTTAATGAAACCTCTGCGAAAGCCAGGCCATAGCAGCAAAGTAAAATTAAACCTAATATAAATCGTTTCATTGATACCACCCCCCTTCTCTGCGTAAGTGATCACGCAAAAATTTCTCTCGCATCAAACCCCCTGGATCATCTGGGATTAAGCGTAGCCATTGATCCTTTGCTTGCTGCTTTTCAAGCTCCTCAGAATTTTTAGCTTCTTCTGCATCCTGACTCTGCTTATCTTGGTTTGTTTGCTCTTTATTCTGCTGGTTTTGATCCTGCTGATCCTTACCCTGTTGGTTTTGATCCTGCTGATCCTTACCCTGTTGGTTTTGATCTTGCTGATCCTTACCCTGTTGGTTTTGATCCTGCTGATCCTTGCCCTGTTGGTTTTGATCCTGCTGATCCTTACCCTGTTGGTTTTGATCCTGCTGATCCTTACCCTGTTGGTTTTGATCCTGCTGATCCTTGCCCTGTTGGTTTTGATCCTGCTGATCCTTACCCTGTTGGTTTTGATTCTGCTGATCCTTACCCTGTTGGTTTTGATTCTGCTGATCCTTACCCTGTTGGTTTTGATTCTGTTGATCCTTACTCTGTTGGTTTTGATCCTGCTGATCCTTGCCCTGTTGGTTTTGATTCTGTTGATCTTTGTCTTGCTGGTTTTGATTCTGCTGATCTTTATTTTGCTGATTTTTATTTAACAATTCTTCCAAGAGCTTACGATTATATAGGGCATCTTTGTTATTAGGATTGAGGGCCAAAGCTTTATTGTAAGCCTTAATTGCCTGCTCATATTGCCCTAAATGAGCCAATGCATTTCCCTGATTGTAATAGGCAGTCTCAGTACTCAAGGTCTGATATTGCGCTGCTGCCTGCTTATAATCACCCGCTCGATAAGCAGCAGCTGCTCGCCAATCAGGCTGCTGAAAGGTCGTTTCTGCCTGTTTAAATTGTCCATCCTTCATCAGTTCCTGTGCCTGTTGATTTTTTGTAAACCAAAGATCGCTCCAACTGAAAGCAAAAATACTGTGGGCAGAGCCTAATAGTAGTAAAAACAAGACTCTTTTCATGAACTAATCCTCTGCAACCATCCTCTCCTGAATACGGGTAATAAAAGGAGCAAAGCAGGGATTAAAAACCAGCGTCCTTCATCGCGCCAGAGGGGAATATCATCATCTTTGCTAAGGGCGAATTTTTCTTCATTGACCGAGGATCGCAGCCATTTATCCAAATCATCTGAGGTATCAGCAAAGGCTACCAATTGCCCTTGCCCAGCGGTTGCCAAATCCTGAAAGGAGGCACTCAATACTTTATTCGCTAGTATTGGCATCACCGAAGTATTAATTCCTTTCGCAGCAAGTGACCTGGCTGCTGAAATTGCTTCCAAACTGGGCGTGTCGCCGGTCATAACCAGGATTTGCCCGGCGTTGAATCCAGCGTTAGTAATTAATTTTCCTGCGTCTTCAAGTGCGCTATTCAACTGTTGACCTTCAACGGGCATGATATCCGGACTCAGCGATGATAAAAGCGCATCAATAGTCTGGGCATCATCAGTCAAGGGTGAAACGACAAAGGGTTCCCCGGTGTAGGCTATCAAGCCAAATTGGCCTACATCACGGCGTTTGAATAAATCATGTAATTTAAATTTTGCGCGGGTTAAGCGGTCAGGCGCAATGTCGTTTTCCAGCATAGCATCGGAAAGATCCAAAACTATGATTCTTGGTTGTATTTGCTTATAAGAGGGTACAGGCAATCGCGACCAGGTTGGACCTGCCAAGCTAATAATCATTGCTAAGGCACTGAAAAAAAGACAGATCAAAGCAAAATGACGCCTTCCCTGCCCCTTTTCTTGCATTAGCTGTTTAAGCAAATGCCCGTCGCAAACCGCAGCCCAGGCTTCTAAACGCGGATGCTGTCGCCAAAGCAACCAGAATAACCAGAGGGTCGGCAAGATGGTTAGTAACCACCAGGAACGGAGAAAGTGAAGATCTGTCATGCCTTGGCAACCTCCTGACGCAAAATATGAGGAAGCAAACCTGCTCTTTGACTGAACCAAAAAAGTAATAGTATGAATGCTGCTGCTAGAGGCCAGGGGTAATAATCATGCTGAGGACGAATGGTTGCCTGATCCTGGCTCACTGTTTCTAATTGGTTAATTGTTTCGTAAATTGCCTGCAGGGACTGGGTATCTGTTGCGCGGAAATAACGGCCACCAGTGATTTTGGCAACCTCTTGTAAGGTTTCTTCATCCAGATCAGAAGAGGGGCTAGGACTAAAAAAAGCACCGCCTAAAGCGCGAGGATCTGATTCTGCGCCTAATCCGATGGTATAGACCTTAATATTATCGAGCTTAGCCAATTCAGCAGCCTTTAGCGGCGGGAGAACGCCGGAGTTATTGGCGCCGTCAGTCAGTAAAATAATCATTCGTCCCTTAGCAGGCACGTCTTGAAGGCGTTTAACCGCTAAGCCAATAGCATCACCAATTGATGTTGTTTGGCCAGCCAAGCCAACAGTCGCATCATCCAGGCGCAATAGTACGGATTGTCGATCGTAGGTGAGTGGCGTTTGCAAATAGGCTCGGGTACCAAAGAGAATTAAACCGATTCGATCACCGACCCGCGCCTGTACAAATTGCTCAGCAGCGGCTTTTACTACAGCTAAGCGACTGACTGGACGGCCATTCATGAGCATATCGGCAAGCTCCATACTCCCAGACAGGTCGAGGGCGAGCATGATGTTGCGCCCTTCTCGTGTCAAAGGCCTTGGCTCACCAACCCAACGAGGCCCTGCCGCAGCGAAAACTAATAAGCACCAGATTAAAAACAGTAGGCCGATTTGCGCCTGTCCAGCCAGAGTGGGCTTCTTTTTATCGACAATCGCAAGCATGGCATTATAAAAAGGCACCTTGAGGGCCGAGGGTAATTGCAGCGCTACCCGTGGGGTTAAAAACCAGATCAACAAGGGTAGCAGCAAGCAGATTAAGGCCCAGGGTGTGGCTAATTCGAACATGGTACCCCTCGCTGTTTGATCCATCGCCTCGCATTATCGAAGAGAGGGCCTAAATCAACCGGCTTTGACGGTTGATAGGGCAGAGCTAATAAATAATTGCTTAGCGTATTAAAGTCTATTCCCTTGGAAGTCTTAGTCAGAAAGTTAAGCCAAGCCTCACCTTGCAAACTGGCAACCTCTTCCCGTGGATAGTAGGCTAAGGCAACTCGCCGTAACAATTCCGACACTTTCATAGAACTTTGCTGACTATTCGCTTCGTCTTGGTATTCCTGTTCATAACCTTGAAGCAAGACCAAAGCCTGCAGTTTAGCTCGTCGATGCTTGTGTGAACGATGTACCCAATAAATGATAAGTCCCAATACTAATAGAGCAATGAGCAGCAAAAGATACCAACCAGGAGCTAAAGGCCACCAGCCGATAAGCTCTGGTAAATGAATATCATGCAGTTTCGCCAATGCTTGTGTTTCAGCCACGCGACCTCCTTGGAAAAGTCTGTCGAACTAACTGCGCCAGATCAGCTTCTGCTGTCACTTGTACATACTGCATTTGCAAACGTTTGAACTGTGTCTGCAAATTTGCTATTCGCTGATCACAATAATTTTGATAGGCCTTAGACACCTGGTCAATTGTCGTATCGAATAGGAGCTCCTGCTTGCCATTGGTAATGGCATAGTGTTGTGGCTTAGGTGGACTAAGCTCTAGAGGATCACAAATGTGATAGGCTAAAACATCATTATTTGAACGTAAACGACTTAGATGTTGCTCACTATCTGCATCCATATTATAAAAATCACTAATCACTACCAGAATACTGCCCGGACGCACAACCCGTCTAACTCGAACCAAAACTTCACTTAAAGGTTTAGACGATTTCAGCTCATTGTTTTGCAGGCCAGCTCTTGTATATTGACTTAAAGAGGCCAGCATCGGTAGAACACCATTTTCACGCCCTCTTGGGGTAAATTCATCGTGACTTTCTGCTGAAAAAAAGACGCCACCAACTCTATCGTCTTGCTTTACGGTGGTCCAGGCTATCATCGCCGCCAAACGGGCGGCAACAACCGATTTAAAGGCTAAGCGCGTGCCGAAGTACATTGAGGGGTTAAAATCGTTAAGAATAATAACCGGGCGCTCGCGTTCTTCCTGATAGAGTTTGACATGCGGCCGTCCAGTACGAGCTGTTACTCGCCACTCCATATGACGTATCTCATCGCCCGCCTGATAATTGCGTACCTCGGCAAAGTCCATCCCGCGGCCACGCAACTTGGATAGATGATTACCAGCACGCACCGCACTGTATTCAGGCTTGTAATTTGTTCGGCGCGCATAGCGCTTAAGTGCGATTAGCTCATTCAGCTCAATACTTAAACCATCAGTCATAGCACACCCTTAGGGTACAGCCACTAAACGTAATAAGGCATCAATAAAATCATCCGAGCTCACGCCTTCTGCTTCAGCCTCAAAACTCAGCAAAATCCGGTGCCGAAGGACATCATGAGCAATAACATGAATGTCTTCTGGAGTCACATAATCACGCCCAGCCAACCAGGCATGTGCTTTAGAACAGCGATCTAGGGCAATAGTCGCTCGTGGGCTTGCACCAAAACGCAACCATCTTGCCAACTCATCGCTATATACAGCAGGATTCCTTGTCGCCACAACTAGTTGCACCAAATAGTTCTCCAGGGCCTCGCTCGTATGGACTTGTAAAACCTGACGTCTCGCATCAAACAAGGTAACTTGGCTTAGGGGCTTAACTGCAGTTCCTTTGCTCCCTTCGATGCCAAAGGCTTCTCGCCTGGCCAGCATAAGAATATCTTTTTCAACCTTGGTATCGGGATAGCCAATTTTGACATACATAAGAAAACGATCTAGCTGGGCCTCAGGCAAGGGATAGGTTCCCTCTTGCTCAATCGGGTTTTGCGTCGCCATAACCAGAAAGAGCTCTGGCAAGGGATAAGTCTTACCACCAATAGTAACCTGGCGTTCCGCCATTGCTTCTAAAAGAGCAGATTGTACCTTTGCTGGTGCTCGGTTAATTTCGTCCGCCAGGATCAAATGATGAAAAATGGGACCAGGTTGAAAAACAAAAGAACCTGTCTCAGGATGATAAACATCTGTCCCGGTTAAATCACCAGGTAAAAGGTCTGGAGTAAATTGAATACGGTGGAAACTACCCTCAACCCCGGAGGATAACTCTTTGACTGCACGAGTTTTTGCCAGACCAGGCGCACCTTCAACTAGCAGGTGTCCATCAGCAAGTAAGGCAATTAATAAACGCGAAACGAGTCCCTGTTGACCAATTATACGTCCATTCAGATAAGTACTTAATTCTACCAGTAGCTGTTGCACTGATTCTGTTGGTTCAAGATCGAGCTGCTCCATTCATCCTACCCTACGCAAAAAAATATTATCCTAGCGTGAAACTTGAGTATTGCCAAGTTACAAACATTTGTGCCCTATTCACCGAAAGTCTATATTTGGTGCATCTTGCAAGAAAAAAGACAAGAAACTACTCACATAGACAGCTATACTGCGCATTTTTTTGTCTTTTTTCTCGCAACCTGCGCTCAAATCCATACTTTTACCAAAATTCTGTATTGCCCCCAGAACGGGTACATATCTTTTAGAGATAGTCCTTATGCAACTCTAAGGGCATTAGCTGCTGCAAGCGCTCATAAAGATCAATAATCTCGGTACAAAAGACCTGTAATTGCTGCCTATCATCCCAAAGTTCATAATCGACGCCCTTACGAAATGCATACTGACGAGATAATTTTTTTAATAATTGAATATCTTGATTTGATAAACCCAGATCTGCACTTAGCTCTAGTAATTCAACTAAATTCTTATACTGATTGTTGGTTTTGAAACCATGGATAAGATAGGCTTTCAAAGTAAGTTCAAAGGCCGCATACATCAGGGAGATAAAGGGCGCTAAAGTATCTGCAACCCCGTGGCCTCTGATAGTGAGCTCCGCATTATCTTGCAATAAGTGTTCAGCGCAATAAGCATGATCTGTTGCTATTTTAATTAATTCTAAAGGTGTTAAGTATTTCTTATCCATCATTAAACCCAAGTGCAAAGATGACTCTTCGCTGTCTCAACAATTCCGGTATAATACAAATAATTTTCATTCTTTTCATCTTGTTTTAATTTTAGCCAAATGTATGACTTTATAAACAGCTCATTTTCCATCGGTTCGCTTGTTTTTGCCAACCGTCTAATCCAGGGTCCTTTGGCTGGCTTTAGCTGCGCCCCCTTTCGCGAGTTATTTTATCAATTCAGACCACCCGCCTATTGTGTCAGTGAAATGATTTCGGCACAGGATGTTGTCCACAAACATAAGCTCGACTCACGCTACTTACATCGTTCTATTACAGAGGACCTCCTTTGTTATCAAATTGCAGGCACTGATCCCGGCATCATGGCGGAAGCAGCTTTAAGACTTGAAAGCTTAGGGGCAGATTTAATTGACATTAATTGTGGCTGTCCTAAAACCAAGATTCGTAAAAAGGGGGCCGGCAGTGCCTTGCTTGAGAAACCAGAGCTATTACTGGCTATTATCGAGGCTGTTCGTAAAACAATTCGCATTCCTCTTAGCGTCAAACTTAGAATTCAAAATAATGATTCTGATATTCATCTAGCAAAAAATCTGGAAAATGCTGGTGCTGATGCACTTATCATACATGGTAGAGCTTGGACTGAAGATTATGATATTCCCACAAACCTCAGCCAAATAGGCAAAATCAAACAACAGGTCAGTATTCCAGTTATTGCTAATGGTGACATTTCTGAACAGAGCAGCTTAGAGGAGGCACTCAATAAAACGCAGTGTGATGCCTTTATGATTTCACGTTCAGGCACAGGCAAACCTTGGTTGTATCAAAGCTTATTGGATAAGCGCGAATTTAGAACCGATATGGAAGAGCAGAAAGCTCTTTTTCTACAACATTTACTTGGCTTAGCTAGTTTAGAAGGTGAATTCAAAGCAGTTTTGCAGTCAAAATCCTTAATACGCTATTATTTTCGCCAGCAGCTTGATAGTAAGCAGATGCAAGAGTTTTATAAGCTTGACCAGTTAAGCGCAATTGAATTTTTTTTAAATTCAATTTTATCTTTCTGATCAGATAGTTATGATTTAAGGCCTAGCCTTGTACAAATTAAGGTGCAGCCTCAATATGTAATAGATCACGTCCCTCCTTGTCTCAGCACTACGCCATCCAGAGTGCAGCGAAGGATCTCCTGAATGTGGCACAGTGCCTGTGTAGTGATAGATTCCCGCCCTCGCGGGAATGACAAATGTCCTTAACTTAAGGCAGTGTCTCTAACTCTCTCCCCAAGGGGAGAGAGGACATATCGTCTTCGAATGTGAGGAATTGCTCCTTGAGTTGGCGCCATTGACGGTTCACGCCCTATTCACAGAGCCTCTATTACGGGGGTCCTGTATTAACGGTTGTCTGTTGAGACGGTTTTGTTGGATTAGCAACCACAAACTGACTACACCAATTTGGATTAGAGGCCGGTGGGGTACAAGACGTAATATTCGCTGTCGATAATGGCGCAACAGAGTTCAGTGTGAATTTGTAAACTCTACTGGTCGAATCCTGTAGCGTGACTTGACAAGGATAATAGGATTGCGGGTATTGAAATGTAATTGCGCTTCCCACCGTGAATTGATTTGGCGCCGTTCCTGAACAATCAGGTGTTTGTCCTGATGATGGGCAGCAGATGCCGAAATTCGTGAAGAAGGGAGCTGTATCTGGCGTCCCAGGGCTAATTACTGTTACAGCACTGTTACTAAACTGTGCTGAGTTTGGCAAGCCCTGTGGTCCTCCGATAGATATATTGAGTCCATTACCTGTAGTGCTGATAAAAGCTACAGAATCATCCACTGAGAAAGCATATCCATTCGCTCCCAGAGTTTTATGTATCAATTGGGTATAGGGATTGAAATTTTGTAAGTAACCTGGGGACATAGTCAGATAATTATATTGCAGGTTAAGATAGGATTGGAAAATAGGATCGTCACTGCTAGGCAGTGTTTGGCCTGGGCAAGCGGACACATAACCATAGATATTTTTCAATGGTACTATGCCAGGGTTGCCACAAGTCGCCCAATTGTTCTGGAACAGGTTATTAACAATCACACAGTCCGGATCAAATGCAGCCAGACAGTTATTCCAATTAGCCGTAAGCAAGTTGGTTACGTCCGTATTGCTGGTTAGAAGCGAATTACCACTCAGAGCAATAAAGGCACCAGGGACCCTTGTATGAGGGGTATTAGTATACTTAGGCCAATTAGTCTCACTTACAAAGTTGTCAAGACTAGCCCTAAATTGTGTCAGAGGCTCCACTGACCCCATGTAACCGACTAGATTAGAACCGAAAGGTTCCATTGCCGCCGAAAAGTATATTTGATCAACATTAGAAATATTGAAATTAACTTCAACTAAATAAGTTGGATAGGGGGGAGTTTTGCTAGTAATTACTGATGCAAAAGTGTATTCCGCCAACTGATAAGGATCGGTATCTGGAATTCCTGTTGTTGCGCTAAAGTAAGATACAGGTGCCGCACAACCACTAAGGCAGGTTGGTCCAGTAGACTCTAAAGTAATAGGAATAGTTCCACCTGTAGACTGCGATGCCACTAAACTGGCTTGTATATCGTATAAATAGATACGCATTGACTTCCACCAATCTACATACTGATCAGGCACACCGCCACCAGATGGAGTAGCAACTAAATTACTATAGAACGGTACATAAACTAAAGTTGTCTGCCCAGGAGCTATTCCAGAGGTTCCATTTACATAAGCCCGGTGTAATAGAGTTGCTTTAAAAACATCGGTATTTATATTAGCACTGCCAACCTTAAATAAGCCTTGCATCCATGCATCAATATCCTGCTTTGGAGATTCAATAACCGGATAAATTGTCTCAGTCGTATTATTATGAAAAGCAATGACTTTAACTGGCACAGGAGAGACTTGAACATTAAATGGCGTCCCAGGAACTGGAGTCGCATCATCTGAGGTTGCTGTTATCTGGATTTGTGTAGTGCCATCCACACCAGCTAAGGTGAAATAGCCTGTTTGACTACCAACAATCACTCCTGGACCTGATAAGATCGCAAAGGTATAAATAACAGTATGCCCCGAACTATCCGTTGCATCCCCAACATATCCCCCAAAGCCATTAGCAGTTGCATCCGCTATTGCAAAGCTATTACCAGAACTAGGCCACGTAATGGTGGGGTTAGTCGGTGGAGGTGGAGTAGAACCTGCCCTTGCCACTACAGGCAATTGCTGAATAGTGTATAAACCAGCACCGACTACTATTTTCACATCCAAAATCGCTGCTTGTTGCAAACTAATGCCAAGTTGAAATTGGCAAAATCCGCCAGGTGCTAGGAGTTGATCAGCGCAACTACCAGTTACTTTCAGGGTTTGAACTGCACCACTTTGAATATTCGCTAATAATCCTAGTTTTACAGCAGGAAACCGTGGGTTATTTGGGTAAGTATTTACACAGGTATAGGTATTTGTATATTCCTTACCCGCCTGTACTTGCTCTCTGAAACTATCAACTGAGAGACTACAGATAATGTGATCGAATGCATAACCTGTCATTGATATCAACAATGAGGCGATAAAAATAAAATAGCGAAAATATTGTGTCACAGTAGATCCTTAATAGTCTTAATCAAAAAAACTCCGACTCCAATCGATACAAAGGGTTACCAGTCGAAGAAATATGTTCCCTGTAAAACTACCGCATTAGAATTAAGTTTGTTTTCTAGACGGTCAGCACTCAACACGCCCTCGCCCTTTCCTGTTCTGACCTTGCCATAATAAGCTAATTCATAACCAAGGCTGACTTGCGCTCTGTCATTGAACTCAAAGTCAAATCCAGCGCCAACAGAGCCTGCAAATTGGGTTCTATTTCCAGAAGTAAACCCATAATTTTTTTCCCAAGTGGTTTCGCCAGGGATAGGGTACTCGGAATAACCATGAACACGATTGATAGCAACACCTGCGCCTCCTGATACATAAGGCATTAACTGTCTCCAACGATAGAGATCCAGTTTAAGTTTCGCCATGATCAGTTGCTGCGAAATATCATACCTATATTTGAAGTTTCTAGTATCTGGCAAATCGTTAACATAAATAAAACCATCAATTCGAGCAGAATCAGTATAGGTATATTGTGCAGCTAAGCTATAAGCAGGTAGCCAGTCAGTAGCCCGGCGCCATTGATAACCAGCAAAGGCTGAATACTGTCCCGCGCTCTTTGAATGATCTGCAGAATAACGATCGTCAGGAAAATCAGGGATCCCAGAAGAAGCAAAACTCGATTCATCAGTTCCGAAGGGGAACATCCAACCCACACCTAGACCAACAAACCATCGATTGGTCGGACCAAGAGGAAAACCGTCCTTATCTTTGTAGACCTTTTGAACAGGTGCCTTTTGTATTGTTTTGCTGACCTGGGGACTATAAGTAGGAGGAGTATGTTTTAGGGCAACAGGCTGAGAATAAGGCGCTCTGCTGGCCGTTTTCAATTTTGTTGTTGCGACATGAGTAAGCGCTGAGCCTGCACCAAGCTTCGCAGCTGTTGTTCTCACCGCTGCTGCCGAATGAATTGGGCCTATTACAACTGTGTAGTAGCCGCTTCTTTCTCTAATCGCTATCGAGCTGTCTGATTTGCGTTGTAAAGCAGATTTTGCCCTCAGCGCATTGGATTTACTTTTAAAGCTAGCAACCTGAATATAAAAATCTCCAGATGAATTTGATCTAAGTTGACTTGCATTTTGTAAACCGTAGATGGTTTGGGCGGCAACAGAAGATAAACTTACCAGTGATAACCCTAGAGCAGTCAGAACTAATTTCGTACAAATTTGCCGCTTCATTTATCATCCTTAATGTGAGGAATTCCAAAATGCTCAGACTCTATCACTAATTTCAAATAGTAATCAAATTTTTTTGTAATCTCTCAATAACTTCCAGCTCGTCATCCTGAACAACGTGAAGGATCTCCTGAATGTGGCTTTGTGCCCGTTTTCGGAGATCTCTCACTACGTTCGAGATGACGGCACTTGAGGCTATTGAAAAATAGCATTAAGCGATAATCAAATACTTCGCCCCCCATCTACCCTCAATACCTGCCCAGTTATAAAAACATTCTCAACCAGCGCCAAAACTGCCTGGGCAATAAACTGAGGTTCTCCATGTCTTTTTAATGGGGTTTGGGCAATTATTTTTTCTTGAATCTGCTTATTCAGAGCATTGTCATTTTCCGGCCAGGCTATTGCCCCTGGCGCAACAGCGTTCACCCGCACTTCTGGTGCAAATTCTCGGGCTAAGGCCTTTGTTTGCATCGTTAAAGCCGCTTTAGTTTGACAGTATTCCGCATAATCCTTTAATGGTGTTTCACTATGAATATCGCTAATGTTAATAATCTGGCCTTGCTGTGCCGCAAGATAAGGACGAGCGGCTAGACTTAGCTCGAAAGGTGCTCTGACATTGGTTGCAAATAAGTTATCCCAATTCTGTTGGTTAAACTCTGCAAAATTTGTCTTTGTAAAAATCGAGGCATTATTGACTAGCAAATCCAAGCGCCCAGCAAAGGCAAGCGCTGCCGCAATAAGCTGCTTAGCCACCTTAGGGACACAGAGATCTTGCTGTAAAACATGTGCACTATCAGGACGTTGTTGATTCAGACTTTGTGCCAAACGCTGCGCCTCTGCAAGCGAATGATGGCAATGAATAACTACTTTAAAGCCGGCTTGATGAAGGTGTTTGGCGATTGCCGCGCCAATCCGCCTTGCTGCTCCGGTAATCAAAGCAACTCTTACAGCTTGTTTGTTCGCTTGATTCAAGGTATGTTCCCCGTTTTATAATTTTTAATCAGTTATGAATCTACAACAATCCATTCGCACTCAACTCGAAAAGCAAACCGATATGCCCTTCGTTGAATTTATGCAACAGGCGCTCTACGCTCCTGGCCTAGGCTATTACAGCGCTGGACTACAAAAATTCGGTGCCGAAGGTGATTTTATAACTGCTCCAGAATTAACGCCATTGTTTGGCCAAACACTTGCCAGCCAATGCCAACAAGTACTCACCTCCTTGTCTGAGCCCTGCCTATTTGAATTTGGTGCGGGTTCAGGCCGCTTATGTGTAGACCTTTTATTAGAACTAGAACAAAGGGCTTGCCTGCCAAAAAGCTATTATATTCTTGAAGTGAGTGCCAATCTTCGGCAAAGGCAGCAGCATTTATTTGAGCAAGAGATTCCTCATTTGCTAAATCGTATTCAATGGCTTGAACGATGGCCAGAACAACCTTTTAACGGCGTTGTTATCGCCAATGAAGTCCTCGATGCCATGCCCGTTCATCGCTTCCTACAAACTGAAGAAGGTCTATTGGAAAGTTTTATAAGTCTTGATGCCAATAAGGAATTTATCGAGATCTTTAAACCCTGTACCAATCCACGCCTGTTACAACAGGTACAACAATGCGTCGATAGTGAATTAAGTCCTTATCTCTCTGAAGTTAACTTATTCATTGAGGATTGGATACAACAATGTTTTGCGATGCTGGCAGAGGGCGCGATCTTTCTTATCGATTATGGCTTCCCAAGACATGAGTATTATCATCCAGATCGTAAGACAGGGACCTTGATGTGCCATTATCGCCATCATGCCCATACTAATCCCCTAGCTCATCCAGGTGAACAAGATATTACTGCCCATGTCGATTTTACCCAGGTCGCAGAAGCAGCACATGCTGCGGGCTTCCATGTTGCGGGTTACTGTAATCAAGCCTCTTTTTTGCTGGCAAACGGTTTGTTAAGCTTATTAGAAAATTCTGATAATGAACGCAGCCGGCTGCAGAAGCAGCAAGCTGTTAAGCAATTGGTTCAACCTAGCGAAATGGGTGAGCTTTTCAAAGTCATCGCTCTCACTAAAAACTGCGAGTTAGCACTGACTGGTTTTCAATTGCTAGATAAGCGAGCGAGTTTGTAATTATGAAAAAATATTTAACCACTGTAGAACTGCAAAAAGAGTCGATGAAGTTTTCTGCGGGACATACCACTATTTTCTCTTCGACCGAGCGGGAGCCGCTACACGGTCATATGTATGGGGTCTATCTGGCGCTGACAACCTGGGTTGAAGAAAATGGAATGACCTTTGATTATCGCTATTATAAAGAACGCATCCATAAACTATGCCGCCACCTCAATCAAACGTTTTTGATGCCGCAGTTTTCTCCTTTTTTGCAATTTGCAGAAGATGACAGTTATTACTATTTCACCTTTAACCATAAAAAAATACCTTTCCTAAAAGAGGATGTGACCCTCATGCCGTTAACCAATATTACTGTCGAAGAGTTATCGCGCTGGTTTGTGGAGGAATTAGTGAAGGATAAAGCTGAGTTAATTCGTCACAGACTTGAAAAAGTTGTAGTCAAGGTATTTTCAGCACCAGGACAATCAGCAAGCCATGAATGGCAACGGTCAGAGTGAATACGGTCTATAGAATCTGCATTCCGCACACTAGCCGCGATTATTTTGACTATCTGGGCGGAGACTTTAAACCCTGTATTGGTGCCCGGGTTTGGGTTCCTTTTCACTCAAAGACTCGCTTAGGTCTGGTTATTGCCAAAGACAGCTCTGAAATCGAGAAGGACAGATTAAAGTCGATCACGGCTGTACTGGATGAGCAGGCGTTATTAGATGAGTCGATGCTCGGTTTATGTCAATGGATCAGCTCCTATTACCAATCCCCTCTTTCAGAGGTCATTCCCCTAGCCTTACCGAAAAAATATCGCAGCGGCGAAGAGGTTTCTCTCCCTGTTGCCGATTTCTACGAATTAGCTCTTGATAAAACTAAGGCAGAAGAGCTGATCCCTGCCAGAGCGAAAAAACAGCGGGCACTCATTGATTTTTTAGCTGAGCAAAAAACAGCAAGCGCGAAGGCTGCGTTAATCGATGCGGGATTCAGTCGTCTACAGATAGAAACCTTGCTAGACCAAGGAATCATTGCTCTATCACAAAAAATACGTCTCCCCAGTTTAGGGCAGCAAGCAACAGATAGCCCCTTAACTTTAAATACTGAACAGGCTGAGGCTGTTAATACAATCTCTGAATCATTAAACCTCTATCAATGTTTTTTATTACATGGAGTAACCGGTAGTGGTAAGACAGAAGTTTATCTGCAGCTGATTGCTAAGGTTCTTGCACAAGGACGGCAAGTTTTGATTTTGGTTCCAGAAATTGGTTTGACTCCGCAGTTATTAGCTCGGTTCAGCGCGCGCTTTAGTGAGCCCATGGCGGTGATCCATTCTAATCTGAATGAAAGCGAGCGCCAGATAGCTTGGCAGCTAGCCAAGGATAAGCTAGTAAAATTAATCATTGGCACAAGAGCAGCTGTTTTCACGCCAATCCCTGATCTGGGGATGATTGTTATTGATGAAGAGCATGATAGTTCACTCAAGCAAATGGATGGGGTTCGCTATTCTGCCCGTGACACAGCGCTTATGCGAGCCTATTTGGCCAAGGTTCCTATCATTTTAGGCTCAGCGACACCTAGTCTTGAGAGCATGCATAATTGTGCACAAAATAAATACCATTTATTACGTCTCAATCAAAAAGCGATATCCAGAACGCCTCTATACTTTCAACTTGTAGATATCCGTAGCATTAATCTACAACAGGGTCTAGCGCCAATCACCTTAGATGCTATTGCTAAACATCTGAGCCAGGGGAATCAAGTATTAGTTTTTATTAATCGTCGCGGCTTTTCCCCCGTTTTACTTTGCCACCATTGCGGTTGGATATCCGATTGCTCAAGTTGTGATTCACATCTTACCTTGCATCGTAAATTGGGTCGTCTTGTTTGCCATCATTGTGGATTGAATAAAGCGATTCCTAGTCACTGTCCCTCTTGTACAAACCAGGAGTTATTGCCCATCGGCGCTGGCACCCAGCGAATCCACGAGTATTTACAAGAGCAATTTCCCAAGACCAGCCTCCTGCGCATCGATCGTGACGAAGTAAGAAAGAAAAATGCCCTTGATACCCAACTAGAGCGAATCAACAAAGGCGAAGCACAATTAATCGTTGGCACACAAATGTTGGCCAAGGGGCATCATTTTCCGCGCCTGACCTTGGTTGTCGTGCTCGATACGGATGCAGGCTTTTACAACCAGGATTTCCGTGCCCTTGAGCGCTTGGGACAATTATTAACCCAGGTTTCCGGCCGCGCTGGGCGGGCAGAACATTCTGGTCAAGTACTTATACAAACCCATCTACCCGATAATCCTTTACTGAATTTACTAATCCAGCATGGCTATGATGCCTTTGCCAAAGCCTTACTAATAATCCGGCAACAAGCCGAGCTGCCTCCTTTTCAATATCTCGCGGTAATCCGCGCCCAGCATAAAACGGCAAGCAAGGTACTGCATTTTTTGCATAAGTCTAAACAGCAATTAGAAAGTGAAGGAATTAGAGTGTTAGGGCCGGCGCCAGCCCCCCTTGCCCGCAAAGCCAACCAACATCGCATGCAATTATTAGTCAAATCCCCTTCGCGTAAAACCTTGCATCAGTCATTGACGAAGTTACGAAGCTGGTTAACAATCAATAAATTAACTAACAATGTCCGCTGGAATGTGGACGTCGACCCAGTAGACCTATCATGACAGACAAAAAAATAGCTGTTCATCAAAAAACCTTCGCCATTGAATGGGGTGATATGGATGCCCTAGGTCATGTCAACAATGGCCGTTATTTCGATTATTTCCAACAAGCGCGCATTGAGTGGCTGGAATCTATGAATTTCACCCTGCAGAAATCAACAGGCCCAGTGGTTATTCATGTTGCTTGTACTTTTCTGAAACCGATCGTTTACCCTGCGACTATCACGCTTAAGAATTCCTTGCATAGCATCGGACGTTCAAGCTTCATTATCGATCATGAGATTTATCAAGAAGAAACCTTGATGACCCAAGGCTTATCCAAGATAGTATGGATTGATTATAAAAAGATGATATCAATTCCTTTGCCAACGGGTATAACCGAGCTTTTTGAAGAGTCTTCAGAATAGCGTAACCCGTCATCCAAACATCGCTCGTCATCCCGAACATAGTGAGGGATCTCCGAGATTAGCACAGTGCTACACTCAGGAGATGTCTCTCTACGTTCGACATGACGTACGTATTTGTACTACGCTACATCATGCAGAGAAAACTTATTCTGATGTTTCTTTCTGTACATCAGCTTTACGAGATAAACCTAATTTTTCCTTCAATCGTGCTACTGCATTGGGATCAAATTGTCTCGTTGTCTTATGTTTAACTACCACGGCTGCGGCGGTTCGTGCAGAGGGAGCCATAACTGGGTTCTGTGCACTAAATGCGGGAGCACGCTCAGGGAATCCAGAGAAAGTATCCTGGGAATTGTGATAGCCTTGCTGAGCAGAAGGTTTAACGTTGTAATGGCTTGGAATCTTGCCGGCAAGGTTTTTACGGGCATTACGCGCGCTCTTCTCAACGCGTTTTCTGATTTTAGTGCTTGCTCGCTCTGCTTCTTCCTCAGTCACCTGAGCAACAGGTTCACCATTGAGATCAACACGAGTTTCTCGCGCCTTCAAACAGGTTAAATAATCGATTCGACGAGTAAAAACTACGACTGCTTCACGTAACTTACTACGTGAAATTCCAGCGTCCTCGGCTTTGTCAGCGTAGGCCAGGATATCATCCATAATACCTACTTTGAGAGGCCTGATTCGCGCTGTATTATCAAATACTTGCGGAAAAGCGGCTGCTAACCATGATAAAGCTTCATTGCGAGCTTTTTTGGATTTATTCTTTTGTGCTTTATTAATCACTGCTGTACGCGGATGAAGCTCTTGTCTTCTCATGCTACTACCCTATTTAGATAACTGATAACACTATAGCAAGGACAACGCCGCTGAAATGCATGGCTGGAAAAAAGTGCGGGATGTAGATTGCTATATTGGAAAATTAATTTCCATTTAAAAATGCGCATACAATGTACAATGATTAAATTGAATTTGCAAGTGTTCAACAGAGAGCTTAGGTCTCACTTCAAAGCCGCTCGGGCAGAGGAGGCCTTTAGGCCGTCTCGAAGCCTTTCACAGTGACGCTCTGAGACATGTGCTCGCACAGAGATATTCGCAAAATTAAAACTATTCGGTGTATACTCTTATTTAGGTTGAACAGAAGGTAATTAGCTTATGATAGTCCGTATGTTGATGTCACTTGTGGCAATCCTTTTTCCCTGGTTAATCTTGTTGCTCGAGGATAATCCTGGCGGTGCTGTTATTGCTTTGATCATGCAGGCCTCTGTGTTTGGCTGGCCTTTTGCAGCTGTCTGGGCACTACGTACACTTAGAGATGCACGTAAGGCTCGCAAAGCTGAGAAAGAAGCTGAGAAAGTTGAACAATATCGTGCTGAAGCAAGAGCGGAGCAACAAGCCCAAGCAAAAGCGCAACAAGAGGTTCAACAAGAAGCTCAGGTAAATCCTGAACAACAGCAAACCCAAATAAAATCTGAGCAATAAAAATACTATAGTCTTAGCCTCACTGCCATTAAGTTAGCGTCAGTTATGGATAGGAGGCTACATCAAAGCCGTTCGGGCTGAGGAGGCCTTTTGGCCGCCTCGAAGCCTTTCGCAGTGACGCTTTGAAAGCGAATATAAAAATCTTTAAGTACCCTGATTGGAGAATCTATGCAAATTCCTGTGATTGTTAATGGTGCTCACGGCAAAATGGGCTCCCTTGCTTGTGAAACCATTAAGAACCACCCTGATTTTTTACTTGTAGCAGGGTTAACAAGACAAGACAACCTAAGACAGGCAATTGCAGAGACCAAAGCAACTATAGTCATCGATCTCACACGAGCAGATTGTGTCTACGAGAATAGTCTAACTATCATCGACAGCGGAGCGCACCCTGTTATAGGTACCAGCGGTTTGCTTGATGATCAAATTAAAACCCTTAAACAATACTGCGACGCCCAAGAATTAGGGGGCATTATAGTTCCCAATTTTTCAATCGGCGCTGTCTTGATGATGCGTTTTGCAGCCCAAGCTGCTCGTTTTCTTACAGAAGTAGAGATAATAGAGACCCACCATCAACAAAAATTGGATGCGCCATCAGGTACTGCAATGAAAACTGCAGAAATGATCGCCAAAGCAAGAAACTCGAGCCCTAACCAATTAGCCTTGCGTGAACTAGTATCTGGCGCCCGAGGCGGCAGTCATCAGGGTGTACCGATTCACTCGCTGCGATTGCCCGGTTTTATCGCTAGCCAGCAAGTTATTTTCGGCTCCCATGGTGAATCCCTGACAATCTCACACAATAGTATCGATCGAGCGTCTTTCATGCCCGGGCTGATTCTTGCCTGCCAAGGTGTTCAAAAACTGAATACGCTTTATTATGGATTAGAGACGATATTGGATAGTTAATAGCATCCAGAACGTCTTTCGGAAAAGCAGTAAAAGTGAACTAGGCTTAGCCCTTCAAGCACCTTCTCCCTAGAAGGGAGAAGGATAAACCCAATGGCACAAACCATCAAACCGACGCAACCATAATGGCTGCACTCGATTCAAAGGCGGTTTTCTTAATCTGCTGAAGATTTTGTAACACATCATCGAACTTAGCCTCCGGATCTGGGGCTTGAAACAAGTCTAGAATCGCATCATAAACATCCTGGGTATGGCCGCTACGTTTAGTGGATGACTCGGGACGCAGCACGATATCACGAAAGATATGAGCCAAAACCGCCGTTGAATCAGTATTAATATCGCTATTTTGTATATGGCTTTTAATCTGGGAAATACCATCCGGTGCAGACTTATAAAAGCTCGCCCAGTAGGAAAGTGCATTCTGCCAAAATTTATCTTCGCCCATTAAAGCCTTAAGTTCAGCGAGCAAGATTAGACGATGTGGCTCCGATAACCTCAGCACTGGGAAAATATAGTTTGAAAAGCCAGGGTTTACCTGGGCAAGCGCATCACCAATTTCTTTCACCACATTATTGCTTGCCAGAATGTCATCATTTCTTAAAGCATTTGGATTGTTAAGCAAGGTTTTAATTGCTTCTGCAATATCCTTTGGCAAATACATATCTGGTGTTTTAATACCGTCCGAATCAGGTGCATTCTGGCCTGCGTAGCGATGGCCATGTTGTGAGATATAAAGCCTTGCAACAATATTGACAAAATTGGTTCTATCAGTTCCAGTATCGCTAAATTTAGGCCAGCGCTTGTAAATCAAACGATAGATATAGGCCGCATTGGTATGGCAGATTTGAATCCATTTTCGATCCTTGTTGGAAACACAGGAACCGCTACTTTGGCCGCCAGCTATGGATACCATTAGATCTTCTTGGGTACTTAAAAAAAGCTCTCTGCCATTGTAGTCAAAGACTGATGCTGAACCTATACCTGAATTCAGTACTGCACGATAATCCTGTGCTAGCTCCGATAGATCCTTTAAACAGGCTTTATGAGCCGAATATCTTTTTTGATTATGCTCTTCTTGATTCACAGTAAAAAGAGAATCAGCAACTGTCTTTTGCCCATTAGGCCATAGTTTCAAAAAATCGGGATTTTTTTTAAAGAAGATCAATAATTCTGTTTTTATTGCAATATTGGCCTCGCCAGCCCGCTCATCGTAATTCTCTAGCCCCCTATCCAAATCAGTAATAACAGCGCTAACCAAATCTTCAATTTGCGCTAACTCCCAGCTACCATGGACTTTAGGCAAACCTTCTAAAGCAGTAAAGGACTCCACTACCTTTAAAATTTCCAGACAATCTGCGTTGTTTGATGCTGTATAGTCAATAATTCGCGCGTAATTATAAGGATGATTGCTTGAAACAATCGTTGCTCCCAATGTTCTGCGAGCCCAGGCAACCGCCATTTTCCGTTGTAGATCCAGATAATAGTCAGGCATATCCGGCCTAAAATAACTAATGGTCGGCTCAGGGCTTATCAGCGTTTGTAATAACAACAGGCGCTGCCCTGTAAACTTAAGAATCCTTAGCAAATTCCTTCGGGTATGCAACTCCGCAATCTGCTCAGGCATTTTGATAACATCCCGCGAAGCCGGATGGCTGAAACGAAGCCTTGCGGCCATTTCATCGCTAATACTTCCTTGGGAATCAAGAACAAACAGTTGATTTTGGCCAAAATTGGATAAGGCCGGTACAGAGCGAAAACCACTAGGTAAAAAAGAAAAAACTTTAGCCAGGTCAGTCACACCTTTTTTACTTGCACGATTTAAATGCTCTTTCAACAAACGCTGATTATAATCGGGCAAGACTAAATACCAATAAGGTAATTGCCGCAATTGCACCGCCTCTGCAGGTAATTGATCTAATTTACGGAGAGCCAATTCCGTAAGTGTGCTTTCTAATTTTTTCATTCGCACTTCAAACTTAGATAAGCTTATATTCGGCGATACTAGGGCACGGATAGTATTTCGATGCACAACACTTAATTGTGTAAACCAACGAGGCAAGGGCTCAGCCCCTGTAGCAATAGCCTGCAGGTCTTGCTCCAGGGTAACCTGGCTATTAGTCTCTTTAATCCCTTGCCAGCTGAGTATCAGGTTATTGGTATCAAATTTGAGGTTAGCAAGAGAAATCTCTTCTTTCTCGATAGTAAGGAAGAACAACTGTTGATAGCTCGTCAGGTCACGAAACCATTGTGGTGTTGTTAGCAGAGAACTCTTGCTAATAACCTCCAGATCAGCAATTGTTTCTGGTGAACAAGGGGGTAATTGCTTATCCCAAAGCAAAACTAAGTCACCCACATTGTGCACATTCATTGGCACCAGCGTAGCAATATTATCGCGCCCCTGCTGCATAGTGAGATAGTGCTCCGCTTTATTTAAAATTTCTGCGGCAAGTTCTTTTCTCTTCTCTTGTTCAACTTGTATATTCTCTTCCGGGTTTGAGGCCTGCACTGGAGAGTTAAACGAAAGTTTTTTCTTTTTCCCTTGCCCTGTGATAGACCAATCACAATGGTCATAAAGCGCACCGATTAACAAGGCAGTATAACGAGATAATGATTTTTGATAGGTTTCGATATCTGCATCGGCAGCAAAAAAGCATTGTGCTCGACACCAGGCAAGATAGGTCTTCAGCTGCCCCTTCAAAACCTCTTTGTCTTGTTCAACTTTTCCCTGGGTTTTCATTGGAAGTGTGTCAATTACCGAGAGAAATGCTTGTTCAAGAGCATCCGCCCTACGCTGATAACTTTTTTGTATGTCAGCAGTATTCGAATAACGTTCAAGAATGAAATTATCTTCGCCCAAAATTTTTCGTAAACTTGCAATGAGCGTCTCATTTAACTCAAGACCCTCAGGTACACGTAAAATCGTTTTTTCTTGTCCCATGTTTACCGTCCTTTGTCCACTTTGGTTATTTATTATTAAATGATTTAGAGGGCGTTGACAATTCCACTTCCACTTAAAAACAATTTTCATTTGCGATTCTGTCAAAAGACCGGTTCGTGCTACACTGTTTTTCCCTTAGCTTCAATGGATGGTAAAAGGATGACTGGAATTACAAAAGGGGATTACACCGGCTACTCTGACCACAGTATCAACGGCGCATTAGAAAATGCCTTAGAACAAGCTGGCGAATATTCTCACTTCGAAATTATAGAAACCCGCGGTTCATCAAACCATGAGAGCAAGCCTCTTTACCAAATTTTAATTAGCGCTTATTTCGAATAGCCTTAAACACATCCCACAAGGAGTAAAGTGATGAGTTACATAGTTCCACACTATATTGCTGGTAAACCAATTAGTACGAGCACAACCCAAGCACATACCATTTATAACCCTGCTCTTGGCGAGGCCATCGGGCAAGTATTTTTTGCCGATAAGGCGCTTTGCGATAAAACGATTGCAACAGCCAAAGAGGCTTGGCCTGCCTGGGCGGAAACAGCTCCTGTTAAGCGAGCGCGCATTTTATTCAAATTCAGAGAGCTGCTGGAGAAATACCAGCTGGATTTAGCACAGATTGTAACCCGTGAGCATGGTAAAACCCTGGATGACGCCAAAGGCTCTGTCGCTCGTGCTATTGAAGTAGTCGAGTTTCATTGCGGTCTTGTCAATCAATTACAAGGCAATTTTTCAGCCGATGTGACCACTCACATTGACTGCCATACTATCCGCCAGCCTTTAGGGGTTTGTGCTGGTGTTTCACCCTTTAATTTCCCGGTTATGGTTCCTGTTTGGATGATGATTCCAGCCATTGCCTGTGGTAATACCTTCATTTTAAAACCATCCGAGCAAGACCCTTCCGCCCCCATTCGCTTACTTGAATTGTTGACTGAAGCAGGTTTGCCTGATGGGGTTGCCAATTGCCTGCAGGGTGATAAAGCAACCGTAGAATACCTCTTGGCTCATCCGGATATCAGTTCTTTTACAGCTGTTGCCTCAACACCTGTAGCGAAAGCAATTTACACGACTGCAACAGCCCATGGCAAACGCGCCCATACCTTCGGCGGCGCCAAGAATCATGCAGTGGTAATGCCCGATGCCGATTTAGATCAGGCAGCAAACGCCATAGTCGGTGCGGCTTTCGGCTCAGCCGGCGAGCGTTGTATGGCTATTTCAGCTCTAGTGACTGTCGGCAAGGATACAGGCGACCGGCTCATTGAAAAATTAAATCCTCTTATCCAAGCAATTCGCATCGATGCCGGCGATGCTGCTGCCTGCGATATGGGACCCTTAATTAGCAGTGCACACCGAGAGCGCGTCTTAAGTGCCATCAACAAGGGCGTAGAAGAAGGCGCGAAATTGCTTATTGATGGCCGTCATTTCAAACACCCCAAACATCCGCTTGGCTATTTTGTCGGCCCTTCCCTTTTTGATGGTGTGACTGAATCCATGTCCATTTATCAAAATGAAATTTTCGGACCTGTCTTGGTTATACTGCGTGTCGATAATTTCGAGCAAGCCTTGTCACTGGTTAACCGCCATCAATTTGGCAATGGCACAGCTATTTTTACCCGTGACGGTTATAGCGCACGTGAATACAGTCAACGAGTACAGGTTGGCATGGTCGGGGTTAATATTCCTATTCCTGTACCTATTGCCAATCATCCTTTTGGTGGTTGGAAAGATTCAGCCTTCGGGGATACGAATATGCATGGACCGGAGAGCATTAATTTTTATACGCGCCGAAAAACCATTACCAGCAAATGGCCGGTTACAGGGCTTGCTGAAAGTGCCTTTATAATGCCGACCCATGAGTAAGGAGATTAGGATGGCACGAATTGGATTTGTAGGCCTTGGGCATATGGGTTTGCCCATGGCAATTAACTTAGTCAAAGCAGGTCATATCGTAACTGGCTTTGACTTAGAGCAGCAGGCAGTTGTACACCTGGCAACAGCAGGCGGCTTAGCGGCCCAATCCTTGAAGGATGCAGCGGTTAATCAGGACGTTATCATTACAATGTTGCAAAGCGGGTCTCAGGTTCAGCAGGTTTGTTTGGACGACCAGGGTTTATTCGCTCATGCAGTTGCGAATAGCCTCTATATCGATTGCTCGTCAATTGATGTACCAAGCAGCCGGGAACTACATCAACAAGCAATGAACCACAATTTACTTGTAGTAGATGCCCCAGTTTCTGGTGGTGTTGCTGGCGCCGCTGCAGCAACTTTAACCTTTATGGTTGGGGGACAGGAGCAATCCTTTGACCAGGCAAAACCAATCCTGACAGCAATGGGTAAAAAAATTATTCATACAGGGCCCGCCGGAAGCGGCCAGGCAGCAAAAATTTGTAACAATATGATTCTGGGTATTTCTATGATTGCAATCTCAGAAGCCTTTATCCTAGCTGAAAACCTTGGCTTATCCGCGCAAAAACTCTTTGAAGTGGTAGGCAACTCTTCCGGCCAATGTTGGGCAATGAGTCAGTATGTCCCTGTTCCAGGAATCTTACCTAATGTGCCAGCCAATAGAGATTATCAACCTGGTTTTACCTCAGCGATGATGCTTAAAGATTTGAAACTGAGCCAAAGTTCTGCCTCTACGGTTGGCATAGAGACCCCCTTGGGTGCACAAGCCACCGCCATATACCAACAGTTTAACGACGAAGGACATAAGCTCTTAGATTTCTCTGCCATTATTAAAGCCCTAGCTCAAGGACAGTATCCCCATGAATAATCCCTTAGAGACTCTTGAACAGTTCTGGGCTAAGACAGCCCTGGACTATGTTGATTGGCTAGTCCCTTGGAAAACAGTTTTAGAAGGGAGTTTCGCTAGCGGCGATATACGCTGGTTTAGTGGGGGCAAACTCAATGTTAGCGCTAATTGCCTGGACAGACATTTACCGCATAAAGCCAACCAAACCGCTATCCTTTGGGAAGGGGACAATGCCAGTCAGCAACTGAGCCTCAGTTTTGCTGAATTACATGCGGAAGTCTGCCGCATGGCCAATGTGCTCAAATCCCTGGGAATTGGCAAGGGAACTAAGGTAGGGATTTATCTACCCATGATTCCTGAAGCAGCGATCGCAATGCTTGCCTGTGCTCGTATCGGCGCAATACACGCCGTCGTTTTTGCTGGCTTTTCCGCCTCTGCATTACGCCAACGCTTACAAGCTGCTGATTGTAAATTACTCATAACTGCTGACGGGTATTACCGTAGCGGGCATTATTTTGCACAAAAACAGCAAGCTGACGAAGCCAGAGAAGGACTTAACATTTCTTGTCTGGTTGTTAAAAACAGTGATAAAGAGGTTGTTTTTGATTCTAAGTACGATCATTGGTGGCATGAATTAAAAGAAGGCGCCAGCGCTGAATGTAAACCCGAACCGATGGACGCAGAAGATCCTCTGTTTATTCTTTATACTTCAGGAAGTACGGGGCAACCAAAAGGCATTGTGCATACAACAGGCGGTTATCTGGTTCAGGCTGCCTTCAGTCATCATCATATTTTTAATTGCGATGAAACCGATGTTTTCTGGTGTACTGCAGACGTCGGTTGGATTACCGGTCACAGTTATATTGTCTATGGACCCTTGTGTAATGGCATTACCACTGTAGTGTTTGCTGGTGTACCAACCTGGCCAACACCAGCCCGTTGTTGGGAAATGATTGATCGATACAAGGTCACTGTTTTCTATACGGCACCAACAGCAATTCGTGCGCTAAAACGTGAGGGTGATGCCTGGTTAGTTACGACAAACAGAAAAACACTTAGGTTATTGGGCACAGTTGGCGAACCAATCAATCCCGAGGTCTGGGAATGGTATAAGCAAGAAGTTGGCCGCAATCGATGTCCTATTGTGGATACCTGGTGGCAAACAGAAACAGGGGCCGTCATGATCTGCCCTCAAGATGAATTCCATAGAGCAAAACCCGGCGCGGCAAGCCAACCCTTGCCTGGTATTTACCCTGCACTGCTTGATGAAGACGGCAAGGAAATAGAAGGTGAAGGTGAAGGTTCGCTAGCCATTAAATACCCTTGGCCTTCAATAGCACGAACTGTCGCTGGAGATCATAAGCGCTATCGAGAAACTTATTTTAACCAAGGTTATTACCTGACGGGCGATGGTGCACGCCGAGATAAGGATGGCGATTATTGGATTACCGGACGAATCGATGATGTATTGAATGTATCTGGACATCGCCTGGGAACCGCAGAAATCGAAAGCGCCCTGGTTGCCCATCCTCATGTTGCAGAAGCGGCTGTAGTTGGAATTCACCACGACCTTAAAGGCCAGGGCATTCACGCCTTTGTCAGCCTGAAGAAAGACTACCAACCCAGCGTCCAATTACATGGAGAGTTAATTGGTGCAGTGAAATCTGCTATCGGCGCCATCGCCAAACCCGATGTTATTCAATGGGTAAGTGATTTACCTAAAACTCGTTCAGGCAAAATCATGCGGCGAATCCTGCGGCTTATTGCCAACAACAAGGTAAGCTCATTAAGTGATCTTGGTGACTTGTCAACTTTAGCAAATCCACAGGTTGTTGATAGTTTGCTTGAAAACCGCAAGGAGTAGGTAATCAGTTCTTTACTCCTCCCTCTCCCCAACCCTCGCCCGCGCAAGGAACTTTAATAATACGATGATATCCTTCGCGGTAGAGGATTGGGGAGAGGGCAGAGCTGAGCGCTCCTCTATATCACAACATTACAAATATGACTTTTCCCCTAACGTTCACGAAGGGCTTCGCGGATACGGTTTAAAGGGGTCAGCAGATAATCCGCAATAGTCTTACTACCCGTATGGATATCTACAGAAGCAATCATCCCTGGAACAATTGGGAATTTGTCACCTGTCTTATTCACCAGATAGTTAGAGTCTGTACGAATATAAACGCGGTAGTAATAAACATCACGTCTGACTTCATCCTGTATGGTATCTGGAGAAACGGTGATAACACGTCCCTTTAATCCGCCATAAATGGAATAATCATAGGCAGTAATTTTAACAAGCGCCTCTTGTTCAGGATGAATGAAGGCGATATCTCGCGGAGCAACCCTTGTTTCCACAACCAAGTTTTTATCTAAGGGCACAATGGTCATTAGCTTCCCATTAGGAGGGATTACACCGCCTATGGTCGTTATTTCCAGATCTTTTACTATCCCATGCACAGGGGAGTTAAAGGTTGAGCGAGCAACTGAATCAAATTTGCCGCGCACCGCAGAGCGTTGCATTTCAATCTCTGCATTCGCCTTAGCAAGTGACTCACGAGCCTGCACCAGATACTGGTTCCGCGTGTCATTTAATTTATTTTGTAAATTATTTTGATCACGCTTAAGTCGTAATATCTGCACTTTAGAGACTGCTCCTTTAGCCACTAAGGGTTCGGTAATTTTTAATTCTTGCTCGACCAAGAACAGGGCTTCCTTATAACCAGCAATGCTCTCCTCAAGATTAGTGCGCCGTGACTTGTATAAGGCGGTCTCCTGGTAAACCAAATCGGCATTTTTTATTACACTCCGGGGAAATTTTAATGGCAAACCACTAACCTCAGCACCCAAACGTGCTGCCGTTGCTTGTGCGGCCTGTAAGCGAGAAGTACCTTCAGCAACTATCGATTCAGCACGAGTCAGATCAAGTTGCGCCAGGGTTTGGCCAGGCGCAACAATGTCGCCCTCTTTTACTTTAATATTCATGAGGATACCGCCATCGAGGGATTGAATAACCTGTTCTTTAGAGGAAGGAACTATTTTTCCTGTTCCCGTCGAGACTTCATCAATTCTAAAATGCCATGCCCAAGCAAAAAAGGTTAAAAAACACAGGGCAAACAATCCTAGAATGATTGACGTTTTAGGCGGTAGTAATTGCTGATTACCGCTCTTTTGTAGTTGTTGATCCTTCATTTGATCTCAATACCTTGAATTGTGGTGTTGTTCAGTGAATAGACTTTGCGTGCACGGCCGGTAACTGAAATATATTTCACTATGTATAGCCACATGTTATAGCGCGCGTTTTCTCGCTCACTAGCGGCAAATTGGATTTCTTGCTCAGCATTTAATAAATCCAGAGCAGTACGGTGCCCTACTTTGTATTGTTCCTCATAAAGCTCTCGGGTTCTAATAATGCTTTGCTCCCTCTCGGCCAGAACCTTTAAGCGTTTTTTTGTTCCCATGATTTGTTCACGATAGTCTTTGATCTTATCTGAAACTTGCAAATAGGCAGAATCTCTTTTTGCTCGCGCCGCCTCAATAGCATAGCTTGCAGCCTGCTCTACCAAAGCCCGAGAACTGCCTTGCCAAGGAGCACTAGAGATTTTCAGCATCACTGTTCGATAGGTTCCACCCTCTAGGTTATTGTAGAAAGTTACACCATTAATCCCCTGATTAATTGCCCCCTCAAGGCTAAGTGTCGGCATCCTATTTGCGTGGGCTAAATCTTTTTGCGCCAAAGCAGCCTGTCGTTCATATTCCGCAGAAATAACTACAGGTAACTGGTTGGGTGCGGGATTTTTATATAGCTTAGCCTGGGCAAACAGTTTCTCTGGCAAAGGCGCTAAATTATAGGGTGGAGGCAATCCAGTTAAAGTATTTAATCTAGCCTCCCAATGTCTTAATAACATTTGAGTATCCAACAATAGCGATTGGGCATTTTCATAACGGCTAATTGCTTGTATAGGATCTGCTTCGCTCGTTAATCCTGCCTTAGCGCGTAATTTGGTAATATCCAAGATATGATTAATCTTGGAAATGTGGCTCTGGACAAGTTTTATCAAAGATTGATAGCGACTAATATTGATCACCGCCTCAGCAGTTTCCAGCGAAACCTCATCAATAGTGTCCAAAATATAGGCTTTTTGCTGATTAGCTACCGCCTTAGAGGTTTTCACATTATTCTTAATTTTGCCAAAGTCGTACAAGGTTTGATTAGCAAAAAGCATGAGCTGCTGCTGATTACCAATTCCCCATTGATACTTTCCACTCGATACACCAGCTTGAAACTGAGGCCAGTATGCACTTTTAGCAAGATCCACTGCGCTATTTTGCTGCGCCAGTGCAGCTGCAGCTGCGCTAACTGTAGGATGGCGATTCAATGCGATCCTAACTGCTTCAAAGAGATCCAGCTCTCCACCAATATTGCTTAGGTTTCGAGTTGCTGTTGGTCGGATATCAGGTGGGAGCACCTCGACGGCTTTAATATCTATATCAAAATTACTAAATTGCGCCCGATCTACCAGGGCTAGATTGTCACTATTTCCAAGAATCTCTGCGGCCAACAAAGGGGAGTGAAATAGCAAAACGATTAGCAATAGATAATTACTACGAGATAGCCAGGCTAAAAAGATTGGCTGTTTAGTTTTATTCATAGAACTCAGAAATCCTTATCTTTATAGAAAATGCTTTTAAATATTAATTTTTAGCTTTGATTTTAATAATTATTGTTATTTGTTGGGAAGTATTTTACTGTATTAGCTCATTTATTTTTTTATAACTTGCAATCCAATGAGTAAAAACACCATTTAATAAACTCAAACAATACTTACTTGCAGTATAGGAGGGAGCCTAAATGACAACGAATGTTACTGTGGTATCGAGAGAAAATGCAGTTATCTTACAAAAAACAACCAGCGCCAAAATTAGCTTAAGCAAATCATCTATTGTCGAAGTGGGTACCTATCGCGATCAGGTTAAAAAAATTGAGCAGGCTGGTAATTCTGTTGTGATAACCTTAAAAAATGGCGAAATTATCAAGATCGATAATTTTTTTGGCCCCCTCCATAACAAGCTTGTGTTTATCGATCACAAAGGTGGTTTTTGGCAGGTTGATTTTATAAATAATCATGGCGTGTTTACTCCTGGTGAATACACCCCGCTAGCATCAATTGACAGCTTATTACTTCCTATTGCTGAACATACCGCAGCCTCTTTGCCCTTGTGGCTCTTAGGCGGTGGTGCGGCCGCAGGACTTGCGGCGCTCGGTATAAGTGCTTCTCAACATGATGATCATTATCATTCCGGACATAATGGCATAGGATTATTTCCGCTAGATACGACTGATACAACTCCACCTTCAGCCCCAGTAGTTAATCCTGTCAATGGAACAAATCCTATTAGCGGTACGGCAGAACCTGGCTCCACAGTAATAATAACCTTCCCAGATGGAACGACAGCTAGTGCTGTTGCTTCACTCGATGGTAGTTGGACAATACCCAACCCAGGAAATTTACCTAACGGCGGTACTATAACGGTAGTCGCTGTTGACCAATCGGGTAATGTATCACCTCCAACCACAGTGATTATTGATTCACTCCCCCCCGCGACACCAATTTTAGCAGGTTTGACTGATGATCAACTCCCTGTGCTAGGTGCCATTACAGCAGGTGGGTCAACGAATGATACAACACCAACGCTTTCAGGTACGGCTGAAGCAGGCGCGACGATCAGCATTTATGACAATGGCATACTATTGGGTACAACTACAGCTGATGCTTCTGGCAATTGGTCATTCACTACAAATTCGCTACCCGAAGGTGCGCACAGCCTGACAATAACGGCAACTGATGCGGTCGGGAATGTAAGCTCACCAACACTACCCTTCAGTTTTACAGTGGATACAACAGCACCTGCTACCCCGATCGCCGATCCAACAGATGGAACAACCTTCAAAGGAACAGCAGAGCCTGGCAGCACGGTTAGCTTGGATTTTAATGGCGATGGCATAATTGATGCGACCGTCATTACAGACAACAATGGTAATTGGCAGTATACCTCGCCTACTCCAATTCCTAATGACTCAGTTGTAAGCGTACAAGCTACAGATGCCGCGGGTAACAGTTCTCCTACTATCACTGTGACAGTAAATAGCAGCCTAGACACCACACCACCAGCTGCTCCAGTAATAACTAACGTAACTGATAATGTGGCCCCAATTACAGGTAACATCGCAGCAGGTAGTTCTAGTAACGACTCGACACCAACCTTATCAGGTACAGCAGAAGCAGGTTCAACTATTCAGATCTACGACAACGGTACGCTGATTGGCTCAGTCCTTACAGATGCCGCAAGTAATTGGACTTTTACCCCAAGCACTCCACTCGCTGATGGCGCGCACAATTTGACAATGACAGCAACTGATGCGGCAGGTAATGTCAGTACGGCAACTTCTTTTGCTTTCACTGTAGACACAACAGCACCTACTGCCCCCACAGTCAATCCAAGCGATGGTACAACCTTTACCGGCACTGCTGAGCCAGGTAGCACAGTAGGCTTAGACCTAGATAATAATGGTACAATCGACGCAACTGTGGTTGCAGATGCCAGTGGCAACTGGAGCTATACCACACCGTCATCCGTCTCGAATGGGCAAACTGTTAACGTCCAATCTATTGATGCTGCCGGCAATATATCACCGCCAGCCTCTGTTATTGTAAATAGCTCATTGGATACAACGCCACCAGCCGCTCCAGTAATTGGTAGCGTGACTGATAATGTAGCTCCCGTCATAGGTACTATTTCCGTCGGCACAGCGACTAATGACTCGACCCCAACCTTAACAGGTACAGCAGAAGCCGGCTCAACCCTCAACGTCTATGACAATGGCACATTGCTCGGTTCGGTCATAACAGATCCATCAGGAAACTGGACTTTTACTCCAAGCACTCCACTCGCTGATGGCACACATAATCTGACAACTACAGCAACCGATAGTGCAGGGAATGTCAGTACACCAACCTCTTTTGCTTTCACAGTAGACACTACTGCACCGGCTGCACCTACAGTTAATCCAAGTGATGGTACAACCTTCACAGGTACTGCTGAACCGGGTAGCACGGTAGGTTTAGATCTAGATAATAATGGGACAATCGATGCAACCGTGGTTGCAAATGCCAGTGGTAACTGGAGTTATACTTCACCGTCCCCCGTAGCGAATGGCCAAACTGTTAACGTTCAAGCTATCGATGCTGCCGGCAATATATCACCGCCAGCCTCTGTAGTTATAAATAACGCGACAGATACAACACCACCAGCGACCCCTGTGATTGGCAGCGTAACGGATAATGTAGCACCGATCATAGGTTCGATTTCCGCAGGTGAATCAACCAATGACTCGACGCCAACATTAACGGGTACAGCTGAAGCGGGTTCAACTGTGCGCATTTACGACAATGGTACATTAATTGGTTCAGTCACTGCAGACTCAACAGGAAACTGGTCCTTTACCCCAAGCACACCGCTCGCGAATGGTGCGCATAGCTTGACAGTAACAGCAACAGATGCGGCTGGCAATGTGAGTACGCCAACTGCTGCTTTTGGCTTCACCGTTGATACGACAGCACCAGCGATACCAATTATTGCGGGCTTAACTGATAATGTAGCACCTGTAACCGGATTAATTTCACCCGGCGGTTCAACCAATGACTCAACACCAACCCTGATGGGAACCGCTGAGCCTGGAACGCTTATTAGTGTGTATGATGGTAATACCTTACTAGGAACAACAACTACAGATTCAATAGGCAATTGGTCTTTTACCCCAACTCTCGCAGATGGATCACACAGCCTGACTGTAACCGCAACTGATGCAGCAGGTAATGTAAGTTCGCCAACTGCAACGCTTGCTTTCACTGTGGATACATCTGCCCCAGCAGCGCCAGTTATTACAGCAGTGACAGATAATGCCCTTCTAATAACAGGTGCGATTACAGCCGGTGGCACTACTAATGATTCAACACCAACCCTGACAGGAACAGCTGAAGCTAACGCAACCATTAAAATTTTTGATGGTCAGGTAGAGCTTGGTACTACCATCGCAGATAGCTCAGGTAACTGGTCTTTTACACCATCATCATCATTGCTGGAAGGTTCACATAGCCTAAGAGCTACGGCAACTGATGCTGCTGGGAATGTCAGCCCATCAACCCCCCCCTTCAGTTTCACAATAGATCTGACCGCACCAATAGTCACAGTGAATGGATTAGTTACTAACGATAATACTCCTGCAATGGTAGGTACAATTAATGATCCTACTTCAGCTATTGTGGTAACTATTAATCATGTTGATTACACAGCGACTAACAATGGTAATGGGACCTGGACGCTTGCTGACAATACAGTGACTACTTTAGCTGATGGCTCATACACAGTAACTGTTACTGCAATTGACCCAGCAGGTAACGTTGGAACTGCTATAAATACCTTAACAGTAAATACAGCGGCACCATCAGCTCCAATGATTGTCGCAGTGACAGATAACGTCGCACCAGTAATAGGCCCCATTTTAGCGGGCGGATCTACCAATGACCAAACGCCAACTGTTACAGGTGCCGCAGCGGCTGGCTCAACCATTAGTGTTTATGATGGCGGCACACTGCTTGGCACAACGACAGCAAATAGCTCAGGTAGCTGGTCTTTTACTCCAGCATCACTACCTGCTGGGTCGCATAGCATAACGGTTACAGCCACTGACGGGTTAGGAAATGTAAGTGCACCAACAGCACCCTTCGCATTCACTGTAGATGTAACCTCACCAGCAGTGACAGTAGATGGATTATTAACTAACGACAGTACCCCTGCCCTGACAGGTACGGTTGATGATCCGAGTGCAATTGTTATTGTAACTGTTAATGGTATTAATTACCCAGCGACAAACAATGGTAATGGAACGTGGACGCTTGCTGATAATACAGTACCAGCCTTGGCTGATGGTTCATACACCATCGCTGTCAGCGCAACTGATGCTGCAGGTAACACCGGTAATGCAACAAATACTTTGACCATAGATACCACAGCACCGGCCGCGCCTATTATTAGCTCTGTGACCGATAATGTATCACCAATAACAGGTTCTATTGCAGTTGGCGGCACTACCAATGACTCAGCACCGACCTTAGCAGGTACAGCTGAACCAAATGCAACGATTAAGGTTTTTGATGGTAGCACGTTGCTTGGCACCACGACGGCTGATGGCTCAGGCAATTGGACCTTCACTCCAAGCCCATTATTCGATGGAGTACATAGTTTGTCAGTGACAGCAACTGATGCCATAGGCAATGTCAGTGCACCAACAACCTTTGGTTTCACAGTGGACACTATTGCACCAGCAACGCCAGTAATTGCTAGCATAACTGACAATGTAGCACCAGTCACAGGAGCTATTTCAGCAGGCGGCTCGACTAATGACACTACGCCAACACTAACAGGTACAGCTGAGGCCGGCACAACCATTAGCATTTTTGATGGCGGCATACAGATTGGTTCTACCACTGCGAATGGTTTAGGCGCTTGGTCTTTCACACCAAGTACCCCGCTCTCTAATGGCGCACACAGCTTGACAGTGACAGCAACAGATACGGCAGGCAATGTCAGTACGCCAACTGCAGCATTTAGTTTCACAGTCGACACTGTTACGCCTGTAGTTCCGGTGCTCACTAGTGTAACTGATGACGTAGCACCTATTACTGGTGCTATTTTAGCTGGTGGCACCACCAATGATTCAAGACCAACCCTAACAGGCACTGCTGAGGCAGGTACAACCATTAGCATTCTTGATGGCAGTACACTGCTTGGCACAACCATTGTCGATGGTTCTGGTAACTGGTCTTTTACACCAAATCCGTTATTTGATGGTACACACAGCCTGACAGCAACAGCAACCGATGCAGCTGGAAATGTCAGCATTCCAACTGCAGCCTTTAACTTTACGGTAGACACGGTTGCCCCCCTGGCACCAGCAATTACCAGTCTGATTGATGACGTAGTACCTGACACAGGTATCGTTTCAGCAGGTGGCTCAACCAATGACACCACGCCCACCCTAACAGGTACAGCAGAAGCTGGTACAACCATTAATATCTTTGATGGTGCCACCCTAATTGGTACAACTACTGCAAATGGCTTAGGGACATGGACCTTAACACCAAGTAGCCCACTTTCTAATGGCGCGCACAGCCTAACAGCAACAGCAACTGATGCTGCCGGTAATGTGAGCCCATCCTCGGCATCGTTTAGCTTTACAGTAGACACTATTGCACCCGCGGTACCAGTGATTACAACTGTTACTGATGACGTGGCTCCCATCACTGGTGCCATTTTAGCCGGTGGCACCACCAATGACTCCACACCAACCCTGGCAGGTACAGCGGAAGCCGGTACAACCATTAGCATTTTTGATGGCGGCGCTCTGATTGGTTCTACCACTGCGAATGGTTTAGGCGCTTGGTCTTTCACACCAAGTACCCCGCTTGCTAATGGCGCACACAGCCTTACAGCAACAGCAACTGACGCAGCTGGGAATGTGAGCCCGCCAACTGCAGCTTTTGGCTTTACAGTGGATACCGTTGCGCCGATCGCCCCAGTGATTACCACTGTAGCAGATGACGTAGCACCTATAACCGGTGCGATTGTAGCTGGTGGCACGACTAATGACACCACACCCACTCTAACAGGTACAGCAGAAGCCGGTACAACCATTAGTGTTTATGACGGCGGTGTATTGATTGGTACCACCACCACAAACGGCTTAGGTACTTGGTCCTTCACACCAAGTACGCCACTCTCAAATGGCGCACACAGCCTCACAGCAACAGCAACTGATGCTGCAGGTAATATAAGCGTACCAACAGCAGCTTTTGGCTTCACAATAGATACAACGCCACCAACATTAACTGTATTTGGTTATGAAGATCAGGTCGGTAACATTCAAGGTAATGTATATTCTGGAGGACAATCAGATGATGCAAATGGAACTCTCTACGGAACAACAGATCCAGGCACTACAATAGCCATTTTTGACGGCGCGACTAATCTTGGTAATGCGACTGTAGATTCTGCAGGTAAATGGAGTTTCCATTTCAACAATCTATCTGTCGGGACACATAATATTACCGTAATAGCCACCGATGCCGCAGGGAATTCGACAAATAATGCATTTACGTTAACCGAATATGCTCAGGTAAGGCCTGTTGAAGCGTTAAGTAACGGTGCTCTACTGGGTATAGTGGGTGCCGATCTTGCAGGTCTGATAGATTTAACCCAACAACCCTTAGCAGTTGTCGATCAGAATGGGGATTTAACGAGTGTAACCTTGGATTTACACTCAATTTTATCGGTAAACGCAGGCCAATCCTGGGCTTATGATACAAATCTTGCCAGTGCCCTGGGACTAAACGTTTCAGTATCATCGATGCCGGTGCTAGTAACCCCCCTGAATCCAGGCGACATGACTTTAACCATAACCTCATCAACTCCTGGTGGCATAATTAGTAACCAAGCTATCCTGGAATTACTTGGTACAGTACACACCTCATCATCATTAATTTCTTTGGGCGTATTAGATACACTAACACTATCGGGTACCGATACAGTTGGTACTACTTCGACTAACTTGGGTAGCCTGCTTAACGCTGGTTTATTAACCTCTCTCTTAGGTTCAGGAGCACCAAGCTATCTTCATGAAACAACAACCTCAGGGGCGTCAGTGAATAGAAGTGCCGATACTACTAATGATCGTATCTATGGTTTTGGCGGTAACAACTCTCTGACAGGCGGATCTGGAAATGACATCCTGCGCACCACTGGTGGTGGTAACAATACGTTGAATGGTGGTGCTGGGAATGATTGGATGGACGGTGGAGCAGGGACTAATAGCTACACCGGTGGAACGGGTCAAGATACCGTATGCTATGATCTCTTGAGTAATAACGCCCTCGGCGGACATAGTGGTAATGACCTATGGACAGATTTCCATCTGGGTAGTGTCACCTCTGATAGCAATGCGGACTTATTGGATATTACCGCTCTGATTGGTTCGGGAGCTAATGCTGGCAATATTGATAACTACGTTCAGATTAACTACGACTCAACCACGCAAACAGCCAGCCTGAGCATTGACCGGAATGGTACATCGAATTATCAGCAATTAATTCAATTGCATTTGGATGCCCCCCATAGCGGTACACTAACTGTTCAGGATCTGATGAAAAACCAGCAGTTACTATTCTAATGAAGAAGGCGCGAGTCGCCTTCTTTTATCGCTTTAAGGAGTAGAAGCAAACCTAATGGAAACGCCTATTTATACGCCCTGGCTCAGCGCTTTTCTCACAGTAGCAAAGCACTATCGTATTGCTGCCTCTGCTGAAAATATCCGGGTTAATTTGGACTGGGAACGGGGTGCCTCTCTGGATGACTTATTAGGTCTCATTTCTCGGCAACTTGGATTAAGTCTACGTGAGGTCAGGTTTTCCGATGCTTTGCTCGATCCCTGGTGTTTACCAGTCATTATTGAATTTAAATCGGGGCTAGTCGCGGTGATTGAAAAAATTGATCGCGCCGGCAAGGTCAGTGTACAGTTTAGTAGCGATGAGGGCTTAGCGAGCGCTTTAACCGTAGAAGACCTTGCGCAAAATTACCGACGAGTGCTTGTGTTGCGCCCAGAGAATCTGGTATCTGATGTACGGGTCGACGAATACGTCCGTCCCTATCAGGCGAATTGGTTCTGGGGCATAGTACTCAAAGACTGGAAACATTATGTGGATATTGTCATCGCCTCGCTAGCCGCGAATGTTCTTGCTCTGGCTGCTATGTTGTTTTCCATGCAAGTCTATGACAGGGTAATTCCTGCGCAGTCAACGCCTACCTTATGGGTGCTCGCTGGTGGAGTCGGCATTGCCTTCATTTTTGAATATGTTTTACGCATTATGCGGGTTCATATTTCTGATTTAATTGGTAAAAAAGCTGATCTGCAAATTTCTGATCGCGTCTTTGGACATGCCTTACGTATAAAAAATATTCATAGACCTAAATCCACAGGCAGTTTTATTTCACAGATTCGCGAATTGGAGCAAGTCCGTGAAATGTTGACATCAACCACCTTGTCAGCGCTATCTGATTTACCTTTTTACTTTCTATTCCTAGCAATCTTCTGGCTTATTGGTGGGCAAGAGATCTGGATTCCTTTGGCAGCCCTACCACTAATTTTTATTCCCGGCCTGTTAGCACAAATCCCTCTTGCCAAGCTATCGGTAGAAGGAATGAGGGAATCCTCTATCCGCAATGCCCTGCTTGTAGAAGCAGTACAGGGTATTGATGATATTAAAATGCTGCGCGCTGAACCTCGTTTCCAGAATCAATGGAATCATGTCAATAACGTATCCGCTGAGATTTCAAAGAAACAGCGTTTTATTAGCAATCAGTTAATGACCTGGTCCTATCTGGTACAAAACTTGGTCTATGTCTTGGTGATTTTAGTGGGTTCTTTTTCAGTGATAAATGGCGAAATGACCACTGGCGCCTTAGTCGCTTGCTCTATTCTTGCTTCGCGTATGGTTGGGCCCTTGTCCAATATCACAGGGCTCTTTGTCCGCCTCCAACAAGCTAAGGTCGCACAGACTGGTTTGAACGAGTTGATGCAACGCCCAGTGGATCAGGCAGAGGATGTATCCTTACTCCATCGACCAGTACTACACGGTCATTATCAGTTACAACAGGTGTTATTTAAGTACAGCGACGAGGATATTCACCCTGTATTAGCCATTAAACATCTGCAAATAAACGCCGGTGAACGAATCGCTATTCTAGGGAAGAATGGTGCCGGAAAAAGCACCTTGCTGCAGCTACTCTCTGGTATACACCAAGCTCAGGCTGGTCAAGTAATATTGGATAATTTGGATATCAGTTTAATTGATCCCTCTGATGTACGCCGCGATGTAGGTATGCTCAGCCAGCAGGGGCGGCTATTTTTTGGCAGCATTCGTGAAAATCTAACCCTGGGAATGCCCCTTGCCTCTGAACAAACTATTCTACATGCCCTGCAAGTAGTTGGGCTATTAGGCTATGTGCAGTCGCGTAAAGAGGGGCTGGATTATCTTATTCTGGAAGGCGGAGATGGTTTGTCAGGAGGGCAAAAACAGGCCCTGCTGCTTGCACGTACCTTGATTCGTGAACCTAACATCCTGCTGTTGGATGAACCAACTGCCTGGTTAGATGAGGTTGGTGAAAAACGCCTGATTGATCATTTCAAAACTTGGCTGGGACATCGTACCTTTATCGTAGCAACCCACCGCATGGCCATGTTGTCGATCGTCGATCGCATTATTGTGGTTAATGAAGGTCAAATAATCATGGATGGCCCTAAAGAGAAAATTCTGGCGCAGGCGATAAACAAGCCAGCTCAGGTTGCCAGTGAACAAATGGCATGAATAGTCATTTCAAGACAAGCCTACACTGGACTTCCCTGATGGTCTGGAGCATTGCCCTAGGGCTGGCTGTCTTCCTGATTTGGGCTTGGCAATTTAATCTGGATGAAGTGTCATCAGGAGGCGGAACGGTAGTCCCCTCTTCCAAAGAGCAGCTCATTCAATCACTCTACGGCGGGGTTGTAACCAACATTAAGGTCAGTGAAGGTGATATTGTCGAAAAAAATCAGGTGCTAGCCCAATTAGACCTGACTCGTGCCCAATCAACAGTGGAAGAAAGCGCAGCTCGTCTTCGTGCAGCCCAGGCTAGCGCAGCACGATTGAATGCCGAAGTTAATGCCCTGCCCTTAAAATTTCCGCCGAATGTGCTGAAAGATCCCGACTTAGTAAGCCACGAAATGGCTCTGTATCATTCACGACAGCTTAATCTCAATGAGTCAGTAAAGGGATTTAAACAGGCACTATCGCTGGTTCACCAGGAACTAAGGATGACAGAACCACTAGTCGCTAAGGGCGCGGCTAGTGAAGTGGAGGTATTGCGCCTAAAACGGGAATTCAATGATCTGCAAAATAAATTAAACGAACTGCGAAACCAATACTTAGTACAAGCCCGGGAAGATCTCGCTAAGGCCAATGCTGAGGCAGAGGCTCAGCTCTCCGTAGTTCGCGGCAAATCTGACATGGTTGATCGTGCAACCTTTCGCACCCCTATGCGAGGAATTGTAAAAGAACTTGCTGTAACCACCGTGGGCGGCGTTATTCCACCCAATGGGAAGCTCATGTCCATCGTCCCCTTAGATGAGCAGCTGGTGATTGAAGCCCATATTTCGCCACGCGATGTTGCCTTTATTCATCCTAATCAACGGGCAACAGTTAAAATTAGCGCCTATGACTACACCATTTATGGTGGATTAGAGGGTAGGGTCACCATGATTTCACCGGATACGATTCAAGATGAGGTGAAGCGCGATGTTTATTACTATAGAGTCTATGTTCGCACTGACTCTAATCACCTAAGTCATAGGAATGGTGAGAAACTGCCTATTGTTCCGGGCATGATCACCACTGTTGATATTCACACCGGCAATAAAACCATACTAGACTATTTGCTCAAACCATTAAACAAAGCGAAGGAAGCAACAAGAGAACGTCTATGAATTTTATTTCACCAAGTGATCTGGTTATCAACCATAGGCTGAATACCAAACTAGCCATCGACTATCAAAAAGAATGGGCAAAGGCGATTAAAACTACGGATACAAATCAAGCAATAACCACTGTTGCCGGAGTTGATATCGCCTATGACTTTGCCTCGAACCGAGCCTTTGCTATTGCTGTCGTACTGGATGCTGAATCACTCGCTATTATCGAAGTGAAAAAAGCAATGACTGATATCAGCGTACCCTATCGCTCTGGCTTTCTCTCCTTTCGCGAAGTCCCTAGCATTGCCCTCGCTATTGAACAATTGCAAACCAAACCCGATTTAATTGTCTGCGATGGCCAGGGCATCGCGCATCCTAGGCGCTTCGGCTTAGCCTGTCACCTCGGCCTGGTTTTCGACATTCCTACCATCGGTTGTGGCAAAAGCAGGCTCTATGGTAAGGCCGAAGAGCCGGGCGCTAAGCGCGGTGATTTTTCTAATCTTTATGATAAAGATGAAAAAATAATTGGCGCGGTCCTACGCACACGTTCAGGGGTCAAACCCTTATACATCTCAGTGGGGCACAAAATATCCCTGACAAGAGCTCGCGAACTTATTTTGCAGCTAGCACCGAAATACCGTCTGCCAGAAACAACTCGCTTGGCGGATCGTTTGGCTGCTGAATTTAAACTTCGTAGTTGTTCAGAGGGGGATGCTTGAATCGTTAGGTCAACCTTCTGCCCGTCATCCAGAGCGCAGCTCAGGATCTCCTGAATGTGGCACCGTGCTAATCCCGGAGATCCTTCGCTGCGCTCTGGATGACGTAATGCAGAGGAACCTGACCTTGAATCTTCCTATTAAATCTCAAACCATTCATTCAATTTAAGAATCAACTCATCAACGCCTTCTTTCTTTGGAGAAGAAAAGCTTTGCACTGTGATGAGCCCATCTAACAAAGAATAATGTTTACGAATTTTCAAAACCGTATTTTTTACCTCACTGCGGCTTAACTTATCGGCCTTGGTGAGTAGAATATGCACAGGTAATTCACGGTTCAGACACCAATCCACCATCATCTGATCAAGCTCTTTGAGCGGATGGCGGCAATCCATCAGAAGGATCAAGCCGCGCAAACATTGGCGCACCTCAAGATAATGCGCCAGATTTTTCTGCCAATCCTGTTTCACTTGCAAGGCTACTTTGGCATAGCCATAACCAGGCAAATCGACCAGACGGCGTGACTCATCCAGTTTAAAAAGGTTAATCAGTTGTGTACGCCCTGGTGTTTTACTCGTTCGCGCTAATTGTTTAATGTTCGTCAGGCAATTTAGGGCACTTGACTTGCCTGCATTGGAGCGACCGGCAAAAGCCACCTCAAAACCTTCATCAGCAGGTAATTGGTCAACGCGGGCAGCACTTTGGAGAAAACTAGCTTGGGTATATGGATTTATAGGCATTTTTTCAATTTCATTTTGGGATTTTTGCGCAAGCAGTGTACCATTAAACGAGTTAAATTCTCGGAAAAAAGATGAAAAACTTTCTGATTGCCTTGTTGCTATTAGGCTTTCTAACCTCTTCAACTGCAGGAACTCCCGCAAAAACAGCACTTTGTGCAGCCTGTCATGGACAGCAAGGTCAAAGTACCAATCCAGAATGGCCCAGTCTTGCAGGTCAACATGCCAGTTATCTGATCAAACAATTACAGGATTTTCAGCAGGCAAAGACTAGAAATGCGCTGACTATGACTGGCTTGAGTTCAAGCCTCAGCGAAACCGAGATCAAAGAATTAGCAGAGTTTTATGCCCGCCAACACCTGCCAAAGGGCAGCACGCCAGAAAAATATTTAAAACGCGGCGAACTCTTGTATCGTGGCGGTGATTTTGCTAAACACATAACTGCTTGTATAGCCTGTCACGGCCCCCAAGGGACAGGTAATGCACAGGCAGGGTTTCCAGTACTTACAGGACAGCATGCGCAATACACCATACAGCAATTGCAAGCCTTTAAGGATGGCAAACGGTCAAATGACTTAAATTCCATTATGCGCGATATTAGTGCGCGTATGAGTCAGGAAGATATGGAAGCGGTGGCCTACTATGTTCAAGGCCTACATTAACAAACGAGAAATAGAGAGAAAATAATTATGTTGAGGCGTCTTGTATCAATCATTTTGCTGGTTCTTCCTTTAATAGCAACCGCTGAAGATTTTGTTGCTGGGAAAGACTATGAATTAATTAGCAGTTCTTCTGCAACAACAGCCGAGAAAGGAAAGGTCTCTGTTCTCGAGTTTTTTAGTTATGGATGTCCCTGGTGCTATAAAATAGAACCTACTCTTATGGACTGGGTAAAAAAGCAGGGAGACAATATTCAGTTTTCAAGAGTCCCTGTCGTTTTCCACAAAGACTGGGTTTATTACGCGAAGGCCTACTATACCGCCAAATTGCTGAACCTTGATAGCAAATTCAATCCCCTCTTGTTTAAAGCCGTACAAGCTAAAAATGGTCCAACGATGAGTTCAAATGAAGCAATGATCAATTTCTTTGTAGCCCAAGGCGTTGACCCAGCCACAGCAAAGAGCGCCTTTGAAAATTCAACAACAGTCGATATGCAGGTTACACAAGGGCTAGCTCTAATGTCTCAAGACCATATTAATGGTGTCCCTGCGCTTGTGGTTAATAACCAATATAAGACTGACTTACAAATGGCAAAAGATATCAACAGACTCTTGCAAATCCTTGATTTTCTAGTTGCCAAAGCCAAAGAAAAAAATTAGTGTCTAACGCTCGCAGCTCGTTGAGGGCTGCGAAAATTAAGTAAAAAAGGAAGTGAACTAGAGATACGCTCGGCACTAACTACCTTAGGCCAGCAATTATGTTCATTAATAAGCTTCTCGTGCTGCCCAAATACGTCAGTAAAGGCAGTACGCATGGCCTCAGAGTCGGACCAGATGACTATGGGAAGCAAGGGATTTGTTAGCCATATAAGATTAGCAAGAGCAGGACCATTACAATGCAATCCATCGCTAACCCCCAAATCACCATCCAGGATTACCAGAGCCGGGTTATTTTCTCTAAGATATGAAAGTGCAGCAAAACTAGAGTTGACAATTCTTATCTCTAACTTCTTGTTAATAAATGCAAAAAGACGAGATAAACAATAGGCATTGAACGCATTATCCTCGACAATTAATATCTGCATGGTAGCTCCCTCCAACAATGACCAGCAGTATATTCTGTAAACCTTAAGAGAAAATTAAGAAACAAAACCAACTTTGTATGAGAAAAAGAAATCCTCTTACTTATACCGAATTCCTGGGATTACATATTTTTGACAACAATTAATATTCTAAATACTGGCTATTCGAAATTACCAACCTTTATTAAGCCTCCTCTAAGTTGTATACCGCATAATTATCCCTCATAAATGGTCATTTTATTTGATCACAAACAGAGCGACATGTTAATATTTGCGACTATTTTTAGAGCCAATATTTTCTTGCAAGACTAATAACCGATTTGGGGAATTTAACGATGAGATGGGCTGAATTTAAGCAAATTATAGATCTAGCTACTAATGCTTACCAAGCAGGCAGTAGCAGAGACAAGGCGACTCCTGCCTATAGGCTTTATATGAAAGAGTCTAGAAAAATACTTGGTTCTTACGCCTCATCAACCAGCTCCAAATCAGAAAAAGAAATGTATGAAAGTGCAAAAAGGCATGCGGATATGGCCAATAAAAGTGTTCGAGCTTTCCAAGAACAAATGGCGAGGGAAATAAACTTCTCCTATGGCCAAACACACTCCCTAGATGCTCCCCCACAAGAGATTCATCAAGTTCAAGATGTTCCATTGCCAGTTGTAGAAGAGGTGGAACAAGGGAGCCATCAGACCCAAGATGATCCTCTGTTTGTACTCAATAACTCTGAATCTGAATCTGAGAGCGACTCTTTGGGCAGCATAGTTAGAGACGAAGAAGAGGAAGAAATCGAAGCCGATATCGTAATTGTTGGTGGAGGCCCCATTGGATACGCGCAAGCGATGGGATTTAAAAAGTTAAATCCTAACTTGAAAATTGTTGTCCTGGAAAAATACCCCGAGTTTCAACGTAAGCATACGCTAGTGATGCAGGCTAAATATCTTAAGAGCCTAATGCGTGCTACTGACTCAATAAATGATCCCGAATTACAAGCTCTCCTTGAGTTGTTACCCCATATTCGTACCAACGTTCTGCAGGAAAAATTTAAGGCAATTGCAGAAAGAGAGGGGGTAATAACTAAAATAGAGACTGTTAACCCAGAGACCATTCAACAGCAGCTATCGCGATTTAAGCCTAAATTGATCATCGGTGCCGACGGGACTCACAGTGTGGTCAATCAAACGCTATTTCCTAAAGGTAATCAGGAAAAGCACGAAGTTGATTTTGCAATGCAAATTCGTTATGAAATTGATGGTGATGCCGAACATAGCATGGATAGCACCGCTAGATTTTATCAAGCTCTGGCACGTCAAGGTTTGATTGCAACCGAACAAATTGGCCGCCCTTCTGAGACAACTGGCAAAACGCCTGTCACCGTGCAACTTATTATTCCTAAAGAAGATTATGAGAAACTCACAGCAGCTACTGCTAAAAAACCGCTCAGACCTTTTGCTCATGAAAATAGAGAGAGCGCAGAAAACGAAGAACCCAGTTTAACCTTCAATGAAGTTCCTGCTCATCTGCAAAAATATATTACTAGCTATTTTGCTGATAAGGTTCGTGCTACCAACAGCGCCTCTCCTAGACTAGGAGACATTCGCATTAGTGTAAATGAATTACCTGCTTCACGAGCTCGTCAAACAGTAGCTCATTTTGATGGTGTGGATGTTGGACTAAATGGTGACTCAGCCTTAGGTTTATCTTATTTCAAAGGCTTAAATGCAGGACTTGAAGCCCTTGCAATGTTCTTTACCTTATTAAAACCGGCCATTAAACAGGGTTTAACTGATAAAAAACTGCTAGAAAAGAAAATGGATGAATATCAAAATTGGTTTTCACCCTATGCTGATAAAAAGGTAGAAGAGGTTAAGCAATATAGTACTTTCAAGGTACGCTCTGGGATGAAGCTCATTAAAGTCGTTCAAGGTTTTAAAAATGCATCTCATTGGCATATCGAGGGAGATGAGCGACCTGTTATTGAAACCTATCATCGTTTACTGGCCAAAGCAGGAGCGGATGAAAGAGTTGCCTTCATTCCCTACCCTCATCGCAGCTATGACCCTAATATTCGCTTAGGGCAATTTGCTTATATACCAATCAGCTATACGCTGAAAAAAATAGCTAAATTGTTCATTGACTATTTTAAACCCTATAAAGGGGACTATCAGTTCTATGATGACTTTAAACAGCCTTTTAGCGGCCTTAATAACACTGGCATGGGTATAGTCAAAATAATAGCGGGTATTTTTACTCTCAATATCCCCCGTTTTGGCGATGGTATTTTCACTTTATTACGCGGCGTAATCGAGCTGGCAACAACCCCTCTTGCCTGGTTTGTAAAACCCTTTACTCGTGGTTTTGTATCCTTCTTCTTTGACGAGCCTAAAATTGAAGAAGGCAGGGGCATCCAAAAACTGGTCGAGCTTGGTGAGCAATTACTGAGTGAGCAAAGCGATGACGATTTTTCCCTAGTCAAAATGCAAAATTTATTGGGCGTATGTAATGATTTGCACCGTAAATATGACAAAGGTCAACAACGTGAGCGGTTTAGCGATATTGATAAACAAAAGGAAACGAAATCTATTACAGAGCTTACAGATACAAGTCAGCCTTTAACTCGTCAAAGATTCAGCGATTATTTATCGCTCTTCGGTGGTCGAAAAAACAATTTTTCTGAGTCGGAAGATGAAGGCTTGGAGCTTGTCTCTTCAAAAGTGCTCTAAATGTCATTTTATTCTAAGGAAAACCTTGATTACGCTGCGCTACATCAAGGTTTCATTAAAACGTAGTAACTCCTCCCTCAGTGCCAACTATCACCTTATCAGCCAAGCGTTTTGCAAACAGCCCGCTTTCAACAACCCCTGGAATTAATTTAAGTTTTTCTTCCAGGCTAATTGCTGCGCTGATCTCAAAGTTCGACACATCAAGAATAATATTGCCATTATCCGTTACAAAACCGTCACGATATTCAGGGTCACCGCCTAGTTTCACAATTTCTCGGGCAACAAAGCTTCGGGCAATAGGCAGAACTTCAACTGCCAGAGGAAAGGCGCCCAAGCGTTTAACCACTTTGGATTCATCAACAATACAGATGAACTGACGAGCAACTGAGGCAACTATTTTTTCACGGGTTAGAGCCCCGCCGCCACCTTTAATCATCTCATAGCGCTCATTCACTTCATCAGCACCATCGATGTATATTGGTAAATCAGAGGTTGCATTTAAATCAATAACTGGGATGCCCGCAACCTGTAATCGAGCCTCTGTAGCCTTAGAACTAGCAACACAAGCATCTATGCGATGCTTAATTTTTGCCAATTCGTCGATGAAATAATTGACCGTAGAGCCTGTTCCTACACCAATGACCATATCATCTTCGATATAGGCCAGTACGGCCTTGGCCGCATTAGCTTTTAAAATACTCATGGTATAACTCTCTTATCCATAACTGCCGTTAATCTAATGCCACAAATTTGATTTGACTAGATCCAATACCTCTGTACCTTGGCCATTGATAATAGCTTTCATCATATACAAGCTAAACCCTTTAACCTGTGCGGCATTGATGGTCGGCGGCATCACTAATTCATTGCGATTAACTCGAACATCAACAAGAGCAGGGCCATTGTGGCTAAATGCTGAATTGAGGGTCTTAGCCAACTCAGCGGGTTCATCAACACGAAAGGCCTTGATACCTATTGCCTCAGCCATTTTGGCAAAGTTGGGGTTATTCAGTTCTGTACTATATTCCATCATCCCGCCAACATGCATTTCCATCTCAACAAAGCCCAGGGTTCCATTGTTGAATATCACAATCTTAATCGGTAATTTTTGTTGAATCAGGGTCAAAATATCACCCATCAACATAGAAAATCCGCCATCACCACAAAGCGCAACAACCTGGCGCCCTGGATAGGTCGCTTGCGCACCGATAGCCTGCGCTAAGGCATTTGCCATTGAGCCATGGTTAAATGATCCTAGCAATTGCCGCTTTCCATTCATTTTAAGATAGCGCGCAGCCCAAACGGTTGGTGTGCCGACATCGCAGCTAAAGATCGCATCCGTTGCCGCCTCTTCATCAACCAGACGTGCTAAATACTGTGGGTGAATTAGTTGTTTTCCAGGCTCGCTATGAGCAAGGGCATCCAGGCCAGCACGAGCGTGCTTGTAGTGAGTTAGGGCTTGCTCTAAGTGGCTAGAATCATTTTTCGTGTGCAATAAAGGCAATAAGGCTTGTAAAGTGCTATTGACATCGCCAACAGCGCCTAAGGCTATCTCACTGCGTTTGCCTAGCTGTTCACCATGGAGATCGATCTGAATTATTTCTGCTTTGCTGGGATAAAACTGTCTATAAGGAAAACTGGTTCCCAATAATAGCAAGGTATCACAGGCGTCCATTGCATAATAACCAGAAGAAAAACCAATTAGCCCGGTCATACCAACATCATAGGGATTGTCGTACTCAATAACTGCTTTGCCGCGTAGGGTATGTACTACGGGTGAACGCAATTTAGCACACAAAGCCATCAAGGATTGATGAGCTCCTGCTGCACCGAAACCACAAAAGACGGTTACTTTTTTTGCAGCATTTAACCGTTTGGCAATATCTTCAAGAACCGGCTTGGCAGGTATTACCTCAGTTTTTGGATTAATCGGCCAGGGAACTGTTGTTTGCTTGCGCATTTCCAGTAAAGCTATATCGCCTGAAATCACTAAGACAGCAACTCCTCGCTTGGAGATCGCTGTTTGCATGGCAATTTTCAATAATCGCGGCATTTGCTCAACAGAGCTAATAACTTCACAGAAGTAACTGCATTCTTTAAACAGAATATTGGGATGTGTTTCCTGAAAATAATCCCCACCAATTTCTGGCGTGGGAATATGCGCAGCAATAGCAAGTACTGGCGCATTGCTGCGTTGGCAATCATATAATCCATTGATCAGATGAACATTGCCTGGGCCACAACTGCCTGCACAGACAGCAAGCTCGCCTGTCAGTTGAGCCTCTGCACCTGCGGCAAAGGCAGCGACTTCCTCATGGCGAGTATGGACCCATTCAATCGTCCTCTTTTTCTGTAACGCGTTTGTCAAACCATTCAAAGAATCACCTACAATTCCATAAATACGCTTAATACCAGCACCTTCTAAAGTATCGATAAAAACATCAGCGACGGTTGTCATAGCAAATCCTTGAAAAATAGTAGCTAAGTTATTGAGCTACAGTTGGTGGAATCATAGTAGGTCCGCTAGAGGGGGCAGCAGGCACCTTAACTGTTGTACTAGTGGAAGTTGATTTAACAGCGCTATTAGTAGTCGATACGCCTGAAGAGTTAACAGTTGGCGCTGTACCAGGTACTGAAGTTGCCCCAGTATGAACAGATGGGGCCTCAACAGGAACGCCAGAGGTTGAAGTACTCCTTGTTACTTTATTTGTCGTTGTCACAGCTCGAGATGCAGAAGAGCCAGAAGATGATTGCGCTCCAGCATGATGCTGTGAAGTTGTTGTATGCGGATAAGTTTGATGATTGTAGTTTGGCTCACCAAAGAATTCACCCATTGATTCACAACCCGTCATTACTAGAGGCGATAAGCAAACAATCGCACAAGCTAATTTTGACAATAAAGCGTTCTTTTTCATATTACCATCCTTGAAAGTTAATGATTTATTCGCTTTGGCATTCTAGCTGGAGTCTGGCAACTTGTAAAACTTGGCCAATGAGCAACCAGAAGTTGGGGAAATTGAACGCCTCTCAGGGAAGGGTAACTCACACTGGCGACAAATCCCTAACATTCCATCCCCCACCCAAAGCCTTAACTAAACCAACAGCAGAAGTCATTTCTAAACCGATAACATCGTAGGCAGCTTTCTGGGCATTGTAAGCTGCAATCTGCGCTGTTATCACAGAGGAATAGGGTACTGTACCTGCTTTATATTGATTGATAACTAGCTTCAGAGCCTCTTGTGCACTTGCTGCCGCCGCATCCTGGACTACTGACTGCTCTTTAAGAAGACGCAGGGAAACTAAATTATCCTCAACATCCTGAAAAGCAGTTAAAACAGTCTGACGATAAGCAGCAATTTGTGCCATATATGCCGCCTTTGCTGCGCCTACTGTTGCATTGCGTAAGCCTGCGTCAAAAATAGTTTCCGCCAATTGCAAGCCTGAGGACCAGCCCAACGCGGGGGTATGAATCAGTCTATAAAAGTTTCGTCCAGAAGCGCTGGCAGTTGCTGATAAGCTTAAAGAAGGATAGAAGGCAGCAACCGCAACACCAATCTGTGCGTTAGCCTGCTGCATTAACCGCTCTGCCTGAGCAACATCAGGTCGACGTTCCAACCAAACACTAGGTATTGTCACTGGAATAACGGGAGGCCTAGCTCTTAGGGGCAGGAAGTGCATTGCAAAATTGGCTGGTGGACGCCCAATCAATACAGCAATCGCGTGTTCATATTGGCTTCGCAAGATTCCATTATTGATAGCCTGGGCTTGGGCTGTTTCAAGCTGGCTCTGAGCCTGAACAATATCGGCACGGGAAGCAACACCCGAGTGATAGCGATTTTTGGTGAGTGCTAAGGCTTTTTTATAACCAACAACGGTATCATTGAGCAGCTGTTGATCGCGATCCAAGGCACGCAACTCAAAATAAAACTGTGCAAGCGAGCCTTGCATCGATAAGGCGGTCACTGCTAATAAGGCTTGATTAGCTTGGGCTGCGGCAACATCTGCTTCAACTGTGCGCCGTACCAAACCCCAGATATCAGGTTCCCAGGACGCGGTTAAGAAGGCGGAATAGGTCGTATTGGTTCTTGCTCTGGGGATTACGGCTCCTGTAACTGCTGTCTGTGAGGAGGTTGTGCCATTTGAGGAGCTGAAAAATGAGGTTGCGCCCCCTGCCTGCCTTTGGCGGAAAATGTTAAATGCGCTTGCTACAGTAGGAAAATAATTTGCACGTGCTTCGTCAACGATGTACTGTGTTTGATAATAATTGGCTACGGCATTCGCAATATTCTGGTTATAAAGATTCAGCTGCTCTTCCAAAGCATTTAGCTCAGGATCATGAAATATTTTCCACCACTCGCCACGATTAACCTCATCTTGCGGCTTAGCCAGTTTCCAACCATCCTTAGGTTCAGGCTTAAATGCACTCCCCTTCGCTTCTTTAAATTTGGTTGAAAGAGTCACTCCCGGACGATGGTAATCAGGACCAACCGAACATGAGGTCAAGAATAAGCTAATTATTAATAATACCTTCTGCTTCCCGCACATCATTAATTCCTCATTTGCAGATCTGCCGGTTTTCTAAAGCGAGCCAAGAAATGGTGAAACCGGATAGTAACATTTTCCATGGCTAGATAAATCACCGGTGTGGTGTATAGGGTAAGCATTTGACTCACAATCAGTCCGCCAACTATTGCAATCCCCAACGGCCGGCGCAGTTCTGAGCCTAAGCCAAAACCAAAAACCAAGGGCAGAGCACCAAACATAGCGGCGACGGTAGTCATTGTAATCGGCCTAAACCGCATCAGCGCAGCCTCATAAATTGCTTCCTGCGGTGATTTATTTTGCTTTCGCTCAACCTCCAGAGCGAAATCGATCATCATAATCGCGTTCTTTTTAACGATACCAATTAATAAAATCATTCCTATCAAAGCAATAATACTAAAATCCGTTCGGCTTAAAAGCAGCGCTAATAAAGCACCGACTCCCGCTGAAGGCAAGGTTGAAAGGATAGTCACTGGATGAATAAGGCTCTCATAGAGCATACCCAAGACGATATAAACAGCTAATAAAGCGGCCAGAATCAGATAAGGCTGAGTCGCCAATGAATCCTGAAAAGCTTGTGCCGTTCCCTGAAAAGCGCCCTGTATAGCCGGTGGTAGCCCCATGTTAGCCACTGCTGAATTAATCTTTTTGACTGCGCTATCAAGCGCCGTTCCTGGCAATAAGTTAAAAGCGATCGTCGCAGCGGGTGCCTGGCCTTGATGGTTCACCGCTAATAAGGTTGTTGAGGGGTCAAAGCTGGCGAAGGCAGAAAGCGGGACAGCTTTTCCTGTTGTTGAAATAACATAGATTTCATTGAGTGTCTCTGGCCGTTGCCAATATTGCGGGGCAACTTCCATAACCACATAGTATTGATTCATATCCGTATACATCGTTGATACCAGACTTTGCCCGAACGCATTGTAGAGTGTTCTATCAATCTGGGCTGAAGTAATACCAAGGCTTGAAGCCCTATCCCGATCAACCTTCACAAAGACCTGCAAACCGTGATCGCGCTGATCGCTATTAACATCAGCAATGCCCTGTAGTTGACTCAATCGTTCTGTCACCAAGGTAGCCCATTTATTAAGCTCTGGTAAGGCATCCCCGGCCAAAGTGTATTGAAATTGCGCGCTAGCCTGGCGGCTACCAACCATCAAATCTTGGGTTGCCTGCAAATAAAGACTAGCCCCCGCGACTACAGCTAATTTTGGCCTCAGACGATTAACAACTGCGTCAGCCGAAATCTTGCGCTCTTCTAAGGGTTTCAAGGAAACAAATAAAGAACCCTGAGTCGTGCGGTTCGTCCCACCGATGAACCCTTCGACGATTGCAACCGCAGGATCTTGCAAAATAATATCCGTGAACTGCTTAAACTTTCTTTCCACTGCCTGGAAAGACAAGGTTTGGTCAGTTTGGATATTTCCTCCCAATTGCCCCGTATCTTGTTGAGGAAAGAAGCCTTTGGGTACAACAATAAAAAGTAGAACGTTTAGCAGAAGAGTTAAAAAGGTTAGAAATAACATTAGCTTAGAATGACACAGCGACCAGGCTAAACTTTTTTCATAATAGGCTCGTGTCAGGTTCATAAAACGAATAAAGGGCGTCTCGCGATGGCTACTTTTCTGATCCAATAAACGCGAACACATCATTGGCGTTACCGTTAGGGAAACAACCATAGAGATGAGAATCGCCAAAGAGAGACAAACCGCAAATTCGCGAAATAGGCGCCCAACCAAACCGCCCATTAATAAAATGGGAATAAAAACTGCAATCAAGGAGATGCTCATTGAAATAACAGTGAAACTTACCTCTTTTGCACCATCTACAGCCGCCAGAAAACGATCTTTTCCCATTTCCAGATGGCGGGAAATATTTTCCAAAACGACTACTGCATCATCAACAACAAAGCCAGTCGAAATCGTTAATGCCATGAGCGAAAGATTATCCAGGCTATAGCCAAGCAATTTCATCGCAGCAAAGGTTCCCAACAAAGACAGGGGAACAGCAACACCGGGAATTAACATCGCCCGCATGCTGCCTAAAAACAGATACGCCACCAGGATAACCAAGAGCATGGAAACAACCATGGTTAACTCAACATCGTGCATAGAAACACGGATGGTCTTGGTCCGATCCAAGCCAACAATCAGAGTAATCCCTGTAGGCATAGCGGCCCTAAGCTGTGGCAAGGCGGCCCTGATCGCATCGACCGTCTTGATCACATTGGCGCCAGGCTGTTTAAACACGACAACCAAGACCGCTGGTTTACCATTCTCCAATCCTGAATTGCGTACGTCCTGTACTGAATCATGCACTGCGGCTATATCAGAAATACGTACAGGGCTATTGTTGCGATAAGTGATGATTAGCGGTTTATATTGATAAGCCTTGAAGATCTGATCATTGGTCGTAATTTCAGATAGGGTTGTCTCTGCAATATTCACCGCTCCCTTGGCTTGATTGACATTGGCCGCAGCAATAGTAGAGGCAACCTCTGGCAAACTAATTCCATAACTGTTTAGTGCTGTTGGGTTTAACTCAACACGTACTGCCGGTAAAGAGCTCCCTCCCACAAAAGCTTGGCCCACCCCGTTAATCTGCGAAAGCTTTTGCTGCAAAATAGTTGAGGCAGCATCATAAATTTCACCCGTCGAATATTGATCCGAAGATAGCGATAAAACCATGATTGGCGCATCTGCCGGATTTATCTTTCGGTAAACAGGCTCATTCGGCAAATTTGTTGGTAATTGACCACGAGCTGCATTAATAGCTGCCTGCACATCACGTGCTGCACCATCGATATCGCGTGCGAGGTCAAACTGCAAATTGATTTGAGTTAGGCCCAAAACACTGGACGAGGTCATTTGTGTAATGCCAGATATTCGCCCTAGTTGACGTTCTAAGGGCGATGCAACCGAAGTAGCCATGGTTTCCGGACTCGCACCCGGTAAAGAGGTCGTAACACTTATTGTCGGGAAATCTATCTGCGGCAAAGCTGCGATGGGTAATAAATTAAAGGCTGCAATACCTGCTAGCGCTAAACCAATTGCCAATAAGGTTGTCGCAATGGGGCGGTGAATAAACAAAGAAGAACAACTCATCGTTTGTTACCGTTCAAAGGCTCCGAAGAGACTGTTTGTTTTCCTGATAATCGCTCTAAAATTCGAGCAAAATAAAGATAAATTACCGGTGTGGTATACAAAGTTAGCAATTGACTAACAATAAGCCCACCAATAATAGCGATACCTAAGGGCTGACGTAATTCCGCACCCATACCAGAACCAAAGGTCAGAGGTACCGCACCCAGCATAGAGGCCATAGTCGTCATCAAAATTGGCCGGAAACGTAATTGACAAGCCAGATAGATCGCCTCGCGCGGCGGTTTTTGATAAAGCCGTTCTTGTTCTAAAGCAAAATCAATCATCATAATAGCGTTTTTCATGACGATACCGATAAGCAAAATAATGCCTATCAAGGCAATAATACTCAAATCATTATTGGTCAACTCTAAAGCGAGCAAAGCCCCCATGCCTGCAGAGGGGAGGGTAGATAAAATGGTAATGGGATGTATATAGCTTTCATAAAGCACTCCAAGCACAATGTAGACAACAATGATCGCCGCCAAAAGCAGCCAACCTTCATTATGCAGCGAGCTTTGAAATATTTTTGCAGCCCCCTCAAAACCCACTTGAACACTCATGGGCATAGCCAGTTCAGCACTTGTATCATCAATTGCGCGAATCGCTTCACCCAGGGCAGCGCCGGCAGCTAAATTGAATGAAAGAGTCGTCACTGGGAATTGATTTTGCCGATTAATAACAATCGCCCCTAATTTTTGCGCTACCTGCGTGAAAGTGCTTAGAGGAATAGAGTTACCATTAGAGGCATTAAGGTAGGAATTTTTCAGGCCTAGGGGATTAGTCTGCAATTTGGGTAGCACTTCAAGAATGACTCGATATTGATTGCGCTGGGTAAACATGATGGAAACTTGTCGCTGGCCAAAGGAGTCATAGAGGGTGTCATCAATCATCTGCATGGTAATACCCAAGCGAGAGGCCGTATCCCGATCGACCTTGACCTCTGTTTTTAAACCAAGGTTTTGTTGATCAGAGGCAACGTCTTCTAGCTCAGGCTGCTTATCAAGTTTCGCCAACATTAGGTCACTCCAATGAGCAACCTCTTTGGCATCAGGCGAACTCAGACTATATTGATATTGTGTGCGACTTACCCTGGTATCAATTGTTAAATCCTGCACAGGCTGCATATACAAGATTGCACCAGGAACATTCGCCAATTTGTCCTGTAAACGTCGGATAATCTCCTGGGCAGATTCCCGCCGCTGCGACAGTGGCTTTAGGGTAATAAGAATACGTCCGCTATTGAGGGTAATATTGGTGCCATCAATGCCAATGAACGAGGAAATATTTTCCACACTAGGATCAGCCAGTACCACGCGGGCTAGGGCCTGCTGCCTCTCACTCATTGCCTTAAATGAAATCGATTGCGGCATCTGCGAAATCCCTTGGATCACCCCCGTATCCTGGATTGGAAAAAAGCCTTTGGGAATTAAGTACAACAAGGTCAGAGTAATAACAAGGGTGAGTACGGCAACAATTAAAACTAGAGGCTGATGGTCGAGAACCCAATCGAGGGAACGACGATAATTTTCAATAATTTTATCTTGAATTAAGGCAGAACGACGCTGAAAGCGATTCCCTTCCTGAGATTCCTGATGACGTAAGAGGCGTGCACAGAGCATAGGCGTCAAAGATAGCGACACAAAGGCTGAGATAAAAATCGCTATTGCCAGGGTCAGGGCGAATTCACGAAACAAACGGCCAACCAAGTCTCCCATAAAGAGTAAAGGAATAAGTACGGCAACTAAGGAAACTGTTAGGGATAAGATTGTAAAACCAATTTGCTTGGCTCCTTTCAACGCCGCATCAAAAGGCGTCTCACCATTCTCAAGATAGCGCGCAATGTTTTCGATCATGACAATGGCATCATCGACCACAAAACCAGTGGCGATGGTTAGAGCCATCAGGGTTAAATTGTTTAGACTAAAACCAAATAAATACATCGACCCAAAGGTACCAATCAAAGAAATAGGGACAGCAATACTTGGAATTAAGGTCGCCGATAAATTACGCAGAAACAGGAAAATAACCATCACCACCAAGGCAATAGACAGAATTAACTCAAACTGCACATCATGAACAGAAGCACGAATAGTAATGGTACGATCGGTCAAAACGACGATTTCAATCGCCTGTGGAAAATTAGGCTGCAATTGCTTGAGCAAACGCTTCACTCGTTCAACAACCTCTATTACATTTGCACCTGGTTGGCGCTGAATATTCAAGATAATCGCTGGCTCATTATTCATCCAGGCCGCCTGCCTCACATTTTCAGCACCATCTATCACCTCAGCGATATCTTGTATGCGAACCGGGCTATTATTCTGGTAACTAATAATGATGGGCTTGTAATCCTCACTCGAAAGTAACTGATCATTAGAGTTAATTGTGTAAGCAAGGCGATTTCCATCAAAGCTTCCCTTTGCTGCATTCACATTGGCGGTACTGATTGCGCTACGAACATTTTCCATAGTCAAACCATAGGACGCCAAAGCATCTGGATTAACCTGTACCCGCACAGCTGGGCGCTGTCCACCACTAATACTGACCAAACCTATTCCAGGTAATTGCGAAAGTTTGGGCACTAGGCGGGTATCAGCAAAATCTTCTACCTCAGGCAAGGGCAAGGTTTTTGAAGTTAAGCCTAGGGTCATAATCGGTGTATCAGCCGGGTTAACCTTACTGTAAATAGGAGGGTTTGGCAGATTGGTTGGCAGATAATTATTGGCTGCATTGATCGCTGCTTGTACCTGTTGCTCTGCAACATCCAGACTAAGATCCAAGGTAAATTGCAAGTTAATGATGGATGCCCCATTAGAACTAGTTGAGGTCATATTATCCAGGCCAGGCATCTGGCCAAATTGCCTTTCAAGCGGCGCTGTCACTGATGAGGCCATCACCTCCGGGCTCGCCCCTGGGTAATAGGTGGTAACTTGGATCGTTGGATATTCAATTTGTGGCAAGGATGAAACGGGTAATAATTGAAAAGCCAGGATACCGACTAGTAAAATTGCCAGCATCAGTAGGGAGGTAGCAATCGAACGCTGAATAAAGGGCGCGGAAATATTCATAATTCTTTGCCGTTTAGGCTTTCCTCCGACCTTTGCTAGCAACTTGCTCTGACAACTCAATACCTTCTGCTATTTTTACTTTCGCACCATTAACCAATTTATCCGCTCCATCGACAACGACCTGCTGCCCTACACTAAGCCCTTTCACAACGACTGTCAGATCCCCAAAGGTCACTCCTGTTTTAACCGCCTGTGTACTCACCGTAAAATCGGGATTTAGTACATAGACAAAATCACCCTTGTTACTATGCTGTATTGCCGCCGTTGCGACTGTTGTCGCGTTGGGCAAGGTTTTCACTAGTAATTTGATATTGACAAACTGATTGGCGAAAAGCTTGTCCTCATTATTATCGAAAATAGCCCTTAGTTTCACAGTACCTGTTGTCGTATCAATCTGGTTATCTATGGTCAGCAGTGCCCCCGTTGCCAGCAATTTATTTTGCTGTCGATCATAGGCTTCAACCTTTATATTCTTGCCAACAAAAGCCTGGGGTAAGAGCCTGCTTATGTCATCCTCAGGGATAGTAAAGATCACGGTAATTGGATTTAAGGTTGTGATAACAACAATGCCTGTCGTATCAGAGGTCTGTACAAAATTCCCTGGATCAACAAGGCGCAAACCAGCTCGTCCATCGATGGGCGAAATGATTTGGCAATACATCAGATTCACCTTTGTGCTTTCAATCTGCCCCTTATCAATCCCCACTGCTCCTTGATATTGCCTAACCAAGGCTTCTTGTGTTGCCAAAGTTTGTTGGGAAACTGAGTCTTGTTTCCATAAACGCTGGTAACGCTCCAGATCAACAAGCCCATTAGCAAGCAGGGCCTCATCACGCATCAGCTGCCCCTCATATTGCCTTAGCTGAGCTAAGAGAGGCCGCTGATCGATTTCTGCCAATAACTCCCCTTTCTTAACGAGTTGTCCTTCTCTGTATAAAACCTTCATCAGCAAACCATTGATCTGGGTTTTTACCGTCACAGTGTAGATCGGCACAACATTGCCCAGGGCGGAAATATAGATAGGGACGTTCTGGTTCTGCACAACAGTGAGCATTACAGCTGCAGGTTTCTTTGACTCTTCTTGCTTTGGGTTGCGATGCTTAATGAAATAGACCAGGAGAAGAATTATAAATAGTGCGAGTAATAGCCATAGACCAAAACGTCGATTAAGCACCTCAGGTTTTTTCGAAGTATCCGGGAAATTATTCTCATCCGAAGATAAAGGCTCGTTCATTCGCGTTTACAATCCCTACTGTTGAAGCATCTCGAAGGCTCTCCGTAATCTACCCTCTATAAGGGTCACTGCCATTAAGTTAAGGGTATTTGTCATTCCCGCGAAGGCGGGAATCTATCACCACATTGGCACCGTGCTAAATTAGAAACAGATTCTCGCCTTCGCGGGAATGACAAAAATTTTACTTAACTTAACGGCAGTATCTATAAGAGTACCTAACTAAAAACCCTTACATATTGCCCTGTATTCAACTAGTCTTCAACCGCGAAACACCTGGGTCTTACAGAAAACCTTGTTTCAGCTTATACTGATTCGCAAAATTTCTTAAAAGGCTTATCTCATGATCTATCAGAATATTCTCACGACTATAGGGCAAACACCGACAGTAAAAATCAATCGTCTCGGTAAAAACCTGGCCTGCGAACTTTATGCTAAATGCGAATTCTTCAATCCCGGCGGTTCTGTTAAAGACCGTATTGGTTATGAAATGGTAAAAAATGCCGAGAGTGAGGGACGCATTAAACCAGGCGATACCTTGATTGAACCCACCTCTGGTAATACAGGAATTGGCATTGCCTTGGCTGGCGCGGTCATGGGGTATAAGGTCATTATCACGATGCCCAATAAAATGAGTATGGAAAAGCAGGTTGCTCTCGAGCGCTTAGGAGCGATCATCTATCGTACTCCTACAGAGGCAGCTTGGAATGATCCGGATAGCCATATTTCCCTAGCTAAAGATTTACAGCAAAAAATCCCGAATTCCCATATCCTTGATCAATACTCAAATCCCGATAACCCTAATGCCCATTATCGTGGTACAGCTCAGGAAATTATTGATGACTTCGGTAAGGACCTACACATGGTCGTCGCAGGCGTCGGTACTGGCGGCACGATAACTGGAATAGCCAAACGCTTGAAGGAATACAATCCAGCTATCCAAGTTGTAGGCATCGATCCTGTCGGTTCTATTTTAGGTGGCGGTGACGAAATAAAACCCTACCTTGTTGAAGGCATTGGCTATGATTTTTTCCCGGATGTTTTGGACAATAAGCTCATTGATCGTTATATAAAAACCACCGACGCCGATTCATTTCGTGTTGCCAGACAACTCATCAGCGAGGAAGGTCTCTTAGTTGGAGGTTCCTCTGGTGCAGCAATGTGGGGTGCTTTGGAGGCTGCAGCATCATTAACCGCAGGGCAAAAATGCCTGGTGATACTTCCAGACTCTATTCGTAACTACATGTCCAAATACGCGAATGACGAGTGGATGAAAGAACAGGGATTTATCTGATACTCAGACGTCATCCTGAGCGCCAAGCCCCTTTGGGGCAAACATCGATAAAGACCTCGTCATCCCGAACATAGTGAGGGATCTCCGGGATTAGCACAGTGCTACACATCAGGAGATGTCTCTCTACGCTCGACATGACGTACGTCTTTGGGAGCGCAGCGAAGGATGACGGAATGCTGTTACATACTCAGAGAAGGCTTTTCTTCCGCTTCATAAACGAGGGAAATATCCATCTGGCCTGTGCTCACTTTCCGAGCTACAGCGCGAACTAGCTCACTAGTTACTTGCTCTTCATGATTTGCACCTGCAGATTGCATGGGGAGCAGCATTTTACGCGCAGTCAGGAGCTCCTCAAATAAATGCTGAGAACCGTGCTCAATACCGACATACTTTGTTTGCTCTTGATGCTCGCTACCCAGGTTTTTTATATATCCATTCAGCAAAGACTCTTTGCTCAGCTCACCAACTTGCAACCATTTGTTTAAGCGCTTTACTGTATGCTCATACTCTTGGACTAAATACTGATCTTCAGCAGCAATTTTCACATGAATCTCTTCAAGCAAAGGATCCTTGAACGATACCGCCTTTGGATGAATTGGCTCAATTTTCTGTCTATTCATCATTGAAAAATATTCTGGTCGATTGAGCAGTGCAAAATTATCGTCACCATGACGTAACAAGGCAATTGGGCTGGCTGAGTGCAGCTGTAGTCCCGCATTATAAACGGTAAGTTTTTGACCTTCTTTATTAGGTTCCACTTCATGAAGCTCAACTGGAACCTGCATAGCCGTTGATAAGGCTGCCATAGCACAAGGATGTAACTTGGTGGATTGCTGACGCATCTCTTCTGGGCTAAGGTTTTTGTTCGCTACAAAGGCAGGACGATACCTTACAGGATTGTTAACCATTTCACTCACAGTTTCCTGGCGCAAAGCATAGGCTAATTCATTAAGAAATTTAGCGCGAGACTGAGGTGCTTCTAACAATTTCGCCAAAATCTCTGCATGAGTCATTAAGCGTACTGGAATCTGTGTTTGCTCAAAATGGGTAGCATGTATTTCCAACAACTTCTTGGCAAGATCCTGATTAGCACGAGATCTAACAAGTAAAATATTATCAATCATTGCTGCAGCAACCGATCTGAAATCAGAATCAGCATCGCCACCAACGTCAACATAAGTTAATTTGGATGTCGTATTTACCGCACGTGTATTATGAGGAAGGTCTGTTTTAAATTTAGAACCAAAAAATCCTGATGTAACCGGCGTACTTATTTTCTCCGCCATGTTAATCTCCTAGCCAATTTCATCTATTAAGAATCATTGTAAGAAATTTAAATTAAGGAAATATTAACCAGTATAGTGCAAATACGAATCATATTTATATGAAAAAAAACAGATATACCAAAAAGAATTCGAATTCCCACAGATTGGCCACGTGGATTCGAAATATCTAAGAAAATTAAGCACAATATGTCTGAATAAAATGAATAACCGTTTTAGCAAAATCATCATCCCAAAGATTATTATGACCCTTATTATCAGGAGCAACCAGCCTCTTAGGCTCATTGGCCTGATTATAAAGCTCCAGCCCTTGCTCAAAAGGAACAATCTGATCCCGCTTACCATGTAAAATCAGTACAGGGGCTTTTATTGTCGAGATTCGTGCTAACGAGTCAAATTTGTCCAAGGGAGGGATAAAAATCCAGGGATAGTGATAACGAGCGACAGCTGACAATGAGGTATAAGGCGATTGCAAGACCAATGCGCAAATAGGAAATTCCGAAGCCATTTTTACAGCAACACCTGTTCCTAAAGACTCACCATAGAGCACCACTGAGCGCGAGGAATTGGTTTGCTCTTGCAAAAAATGCATTGCAGCTCGAGCATCTGAATATAAACTCTCCTCGGCTGGCTTGCCCTTATTGCCACCATAACCACGATACTCAAGAAGCAAGGCACCAAATCCTGCACGTAGAAACTGGCGAATTAAAGGCATTCGATTGCCAATATGGCCAGCATTCCCATGTAGAAACAATAATGTGGGTTGATTAGCTTGGGCTGGCTTATACCAAGCCAGCAAATTGAGCCCATCCGAGGTTTTAAGCCAAAGCTCTTGCATATCTTCCGCATGAAATACTTGGCGACTTGGCATCTCCCTTGCTGGAAAATAAATTAAATTTCTTTGGAAGAGATACATTAATAGAGTAAGAATAATCAGAATAGAACAACTAACAGTAAAAATGGCTTTAATCATTTTCAAAACCCAGAGAAAGGGCTCCTATGTGGCTTTTAATTTTAATAGTTATCGTCATTATTGTTGTAGCGTTTCTTTGCAACAAAAATAGTCGACGCAAACTAAACATTATCCGTTGGCGCAAAGCCTTGTCGCTCAATAAGCATGCTGCTGTCTTCGAACAACTTTATGCTGATGTTGACGGCTTTAGTTTATCGCGTCAGGAAAGAACTGTCTCTGATTCCCCAGAATATGTCTATGGCGAAATTATCTTTGAACCCTTTATTGCTTTGCTCTCACTATGCCAACCAAACCCCTCGACTGTTTTTTATGATTTAGGCTCAGGCACAGGTAAAGCTGTTTTGGCTTGTTCTATGGTCTTTAATGTCAAAAAATCTTGTGGGATTGAGCTCTTCCCCGGCTTACACAATGCTGCCACCTCACAACAACAGCGTTTAATGCTAAAAACAGAGTATCAGGAAAATGGCTCTTGTATTGAATTTAAGAACAATGATTTCCTCCAAGTTGAATTAACAGACGCATCCCTTGTTTTTATCAATGCAACCGCTTTTTTGGGTGAGGTCTGGCTCGCAATATCCAAACACCTAGAACAACTAAAACCAGGCGCCCTAGTCATTAGCACCTCCAAGCCGCTACGCTCCAAACAATTCCTCACTATCCACAAGACTAAGGTAGCAATGACTTGGGGCATTGTTTCAGCATTCATTCAACAACGCCAGACGATCAATCATCCCTAGAGAAATCATAGAAAGACGTATTTTTTTTACAAGTCACTTGTAATTTTTCTTAATCCCGCATGGGAAGGGGATTGCATTGCAATAGATTATATTGCTACAGTTAATTGATAAGATTGAATAATTTCTTTACCCGTCTATACTGAAATAGAGTAGTAAAGAAAGTCATCACCTTTGCTGTCTTGGTGCTGACCCCTATCAACGCGGCTAACCGAGGTGGGTATGATTAAATCGGAACTCATTGCAAACCTTGCTGCAAAACTGACACATCTCCCAGAGAAGCAAGTGGCTGACTGCATTAATCGTATACTTGAATTAATGAGTGAAGCTCTAATTAATAATAAACGGATAGAGATCCGTGGATTTGGTAGTTTTTCCCTACATTACCGGCCTCCCCGAAACGCCCATAATCCCAAGACGGGTGAAAAAGTGGTTACTGAAGCCAAATACAGCCCTCACTTTAAACCAGGTAAGGAATTAAGAGAACGGGTTGATGCCTCTCGCGGGAAAATCCCTTTAAAAGATGATGACTAGCGAAAATGAACTAAAACAGGGTCTTTGTTGTAAACAAAGGCCACGGTTTATGTGTTTTGCGTAGAAATTCAAATTCTGGATTTTTTCTAGTATTCCTCGTTATTGCTATTCAAGGAGTATTATAAAGAAAGATTGTCTCTGGTATTATTGCGTCCCAATCCCTGATCCTAAAAGCGCAGACGAATCATCGCGAGAGGAATTAATGTCAAAGGCTAAAGTGTTCTCTTTGTTATTGGCTTGGTTAATAGCCCTTGGTGGCATTTTTGCCAATTTAGGGAAATTACCTTTAATAGATCCCGATGAAGGACGAAATGCCGAAATTGCCAGAGAGATGAGAGAAGCTCACTCCTATATCGTTCCTCTATATAATGGCCTGCCTCGTTTGGACAAACCAGCATTCTATTTTGACACCGTTGCCCTCTCGTTTAACTTTTTTGGCGAAAATGAAACCGCGGCAAGACTACCATCAGCGATATTTGGCCTTTTCACTTTAATTTTGGTCTGCTTATTCTGTATTCATGTCTATGATCTAACCGTTGCAACACTTGCCGTATTAATTTTAGGAACCACACCACTCTTTATTATTTTTTCACGCACCACGATCTTGGATATGGAGTTAACTTTTTTTGTCACAGCAACCTTGTTCGCTGGTTATATAGCTATAGAACATTTGCTGAAGAATAATCAAACTAGGGTTAAAATCTGGACGCTGTTAACTGTGGTAAGCGCCGCTTTCGCGACCTTAGTAAAAGGTCCAGTGGGCTTTATTTTACCGGTGATTGGTTTATTCGCTTATTTACGCAGTTCTAAGATGAAAGGGGGTAAATACTTCCTTTCCCCCTTGAATATGTTTGTTTTTTTTACAATTGTCTCCATATGGTTTTTCTCCGTTCTTTGGCATAGACCCGATTTTGCTTACTACGGACTTTTTACCGAAACCTTCGAGCGCTTTTTTTCAACAGGAAAAATGCATCGAGCAGGTTCCATTTATTACTACATCCCAGTCCTTTTAGCAGTCTTCTTTCCTTGGAGTTTGCTCTTAACAGAGATGGGTATACATGGGTGGAGAGAAAGATCTAAAGCTTTACGGGCAGATCGTTTGTTGACCGTTTTTGCAATAATTGTCGTCCTCTTTTTTTCAGTGTCCAAATCAAAGTTACCGGGATACATTCTTCCAGCCATAATTGCTCTAGGGATACTCATGGCACGCGCCTTTAGTATCGCCCTGAAAAATCCACATGCGATTGCAAAGCAGGCCATTCAACGCTCTACTATGCTACTAGTATTTGTCTGCGGCCTTGCAGCCATAGCCTTAGCAACTTACCACTTTGATGTGTTCAATCTGCAACAATTGATTCATTTACAAGAAAAAATCTCTGCGCAACTGCAGTTGTTATCGCCATCCATGTTAGTTGTATTACCGATAATTTGCCTGGCAGGAATAGGGGCAAGGCTGAGCCGCAACACCCTCGCTATGCTTACTGTCTTTACATTAACCCCTATTTTATTGGGCATTGTAGGTACCCCAGGAATCAAAGAGTACGCAGAGCAGATTTCTTCGCGTCGATTAGCAGAAAAAATTCACACACTTATGCCGGAAGGAGGCAAAGTAGTGTGTTATAAATGCATGCCAACCGGGTTACCCTTTTATTTACGACAAAATGTGGTTGTTATTAGCACGGATGGTAGCGAATTAACTGGAAACTATATACGTTTCTTCTTGGAAGAAACACCGCAATGGCCTGCGCAAATAGTACATTTCAATAGCGCATTTCAATGGTTTTCTCTTGAAAAGGCACCTCTTTTCCTCCTCATTCACAAGCAATATAAACCAGGAAAAATTTTTGCAATGATGAACAATGTTGATTTGCAAAGAATAACGCCACGCTGGCTTGGCGGTCTTCATCCTCCTCTAGAACAACAGTCCTGATTGGTCGTTTTTTTGACAAAACCTAACTCCTGGCCTAAGGTTAACGTCAGTTATGGATAAGAGTCATTTAACATCGAGAGAAATCAAAGTAATCGAGGCAAAAGCGCAGGACTAGCAGGGCTAATTCGAGCATTTTTGGGCACTTTTAGCGTAGAGTACTTTAATTTATCGAAGATTTTAAATGACTCTTATCCATAACTGACGTTAAGGTTAAATCGAAATTAAAAAATGACTGAAGGAGCTAAATATGGCTACTATTCATGAATATCGCCAACGAATAGATCACCGATTAAGTTATCTAGAAATGGAAGCAACTGCCCTCGAGGATGATTTAACACATACCCATGAGCAAGTCTTGCAAAAATATGAAACCCTAATAATGTCTTTACGCAATAGCCTGGTCACTGTGAAACGTAAATTCAAAGAATACAAGCAGCTAAGCACCCAACAAAGGAACTTACTTCTTGATAAAATTGATAGAATTCAGGTACATCTCACCCATGCACAGGCAGAAACAGAACAAGGTATTAGAGACAAGCGACAACAAATCATGACTGAACTTAGGGAGCTTGAGCAACATATTGACAGCTGCTTCAAACAAAAATCGACTGAACTCACTGAAACCATGCTGCAAGCTATCGATAAATTAAACGCTGAGTTCGCTGCTTTGGAAATTTTCTTTAGTTTGCAGAGTAAACGAGCCATGGAGAGCTTTCTTAACAATAGAGAAAAACTCGTCAATCAACTCCACGAATTCAATCACAATCTGCTAGAAAAATATAATTCGGGAGCACGAAAATCCTTACAAATCGAAAGAGAACTAAGCAAGGGCTTAAATACCATTAAGAGTGCCTTTTTGCACTTAAAGGATTAAGCCATACCTCGTCATCCTGAGCGCAGCGAAGGATCTCCTGAATGCAGCACTGTGCTAATCTCGGAGATCCTTCGCTGCGGATGACAAAGGGGAATGGCTATATCTCACGTACGTGGCAGTGTTACGCCAGTCTGACCTTGATATTTACCACCTCTATCACGATAAGAAACAGCGCATACCTCATCTGACTCTAAGAACAACATCTGAGCTACACCTTCATGAGCATAAATTTTGGCCGGTAAGGGAGTAGTGTTTGAAAACTCCAGAGTTACATGTCCCTCCCATTCAGGCTCAAGAGGCGTAACATTCACAATAATACCGCAGCGTGCATAGGTCGATTTACCCAAGCAAATGGTTAACACTGTGCGCGGAATACGAAAATACTCAACTGTTCGTGCCAAAGCAAAAGAATTAGGTGGAATAATACAAACGTCCGATTTCACATCAACAAAGCTATTTTGATCGAAAGCTTTAGGATCAACTATTGCTGAATTTATGTTTGTGAATATTTTAAACTCATCTGCACAACGTACGTCATAACCGTAGCTGGAAACACCGTAGGAAATAATGCGACCACTATCAGTCTCTCGAACTTGACCTCGTTGAAATGGAGAAATCATTCCATGTTCCAACGCCATTTTTTCTATCCATTGATCCGACTTAATTGCCATAAATGCCTGCCTAATATATTTGACAAAGAACAACCTTCTACCACAAAGCATTTAGTAGGGGAAGCTGATTTCTTAAAATTTATCTAAAATTTGACCATTGTTAACCCTTCGCTTTACTTTCTCCTAGCTTCCGTAACAACTCACCTAACTCAAGTGGCATTGGAAAGATCACTGTCGAAGCATTTCCATTTGCTAAGGTGTTTAGTGTTTGCAAATAACGTAGCTGCATAGATTGCGGCTCCTGCGCCAACACCTGTGCTGCTTGGAATAATTTTTCTGAAGCCTGTAATTCACCTTCTGCGTTAATCACTTTTGCTCGCCTGTCACGTTCTGCTTCAGCTTGTTTGGCAATCGCCCGGATCATACTTTCATCAAGATCAATGTGCTTAATTTCCACGTTAGATACTTTGATCCCCCACCCATCCGTTTGAGCATCAACTATCTTTTGCACATCAGCATTGAGTTTATCTCTTTCAGCCAGCATTTCATCAAGCTCATGCTGTCCTAAAACCGAACGTAATGTCGTTTGTGCTAATTGGCTAGTCGCTTCAAGGTAGTTTTCCACCTGAATTATTGCTCTTTGCGGATCAACAACACGGAAATAAAGCACAGCATTGACTCGTACAGAAACATTATCTCGCGAAATCACATCCTGACTAGGTACATCCATAACCACGGTTCGCAGATCAACACGCACCATTTGCTGTACAATAGGGATAAGAACAACTAAACCTGGGCCCTTAACTCGCCAGAAGCGACCAAGCATAAACACAACTGCACGCTCATATTCACGTAAAACTTTTAATGCGGACATCCATAAAAAAGCACCAATAATAATCAAAAATCCTAAAAATGAAATCATGACATCCTCCTTATCCTTGGGCGCTTATTTCTTCCACTTCCAATTGCAAACCGTCTGTAGCAATTACCTTTATCCTACTATCTGCTACGATACGATCTTTAGCATGCACACTCCAAATTTCACCCTTGATAACTGCTTGCCCATACACATTAATTTCCCCTAAAGCCCTTCCTTCTGCACCAACTAGCAAATTTACCCCATGCTGCAATTGCTTTTTCCTCGCTTTAAGGGTCATTGTCACTATTCCTAACAGGATAATGAGATTCGTAACAGCCATTGCTAGAATGGCCGAGCGGGCAATTTGATAACTTTGCTGGTCACTATCGATCAATAAAATTGAGCCCAAAACAAATGCCAGGGTACCACCTAGCCCCAAAGCGCCAAAGCTCGGTGTATAAGCTTCCGCAATGATAAAGATTAGCCCAAGTATAATCAGGCCTAAGCCAGCATAATTAACAGATAGGAGCTGTAGTGCATAGAGTGCTACTAGCAAAGCGATCGCACCTACAACACCTGGCAGGACAAATCCAGGACTTAGAAACTCAAAGAAAATACCATAAATACCCAACAGCAAGATCATATAAGCAACCGTAGGATTTGTTATTGCCTCCAAAAATCTGGTTCGCCAATTGGGTGATCTGCTTTCAATCTCTGCATTCTTAGTTTGTAGCTGAATTTTCTGACCATCTTGCATAACCATTTGTCCATTTAATTGCGATAGCAAGTCTGTTTGGTTATTAGCAATAAAATTAATCACCTTTGCATTCAGCGCCTCACTAGCAGTCATGGTCGCTGCATTTTGTATCGCCTTCTCAGCAAAGATTGGATCACGCTCGCGTAGTTGAGCTAGCGAGCGAATATAGGCAATACTATCATTGGTTATTTTTTTATCCATTGTCGATTTTTCGGAGCCACCTTGCTCATCCATTTCAGACATTAAGTTAACTGGGCTTGCAGCACCTAAATGGGTACCGGGTGCCATTACAGCTAGCGTACTAGCATAAAGTAAAAACGTGCCGGCACTCGCGGCACGCGCACCATTTGGTGCAACATAAACCACAATTGGCACCTTTGAACCTAAAATTTCCTGTACAATTTGCCTGGTTGAACTATCTAGCCCTCCTGGTGTATCAAGATTAATAAGTATCAAACCAGCATTTTGTGCTTCGCCTATACCTTGTGATAAATAATCAGCCGTAGCAGGGCCAATAGCCCCATCCACAGTAAATTCCACTACTTTTGTAGCGCTACTGTTGGGTAAAATAAAGAAGACTAGAAAACAGATGGTCAGTAGGTAGCGGAGCAAGTTAGATCCTATCATCTTGCATTCCTTAATTAGATTTATTTGGTTTCTGTTCTTATGATGATAAGCATAGCAGCATTTTATGCTGAAAATGATTATTTATTTTTTGCTGGAAGACGTTTGCAATGAAATAGGCTCTTATCCCGTATGAAGCGAACCTCATACGGAGTTTAAGTAGAATTTAGAAATATACACCTATCTGGCCTATCAAAGCATCTGCTGAGCGGCCCGTTCCAAAGGTAGGCAGATTGTTGAAGCCCGGTGCTGAAATACCATTGGCAAACTGAGTGGTTCGGTAATCAACATCATGGCGATATTCAAGACTTTCAACCGTGTCTTTCCAAATGGAAATATTAAATACCCCACTAATTCGATGTTTTGGCAAATTAAGCGCTAAGGTATCCTTCGTCCACTGGTAGCTTGCTGCAAATGATGCAGGTTTTTTGAAAGCCATAAAGGTGACACCAGCTTCAAGTTGCGCCGCCTGAGGCTTTGCGCCTCTACCCATAAAGCTCAAATCTCTTGTTTTAAAGCCTCGAGATGCTCCTACCCACTCAGCGGTTAAGCTATAGCGGTCAAAACTGAGGTTTCCATGGACATCAACACCAGCTACTTTATGAATCAGCTCACTACCATTAGTTGCTGAAGCAAAACCACCAAAGGTTGTAAAGGGAGCAGATCCCGTATTTTGCATTCCTGCTGAATCAGTTAAAGAACTGATATAACTCACGCCAAGATCCCCTGAAAGCTCGCCTGATTTAACGGTATATCCTAAATTTACACCCCCAATCCCAGAGTGTCCTAAATCTGTATCAGACTTAAACCCATAAACAGCGGCATAGGGTCCATGATCGGCTTGTGACTTATAACCCACAACGAAAGGCCTTGACTTGGTCCTTGCCAACCGCAGTGGTAATGACGAACTGATCATAGAAGTAGAGTATCGTCCAAAGGGAACATACATCTGACCAGCAGTAAAATAGAAAGGTGTTTTATCTAGATTACCAACGTTGACAAATCCCATATTCAAACTGAAGACAGAATTATCAACACGAGGCCCAACTGGTGGTGGTGTATCATCGTATGCCACAGACATAAATGCCTCAACCTTATCATTTAAGGCTGCAGCAACATCAAGCTCACTTGATCCTAAATTGACATCGGACTGATATTTTCCAACATAGGGTTGATTAATCATTGCAACAGGTTCAACTTTACCGCTGATAGCGATAATAGGCATATTTGGTTTGGGGTAGCCTATACTTTCATACGCCCTATATAGACGCCTTCTCTGTTCCATCAGACGAATATCGCGATTAATACTTGAAATGTTGACAATATAATCCGAACCATCAAAAGCCGGCCTATCTCCAAGATAAGGTGCGCTAACTATAGGGGTCCCAGCAATATAGCTAATTACCCGACCATCTGCGATTAATGCGGTTGGGAAGAAGCCTGTTGTACTCTTGTCTTGATCAACTACATGCACCATTAGCTGACTAGAATGATAAGTCTTACCTTCTTCTTTTATTAGTTGAGGCGTCGATTTAGGTGGAGGACCTTTAGGTGTTTTCGCTGCGACCACCTGTTTTGCCTGTGATGGAGGAGGAGTTTTCGCTTTTGCTGGCCTAACAGGCGCTTTCTTAAGCGGTTTTGTAGCTGTTTGTGCTACTAGCTTTTTTTGCAAACGATTTAATTGAGATTGCAATTGTCTTGTTTGCTCTTGTAAAAGTTTAATTTCACGCTGTAACTCTTCATTGTCAGCTGCAAATAGTGAACTAGACAAGAGAGAAATGGCAATTACTAGTGCTATGTGCTTCACACGAGATACTCCTGACTATTTTTTTTACTTCCTGGATTTTATGGAAGAAGGAGTATATCGCGCAAAAATCGCAGTGCCTAGTATATAGACATATTTTTTAGTTATACTTTTAGAAATAGAAAACTCATAAAAAAAGCCCACTGTATTATGGGCTTTTTTATGGAGCATTCTTTTATGCTACGAGTATCTATTATTTAATTTTACTATCTTGCTTAGCTATTCAGGTTTTAAGAACGGGACAAGATAGTAGAATCACTTAGATTAGATTATACATTTCCTACCCATTTAGCACCAAAATAGGGTCCATAGAGGCCGAAGTCGTTATTAAATGTACCTGCGCCAAACCCTACTTGCCCTCTTGATTCAAATGCTTGGAAGTAATTTAGAGCCTGGAAACCACCTTCAATATTTAAAGTTCCTTGCGCACACTCGTGTACATATTTAAGCCCTAATTTAGCTTCTAAGCTAGGTACAACTACTTTGCGAGAACGAGTGCTATGAAACTGTATTAACCCTGATGGCGCAAAAACATAGCCTTCCGAGTAGCGGGTTGTTCCGTAAAGCAATGAAGAGGCGGTATTTGCAGTAACGCTAAAGCCTTTCACCAAATCATAGGAATAATCAATTCCTACTACTGGACCGACACCATCAACATCTGAGTTGCGATATTGTTCGAATCCTAACACACCTTGTGCTAAGAGAGCCGTTGGAACTGCCCTATAGTTATTAGCGATATCAACGCGAATTTTCGCATACTGCAAACCACCATAGAAGCGAGCTTTTTTCCACTCCCCCATATCTACGTGCTGCCCAAGAACTAAGTTTACTTGGTCAAATTTATTTTCTTCATGTATCCCATAGGGGACACTGGTACGTGCAAATCTTGTGGATCCAATAAAACCACCGATATCAGAATCTATATCATAGTGCATTAAGGTCATTGTTATATCGTTGCCAGTATGGAAATGATAAGACCCTTCTATACGATAACCCCAACCCCAATCTGGTTGAGTGCTTTTGTAATTAAAGTTTGGGCGAAGATCAACAAAGCGGCTTTCATAACCTTTTGCTGTAGTGTATGTGGGCTGCAAATATAGGGCTTGTACTCCAAGATCCCACTTTCTTTCTTCACATGGGACGGTAACATTACCCGGGGTACAGACGGGACCCATTGTACCAGCAAATACTGCACTGCTACTTAAACCAAAAACAGCTACAGCTGATGCGAAGCCACTGACGGCTAAGTTACGAATTGCTAAGGTTGTTTTTTTCAACATGATCACTCCATTTATCTAAAAAAAAGCCCATCAACAAGTGATGGGCTTTACTAAAGCATTGCTAGTCTAGCAATTATACGTTACCAACCCACTTCAGACCAACGTATGGGCCGCTCAGAGCAAAGTTGCTTTCTCGAGAACTGTAAGTACCATCGCTATGACCAACTAGGATGTGGTTAGCATTCCAGTAGTTAACCCACATGTAACCAGCGTCCAGAGTTAAATCACCTTGAGCCATTGCGTAAGTGTATTTAGCACCTAACTTGGCTTCCATTTCTGGAACCATAGTAGTTTTTGAACCATGACCTGGGATACCAAACAACGGAGTTGTCAGTGATGGAACATAACCAAATGAACTTCTGAATTTGCCTTGACCAATCAACAGAGCAGTTGCGCCATTTGCATAGACAGCGAAACCATTGCCGAGGTTGTAAGACATGTCAGCACCTACACGAGGACCGAAACCGTTGAACTTAGTTTCAGCAGAAGCTAAACGGAAAGGAACTCCTGCAACAACACCGTATCTTGGGAAAGAAACTGGAGTAGTTAGGTTCGCGTCATAATCGTGCTCGATTCTAGCGTATTGAACACCACCATGGAAACGGATTACTTTCCATTCGCTGAAATCAACATGCTGACCTAATTCTACGTTAACAGCATCCCACTTAGGTTCGAAACTTGTTCTCAAAGAGTTACCAAGTTGAATACCGTTTGCAGTGACGATGTTCAGGTTAGGCAGAACGAAATCACCGAAATGATTGTCAGTTGACTTGTTCATGTGGTACCAGCTAACAGTCAGATCGTTGCCAGTATGGAAGTGGTAAGAGCCTTCTAACTTGAAGCCCCAACCCCAATCAGGATCGAAATCATGGTAACGTCTTACACCATTGAAATCTGTATTGTAGAAGTCGTAACCGTTACCAGCGCTCAACGTAGGTTGAAGGTACAGAGCTTGTACGCCGAAGTCCCACGCAGTTCTTTCACAAGGTACGGTAACATTACCAGGGGTACAAACAGGTCCCATGGTACCAGCAAATACTGCACTGCTACTTAAAGCAAGAACAGCTACCGCTGCTTTCTTCAAATTTAACATGCTTCATCTCCACTTTTTTATTATTAATTTCCCGTTTAGCCGTCAAACCACATCATGGGATTGACCACAGTACGCAATCATCGCTCTATCCGAGAACGTACATAGGCAAATTATCAAGTGCTACTTTCTCAAAGTCAACACTATTTCCACATATTTTCTCTATTAATTCGATAAATTATTTAGCTTTGCAATCGACAATGTTTTTTTTATGCCCACTGTAATTAATTCTCTACCAATCATGTGATAAAGCAGATAACCATAAGTAGCACCTTTTTGAAAATTGTGACTGGATTGCTGATATAATTCAATTTTTCAAGCTATTTAACTAATTGGAATCAACAGGTTGGCTAAACCTGGACAAACTGTAACAGATAATAAAGTGAATTGCCAAGAATTTTAGATAAGATAATATTCTAGTAGACTTATGGCTTTAGTTACCCATTGATTTATTTAATTATTTTTATTATCACACGACGATTAATCGCCTTTCCAGCTTCCGTATCATTCGGTGCCGCTGGATTTTTAATGCCATACCAGGTTATTGATATATCCTCTTCCTGCACCCCCAGATCAAGCAAATACTCCTTAACGGCCTCAGCCCTGTCTTCTGATACAGCATTATTATAAGATTTACGCCCAGTATCATCGGTATAGCCGGCAATCTTAATACGCTTGACGGAGTGATCCGCATGGCTGTATTCAGCAACTTTTCTTAGTTGTTTTTTCGCAGTTTCACTGAGTTCATAGCTGTTATTTTCAAATAATACAATAGATTCTCTCACGCTTTCATAATCGAATGGTAGAAGTGCTCCAAGGCACCGCTGATATTTAGCATAGACCTTTTGAAAACGAATTGGAGATAGTGAGACAGAGGTAGGAAAACCTTGCTCTGACATATACTGGAAACTGGTTTGATACCCCTCTGCTAGATAATTTAACAATTTAATTGCGGGATCTCTTGGTAGATAAAGCGCATATTCTCCCGGGGTAATCGAAGTTTTTGCTACCAAGAATACTTGCCCGCCCGGCTTCCATACAGGAGGTTTAGCAACGACTGCCGTAGGACGTGGATTTTGCACCTGCTGCCAATAACTCATAATAAAGTGTGCAGGTCTTGCGGCATATTGTTCAAAATAAGCTATTCCATAGTTGGGGATTGTCAACGCCAGGCCGCAGCGTAGGCGATTGCCACTCATATGCCAATTTTCTGTTCCCATTGGGCTTATATAATTAAGGTTTACAGCCGCATGAAGACTATTTATCGATAAACTGTATACAATTGTCAACTTAGCTAACCATTGTGTGCATCTCTCCAATGCCATTTTTGCGCATCCCGCCTAAAATCCGTGTTATTCTCTATTTATCGGCAATTTTACCGGAACCTTTATTGTGCAATCCTTATTAATTACTCGACCCGATGATTGGCATGTCCATTTTCGTGACGGCTTGGTTCTTGAGAACACAGTTTCAGCCACAGCCAAACATTTTGCTCGTGCTCTGGTAATGCCTAATTTAAAACCAGCACTTATTTCGCTCGACGCTTTACTTGCATATCGGGAGCGAATTCTTTCAGCGCTGCAGCAAGACTATTCTTTTAATCCCTATATGACCTTCTATCTAAACGAACAAGTAAATCCTGAAGACTTGCAAAACGCAAAAAACTTTCCTTGCATTTTAGGTGCTAAATTATATCCCGCTGGTGCAACAACCAACTCTGATGAAGGAGCGCGCTCTTTGAAAGCACTCTATCCTCTATTGGATATTATGCAGCAACAAAATCTGGTATTACAGATTCACGGTGAGGTTACGCATGGGGATATCTTTCATAGAGAAGCTGAGTTTATTAAAACCTGTTTAGCGCCATTAGCAGCAAACTTTCCCAAGCTCCGTATTGTATTAGAGCATATCTCAACAAAGTCTGCAGTTGAGTTTGTAACCCAAGCATCAGAGAATATTGCCGCGACAATTACTCCTCATCATCTGTTTTATAATCGAAACCAACTTTTAGCGGGGGGTATTCGCCCTCATTACTATTGTTTACCTATATTAAAGAAGGAAACCGATCAAAAAGCTTTGCAACAGGCCGCAACTAGTGGTAACCGTAAATTCTTTGCCGGCACTGATAGTGCTCCACACGCCCAAACTTCGAAAGAAAGCGCCTGTGGTTGTGCTGGGATCTATTCAGCCCCTTATGCTGTCGCCATGTATGCACAAAGCTTTGCAGAGCTAAATCAGCTTGATAGACTTAACGCTTTTCTTGGGCACTTTGGTGCTGAGTTTTATCAGCTTCCTATTAATCAGTCAGAACTTTTATTAAAAAGAATTTCACAATCCATTCCCAAGGAACTCCCTTTGGGAAAGGAACAAGTTGTCCCTGTCGCCGCTGGCGAAGAATTGGAATGGAGCGTTTATGAATCTGCGTGATATTGCCTTTAGCAAACAATTAAAAGATAGATTTCGCGGATTTATGCCCGTTGTAGTGGATGTAGAAACGGCTGGAATTAATCCCCAGAAAAATGCCTTGCTAGAAATGTCTATTGTTTTAGTTGATATCGATGAGCAAGGTTTTTTTATTCGTGGCTCTACTTATTTTGAGCATATTCTGCCTTTTGATGGTGCGGAGCTCGATGCAAAATCGCTTGAATTCAACCAAATTGACCCTTTTCAACCACTTCGATTTGCTGTCGATGAAAAGCAAGCCTTGGAAAAGCTATTTATCCCTATTCATCAAGCTTTAAAGAAATCTAAATGCCAACGTGCCGTTTTAGTAGGCCATAATGCTTGGTTTGATTTGTTATTTGTCAAAGAAGCCATTAAACGGACTGGTGTAGCATCACCATTTCATTCATTTACCTGTTTTGATACGGCAACTTTGGCTGGTCTTATCTATGGGCAAACTGTTTTGGCGAAGGCGGTAAAGGCAGCAGGAATTAGTTTTGATCCTAATGAAGCTCATTCTGCCATTTATGATGCAGAGAAAACTGCGGACTTATTTTGTGCGATGCTAAATACTTGGCGTGAAGTTCATAAAGAGTAGACGTACTCGTCTTTATAGATGAGTACGTCCCAAAAACTTATAGATTTTCTGAATGTTCAGCAAGGTATTGAGCAACCCCTTTAGGTGAAGCCTTCATTCCTGCTTTACCTTTTTGCCATCCGGCTGGGCATACTTCTCCGTTTTCTTCAAAAAACTGTACTGCATCAATAAGACGAATAATTTCATCAATATTGCGGCCGATCGGCAAATCATTAACGATCTGTGAACGAACCATACCGTTCTTATCAATAATAAAAGCACCACGGAATGCAACACCTGCAACAGGATGCTCTACACCATAGGATTGACAAATTGTGTGAGTCATATCAGCTGCCAATGTGAATTTCACTGGTCCAATTCCACCATCTTTAACTGATGTGTTGCGATATGCATTATGAGTAAATTGTGAGTCAATAGATACAGCAACCACAGCAACTCCACGTTGATTAAATTCATCCATACGATGATCAAGAGCAATAAGTTCTGAGGGACAAACAAAAGTGAAATCTAAAGGATAGAAAAACACTAATCCGTATTTACCTTTCAACTCTTCATGCAGGTTGAATTTATCTGCAATTTCACCATTACCCAAAACTGCAGGAACTGTAAAATCGGGGGCCTTTCGACCAACCAAAACGCTCATCTATATTCTCCTTGATTAAGCACACTGTCTGTGTGTTAGATTAAAATTACGCTTGAGACTCGACCGCTTCACGCAATAAGGTCTCTAACTCGCCTTGTTGGTAAAGTTCTACAATAATATCTGAACCGCCAATTAATTCACCTTTCACGAACAATTGTGGAAATGTTGGCCAATCTGCATATTGTGGGAGGATTTGGCGGATATCGGGATTAGCCAAAATATCGACATAAGCAAAGGTTACTCCACAAGCATCGATACATTGCACTGCTCTGGCAGAGAAACCACATTGAGGCATTTTTGGGGTACCCTTCATATAAAGTAGTATCGCATTTTCAGCAATTTGCTGTTTTATTTTATCAATTGTTTCCACTAAGACACCTATTTCATAAGAAAAAATAAAAAACATCTCTAATTATGGCGAAAAGAGAACCATGAAGCAACCACGTTTGCCCAAAATTAGAGCAAACGTACTAAATGAGACTATATATTATAGACCTTTCTCAATTTTCTGCTTCCCGTTACGGCTCAGTCCACAATGAAAAGGGAAACCACCCCTAGCACTTATAATGAATCCTGCTAAACTTACAACTTCACTAAAAACTAGGAGTTTTTTCATGGCATTCACTTTACCAGCTTTACCTTATGCGAAGAACGCTTTAGCACCTTATATTTCAGAAGAAACGCTCGAATACCATTATGGCAAGCACCATAACACCTATGTAGTCAATCTTAATAAGCTCATTGCTGGAACTGAATATGAAAATCTGAGCCTGGAAGAGATTATAAAAAAAGCACCAGCAGGTGGATTATTTAACAATGCCGCACAAGTATGGAATCATACTTTTTACTGGCACTGCTTGAGCCCCAAGGGAGGCGATGAACCAACAGGAAAATTAGCTGATGCGATTATTAAAACCTTTGGCTCCTTCTCTGTCTTTCAAGAGCAATTCACACAAGCAGCAATCGGCACCTTTGGTTCAGGTTGGGCCTGGTTAGTTCAGGATAAAGCGGGTGAACTTAAAATTACTAGCACTAGCAACGCAGGAACCCCTATGACTGAAGGTCAAAACGCGTTAATGACTTGTGATGTTTGGGAACATGCTTACTACATCGATTATCGCAATGCGCGCCCTGAGTACCTCAAAGCATTTTGGTCTTTGGTAAATTGGGATTTTATTACATCTAATATGCGTTAATTGCAAAAGCACTGCCCAAATCCAAGATTTATAAGGATTGGGCGTGTGGTCATTGAGTATTAAGGAGTATACATGGCACTTGTCACAAGTTATAACCCCTTGCCAATTTCCTTTACCCATGGTGAAGGGGTTTGGCTCTATGATGAAGAGGGCAAAGCTTATTTGGATGGCTTAAGCGGTATTGCTGTCTGTGGTTTAGGGCATGCCCATCCAGATATTACCCGCACAATTCAGCAACAAGCAGCAAAACTCTTACATACATCGAATGCTTATATTATTAAAGAACAGGAACTGCTTGCTGCAAAATTGACTTCACTTTGCAACATGGATCAAGTTTTTTTTGGCAACTCAGGCGCAGAAGCCAACGAAGCCGCAATCAAGCTTACCCGTCTTTACGGCCATAAAAAAGGCATCGAAACACCATCAATCATTGTTATGGAGCGAGCTTTTCACGGCCGAACAATGGCGACTCTAACCGCATCGGGAAGCCGTAAGGTCCAAGCAGGATTTGAACCCTTTGTTCCTGGGTTTATTCGCGCTCCCTTTAATGATATTGATGCAATCCATACCATCGCGGCAAATCGGGATGACGTCGTTGCTGTCATGATTGAGCCTATTCAAGGAGAGGGCGGTATCTATGCTGCGGATGATTCCTATTTACGTGCCTTAGCCCAGCTATGTAAAGAGCATGAATGGTTACTTATCATGGATGAAATACAAACTGGTAATGGTCGTACAGGAAAATTTTTCGCTTCCATGCATGCCAATATTCAACCAGATATTATAACCACAGCAAAAGGTTTAGGAAATGGCATCCCCGTAAGTGCCTGTCTTATGCGCAATAAGGCTTGTGACCTTTTTAAACCCGGCAATCATGGCTCAACCTTTGGCGGAAATCCCTTTGCTTGTGCAACGGCATTAACCGTTCTAGATGTTATGGAACGTGATAAAATTTGTGAGTTGGTTACCCATAACAGTGCAATCCTAAGAGAAAAATTAATGCAAGCCTTTGGTGAGCACCCCAATGTCCAGGCAATACGCGGCAAGGGATATATGTTAGGCGTTGAACTCGATAGACCTGCCAATGATGCCCGTCTCATTGGATTAAAAAACGGCCTGCTTTTCAATGTGACTTCTGAGACTGTTATCCGTTTGCTACCACCTTTGATCATTAATGAAGAGGAAATCGATGAGCTTGTCAGCAGATTAACCATGACAATTAATCAATTTATCGGAAAATGAAGCTCATCAAACAATGGCGTTATTCAAACGCCATTGTTTGGCAAAACTCAGCAAAAACCTGCTTAATTTGCTCAGGATTATCGAACCAGGGGTAATGAGAGGCTGCAGCAATCTCTCGAATCAAAATATTATCTCGCTGAAAATCAACTGATTCAGAAAATAATTTAAGCGGTGTGAGGTTATCTTGCTCCCCAGCAAAAATTAAGGTAGGAATCGCTTGTGGCACCCATTTAGCTTCATAGGTTTGATCAAAATTGCTTTCTGACCAGAGATGGCTTTTATGATTAAAGGATAAGGTTTTAAGCATAGCCTCCATTTTTTCTCTGCTTTCAGCCTTAGAAAAATAAGGTAGGCAAGCAATAGTCAGTTCCTTTAACAAATCATTTGAAGGGCTTTCCTGATAGCGTTGTTGCAAAGGAGCGATTCCTGGCAAGGGATGCTTTTCTACATACTCAATAAAATACTGCTGCCAACCCGTATGAGGAGCAGAATCCATCAATACCAAACCAGTTAAATTAGCTTCTAAACCAGCGGTAGCCAAAGCAAACATTCCTCCTGAGGAGTGAGCCACCAAAATGACATTGTCAACCTGTTGTGTCGCTTCAATGAGCCCTTGCTGCCAATTGGAAAAATCCCACTGATCGGAATTATTTGATCCATCACCAGGCAAATCCAAATACCACAGATTACCTGGAAGGGTTAATAACTCGACAAGATTTGCTAAGGATTCTGAGCCCAACCCAGGGCCACCGGCTAAAAATAACCAGTTGAGCTTTTTCTCATTATTACTACTAATTAAGCGCATTCGCGCTCCGGACTCTGTCCAAAATAATGTTTTTTTCATATTACCTACTGTTTGTGTTAAACAACGAAACTTTCTCCACTATAACTAGCGCTTGTAGCCAAGGCAGAATCACTTTCTGACGGAGTGATACTTATTGTAGGCTCACTTGAGTGTGTCGCTATGAAATTGGAGCTGGAGTTGAAAAATACATTTCTCCCCACGCTTTTAGCAAATAAAAAAATATCTCTAAAGCTTTTAACTAGATGAGGATAACTGAAAAATATAGTTATTATTGAATAAACAGCAAGCTTAGCGCTTTTTATCTTTGATGATTTTTGCAAACTATAGAGAACGTTGTCGAACAACCTCATAAAGACAGACACCTGTCGCCACTGAAACATTCAAACTCTCAACGCTACCCAGCATTGGCAAAGCAAATAAGCCATCGCAATGCTCCCGGGTTAAACGACGCATCCCCTCACCTTCTGCGCCCATAACCAAGGCAATAGAAGACTTACAATCGAGATTGTATAACGTTTCATTGGCTTCACCAGCAGCGCCATAGATCCATACACCTTCTTGTTTAATAATCTCCATGGCCCTTACTAAATTGGTTACACGCACCAAAGGAATAGACTCTGCGGCACCACAGGCTACTTTGGAAACAACAGGGGTAATATCAGCATTTTTGTCTTTAGGTATCAGAACAAAATCTACACCAGTCGCATCAGCAGATCTAAGGCAAGCCCCTAAATTATGTGGATCAGTTACCCCATCCAGGATAAGAATTAAACAGGGTTGTTTAGACGCAGCCAATAATGCAGGCAAATCACTCTCACCATAGCTTGGTAATACACCAGCACTGGCGACCACGCCTTGATGTTTAAACTCTGAGAAACGTTGATTCATTTTCTGTGAAGACAAGCGCTCTATAACAATCGAGTAAGTCTCTGCAAGTTGAAGCAACTCTTCAAGGCGCTTATCAAGTCGCTCTTGATTTATATATAATTTTTTTGTGGGGCGATGACGATTTGCAAGAAGAGCCTTCACTGCATGTACACCATAAACATATTGTTCACTCATCAATATTTCCATTCTCGGCGGGTTCAAAGTCGATTTTACGCTCATCTAAATCGACTCGCGCCAGCAAGACTGTCATCTTGTCTCCTAAACGATAAACATGCCCACCACGCTCACCAACTAAGCGATGTTTTACCGGATCAAAAGCATAATAATCGTTTCTAAGTGAGGTCACATGCACCAACCCTTCGACATAAATATCATCCAATTCGACAAAAATACCAAAGCCAGTCACTGCAGAAATGGTGCCCTGAAAAACTTGACCAAGCTTATCTTGCATATATTCACATTTAAGCCAGGATACTACTTCGCGCGTTGCTTCATCCGCACGTCTTTCGGTTGAGGAGCAATGTTTACCGAGACGATTCATATCCTCGTGATTATAAGCAAAGGTCTCTATACTCTGATTATCGATAAGATGAGCGACCGCACGGTGAATCAACAAATCAGGGTAACGTCTAATTGGTGATGTAAAATGGGTATAGGCTTGATAGGCCAAACCAAAATGCCCATCATTTTCTTCAATATATTGCGCTTGTTTCAGCGAACGTAACATGACAGTCTCAATCAGGTGTTTTTCTGGCCTATCACCAAGCGTTGCTAATACTTTTTGAAAGTCTTTGGGGTGAGGCTTCTTACCGCCACCAAGTTGTAAACCAAGTTCTCCAAGGAAAAGTCTTAACGCGGTAATTTTATCTTCGTCAGGGGTAGCATGAACTCGATAAAGTGTCGGAATTTCTGCTTTTTCCAGAAAACGAGCAGTAGCAACATTGGCAGCTAACATACACTCTTCTATTAAGCGATGCGCATCATTACGTATGACAGGGACAATCCGTTGAATTTTCCTATTTTCATCAAATTCAATGCGTGTTTCTGTTGTCTCGAAATCCATTGCACCACGGCCTTTACGAGCCTGCTGTAAGGTACCATAAAGCGCATTAAGCGATTCTAACATTGGCCATAGAGACTTGTGTTTTTCATCTGTGCGGCCTTCTTGTAGCCATTGTGCAACCTGAGTATAGGTTAAACGAGCATGAGAGTGAAAAACGGCGCGGTAAAAGCGAGAACGACTAATCTTGCCATCCGCAGTAATAGCCATTTCCGCAACCAGACATAATCTATCTACCAGCGGATTCAGTGAGCAGATTCCATTAGAAAGCGCTTCAGGCAGCATAGGAACAACCTTTCCTGGGAAATAAACTGAATTTCCACGCCGCGAAGCTTCTTTATCTAAAGCAGAATTCACCCCAACATAATGACTTACATCGGCAATTGCCACATAGAGCTGATATCCGCCCTTAGGTTTCCTATAACAATAAACAGCATCATCAAAATCTTTTGCATCCTCACCATCGATAGTCACAAAAGGTAAATCGCGTAGATCTGTTCGCCCCTGTATTTGTTCATCTGTGACTGATTGAGGAATTTTAGCAACCTCAGCGCTCACATCATCTGGCCAATCAGCGGGAATACCATGAGCATGAATAGCAACCTCTATCTCCATACCTGGTGCCATATGTTCACCAAGAATGTGGATAACTTTGCCTATTGCCTGGTTGCGCTTAGATGGGAACGCGATGACTTCCGTCAGCACCATCTGACCGTTTTTGGCATTTGCTGCAAATTCAAGTGGAATTGAAATATCTTGGGTTAAGCGCTTATTATCAGGAATTACAAAACCAACCCCATGTTCAGTAAAGAAGCGCCCTACAACACTTATATTGGCATGCTCAATAACTTCGTGAATTTTACCCTCTGGTCTACCACGTCGATCCACTCCTGTCTGATACGCAAGAACCAAATCACCATGCATTACTGCCCGCATTTCTTTGGCGGACAAGATCATATCATCCGTACCATCATCTGGAATGAAGAAACCAAAACCGTCAGGATGGCCTTGCACTGTACCTCGTTGCAAATTAATCCGGCCCAACAAACAAAACCGGCCACGGCGATCTTGCATAAGTTGACCATCACGCAGCATTGCCTTTAGACGAAAGCCTAAGGCTTCTTGCTCAGCCTCATTATCTACCTCTAATTTGCTTATTAATTGAATGCGAGACATAGGACGGCCGTACTCATCCAGCACCTGCATAATCAATTCGCGGCTAGGTATTGGCGTCCCATATTTTTCTTTTTCCCTTTTATAAAAGGGGTCTTTCTTTTTTTTATTCACATTCACCACTTTTTTAACAAAATTCTATTTGAGTCTAGCACTTATTGCGTTAAAGCGGGTAATTCAAACCCACGCCCACCCAAATGGCTAGCCAGTGCGGACAAGGTCATATTTTCCCCGGCCCAAAAAGTCCCCTTCTCTTTTTCAGGTACAGCAATAGTGGACCACTTACAAATCGCAATAACGCCACTACAGGGTACCTGCTGTTCGTGCCCAGGTTTTGATTCTATGCAACTTAATTCAAAACCATCTTTGTCCAAAGCCAAAGCAGACCAGTTACCTGCTTGTAAACGACTGGACCAACCAGCACTAGCACTTGGATCAGAAACAGGATGAGTAATCCATAAATCAGTGCTTGATAAATTATGGATCATTACTAACAGAGGTTTTTTAGCAGATAGATTAGCAGATGCTTGCTTGATCCGCACAGGCTTACAAGTTGCAGGAAGGGTACTATTATCCGCATAAACGCCACCGACCAAACCAAGGAAAAAAATAAACAAAACAGCTTTCATAATAATCTCTCAGTAAATTGATGTGGAAATAGTTGCACAAAAGCGTGGCGCTGTCATCAATTCGAAATTGCTTTTGCGGAAATAAAAGAAATCAATGTTTTTCTTACCAAGGACGTAGCAATGTCACAATACCCTTGTAAAATAGAAAAAATATCTCAATTTGATTTAAAGGACTATTCTTGTGCGAGTACTCATTCTACTGCTCACCTTGTTACTATCCCCCTTTCTACAGGCGGAAAGACTAAATATCGGGACCCTGGTTTATGACCCTCCTTTTGAGGTAGAGGCCGATAAAAAGGAGCATTTTTTCGGTTTTGATGTCGATATTATGATGGAAGTCTGTAATCGCCTACACGCTGATTGTCATTTTACCCCCTTACTTTTTCTCAAATTTTTTCAGACCTATTAAGTAATCATATTGATATAGGGCTAGCTGCCATCAGTATCACCGAGTTAAGACAAGAGACATTTTTATTCAGTCTGCCGTATTTAGCCTCTAGTGGTCAGTTTGTAACAGCAACTTCCTCATCAATTTCCAGCCTTGCGGGCTTACACGAAAAAAGAGTGGGCTCAGTTGAGGGCACCCTGTTTAAAGCTCTAGTACAAGAGCGTTTTAAAAATTTAGTACAAATTGTTGAATATCCAACACTTACTGAAGTTTTCCAAGCCTTATCAAATGGTAAGGTTGATGCGGTGATCACGGACGAAGCAGCTGCAAAATATTGGGTTGCCACTAATAGCACTATGTTTAAACTAGTTGGAAATGGTATCCCTGTGGGAGTTGGTTACGGCATTATGGTCAATAAGAGCAAGGGCGAATTAATTGAAAAAATAAATAAAGCCCTTTTAGAGATGGAAACGGACGGCGCCTACCTAAAAATATATAATCGCTATTTTTCCAAATTTTCTAATGAGCAGTGACCATCTGGATTGATATTGATACCTGCCTAATACTGTGTCAATCCAGCAGTAAGCATGGTAATATGGCCGCTTTTTGCAAAGTTGATTAGAGGGGATAATGACTAATTTAGTTCAAGCAACTGAAATTGCTATTATGCAGCGTGATTGCATTGTTCTCTGGAAAAAGAGCGGCCTCAAGCTTAGTCAACAGGATTTTTTGGCACTGGCAGAAGAGAATCACTCATTTAATTACCAACTTTGGCATGCTGAGGATCGCGCCCGTCGCGATGATATGGGGCATGAATTTGTTTATTTAGCCAAACGCGAAATTGATCACTGTAACCAGCAACGTAATAATCGCATGGAAGCAATGGATGAATGGCTTTATAACAAGCTGCAACCCTCTACATCAGATGAATGTTTCGTACATTCTGAAACACCGGGAATGATGATAGATCGCCTGTCGATTCTGGCACTTAAAGCCTATCACATGAATTTGCAGAGCCAGCGTCAAGATGTTGATGAGACACATCGCCAGCATTGTCAACGGAAATGGCAAACCCTTATTACTCAGCAAAATCAGCTAGTTACCTGTTTACAGCAATTATTTGATGAGATAAGAGACGGTACTCGCACTTTCAAAGTTTATCATCAGTTCAAAATGTATAATGACCCTACATTAAATCCTCAGCTATATGATGCTAAAGTGTGACTGGACCTAGGGCTATTGGGCTGACTAAAAGCAGCATTTTCCTGGCTTTCATCTTGAATAGCACCATTAGTTTGAAAATTTCTTCTTACTGCTTTCCAACGACTTACTGGCTCTTCCGACGCCAAGCTAGAGTCCTCAACAGGATTGGTCTCCGAAACATCTGCCTCGCGCTGCTGCTTTCCACCACAGAAAAATGAGTACATAGAGCCAAAAAATGATTCTTGCCGCGGCGCGCTCACAGTTTGCTGCTCAGTATTATCTTGTGGTGTTAAGTCGTCTTCTGTTTTTGAGCCAGGGGTCATTTCCTCCAACTCTATCGCAGTATCATCATTTATCTTACTAGGAACTTGATCAATAGGAGGACGCCCAAAACCGCGAGAATGGGCTCTCAGGCCAAAGGCGGCGGCGTGTACAATTGCGCTTACAGCTATAAAACCCATCATAATTGGCGTTTCATGATAATGGCCATCTGTATCAGTTTTCTCTTCGAAAGAGTTCATAGCAAGATTTATTGCCTTTGCCCCTTTACCTACCCCTGAGGAGGATGATCGAAGTATTTCAAACCACTCTTGGAAAAAGAATTGAGGGGAAGGATCAACAACCATTCCATCAAGAATTGCCGTTCTGACTTCCTCTGGCCTAAGATCCTTAACCTGTTGTTTAGCATCCTTAAATAAGGGACCAATTTCAGCTAGCGAAACTTCTTTTGGAGTAATTTTTTCTTGTTGAATAACTTTTTCTTGTAGAATAACTTTGCTTTCTTCATTTTGCTGTTGTTCTACTTTTATACGATGGTAATAGGCATGAACTAAGGAATGGACAATAAAGCCGATCATAAAAACCATGCCAAAGGAAATACAACTTATCAATAAGGCAGGAGGGAAAGCTATCGACGATAAAGCAAGAATTGTCCCTACGGCAAATATTACGCTGGCAAGCGCACCATAGGCTGCCAAGCCATTTTTTGCACCTGCCAAAAATGCTGAGGTATAAGACAGGGTAGACAGGTCAAGAAGTTTCTTGCGTTGTTCTTTAAACTCCCAAGCCGCAACCTGAAATAAGTTGATAGCTACCTCTTGCTCATTAAGTAAATCGTGATTGTCGGGAGAGCTGGATAACTCCGTAGTTATCCTTTGTAACTCAGCGAATAATAGCTCTATTCGCTTGCCTTCGTAGGCCAGTTCTATTTTAGTTTGTGAAATCAATAGCTTACGTTGAAAGTCGTATTCTTCATACATCCTAGTAGCAATACAGGCGGCTAGATATATAGAACAAAATACCGTCATAGCAATTAATGCTGGTGGCGATAACGAACAAATACCTAATACTCCAATATAGAGATAAAGGCCATCAACAACCCCCCCGTAGGCCGCAGAAAGCATAGCCATGCTTCTGATGCTATCCGATTGTCTCTTTATGTCCCCTTTTAATTCCTCGAGGCGTTCAAGTGTAATGTCTGGAGAATTTTGAATGTCGTCTAATATCTTGGCATTCGCCTTCATCATTGCCTTGCGCTCGTTCACCATCCAACGAAACCATATACGGTTAATGACAGATAGGCCACCTAGCAACAAACCAACCGGCACAATAAGATACGAAAAATCGCCTCCACCAAGTATTTCGGCTACTTGCAGAGTACTTTTCAAGCCCTTATAAGCGTTTTTAAGGCCTTTCATGGTATCCCGACAATAAGGCCAGATCACCGCTATATAGCGTTTAAATACGTTCTGGTCTTCATCATCAAAATGGTTTGCAAGCATCGAGAATACAATGAGCGATATCGAGGTTGTTGCAGCAATTGCAGCCCCCTCGGGGGACGTCATCCAATCGTGCATTTCATCAGAAGAAGAGAGATCGCTATTTGCAAGGAGCATGTCAAAGTAATACTTCATCATGCTATATGAGAGGCTCAAGCCATCTAGCGCACCAAAAAGTACGTATATATAACCAAGTTCATGTAGTTTCTTTGCCAGAAGTCGGCTCTGAGCATCCATTCTCCCGGCAAGCAAGTCTAAACTACTTGGTTTGTGATTTGATGAGTCACCTTCAGAGAGAGTCTCGGTCGTCATGCTTATTGTCTGCAGCGGCTAAGATGGGGGAGATTGTACTCAATCAGACGCGAATTGGCAACTAAATTTTCATCCTGACCTAAAATAGATCAAAAATGGCATGCCCATCAACGATTTTATCACAGAGGAGGGATAAATATAGCCTTGAATAAAAGTATAGAGGGTGGTTTTACGTACTTATTACTATTTAATGAACAAATAATGACCAGAAAGCCTATCTCACAAGCGTATTTCTTCCTTAGATAGTGGTCATGAGAGATTATTAAAATGATTTTCCGGTTAGGATTTAAGTTATGGGTTAGTTTGTTCTGATGAAAATAGCTGTTCTAATTGCTAAATTAACGTCGGTTATGGATAGCAGTCGTTTAAAATTGAGAGAAACCAATATAATCGAGGCAAAAGCGCCCAAAAAGCGCAGGACTAGCAGGGCTAATTCGAGCATTTTTTGGCGCTTTTAACGAAGAGTACTTTGATTTATCCAAGATTTTAAATGATTCTTATCCATAACTGACGTTAAATTACCGGCGGCCTGTAATTCAACGCTGGGCGTAGACTAACAAATCTGCTAGCATTAACGGTATTTGCCCCGTTTAAAAGGTTTTTTGATGAGTCTGCGCAGCTTTTCTTTTATTCTTTTATTATTTTTTTCAGGGTGTTCCATGGCAGCCAACACAAAGATAGTCTATGGCTATGTTGAAAAAGCAACCCTTGTTGATAAAGGAATGGTCTTATCAGCGAAATTGGACACCGGTGCAAAATCGGCGTCATTAAGTGCGATAAACATTAACGAAATCGTACAAAATGGTAAAACTTATCTACATTTTACTGTTCTAGGTAAAAAGGAGCAGATGGAATTTACCGCTGAATATCTCGGCAAAGTAAAAATAAAGGCGCGTGCAGGCGAAAACCAATCACCACAAAACAAAATTGCATCTATAAGACGACCAGTTGTATTGATGACTGTTCAAATTGGCGATAAAATCCGCAAAATTCCTGTCAACCTAACCAATCGCAAACGCTTTAATTACCCTCTGTTACTTGGTAGAGACGCAATTATTGCCTTTGATGGTTTGATTGACCCAAGTCACGCATTTTTGATTAAATCTCAACAAGTTAAAGAAAATGAAGTCAAATAAGCGCCATGTTTATGGTTTAATTATCAGCCTTTTTGTTGTAGGTATAAGCCTGTTTTTATATCGACATCTTATACTTGATGTACCTCTAACCGATACAGAAACAGTGAATAGCTGGACGATTGAAGCTAATCTGCGTTTCATCGCGGATCGCAATGCTCCGGTGAAGGCAAGTTTCAATATACCTTATATGCCACCCTATTTTGCAATTCTCGATGAATATTTTGTCTCTCACAATTATGGTGTCACCACTAATCTAAATGGCTATAACCGTCAAACTGTATGGTCGCTCAGACGTAGCTCGGGAGCACAATCACTCTATTACCGCGCTATTTTTCGCGAAATAAATTCTAATGAATCCTCTTTGGCAAAACCACCACAGATCAAAGCTCAGCCACTTGATGAGACACAAAAATCTGCTGTTGATGCTATAACCAATCAAGTTCGCCAATCATCTGCAGATATACAAACCTTTGCCCAGGGCGTTATTAAAGAATTGAATAAAAAGGATGGGAATGCCAAGTTGCTTGTAGGTACTGACTTTAATGACGATAACGTAATCAGTGCAGCCATTACTGTATTGAATCAAGCGAAAATCTATGCCATGCCAGTAAAGGGGATCTACCTAAGCCAACATCAAAATCGGGCTGATTTTAAGTCCTTTATGGTTGTTCATAATGGCAAAGAATGGACCTACATTAATCCTCGCACCGGAAGTGCTGGCTTTCCTAAAGATTTTCTCGTTTGGCAATACGGCTTTGATCCAGTCTACGATGTGATTGGTGGCAAGAAGCCCATATTTAACCTTACTGTTTCGCCTACACCTGTTAATGCCTTAACTATTGCTAAAGCGAGAGGCTTACAGACTGATTCACAATTACTGCGATTTTCCTTGTTACAACTACCCGTTAATGTCCAGGAAACCTATAAAATTTTACTCACCGTACCAATTGGTGCCTTCATCATTTTATTGTTACGGAATTTTGTTGGGTTAAAAACCTTCGGTACATTCATGCCTGTTTTGATTGCTCTAGCCTTTCGCGAAACGCATGTGATTTGGGGGATAACTCTTTTTACCATCATTGTTTCCTTTGGTTTGCTCGCACGTTTCTATCTGGATCAACTTCGCCTCTTATTAGTGCCGAGGCTAGCTGCTATTTTAACTGTTGTTATTTTGCTGATGATCTTCATTAGTGTGATCTGCCAGAATTTAGGCCTGGACTCAGGCTTATCGGTGGCTCTCTTCCCAATGGTTATTCTTACCATGACCATTGAGCGCATGTGTATAACCTGGGATGAGCGAGGAGCTTCTGATGCAATCAAATCTGGTGTTGGTAGCCTTGTGGCTGCAGTCATCGCTTTTGGTGCGATGAATTACCCCCCGATGCAGTATCTGATCTTTGCCTTTCCAGAGCTTTTACTCGTCTTGCTTGCCCTGATTTTATGGTTCGGCCAATATCGCGGTTATAGGCTTTTTGAGCTATTTCGTTTTAAAGTATTGGGCGGGAAAAACTGATGTGGCATTTATATAGACGTTTACGTAAACGCGGAATCTTGAGCATTAATCAGCGTAATAGCGACTATGTCTTACGATATAACAATCGTAGATTGTACCCTCTAGTTGACGATAAGCTACAAACTAAGCAATTGGCGATTAAAGCAGGGATCGCTGTGCCCAAGCTCTTTGAAATTATTGAAAGTGAACATCAGATCAAAGAACTCGAAAAACTGTTAGCACCTTATAAAGACTTTGTTATCAAGCCCGCCCATGGCGCAGGTGGTGATGGCATTTTGGTCATTACGGATCGGGTATTTGGGCGCTATCGGCAGATCAATGGCAAGTTAACGACTACCACTGAACTGGCCTATCATTTATCTTGCCTTCTCTCAGGAGCTTATAGCCTGGGAGGACATGCTGATTATGCAATTGTTGAGCACCGTGTAGTTGTTGATCCCATTTTCAAAGAGGTTAGCTACGAGGGGATTCCTGATATTCGTATCATTACCCTACTTGGTTACCCGGCTATGGCAATGGCTCGCCTACCTACACGCCTATCAGGTGGGAAGGCAAATTTACACCAAGGAGCAATAGGCGTGGGAATCAATCTCGCGAATGGCAGAACCTTGGGAGGTGTTTTTCACAATGATGCCATTGATTTTCATCCAGACACCTTAGCACCTATTAACGATATTACTGTCCCTTATTGGGATAAAATTTTAGAAATTGCTGCCAGTTGCTATGAGTTAACCGGTCTTGGTTATCTGGGTGTCGATATTGTTTTGGATAAAGACCATGGCCCCTTGATGCTTGAACTGAATGCGCGTCCTGGCCTTAATATTCAAATCGCTAATAGAGAAGGCGGACTTTCACGCTATAAAATGATAGAAGCCCAAGCAGCCAAAGGTAAACAGACTGTAGCTGAGCGGGTTGCGTTTAGTAAACATCAATTTGCCCGCTGAAAGCTCCCCATCCTTTTGAGCATACAAATCTTTGAGATGATGCTAACCCTCTTGTATATTAAATTTAATCACGTTAGTCTTTGAATTATTGTAGCTTAATGGCTATATATGACCTCTACCCCACTTCAGATGGAACATGTTAATTAAAAGGAGAGATAAATGAAATTAAATAAGAAAGGTAAAAGTTTAAACTACTCAAGATCCATGATGGGAATATTGTTTGCATTAGCTAGTATAAACGGGAATGCTGGCACGATGGGCCCAACAGTAATCAATGTACCAGGAAAAATCTATTTCGGTGTTTTTGGTGGTGGTGGTTCATCCGAGAAAGTTGATATTAGACAGTATGGAACCGCCTTTTTCACAGAGGCAAATGGAGGTCCCTTAGCTGTAGATGCCTTTGGCCGGGCACACACTAGTTCTGTAGGCATGGTCGGCGGACATGTTGGGTTTCAATGGTTAGATATGTCTTCCAATCTTTTCAATTCGCAATGGAACCTAGCACCTGCTTTTGAATTAGAAGGATACTATCTTGGAAAAGACTCATTGACTGGGCATGATATAAACAATGATACCGCAAGATTGCCTGAGCACGACTTTTTAGTTAAATATCCAACAACTACAGGCGTTTTCCTTGTTAATGCAGTCTTAAATCTTAATTCCGCAGACAGCCGATTCCATCCTTATATTGGTGGGGGTATTGGTGGTGCCGTTCAATCTGTCTCCAGGGCAAAAGCCATACAGGTCTCACCACCTGAAATAGGCGTTAATCATTACAACTCAAGAACAAGTAGCACTGATTCGGCATTTGCAGCACAAGGAAAAGTTGGTTTAGGTTTTGATCTAAACAAAAATTTTAGTGTCTTTGCCGAATATAGGGGATTATATATTGCTGATACCAGTTATGTATTCGGTTCTACAGTATATCCTGGCCATGCTCCTACAAGTAGCTGGCAGGTGGAAATGGACTCCAAGTACTACAATCTGGGGGCTGTAGGGATCCATTATACAGTTTAGATTGTTATGTCTTTATTTAATTCCATGTGCCGACTTTGTTCGGCACATACTTGTATATAGTTTAAGCAGACTTACTCAGAAGTAATAGGTCACCCCCATCCCGAATTCCCACGGCTTGACCGCGGGAATTCAATATTGGAGCGGGGGTCGACCTATTACATCAGGTTTTTAAATGTAACCGCTCAATATTCGCCAGATCAAGATCAGGTAGGCTATTTAAGCTACCGTGAGACCTAGAAAAGGCATCGAGAATCACAGGAATATGGACATCAGGAAATTGCTTGAGAAGCTCTTCCTTCTGCATGAACAGGGAGAATGTTTTGCCATGCAATAAAGGAATTTCCTGGATTGTCAGTTTTTTCTCAATAATATTAAGGGCCAGCCAGGCTGCCGTATAGCCTTGCTCTAGGCTGGAAATTGCGATTGCCAGCATTCCGCCATCAATGATGAATCCTTCATAAACACCAACAACCGGAATTCGGCTATTTTTGTTCATCCAGCTTACTAAGCGCTTAGGATCGGCCCCCTGCTCCCCCTCCGAAATCGAGTGGTATACCGAGACAAGTAAAATATCCGCCGTTTTATTCGCTTCGTTCACAGCAGCCTTCCACTGTTCAAAAGTCTCGACACGCTTATGGGCAACTAGCTCAAAGGAGCCCCAGTCCTCATCGGTAATTGATTTATCAAGAGTTTGCGAAGCGGCAGAGTTATCCGAGAGGTAATAGATTCGTTTTTGATTGCGAAACATTAAGGATAAAATTTCGCGAATTGCTTTCACAGGAATTTGCTCGGTAATCCCGGTAATATTAGGGGTATTTTCATACTCCAACCAACGTCTTGAATCAGTAATTCCAGCGAGAATCACTTTGCTATCTTGAGAATTGGCAAATTCCAGTAGTGCCAAATTATGCGCATCATCATCAAAGGCGACAACAATATCCGGTTTCCAGTTCTTTATTGTTGCGTGCAAAGCTTTTGCAACATGTTCGATATAGCTTTGCGAGTAGCCGCGTTTAGTATCCATATAAAAATAGCGCAAGCTGATATAAGCCTTATCACCAAAGATCGTTCTGACGCCTTGGTTCAAGCTTTGCACCCATGGCATGTTAACATTGTAGCTGTGTAAGATAAGGATTCTTGGCTTATGTAGTCGCTGATAACCAAGGAAGGAAAATACAATAAGCAAAAACAACCCGGAGCAAATGAATGTTAAAGGTTTCAGATTCATAAAACCCCTACCCGATGCCAAAAAGGGATGCTAAGTAAAATAGCGAAAAGGCGTAATAAGGAGAACCAAGCATTTATCGATAAGGTTTTTTTCAAATCGTAAGACTTCGATTCTTTTACCCATTCTTCAAAACAGAGGTAATAACTGGACTGATAGGGAAAGATCCAGGCCTCTGTCGCCATTAAAATGATAAAAGCGACAAGCCAGGTACTAATAAACGCTTGCTGAGCTACTGGCATTAATAGAGTAAACATTAAAGCCGGAGCAGCCATAGTCCCAAACACTAATCCGCCGACCCAACTAATTATATAGATCAAAATAATAAATAAGACTTGTTGCTCATGAGCAATATCACCCAGCCAGTATAAGTAATTATTGATCCAGGCATCGATACCAATTTCCTGAACACAACGCATAATGCCGATAATGGCTCCAAGATAAAACAAAAAAGGCCAGTTAATACGATTTTTAAAATCGTCTTTGCCTAATACACCAGAGGTTAGCAGAATAAAGAAAATTGCAAAGCTAATCCAAGCACTGGGAATCTGGTGAACCGAAGAAAAGGCTAGCCCTAAAATGAGGGCGAAGATACTGAATATGGCAGCCCACTCATGAACCGTTAAGCGCCCCATCAGTTGTAGCTCATGTTTTATAGCGACAAGATTAACCTGCAAAGCATCCTGGTTGCGGAATTGTAAATTCAATAAAATGAAAAAACTAATAATCAAAATCGCGCCAGGTACGGAAGAAACGATAAGCCAGTTCATCCAACCAAACTGCCATTGTGCTTGTTCAGGTAGCATACCAAAAAGAACAAAATTGCTAGATTTCCCAGTCAAAAACATCACAGATAATAAGATACAACCATTAAAGGCTGAACAAGCGAGACTATTTGCGGCAATACTTTTAGGACTTAGACCAGCGGTTTTCCGCATATCTTCTAACAAAGGAGCTATCAATGACACGCGTGCGCTTTGAGCTGTCATCACTGGAGTCATCAACGCACCAATAGCAAACAACACAATTTGCAACAAAAATTTATTTCTAGGTAAATGATTCAAAATAAGCAAAGACAGGCGGTAAAAGAGACGAGACTTAACCAGGACCGCACCTATACCAAATACACCCAAGGCTAAAAAGAAGCTATCCGAGCCAAAGCCTGACAAAAGAACGGTTTGTTGGGCTAAACCTAATAGCATTGTGGCCAAGATCATAAAAACCGCGGGGACATATTCTGGGAGTAGGCGAAAAATCCACATAACCAAGGCGGCAGAGAAAATGACAACAAAATTGCTACAAGCCCAATTCATTGTTGTTTCTCTGAGAAAACACATTAGCAATGCAGGAACAATCAAAGCCATTAACCAGCCAATCACGTCAAAAGCATAAATGGGGAATCGCAATAATCGCATTCTTGAATCGCCAAACTAAAAGACTGTCCATTTTATTTCCAAATGGCTACAAATGCAAAGCAATTAATGTTCATAATGAGTATTAATAGCTTCTGAAGGTACTGTTTTGCCCAATTCTACGAATCAATTCACGTGGATCTTGTTCAGAGCAGCGAGTCGATTTAGTATTAGCCCCAATTTATTAAATTTCTATATAGATTCAAAAATGAAAATTAAATTCTCACTAGCAGCTATTCTGCTAACGCTTAGTTGCACAGCGTTCACCGCCCCCCAGATAATTAAATCAGCAAGTACAACTAATTGTGATCTTTTACTAAACCAAAGCAAAAACATACCTGACTCAACTTCGCAAATTATTGTCGTTAGATCGCTTGGGGATGTTCAAGCAGAAATGACCGCTTGCCAGCGCAAAAAACAGATTTGGAAACCGGTCTTTAAATCCGATTTTAAAGTTGTCATCGGTAAAAATGGAGTTATTCTTCCCGATGCGAAACAAGAGGGTGACCTTAAAACGCCTGCTGGCTTGTACCCCTTAGGTGAAGCCTTCGGCTCCGAACCCCTAGCACTCAAAATGGACTACCGCTACCTTACACCTGATGATAAATATGTCGATGACATTGAAGCCAAGGACTATAACCAGTGGGTGATTGGAGAAACAAAGGCAACAAGCTATGAAACTATGCTGATTGCCCCTTATAAAATGGGTATCGTTGTGAATTACAATAAAAACCCAACTATTCCAGGTGCCGGTAGTGCTATTTTTATTCACCTCTGGCGTAACCCCAAAACTGGAACTCATGGTTGTATCGCGACAGATGAGCGCCATCTTCTAGAGATACTCCACTGGCTTGATAAAAATCAGCATCCTTATATTTTTATTCGCTGAGAAACCGGGTTAAAGGCAATGCCCTTAAGGGTTTTGTCAGGAGCGAAAAGCGCTACTCTTAGCCAAATTAGCGCTTTTGTAGCCCAGCAATAACCTTAGGGGCCTTGCCTAGTGCCTTATAGATAAATTCATTAATTGGGACTAGATAACGCTGGATATAAGGCGATAAATACATAGCGCTTGCGGTTGCAACTAGAGCGACAAATACTGCGCCAATTATATCGAAGGGAAAATGAACCCCCACATAAATTCGAGCCCAGGCGATACAAGCCGTTGAAATTAGCAAGAGAGAACCCACGATGCTTTTGACCGCTTCCCGCCATAAGAAAACAAAGCTGATAGTACATAATACTGTTGTGTGGTCGCTAGGAAATGAGCTATCAGGCGCATGATTCAGATAGGTATGCCCTATCCCCATGACAAAGGGGCGTGGATGATACCAGAAATGGCCAATTAACCAACTTAATCCAGAGGCAATTAAGACCGCGCAAAAGGCCCATAGGAGGGTATTACGATGCTCTGATGTTCCCCATAGCCACATTGCAGCTAAGGCCATAAAAATAAAAATGATGAGATATTTTGCGATAAAAATTGATAGCCATAGTTGATAACCATGCAAATAAGCACCTGCATTAATATCAGCAAACCATAACAGATTTAAATGTTCCATACGCAACCAATCTTAGTGAAATTGTTCATATCCTAGAGGGAAAAGCGATAAAGGGTCAATCATTTAACTTGCATAACCTCTCAAGATCTTTACTTAATAGCTGTTTTAATAATTCAAGCGCTATCGCCCCCTTCTCTTGGGTTGCCAAGGTTGGGTTGCCCCAAACTCCAGAAAATGAAACCGTCCTATCCTCCCTGTTTTCTCGACTTAGAGGGCCTGGCTTATCAGGATTTTCTTCCGCACAGGCCTTTGCCATATCAACAACCTCAGGGCGTATAGCCAGTATAATTGATGTTTCAATTTCATCAGCATGAGAGCCTCTTTTCTGTTCACTGACTCTCTTTATTTCCTCAAGTTCATAAAGCATTGAAAAATCAAAATAGCTAAAATCTATTCCTCGGCGTTGTAAATCATTAGTAGCCTGCGATAAAACCGCATTGGTACTTAGCCCCGTATTTAAAACATAAAAGCGCTTGGCGCCTTGTTTGTACCAGGTGTTGCATAGTTCGACAAAGAAATTAACAGCCGTTTCATAAGACAGGGTTGCTGAACCAGGATAGTCGCTAAAAGCAGGAAAATAGCTATATTGAATTGTCGGGGCGATAAGCACCTGGTAATGAGCCATTACCCAATTTGCCAGGTATTCAGCAATAATTAAGTCAGTATTCATTGGCAGATGATATCCGTGCTCTTTACAGCCCGCACCCAAGGGAATAATTACAGGAATATCCTCTTTAAATGCCAGCTCAATAGTCGGCCATTTAACCTCGGCCATATTGATTCCTGATCGCATGTTGTCTTCATCTCCATAACTGACGTTAAATTAAAAGCCGCTTTGCTTGTTGTATCACTGTTTCAATAAAAATTTGATAGTGGCGTGCAGGTAGCTGCCAGTAATGCCAGTAAAGCGGCATTAACCAATGCTTATCAGGGCAAATTTCTAGCAACAATCCTTCAGCAAGTTCTTTTTCAATATCAAGGCGCGGAATTAATCCATATCCATAACTGTGTAAAACAAAATGCTTATAGCCTTGTACTGACGGTACCTTATGATAGTTGTTAAATATAAATGGTTTTTGAAAGAAATGGTTAACATATTGCTCTGGCATACGGTCGCGATTATCAAAAATTAGTACCGGTGCATTAGCCAAATTCTCTTGAATTGTTTTTTTATTATGAAAATGGCGTTGAATAAAATCGGGAGTTGCCACTAGCAAATAATCCATATGTCCTAGTAATACACATTCACAGCCTGGCAAAGCTTTCTCATAGCTGCTAATACAAGTAGAAACCGAGCCCTGGCGAAAATAATCAATCGTAACTTCCTGATCATCAGTAATAATATCGATATTGATTTTTTCAAGCAGATTTAATTCATGGAGAAGATGAATAAACCAAGTTTCTAAGCTATCGCGATTCAGAGCAATTGATAGGCGCGCGGGAATCTCTTGATGAATTTCTTGCAATAAATGATCTTCGAGTAACCGCGTTCGGCGCAACAAACTTAATAACTTTTCTCCTAGCAGTGTTGCCTTATAAGGCATTGTCCTTATGAGCAAAGGCTGGCCAAACTGTGCCTCCAATTGCTTAATGCGTGAACTAACTGCCGGTTGCGTAATAAACAGTTGCTTGGCTGCCGCTGCAAAATTTTGGGTTTGTATTACCGCATCCAAGGCTTCAAGACCACGTTGTTCAATTCTCATAAATGAAATTTATTGTTCATAATAATTATTAATTTTAATTATATTCAAAAATGGTTAATAATTGCCACCCTTGCTCATATATTTAGTGGTTTATCATGCTAATTTATTTCAATGGCCTACTGTTAGGTCTATCACTCATTACTGCCTTGGGACCGCAGAATGTTTTCCTGATTCGCCAAGGTGCGTTAAAAAAACATGCCGTCTTATCTGCGCTTGTCTGTTTTGTTTGCGATATTATTTTGGTTGGTGCCAGTGTTGCTGGCCTTCACCAAATTCTGAGCCTACATCCAACCTTACAAATCTGGATTACCGTCTTGGGTGTTGCTTTTCTTCTCTACTATGGCAGCTGCGCCTTAAAAAAATCGCTGAGCAAACAAACCCAGGCAACTATCCGCGAACAAGAAAATACCAGTCGCCTGCAAATTGTCATGCTGGCCTTAGGCTTTAGCTTACTTAACCCACATGCCATTATTGATAGCCTGGTGATCATTGGTAGCGGCAGCAGCCAGTTTCCTGAGAATCCCCAAGCCTTTTTGTTTGGAGTACTGTCAGCGAGCTTTCTATGGTTTACTTCCCTGACATTCACTACACATTATTTCTCTGACATACTGGCACGCGTTAGTGTTTGGCGACGAATTGAATTTTCCAGCGGATTACTGATGGTTTTCCTGAGTATGAAATTAGCAGCTAGCCTTCTGTGACGGCTAAGCAAACCTAAGGGAGCAATATTTATGACCGAAGCGATCAAAACTCCAACCCTAAATGAGATTAGCGAAGCTAGAAAGCGTCTAGGTGATAAAATTTTGCTAACACCCGTTTGGGAATGGAAGGGGCAAGAAAAAGATCAGCTTTTTGGAAAAAATACTGAATTATTCCTAAAGCTTGAAACACTTCAATATGGGGGTAGTTTTAAGCTCCGTGGCGCCTTATTAAATATGATGGCTCTAAAGGCGAATGAATTGGAAAACGGAGTTACAGCGATAAGTGGAGGTAATCATGCGATTGCCGTCGCCTATGCTGCAAAACAATTGGGAATTTCTGCGAAAGTTGTTATTCCCAAAACAGCCAACAAATTTCGCATACAACGTTGCCAATCCTATGGTGCTGAAATAGTCTATTGTGACACTATTCATGAAGGCTTTAATTTGGTCCATGAAATCGCAAGACATGAATCTCGCGTCTTAATTCACCCTTTCGAGGGATATCATACAGCCCTAGGAACAGCTACCTTAGGTTTGGAGTTTGCCGAACAGGTTAAGGGATTGGATGCTGTAATTATTGCGATAGGCGGAGGCGGTCTATGTGCTGGAGTTTCAACTGCATTCAAACAAGCCCAGCCATCCTGTAAAGTTTATGGCGTTGAGCCAGAAGGCGCAGATACCATGAATCGAAGTTTTATAGCCAATAAGCCCATGGCTATTGATAAAGTTCAAACTATTGCAGATAGCCTGGGGTCTCCTAGAGCAGAACCTTATAGCTTCCATTTGTGTAAAACAAATGTTGATCAATTAGTAAGAGTTAGTGATCAGGAACTTATTTCTGCAATGAAAATAATCGCAGAAGAACTCAAAATGATGATTGAACCCGCTTGTGCCGCTGGCGTTGCAGCCTGCCTTAATCCTTTAAAGAATGAACTTGGGGGAAAACGGGTAGGAGTCGTTTTTTGTGGATCCAATATGGATATAGCGACCTTTTGCAGTCATTGCAATTGACCTGGTCTTGGGGAAAAACTTTGGATAACTCTAGCGATCCCTGTAACAAGGGCGCTACCATTCTCCCAGTAGCGTTGTAAATGCTCAGCAAAATCGCCAATTCCAGTTTCGCCATAAAAGCGATAAAGAGGGTTAGACGTTTGCTTTCCTGATGCAAAATCAGTCAGTTTTCCTTTAAACTCAGGGTTGAGCTCTTCTGCGTGGCGCATAAGTCTTGTTGAATTCCTCACAGTTTCCGGGATATAGCCTGGTTGCAAATCGGCCTCTTGCCAAGTCGCGATAGTTTCTTTGCTAACCCAAGGACCCAATGTAAGAATCATCTGCTGAATATTTTTATGCCGTATTGCATACCAATAATCATCCGTTCTTTGACCCATAGCCCATTGGTAGGCTTCCTTTAAATCATCCAGTGCTTCTTTATATTTTTGAAAACAAAATGAACGGCGGCCAATACTATAGCCAGCAATGCCACAACCCAACATCGCAACAGTCATAGTAAAAGGAAGAAGGGGTATATAATTCGTAGTCCATCCGATGGAAGCCAGAGTCAATCCAGAAATAATTCCCTTATCAACGGCTTGAATCGCCCCAAGCGCTTCCTGAAATCTCGCAATCCTAGCATTAATAATCGCTATATGGCTTTCATCTGCAGAACTAAAAAGACAATGTTTTTTATCGTCTGAGTCATGTTTAGGTATTGGTATACGAGCTATTTGAAAATTATGATTGAATAAACCAGACATACTAATACCCATCCCTTGAATATTATTATTTCATAGTTCTATCGCAATGTAGAAAAAATAGCAAGATTTGATGATTATTGAACGTATTGGGAAAAATAGAAAGGGTCAATCAGTGTGTCGCCAATTGACCCAGTGGAATGACACATAGCAAGTCCAACCTCGCGGGACGGAATATCGCATATCTTGCGCAGGATTGTCAACATTTATTCGATTTATATCTTTCGTAAAGACTATACCCAAGTAACTTCAAGATGCATGATTTTATGCGACTCGATTTTTTGTCCTGGGAATTCTTTAAAAATGAGTAATAGCCAGCTCTATTGCGAATTTTTAAAGAATTCCCAGGGCGAAAAAGTGATAGCAGAAAACATGCATCTTGAAGTTACTTGGGTATATATCTCTATCTAGCGCTTTATTATTAAGCAAGGCCTGCGTTAGACTGCAGGATATTTGTTTCTAATAAGATAGGTCTTTATGTTCTACGGCAATAGCATTCAAGATACCAGGCAGCTCTTTTTCACTAGTTGGCAAAAATACCGGAAAAAGCAACCGCTAGAACCTATTGAGCAGCAACTGGTTGCGGTCATTATTGACCATCCTGAATACCACTCCATGCTTGAAGCGCCTGCGGGCATGACTGAGCAAAGTTATTTTCCAGAACTGGGGCAAACTAATCCCTTTTTACATATGGGACTCCATTTGACCATACGAGATCAGATCAGCACGGATAGACCTGAGGGAATTTTGCAAGCCTATAAAAAGCTCTTGGAAAAATATTCTGACCAGCTAACTGTAGAGCATCTTATGATGGAGTCTTTAGCCGAATGCCTATGGCAGGCCCAACGTAATAGTAGCCCTCCAGATGAAAAAAATTATCTCTTTTCGCTCATGCGTTTGATTGATTAGACAACTTTAACAGACTGAAAATGTTAGGATTTAGTAAAATTTGGTCATTTATGACAATAAATGACTGAAATTTTTTTTTGCATTGTTTTTTTTATAAATTTCAAGCTATATTGTTATGTAACTCTCGTAATCCAAATTGTGATTTTCAATTTTTTGCAGTTCACAAAAGGATAAAAAGTGTAGGGCATTTCTAGCAAGGCACAATTTGAATTACGAGAGGAATTTTGCATTATGACTAATCGAAGGAGAGTTCAGATGAAGAAAGTAGTAGCGTTATTGGCAATGTTGTTTGGTGCCTCTGTATCTATGTTAGCACATGCTGATGCTAATCAACCTGCGACAGACAGCAGCCAGCCAACTCAGCAACAAGCTGGCACTAGTGATCAAGGAAGTACAGATAACTCCCAAGCTGGTAGTACAAACGGATCAACTGGTTCAACCGGTTCAACAGGTTCAAGTGCACCAACTACTGATGATTCTAATGACGATGACGACACAGCTTCCTAATCGTTAGTCGTAATTCAAATCAGTTTTTTATTGGGTCTGCTTAGCAGACCCAATTTCAATAAGCTAATCGTAATAGATCACTCCGTACATTTTTCTCTCGACCTGGGCTAAAAATTGAACTTCCTCCAAGATTTTTACATCCCACGTGAGCTATTACAGCTAATCAGGTCGCTGTGGTGAAGCCTCAGCCGATTTGCGAAACAATTTTATTAGTCCCATGATACTAATCGAACACCAGGCAAGTTCTATTAAAAAAGAAGATAGGTTCCAATGATAAATCAGGGAAAAGGTTATCAATAAAGAACCAAAAAGATTGCTGAGTAAATAACCAAGTGATTCAAAGGTAACTCGCCCCGTTTGCGAAAAAAAATAGGCGCCTAAAACTAGGGTTACCCCAATAATCCCTACATAATTAGATAGCTCTTGCATATCACTTTCTACTCTTCATTAATAAAAATATAGATTTGATTATAACTGAATATGATTTCCTAATACCTGGCATTCAACATCTTAAATTGTCTTGTTATTGATTGATTGATACAATGTTTAAACATTCTGCATGGATATTTGAAGATGCCCAGTTCAGAGCAACAGAGCGAACACAGCCAACAAGAAGATAAAGTTTTAGAAACTAGAGAAGATTTAAAGTTCCCCCACGATTTAGATACTCAACCCACGCAGACGGAACCTTTACAACCTAGTACTCAATCCTCTAGTAGCTCAAGCTATATCTGGACTGTCCTTGGCAGTGGAAGTTATAACAAAGTTTGGAGGTCTGATTTTTCTGAACCTATGCCCTTAGTACTAGGGGAGTCATACCCAGGCCCATGGGTTCTAAAATACCCTATCCCTTCTGGGGATTCTGTAACAAATGCCATGAATAGCTCAGAGAGAGCAGTAAGAGTTTGGAATGAGATAAATTCCCAATCCCTTCCTAAAGCGGGCTATTACAAAAAAGGCTGGGTTGCTCCTTATATCACAAATACAAGACCAGCAACCGATAATGAAATTGCCTTAAAATTAATAGACATATTCTGTAAGCAACGACGCATTGTCATTGATGCCGCCATCAAAGGAAATTTCCTCACGCGTAATGATACTGGAGAGGTTTTATTGGTTGATGTAGATTTAGCACTCAAACGTAGTAATTCTCTAGCAAGCATTGATTTTGCAAAAATGCTGGATAGGCGAACTGCTCATTACTGGTCTGACCCCTTGCTTCAACAAGAAAAACCGAAGACTCTGGAAATTACAAAAAATTTACTTTATCTGGAAGATCAATTCGATAGTCCTTTGATTGATGAATTATGCAAACAGGGGCTACTCACTCTAAAAAATATTCAGGCTTTAACTTGGCTATCGGTCAATAGACTACCCCTAACCCCCTCTCTATTTCAAAAAATTGCCACCTTAAATAATGATGAGATTGAAGTCACCGATATACTTTTGCGCACTTTATACAAGATAGAACAGGCAAGTCAGAGAACCAAATTTATCTCGGGAGTAACAAGTATTCAATTTTTTCCTATGACAACTTCATCTGTAGATGAAAATATGGAAAAGCCTGAGAGTGCTGTTATCAACCACCCCAAAAAATAATCACTGAATTTTTCATAAAACAAAAAATGAATTTAGCAAGTAAGCTAAATTCATTTTATCCGTGAGCATGACTTTTAGGATGAAGGAGAAGATGAAGAGCGATACTCAACAGCAGGTTTGAACATTTCCAATAGACACTCCACTTGTTCTTGCAATCTACTTCTCAAACCAGGCATAGAAACATAGTCCCAATGTTGATTGGAATTAACCGCTTCTTCCAAGTTATTTATATCAGAGCTCCCCTCTAATACGGATAATGCTTGTGTGATAACTGCTACCTTATCCTGAAATATGCTTCGATCTAGTCTATGCTCACCACTTTGTTGGTTCCTAACTAAGCGATTTAGTTCATCACCCAGCTCCTGGCGTAGTCTAGTTACTTTTTCTTCAGCAAGATCCACGACTGCTTGCTCAACCATGGGTGCTACAAATATTTCCTCCTCATCATTAGGCATAAATATCTTTTTCAAATCAACGTTGTCAAAGTCAATTTCCGCTATTTTCTCACCGGGTTTTCTATCTCCTTGAGGAATTGCTTGCCTAAGATCAACATCACCATTTGCCTGCCTTACTAAAGCGATTTCCGAGCCCAATCCCCTTGAACCATTCACTTTAACCCAGTCTACCCAGGCATCCAATTCAACAGGGGAATTTTTTACCCATTCAACTAATTTATTGAGTAATGGAGCACCAAGTGAATCTTCTGTTGAACCCGTTTGCAAGGCAGGTAGCTGGCTAATCATTTCTCTGATTGCTAGCTCCATATTAAAATCAGAATGAAAGCGTTGCCCATCCAGTGGCTCAAGCTCCAAGTTTTTTTGAGCAGTGCGAAGTGTGTGATAAAGAGTAAGTCCTTTACGAAAATCGTCTAGACTTAAATCTTGCAAAAGTTTTTTATCAATACTCTGACAATGCTTTGTTAACTCATCGGCAAAAGCATGGAACTCGAGTTCATCAATTTCGTCTAATTGCTGATCTTGCCCTGTTTCATATTCTTCTCTTGGGCTTGACTTAGGACTACTAGATGTTGATAAAGAAACACCATGCGGCTCAAGAGAAGGATCCAAATATGCTTCTCTTGCAATCTCAGGTGCGGCTTTAAGAAATATTTCTCGATACCTACATTTGATATATTCCTGTGCCTCATCTAAATTTTGGGACTCCAGACCATAGGCCTCTGCAAGTTTTAATATGTTCTTTCCATGCTCGGATGCAAAAAACTCATCCAGTTTCTTATCCGCTTGTTCAGGCGTGAGTGTGCCTAATTTAGCTATACTTTCCAGTTGATAATCGACTGCTTCAACACCACCTCCCACACTCATTAATGATAAGACAACATAGCTAATATCAGCATCATAATCAGCCCAATACATTGCGTATTTTAAAATGATCTCATTTCGCTCTCTTTCAGTAGGAATAAATTGCCTTCCCTCTGTTTGTGCATAAAAAGCCATAAGATGTTCATAAACTTCGACTGGTGTAATTGGACCATTATTCGCAGTTCGATAATGATTATGGTTAAATTCTGACTCACCGGCAAAACTATGCATTACTCTTAAATGATAATGGTTGGTACCACGATAATAGGTTTCACATGAATTTTTAACACAGGCATGTGCTTTCGCAGCCGTATTAAAAACCAAGTCACGAAATGATTGATGAGTTACATCCATAGGAGCAATAAAGGCCCAAGTAATGACTGAGTTTTTAACCTGAAATTTTACTGGAACATCTATGGTTTCATCCTGATCAATCAATTCATAGATCATACCTTTGGTTCGTGTGAACATATGTGAGCCAGCTTCAGGTTTAGATAATTCGATTAATCTATGGCCATATCCATGCCTATCTCCAACATCTAATAAAGCCTGGAGCTGAGAAGCTTGTTCTGTTTTAACAAAAGTCCATTTTTTAGTCTTCTGAATGGTATTTAAGGTCATATTGAAAGGCATAATTCTCTCCATAATGATCAAAACATACTCAAATTATAAAGGGGAGCGAATTATGGGATTATTATGGACACAAGTAGATATTTAATAGTCACAATGAGCGTTTTAAGGTCAACCTGGGTGCCAACAGAGGTAAGGCGCCTTTATAGTAAAAGCTGGTTTACAAAGTCCTGATGTAATTTAATTGGGGATCGGTATTAAATCGGGTAAGATAGGCAATTTGCATCAGCTCAAGAAATACTCAATGACCCATCAAGATAAAGAAACCCACTTTGGCTTTGAATCTGTCGCCTGGGATGAAAAGGAAAAGAAAGTTGGCGAAGTGTTCGCATCAGTAGCAAAGAATTATGATCTGATGAATGACCTAATGTCCTTAGGTATCCATCATCTATGGAAACGCTTTACTGTTGGACTAAGCCAGGTCCGCCCTGGACACAGTGTCCTTGACCTTGCCGGCGGCAGTGGCGATTTGACTCGCCTGCTGAGTAAAAAAGTTGGCCCCAAAGGCATGGTTATTCTGGCTGACATTAATTCTGCCATGCTTGCCGTAGGCCGTGATCGTCTCCTAGATCAGGGCTTGTATAACAATATTGATTTCGTTCAGGCTAATGCACAAACCCTGCCCTTTGCTAGTAATAGTTTCCACTGTATTACCATTGGATTCGGCCTACGCAATGTCACTGATAAGGAAGAGGCCTTGCGCTCTATGTATCGCGTTTGTAAACCTGGAGGGAAGGTGATGGTGCTGGAGTTTTCCACACCCACACTACCCGGTTTAAAACCGGTATATGATTGGTATTCTTTTAACATCTTACCCAAGCTTGGGCAGTTATTTGCCAATGATGCTGCCAGTTATCAATATTTAGCAGAATCAATTCGCATGCATCCAACACAAGAGGGTTTAAAGCAAATGATTGAAAAGGCAGGATTTGAAGACTGTCATTATCATAATTTAAGCGGCGGCATTGTAGCCCTGCACATTGCCCATAAGTATTGAGATAGCTATGATTAAAAAATATTCTCTAAAAGCACTACAGAAAGCGATAAACCATGCTCTGGCCCTTGATGAGTCCATGCCCGCTAAAATTGCTGCCTTAGAAGGCAAAGTGCTTGAAGTCATTGTAGCGCCGCTTGGAGTTAATTTTTATATTCGCTTCGACCAACAGCAATTACAACTACTCAGTGACTATGACGGTCAGCCAGATACCATCATTCATAGCAGTCCTCTCGGGTTAATCCGCTTAAGCTTTTTGCCTGCATCAAAAGCTCGCTCCCTATTTAACGACAAAATTCGCCTGTCTGGTGATGTGGAATTAGGGCAGCAAGTTAAAAAATTATTTGATGAATTGGATATTGATTGGGAAGGACATCTGGCGCATTTTACCGGTGATGTCGTTGCTCATCAGCTAGGTTCTCTCTTTCGCCAAGGCATAGCCTTTAAAAAACAACTGAGTGAATCAATGCGCCATAATCTTAGTGATTATTTACAAGAAGAATTGGGCTCATTCCCTCCGCGTGAAGAAATTGACGATTTTTTCTCCGACATTGATAAGCTATCCCTTGATGTTGAACGCCTACAAGCTCATGTTAATCAATTGTTGGTCAAGTCATGAAGTCGATTCAACAACTATTACGATTACTGCATATCAATACGATATTGGCAAGAAATGGCCTGGATCAACTAATCGTTTCTATTCGCCTTTTTTCCCCTTTTCGCTTTATGGTTTATTTGAACCCCTGGAATTGGCTACGAAAAGAAAAACTAACTCGTGGAGAGGCCCTACGCAAAACCTTGGAAGAACTAGGTCCTATCTACATAAAATTTGGCCAAGCCTTATCGACTCGCCCCGATGTTTTACCCCCGGATATAGCCCAAGAACTATGTAAACTACAAGACAACGTTCCCCCTTTCGCCAGTGAAAAAGCCTTAGCTATCATCGAAGAAGCTTATGGTCGCTCGGCTTTTGAAGTTTTTGCAAAGTTTGATCCTGTCCCGCTTGCCTCAGCATCAATGGCTCAGGTTCATGCGGCAACCTTAACCACTGGTGAAGAAGTCGTTGTCAAAATATTGCGCCCCAACATGTTAAGGATCATAGAGAATGATCTAAGCATCATGTACACCATTGCCAATTTGGCTGATAGATATTGGACCGAATCAAGACGTTTGAAACCGAGGGAAATTGTTAGCGAATTTGAACACAATTTGCTTGATGAACTTGATTTACAACGAGAAGCCGCCAATGCAGCGCAGTTAAGGCGAAACTTTACTAATTCACCGCAGCTTTATATCCCTGAGATTTTTTGGGACTATACCCGTAAGAATATTATGGTCATGGAGCGAATTAACGCTATTCCCATTGCTGACCTAGATTCGCTACGAGCCCAAAATATTAATATAAAAAAATTAGCTGAACGTGGTGTTGAAATTTTTTTCACCCAGGTTTTTAGAGATTGCTTCTTTCATGCTGACATGCACCCAGGCAATATTTTTGTTTCACCCTTAAATCCACAAGACCCTCAATATATCTGCATTGACTTTGGGATTATGGGGACCCTGAGTGACTTTGATAAGCGTTATTTAGCAGAAAATTTATATGCTTTTTTTAATCGTGATTACCGTCGTGTCGCACAATTGCACGTCGAATCAGGCTGGGTTGCAAGGGATACCCGGGTAGCAGAATTTGAGAGCGCAATTCGCACAGTCTGTGAGCCTATTTTTGAAAAGCCCTTAAGCGAGATCTCCTTTGCCCAAGTTGTTCTGCGTCTTTTCCAAGTTGCTCGCCGCTTTCATATGGAAGTTCAACCCCAGCTCGTACTATTGCAAAAAACCTTGCTAGCCGTAGAGGGCTTAGGCCGGCAACTTTACCCTGCTCTTGATCTTTGGGAAACAGCCAAACCTTTCCTGGAAAAATGGTTGAAAGAGCAGATCGGACCCAAAGCCTTTATTCTGAGAATGCGCGAAAACCTGCCCTTTATGGCAGAGCATCTACCGCAAATGCCGCGCCTAATACACGAAGTCTTGGAACTTACCAAAGAGCAGCAGATAAGAACACTTGAGCAGCATCAGCGCAGAAAGCGATCGTTCAGCTCTAAAAGAAATTGGTACACGGGTCTTGGTGCTGGAATTTTTGGCGCAATGATATCGATCAGCTTTCTCAGTTATTTTGATTTGCTAAATCATGATAAATTAGCAATTATTACTTTATCTCTAGCCATTATTGGCGGTTTTATTAGCCTTATTACTTGGTCAAATAGGAGTTAACATGGGCTTAGGCGGTATTAAACCTCTCTCTCTCTTACTTATTTTACTCATAATTGCCGCCTTATTTGGCACAGATAAGTTAAAGAATATTGGCAGCGATTTGGGTAATGCGATTAAAAATTTTCGCCGCGCCTTAACCGAAGACGAGAATAAAAATCATGAGCAGTAGTGAGCTCTTACTAACCTTTCTCGTGGCTCTTCTTGTATTTGGTCCTAATAAATTACCTATGCTAGCTGAGCACCTAGGTAAATTATTACGCCAGTTGAACTATTATAAACAACAAGCGAATCTATTCTGGCAAACACAGCTTAACGAACAACATCTACGTGAAAACAGGCAAAAGGCAGAGCAAGCAGATAAGGTATATCTGTATGAAAAAGCGATAGTAGAAAACAGCTCAAGGAGAAAAAATGGCTCGGGAGATAATTAATATTGTCCCTTTTTGGTGGTTAATCATCTTCACCATGGTTTTCTTCATGATCATTTCTTACGTTGCTGCGCACATTTCCACTTATTTTTTTCATAAACCAATTGATAAGGATCATAGAGACCTGGCAAATACCCTGATTGGGATCCTAAGCGGGGGTTTTTCTATTTTGCTGGCTTTCGTCATTATCAATACATGGAATTATTTGCTGGAAGCCAAAAATGCAACATCTAAAGAAGCTGATTATCTTGCACTGATTGTACGCAACAGCAACGTCTTCCCTGAAGATGCAAAAAATAAAATAACGCAGGCAGCAGGCGATTATGCCGTGGCTGTTCGAGTTAATGAGTGGAAAAAGATGAGGCATGGCAAAGAAAGCCCCTTAGCTTGGCAAGCCATTGAGAATTTATACCAGACTATTCAGTCCATAAACCCCGATAGCGATCATGATAAATATTATTACAATCAAATACTTATTGATGTTAACGAGCTCTTAAAAGCTCGTCGCGAACGTCTTAATGAGCTGAGCAGTATAATACCCCCTCCTTTGAGAGAGGCACTTATCGCCGGTTCGATTCTACTTGCCATTATTCTGGGTGCGATAAGAGGCGAGGGTAATTTTTTCTACCTAATGCCTGTCTTACTCTTTTCACTAGTACTTGGCTTTAATTTAGCCTTGGCCCTGAATTTTGATTATCCCTTCTCAGGCGAAATAGCTGTAAGCAATCAGATTTTTTATTCCGGCGCTTTAAGCCAGTTTTCTGATTAACACAGAGTAATATCGAGCCCCAGAGAACAGCCGGATTTTATTTGGTTTTCTCGGAAGCTGCGCCAAATACGGCTGTTCACTACTAGCCAAAGCGGGGCTCGGGTCTATGGCAGTATGGCGCCTTACTATGCTTTCCATAGTAATTTTGATGATAACCCTCAGCCGGCCAGAAAGGCTGTACCTCTAGCAGCCGAGTCGCCACATCATAGCCACGTGAACGCAAGATCTGAATCAGGGATTGGGCTTCCTGATGCTGTTCATCATTGTAATAAAACACCGCACTCTTATATTGATCGCCAATATCTGGTCCTTGCCCCGAGCGTTGTGTTGGATCGTGTATTTCAAAAAAGCGCTTCAATACCGTGTAATAATCTGTTTTTGCACGATCATAGACAACCCGCGCGACCTCATAATGTCCAGTATCGCCGTGACATACCTGGTCATAGCTAGGATCTAGAACATGCCCGCCTGAATAGCCAACCTCAACCTTGAGCACACCAGGCACAAGACGGAGAAAATGGTCAATTCCCCAAAAACATCCGCCGGCAACAATCGCTTCCTCGGTATCCAGTACCTCAGAATCGGCGACAAAATCGATAGAGGCGGAATTAACACAGTGCCTAAGGTTTTTATGAGTAAAATGTTCGCCGACAAAAACATGGCCTAAGTGCGCATCACAACGCTCGCAGAGAATTTCCGTACGCTGGCCATCCTTATCCGGGATTTGTTTGACTGCCTGCACGATATCATCGTCAAAACTGGGCCAACCACAACCAGAATGAAACTGACTTTCAGCACGAAACAAGGCCAAGCCACAACGCCGGCAAAGATAAGAGCCTTTTTTGGCCACTGTATTGTATTCACCAGTGTTAGGGTATTCCGTTGCTTTATCGCAAATAATTCGTTTGGCAGCCGGTGTTAAGCTGGCTGTCTTATCTAGATAAATTTCCATCTACACATCTCCTGTTGAGGTTGGACCCTATTCAGCTCCTAAGTTATTGCCCTCGGTTACAGATTTTATCTGCCATATAACCAATAGCTCCTGCGTAATATATAGAATTATTGTAGCGCAAAATCATTTTATAATTAGGATAAGCTAGGAATACAGGCCCGCCATAGGGTTGTACAATACTGGCGCTCAAATTCTGATAAGGCAAGGGCTCGCCACTTTCAGTTCTAACACCCATTGCATTCCATTCACTCACAGGTTTAACAATTGTTTTTCCTTCAAGACTCATATCAAATTTGGCAGGTAATTTGACTTGAACCGCCCAAGGTTCGCCAGTTTGCCAACCATTTTGCTTCATATAATTAGCAATTGACGCGAAAACATCCGCCTTAGATTCCCAGATATCTTTTCGACCATCATGATCATAGTCAACAGCAAATTTTACCCAGCTTGAAGGTAGAAATTGTGGCTGACCTGAAGCCCCTGCCCATTCACCTTTGAAATGATCTAAAGAGACATGACCATCATTAAGAATATGTAAGGCTAAGAATAATTCTTTGCGGAAAAAATCTTGTCGCTTTGAATCGTAAGCAAGGGTCGCTAAAGATTTAATCACAGGGAAATTCCCCATATAGGTGCCATAGCTACTTTCCATACCCCAGAATGCCACGATGAAGCAGGGATCCACACCATAGTCTTTGCCCACGTTTTCCAAAAGCTCTTTATTCTTATCATATTGTTTGCGCCCCATAACAATGCGATAACTATCTGCTCGTGAATGCAAATATTTACTAAAGGTTAACCGATGCTCTGGCTGAGAACGCGCCAGACTTTTTACTGTTCGACTAGGTTCATGTATATCAGCAAAGGCTTGATCAAATAAGGTAGGGGATATGCCCTCAGAAAGTGCTTGCTCCCTGACACCGGCAACCCAGCTGCTCCAGGTTTGCTGAGCGGCAAAAGAAAGCGGTGACAAGACGAGTAATGATAAGGTCGCCAGTTTTAGACCCCATTTTTTCATGATCTTCCCCTTAAAGTTGTTCCTATAATTATTGAAGAGATATCCAAGCACGAATCATGCCCTTTTGGCAAGACTGAAGTTAGGCAATCTCTAAAAGGCTGATTGAACAATTGTCATCTATATATTTTTCCGCGGTTAATTCTTCTAGCAACTCATCAGACAAATCTATTGCTAACAGGTGAAGCTCTTTGGCATCAAACTGATCCTCGCTGCATTCTTCATCCTTTTTATGCTTGTTTATAAAAGACTCTATCTTCGTCTCTAATGCTTTATGTAAAAGACTATTTAAGGGGATATAGAAATCAGATTCGTCCTTCGCACATGTTGGTCTATATAAATGACGTTTGTAATGTAAAGCCTCAGACAAGGCTTTGATTGTGGGTTCTGACAATATCGGGAATGAGAAAAAGAGACCGCTTAAAGCAATATAATCAGCAGGCGGTGCCCCTTTTTGCATCGTTAAGGCCAATTGGTTAATTGCTTGTTTCGATTGTCCAGCGCAAAGAGCGGCCAAGGCTGTTTTTTCTTCCAATTCCTTAAGTAATGCCTCGTAACGTTCAACATTTATACGAGCAACGATAAAGGGCAAAATAATATTAAAAGGTGGCTTAAACTGTTTGGCTCGGTGAAAACACAAAGGTTGTATTCGATGAAGAGCTTCAACCTTGAAATGAAACAGTTCATCGTCAAATACCATGGATTGAGCGCTATAGCGCTTAGATTTTGTATCTTCAGTAAAACATAGCATGACGCCTTCCATGCAGCGCTGAGCATAGTGATAAAATGCGCTCATTGCTTTCAAAGACTCACTATCATCTAATTCAATCAAAGCCCCATATTGCTGAAATGCAGGACTAAGCATTTCATCAAATAGCTCCCGCAGCAGCTTCATTTCGCTATTCGCCAAAGCTTGCAGTTGCAAACTTAATAAAGTCGTTTTAAATTCCAGCAAACTTTGCTTGCTATGCCAGGGAAATTGGCTCTGCTCCGAAAATCTATTGCCTCTTACACTAAGCCAAAATTCATCACCTAGGGTTTTCTGCCATAAGCTCAGATACTCACTCCTTGCGATTAGAGAATCCAATTTAACACCTAGTGTTGAGCTTTTCTTGATGTTTGAGAAGGATGGTTCAGACTCCGATGAAAAATCTATAATTTCTGCAGACTCTTCATCTTCGAAGGAAAAGCTATTGCTTTGACTATGCGTAGCGCTAGCCTGACTGGAAGAAGGAGAAAAGAAATAAGACAATATAGAGAAGTTTAAAAACGAAGCAAACCCTTTTTTGCCAGATTTAGCCTTGCCACTCCTTTCTTGCGAAGACACGAACTCCTCTTTCTCTGCTTTCTTCATAACTAATCCCTTTTCGGATTTAAGGTTTAATACCTAGTCCAATATAGTTCTCTTTTTTACGTAAAATTAATTGCAAAACTATTCCATAAAGCGGAACAAAGGTAAGTAGACTAATACTTATTTTAAACAGCAAGTCAATCATTGCAATCTCTGGCCAATGAGCACTCAAGAAAGCATTAGAACACTGATAGAACGCAGTAAAAAAGAATACATAGGTATCTAATAAATTACCAAAAATATTCGAAACGCTTGGTGCAACCCACCATTTTGAATTTTCTCGGAGTCGTTGAAAAACGATGATATCGAGCAATTGCCCTAATACATAAGCACAAAAGCTAGCCAATGCGATTCTTAATGCAAAAACATTTGCTACAAATACATTGCCATAACTAAAGAAATTAGAAATAAGATAAGAACAGATTAATCCGGGAAACATAGCAAGAAAGATTATTTTTCTTGCTTTTTCTTGCCCAAACAAACGAGTCGTTAAATCCGTCAGAATAAAAATGAGTGGATAGCTGAAAGCGCCCCAGGTTGTATGGAAGCCAAATAAAACAAAGGGATACTGCACAAGTGTATTGCTTAAACAAATGAGGAGAATATGCGCTAAGGCTAGCCAATATAGACTAAATTCACGAGAGAGCATGTTGGTCTGTTTAAAAATAAAACATTATGTCATGGCTAGGATAATGATTTCAAGATGACAGCATGCACATTGCATCCTTGTTCATTATTGTCTATGGTTATATGCATCAGTATTTTATGCAAGGATGAGAAAATGACTGAATACGACTATAAGAGTTTTAAGATTCATTATGAGATTCACCCTGATAAAACAAAGAAGAATTTATACACCGCTGATGGTTATATTTGCTGTACTCTAGACCAAGGAGTCCCTGTTTTGCCACGGCAATTTCATACGGAATATATAACTCGAGATGGTGTTCAAAAAGAAATTAGAAAACTAATTGAAAATTATATTGATTTTGAATGGCAGGAATTTCATGACATGCAAGGGGAAAAAATTAGTCGCGGAGATTAGATGCTTGCTTTCAGCAAGGATTTTGCTCCTGTTGGTCTCATTATCCGTTTCTTCTTTTGCCTGTGCCTCATCAAGCAATGAAGAGCAAACAGAAACTAGTCCTGCCCCATGTACCAACTGCACTCAGAGTAATGCAAATAATGATTGTCATGACACCTTGGATGATCCAAACAGCCCTTATCCAGCAGAGCTTGGAAAGGCCCCCACTGGTTATTAATTTATAACTCATTGACTCAACAGCAAAATTTTGCATTAATAATTGTTTCTACACATTTAAAAGGATCTTAAATGTCTGGTTTCTTTAGCGGATGGTTTCCCTCTGTAAGACCAATCTCTACCCCTGCACAGTTAAATACGCAAGTTGCCAATGGCGCTTTACAGGTAACTAATCAGGCCGTGCAAGGATTTTCTGGCCCTTTAAACCCCTGGTCTATTTTAGCCACTGCCTTTCCGCAGTTACTCATTTCGGGCTTTGCAATATTTCGCACAGACATTAATGGGCATGAACGATTTATTCAGATTCTTCAAACACTATTTGAAGGTGCTGAAATAGGTCTATCTATTGCCCTTATTTTTCAACATGAAACCTGTGCATCTTGGATGACTAGTGATATCTGTACTGCCCTCGCGCTTTTCCAAACCCTCAACGGAGTAACAGTAGTTGTAACAGGGGGAGTCGCCCATTTTATGTCTGGCAATGCACCAGCAACAACAGCGCAAGTAGTACCACATACAAACAATCTAGCAGGAGGGGAAGGACATCATGATGACGATGAAGAAAGTCAGCATCATGCGTCGATAAATCTATAAGCAGCTCGAATTAATAAGAAGCCTCTAATTCGAGTGGGATTGCACATTTTGCCCAGAACGAAAGCAAGAATTCGGAAAGCTTAAAACTCTTAATATTTCCTTAATATTTCTTAATTAAGATGCAAGCTTCATAATCTAGAGTCAAGCAAAGATGATCTCTTATAAAGGTAAAAACTTAACTAAATTTAAAGACAAAACTGCAGGTAAAAATAACTCTGAAGTCGATGGTTTTTATATTGACGATGAAGGCAAAGAGTATTTTATTAAAAAGCCTAAAGACAAGAGGGAGCTATTTACCGAATTGTTTGCAGGGCTGCTCCTAAAAGAGTTCATGGCACGGGGCTTAATTGATCCTAATTATTTTGACTCACTTATTTGTGCTGACTACATCCAGTTTGAAGACGGTAGCTATGGGCTTATCCAACCCAAGGTATCATTCACCGTACTCTATGACATTATCGGTACCGGCTATAAAGATGGTTCAGACCGTGATCCTCTTTTTGAAATGATTGCCGGTCCAAGCCATTACCCCACGTTGACCCAACAAGGCCGATACTATGGTTTATCAATGGCCCTCATGTTCTCATTACTCTTGGGTGATTACTCTGTTCATAGTGGTAATGTTGTTGTTTTAAACAAATTTTTTGACGCTGATACTCTAATCAAACAATTTGCTCGTATTGATTGGGGTGCCGCCTTTCGTTATTTTGCCCAAAAAGAGAACAATGAAGATATCCTCGTCCCCTACGAATACCAGGGATGGCTTAATTTGAAATGGCTTACCAAAGGATATTTCGCAAACTACAAAAATATTTATGGCTTATTTTCAGCGATAGCTACTAAGGCAAGCGATTTGGTAGGGGCAATGTCTGAGGTTCCAATGAAAGATATTGTGAACTCTGCCCTAAGCCAAATTCCCGCCGATATGCTTGATAAAGCGACTCAAGTCGAATTAGCAAAATATATGGCGATCGACTCCTTCGCGGATGCCAGCTTTGGGCCAGAGGGCGACTATCAGCAAGTTGCAGATATCTTTAGTTCTGTATTAAATGATCGTCTGGCAAAAATCACCGTTTTAAAAGAGCCGGTTACCCAACAAGAGTCCTCTGCGGTTCATGCTGAAGTTGATCCCCCTGCTTCAATGTATCAAAGTATCATCGTTTCTGAGTACAAACCTGTCAGCATCACTATCGATCCAGAAGGTGCGCTTCCTGAGCAATTTGAGCTTTTACATCAGATTATCCAAAAGACCAAGGCTCTTGATTTTAGGCAAATTGACTTTACGCGTCTGGCTCAGCAATTTAATCATCATCTTGATCTTCTCGCTCACCAGACTGAGGTGCTTAATCTCTGGCAGCATAAGCCTAACTCAAATGTCAATATGTTTGCCCCCTATTCAAGCGGTAGTACAAAAGCGATTTTAGGGTCAGCCTATGTCGCACAATATCGAGAAAGCACGATACTAAAGCGTTTATACACCATGAGTGAGGACGGCTCTTTAATCAGTTTACGTTTTGGCGCCTATGAAGATGCCGTAAGAAATTATGCCAGAGACCCTGTCAAAGTCGAATCATTGTGGCTGAAAATTGAAGCTTTATTAACAAATAGTTATGCGGTTATCAATGAATTACATCTATTACAAAATGCCCAACTATCAAGCGATAGAGATGTTAATAATCTTGAAAATATCGGCCATCATGTGCAAAATTTAAACACATACCTGGGAGCCTTTGCCGAATCGAAACGCTTATTAGATCAATTCTTTGAAAAAAGCTCCATTGCAATTAACAAGACTGCAACAACCTTTGATAGTACGTGTTTTTATTCGATTAGCGACCCAGAGCTTCTTGATATGAGCGGCGAGCAATTAGTGACTATCTGTCTTGATGAACTCTTTGCAGCAACCCCGAGTCCTCTGGTTGTTCGTATCGTTAAAAATGACATCTTATGGCAAAGACTCTTAGAAGGTTATTCCGACGGAGCCTTCGAGCAGCGTGTCGATAAGCCTCAGGATAAGATGATTTGCCTACAACAATGGCGCCAAGAGCTTTCAAGATTCTGGACATATAAAAATAGTTTTTATTTAAACACGTCAATGATAGGAAAAGATCTTGATGCTGAAGAGATGGGTTTACATTTCCAAGCCCTGCCAGCCGCCTTTCAAGCTGACGAGGAAATTTATCAAGCCAATAAAGGCGTAGTGGATGTATTAGCCTTATGGAACTCTAGCAACAAGAATTTTCTTAGCAAAGAACAAAGATTTCTTGCTAAAAAATCGGAGCAAAGCTATAGCGAGTTGCAAACAGCGTTTAAGAATCTTCCCTCTGATTTAGGACAGCATTACCAAAGTAATATGGAACTCTATGAAAAGGAAATGCACTACCGCCACACATTAGCACTTCATAAGGAACAAGCAGATTTTGACGAAGCGGCCAGAACCTTTGCTGAGCTTAGCCAAGCTCTCGACCAATTGAGCCCCGATCAAAAACTAATTTATCAAGCAGAGTTTGCAATTTTGCAGGCCATACTTCTCAATTGGCAACTACAACAGCTTTTCATCGCACAAAAATTAAACTTTGAACGAGCAGCGACTCCTCAAGCAAAGGTGGCGATGTTCTCAGGATTAAATGTGGCTTTTTTAGCCTTACCCCCAGAGTTGAGCGTACAATATCAAGAGCAAATCAATGCATCTAATAAAGAAGTTGCCTATCTGCGCCAATTAATTGCTCATCAACAACAAGACACGATTAGCAAGAGCCGCACAACATTTCCAGCACTCAAAACGGCTTATGATGAATTACACCCCCAACAAAAAAATAGCTATCAACAGAGTTTCGAAACGTTAGAGCAAAACGACACAAGCTATAAGCTGTTATTAGCTAATCAAATTATAAAGAATTCCAACAATATTCAGACTATCAACGGAGTTTTAGAGGCTTTGAAGAATGATGGAACCCTTAGAAATGCAGCCTTCAAAGATATAAGGCTTTGGTCTGCCATTAGCAAAAGCAAAAAAGAGCTGCTTGAACCAGAAGTAATAAGGAAAGATTTACTTATCATACAAAAATTTTATGCAGATAGGGCGCTCCCCGAAAATGACGAAGAGTTTGGTGAGGAGTATAACCAGTCTCTGATTAATTTTTATGAAAGAACACTGGAAATTCGATTGTCAAACCTCTCGGTAAAGGCACAAGCAACAGCAATTATTGCAGCAGCTCATGAGGAGTTTGGTCATCGACACAAAGCAGCACGCTACCTTGCTGATGGGTTAATGTTAGCGAGTATTTTATTCTTCGGCTTAGGCCTCGCTATCATGGGTGCACGATATGCGACAAGCACCTCAGTGTTTTTTAGCAACGCAGCTACAAAGAGAGAAACTATTTTAACTCAAGAATGGATGAAAAAACTCGAGGACTTGCCTGACGACGATGAGGCTATGCAAGCTCACCAGCTCTTTAATACGCCAAGCGCTGCATCAGCAGCTTAAGGTTAAGGTCTGGGTAACGCGATTTCATTTATAGGGTGAAGATGGCTCCATCATTTGCCCTTGGAGCACCAATGTACAAATTGCAAAAAGCATAGAAATAGGTCAGCCCTCTCCAGTACTGGAGGGAGATCTATTACAAAGCATATTGAGTACTTGTATTGCCAGTTGAAAACCTAAACCTTGCTTGTTTCTACTCCCTCTCGAAAAAATATGCCCTAAAGCATAGTTTTTTTAAGCAACAGATCGGCACACTATGGCTTAAACACTCACAATAAAAATTCCTTGTATTTACATAAAAAAAATAAAAATTACTGAATATTTTTTAACCATAAAAAATCTCAATAAGCGACTCTTAATATTTCATTAATATTTACATAATATTACGTTAATAATCTCTTAATTCCCTCTTAATAATAGTTTTTTATAATGGTCAACATTATAAATTTATATGATTACTTGTTGGGGATTATAATGAAATTATTAAAAGTATCCGAGCTGAAATCATTGCCAAATATGGATGAAAATTCATTACATATTTTGAAGGCAATTCTAGGAAACAAAGAAATTAGAAAGCTAATAAAATCAGCCAATGGGAATCCTATACCTTTTGAATTAATGAAAGAAAAATTTGGCATCGATTGTCAGATTATATTTGTAAAATCAGATGAAACTGCAGAACTTAAACCTGTTGTTGTCCCTGCTGAAAATAGAATTTCAGGTGGCGGAAAATCTTTTTGCAAACAATATAAAACCTATGGCTTGGATGATGGGAAAACTTATTTTCTTAAGACAATTAAAATCAGTGATGAAAGTTTACCAGAAGCGCTCAATGAAGAAGAAACCTTGGGCAAAACAAACCGTTTGATTGGAACTTATTTTTGTAAAGAAACAGAGGTAAAATACCTTTTGACAAGCTTTGTAAAAGGTATCGATTTATCCAAGTTTAAAGATATGAGACCTTTGAGTGTTGAATTAAAACATTTTTGGGAGACCTGCGGCATTATCATTTCAGCGAGCTCCCAAATGAGCACTTTCCATGGATTAGACTTAATTCATCGTGATATAAAGCCTGGCAATATTATGCTGGATGCAGATAACCAGTGTCATTTAGTGGATTTTGGTAGCAGTTCTTCCGATGAAGAACCAAAACCCATTAGCTGGGGAACTGGCCCTTATTTGGCCCCTGAAATTAGGGAGCAAGGCGAGCTCTTATCGTTCTCCAAAAGTACTGATATTTACGCTTTGGGGTGTTCTTTTAATGAACTTTTCGAGATTTTCAAATCAGTGAAATTTGCGAAAGTAGTTATTGGAGCAAAAAATAAGCATCTAGTACAGCTGCACACTGAAATTAGTTCTTGCATTGAGGGCATGATGTCTGACAGTGAATCACTGCGTATGAGCTGTTTCAGTAGAATGAACCAATTACAAAGAACCCCAGAGAGTTTTAAATCCAGACCAGAGGCTTATACTTATACAATAATGCTACTGACTCAATGGCTGGATAGCTATAAAGACGAAGCAGAACTCACTGCGCTGAACAATACGATTCAGGCAATCAAAGTCGCTTATGAAAATCATCAGCAGGATACAGGAACAATTACCGCTTTGCTGGATGACTTGCTGGGGGCTGATTGGCTATTGTCACCTCATAAAGCAGTCCTTGCGGTTTTAAAGAATTCCTATACCAAAATAGATAGACCTGAGCCAGGCCATGATGATATTTTGCCACGCCGTTTCGAGTCTGATTTTGTGAGTCATTGTATTCAAAAACCAACGGCTAAAACAATGCAGGCAATTAAGCTGGTATCAGATGCTATAATACAGATTTTAGTTGAATATCAGGATAGCCCAAGCGAGAGTATAGAAGGAAAAGCAATACAAGAATTTTTAGCTGAACTTGTTAAGTCTGATATTCTTTTTGGTGCGCCACGTCAGTCGATATCGATTGAGGAAATTATCAAAATATTGTCAGATAATAAACCTGAGGATTTCGTAAAAATTCAGCATATTTCTTTTAAGTTTGCCCAAAAAGCTCTGCGCCAATTAGCCTTAAATAATCTGCCAGGTCATGAGCCAACAGGCCCATTTTTAGAAATATTGAAAAAATATCAAGCTAAATACCCCTCAGATACTAAAGAAACACCCTCTGAACTTTATCATCGTTTGGCTGCTGTCCGTGATGAAACGGGCAAAGGGGAAGGTTATCGTTTCAGGGCATTTATCTGCGATGAGCTCTTTTATGGCGATGAGATCTTTACAACAGCGGATAATCGAGGACGTTCCGGTAGCCCGAATCAGGCGTTACATACCAACCAAGTTGGATTAATGAAGTTCGAACACTCAGCGCACACCCAAGGATTGCTGAGCCTTGAAGAAGGCTCATGGTATGCCGATTGTAAAACACAAAAAGCAAACCCAGAGTCAATTCATTATACTTCCGCTTTGAATACAGACTGTCCCTATATCACTGGCCCTTCTGGAATGACATCATTATTTATGAATATGATGTTTGTGCTTGTCAATCCAAATGATTCAGAAGTAATTTTATCCTACAGCCTTGGTGTAATGACTTATGTAGTTGGTGCTGGCTACCATAGCATAAAAGAAATACTGATTCCCATGGTTAAATGTGTTGATGCTATACCTGGGTATCCACAACTTGAAGGTATGGATTATCTGACAACTCCTCCCTTATATAACCACTACTTCAGTGAAATTGAGAAATTTGATGGAGAATTTGCTGAGATGCATCAAAATATTTGGGCTAGTCATCTCACCTATTTTGAAAGCACGTTCATGCCAATATGCATGCGAGAAAATTGTCATCCCTCTCAAATTTTTGCGGAAGCAAAAATCTCTCACCAAGTATTTGAAATGTGTGGAGTGGTTAGTAAGTCAGTAGAACTTTGTTTGGCAAAGTATAATTCAGATAGTACAGGCAGCCTAAGCCTTTTCACTCCAGTGAAGGATGCTCAGAGTGATGCGCTTGTATTGCTGGAAAGTGTTTGCCAAAAACAGTTAACATTGACCTCCGTATTCAGACAGATTCAGTCCTATTTCAAGGGTAGTTTTGAAGTCGGGGAAGGAATTTCGATTAAGAGAACGATGCAATTATCTTTTATTGGCCATTTCTTTAATGTCTTGAAAGATAACCCTGTGCTCCTTTCTCATCTAAATTTGACTCTGAAAATAGACAGTACGATTGGTATAGATTGTTGTAATGAAAGTGGTATAAGTGTAAATCTCTCTTTGTTGCAGAAGATGAAATCTTCGACAGATGCTGAAGAGCTTCATGTTCAGGAAGCTCCTGAGTCAAACCAACTGCCGAAAGTTTTTATTGTTGGCTATTAAAGGTATAGATATAAATGTTAGCTACGGAAGAAATAGCAAAACTCCTTAGAAAGCGGGATAGGAGTAATAGTAGTGATACTATTACTCCAGTGTCTAAGAAAGTGAGGAGATCTAGCCTTATGAATGATATGCATTTTAGCTCAAAACCAGAGGCCTATACCTACATTATTTATACTTTAACACAATGGTTAGATTCTTATTCGGCTGAAGTTAGTACTGTCATTAACCAGAGCATTGAGTCAGTAAAAATTGCTTATGAAAATCATGAGCAAGATACTGACAATATACGCCTAATAATTATGTCGCTATTAAGAGACGATATTCTGTTTCCTCATCATCAGAATGAAATAGAGGTATTAGCTTCAAGTTTAAGCATTATTAACGATAATAAGACTAATGATAACAATGTTCTTCAAAGAAGATTTGAATCAGAATTGGTTTCTTGTCTGATACAAAATCCCACTCATCTAATGATGTCATCTATCCATTTGGTCTCTCACGCAATTATCAAGACTATTAACGAATACAGACAATATAGTACTGATTCAAAAGAACAGGATATTTTGAATTATTTTTTAAGTGAATTAGAGGGTTCTGATATTGTATTTGGCTGTTTTAAAGAAAGGCCAACGCTTGATAAAGTCATTGCTATTTTAGAAGAAAATAATCCAAACGATTTTATTAAAATTCAATTTATATCATTCATGTTTGCTCGTAGTGTTATAGGTCCGCTACCTTTAAACAATTTACCGCCTCAAACACCGACAGGGCTTTTTGCTAGAATTTTAGAGCTCTATTTAAAAACCAACCCAATTCCTGAGGACGAACAGCCTTTTTCTTATCAAAGAATGGCGGCAGAAAAAAATAATATTGCGGTTGCCACCGATTTCAGAACCTTTATTACATCTAAACTATTTTATGGTGATGAGCTCTACACCCAAGGGCAAAACAGAGGCCGCTTGGGACCACGTAAAACGCATCTAAATACCAACCAGCTAGGCTTAATGAAGCTGGAGCAGTCTGCGCATAGCAGAGGGCTTCCTATTATCGCTGATCAAGTTTGGTGTGCTGATGCACAGGCGCAAGAGGCGCAAGAAGATTCTATTTATTATCAAACAGCCTTATTGAATGATTGTCCCTATATTACCGGCCCTTCGGGAATGACTTCCATATTTATGAATATGATGTTTTTGTTGTTAAATCCGCAGGAAATAGAATTAATACAGGCTTATAGTCTTGGGATTACTGCCTATATTGTTGGTGCAGGCTTCCATAGTGTGAATGAAATACTCATTCCTTTAGTTAAATGCATCAATATGTTACCTGACTATCCCGCTTATCAAGGCTTAGAGTATTTAATTAAACCACCTCTTTATAATCTTTATTTCGATAGGATTAGTCAATTTGACTCTGAATTTAATCAACGAAGACATCAAGTGTGGGCAAATTATCTTAATTATTTTGCATCCTGCTATATGCCCTTATGCATGAACGATTTTTGTGAAGCAGAACAAATTGCAGCCGCTCCCTGCCTTTCTCCTGAAGTAGAGGTATTAAAAGAAATAGTGGCGAGTTCAATTGATGATTGCATTCAATTTCATAATAACAGCAAAGGAACTGATTTTAGATTTTTGGCCGCAAAGCCTCAGGAGTCTACTGATCTTAATCTATTAAAAGAAGCTTGCCTTAGCCAATCGTCGCTTATTGCAATTATGGCTCAATTACAAAAATATTTTGCTGGGGAATTCGAAACGTCACCGACCGCCATGCACAAATTTGATAATCGATCTTATTTGCGATTTTTCCTTTATACCTTAAAGGATTACCCACAGGTTTTATCTCATATTAATGAGCAACTAGCACTAGAGCCCCCATTAATTATTGACACAACCAAAGATATCTTTTCACAGGAATATCGCACAGAGTGCTTTAAAGTTCATAAAATGCTCAAAGAAGAGCATCACCCTGGTGGGGAGAATTTAAACAATGAAGGTTTTATTAATTCATCAATTGTTCTATAATAGAACACATTTTCTTTAAATAGGCAGACCTAAAATGACTTTAGCTATTATTAAAGAGCGAATTTTTCAAGGAATAGAGCGACCAGCAAAACGATTTCTTGCGAGTAATCATCCAGATGTACCCATGGAAGTAGAGTATTATGCAGGAGCAAATTATGAGCAATTTTTTGAGAATTTTCTAATTACAACTGTTGGTGATGATGAAGAAAGACAGCAAGTATTAATAAATGAATTGAATCAAGGTGCCGAAAAATTTGCACAAAAGGTTATATCTGTGCTTTACACCCAATGGGGCGATAATAATTTACCCAGGGCAATTAAGAAAATTGCTAATTACTCAGAGCAATATCCTCAGGTAAGTGGGCTGTTAATGGGCTTTTTTAAACAACATGTAGCCTCTGTTGATGTTGTGGATAGTTTTGGTGAGTCAGCCTTTGTTAAGATATTAAAAAGTAATAAGCCACAACTCAAATCGCTTCTCTTTTTAGCGAACCAAGGGGCAAAACACTGTACACTTCCCTCTAAAATGCAAGATTCATTAATAATCAATAATCATGATATTTATGAACAAGCAGAACTCAATACTGAGCGCTGGATAAGATCGGTATGAAATTGCTGGTTGTGAAGGATCTCCTGAATGATGCACAGTGCTAATCCCGGAGATCCATCGCTGTGCTCTGGATGAAGGAATGCAGAGATTTGAGGTAGGTGACCTATTATTTGTTATAAGGGAAGGAATGTATGACGATACCTTACTCCGCTCTTAAGGAAACCATCGGCTCTAGCTTTGCCGCTCTTCTCGCCGGATAAAAACCAAAAAATATTCCCGTTGCAACGGAAACGGCAAAACCGGCTAAGGGTGGCATTAGGAAAATCGTAAAATTCCAATTAGAAAAATAGGCAACAACTCGGGTAAAAATTAACCCCAGGATTACACCCAAAATACCGCCTAAGAACGATAACATCACCGACTCAGCCAAGAACAAGGCTTGAATTTCGCGATTGCGGGCGCCAACTGCCTTGCGAATACCAATTTCTTTTTTACGCTCGCTGACTGAAACCAGCATGACATTCATTACCCCAATTCCACCAACCAATAAGGAAATACCTCCAATCACTGCTAAGAGCAGAGTAAAAATTTGCCCCTGACTTTCCATGGAAGCAATGATCTGTTTAGCGCTGCGGGGAAAAATATTCAATTTGGGTGCAATGGAACTAATGACTTGTTTTAACTGCTCAATGACCTGATCGATTGGGCTATCCGGCTTTAATTTGATGACTGCATTATTAATTTTGCTGTCTTTGGCCACCAGAGCCATTCCGCCAATTGGGATAATAACTGAATGGTTGATATCTTCATTAAAGAAACCATTTTCCTTCCATGGCGCAGCAATCCCAATAATTGTGTACAGTGTTTTACCTATATGTATTTGTTTGCCAATTGGATCGTCAAAACTTACCTGTTTCAGCTCTTGTGCGACACTATCGCCTATCACACAAAAATGCTCAAAGGATTCAACAAAGGACACAAAATGGCCACGTAGCAACTTGATATTAATAATCTTTGCCAGTGACTCATCAGCACCGATTATTGCACCCTGTATTGTTTTACCTTCAAAACTTAAGGGCTGATAGACCGTGGCATAAGGTGCTATTTCTACGGCAGCGGGAATATGATCGGGAATCTGCCGCCATTGCTCCAAGCTCACTTGATCTTCGCCAGAAATCGATTTTTCTTGCCCCTTTTGGAAGGCAGAAACTGCGAGCAAATCAGTTCCCAGCGCCTTAAATTGCGCCAAAGCCTTTTCTGTCGCCAATTGCCCACAGCTGATTAACGCAACCACGGCTGCAGTGCCCACTAAAATACCTAAGACCGCAAGAAAGGAACGAAGTTTTGAGGCAGATAAATTAACCAAAGCTTGCTGAAGATGAGTTAATGCAGTCATTGTCAGCTCTCTGCAATAATCTGGCCGTCAGCCAGAGTAATACGGCGCACACATTGTGCAGCGACCTGCTCATCATGAGTAACCATAATAATGGTGCGCCCCTCCTGGTGCAGAGTTAAAAATAAATTCATTACCTCTGCGCCAGTGCGCGAATCGAGCGCCCCCGTGGGCTCATCAGCTAAAATGACCCTCGGTTCGCCAACCAGAGCACGGGCAATTGCAACCCGTTGCTGCTGACCACCTGATAACTGCGTTGGCTTATGTTCTCCATAGGCAGCCATCCCGACGCGAGCCAAAGCCTGGTGTACCTGCTCTTTAATTTCTGCTTGCGGGACATTGCGATAAATTAGGGGTAGAGCAACATTCTGGCTAGCATTAAAACGTGGTAACAAATTAAATTGTTGGAAGACAAAGCCAATCATCTGATTTCGCAAAGCAGCCAGCGCATCATCATCCAAGCCGGCTATATCACGCCCCTGTAATAAATAATGGCCGCCATCAGCCTTATCAAGCAAACCAATAATATTCATTAGCGTTGATTTCCCAGAACCTGAAGAACCAACAATTGCAAGTAAGTCACCCTCGTTAACCTTAAGGGAAACCTCTTTTAAAACCTTGGTTCGCTGATCGCCAATCTGATAAATCTTGGCAATATCGTGCAGGTCTAGCAATGACTGATTAGTCATAAACCACCACATCCCCTGCCCGTAGTCCTGCGGCAATGACAACCTTATCCGCTAAGGCGGCGCCTGTTGAGACAATGCGAGTATCTGTTGAACCATCCTTCGTTTGCAGCTTAACTATCGAGCGCCCTTTTTCCTGCTTTAGCGCAGCAATTGGGACTAGAAGTTGTTTATCGCTATCAATTTCGATTTCGATAGAAGCGCTCATTCCAACCTTAACCCAGGGACGCTGAAGCTCATTAAGGTGTTTGACCTCTACAACAGCGCTGAATGAGGGCAAATTACTACCTGAATGGGATGAGGCCTGGGCATTCACAGCAACAAGCTCCCCCTCTAGGACATGTTTGCCTAAGGCAATACCTGTTACCTTTGCGCGCATTCCAGTGTGAATTTTATCAATATCAATTTCTGGTATATCAATTTCAACACTCACCCCCGATAAATCGCCAACTAAGGCTACAATCTGTCCTGACTTCAAGGCTGAACCCACGCTCAATTTACCCGGCTTGTCCTCCCCCGATTTTGGTGGATAGAGTATTACCCCATCACCAGGTGCTTTTAGCTTGATCAGGTTATGGTTGCCAGTTAGGGCTTGTCTGACCTTATCAAATTCGGCGATGCTTAATTTCGACAGATTTTGCGCACCCTTATCATCCATCTTTTCCAACATTGCCGTGAGTCTGCCCGCTGCTTGCATCAAACTGACTCTAGCTGTCGCCAAACTTGATTTTTCACTCAAAAAATTATTTTTGGATAATAAACCAGCATTCCAGAGATCTTGTGTCCCGGTGAATTTTGCCTGGGCAATGGTGTAGCTATCTTTGGCTTTGAGATATTCAGTCAGGATATCGTTGTATTGTTTTTGTAATTCTGAGGAATTTAAAGTAAAAACAACCTCACCTTTTTTCACTTGCTGGCCATAATGGTAATGCATCGTTTCAACGATGGCATCCATTGGGCTGGTTAGCGTGCTTTCATGCAGGGGCTGGATCGTACCCGTAAAAAACAGATTTTTGTGCATGGACTCTGTTTTAACGACATAGGTTTGGGTCTGGTTTTTTTTCTGATCAACAGGACTGCTGCAAGCGCTAAGCAAGCATAAGCTAATAAAAATTAATAGAGCTAGGTTCTTCATTCGCCGTACCTGAGTTTGATTCGCCAATGTTCAAGAGTCTTTCCTAAAATACGATCAAGAATGGATAACTGATTCAAATAGGCAATCTTGGCGCTGATTAAACCCATTTGTGCCTGAATCAATTGATTCTGCGTATTGTTAACATCCAAAGCACTAGAAATCCCGGCTTGCTGTTTTTTCTTTTCCAATTCGTAGGATTTTTCTGCCAATGTCACCTGTTTTTCCGCAAGCTGATAACGTTTTGCCAGACTTTCAATGCTATTTATAGTATTAGTAATCGTTGTTTCCAAGGCTCGCTTAGCCGCAATAAGGTTTAAGCGATCTTTTTCCAGTTTCACCTTAGCAGAGATTAGTTGATTTCTTCGAGTAATATCATGTAGGGGAACGGTTAAGGTGACCCGCGCAGTGTGATTAATATTCTGACCATTATAAATAGCGGGTAAACCATGATTACCATCCACATCGCTTACCCGACCACTTTGTATATTGCCACCAACATCCAATTGCCATAGCTGCTGGTTTTTTGCCACCTTATAAGCTCGCTCATCAGCACGCTGCTGCATTTTGAGGGCAAGGTATTGGACATTATGCTGCAAAGCCCAGTCGATAGACTCTTGCAGCTTGGGCACAGTAATTTTATCCATCACAACATCACTAGGTACCGCAAGGCGCATTTTGGGGTCAAGGCCTACTGTTTGTAATAAATCCTGAGCAGCTGTCTTGAAATCATTTTCAGCTTGCTCGACCATCAGGCTAAGCGATTCAATTTGATAGGACTGCTGAATATTACCCGTCGGTTCCAATTGTCCCGCTTCAATTTTTTTCTCATTGGTTTCATAGGTCTTTTGTGCTTCTTCTAATTGTCGTTTTTGATTTTGTAAATTATTAGCACTCAGGATTAAGGCGCGATAAGCGCTTATCACCTGGGTAATCTGATCGATAACCGCCTGCTGTAAATTTAGCTTATTTAGCCATTCGTTATCGATAGCATCTAATAAGCCAGCTTCGTTTGCTGCCTTGCCAAAACCTCGCAATAAGGGCTGACTCACGGAGAAGTTGAGCACGGGGGCATAGCTATTATAGTTGGAGACATTATTATCAATATTTAAACCAATTTTTGTTCCTAGCTTGGTTTTCATATTAAACTCTGGCGTGGCCATATAACTCTTATTCGTTGTTGAGCCAACTCCGCTATAGCGGCTTCTTTCTATTGCAGCCGAACCACCGAGGGCATATTGCAACTCGAATTCATTATGTGCCAAACGCAATTGATAACGCTGGATAATCCGATCAAGTTCGGCATTCTGGATATTAGGGTTGTAACGCAAGCTGAGCAAAATGGCTTCGCGTAAGCTCAGCTGTTGTACTTTCTTGTGACGTACATCGGGAGAAGTTGGTAAATCGATCCAGTTATGCAACATGTATTCAGGATTAGTAATGGCTTTTTGTAATCGCGCCGCTGCCTCAGCAACTTGCGAAGCTTCCTCTGCGGGGTTGTCAACCCAGCGGTAAAGTGTTGTCGACTCTGCGGGTGTATTAGGCAGTGGCGGAGTTACAGCATGAATTGGAATGCTATAAATAGTCACTGCGCAAAACAGAATTAGTCGCCAATTATTCAAAAATAACACCAAGACTCAACCTGTTAAATTTTCATGTTTAAAATTGAGCCACATTTTAGCACAGTTTAGGGGTTTTTGATTAGGGTCTGTTGTCAACCTTAGGGGGTACTGTTGCCAGAGGACTCATTTATGATGTCTTTATAACCCGCTAAATCCAGATTCACCCAGCGATAACCTAAATTTCGAGCTTTTTTGACCAATAAATCACGTATTTGCAAAATAGCTGACATTTCCTCAGGGGCAACTTCTATTCGAAAATACCGCTTAGTTATCGAGGGTTCAGAAGGATAGCTTTCCTCGTGAACACGCACACGATAAAGCGAAAAACCTTGGCCATTTAGAAAACTTTCCATTTCGTGAATATGCTGTAATTTTTCTTCTGAAATTCTTACCCCTGTGACAATACGTGAAGCTAAGCCGGGGCTTGTAGGTTTATCTGCCAAATTAAATCCTAGTTCTCGCACAAACTCCCTTATATCAGCTTTCTCTAAGCCTGCCTGTTCTAAGGGAGAGTAAATATTGGATTCTTGGACAGCTAGATGACCCGGGCGGCTATCCCTTCGATCACTTGCATTATAGCCATAGGCAATTGCTTGATAACTTCTTTTTATTGCTTCTTTTCTTGCCAGATTACATAGTTCTGTTTTGCAGAAACAGCAATGTTTACTATCATTTTTAGCGTTAATCTCATCACTATTAACGATTAAAAGTTCCGCGCCAATAGTTTTACTAAAGTCTTTTGCGCTCTCAATTTCCCATAAGGCTACGCGGGGACTTACAGAAAGCAAGGCTAAGACGCGCCCTTTTCTATGTGAGGTTTTTAAAGTTCTAATAGCCGCCCATAGAAGAAAGCCGCTATCAACGCCGCCAGAAAAGGCTATGATTAAACCCTTTTCGATAAGCGGGGCAAGCATTGATTTCAGTAAATCAAGCTTGACTGATTTTTGCTTTGAGTTCGTTTCCTGTGTTTCCATGTTTTTTTCCTATTCATACGATATTAAATAAGAAATACCCAAACTTACACTTTAAAACTCTTTTCTTGTTATCAGCTCTTATTTATCCTCTTCTAAGCCTTTCGCACACACCTTATGTTATAGGCGATATCTTTATAATCAACGTTAGCCCCATTCGTGGCAGTCGTAAAGTTGTAATACCAAGCTTTGCCAATATCACTTTGTGTTGAGCTCCAGTAAAAAGTTGAAGCAAAATTTCCAAAGCCAAGTGTAGCCAAGCCTGAATAGATCGTAGCGAGCTCTTGGATTGCTGGTAAATACCAATCCGTTTCAAATGAACCTGGATAGCTCTCACAGAATGCAGCCGCTGGTGCTGTTGGATCTGCGGCAAGAATTAATACCTGGTTAGATGCGCCATCTGTTTTTGATGTGGCTAGAGTATCTAGATACCCCCCCCAGGCAAGCGGGCTAGCAGATGAATCATTAAGATCAACTACACTAACTCCGTTACTAAGATCGTAAATAAGCCCGCCACCTGATTGGAAGGCAACATTGGCGGTCAGAATATTTGTGTTATCTGCACTAATTGTCACCGCACCAGCAAGATTTGGTGTTGATGAGGTGAGGTTAATAGTACAAGTAGGCGTTGGTGAAGAGCCAACAGCCAAGCTAGAACACTCCGAAGAGTATGTTGCTGTAACACCCGTCCAGGTAGAAGGTAGTGTGGCAGTAATGTTGTCCGTTGTAGGCGAGGGGGTAGTAGTAGAGCTATTTACGATTTGCAAGGTTAAGGTGCCGCCACCTGATGAATCCACATCAATAGTACCAGTGGTAGTAGGTGACGAGGAACCTGAAAAACCTATTAGCGCAGTACTTTGACCACCTGAAACGGCTGTAAAGCTAGTGGGATTAGTTGCTGTAACACCAGCACTCGTTAGCCCCTGGAGTGTAATTACCTGGGTTTCAACTAAAGGCCCACCAATGAATTCAATAGTACAGCTACCAGTGCTAGGGCCGCTCCAGGCAATACCCGTCGCACAACCATTATTAGCAACAGTAATGGTGCTACCTGGAGGTATACCGATCATCATTCCTTGAAAGCCCCCTTTTGTTATTGACAGACCTGAAGCAGTTACTGTTACTGTTCCAGGATTACTTGCCCCAATGGTAATTGATGAAGGAGAAACGGAAATTGAGTACGGAGCAATATAAAGATTAGCAGTGGTTGTGTTAGTACCCTGAATCGGAACTTGCACAGCTGTCTGCAATCCTGTCAAGGAAAAGGAAGAATAGTTAAAATTCATCGTACAGGGTGTTGCTTGAGATATTGCAGAGCAACTAGTTGCAGAGATATTCGCCGAAGCAGGGATAGTTGCTGCTACATTTACAGCATTGCCTCCGGCAGAGGTATTCGATACGGAAGTAGACCCTATAGCATAAGGAGGGATAGGTTCGGCAGAAGCAATTACAGTCGAAGGATTCAAGCTCAACACGGCTGGACCTGCGTTGATACGCACTCCCACCCTGTTTGTATCAGTTCCATGAATAAGGACTGACTGAGAAGTTGTTGCCTGACCGGTGGCAGCCAGAATAGTGATTGTGCAGCTCGCAGGGCTAGCAGCCAAAGGACCTGAGCAAGTAGTAGCAGAAACTGACAGCGGTGGTAGGAGAGTCGCTTTCACGCCACCAGGAATTGCCACAGCAGAGGTATTCGTTACGGTTAAAACTACTGAATTCCCATTGACAAGAGACACATTTGTAGGAGAAACACTAATTGTTGGCATTACTGCTGACAATGACACGCTAGTGGTGGTTGTGTTGGAACCTGCGATAGGAATTGTTACCGGGCTTGTTGTCTGCGCTGTAGCCTTAAACTTTATCGTACAGCTGCTTGCAAAATTTGAACAAGTAGTCGATGAGAAGGTAAAGGGGGCTCCTTGCGGAATTTGCGGCTGCACATTTAAGGCATTCCCTGCGACAGGAGGCACATTATTGATAGTGATGTCTTGCTCCTGCCCAACTGCAATAGAAGCACTTGCCGGAGAAGCTGTAATCGTTGTTTGCTGAGCGGTTAAATTAATAGTTGTGGGATCAGTATTTAGCCCCTTAACTATGGCTGTCCCGTTTACCACTGGAGCATTGGTATTGGTATTGACAGTAATCGTACAAGAACTACCTGGAGGTATTATACCGCCGCAGGTACTAGCAACGACAAAGAAGGGCCCAGAAGTTATCGTGGCGGTCACATTGTCTGCAGAGGCACCATTAAGACTTGTATTTGTTACGATTATTTGCCCGCTAGTTGAGCCTGGTAATCCACCATTTCCTACAATAAAAGTCGGTGGCGCAGTAACTGCGATAGTTGGCTTTACAGCTTCCATCGACACCGTAATCGCATTGGTATTTGTCCCTTGAATTGTCGATTGGGCGGTACCTACAACTGCTGAGTTATAGATTACCTGACAGCTTTGATTTGGCAGCAAGTTCGCAGGGCATTGTGACGAGACTGTAAAGTTAGGATTCGTTGGGAGAGAACCTGTTATATTTTGCGCCGTGAAATTTTGGCTAGTATTAGTAACCGTCACTGCACCACCGGCAATTATACTAAATAACAGCTCACTAGGAGGTGAAGGATTCGCAGCTATAGTAGCTGGCTGAGACGGGCCTAAATTGAACTGTAATCCTTGACTCGGATCAGTTTGCGAACAAAGGAAGGGATCAGGGCGATTATCACCTGGTCCCATAGTTTTACAAACAACTATGTTTGAATGCACACCGCCATAAGTTGCTGTAGCAACAATTTGCAGTATAAGCATGCAGGATTCATTATGTCTCAGGAAAAAGGGATATGCGCAAGCACCAGGAAAAGCAGTAATCTGATTAATCCCAGTTATAGGCGACATTGTCAGAACTCTTGGATCCTTAGTATTATTAGTAACAACATAGGCTACGTTCACTACTTCATTACCTGCTATTTGCCCCTGAGGTAATGGGGAAAGAGGAGTGATGCTAAATTTGGGCATAGCCGCATAACCCAACACCACATTAAGAGATAAAAGCAGAACACCAAGAATTCTCTGCATTAAATCTTTATTTTTCATATCCTAGATTCCCTTAATGAAAGTAATAAACCACCCTTTGGCACCTAGTTCTGTCATTAAGTTAAGGATATTTACATCCGTTCGCGCTAAGGTCTGTGCGTAAGCAGATGTCTCTAAGCGTTACTATGCAAGGCTTCGAGACGGCCTAAAGGCCTCCTCAGCCCGAACGGTTTTGAGATAGCGTCCTTAACTTAATGGCAGTACAGACTGGGATGACCTACTTACTAATGTAGTGTTACCTCTTCTAAGCAACATAACTCAGGCTTATCAGCAGCTCATGAGCCTGCAACACCCCTAAACGTATACTTTTATCGCCGACCGTTTGATCTAAAGCAGGCCCCAAGGCACTCTTGCCCCAGTCAAGAAACTCATAACCCAAACCAAGCCGCCAATTCGTTTCAAGAGCCACTTCCAAACCAACACCAAAACCATAAGAAAACTCTGTTTCGTTGTTATTTCTAAAAATTGGGTGGGGTACCTCTTCGTAGATTTTGGGATTGATAGAAAAGCCGGACGCATGGTTGTAACTTAATCCGCCGTTAGCGCTAAGGTATGGATAAAGGTCGTAAAAGCCAGTGTCATATAAAAGCTTTGCCTTAACTGCGATACGAGTATTACGCACACCGTAGGAGTAATTGTAATTATTGAATAGAGGATCGGCGTCTTCGTAAACATCTCCCTTCAACTTGGCCTGTGAAGATGCGCCTATAACGACACCAAGTTGCCCCTCGACTACGGAATTAATTGCACCACGATAACCGGCAAACAATTCACCAGTAATCAAACTGTCAGTTCCTTTTCCAGTGGTAATTAGTTTCATCGTGCGCTGAGCAGGGAGTGGTACATACGCTTTGCGAACATCAGGTTGGATGGTAAGAACCTGGCTATCACCAGGCCGAGCCCAGGCGGGGCCTAAACTTAAGGTTGCAAAAAAACCAGGACCACCAAAACCCGATTCATATCCCATTGAACCAGCAAATACATTGGTTGAGAAAAGACATGCTAAAGCAACTACCCGTAATTTTTTTATTATCATTTTACATCCAGGTATTTAATTAACTTTTTAGCGCCATCGAATGGCGTTCACCGTATTAGCGACAACCGCGCTTTAGGTTTATACCTTATTCAGAAAAACTTTTCTATGGTAATTAATAGGTTTCTATTTTCTTGCCTGCTGCATGTTCAATAAACAGGCGTTTGAGGGGTGAAAAACCATTACAAAGTCTTAATCCTAAGCCACGCAAGGCTATAACGGGTGTCAGAGGATTAGTAAATAAGGTCTTAAAGCCATCCATTAAGGCGATAATTTGCCAAACCTCATATTTCCGTTGGCGTTGGTAGGCGCTTAAGATTCGCTTCGATGTGAGTAACCGGTTTGCCTTATCAAGACAGTGCAACCAGGATGCAACATCCGCCAGACCAACATTAAGCCCCAGTCCAGCCAAAGGATGAATGGTATGAGCCGCATCACCCAGCAAAAGCCAGCGAGTGCCTACATAACGTTGAGCATGACGCATAATGAGAGGGAATCGATAACGTTTACCCAGCACCCTTGCCTCGCCAAGTTTAGCGGCAAAGGCCTTAGTTAATTCCTGATTAAAATCATCGTCAGAAAGAGTCATTAGCTCCTTTGCTCGGGTTGCCGTTGTTGACCATACAATGGAACAAAGTTTTTCATTTACCATAGGTAAGAAAGCCAAGGGGCCGTCGGGATTGAACACTTGGTAAGCCGTTTGCTGATGCCCTTTCTCAGTATTTACTAGGGCAACCAGCGCTTCTTGATGGTAAGGCCAGGAGGTCATAGGAACCTGTAATAATTCCCGGCAAGGCGAATTAGCGCCATCGGCAATCATTAATAATTGCGCCTGCCATTGATGATTATCGCTAGACAGTTTGATGCTGTCATCTGTCCACTCGAGCTTGGTCACCTTTGTCTTGTTAAATACAGTCAAGCCTGTTTTGTGCTTGTTTAAAGTATGTAAAAGGGCATCTTTGAGTACCGACTCTTCAATAATTGAGCCTAAATGATTAGCAGCTATCATCCTTGCATCAAACTTAATATCAGCCCCATTGGCCGCATCCCAGACAAACATATGTTGATAAGGTGAAATACGTTCAGGTTGCAGATGCTGCCAAACCCCTAATTGGGTTAACAAATCCTGCGAAGCTTGATTGATTGCATACACGCGTGCATCTGGGTTACTTAAATCAACGGTCATAGGGCCCGCATCAATCAGAGCAACGGAAAACCCTCGTTCAACCATTGCCAGGGCAGCAGTTAATCCGACTACACCGCCACCTATCACTGCCACATCAAATTGTTGGCTCATTTAGGCTCCTTCTGATCAAGACTGATACCGCAAACCAAGTCAGGGGTAACCCCCGCAAATCCACGGGTATAATGGGTCAAACATCGTTTGAGAACAGCAAAATTATCAACCGCGAGCAAGCCCAAGTTACGTGCCGTCGCCATCCCAGGCAAGCGGCTGGTAAACACGTCGATCAAGCCGTTGGTAAAATGAGTAATCGCCCACTCATCATGCTGCCGCATTTGCTGATAGCTATGCAACATCGCCTCACTCAGGCCGTCCTGAATAATGCATTGTGCCAAACTCGCTACATCACGCAATCCAAGATTAAACCCTTGTCCAGCAACTGGATGAAGGGTATGTGCGGCATTCCCTACGAAGACTAAAGGCCAGGCAACCTTTTGCGGCATAGTCACCTGCCTTAGAGGATAAATCACTCGCTTGCCGACGCGAATAAAGCGCCCCAGGCGATAGCCAAAAGCCTTTTGCAGACTATGCAGAAAAGAAGCCTCATCAAGGGCTTGAAGCTTTATTGCTTCTTCCGGTGACAGCGCCCAAACCAAGGAGGATCGCTGCTCAGTCATGGGCAAAAGCGCTAGGGGGCCAGAGGTAGTAAAACGCTCATAGGCAATATTGTGGTGCGAGCGCGCTAAACCAATATTAGTTACCAATGCTTGTTGCTGGTAATCTTTAATTTTTAGGGTTAATCCACTCAGTTTGCGTACTGCTGATTCAGTTCCATCAGCAGCGACAATCAGCTTAGCCTGTACCGCCAACTCGCCTTTCGGCGTATTAATCGTAGCTAGTCTTTGCTCCACATCCAGAGCACTGAGTCGCGCCGAGGCCAGGATATGACTTTTATCAACAACATGATCAATAGCCCGGTTGATATGCTGCATTTCTACCACATAGCCCAAAGGTTGCTCGAGCTTGCCTCTAATATTCGCGCCACCAAAACGGCCTTGCTCTGATACGTGAATTCTTGCTATCGCGGTCGCTTCTGAGGCTAATAAGGGCCAGAGAGAGAGCATCTGCAAAATACGGACACTAGCTGGAGACAAAGCCAGAGAACGAGCATCAAAATCAGGATTGACCTTGGCATCTAAGGGATTTGCATCGACAACTAAACATCTATAGCCCGTAGATGCCAAAGCCAATTGCAGAATAGCGCCTGTTAGGCCACCGCCGATGATTAGAATGTCTACCTGTTTATCAGCCACGCAATAATGCCTCTATTTCAGCGACCTCTACCGGCAAACCAGCGGTCAAATTTTCATGGCCATCTTGGGTCACCAGAATATCATCTTCAATACGAACACCAATATTCCACCAACGAGTCTCTACCCCTTCAATACCTGCGCTAATATACAAGCCTGGCTCAACCGTCAATACCATCCCGGCTTCCAGCGGTCGCCACTCACCGTTAATTTTATAACGGCCGGCATCGTGCACGTCTAAACCAAGCCAATGCCCAGAATTATGCATATAAAATGGCTTATAGGCTTCTGCTGCAATGAGCTCCGTAACGTTCCCCTGCAACAATCCTAGCTCACAGAGACCTGCTGTTAAAATGTGCACTATTGTTTTTTGTACTTCATTCCACGCTAATCCGGGTTTGATAAGAGCAATTCCTGCCTTTTGTGACTTTAGCACCAGCTCATAAATAGCGCGCTGCTCCTCACTAAAGCGGCCACTCACAGGAAAAGTCCTTGTGATATCAGCGGCGTAATTTTCATACTCGCCACCAGCATCGATTAACAGAAGATCGCCCTTTTTCAGCGGCTGATTATTCGCTGTATAATGCAGGACACAGGCATTTTCCCCGCCGCCAACGATTGGATCGTAGGCTACTGCACGACAGCCACCATAGGTAAATTCATAAAGCAACTCGGCCTCTAGCTGACATTCATTTTCTGATTTAGAGCAAGCCCGCATAGCCCGTTTATGAGCAGCAACAGAAATCTGCGCCGCGCGCCGCATCAAGCGGATCTCTGCTTCAGATTTAAACAGTCGCATCTCACTGAGGAGAGGCTCAAGATCACAGAGAGCTTCTGGCGCTTTAAGGCCTCGTCTGACCTGTTTTTTGACCTGCTCTAATGCGTCCATTATTTCTTTCTCAACCTCAGGGTGTCGGCCGAATAAATAGTAAATTGCTGTTTTTCCACTCATCAATTCAGGTAAGCGGGAGGATAAACTCTCAATGGGATAGGCCTCATCAACACCAAGAACCTGGCCTGCCTCTTCCTGACCTAAACGCCTGCCAGTCCATTGCTCTTCTGCGGGATTGCGCGGACGATTGAATAAATAACTACGCTCTGGTTTACCCGTCACAATCACTAATAGTGCTTCAGGCTCACTAAAACCCGTTAAATAGTGAAAATCACTGTCTTGGCGAAAGCGATAATGCGCATCACCGTTACGTAATAATTCGTTTGCAGCAGCAATAACTGCAATTGAATCTGCAGGCAAACTCGCCGCTAACTTTTGTCGTCTCACCCGATACTCTTGCTGACTAATCATCGAAATATCCTATCCAATTAGAATCGATCAACCGCTCTTAGTGTTTTGTCTTGACCGAACCATGTTCACCATCGCTGGCAACCAAATCACCGTACAACCGTAACACTGCCATACGAGCATATTCACTAACTTCCATCAAGGCTTTTTCATCCTCTTCGTCAACTTGCAAGGTCTCATATTCTAACTGAGCAAACTCAAGTAAATGCTGCAAAGCTTCTTGAGACTCCTCTTCCTGAAGTTGCTCATAGCTAATACCAGAAATAGTCATCCCTTGGGTAAAGCCCTCACACCACTCGCTAAAGGCTTGTGCGCGATCGATTAAAGGCTCGTGCTCTGCAGGCAACATGAGTTGAAATTCAAAATCAAAGTTCACCAGTTGATGTTGCGAAATATTATAAACTTCAAAAATAGCCCGGATAGCCGCACGACTAGATTCATCTTTCCTATTTACAGCCAAAGCCCGCAAGTAAGACTCACCCTCAATAGCCGCACCCGCGCATAAATAACCACAGATTATCCCATGCAGCTCGCTAGCTGAGATGGGTAAGTCCAATACCGCAATCACATCGATGAAGGTTTGATAGGCGGGTAAATGGATAGGATGATTTTCAGCGGACATAATAAACTCATTAAAACAAATTACTTATAATAACCGATTTGCTCGAGCATTCCAAAGTTGCTACTATTTAATAATAGCATCACATATCAGAGGCCTAATAAAATGACAACCTCAAAACCATGCTCTATAAAGTTGCTGAATAAAACCTATGAAATCAAATGCCCTGATACTGAGATAGCTAATCTCCAGCAAGCGGCAGAAAAATTGAATGAACAACTTTTACAAAGCAAAAAAAAGTTTAAGCAACTTGATGAATTTCAAGCATTACTTCTGGCTGCGCTTAATGTCAGCCATGAACTGATAACCTGCCAACAGCAACAAGAGCAACAACGCCAACAGGTTACCCGATTTATTAATTCTCTTGAAAACAAGATTCATCAGGTGGTGCATGGCAATATCGATCAGGATCCACAAACTGATTAACGTCATTGCGAAGTGCATGACTCTCATTGCTCTTGCTCTGATCAGACCATAGCCTGGATGCAGCGAAGCGAAATTCGGGCTACATTCTATCCATGCAACATGCCTTGCGAGCAGCTCTCCCAACGAAAAAAATGTGTAAAGCCCAAATTATGTTATTTACCTTAGTTGGCAGAATGATATACTGCAATTAACCCGGCAGTGAGTGATTAGTGAACCAATACTCACATCCAGGGGAGTGTCCTGAGGTTGGTGTTGAGCAAGCCCACTATGAGTGGGAAGCCTGAACCAACACATCTGCTCCCCACTTGAACTCAAGGGTTCAACATCTATACTGTCGGGCTATCTATTAGACATCGTTTTTTCATAAGTATTCAACTCATCCAAACGCCCTTGATGCAAAGCCCAATCTTCAAAGAGAGTTAATTTGGCAGGAACACCGGTCAATATCTCATCTCGCTTTTTGTCTGCAGCATCGCATTTTGTTTTTCTCGAGAATGACAGAAAGCTATGTTTACTTCGCTTATCCTCATCCCGACCCTTGGAATACTTACCTAGGCAAAAGGCATGAAGAAGCGAGTTTCCTAATCTTATTTCTTCTTCAGTCATCGAGATCATCACTTTGGACATCTCTGCCTTTGCCGTGGAAGAAAAATCCAAGGCAGCGGTGTAGGACTGATCTTTTTGCATTGCAAACTTTGTTTCAAGAAATTGTATTGACGAATTTAGAATAAGGTTAGGACTAGCGTCCTGCTGACATCGGCAATTTTGGATAAAACCATAAAGCCAATTATCCTCGGTAATCGCCCCGATAAATTGTACCCTGGAAGAGGGAACAAGAGCACTAGCAGCAGATAAGACTTCTAGCTCTCTAAAGCTTTTTATATCAAATACATTCTTATGCTCAAGAAAGAAATTTTGAAAGTCCAAAGGATTATTTATTATAGATTTTACTATAGCTGTTTCAGACCGCCGTTCCTCATCGGTTGTTAATGCTCTGTAGTGAATAAGATAGGGCAATAATTCTAATTGCTCAGCCGTACAGTAGTGATGGATTAGATAAAAAGCTGTACCGAGTAAAGCATAAATCGCCTTAAATTTTCCAATCTCATATCTTGATTGAAATTGCTGCTTTCGTTGCTGCAAATGCTTTAAGGGATAATTGTCGGTAGAACCTTTGTCTGCGTAGCCCATCATCCTGCTTGAACGAACCACAACCGCCAGCAAGTTGCTTAAATCGAGCAATGCAGGCCCTGCATGACCATATCGCTCCTCTAGCATGCGATACATCATAGGATGATGAAAATCTTCTGCCAGCGCGCCTGTCATTCTAATTGTTCCCCCAGGTGGCGTCTGCCCAGGCCCCAGAGCCGCGGTTAAACGCTTATATTCCTGGGCCAGATTCTTTTGAAATGCTAGCCAGGGCTCAACTTCTTTACTATTCAACCATTGCTCATAAGGTAAATTTACAGTTACCCAAGACCAGAAATTTTTTAAAATATTACTCACAGGGACTATTAATTCAGCTGTGACCTCTTGCTCTTCGCCCATTTCGCCCAGTAAACCATGCAAGCTTGAGGCTAACCCGTTTACATCTACAGAATTTTTTACCAAATCATTATTAGCAATCAATTCAACAAAAAGCCTTTTTAGGTCGCTAACTTTCATCTTATCCTCCATGAGTGATTAAACCTTGCTCTAAATTAGCATGAGGCGACATGGAGTTCAATTTTTGATCGCATGGTTGTTTTCTTGAGGTTTTTGAGGCTGTTTAACCCATTTTGAGCTGTTCTTTAAGTGCTAAAAACTCATCCCGAACTTTTGCCGCCAGTTCAAACTCCATATTTTTGGCATGTTCGTACATTTGCTTTTCTAGGATTTTTATCTGCTTGGTCAACTGCTCGGTCGATAGGAGTTGATAACTAGCCTTAGGTTCTGCCACCTTTGATTTGCGTCTCGTACTATAGGCGCCTTCCATAATATCAGTGATTGATTTCTTGATCCCTTTCGGTGTAATGCCATGTTTCTTATTAAAATCAAGCTGTTTATTGCGGCGACGCTCTGTTTCCTCCAAAGCACGTTGCATGGAGCCTGTTATTCTATCAGCGTATAAAATTGCCCGCCCATTGACGTTTCGTGCAGCTCTTCCTATCGTCTGAATTAAAGAACGATCAGAGCGTAAAAAGCCTTCTTTGTCGGCGTCAAGAATAGCAACCAAGGCAACCTCCGGCATATCCAATCCTTCACGCAGCAAGTTAATACCAACCAAGACATCAAACTCACCTAAACGCAGATCACGGATAATTTCCACTCGTTCAACAGTATCAATATCCGCATGCAAATAACGTACGCGCACGCCATGCTCACGCAAATAATCGGTCAAATCCTCAGCCATTCTCTTGGTAAGGGTTGTAATCAGGACACGCTCACCCTGAGCAACAACCAAGTGAATTTCAGAGAGTAAATCATCAACCTGGTTTTTGACTGGTCTTATAGTAACTTGCGGATCAATAAGACCAGTTGGACGAACAACCTGCTCCGCTACATTATCTGCCTGTTCTAATTCGTAGGGACCAGGGGTTGCTGAAACATAAATCGTCTGAGGCGAGCGTTCATTAAACTCTTCAAAACGAAGCGGGCGGTTATCCAAAGCCGAAGGCAGGCGAAAACCATAATTCACCAGGGTCTCTTTGCGAGCCCGATCCCCTCGATACATACCTCCGATTTGCGGCACGGTCACATGTGATTCGTCGATAATTAGCAAGGCTTCTGGAGGTAAATAATCAAACAAGGTTGGCGGCGGCTCCCCCGCATTTCGCCCCGATAAATAACGTGAATAATTCTCAATCCCCGAGCAATATCCCAGTTCAAGCATCATCTCAATATCAAAACTGGTTCGTTGCTGCAATCTTTGCACTTCTAAAAGCTTGTTTTGTTCGGTAAATTCTGCAAGTCGTTCCCTAAGCTCTTCTTTGGCAAGATCAATGGTCTGTAATATTCGTTCACGCGGCGTGACATAATGTGTCTTGGGGAAAATGGTGACCCGTGGTAAGCGCTGTATAACCTCACCAGTTAACGGATCAAAACGGGAAATATTCTCAACCTCATCATCAAAAAGCTCAATCCGAATAGCCTCTTTTTCAGAGTCAGCAGGAAAGATATCAATCACATCGCCATGAACACGAAATTGGCCTCTTTCCAGTGATTGTTGGCTGCGTATGTATTGCATTTCAGCAAGGCGCCTTAAAATTTTGCGTTGATCAGATTGTTCTCCTCTGGATAGATGTAATAACATACGCAGGTATGAATCGGGATCACCCAAACCATAAATAGCCGAGACGGTTGCGACAATAATAGCATCCCGACGTTCAATCAGCGCTTTGGTAGCTGATAAGCGCATCTGCTCTATGTGCTCATTAATGGAAGCGTCTTTTTCTATGAAGGTATCCGAGGCTGGAACATAGGCCTCTGGTTGGTAATAATCATAGTAAGATACGAAATACTCCACGGCATTGTCAGGAAAATAGGTCTTGAATTCGCCATATAGCTGAGCAGCCAGAGTTTTGTTAGGCGCCATAACCAGCGTTGGACGTTTCATTGCCTGAATGACATGCGCAATGGTATAGGTTTTACCTGAACCTGTTACCCCTAAGAGTATTTGGCGTGCTAAACCAGATTCTAGGCCATCGATCAATGAGCTTATTGCGGTTGGCTGATCGCCGGCAGGCTGATAATTTGAGTAAATTTTGAATATATCTTTCATAATATAAACTATAACCGATCAACAGAGTGTTTCAAACATTCAATGGTCAGAAACATAGCACGGGAGTAAAAAAATGGATATCGCACTGGCAGCGCGGATACAACAAGTAAAGCCATCACCTACACTTGCTGTAGCAGCAAAAGCCGCAAAAATGAAGGCAGAAGGTCTAGACATTATCGGTCTTGGCACTGGAGAGCCTGATTTCGATACACCAGCACACATTAAACAAGCAGCTATCGCAGCAATTGACGCAGGTTTTACTAAATATACTGCTGTCGATGGTATCGCTGAGCTTAAACAGGCCATTAAAGATAAATTCAAACGAGACAATAACCTCGATTATCAATTGAACCAAATTCTGGTATCGGTTGGTGGCAAACAAAGCTTTTATAACTTATGCCAAGCCTTTATCAATGAAGGCGATGAGGTCCTGATTCCAGCCCCTTATTGGGTTTCTTACCCTGACATGGTTTTATTAGCAGGCGGAACTCCCGTAATTATGCCTTCGACACCGGCTGATCATTACAAAATTTCACCAGCACAGCTTGCTAAAGCAATTACCCCCAAAACAAAACTGGTCGTATTAAATAGCCCATCGAACCCCTCCGGTGTAGCCTATAGCCTTGACGAACTCAGAGCGCTTGGCGAAGTGTTAGAACAGCATCCGCATGTATTTATTGCAACAGATGATATGTATGAACACATTATCTGGACTATGCCCTTCGCAAACATTTTAAATGCTTGCCCCAGTTTGTACTCACGGACAATCGTACTCAATGGCGTATCCAAAGCCTATGCAATGACCGGTTGGCGCATCGGCTATGCAGCCGGCCCTGCACCACTAATTGAAGCGATGAAAACTGTACAGTCGCAATCAACATCCAACCCTTGCTCTATCGCACAAAAAGCAGCTGTAGCAGCATTAAATGGCGGTAGCGAGTCTGTAGAACATATGGTTGAAGCCTTCCATAAACGTCATGATTTTGTTGTTGAACGCTTATATGAAATCCCCGGCGTTGAAGTTATTCCAGCCGATGGAACTTTCTATATATTCCCAAACGTGCAACCCATCATCGAAAAACGCGGCTTCGCCAACGACGTACAATTTTCCGAAGCACTCTTACAAGAAGTAGGCGTCGCCCTGGTACCAGGCTCCGCCTTCGGAAACGAAGGTTGCATCCGCCTATCTTTCGCAACCAGCATGGAAATCTTGCAAGACGCATTAGCTCGCTTACAACGTTTCTGTAAATAAAAATCAAGAAATAAAGGAAAAAAATTCTGTAAAATCCTCTTGACCTCCCCGCGGAATCCATTTAAGATTCCGCCTCATTCCCCGGTAGCTCAGTCGGTAGAGCGGATGACTGTTAATCATTAGGTCACAAGTTCGAGTCTTGTCCGGGGAGCCACTCCCAGTCTGGGTTTTGGCGGAAATCAAATCAAATCTTAAATTTTCGTGTCGAATATGTGTCGAAGTTTGAACGCCTCTTTCTCATAGTTTCCTAAATATCCAAATGTTTATACGTAACATAGAATTGTCAAATTTTCATGTAGACAACTTATTCGGTATAGTCCTTTATGTTTAGGTGTTTATTTTCTTTATAAGCAATGATCCATTGATGTCTGTTTAATTTACCATTACTAATTATTTGTATTATCACTTTTGCCCATCCTTCTTGATAAACATAGTCATTATGTACTTCATCAAAATTACAAAATTCTGTATTCGTATCAAATGGGTCTTCTTTATCAGAAGTAAGGGGACGGATTTTAAAAATTGAATAAAAACATCTATGGTCATAATCAGAAAACTTTATTTCACATCCTTTCTCAACAAGCTCACGAATTTTCTTAGGTTTCATCCCCCCATAATTAATAACTGGTTTTTGAATAACTTTATCTTTGATAATAGTAATAAGCTTTTCATAATTTCCTCTATCTTCAACGCTTAATGAAGACCAATTGACAAATTTAATAGCTAAATCATTTCGTTCAGTATTCGAAATTTTAGGAATTTGAATAAGCTTAATGCTATAAAAATTAGAATTAAAAATATCCTGAGATAAGGAGCTACGATAGTTTTCTATAAATCTTTTTAGATCTTTTAAATCAGCTGACAATGCTCTTTTATTTGCAATTTCCTGAGTGTTATTTCGTAATACAGAAAACTGTAATGAAAATGCTAAGGTTTCATTTATACAATACTCATATCCAAACCATTCAATTAATTGGGACTCAAAATTGTAAAGCAATGCCTGACACTCACCGAATAGCATCGTATCAAATTCAATTTTTTCAACATGCCTGTGCTCAACTTTATTTCTAAGTAAAATAAAAAAATTTAAATTAGCTTTAACAGCTTCAGATAAATTACCGTACTCTTTTATACAATTACTTAAATCCCAAGCCATTCTTTCATTATCTTTTTTAAGATAGCGATTAGACTTTTTATCTCTATAGTAATACTTATCCCCAATACTTTGGTAGAAATAACAATGAAATAATCGTGTCCAAGCAATAATCATTAAAGATATAAATGCCTCCGTTCGGAATGTTGCCCTTGGCTTGTTATAGATTTCCACAGCTAATAAAGCTGAATCTATAGAAGAAGCTAATATTGATTTTGCTCTCCCTTTTTTCATATCAAACTTAACATTTATTCATGTTATTTTTTATTATAGACAACGCATAAAGAACAACCCTTATGCTCTACAATTGATTAATATCTGAGAGACTTAATAATTAGGAGGAATTATGGCTATTGAACACAGCATAGAATATCAAGAAAGAGAAGCGGCAAAAGAAATACTCCCAGAACTGAACGAACATTTAGATTACAGTACTAAAATCTATAATTCCTGCTTTAGTATTCAGCGCTTTTTAGATGGAAAAACTATTAACGATGTTGGTCAGTTACTACGTAGTCAAATGATGATTTTAATGAGAATTACTGATTTTTTAAGATGCATTCAACATATAGTTATACTTGGTTATCCAGAACAAGCATGTACATTAGCAGCTTCAATTTTTGAGTTATCTCATACCGCTGTATACTTCTCATATGACAATGCTGCGATGCTAAAATGGCTGGCTAGTTCTGATGGCGAAAAGAATATGCCAAAGCTCATTGGAATAGATACGTATAAAAAACTAGTAGAACATAATTGCCAAAAAGTAGGAGTACCATCAGAGCCTGAAGTTTCAGTCTACAGACAATTATGCTGGATGAAACACTCTCACCCAATTATGCAAGATATTCAGATAAACAATGATAAAGCAAAGTTTCTTATAGGACCTTTTACAGATGAGAGATCAATTAGTCATGCATGGTTTGCTATTGAACAAAGTGGTAGATTAACTGAAATGCTAATATCACACATTGTATTTCCTAAGGGATTATTATCCGATTCAGACTTAAACGTGAAAAGGCAAATGCTACTCGATCTTACAAATATGAGAGATAGGCTAAACAAAAAAGCTCAAGCGAGATTTAATATTTTAGCCCCGGAGTAAACATATTTCCTGCGTCGCGGCAACTCAAAAGGGTCTTGCCTTTTGCTTTTCACTAACTTAAAGCAATAGGCAAGACTTGACCCTAATTTGTTACAAGCAATAGATTATGATTAAAAATATACCTATATTGGATTGAATAATATTGAAAGGAAATCTATATGAATACAAAAGTTCAATTTAAATGCGCGCTCTGCCCTGAAATTGCAACAACTAGAGAGCATTTAATTAAAAAAACAATTGTTGATGAATTGATGTTTGATAAGCCTATATCTAAGAGACCCTTAAAAATATTAAGGCCCCGATCATGTAAAATTGTCCAGGGCTCCAAATCTGATGCAATAAAATATCCTCCAAATCTTTGTCAATCATGCAATGGGCATAGAAGCCAACCTTTTGATAGGGCGTATCACCTTTTTATGAACTACGTAATTAGTAATGAGAAAAATATTTTTTCCTCGAATAGAATCAATCTGAATGTAATTAAAGGGCTAAATAAAGAACATTTATTTAAATATTTCATAAAATCTTTTTGTTGCATGATTGATAGTACTCAACACACTAAAGAAAAAACTTTATTTTCACCGTTAGAACTTGTCAATGCATTCCATGGAGGTTCCTATGGGAAAAATCTATTAATTCAATTTATTTCTCGTGGCTCTCTAAAAGAACATCCCATGAGAAAATATATTCTGGTCAGTAATCCTATTTATACTCAATTGCCAGGGAATTCGTTTTCTTTCATGTATAGTGAATCTTTTGGTTGGTTTCAAATCCGTTATATTTATCATAAGTTTCATAATAAAGCTGAAATAAGAGCCTGCTTACCATTTTTTCCTAATTACTGGGTTGGAAAAAGTAAAGAAATTTTAGTAAATACAATCTAAAAATTTACGACAAAATAATAAAAAAAATATGCAAATTATCTATGATCCGAATATCTCTTCAAATTATTACTTTCTAATTGAAAAATTATTAATTCAGGTGGTGCGAGGGAGAGGACTTGAACCTCTCTCTGGCTTTTCCTGGCAGATTTAAAACTACAGTTAATGCAAAATCTCTTATTTAGATTGAAAGCACCCTACCTAGCCCCGCAAAAACCATGCCTCGCACCAAACACAAATTACAATGATTGAATTAATATTAAACATAAGCTTCTCCATAGACATTTTCATGAAAGGCCATGCTATCAACCCAAACAAGATTTCTACATTTTCCTGAATCTTAATCCTTATATCCAAGTCATTATGCAAAATAGCTCGATTACATTTGCATGTTTTATATATTATAGAACTAAAAATAAAACAAAGCTGTCCAATTAATAAGTTAAAGAGATATAGTTACAATTTCTAAAGAAAGATAAACACAATGCGTCACTGCAACTTCTGTGCAGTGACGCAGGAATTCCCTCACGCTACAACCCAATAAAATCAAGCTCTAAACACTTCTCTGTCCTAACGCGCTACTCGCGATCGGATAAAATAATGTCCTAAAACCCCTTGTTCCCAGATCCCTGCTTTGCTAATTTGTAAGCGAAGCATTACTAATGAGCAGATGAGAACTCTGCGAAACGCTTAGGCGTCTAATGCTAAGCCTTATCATTCCCTTAACCTTAGGGCTGGACGTTCAGTTGGGAACCGTGTCAAGGAACTCTGTCATTCGGCAGAGCGTGTCGAAAGACTCTAAGTCATCATTACAATGACCATGGATTAGAGATAAAGCCACTTAGTTTTGTCGATCTTATTTAATCAATAAACAAAAGGAGAAAATCACTAAAAAACTGTTGTACCTTGGCGAGATCGTTTGCCTTATAACGATTGCTTTGCCCCCTTCTTCGAGCATTACGGCTTTGCCGGGTTTCATCCTTTGAAATGAACCGCTCGACCAACACTAAACTCAAACAGGGCAAATAACTTTAGATTAACCACTTTTTCGGGGTGGGGTAATGACAGCAAATTCTTTAAGAAAACAAGCTACTCTTCTTATGAAGACTAATAAAGATGGAAGCTATAAGGAAAGGCAACGCAGAGCTTTTGTCCTTAACAAAATGCTGGATGGGCTCTATACCATCAAACAAACTCCTGCTTCATGGCAGGAGTTGAATACTCAGCAAATTCATTCCCTAGTCAGCAGCTGGAAAGCACAAAGAGTGAAGCCTGCAACTATCATGCGTTATATGACCATCATCCGCAAAGTTCTTGCAGACCTTGGCTGTCATGTTCGCTATATCGACAACAAGAGTCTGCTATTATCTCGCTCCAAACCACGGAAGAAGCGTATCAAAATATCGGCTGATTCCTGGCAATCTCTGACTAATCCTGCCGTGCGTCTTATCATGGCTTTGCAAACTCATTTTGGTCTTACATTTCAAGAAGCCATTCATTTTAAAACTTCTACGCAGCTCCAGAATAATCAATTAATGATTTCTGATCGCACTATTCCAGTGCTTACCAAAGAGCAACGTGCCATTTTGAATGAATTTAACCTATTGGTAGATGAGGATAAGAGTCTTATTAAAAATATGGCCAGCAATATATAAGAATCTATTGGCATGGTGATTTAAAACGCCATAAGCTACCTGGTAATAGAAGCTGGCGGTATTGGTACGCTAAACAACGGCTTGAATTATTACGTCCAGAAATAGGGTATACCCAAGCCTGCCAGACTATTCGCCAGGAAATGGGTATAAAGTCTCGAAATACTCTGTGTTTGTACCTAAACAAATAATTTGCTGGGACACTTGGGACATCTTGGACACCTTGTAAATAAGGGGCTTTCTGTGTCCCAACTTGTCCCAAGCAGTTTTAAAAATTGGGACAGCTCTAGCCCTTGATTTTACTGCTGTCCCAAGTTGTCCCAGATGTCCCAGATGTCCCACGATTTTATTCATCATCTCAATTTTTATGGGTAAATACATAAGCTCTAGGGGTACTAACACCCGGTATCCTTGGCTTCTGGCTTGGGTTTACCATCACAATTCGCGCTAGCACAATAAATCACTCACACCTTAATCAAAAACCTTATGCGATATTAATAAAGTCTTGCTTAGCTAGAAAACGATTTATTTTCAACATAATTAATTGTTAAATAATATTCTTTTTCAATATTATGGTATTTTTTATCAAATAAAAGGAGCTTCAATGAAAGGGTATTTTCTCGCATCTTTACTAGTTTTCTCCACAACTTGCTTTTCTCATACATATTCTAATCCCACTCATATGGAGCAATTTAAAAAAACCGGGGTTTGTGAAAATTGTGATTTAAGCGGTATAAATTGGCTTAGTACTAATAAGGAAGGAGCTATTATTCTCAGCAATAGTAATTTAATTCGCTCGTCATTAGATTTATTAGGTAGTTTTAATCGGCAGTATTCCAATTTTAGCAACATAGTTGGTCTACGTTTGTCGATGAGCTACGGAGATTTTTCTTATAGTAACTTCGCTAATGCGGACTTAAGGAATGCACATTTAATCAATAATAATTTCACATCTGCCGATTTTACAAGTGCAAATTTAACGGGTGTAAACTTCTCAGGGACAAATCTGTACAAAGCAAAAATATCTCAAGAGCAGCTAAACTCTGTTAGTGAGCTTTGCAATGCTGTACTCCCCAATGGACAAGAGAGTGAATGTTAGCGGGCTGTTTCACAAATAGGAAAGAGCAACCGTCCAATCTCTTTAGTTTATATTTATTCTAAAAGTTCTAGTAATCCTCGAAGTTTTACAGAAAAACTAAACTTTAGTTTATATTTTTGCTAATATTTCTAGTATGACTAGAAATAATGAATCAAAAATAAACTATTTTATGGTTACTGCCCCTTCAGGGGTGGTATTAACTTCTGCTTGGCTTAAGAATCATGGAGTATCAGCAAAGCTGGCATGGTGGTATGTCCACTCTGGATTACTGGAAAAGCTAGGTACGAATGCATATAAAAAAGCCGGAACTCGCATCACTTGGGCGGGCGCTATAAATGCATTACAAAGCCAGCTAGATATCCCTATTCATGTAGGGGGTAAAACTGCATTACATTTATTAGGACTAGGACATTTTATACCCATGCAAGGAATGCAAGAAGTGATGTTATTTGCTCCTCCAAACACTAAGATACCTAAATGGCTATTAGCACTGCAATGGGATGCAAAATTTGAATTATATAAATCCTCGCTATTTAATGATGCTAATAATGAAATAGGGTTTATAGAACGCTCAATCAATGAAATAAATTTAAAGTTATCAAGTCCTGAAAGAGCAGCAATGGAATTACTTTACCTATACCCTAAACATCAATCATTCGATGAAATAGCTTATCTAATAGAAAACTTAGGCCAATTAAGGCCAAAGCTAGTTCAAACACTCTTGCAAAATTGTAATTCAATCAAAGTAAAAAGACTTTTTTTACACTTAAGTGAGCAATTTAATCATTCATGGCTTTCCAGCCTAGACATAACAAAAATTGATTTAGGAAAAGGCAAGCGAGAGTTAGGTGATGGAGGCAAGTACTATTCTAAATATAAGCTATCTCTACCTGAAATAAAGGAATCATAAATTGAGTTTTGAAGAAGTTTATAAAAATCAGGTAGCGCTATTGCTTGAGGTATTACCAGTAGTTAGTCACTTTAAATGTTTTGCTTTAAAAGGTGGTACAGCAATCAATTTATTCATTCGAGATATGCCGCGTTTAAGCGTTGATATAGATCTAACTTATTTACCGATTGAAAGTAGAGATATTTTTCTTGTAAATATTAAAACTGAGCTGATAAAAATGAAACAGTTCATAGAGAACCAGGGCTTAGTGGCCAAAGAAGTAATCACAAAAAAAGGAACTCTAGCAAAACTGCAAGTTTTTGCCAAAAATGCCATGATTAAAATTGAGCCTAATTTTGTGCTTAGAGGCTCTGTTTTTGCTTGTGAAGAACAGGAATTATGCGAAAAAGCGCAGGATCAATTTTTAAAGTTCATGCGTATCAATACCTTATCTATTGCTGATCTATATGGAGGCAAAATCTGTGCTGCATTAGATAGATATCATCCTCGAGATTTGTTTGATTTAAAGCTTTTATTGGACAACCAAGGCTTAACTGAACAAATCAGACAAGCATTTATTGTATATCTTGCTAGCGGTTCTAGACCCATGCATGAACTTCTTGATCCTAAAATCAGTGAAGTATCAAAACAGGAGTTTGAAAAAACATTTAAAAATGAGTTCTTAGGGATGACCGATACTCCCATTTCTCACGAAGAATTAAGCAACATTAGATCGAATTTACCAAGTTTACTGCTAACTTCTTTTACAGATAGTGAAAGAAAATTTTTACTTACATTGAAATCGGGCAGTCCAGATTGGTCGCTACTTCCCGTTAAAGGGATTGAAACTCTTCCAGGAATTCAGTGGAAGCTAAAAAATATTAATAAAATCCCTGATGATAAAAAGAAAGAACAGCTTAATAAGTTAAAACATATTTTAGATATGTAAAGATGGTTTGTCTTCGATGACCATTAAGTCTAAATTTATTGGGTGTCTGTTGTAAGTAAGCAGAATTATCAAACATCCTTGAATTACCAATGTAGTAATTGGGGCACAACCTGTGCCCTAATTTTGAATTCGGGATAAGCTCCCCTGCTATATCCCGTGCTTTATATTTTAAAAATTCACTAATCTCCTTTTGTCGACTCATTTAATTCAGCTTCAATTTCCTCAACTATCGGTAAACTGCCCTTCAAGTCAGTCGGAATTGATTTAGATAAGGTATATTCTGAAACACCTATGGGAGCACTAATGTTTCGCAGCGCATATTCTGCAATGACTTTATTTTTCGATTTGCATAGCAAGATTCCAATCGTTTGGTTATCTCCAGGCTTTCGAAATTGATCATCAACAGCGGCAAGATAAAATCCCAATTGCCATGTATGTTCCGGTTTAAATTTTGTATTTTTCAATTCGATGACTACAAATGCTCGCAATTCGAGGTGGTAAAACAATAGATCAACAAAAAACTCTTGCTCATCAAAGGTTAGGGGGACTTGAGAACCCACAAAGGCGAAACCTTGGCCGAGCTCAATGAGAAAATCACGGATATGGGTAATTAGTGCATTTTCAATAGATCGTTCATGGGCTTTGCCTTGAATAGTCAAAAAATCAAAGTTATAGGGATCTTTTAATATTTCATTGGCTAATTCAGATTGTGCTTCGGGTAAGTACTTATGGAAATTGGATGTTTTTTTACCATCCATAGCTTGACGTTCATACAACTCGCTCTCAACTTGCATCTCTAAAACAGCCCGCGACCAGCCATTCTTAATGGTTTGAACTGCATACCATTCGCGCGCGTTCTCATCTTTAACCATCTGAATCAGCCGTACAATATGCCCCCATGGCAATTGCGGCACAGCTTGTGCCGTAATTGAAAAGCTAGGATATAAGGTTGCAAATTTCTTCATCCGTTGAAGATTACTAACAGAAAATCCCTGCATTTCAGGAAATGCTTCGCGCATGTCATGCGAAAACTGCTCTAAAAACCCAGTACCCCATTGATGGCTTTTTTGCTTCTCATTAAGCTAAGTACCAAGCCCCCAATAGAATTGAATTAATTCACTATTGGCGGCAAGAGCTGCACGGATTTGAGCCGTCTGTAACCTTGTTTTGATATCAGTGAGGAAATGCCTGTAATCTTGGTTTAAACGTAATACGTCATCTTGAACTTTAACTTCTTTACTCATGAACTGCTCCTTGTGGTTGGATTGTTATTAGTGTTGCGGACGGTTGGACACCCATACACTTCAAAAAATAATCGGTAATCTGCTGCATCGGTTTTCTTAGCCGCTCAACATCGGTCACGATATATCCGGCAGTGATATCACCGTTCATTTTATGGTTCATCAAACGCTTTAACGCATAAGCTGAGATATCCAGCCCCTCGGCAATGGTAATAAAGGTTCGTCTTAAATCATGAACCGTAAAATGAATGCCTGAGAGCTTGGTTACATTGGCCATTTGCTTGCGTGGCTCAATAATATGACCTGCGGCTCCCGTGCCAGGAAAAACATAGACACTAATCCTTTTTTGGCTGCGTGATAATAGCAGCTCATAGAGATAGCTTGAAAGCGGGAGGGTATGGGATTCATGGTTCTTGGTATCAAGTACGGTTAAGGTTTTCGCGTCTAAATCAACTTGATCCCAACGTAATTTAGCGGCTTCCTGACGACGTAACCCTGTAAGGAGTATCAACAGGAGATAATCCCGAAAGACTTCATTCTGTAATTGTTGTACTCCAGCGTACCAGGGAGCTAATTCATGGGCTTTAATAAAGGTTTGGCGACGTTCGACCCGATACCAAGCACGGGTTTGTGATAAGCGTTTGACAGGATTTTCGGTAATCAATGACTTACCTTGGATATCTTCATATTGACCGGCAGCAAAATTAAAAAGTGCGCGCAGTAGACGCATGGCTCATCCCCATTTCCGGGGGCACGAATCAAGAACCTCTCCAATATCCTCAATATATGAGCCCCCGTGCTAAACTAACGTCATGAATACTTCTGAGGGTTATCGCTTTTTGCATCACAGCAACCGCTTGTTCACGAATGATTAAATACAGGAAGGGATTCATAGGATTGAGCTTCAAAATACACTTTAATGAGAGATCTAAAATGAAAAGAGAATCACACCTATTTGCCTGTCATAAATTCCTTGAAGAGCAGGGAAGTCAAATCTTGATTTGTTTGGCCAAAGTTGATTTTCGCAATACCTCAGAAATCGAAATCCTTCACAAGCAACTTGAAGATTATTTAACAACGTTGGCGAATCATGCCCGATGGGAAGAGGAATTTATTTTTAATAAATTTTTTACCAAAGACGAGGTTTCATCGCTTTTTGGGGAGCATTCGGAACTTGAGAGTTCTGGTGGAAAATTAATAGAAGCGCTTAAAGAACTTTTGAATTTATCCCCGCAATCAAGATTATACAAAGGTAAACTGTTCTATTTAGAATTTAGAAAATTCCATGCTGTTAATCTTATTCATTTCTATGATGAGGAAACAGCCTTCTTAAGCTTGTTGCAAGAAAGGGCGACCGATGCTGAAATCAGAGCTATAGACAAGCCTATTTATCAGGGCATGAGTGACAATGATATGGTGGAAATGCTTGAGCTGCTCCTACCTCCAACCAATATTTCGGAAAAGAAGAATATTCTTGATGACTTGAGAGCCTTTAATGCCAACAATTTTGAGTTGGCTCTCCCCAAAATACAAAAGATTCTTACATCAACGGAAGCGGCAGAGATTTTAAGGGTATAGCAGGAAACGCCCGCATTTCGCTCTCTAGTAAATTAAAAATTAGATACCAGGAATAAATTGATGGATAACACAAGGTTGAATCAAACCCTCTCTACTATTCAGACCTTTGAAGGCTATGAAAAACTCAAGCAACACATTGAAAATGATTTGGCTAGAGTAATTATTCATAAGCACCAATTACCTGAGGCATCATTAGCGCTATTTTCTGATGGCACAAATATCGTCTTTTCCTACGGAGAAAAAGTCATTAAGATTTTTCCACCCGTTCACCAAGACCAATTTGAAAGCGAACGATTAGTATTAAAAAGTTTAGAGGGAAAACTTTCGATAAAGACGCCAACACTCGAGCACGAAGGAGAAATATTTGGCTGGCCATATCTCATCATTAGTAAGCTCGAAGGAACAAATCTAGAAACCCTCTGGGAAACTATGCCCTACAGCAATAAAGTAGTCATTCTTCGTGAATTGGGAGCGCTTATTCGAGAGGTTCATGCTTTACCAACTGAAGGACTTGAGACAATTGATTGCTCTTGGCCACGGTTTCTTGAAAAACAAATAGCAAATTGCGTAGAACAACACCGAAGCAAAGGACTTCCTACAGCATTACTGCAACAGTTGCCCACCTACCTTAATTCAGGCAAAGAAATATTACCGGAGTTCAAAAAGGCAGTTATATTAACGGGCGAATATACCCCGATGAATTTCTTAGTAATTAACGTGGATGCTGTTTGGCATATCAATGGATTGATTGATTTTGGAGATGCCATGCTCGGTTTACCACAATATGATTTGCTAGGTCCTGGTGCTTTTCTTATCCAGGGCGACAAGCAATTACTAAGAGAATTTTTAGCAGCTTATGGCTATTTACCTCATGAGTTAACGGATAAATTGAGTCATCAGTTGACAACCTTAATGCTGCTCCACCGATATAGCAATTTGAATATTCAAGTACGAATTCCCGATTGGCAAGAGAGAGTTCAAAGTTTGAAGGATTTAGAACGCTTAGTTTGGGGACTTTGAAAGCAATCACTTTAGCAATATTGGTCAAACACTCCATTTAAGATAGGTTTAACCTTAGTTTTGTGAATGAAACGATAATTTGAGTGAGAACAGTATGAATTATGAGCGCCAATTAAAAAAGGTAATCGAGTTTATTGGTAAACATCTTGACGACAAACTCACTTTAGCGCAATTGAGCGATGTAGCCTGCTTTTCAAAATATCATTTTCATCGTTTATTTACAGCGTTTACTGGCCTATCTTTGCAACAATATATTCGTTGGCTTCGTCTAAAAAGAGCAGCTCATCAATTAATTGTTAATAAGGATACATCCATTATTGAAATTGCAATCAATGCGGGGTTCGAATCGCATGAATCTTTCACGCGAGCCTTTAAACAAACTTGTAATTTAGCCCCAAGTGAGTTTAGAGCTCAATCAAGCTGGCAAGCCTGGGAGCAGCCACCGTATTGTTTGCCTAAACAAGGTGAAATGACTATGAATGTTACTATCAAAAATATAAAAGCGAGACGCTTAGCTGTATTAGAACATCGCGGCGATCCTCAAAAAGTGGGCGATAGTGTTAATCGATTAATTAGCTGGGCTAAAGCCCAAACTATTAACCTGAAACCTAAAGCCGGAGAGGCGTTCGGGTTTGGATATGACGACCCTCAAACTACACCACCAGAAGAGTTTCGTTTTGATCTTGGTATAACTGTGCCAGAACAATTGAAACTTCAAGGCGAGATAATTGAAAAACGATTACCCGAAGGTCGATATGCAGTAGCTATACATAAAGGTTCTCGTAATAACATGGGTGAGACTATCTATGGCTTATATCGTGATTGGTTACCAAAATCCGGTGAAGAGCTAGGCGATTTGCCCTGTATTTTTTGTTATTACAATTTTGATCATGAGGTTGCTGAAACCGAACTAATAACGGAGTGCTGGTTACTTTTAAAATAATCAATAAATTGGACGAGCGGTAAAATAGTAATAGGCCACGTCATCCTGAATGAGACATCGTGCTAATCCCGGAGATCCCTCACTATGTTCGGGATGACGGGGTCTTTATCGATGTTTGCTCCAAAGGGGCTGGGGCTCTCAGGATGACGACCGTTCGATTCATTAACAGTAACAATTTGAGATACACTCAACGAAAAATATCTCCTCAGCTAAAGGATTAGTACATGGCTAGGCTAAAGAAAAGCTCGCTTAGAAACTTGAATAGATATTCTTGGTCTATTCTTATTGCATTTATTTGTGCAAACTTTTCAATGCAGTATCATGCACCCTATGTTTCCTTTGAAGGTTTTTTACAGACGTTCCCCCTGATTGTTCTAGTGGTTTTTCGATGCGAAAGGTTAGCACCTCTTATCAGTCAACCGGAGTATCACTTAAATAAACAAGAGTTATTTCTGCGAGATTCATTCATTCTAAGTTTCAGTTTCTTATTGGCTTGCCTTATTTCATTATTATTTCAGTATGACAATAGTGATGTAAGAGGCTGGTGGTCATTCATTATTTACCTTTTCGCCTTGTACGGTTTATTTTTCTCCCTTACTTTTTCAATCATGGCTCTTTTAATAAAAAACCATAAAAGATATACCCTAATTTTTTCATTCCTAATAATATTCTTCATCTCATTGGGTAAATTTTTCCCTCATTATATATCCATCCCATTAATAGGAGAGGTTGATTCTTTCTTTGCATTTGCAGGCTCATTACTAATCTTTCATTGCTTATTTGCTATCAGTTATAAAATTGCTTGTAAGCTATAATGCAGACAACAAAGCCTTTAACCTGGATAACAATGAAACAATCTCTAACACAATTTACCCTTAATATCCTCAAGCCCTATAAAGGTTATCTCGCTATCTTTGCTTTTGTCGCTCTATTCTGGGCAATTACAAATACCCTGCTACCCTACACTCTGAAAATCATTATTGATAAGGCCACAGGATTTCAAGGGGATAAGGCTGCGGCCTTTGCAGCTATTCAGCCCTACATCTTTTTATACATCGCTTTATGGATAGGCTTATGCCTGGACATGCGTCTATTGGATTGGGTAAAACTCAAGTTATTTCCAAGCCTTAGACAAGACACAATGACAAAGATGTTTGCTTATTTAAATCAGCACTCCCATCATTACTTCCAAAACAATTTTGCAGGTAGCCTGATTAATAAGGTGGTGGATATGCAAGGAGGGATTGTTGATATTCTAACGACCCTTGATGATGTTTATGCCCAATCATTGGGATTAGCCATTGCCATCGTTACTTTATTATTAATTCATCCGGTATTTGCCATTATTTTAGTTGCCTGGGTCATTGTATTCCTTGGCATTACCTTTTTATTTTTGAAATCGATTGAAAATCTTTCCCATGTGTTTGCAGAAGCGCGGAGCTCTTTGGTCGGTAAGATGGTTGATAGCATTAGCAACATTGTGAATATTCGTTTATTCGCAAAGCATCACTATGAAAACAGCCATGTCGGAGCCTCAATTGCCGATACAGTCCAGAAAGACAGGGACATGCTAGGTAAAATTATCCATATGCGCATCTGGTGGGATATCAGTATCGTTGCTTTGTTAGGTATTAATCTTTGGATGCTTGGCAAGATGTATAGCCAGAATCAGGTAACCGTGGGCGACTTTAGTTTTATTATTACTCTCTCAATCAGCATCTTATGGAATCTGTGGTTTATTGCAGGACAATTCGTGTCTTTTTCAGAGCAAGTTGGTAAGTGCAGGCAAGCGCTTTCTATTATTAATGCTGTTCACGATATTACAGATATCAAAGATGCAAAACCTTTAAAGGTTACTCATGGTGAGATTCAATTTAAAGATGTCAACTTTCACTATCGAGATGGCGGAAAGCTATTTCACAATAAAAATGTCCTCATTCATTCGGGCAAAAAAGTGGGGCTAGTCGGTTTTTCAGGTAGTGGTAAGAGTACCTTTGTAAATCTTATCTTAAGACTATTTGAAGTCGAGTCCGGCTCCATAACGATTGATCAGCAGAATATTAATCAGGTCACTCAAGAATCACTGCGTGAGAATATTGCCTTAATTCCTCAGGATGTCTCTTTATTTCATCGTAGCTTAATGGAAAACATTCGCTACGGCCGCTCCAACGCGAGCGACGAAGATCTAATCGAAGCCTCTAAAAAAGCCCATTGCCATGAATTTATTAGTCAACTTAATGAGGGCTACCAATCGATGGTAGGAGAGCGAGGCATAAAGCTATCCGGCGGCCAGCGTCAGCGAATTGCGATTGCACGGGCCATCTTAAAAAACGCGCCCATTCTCATTCTGGATGAGGCAACCTCCGCACTAGACTCTGTCACTGAAAAATACATTCAAGATGCTCTTCATCATTTAATGAAAGGCAAAACAACTATAGTCATTGCGCACCGTCTATCTACTCTTTCTGAAATGGATAGAATCTTAGTATTTGATAATGGACAGATTATTGAAGATGGGTCGCATGAGGAATTAATTCAGTTAAATGGCCATTATGCCAAAATGTGGCACATGCAAGCGGGTGGTTTTCTTCCTGAGCGCCCAGCCCCTTAGGGGCAAACATTGATAAAGACCCTGTCATCCCGAACATAGTGAGGGATCTCCGGGATTAGCACGGTGCCACACTCAGGAGATGTCTCTCTACGTTCGACATGACGTACGTCTTTGGGAGCATAATGATTAAATTTATACTCAACCCTTTACAAGGAAATTTATGTTTCAAGCGCTTATTTTCGATTTTGATGGTGTGATTTTAGACAGTGAACCACTTCACTATGAAGCTTGTTCTTTTGTTTTTAAACAATTGGGCTTGGCGCTAAGCTATGAGGAATATGTAGAGAAATACCTTGGTCTCTCAGATAAGGAAATGTTCCCTAAGGTTCTTTCTGCAAAAAATTTCAACCTTTCATTGGACAAAATTAATGCCCTTATTGAAGAAAAGACGAAGCACTATCAAGAAATAGTCAGGCTCTGTGATAGCTTGCCGATGATTGACTCTGTTGATCGATACATTGAATATATCTCTCAAAAAATACCTAAACTTGCTATTTGCTCAGGCTCCACTCGAAATGAAATTAGGGCGGTGCTCACAAAATTAAAACAAGGTAGATTGCAAAGCTATTTCAATACGATTATTACCTCAGAAGATGTGCAACAGGGTAAGCCCTCTCCTGAAGGTTATTTGCTCACCGCGAAGCAACTTAATGTTCCCCCTAGTGAATGTTTAGTTATAGAAGACACACCTCACGGGGTAGACGCTGCGAAAGCTGCTGGGATGCAGGCCATTGCCATATTGACTAGTTATAAAAAGGATCAATTTCAACATGCGGACAAAGTAATAACGAATTTTAACCAACTCATTGTGGAAGAAGTTTATTAAGGAGTATTTGAATGAAAGTAGCATTTAAAAATCAAGCAAAGGAAAAGGCAAATAGTAACAGCTGCTCTGTTATAGAATATCCCTTAAACGACCCTATGTTAGATATTGCCATTGCTGCTATTAGCGGTCGTTATCCTGAAAATGGCAGGGCGGTTAATCAAGAGTGTCAGGAACTGGCCTATGTGAAAGCGGGCGAAGGCAAGATTGTCATTAATGGCGAAGAAATTCCTTTAACCGTGGGTGATAGCATTATTATAGATGCTGGAGAGCCCTATTATTGGGAAGGGAGCCTAGAACTTATCCTTTCCTGTAGACCGGCATGGACAGCGGCTCAGCATCAGCAAGTCGATTAGTAACGCTAACAATGACGGAGTAAGGTAACCTATTACAATTTTGCCCGATGCCTATTTTTCCTCTAATAGTAAGATCAAATATCTTGCAAAAAACTAAATTGTAAATTTAAATATCAATTATCGCCAACTACACGAGACTCGATATGGCATTTGATGATGTGTTAATAGACTCGGGCATTTTACAACAATATATAGATTACTTCGTTCAGCTCCATCAGAAGCATCCCTTAGCTTTAAAATATATAGAGCAATTTTGGCTAAAAGGAGACGCTGCCTCTGAGGACTCCCCTCTTTCTGGACGTTTGTTTTTTTCAAATTTTTACATTGACAATGATGCTGTTGGCGAAGAGCTTGCGCCCCTAATAGTCAATAATCTCCTTTGCTCTACTAAACAACAAATTGATATATGCATGAATCTCTATATGAGTACCCCTGCAGATGAAAGACTCAAGTGCCTTCCTGCACAGATCGTTAAGGTATTTCATTTTTTCGTAACATTTTCTATGGAGATGACTGATTGGAGAACACTTTGGAATACCCTTTCTCTTGATGGTAAAACTGTTGATAGCGAGCGCAATAAGAAGTTATGCGATTTTGTCATTCAGCAAATAGCTTTCGGTATTGCCCCTATTATTCAAGATCACATAAAAAGAAGAGAAAGTGGCTATTATCTCGGGTTTAAAACCATTGAAAACATGAAACAACTGAGAAAACTTAATTCTCACGAAATAAAATGTCCTGCACTTATTCGTCTTAACGATGGTCAAGATGGGACTGCTTTTTATCTATTAAAATCGATAAAATCAGGTCCCATCTTGCTTAAGAATCTCGATAAAAGCACGCCTTGTAACGCTAATGAGCAACCAGACTTATGGGTCAATAGCGCAGAAAATCAGGCAATTTATAAAGCGATCGATCCGCTGTTAAATACCAGTAAAAATGGGAAAAAAGCAACTTTCTTCTACTATGCTAATAGCCTTTCCTCATCAGATAGCCAATCACCACGCGTAACAGCGCAATACACAGGCTGATCGCTTACAAACATTCTTTTATTGCCGATATTCTATATTGCCGGGAGCTAGCTCTGTATCCTCTGCACGACTAAGCTGCTCCTTCGCATCGCGGGCAAATTGCCCGCCCTTACTTAAGGCGCCATCTTTGCTAACAAGCGCTTTAAGTTTACGCCACAATTCATAAAGCAAAGAATCGTCGCGGTGCTTTTCCAGCTTAGACGTTTTCTCCTCTGAATTGAGTGTCTCGTGAAGGGAGGCAAGTATTTGGCTAGGCTCCTGATCTTGCGTTAACGCCATATTAAAATCAGAGATTATTTCCCTTTTCTCTAGCAATAACTGTTCACTTGCAGGCAACTCTTGCTGAGCATCATGTCCACGCCCCTCAGGGGCTTTTGGCAAATAACGCTCATAGATCTGCAAAGTTTGATTAAATGCTAATAATTTCTCAGTTTGTCCTATCCAGGTACCTAATCTCGGTAAGTCATCCGCTTCAAGCAAATGCTTTACGGAATTTGTAATGATTTGAGCTGCTATATTTCGCTCCTCCTCAGAACCCGCTGCACATAAATATTTAGACTTTAATTCATCCAATTTTAGAAGAGCAGAATGAATACTTGCTGCCTGCTCTAGATCAGCAAGACTTCCAAGTGACTCAGGTTTTCTAATAGCTAACCAAGGGGCTTCAGAAAAAAGTTGTTGCTTAAAATCAGCCAAAAGCTTTGGTGGTGCATCGGCAGGAAGGCTTTTCTCAAATTGAGCCAGATATCCTAATTTATCTGCATGCAATTGCAGATGTCTTTGCAGGAGCCCATTTGGTGATAGATATAATTGGTAGGCCTTGAGCAGATAGGCTTTTTGATTATCAGGACTGTCACTAGTAAACGCATCAGAAAGCAGATGTTTTGCAAGCTCTGGAGCAGCATCCACTAAAGCACAAACGATTGCATCACGTACTCGCTCAACCTCGTCTTGCCGAGGATCCAGGGTAATTTCACTACTACCAATAACCGAATGATCACGCGCAGCTCCTGCAACGGGTTGAATTATAGAGCCGTCTAACTCAACCACTGCAGAGGTTGACGAAGCCAATTGCGTTTTAGCTGCATCAATATCTGTATGAGAAACAACATCGAGCATTCCGCCTTTCGCCCTACCTACTCGTTTCTTATCAGCCCTGTTCAACACATCCACCCCTTCAATATTTAAGTAGGTTGAAGGCCGCGATTGATGGTGATTACCAAGAGGGGCCATGGCAAAGCCCTGCATATCTGGATTAGAAAGGTGGTCCCATGCGTTTTCGCTTTGTATTGTGCCATGGCTGTCTTGGCTCATAATATTGCGGGTATTCATATCAAGACCGCTACAGCTAAGATGAGGGATTACCCCACAGAGCTCCGTCCAGTTAGTAACATTAAATTTTTGTAAGCCGTGAACATTTGCCCAATCTTGGGCTCGCTGGGCATCACTAAAGGCATCGAGATGCCCGTTTACAGCATCAATGCTATAAGTCTCTTGCCCTTTTGTCGCTTTTATCCGGGTTAGCATACCCCCTTTGTTGTAACCACTTCCGCCACGAATACGCTCCCCATCTCGTCTCGCATGACCGCTCACCTTATCATCAAATTCAACACTAACTTCCGGTTTATGCAACACAATAGACATCATGCCTGTATCTTTATGGAATTGCGTGCTGAATTTAGTATGAGTCGCCATCCTAGGGCCTTTGCTAACAACGAGGTCAGTGGTTCCTATAGCTTTTTGCAAATCCTCCATCGCTTCATTAAAATCCACCTCCTGACAGTTCAAGATAAACAGATCGGTATCGGAGTTAGCTAAATCCTCAACAAGGCTTTTTGCGACTTCTTGGCCTGGGGTGCTATTACCACAGTTAAGAGTATAAACTTGTAATGTTAAGGGCATAATTGCAAATCACTCTGTTTAGGACCATTCTTTTTATTATACTCTTAAACAATTAGTTTTCGAGCATGTTTTGCATAAAAAATAAGCTTTTAGAACACCGTGATCCAATAATAAACAACCCTTGCCTCTAAATCTATTTCAAAATTAAGCCTATTCGAGCTAACATTAGAACTTAACTAGTTTCCTAGTATTAATACCCACTTATTGAGATAAAAAATGGGCCATCTTAGTTTTATTGAACACCTTATTTGCGGAGTTGATGACGCTTTGCGCACCTTAGCGCCCCCTAAAAGCCGCCCATGCCAAAGAAAATCCCCTGGCGAAAATCTTGCAGATGCCCCTTTAAACTCGCAGGAGAAAAAACATGTGGCGGGATTAATGCGGGTTAATCACTCAGGTGAGGTCTGCGCACAAGCACTTTACCAGGGACAAGCATTAACCGCGCAATTAACAGCGGTTAAAGCGCAAATGGATGCGGCTGCAGAAGAGGAGATCGATCATTTAGCCTGGTGCGAACAAAGATTAAAGGAACTTGATAGTCAGCCTAGTTTGCTAAACCCCTTTTGGTATTTAGGCTCATTGCTGTTGGGGACCTTGGCAGGCGCCGCAGGTGATCGCTGGAGCCTGGGTTTTGTCGCAGAGACAGAAAAGCAAGTTGTCGACCATTTGCAAAAGCATTTACAAAAACTACCCGCCCAGGATCAAAAGTCAAAAGCAATTTTAGAACAGATGAATGAAGATGAGGCACAACATGCTGAGGTTGCTATAGAAGCCGGTGCGGCAGAGCTACCTTTTTTTATAAAACAATTAATGCAGAGCGTATCCAAATTGATGACACGCTCCAGCTATTATTTCTAGTATGGAAAATTTCCTTTTTATTCTTGCAGCCTTTGTGCTGGTTTTACTAAATGCCTTTTTCGTCGCAGCTGAATTCGGCATGGTGAAATTACGCTACACGCGTGTGGCAATCATCAAGGAAGAATACCCCCGACGAGGCAAAATTCTAGCCAAGGTTCATCAAAATCTTGACTCCTATCTCTCAGCCTGCCAGCTTGGTATTACACTCGCCTCCTTAGGTTTGGGCTGGGTTGGTGAGCCGGCCTTTGCTCAGCTTTTAAGTCCTTTTTTTTATTGGATTGGCCTTAGTAATCCCGCTGTAATTGGATTTATTAGCTTCGCCATCGCTTTTACACTTCTTTCCTTTCTGCACATAGTCGTCGGTGAGCTAATGCCCAAATCGCTGGCAATTCGCCAAAGCGAGCAAATATCACTATGGACAGCAACTCCCCTATATTATTTTTATTGGCTAATGTACCCGGTGATTTGGCTGCTTAATTCCTGTTCAATTCTATTGCTGAAAAGCCTCAAGTTAGACGTTATTCATCCCGGAGAACAATATCACTCCAGTGCGGAGATTAAATTAATCCTACGTTCCAGCCAATTGCACGGCGAGTTGAGCCAACAAGAAGGAAGCATTCTGGCCCACACCTTGGAAATGGGTGATCTTAATGTGAGCGATATCATGCGCTCCTATGACGATATGGTCATGCTGGACAACAAAATTGCCAGCAATGATTTGATGGAGATTTTGAGTCGCTATCGCTATAGTCGTTATCCAGTCTATGACCGCAGCAAAAAACAAATTATTGGAATTCTTCATGTAAAAGATTTACAACCCTTGCTGCACGAGGCTCAAGGCAATGTCGAGCTTTCTTTTGATAGTTTAATTAGACCTGTCCCTAAAATTTCCTACAGGCTTCCTGTTTTAAACTTATTACGACAATTTCAGGGTGGAATGCCTCATTTTGCCTTAGTTTATGGGCGTCAGGGAGCAATTGCCGGCTTTGTGACTTTGGATAATTTATTGCATTTAGTTCTTGGTGTGATTAAAGATGAATTCCACAAAACACAGGATGCCTGGCTTAGCCACAGTGATGGCAGCATCACTGTGCAAGGCGATTGCCCTCTGTATGCACTTGAACGAGCATTACAACGTGAGTTATCGTTAGACATTGATGAGGAAACCGAAGTCGCCACTATAGCCGGCCTCATTCTACATACACTCGGCTCCGTGCCCAAAGAGGGAACAACCATTAATTTTCCTGAGTTTTCTGCCACGGTTGAACGAATAAAAGGGGCGCGAATTAAACAGGTTAGGATTAGACCTGAGATCTAAGCACTTAATAGTCTGCATAAATACGCGGTAATTTCGAAGATATACTAACGGTGTGTTAGCTGTTTGGAGGGAGTTAATGATTTATAAGGATGAGCGATGGAATCAGGCAGTTTATTTATCATCTTGGTAATTATTATTGCCTTTAGTTTTGATTTCATAAATGGTTTCCATGATGCAGCCAATTCTATTGCTACGATTGTTACCACAGGTGTACTAACACCGCGCCAGGCAGTACTTTGGGCAGCTTTTTTTAATTTGATTGCCTTTTTAGTCTTTAACCTTATGGTGGCTAAGACCATTGGTAGTGGCTTGATTGATACTGCAATTGTTGATGCGCAGCTTGTCTTCGCTGCTTTAATTGGCGCTATATTTTGGAACTTGGTAACCTGGTTCTATGGTTTGCCCTCCAGTTCATCGCACGCCCTGATTGGCGGCCTTGCTGGCGCTGCCTTAGCAAAAGCAGGGGTAGGCTCCCTTAAACCACTGGGATTTCTTAAAGTTGCCATCGGTATTTTTGTTTCACCAGCCGTAGGTATCGTCACCGGTTTTTTATTGACCTTCTTATTTACCCTCTTATTAAAAAAGTATTCAGAACCCGCAGTCACAAAAGCGTTTAATAGCTTTCAACTCGTCTCCTCTGCCTTGTTGAGCCTCACTCATGGTGGGAATGATGCACAAAAAACAATGGGGATCATTGCTGTCTTGCTGTTTTCCGCCAATATGCTAGGCGATACCTTTTATGTACCCTGCTGGGTAGTCATCTCATGCCAAATTGTGATTAGCCTGGGAACCCTTACAGGTGGCTGGCGTATTGTTCATACTATGGGTACAAAGATAACTGAACTTAACTCACTGCGCGGCTCTGCAGCTGAATCCGGGGCAGCAATAATGATCTATCTGGCCACAGAGCAAGGTATCCCTGTATCCACAACACACACAGTGACGGGTTCCATTGCTGGTGTCGGTTTGTATAATGGTATGAAAGCAACTCATCGAACCGTTCTAAAACGCATTTTCCTTTCCTGGCTCCTAACCATTCCTGCAGCAGGGATTATCTCTGCTGCGATCATGCTGACCTTTTTCTAAGGAAAAATCTAATAGATGACTCCTCTATATTCCGTCATCCAGAGCGCAGCGAAGGATCTCCGGGATTAGCACGGTGCCTCATTCAGGAGATCCTTCGCTGCGCTCTGGATGATGGGGGTTCTGTGGCATAGCTATTACGAAAAAATAAGGTGCGTTAAACCGCGCGCCAAAGAGATCAGGAAAAGGGCATATAAAAAAGAACCAAGATAGGCCAAAGCCAGTACAATCCCATCTCTTTCAGAGATTCCTAAGCCAAACAGGATAATTAAAGATGAAAAAAAGAAGTTGCTAAAGGGAATAGGCAGCAATAAAAGCAAGCTTAGGCCTAATAAGACTATTCCATGTAGGCGTTCCATAGTGGGCGAGGAAAAAAATAACCAGCGCGTTTTTAGCATACGTTCTATATAGAGCAGATAAGGCAGGGTCTTCTTTATAACTTGGCTAAGCTTATCCATAGCAATACGGCGCTTAGCCAGGGTTTGCGGCAGCCATAAGGCAGGTCGTGCCAAAATAATATGGACTGCAATAAAGACAATGGGTAAACCAAAGATAAAAGAAATTCCCGGAATAGCTGAAACAGGGAGAGCACTTGGTAAGGCGAATAAGATTGCAATGAGGCCATAGGCCTTTTCACCCATTGTTTTTACCAGTTCCTCATAAGACACTGAAGATTCATTCTGATGAGTTTTAACCAGCTTTTTCAGCATTCCTGAAACAGAAGAGCCATTATTAACGCGTTCTTTCATTTAAATTTAATTCACTGCGATGTCGACTATAAGAAAAGTAGATTACCAACCCTACCGCCATCCAAATTATAAAACGGAGCATTGTGAGTCCAGGCAAATTATAAATCAGATAGCTACAACTAATTATGCCTAATGCAGGAATTAAGGGCATTAAAGGTGTTTTAAAAGGACGGGGCATATCTGGTTGGGTATAACGTAAAATAATTACTCCTGCACAAACCGTAATAAAAGCAAAAAGAGTTCCAATATTAACCAACTCGGCCAGATCATGCATAGGCACAAAGGCGGCAAGCAAGGCCATGAACAGACCACAGGTTACAATAATGCGCAGGGGGGTTTTTGTATAACCGTTCACCTGAGAAAAAAAACGCGGTAATAAACCATCTCGCGCCATAGCTAGAAAAATACGGCTAAGCCCATAAAACAGCACAAGCATAACGGTAGTCAAACCAGCAATAGCCCCCACACCAACCATTCCCGCAGCAAACTTATAACCCAGATTGAGTAAGGCATAACTAATAGGTGAAGACACATTAAGTGTGCTATAGGGTGCTATTCCGGTGAGCAAACCTGAAACAATAATATATAAAACTGTACAGATCAGCAAAGAACCAACAATTCCGACCGGTATATCACGCTGGGGATTTACAGCCTCTTCGGCAGCGGTTGAAACCGCGTCAAAACCAATGTAAGCAAAGAAAATCAACGAGGCGCCGTGCATTACTCCTGACCAACCAAAAGGCATAAAAGGAGACCAATACTGTGGTTTAATTGCGGTCGAAGCTATCACAATAAAGAGCAGAATCACCGCTAGCTTGACCAGAACCATTGTATTATTAAAGCGAGAACTGGATTTAACACCATAACCTAATAAAACCATTAGAAAAATAATGATAGAAAAAGCGGAAAGATTAAAAAGCCCACCATCATGGTGCAGTTTTGTTGGCACATAAAGTTTAAGCGCCGTGAGAAAATCATTGAAATAGCTAGACCATCCAACGGATACTGCAGAAACAGAAATAGAATATTCGAGCAACAAATCCCAGCCAACAATCCAGGCAATTAATTCGCCAAAACCAGCATAAGCATAGCCATAAGCGCTACCGCAACCACCAATACTGGCTGCTAACTCAGCATAAGATAAAGCGGCAAAGGCGCATGCGAAACCTGCGACTACATAAGATAAAACTATTGCAGGGCCTGCATCGTTCGCAGCAACTATACCGGTTAACACAAATATTCCAGCACCGATAATCGCCCCAACACCTAACAATAGCAAATCAATAGAAGACAAGCACTTCACTAAATTTGTTTCAGTATCTGCCGTATCATCTTTGTCTTTTTTACGAAACAAGTCCATGTTAGTATGCTCTTTCGATTTTTGAAATTGAATACACAGCGGTAAATGCCAAGATGGGTATTTTCATTTCAAGGATGTATAGGTTTTTAGAAACTTTAGCACTAAAGTATGACCTGAGAAACCCCGTTTATGCTGAATATCGAATGAAAAAATTTCTCATTACTCTGTTATTACTAAGTTTTTTGAATACGGCTAGCGCAAATGGCACTAATTCCGTATTACCGCAGCAAAGTCCTGCCGCAACAGAGTTACCCAAAGACTATACTGAAAGCTGCACCAAATGGTGGTCTTGGACAAAGCCCATTTGTAAGCGTTTTCATCAGATTTGGACAGAGGGTGACAAGGAACTTTATCTCAGTGGTTACGCCTGGCATAACCGTTATACCTACTCAAAACATAAAATCCGTTCTTACAATGAACAAGCTTGGGGTGGCGGCTTAGGTAAAGGGTTCTATGATGAAAAAGGGGACTGGCATGGGCTTTTTGCCTTTGCATTTCTGGATTCACATAAGAACATTGAACCTGCTGTTGGCTACGCCTTTCTCAAAGTTGCCCATCTAACACCTAATTTAAACCTTGGTGCCGGGTACACAGTTCTTGTCACTCAACGCCCTGATATATTTGGTGGCATTCCATTTCCGGGCGTTCTTCCTTGGGTTTCAGTAAGTTATCGCAAAGCGTCTATTTCAGCGACTTACATTCCCGGCGCAGCTGGTGCAGGCAACGTGCTTTATATCCTTGGCAAACTAAGCTTTGATCTCTTCTAAGATAGCGTTTTACGAGACTTGCACATTTCTATTTCAGTTGTTAGGCTGGCGGGGTTTTTATTTTTTATGGAGTAAGTTACATGATGTTAAAGTCCGGAATTCTTATGCTCTTAGGTACTTTGTCAGCAAACGCTGCTTTTGCAACGATTCAAATGCAAGCACCAGATGCCTGCCCTAAGATTAGCCTAATCAAAAGCGAAGGAGTCTCGATGGCCTATCAATTACCTCCAAAGAACTATTTTTTTGCCTTCCAGGAAAGCTCCTATGACACAAATCACACTTGGTACTTTGCTATCGGTTTTTTTGAAACAGACTCTATGGATGTTGCACTTTCGAAGGGCAATAGCGCTCTAAATAAATTGTCTGAACCTTCAAAACCTTACTATGACAAGGAAGGTTATTGGGTATGCAGTTACAATGTGGTTGGGACAGATCTTGCTGCGGTCGCTTTCTATGCAGATCAACCTATCTCCCCCTTACAGACCAAGCATCTTCTGAGAAAAATACGCTAAAGGATTCGTCTTTATGGAAAAATGCAGCTGGTGTCTTAAAGATCCGTTATATATTGCTTATCACGATGAAGAATGGGGAGTTCCCGTTAGAAATCGTGAAAAGCTGTTTGAAATGATCATTCTTGAAAGTATGCAAGCTGGATTAAGCTGGTTTACTGTTTTGAAAAAACGTGCAGCAATGCGTGAAGCCTTTTTAAATTTTTCTCCAGAAAAACTGGCGGTATTATCCGATGCAGACATGCAGCGTTTATTAGGCAATGAAGCAATAATACGTAATCGCTTGAAGATTAAATCCGTCCAAACCAATGCCCAAGTTTTTTTAAAAGTGGCAGACCGTGAGAATATCATTGACTATTTTTGGCAGTTTACGGATGGACGGGTTTTACAAAACAAAAGAGCGTCTTTAGCGGACATTCCTGCAATTACTCCTGAATCAACGGCCATGGCTAAGCAATTGAAGAAAGACGGTTTCGTATTTATGGGACCAACAACCTGCTACGCATTTATGCAGTCAGTCGGCATGGTCAATGATCATGTACAGACCTGTTTTCGCCACAACCAGCTTTCTCGTTAGTTGTGGAATTTGATCTTCGCTTGAAAATAAAGGTCTATAATTAACAGCAAGAGAGGGCGTGCCGAGGTCTAATGCAGGGGTTAAGCCCTGGTTCAAAGCAGCTAGGTAAAAATGCAGGAGGCTCTTATTATGAAAGGGTTAATCAAAAAGCTGTTCTCTGTACTTCTTGTTATCAGTTCTTGCGTAGGCTATGCCAATAATAAGATAGTAGTCACAGGAAAACCGGTCATTTTATTACCAGAGGCAAACTACTATGTCTTTCCCAAGACCTATTCTCCTGTCCGTAGTTATCATCTTGTAAATATTAGCGGCGATAATCGCGTCTGTTTTATCACGCCGCAACCAGATTTGGCTTCCCTTGATACACTAAAAATCTATATCGTACTCAATGATAAAAAATTTCTTTGGTTTTGTTATCGCTATAGCCCACAGTTTTTTACTATGGACTATTAGTAACTGTTCACTCTATTCAAGCACAAGAGATTCTTTAAAGGCCTTGATGTGGCTGTAGGCCTCATCAATCCGGCTTTTAGGAATCTCTCCTGATTTTACTTTGGCTTCAACAATATCGATAACCTCTGCAGGATCTTGTGCCCTATCAGCTAACTGGTTACCGAAAATCAGCATATCTGAGCCGGCATTAATAGCCAAGGTTAAGGCCTTATCTAGGCTGTAATGAGCGGTTATGGCTTTCATTTGCATATCATCAGTAATAATGACCCCATCAAATTGCAGCTGTTCACGCAAGAGTCCGGTTAGAATTTTGTGTGACAAGGTCGCAGGAAGGCCAGAATCGTCTAACTGACGGTTTACAATATGAGCCGTCATGACCATTTTACAGCTATCACTGCCATCCAATAATAACTTATAGGGTTCCAATTCAGAGTCGAGCCAGCTATTAGAGACATCCACAAAGCCTAAATGTGAATCAGCATTTGAGCTTCCATGACCCGGGAAATGTTTGTAAGCACATTGTGTTTTATGCTTTATAAAATTATGCGAATAGATCGATGCATAATGAGCAACCTCTTTGGGATTTGTCGAAAAACTACGTTTCAATTTAGCAATTATCGGGTTATCTGGATTCACATTAACATCTAAAACAGGAGCAAAATTTAAATTAAAGCCAGAATCGCTTAGCGTTTTAGCCATAGCTTCTGCAACCTGATTTGCTTCTTCATCCGGCATCTTACCTACATCAGCTGCAGAATGTGTCGCGGAAAAACCATAGGACTGTCCTAAGCGATTGACAGCGCCCCCCTCATAATCAACCGACGTCAGCAGAGGTAACTTCGGGCGATGATATTTTGCATTCGCCAGTTTGGTCGCTTTCTGTAATTGATGATTTAATTCGCTGACCTGCTCTGGACTCGCAATATTTTTATCATAACTAGCTGTACGAAAATTATAATCAAATAGAATAACGCCACCTATATTGACCTCATTGATTGCTTTAATAATTGGCGAATTTTTATTGACCGTTTTGCCATCAAAACCAATGATTAGCATCTGGCCAATCTTATCTCTTAAACTGGGTTCATCAGTGGCAAAACTCTGCTGTAGGTATAGCGAGGCAAAAAATAAGATTAAAACTTTAAGAAACTTCATAAATCTGTCCTTGTATGGGAGGACAGATATGATAATATTTTAAACAAAAATAATCAATTATTATCATCATGCTCTAATTTGTTTCTTTTGCTCCATAGTTTGTTGCCTATGCTTCAGCTAAACAATAAGCTATCAATTAAATCGTTTTACCATTTCAGGACTCACTATGTGGAAATCCATTATAGCCATCGCTTTAGGTGCATCCTTAGGCGCACTTCTTCGCTGGTTTCTTGGTGTAAAACTTAATACTCTTTTGCCGAATATTCCACCGGGAACCTTAGTTGCCAATCTTGTTGGCGGCTATATTATCGGAGTAGCTATTGCCTACTTTGTCCAGATGCCCACTATTGCGCCTGAATGGCGATTATTTATCATCACAGGATTTTGTGGCGGTTTGACAACCTTTTCAACCTTCTCTGCCGAGGTTGTCGGTTTGCTACAACAAGAAAGATTTGCCTGGTCTTTAGGCGCAATTTCTGTCCATCTCTTCGGCTCACTTTTTATGACACTTGCGGGGATGGCTAGCTGGCGATATTTAGGACGATTGCTAGGCTAAGAATTGCTTGTCTAATAAAGAGATGCTACTTTTTAATTAAGCCCTATTCAGGATGACCATAATGAATTCGTTTATAGAACAAGCAAAGTTTTATGCGGCCTATCACCAAAAACCTATTACTCGTTACACACATTTCATTGGTGTTCCCCTCATTATTTTTTCAGTTATGGTCTTTTTTGGGTTTCTCCATCTGATTATTCCTGGAGTTATGGATATTACACTTGCAGGTTTGGCCTCTTTAGTCTTACTTGGCTATTACTATTATCTAAATTGGCGTATTGCCTTGGCTCTGACCCTTATTTTTATTGTACTCCTGTGGTTTGCGAATTTAGTCAGTCAAAATGGTCCTAATAGCACCTCATTATGGGTTTTTATCATCACCTTTGTGTTGGGCTGGGCTTTTCAGCTTGTGGGGCATTTTATTGAAGGCAAGCGTCCTGCATTTATGGATAATCTATGGCAATCCCTAATTGCCCCAATGTATCTAACTGCGGAGCTTTTCTTTTTAGCAGGCTATATGCACGACCTGCAAAGGGAAATTGAGAGTGCGCCGACAAGCGACGAAACTACGGATGTAAAATCTGAGTAATAGCTCAGGTGGGATGTAAAAATCTTGGAGAAAGTTCAATTTTGAGCGTAATAGGTCACCCCCATCCCGAAATCCCACGGCTTGACCGCGGGATCTATGGGCTCAGAGTGAACACCGGATCCCGCGGTCAAGCCGCGGGAATTCAATACTGGGGTGGGGGCTGACCTATTACTTTTAATCACGTTTTTCTCTCGAGATGGGTCCAAAGCGGACTTTCCTGAGTATGGGGTGATCTATTACTCAGTTAGAAGACTGCGTTATCATATAGCACTGATGAATTCGCTTAGATCGCTTAAAATCCAAGTCGATAGTTTCTGCGCTAATATCCTCTATCTTATATTTTTGGCTAATCTCTGGCGAAAGCTTAAACTGCCGCAAGTTCGTCGAAAAATATAAAACCCCTTTAGCATTTAGCAAACGCATAGCAGCATTAATTAGATCAATATGATCACGCTGAACATCCAGGGTCTGCTTCATCCGTTTTGAATTTGAAAAACTTGGCGGGTCAAGAAAAATAACATCAAAGCGATCAGAGGTGATCTGCAACCATTCCAAACAATCGAAATGTATAAATTGATGTCTGGATAAATCAATATGATTAAGCCTGAAATTATCTTCTGACCAGCTTAAATAGGTTTTTGAGAGATCTACATTCGTAGTTATTGCCCCTGCCAAAGCGGCATGCACGCTAGCGCTTGCGGTATAACAAAAGCAATTTAGAAACCGCTGACCAGATTTTAATTGAGCAAAACGCATCCTGAGCGGCCGATGATCAAGAAACAAACCAGTATCCAGGTAATCATAGAGATTAACCTTTAATTTTGCCTGACCTTCCACAACCGTCATGTTATGTCGAGTTTGACTCATTTTTTGATATTGGCTACTTCCCTTTTGTTGTTTACGCTGCTTAACCACTAATTTGTCAGCTGAGATTCCTAAAGCAGCAGGGACAACTTGAATAACATCCAGGCTGCGTTTTTCAACCTTATGGGCAGCAATACTGGCCGGTGCGGCATATTCCTGCAGTACGGCATAATCATTATAGATATCTATGGCAAAGGCATATTCTGGTAAATCTGCATCATAAACGCGATAACAGTTGATATGGCTGCGTTTAGCCCATTTTTGCAAATGGTTATGATTTTTCTTTAACCGGTTTGCCAACATCTGAGCTGCAGAAGAGAAATGCCCTCTTTCAGCATTTTTAAGCTGATTCTCTGCATTAAGTGTTAAACAGTATAATTTGCATTCTAGGGCACCATTAAATAAGGTGTACTGCTTCTCGGCACGTAAACCTATTGCCTTCGCAAGCATCGGATTTGAAGTCAAAATTGCAGCATGCCAGCCCTGATAATAGGAATGAAGAATTGTCCCTAACTCATGATAAAGCGGGACAAGCTGCGTAGCGTCACCCAAGCGCTCACCATAGGGAGGGTTTGCAATAACCAACCCTTTTTCATTGGCTGGACGGCAATCTTTCACCGATAAATTGGCAAATTCCACTAAGGGCAATACACCCGCACGTTCAGCATTGTCCCGAGCGATATTTATTAATTTAGGATTGTTATCTGTCCCTAACAACTTAAGTTTTATAGGTTTAACTTGCTGTAGAGCCTGCGCCCTCACCTTATCCCATAATGAGGGTTGATGCTGAGCCCAACGAATTAAAGCCTGATCATGGCGCAATAATCCAGGTGCAATATGCCCCGCCATCATCGCAGCCTCGATAACGAGGGTGCCAGCACCACAAAAGGGATCATGTAAAACATAACCTTCCGCAGCTAGTTGCGGCCATTTGGCACGAATCAGCATAGCTGCAGCAATATTTTCTTTTAAAGGAGCCTCACCAGCCTGAGTACGATAACCACGCTGATGCAAGCTATAGCCTGTCAAATCAAGACTGACTGTAACCTGGTCATTTTTTAAATGGGCATGCAAGCGAATATCTGGCTGCCCCCGATCAATTGTTGGGCGCATCCCTTTAAAGCTGCGAAAATGATCAACAATACCGTCTTTGATTACCTGCGCGCCAAACATAGAATTCCGAATATGGTCCGATGAACCGTGAAACTCGATAGCTAGACTTTTATCCGCAGTAAAGACTGTTTGCCAGGGAAACTGGTTGGCTAATTGATATAGCGTTTGCTCATTATGGGCTTCGCCACTAAATAAAATCAGCTGTACGCGGTTAGCTAGCCTTGTCCAAAGGCACAAATGATAAATCATAGCCAACTCGGCCTGGCCATAAACCCCCTGAGGACTAACCCGGGAAACATGAAAGCCAAGTGCTTTCACCTCATCTTCCAACAGATATTCCAAACCTTTCGGGCAGCTGATAAAAAGAGAGTAGTTCATGATAGGCAAGACCTTAGAAAACGAAACAACGCTTTAGCGGCACCACTGGGTTTGCCACTCTGCTGCTCTTCCTCTGCTTTTTTTATAAGTTGGCGAAGTTGCTGAACATCACTGGGCTGATAATCATGAATAAATTCTGTAAGCGCATCCTTACCCTCGTTGATCAGCCGATCTCGCCATTGTTCTAACTCATGAAATACCGCTGTTTGCGCAGAGCCTTCAGCAAGAATTAGATCATAAGCAGCTAAAATGGCTTCACTATCAGCAGCTCTCATAAGCTTGCCAATCAACTGTGCCTGACGCCTTATAGCCCCGTGGCTTTTAATGTTTTTTGCTTGATCAATGGCATGGCGTAAATTTGCTGGCAGAGGCAAACGATCGAGTTTCTCGTTACTTAACCCAATAAATTCAACGCCAATTTTTTGCAAAGCATCAGCATCACGCTTTTTTTGTGATTTACTCTTTATCTCTTCCATCAAACTAACCTTTTTAAACTCAAACAACTTCTTCTAACCGAAGAATCGTTCGGGCAGTATTTTTTATTTTAGCATGTCTGAATTGACACTAATCAGCTGCTGCCAAGGGAGGAAAACTGGTCTGAGCATAACGTCTCGCTCTGGAGCGGAAGTATGTACGACTTATGGCGATGAGATTATAAATTAAAATACACAATAACAGTGAATGTAACCAAGTTACTGTTAGTTGAGTAAATAAGGGAATAGTAATAAAAACCCCAATACAACCGGCAAAACTTAAAATAAGCGTCTTTTTAAGAGGTATTTTATTTTGTTGGACAAAGACTAAGGTAGTCAGGGGTTGCTGCATAGCACCGGCTGTTGTCATGATAGGAAAGGCAACAACTGGCGATACGTTCAGGAGAAACAGAACACCTTGAACCATAGCAAAGAGGCCGATACCCACAGAGGTTAGAGCACCACAGACTATCATGGCCAAAAAGCCAAGTAATAATTTCCAAGATTGCAATTCAACTAAATCACCACCAATCGGCATTAAACGCATTTGATGACAAATTAGCAAAGTGATAATTCCGACAAAACAGCACATCATGGCTAAACGTATTGCTTGCTTACTTAAGTGGGTTACCACTACACCACCAATCAATCCACCGATACAAGTTCCTGCAACTAACGTAACCAAGGTGGTTAAATCAACGTCCACTATCTTCATAAAGAAGAGGGATTCAATCGTACCAGGTATAACTTGTGCACCATTATTAACGGCTGGTAACTCATCATCAGGAAAGGTTCTTAGCAACTTTGCTAAAGCAACATTAACCGCGAAACTACCAACACCAAGGGTGTCCGCAATAAAGGCCACAATACCGCTGAAAGTCAGTTTAATGTAATCAAAGGTAGATAAACGGACGGCTGGCTGCTGTCTCAGGCGATAAAACATAGCAATAACACAAATGAAGGTTAGAATTGCTATTGCAGAAATTATCAAGGTGATGGCCATCGAGTTCCCATTCTTTGTTGTAAGCGTTTCATCTCTTAATTGCTATTCTCCATGCTACCAATTAGTTTATCCTAAATTGATCTACTGGCACCAGAAGAATGATCGACCATTTTACACTAATTACTATTTTATGTAAATAAAAAATGGTCATTTGTTCGAGCAAAAACACATATTGCTCAACTCGTAGTCATGTTTTATTTTTGTGAGGAGTCTGAACTTTACAAAAATATTGCTCCGTATAAAGGCGGCTGTGTTAGAATGCTGCAATTTGCTCGAAGGAGGAGTTTAATGGGACGATTTAAATTAATGCTATCATTTCTTCTTTATATTTCTGTTTTGAGCCATGCCTTCTGTTCCACTGTGTTTTTAAAAGATGTCACCGGACAGATTATTCCTTTCGATAGCTTAAAAGGAAAATGGGTACTCCTTAATTATTGGGCAAGTTGGTGCCAACCCTGCCTAGATGAAATTGTTGAACTAAATCATTTTTATAAGAAAAACAAGGATAAGGTTGCTTTATTTGCTGTCAATTTTGATCTCATGCCCCTGCCTAGCCAAATTGCTTTAATCAGGAAATACAAAATTAGCTATCCTAGTTTACAATTTGATCCTGCCAGAGCTCTGGATTTAGGCGATATTCGTGGTGTTCCTGCGACCTTCGTTTTTAATCCTGACGGGAAACTTAGTACAACCTTGTATGGCGGGCAAACTGAGAAAAGCCTCAAAGAGGCTATACGCTAGACGCTGTTGGTTCTATGGTTAACTTAACTGCCCCTAGAATAAGTGTGCTTTTTGAGCCTGCGTTAATTTTATTTTCAAATACCAACCACCTTCATCGCTGGCTCTTTCGCTGACAATTGCTGCTAACTGATAAAGCTTTGCCCGCAATTTTGCGTCTGAAGGAGCAACATAGATTTCTTCTTCAATAATTGCACCCTCTAATTGGGTAGCAATTACCTCACAAAGCAAATCAAGCCCCTCTCCTGTTTTAGCTGATAGCCAAACCTTACAGCTATCTTCTTGCCAATCAATCTTCGGCAGCCAATCTTTTTGTAAATCAATTTTATTAAACACATGAATTATTGGAATTTCAGTTACCCCAATTTCGCTTAGCACTTGCTCTACTGCTATAACTGTATCCCGCCAAAAAGGATCTGCAATATCAATCACATGTAAAAGCAGATCAGCTTCTTCTGTTTCCTCCAAGGTCGCACGGAAGGCTTCGACTAATTGGTGTGGCAAATCACGAATAAAACCTACCGTATCAGTTAAAATAACGGATCCAGCTCCAGGCAAATCCAATTTACGCATGGTTGGATCGAGTGTAGCGAACAGCTGATCCGCAACATAAATCTGTTCGCCTGTAAGCGCATTAAAAAGTGTTGATTTCCCAGCATTGGTATAACCTACCAAAGAAACTGTTGGGAGTGCTGCCTTCTGTCTTGCGCGTCGGTTCTGATCACGACTGCGCCTGACCTTTTCTAGGCGCTTATTAATTGATTTAATTCGCTCTCTTAGCAACCTGCGATCAGTCTCTAACTGTGTCTCTCCGGGGCCCCTCAGGCCAATACCCCCTTTTTGTCGCTCCAAATGTGTCCAGCCACGAATTAGACGTGTTGAGATATGTTGGAGCTGCGCCAATTCTACCTGCAATTTTCCTTCGAAAGTTCGGGCTCTTTGGGCAAAAATATCGAGGATTAAGCCACTTCGATCAACTACCCGGCATTGGAACAAACGCTCCAAATTTCGCTCTTGAGATGGCGATAATTCGTGATTGACGAGAACAAGCTCAGCATTATGGGCAGCAACCAGCTCTTGAATTTCTTCAGCCTTGCCTAAGCCAACATAATACTTTGCCTCGGGAGTTGCGCGAGCGCCTACCACACAAGCCATTATCTCTGCTTGAGCAGATAGAGCTAGCTCCTTAAATTCGGACAATGCTTTTTCAGCATCGACCCCAGGTAACGCCAACTGAACTAATATGGCGCGCTCGCCACCTTGTGGACGTTCAAACAAAGACTTTTCCAATGACAAGAAAAACGCTAGTCTGCCATATTTCCATCATCCTCACCAGCATCCATAGATGGTAATTTAACGGGCCTGGAAGGAACAACTGTTGATATGGCATGTTTGTATACCATCTGAGTCACTGAGTTTTTTAGCATCAGAACATATTGGTCAAAGGAATCAACAACCCCATGTAATTTAATACCATTAACCAAAAATACTGATACTGGAATCTTTTCTTTACGGAGTTCGTTTAGAAAAGGGTCTTGTAAGAGATGTATTTTAGACATTGCCTACTCCTTATTATTATTTTATTAAGGCAACAACATTCATAATTGTAATCGTCTCTATTCTGTAAAACTTTATAGTAGTTTGATAATTATTTTTACATTTTTTAATTGGCTTTAACGTCCGTTCGGAATAAGAGTCGTTTAAAATCGAGAGAAATCAAAATAATCGAGGCAAAAGCGCCCAAAAAACGGAGGACTCGCAGTGCTAATTCGAGCATTTTTTGGCGCTTTTAACGAAGAGTACTTTGATTTATCGATGACTTTAAACGACTCTTATCCCGAATTGACGTTAAATTTAGGCTACCATTTCTCATTAGACCCTAGTAGGCTATACCGGCTTTTAGTTTTTATTTTATAAGGAGATGATATGACTAAGTTTGCCAAGGAATCATTAGTAGAGATGATACACCCCTCTTCACAAGTGAATCCTTATGATGCGTTGGTCAGCGATGGGAGTTCGCTGTTGGAAAGTGAAGAACATCTTGATAGTTTATCTTCGCATGAAAAAACTGCTCTGCTAACCAAGCTTATCTTAAACTGCCCACGGGAAAATCTTACTACCTTTGTAAATCTAAAGGGTAAATTGACTTCTACTTCAGAAGAGGCTTTTAAAAGCCATTGCCAAGAAACTTTGGTATTGCTCAATAATTTATTTGGAGAGGAACCTCATTTGCATTTAGGCCGAAACTTTAATTTTGATTTGATCCATGCCTACCCCAATTTGGTTGCTGCTGTATTTGACGGTAAAGATAGTTACTTTTTGTCGAATCTTAGGAACTCGCCTCGAAGTTCTCATTCAGCGATCTGTGCTACTTTAAGTATTCTCGCAAAATCGCCTAATAGAGAGCTATTTGGCCCCATATATACTCAATTCAGGGTACATGCTGAAGAAATGCAAGAGCAAAGCAGGCTGAATCCTGCTGAAGTTCCTAGTAGTTTACTTGCCCCACCGAATGCTCAGTCCTCATCAAGTCATGGTGAAGATCAGCCTCGTATTTCTCACGATACGCTCTCCTTTAGTTAATCGCTTACAGATGCCCTGATTTATTTAGGGCATCTGTAAAAACCAATCGCATTTAATTGTCAATGTGGTAGAATGTTGAACAAATTTATTTGAATATTATTCCCTAATGCTAAGAAAAACTACAATTGGCTTATTATCCGTTGCCTTGCTACCGTTTGGGTTTGCAGCTTCAGCTGCATTGTTTTTATTGCTGTTACCTGTTTTTGCCTTACTATTTCCGGTGACGGCATTAGGTGGTGCTATTGTTTCTGGGGGAAAGTTAGCCATTTTACTATTTGATGCTATTTTAGGTAAACCTGACCATCGAGGCACAAATACTATCTTTACTGCACGGAATATTTCCCTTGTAGTTACCCAGTTTTTATTTATTGCCCTGGCCTATATTCCTTCTGCTGCTATTATTGCAGCTGTTGCAGCAATCGTAGCGCCCTTATTATTTATAACTTCGGGTGTTCTTGCCTCCTACTATATGAGCAAGAGCTTTGTTGACTTTGTTGTGCCCCCTGTGGAGCCTGAGTATACCCTTATCGACGCTTTTTCTGAGAAGGCAATGATGCAAGTTTCTCGTGATAGTAAGGATGAAGCTGATATCAATGACAAGAGCATTTCTGTCGTTCAGCAAGAACCAAAGTCTAAGTCTTTAGACTTTTTTTCTAAATTTCGTCGTCATTTTGATTCTGAAGATGATTCTACTTTTAGTGCATCTAACAGTCCTTCCATGAGCTTAAGCAATAGTAAGAGTGATTAACGATATGCTCAAGATAGAGACAATACTGCTATTTATTTGAGATATTTCTTACAAATTGCTCATCGATTCTTGTTATGCTTATTTTAAGAGAATAGATATACTGTAAATATAAGGGATGACATGGATTGTCTGACAGGACGTCAACAATATGGACCAGCACAATGGATGTGCTTTGCCGCATGGATGCGGCTTTAACTTATTTCAGAGTTTATCTTCTTAAATTCAAAGCTTCTCCTTTAACGGTAATCTGTAACTTGATATGAGATTTCCCAAGTTCAATATATTGATGCTGGAACCCTATTTTCTGAGTTTTTCATAATTTGCCATCCTCTTCATACACAGCGCAGCCAAGTATCTCCGGGATTTACATAGACAGACTTCATTAGAATAATTGAATATAGGGACAAGAGGGGCCTGACCTGTTGCTGGTTCTCACATTAGGCAGAACAGTTTGTTTATTTTGGACTCTGCTTGTACCGTTTGGGCAGAAGAGTATAAGCATGTCTCGACAGTACTTACACTCAGAGCCCAAACAGAATAGCGAAGAAATTTCATTAAACTCTTGTCTTAAACATCAATGTTTTCAGCTTCAAGTGCATTAGTTTCAATGAACTCTCTACGTGGCTCAACATTATCACCCATTAAAGTAGTAAAGATCTCATCTGCTGCAACAGCATCTTCTATACTTACTTGCAACATACGTCTTACCTCTGGATCCATGGTAGTTTCCCATAATTGCTCTGGATTCATTTCACCAAGACCTTTATAGCGTTGTATTGTTTGGCCTCGCTTAGCTTCATCCAAAAGCCATTGCAGAGCTTGCTCAAAAGATTCAACAGCTTGTACCTTTTCACCACGTTTAACTTGGGCACCCTCTTCAACAAGGTTTGCCAGTTTAGCGCCCAGGTTAGTAAGTTCCTTATAATCCTTGGATATATAAAACTCAGGATTCAAGACAATTGAGTGATCACTACCGTGCTGTCTTATCGTTACTCGAGGCGAATAATTGCCATTTTCAGGATTGTGTATGATATCTACAAGATATTGCTGATTTTTACTAGCTAACTGCTGCAAACTCAAATCTAACTGTTTTAGCCAAGTGCTGATTTGCTCATGATTTTTGAAATCATCGCTTTGTAGAATCGGAAGGTAACTGATTCTTTTAAGTATTTCAGCATTATAGCGTCGTGCATGTCGTTTAATGATTTTTTCAACACGGCGATATTGCATAACCAGCTCTTCGAGAGCAAGCGCAGAAATAGAAGGTGCATCATTTGCAGGAAACAATTCTGCGCCATCTAATGCACTTTGAGTTAGATAATCATAAAGTGCTTCATCATCTTTAACATATTGCTCCTGCTTACCGCGCTTAACCTTATAGAGTGGGGGCTGTGCAATATAAATATAACCTCGCTCAATAAGCTCTGGGGTTTGTCTATAGAAGAAGGTTAAAAGCAGTGTGCGGATATGAGAGCCGTCGACATCGGCGTCGGTCATGATAATAATGCGGTGATAACGAATTTTCTCTGGGTCATATTCATCAGGTCCGATACCACAGCCGAGAGCCGTAATTAGTGTTGCAACTTCTTGTGAAGAAAGCATTTTATCGAAGCGTGCTTTTTCAACATTGAGAATCTTACCCTTAAGCGGCAGAATTGCCTGAAACTTTCTATCACGTCCCTGTTTTGCAGAACCGCCCGCAGAATCTCCCTCTACGATGTACAATTCGGAGTGTGCCGGATCTTTTTCTTGGCAATCAGCCAATTTGCCTGGTAGCCCTGCGATATCTAAAGCCCCTTTCCTTCTTGTCATCTCGCGTGCTTTGCGAGCTGCTTCCCTTGCTCTAGCTGCATCAATAATCTTACCAACGATTGATTTTGCGATTGCTGGGTTTTCTAAGAGAAAATCATTTAATTTTTCTGAAACGAAAGATTCTACAGCAGCTTTTACTTCTGATGAGACAAGCTTATCTTTAGTTTGCGATGAGAATTTTGGATCAGGAACTTTCACGGATAGAACTGCGGTTAATCCTTCACGCGCATCATCTCCAGTTGTTGTGATTTTCGCCTTTTTAGCAAAGCCTTCATTTTCAATATAGGAATTCAATGTTCTTGTAAGCGCAGCCCTAAAACCTGCCAAGTGAGTTCCGCCATCTCGTTGCGGAATATTGTTTGTGAAGCAGAAGATTGTTTCTTGGAAAGAGTCATTCCACTGTAAGGATAGGTCAACTGTAATATTATCTTTCTCGCCAGTAAGAGAAAAGACGATTGGCATAATCGGTGTTTTATTACGGTTAAGATGTTCCACGAAAGCTTTTATACCCCCTTCATAGCGGAAGGTATCCTGCCTTTGGCTTCGCTCATCATGAAGATGTATACAAACACCTGAATTCAAAAATGATAGCTCGCGCAAGCGCTTTGCCAGAATATCGTAATGAAACTCGATATTATTGAATGTATTCGCGCTTGGCTTAAACCAAACCTGTGTTCCTGTAGTTGTTGCGTCGCCTGTTACTGCTAGCGGCGCATCTGGAACACCATTGCGATAATGTTGCTCGTGCACTTTTCCGTGACGGCGAATAAGAAGATGCAATTCTTCAGATAGTGCATTTACAACTGAAATACCTACACCATGTAAACCGCCCGAAACTTTATAGGAGTTATCATCAAATTTTCCGCCAGCGTGCAAAATAGTCATAATAACTTCTGCCGCTGATCGGCCTTCTTCTTTATGGATATCAACTGGAATTCCGCGGCCATCATCCTTGACAGTTATTGATTCATCAGCATGAATAGTCACGTTAACCTCGTGACAATAACCTGCCAATGCTTCGTCAATTGAGTTATCGACAACTTCAAAGACCATATGATGCAAGCCAGTTCCATCATCAGTATCACCAATGTACATTCCTGGACGTTTTCTGACTGCATCCAGGCCTTTTAAAACTTTGATGTTCGACGAATCATAACTAGCGTCTACGCTCATATAGAACCCTCTTTACCTAAGCACTTTGCAAAAGATCCATTATAGCACTAGTCTTCATGCTTTTATATGATTGGCTCCGGTTTGTTATCCATCATTGATAAATGTTTCACGTGAAACATTCAATCTTTAAGGTGGGAAGTTAGCAGCAGGGATGCGCTCCTGGTTAGCGTTGGATTCATCAACTTGTTTCTTTGTAGTTGTAGTCGATTGAATCAGGGTTGATGGACTTGATGCAAGGCTTGGTAAAAATCGTAAATCAGGTAAATCAGCCTCCCTAATGGCAGCTGCAATCATTTTTTTATAATAATCAGCTAATAGATCATAGGTATCACGCTCGATCTTGTGTAACAAATGCTGGGGATTATCTTTATAAGATTGTAAGAGCTCTAATTGCATATCAAGTTGATGAGCAACACTGATCTTTAGGTTTGCATACATACCATAATCTTTTAAATTTCTAACAGCTGTATCCTCTGGTAAATAATTAATTGTCCTACACCATTGCCCCCATGAGTCAACAACTAAACAGCCTTTACCCCAGGAGCTAACATCATCCAGTTGACCAGCTCTATTCAAAGCAACAGATTCATGGCTACCACCATTTATTGCTTTAAATTGAATACATTCAATCTCTTTGGCTCTTTCTAAGCCTAGCAATTTAAAAAATGCCAGGCTTACAAGAATAGCGTGTTCTTGACAACCATTAGTACCACTAGCAGTGGCCCTCAAAACTGCGGAACAGATCGCCTCAAAACGAGTAATATTGACAATAACCCGATTCATGTTCGCCAGAAGAATAGCTTTCTCTTTATTAAATGTTGCTAATTGCTCGCTTGATAATAATTTCATTGCCTCTTTTAAATTTTGAGCTTCATTTTTTTGTGATTGTGACACAAGTAAGCTAAGTCTTGTCTCAACCACATCAACCATCGTCGAAAAAGAGCCAAAAGCATTTTTTCGTGCTTGTTGATCACTATTAGTTAGCTTTGAATTTAAAAATTTGATTAGAGCAGTAACAGTATCTAAATCTAAAATCATTATATTCTTCTTAAATAGTAATATTAAAAGACTTTATTATACACAGATTTAAAAAATATTAATCATTAAGACTAAAAATAAGATGTGGATGCTGACTAAGTTTAATTGCAATGGAATCCTTATTAATTGCTGTAATAAAGAACTGCCCTTCTAAGGTAAAGATAAGCTCAAATAAGCGATCAAGATGGGCATTATCTAATTCAGCTGTTAAGTCATCAAAAAGAAAGGTACAAGGTTTACCCATTAAAACAGTTTGAGCGAGTTTAATCGCAATTAAGATTATTTTTTGCTGCCCTCGTGAAAGGAATTGTTTTGCTTTTAAATGATGGGAATCAATCAAAATATCAGCTTGATGCGGTCCATAATGAGTATATTGTCTCTGAAGGTCTGAATCATGACTTTCAATCAATATTTTAGCCAACTCTTTATTTGTCCCTTTTCTGTCCCAACCTTTGTAGTAACCTATATCACAATCAATATCAGTTAATTGTTGTAATATCCTTTTAAACTCATCTTGCAACTGTGAAAAATAACCAGAACGAAAGTTATCAAGATTTAAAGCTAACTCAGAAATTATTTTATTCCAGGGCTCAAAATATCTTAATTGGGCCTTTTGTCGTAATAGTGCATTACGCTGTTTTAACGCTCTTTTATATTCTTTTAGAAGGTTATGGTAGGAAGGTTCCACGTGAAACAATCCCCAATCCAATAAACTACGCCTCACAGAGGGTCCAGCATCAATAATTTGAAAAAGATCCTGATAAAAAACCTGGCAAGGCAAAAAATAAGCGAGTTCACTGGTTGTTTGACAAGGATAAGAATTTAATCGAACCTGCGTTGCTGAGGTTAAGGATTTTTGAATACTTATCGATTGTTCGTCATTGGTGCGAGCAAAGACTGTTAATTGATCCTTATCATGGCTAACTAGGGGGGAAATTTCACGAGTTCGAAAGGAATGACCGCTACCTAAGAGATAGATTGCTTCTAAAAATGAAGTTTTGCCCGAGCCATTAGCACCAATAATTAGATTGAGATGAGGATGAAAATTATAACGAGCAGAACGGATGTTACGAAGATTTTGTATCTGCAGTTGCGCAAGTGTCATAATTTCATTGGCATAATGATGTATTGATAAAGCTCGTCCTGCAAAGACTCAACTAAAATACTGGAATCAGTATTTGACATTGATAAGCGAACAAGCCCCTCACCAACAAAATTTAACACATCAAGCAAGTAGCTAGCATTAATACCAATTTTCAACTCACCACCATCAATATGCGCTTCTAAGGATTCAATAGCTTCTTCTTGTTCTTGATTATTAGCAATAAGAGTCAAAGAATTTGCTTGCAGATGCAATAAAACTGCACGCGATTTTTCATGGGCTAAAATAACAATGCGAGAAAGAGCACGTTTTAGTAAATCTCGATCAATAAGAACGAACTTATCTTGCTCACGGGGTATTGCTTTAGCATAAGGAGGAAAGCGTGCCTCGATTAATCGCGATTGGAAGCTATATTCAGCAGTAGCTAGCCTAAAATGATTTTTTCCTGCTGAAATAGCTACCTGCTCATCACTCACATTATTTAATAATCTCAGCATTTCCTGTACGCCTTTTTTTGGCAAAAGAAAACGATTATGAGAAAAAGAAAGCTCAGAGGGTAGTTTTGCCACAGCCATACGATGCCCATCTGTTGCAACAGCAGTAATAGTCTGGGCATCAAGCTCGAGCAATAAACCATTCAAAAACATTCGAACATCATTTTGAGACATAGCAAAATGAGTAGATTGCAAAAGATGAATTAAGGATTGGCGGGAGACAGAAAACTCAACCTCACTTAACTCATTTTCAGCGGAGGGGAAATCATCAGCAGACAAGGTTGCAAGTTTAAACTGGCTTCGGCCAGCTTTTATAACTACGGTATCCGATTTAAGACTAATTGTTGGAGTTGCCTCATCATCTAGTGAACGTATGATATCAATAAATTTTTTAGCAGGAACAGTAATTTTTCCCGATACTTGAGTAGCAACACAGTTAACGCGAGCAGTAATTTCCATTTCCAAATCGGTTGCACTAAGCACCAACTGATTGTCATTAATACCTAATAAAATATTAGATAAAATCGCTAAGGATTGCTTCTTATCAACAGCCCCTGCAACTGTTAACAGGGGGGTAAGTAATTGCTCTTTTGCAAGTGTCAACTCAAACATAATTAGTCTCAAAATCAAGAAGATAGGGTACGCATAAGATTCTTATAATCTTCAGCAAAATCGTTATCATCCTGTATTAATTCCTTAACCTTACGGCAAGCATGAATAACAGTAGTATGATCACGGCCACCAAAATGATCACCAATTTCTGGTAAACTGTGGTTAGTTAGTTCCTTAGCTAAAGCCATAGCCATTTGCCTTGGTCGTGCAATAGAACGACTGCGTCTTTTCGACAATAAATCAGCCACTTTGACCTTATAATACTCAGCTACGGTCTTCTGGATATTCTCAATCGTAACAAGCTTATCCTGTAAAGCAAGCAAATCACGTAAGGCTTCATGAACAAATTCAATAGTTATAGGTTTGCCCGTGAAATGCGCATTAGCTATTACACGCCGTAAAGCACCTTCTAATTCACGAACATTAGAACGAATACGTTTAGCAATAAAGAAGGCTACTTCATAAGGAAGCTCAATATTCGATTGCTCAGCCTTAGAAATAAGAATCGCAACTCGAGTTTCAAGCTCAGGAGGCTCGACAGCAACCGTCAATCCCCATCCAAAACGTGATTTTAAGCGCTCTTCCATGCCCTCTATCTCTTTTGGATAACGATCACTAGTAAGAATAATTTGCTGCTGACCTTCTAGTAGGGCATTAAAAGTATGGAAAAATTCTTCCTGAGACCTATCTTTTCCAGCAAAAAATTGAATATCGTCAATAAGCAAAGCATTAAGCGAACGATAAAAACGTTTGAATTCGTTAATTGAGTTAGTTTGCAATGCCTTAACCATATCGGCAACAAAACGCTCTGAATGAAGATATAAAACCTTTGCCTCAGGATTGTTCTTGAGAATAGTATTACCGATCGCATGCATGAGATGAGTTTTACCCAGGCCAACCCCTCCGTAGATAAACAAGGGGTTGTAAGCATCACCAGGTCGCTCAGCAACCTGCCATGAAGCAGCACGGGCTAATTGGTTTGAGTTTCCTTCAACAAAACTATCAAATATAAATTTCTTATTAAGATAGCTATTTTTATAATCAGCAGTTTTCTTAGATATTGGTTTAGAAATAGTTTCAGGTACTTTCACAGACGGGGTTTCTATATGTGTTGGGTCAGCAGCCTTGCTACCAATGTTTATACTGAGTAAGGAAAAAGCGTCACCGCCAATTTGACTCACAATTTCTTTTATACGTGTATAAAAATTTCGCTTAACCCAATCGACAACAAAACGATTAGGCGCAAGCAAAACCAGTCCATTATCATGGACTTCAGCTTGTAAAGGGCGCAACCAAGTATTGAATTGTTGTGGGGGGTATTCTTCTTCCAAAAGATCCCGACACTTCTTCCAAACATCTTCAGACACAAAAACTCCTCATACAAATAAAAGTATGAAAACATAATCAACGCTGGAGGCTAAATCAGATAATTGAGCCAGCTAAAAAACCGCATTAAGAAAAGCCGCAAATCCCTAAAGATTTACCATATCAATCATAGGAACTGCAATGTAGATTAAAACTTTGTCAAACGAAATGCTCTCACAGAAAATCTATGTATTAGCTTCCCCTAGACTGCAAAGCGTACAGAATAAATCTTCTTATCCTTTATGAGATAGGGCGAGGATTTTACTTTCAGGCTTCGTTGTCAAATTTCAGAGGAAAACTCATCTAGCTAGGAATTGGATTAAAAAAAACCAAAACTTTGTTAAAGAGAACTGTCATTATACGCAGCTAATAAGAAAAAAACAGAGTTATCCACAGTTCAAACAAAAAATTTTAGTTTTTAAAACTGAAAACAGCAAAAATAAAAGAGGGCTAAATAACGTCAGTTATGGTTAAAACTCACTTGAAAACAAGAGAACTTTAATTTATCGAAAATCTTAAATGAGCCACAACTGACATAAATAAGAAACTATGGATAACCAGCTTATAAACTCGGGATTAAGATCTGGATAAATCACAAAGAGATAATTGTTCTAGAAGATATTCAGAGGAAAACAGGCAGTTAAACAACCTTTATAAACAAGAAGACATATTATATAACTTATTGTTTTTGATTAAAAAAACAAAAATATCAACAGTAAATCAAAGCTATATAATAAGAATAGATCTATATAAAATATTATTTAATTATATTTAGAGCGTATTCGCGGTAAGAATTATTTACCATCAAAAGAAACCAGAAAAATGCGCAGGACTAGGAGGCTAGTACGAACATTTTTAGGCCTATTAACAGATCTCTTCGACTTTTTGAAGATTCGTACTCCCAAACAAGGGTTATTAAAGGTTTTCAACTAAAAACACAGCAAAACAAAAAACATTTGTGATAGCAAACTGAAGCTACAAGTCCTGGGCTGAAAATACTAAGCTGTGGGTAATCCTATAAATACCTTGATATAAATAGTGGATATTTTGATGGGCATAACTTCATTATCTAAGTTATTAATGTCTAATTAATAGTAGTTTACAGAGGTATTTAACAAGAATTAAAGTTATTAACTTATTGTTTTTAAATTATTTTAGTAAGTTATTAACAGTAATTAAGCTGCTATATAATAAAAATCAAATAAACTTTTATATTTTTATTTTTATTATCTGCCAGCAAAAAAAACTTCTGTCCAAAGAGCGCATTGTTTGACAGCAGATGTAAAGTTTTCTATCATTGCCAACCTCAAAATTTAATTAACAACAGGTTCATCATGAAACGCACTTTCCAACCCAGTAACTTAAAGCGTAAACGGGATCATGGTTTTCGTCAGCGTATGGCGACACGCGGTGGTCGTTTAGTATTGAAACGTCGTCGTGCTAAAGGTCGTAAGCGTTTATCAGCTTAAGTGAATTGTTTTAGCAAAACGCGGCGCTTGTTAAAGAAAAGTGATTACGATCATGTCTTTGAGCAAGCAAAAAAAACGGTAACCCCAGAGTTTATTATTTTGCACCGCGCAAATACTTTGGGGCACGCCAGACTTGGCTTGGCCCTGTCAAAGAAAGCAATACCTAAAGCGCATGACCGAAATCGCATAAAGCGCCTTTTGCGCGAGAATTTCCGTACCACTCGCTTACCTGCTATCGACATGATATTTTTAGCAAAACGAGGTGTGGCAGAAGTTGAAAACAAGACAATTATTGCGAGATTGGATAAAACATGGGACAAATTAACCGTTTTATACGCAATTTGATTTGCTTCCCAATAGTTTTATACCGATTGCTACTAAGTCCTATCATCCAACCTTGTTGCCGCTACTATCCGAGTTGTTCGCAATATGCCCTTGCAGCAATAAAAAACTACGGTGTGTTCAAAGGCGGATGGTTGGCTGTGCGCCGTTTATTACGATGTCATCCTTGGGCCGAGGGTGGCTATGATCCAGTATCACCTAACGAAGAGAAGCTTTGATGGATATACGACGTGTAGTTTTATATGCAGCGCTTGCGCTGGTAGTTTATTCCTTATGGACTAGTTGGCAGCATGATTATCCGCCAAGACCACAGCCAATTACTCAAAATTCAAATATCGCTGCTGCATCTGCCAAAGATGACGGTCTATTGCCTAATCTCTCAAATAGTTCGAACAATCAAACAACAGAAATTAAGCCCATTAATACGGCTGAAGAGACAGGCACGAGTTCGTCAGCGCAGGTTATCAAAATTAAGACAGATGTTCTTGATTTGGCTATTGATTTACGACATGGGGACATCGTTGAGGCCCAGTTGCTTGATTATCCTGTAAGCGTCGAAGAAAAGAACAAACCATTTACTCTCTTGCAAAATCAGACTCAAGAACGTTACGTAGCTAATAGTAGCTTGTTTACGAATGCAAATCAGGTTACGAAAAATATTGATTTTGGTTTTAGAGCTACACAACAGCAATATCAAATGACTCCTGGAGAGAAAACATTAACAGTTGTCTTAACTGGCAAAACAGCTGATGGCCTTGATGTTAAAAAAGAATTTGTATTTACCAAAGGCAGTTACCTGATTCAGATGAGATATCTGATCGATAATCAAGGAACAGCTGCTTGGCAAGGTTATATGAATACCCAGCTTTTAAGAAGTTCTCCACAAGAAGATAAATCGAGCATGTTCCAGGTAGGTTCTTACACTGGCGCCTCCTACTCAAACCCTGGTGTACATCGCTATCAAAAAGTTAATTTTAAAGACATGACCAAGTCAAACCTCTCTGCTGATGCAAAAGGGGGATGGGTTGCTATGCAGCAACACTATTTTGTTAGTGCATGGATACCAAACCAAGATAGCTCTAACATGTTTTATACTCGCTATGCTGATGAAGATTACACAATCGGCGTGGTAACCCAGCCAATAACTGTTGCTCCGGGGAGTCAAAAAGAAATCGGCGCAAGCTTATACATCGGGCCAGAAGTTACATCTAGCCTGAAAGAAATTGCTCCTGGCCTTGATTTGACAGTTGATTACGGGATTCTGTGGTTTTTATCATCACTGCTATTTTCATTGATGAGGGCAATACATTCCGTTGTTAATAACTGGGGTTGGTCTATTGTACTGGTTACTGTGCTAGTAAAACTTGCCTTCTACCGATTGTCAGCATCGAGTTATAAATCAATGGCGGGTATGCGCAAATTACAGCCCAAACTACAAGCACTACGTGAGCGCTATGGTGATGATAAAGCAAAAATGAGCCAGGCAACCATGGAGTTATACCGCCAGGAAAAAGTAAATCCTTTAGGTGGCTGTTTACCTATTATTATTCAGATTCCTGTCTTTATCGCGCTTTACTGGGTATTGTTGGAAAGTGTTGAACTGAGACAAGCCCCTTTCATTTTCTGGATAAAGGACTTAGCAGTTGCTGATCCTTTCCATGTTCTGCCAGTCATTATGGGCGCTACTATGCTGATTCAGCAAAGATTAAACCCAGCACCTCCAGATCCGATGCAGGCTAAAATAATGATGTTTTTACCCATCCTGTTTACTGGTCTGTTCTGGAATTTCCCCGCAGGTCTGGTTCTTTACTGGATAGTGAACAATACACTGTCAATTCTGCAGCAATGGTATATCACCAGAAAATACAGTGAAGATGACAAATCTAATAAAGCTCTTGCTTCAGCTAAATAAATGCAAGAAGAAACAATAGTTGCAATTGCCACTCCACCCGGTCGCGGTGGAGTGGGTATTATCCGCCTTTCAGGCCCCCTTGCTCACTCAATTGCTCTACAACTGAATGGCAATAAGGCCTTAACCCCACGCCTTGCTAATTATGGTCCCTTTTACAACCGCCAGAATGAAATTATTGATAAGGGACTAATAATCTTCTTCAAAGCTCCTCATTCCTTTACTGGGGAAGATATTGTCGAATTTCAAGGTCATGGGTCCCCCTTTGTCTTAGATAGTTTGCTTAAGGAATGCACAACCCTTGGAGCCAGACTCGCAAGACCTGGAGAGTTTTCTGAACGAGCCTTCCTAAACGATAAAATGGATTTAACACAAGCAGAGGCTATTGCCGATCTGATTCACGCAAGCTCGGAAACAGCTGCGCGAATGGCAGTTAAATCCCTACAAGGGGAATTTTCAAAAAAAATTAATGAGATCAGCGAAAAGCTAATTTATTTACGGCTATATGTTGAGGCAGCAATAGATTTTCCTGAAGAAGAAATTGACTTTTTAAGTGATGGTAAGGTCGCTGGTATGCTTACGGGCATTTTGCAAGCATTGGAAGCAATCCGTTTGAATGCCTCGCAAGGTGCAATGATGCGAGAGGGTCTTTCTGTGGTTATCGCTGGCCGACCTAACGCAGGTAAATCAACTCTTATTAATTGCCTTGCTGGCCGAGATGTTGCAATTGTTACCGATGTAGCTGGAACAACACGCGATGTCATGCGCGAACATATTTTGCTTGATGATATTCCGCTGCATGTGGTCGATACAGCCGGTTTAAGAGATAGTGACGATTTGGTTGAGAAAGAAGGAATCAAGCGTGCATGGCAGGAAGTCAGTCGTGCGGATTGTCTGTTAATCATAAGTGATATAAATAGCGCGGAAACCAATATTGAGTTGAATGAGACAATTCGCAAAGCTCTGCCTCAATCAGTACCTATTATTCAGGTGTTTAATAAAATCGATTCCTGCAATATTGGGCCTAAGATAGAAATGAACGCCGTTTATCTTTCCGCAAAACAGGGAATTGGTATTGATTTATTGAAAGATAAAATCAAAAAAGCAGTGGGTTATCAACCCGCAGAAGGTCAATTTTTAGCTAGAAGACGTCATTTGCAAGCCTTAGATCTGGCGAAAGAATTACTATTAGCTGGACAAGAGCAACTGAGAGGTCAACGTGCTGGTGAGTTATTGGCAGAAGATTTACGCCTTGCGCATCAATCCCTTTGCGAGATTACTGGTGAATTTAGTTCTGATGACTTATTAGGACGAATTTTTTCCAGTTTTTGTATAGGCAAATAAGTAAATATCTATCTTAAGTTAACGTCAGTTATGGATAAAGGCATTTCTATCCGTTCGCGCTGAGGTCTATGCGCAAGAACAGGTCTCGAACTGAGGTATCCCCACGAATTTGAGACTCAGAAGCGCTACTGAAAAGATGTTTATTTATTGCTTAGATTGGTCTGTTTTTCTGTCATTCCTGCGCAGGAACGACATAAGAAAGTGCATAATGATTTAATCAATAGCTATTTCTTTGAGTTACAAATTCGTGTGGATACCTCAGGTCTCGAAGCGTCACTGCGCAAAGCTTCGAGACGGCCTAAAGGCCTCCTCAGCCCGAACGGCTTTAATGTAGTGTCCTTATCCATAACTGACATTATGTTACTTAATAAAAACAATGTGAAAAAAATAAATGCAAAATGTCTTGTACCTTGCAAAAGAGAGTGGTAATTTTGTCCGTTTCACTTTCTGGAGGGTTTAATTATGGTCTCTAGGGTCAAAGAAGCACAATTTATCGATGTTGCATTTGATAAACGCGATTTTTTTGCAACAGTAACCTCTATTGATGAGGCAAGGATGCGTGCTAATGACGAAGAGCATAATTATGACTTTGTAGGGACAAATATAAAGCTTATTCGACAAGAATTTGAGCTCTACTACAACCTTCTCCTAGAGAATGATGTCAATCACGATATTTTCTGGTTCTACTGCTACTACTGCTGCATCATGTTACAAAATTATCATCAAGCTTATGGGCAGAAGGAAGAAGCAAAAAAATTTTTAAAACTAAGAATACAAATAAGGAAACGTTGTATAACCGGTGAATACCCTAAGGATCCCAAATCTAATGATAGCTTTATTGCATATCTGGCTAAGGCAATTGCAGCAGGGTTGGTTGATTGGTTAACTACACCAACTAAAATATCAAAAATTAAGGATACAGTAGCTTTTGCTAACATAAGCCGTATTTACTGGTTTTTCTGCCGTACATCAATAACCAAATCATTCCTTTTAGCACGGGATTTGGATTTGATAGATAGAATTGGCAGTGTATTTGGTAAAAAAATCGATGTGGATGGCATTATAAATACTTTGGAAAAGCCAAATGCAGTACTTAGGGTTTTGAGCGTTGGTTTTTTTGCAGCCCGCTTTATTATCAATGGAGGTACAATTCTTAAGCATGTCTTATTTCCAAGCAAACAAGAACAAGCCTTGCACTGGTATACACGTTTAGCCAACGACTTTTATGATCTTCACCCTGAGATGCTCAATGATATCGTTTGGGGCACGGTTAACTTTCTCACTAACTATAACGAGCTAGTTCATATTGCAGGACCAACTGCGGGTTGGATTGTAGCAGGATTCTTGTTTTTTGATTTCTGTCTTATCCTTTGGAAACGTCATCTAGCTAAGCGTGAATATGAGGTAAAACGAACACAACTTTGCTCCGATCTTCAGTATTATCAGGATTTAGCAGAGCGAATACCTAATACCGAAGGCTTGGGAGCCGAAGAATTAAACGATCTTCTTGATGAAAAAACGATGCTTGCAGAGCATTGTCGTTTGTTGAACGAACAAATTAAACGTCTTGATATTCAGTGGCAGGCAAAAAGTGCGACTTATTGGTTTAATGCTAGCGCGGCGCTTTTATTGATGGCTGGTTTTTCTGCCTCAATGATTTTCTCACCGCCAATTATGGTACTTGCTTGTTACATGCTCTGTACTTTTGCTGTAGCTATGTATCTCTCAGATGGTGCTTACAATAAATATAAAGAGAAAAGCTTGCTTCTTGATAACGCAGGTTTTGAAAACCTAAATTACGATAAGTATTTGGCTGAATACAAACAAGCACGCAATGATTTTTATCTTACCATGGCAAAAAATGTGGTTATGCCAGCCTTGTTAATTACGATGATTGCCGTTTGCTGGCAAGCTGCTGTGGCTGTTGCCCTTCTTTATATAGGGTATCAATTATTAAGTTCTGCCAGTAAGCATGCTGCGGATAATAAAAATCCAGAGGATATTGCGATAGAGTTAGAGCTTCTGAGTGAGGAAAAACCTCTGAAAAAAGAAATGGTACAGATGGAAGATAGCACTGAATATGAGCCAGGGTCTTGTGTTCCTTGTTTTTAGTCGCATCACCTGGCAGGTATTGTTGCCTTAATGCTGCGAAGCGAAATCCGGGATCCATCAGTCATGACCACCCGGATTTCGCTGTGCTGCATCCAGGCTACATTTAATCTGTACAACTAACGCTAATGACCTTAGGACTATTCCAGAGGATACATAGCATTGATCGCAGCAATGTCTTTCTCACTTAACTGTTCTCTCTGCCCTATTACCGCACCATCAGTCAGCGGAATGATGGTTTTTTTACCATTTTTTGAAAAGGCAAAGGCACTATAATGCATGATTGATTGATAATCATAATCGCCATAATCTTTACCATCAGATAATTTCTGATCAAAATTATGTTTATTACTCTCATCAATATTTTCCCAAGCAATGCGAACAAAACTCTCTCGATCACCACGAGATTGCTCATGCCATAATCCCAGAGCATGGCCAATTTCATGAACGGTATTCATGGTATTACATCGTTTTGCCAGATTAATCACTTGGCGTCCACCCAGCCTGCCAACATAAGATGAGCAGGTTCTGCCTTGGGCGGGAACAAAGACAATATAGTCTTCATAGAGAAGACGGTTTTTTGAGTTAAGTTCTATAAATTTTACATTAGAAGAATTTTGCCATTGAAGAAGGGCTTGAAAAACAGCTAGTTTGTTCTGCCAGGGCAGGTCCTCTGATATTTCAAAGGGAATTTGACCATTTTCCCAACGACTTCCTCCCAGCTTTAAGCGAAATACTGCGTTACGATTACCAAGTTCTTGAACTTTTGCCAGCAGAATATCCCCTTCTACAACAGCAAAGCCATTAATTACTTCGTAAATGATAGAGCGATTATTAAAAAGGGGATCGGTGATCTGAACTTGACCAAGAGGCTTTGCTAAACAGTAGGAAGAAAGTAGCAAAGAACAGGAAAAAAGTAACTTCTTTAGGGGGCTATATGGCACGATTAATATCCTTATTAAAGCGACCAGAACCAATTCTATACTGATTTTTTTTAAAGAATCTACATTTTGTTTTATCTTTTTTCTTTTTGTTCGTTTAACAGCAAGGCTAATTTGTAAAGTTCATTCTTGTTCTTTTGGGTTAATAGGCTTGCGATTTTTACTGCTTGTTTTAAGGGTAATTCATTCAGTAAAAGAGTTAAGACCTCTTTTTCATTCTGATTTGACTGTTCTTGAATGGGCCTGGCTGGCAGGATGAAAACAAATTCCCCTTTAGTGTGAGCTGCATCAGCAAAAAACCAATCTTTAATCGCCTGCACAGAGCCGCTAATAAAACGCTCAAAGGCTTTGGTTAATTCCTTAGCGACTACCATTTCATAGTCTTGACCATAAATCTCAATAAGATCATCAAGACAGTCAATGAGTCGATGAGTTGATTCGTAAAAAACGATGGTATGTTCACTATGACGTAAGGATTCTAGTTTAGCACGACGGGCAGTTTGTTTAGCCGGTAAAAAGCCTATGAAAGTAAAGCTGTCACAGGCGACGCCAGCAGCCGATAATGCAGTTATTAATGCGCAAGCCCCTGGGATGGGAACTATGTTAATTTGCTTTTCGCGTGCTTGGCGAACGAGTGGAAAGCCAGGATCACTGATTAAGGGTGTGCCTGCATCACTTATTAAGGCAAAAGATTGCCCTTCTTCCATTGCTTGGATAATTTGCGCACTTTTCTGGGCTTCATTGTGTGCATGTAAAGAATGCAAGGTTTTATGGATACCGAGGAGGTTAAGCAATTGTGCCGAGTGTCGTGTGTCTTCAGCTAAGATGGCATCGACAGATTTTAAAGTTTCAAGTGCCCTTAGACTGATATCATCGCGGTTACCTATTGGCGTGGCTACGATATAAAGAGTACCTGTAGTTCTTGCTGAATTTTTTACCATAGTTTATCCTATTGCGTTCCTGCGTTTTGGACCTACCTTCATGCTAGCAAATTCTCCAGTTTTAAAAGTTGTATCCATAATTGTTTCTGCTTTTTTACTTTCTCAGTGTGCAAAAGTGATCGAACCTCAGCTTCAACCTATTGTAAATAAAGAGCAATCAAAGGCAGAAGCCGTACCTTTTACCATGCCTGCAACAACCTATCTTGCACTGGCAAGGAATCAGGCAGATGAAGAAAAGTCAAACCTGCTAATAATGGCTGCTGGGCGTTTTATCTACGATGGCCAGTGGCGTGATGGTATACGCACCTTAGCGCAAACAACTAATTTATCGCCAGAACAAGCTAGCGCGAAAACTATCCTACTTGCTAAGACAGATATTATCCGGGACCAGCCAAAGGCAGCAATTTCGCGCTTGGCTGGGGTGCATGAAATTAGCAGTTTGTCTCCATTTTATCAAGTTCAATACCATGAAACGCTGGCTTTGGCCTACGAATCTGTAGGTAATCCTGCAGAATCTGTTGTTGAGAGGATCAAGTTGGAGCGTCTAATTCCTGATGAGGCTGGTCAAACGAATAACCGTCGAATCTTGTGGTTAACTCTTACCAAATTGCCGGTTGAAGAATTGAATACCCTTGCAGTTGAAGCGCCTGAAAGCTCAGAATTACAAGGTTGGATGAAATTAGCACTAGTTGCCAGAGAGAAAAATGCTAATGTGCAAGAAACCTATGCCCAGGTTGAGCAATGGCAAAGTACTTATTCAGAGCACCCCGCTAATAAATTATTACCATCGCCTCTGGCATCCGTGAAACCCTATTTGCATGCTAATCCTAAACAGGTTGCCTTATTGCTACCCCTTAGCGGCCCCTTAGCCGGACCTGGTGGTGCCATTCGTGATGGTTTTATGGCTGCATCAGCAAATACTGCAACAAAGGTTCGACTCTACGATACAGCTGCAACAAATGTTTCCGAGCTCTATCAGCAAGCAATCAGTGAAGGCGCTGATTATGTGGTTGGACCACTAACTAAAAATGATGTCGCTACTGTAGCAGCAGCCGAGCATCCAGTCCCTACTCTTTTGCTTAACGATGTGGATACTAGTGGAAATCCCAATGCTTATCATTTTGGCCTATCACCGACGAATGAAGCACGCCAGGTTGCAGCAAGAGCTGGTAAAAAAGGTTACAAGCGGGCCTTGGTTATAGCACCTGCCGGTACTTGGGGAGATGAAATTGTAGCTGCCTTTACAGCGCAATGGCGAAATAATGGTGGCACTATTGTTGATAAACTTGCCTATGGCAACAGCGAGGATTTGAATGTTGCAGTAAGGAACTTGCTCCATGTTTCAGAAAGTCAGGCCAGAGAAAAACAAGTTAAACAGTTGCTAGGCCGGAATATTCAAACAATCCAACGCAGACGACAAGATTTCGATATGATCTTTTTGCTTGCCTATCCAACAAAAGCACGACAAATCATGCCTTTGCTTAGATATTATTTCGCGGGCAATGTTCCTGTCTATGCAACATCTACTGTGTATGGCGGTAGCCTAAACATCATGAAGGACAAAGACTTAGATGGCATTATTTTTAGCGATATGCCCTGGGTATTTAACCATCAGGCGGGGAATAAAAATTGGCCGGAACAGTTAAATAGTTATAATCGCTTATATGCCTTGGGTATGGATAGTTATACCTTATCGACTCAGCTCAATCAGTTATTACTCTTCCCTGCTATGGGTATGGATGATAAGAGTGGAGTTCTTTATTTAAATCGTGCGCAGCAGATTGCAAGAATTCCTGCCTGGGGGCAATTTAGAGGCGGTGTAGCAGTAGCTACAAGCATCTCTTGATCTCTTAAGACATATTGAAAGGGAAACCGATGTCCTTAAAAATAGGATTTGCAGCAGAGCAGCAAGCGCGCAATTATCTTGTTGCTCAGGGTTTGCAATGGATTGAGTCTAACTATCGATGTCGATGGGGCGAGATAGATTTAATTATGCGAGAGAACAACTATCTCGTATTCGTGGAAGTAAGGGCCCGTGCATCAAATTCTTTTGGTGGGGCATTGGCAAGTGTTAGCTATTCAAAGCAACAAAAACTGATAAAGGCGGCAACAACCTATATGTTGCTCAAAAACATTTTAGATAAACAACCTGTCCGTTTTGATGTTTTGGGTTTTGAAGGACCAGAATCTCAGATTCAATGGATTAAAAACGCCTTTGATTTGAGTTTTTGATCAGGTTTCTATGTTTAGATTTATTTGAGTGAAAGGTGGGACTCACTGCCATTAAGTTGAACCGTTCGGGCTGAAGAGGCCTTTAGGCCGTCTCGAAGCCTTTAACAGTGACGCTTCGAGACGTGAGCTAGGGCTCAAAGAACGGTGTCTAAAGGATAGATGAGGAGCTTCTGATTCGAAGTTTTTCCCGATATTTGCCCAAAGGGGCTGAGTTACTCTGCGCGAACGGTTCAAATTAATGGCAGAGAGGTTGGAGCTGATAACTTACTAAGGGTTTATATGACACAGATGGAAGACAGAGTTAGGCAGCTATTTGGTGTCAGTATTGAAGAAAAAATAGCTGTGGCAGATTCATTATCAGCACTGATAGCGAAGGCAGGTTTACGATTAGTTAATTGCTTGCTGAATGATGGCAAAATATTATTGTGTGGTAATGGTGGTTCCGCTGCGAATTGTTTGCATTTTTCAACGGCAATGATTAACCACTTTGAGGTTGAACGTCCTGCTCTGCCAGTGATTGCACTAACAACGGATACAGCTTCATTGACTTCTGTTGCTAATGACAGCCACTACGATCAGGTTTTTGCTCGTCAAATTCAGGCTTTGGGTCATGAAGGTGATGTTCTGCTTGTAGTTTCAACTTCAGGTAATGCAGACAGTATTTTACAAGCGGTCAACGCCGCAAATGATCGGGGAATGGATACTATCGCTCTAAGTGGGCGGGATGGTGGTGTTCTGGCTAATCATCTAGGACCAGAAGATATTGAGTTGCGTGTACAAGGTGATAATGCTGCTCGCATACGTGAAACGCATTTGTTCATTTTACATTGTTTTTGTGATTTGATTGATCAATCTTTATTTGGCCAAATGTTGGGGTAGTTTATGAAAACACGTTCAATCATTTTTTTATTAGTTAGTTGTTTACTTAGTGGCTGTGTTGCTGCTGTAGTTGCTGGTGCAGCAGCTGGAATGGTTGGTTACGACAGACGAAGCGTGACCACTATTGAAAGCGACACAAGGATCTTTCATAAAGTGCATACAGCAATAGTAAAAGATCCTCGCTTTCGTGATTCCCGTATCATCGTTAGTAGTTTTAACCGTGTTGTGTTATTGGTAGGCCAAACTCCGGCTGCATCTTTGCGTGTGTTGGCTGAGAAAATTGCCCAAAGCACTCCAAACGTGACTCGTGTTTATGATGAGATTAGCGTTGATTATCCCTTGCCAATTTCACAGCGCACTAAAGACGCCTGGATCACAAGCCAAGCACGTAGCATGATGCTGACACAAAAAGGTTTGGAATCTGGCTCAATTCGGATAGTGACAGAAAAAGGTGTGGTCTACTTAATGGGAATTGTTACTCATGAACAAGCAGATCTTGCCGTACACGTCGCCAGACAAGTGAAAGGCGTCAGAAAAGTTGTCAAAGTTTTCCAATATATTGTCTAAAAATATAGAAAAAACTTTATAAATTATGATAAAGCAAGGACGTTTAGTAGTTATTCTGCTTATAGGCAGCTGGCTTCAGCTAGGCTGCCTTAGTAGTTTGTGGACAGGTGCTTCGCTATTTTACGATCGCCATAATGTCTACAAGCAGGTCGATGATTTTCAACTGGCAACAAAAGCAAATCGAGCGATCTACAAAAATAATGATTTCAAAGAAAGAAATTGTTCGATCGAAATAGCCGTATTTAACGGAGATATTTTATTGACTGGTTATGCTTCTACTTTGGAGCTCCGCCAAGAGGCTGTTCAACGAATATCCGCGTTAAAAGGATATCGTCGCATCATCAATCAGATAGATATTAGCTCTAAGCCGGATAATAACGTTGAAGATAGCTGGATTACAGCAAAAATACGAAGCCAAATAATTGCTGATTCAGCAATCGATCCCCACGCATTCAAAGTAATAACATCCGATCGAATAGTCTATTTAATGGGAGATGTTCGTCCTCATCAGGCGACTCGAGTGATTAATATAGCCAGAAATACCGAAGGAGTTGAGCGAGTGGTTAAACTATTTAAATATTTTAATTTAAGTGAAATAGCAGAAACTGATACTTGATCAAATAATAAACTGTGGCCTGGCATATCCAGGCCACTGTGTACTGTTGTTGTCCAAACCAGGAAGTGGCTAACCTGGAGGATGTAATTACTTTATCAATGGAAGCGACCTTTATCCAGTCGTTTACGAATTTTTCTTAATTTAACTGCACGCAACGTACCTGTAGAGGCATTTGTGTCTTCCTCGTCTTCTTTACCATTTAACCATTGAGCTGGGTGAGATCTACAATGTTTCCTATAGGAAATATGATTTTTATCATGTTTGTGATGGAGTCCATCGCCGTAGCGATTGATCATTTTTTCCCGCATACTCGCAGCGGTGCGCTGTTGCTTTTCAGACATAGATCTTTCCTTATGTTGCGAAGTGAATTGCGCAGGTAAAGTTGGCATCTCTCACTTGGGCGCATACTGATGGTTCCTCGGTTCAAGCAAAAAAAGACAACAGAACCTATTTAAAATATAAGCAATATGGTCATAATATTCCAGTTGCTTGAAGCAAAAGATAGAGATTAATTACTTGCGGCGTTGATTATCCAAATTGATTACTTTATAATCCGCGCGTTATAAAGATGGGTGAAAATGTGAAAGATAGGCTCGGCGTAGCCGGCGTTAAACGTTTGCTTAAAACGCAACTGATCACTAGTGTATTTATTTCACTGGTGTTTTTTTTGTTTTTTGGTAAAAATGAAGGGATTTCGGCGATGCTAGGAGGACTTGTAGCTTTAGTACCTTCGATTCTCTTCGCTAAAAAAATGTTTCGCTATCAAGGCGCCAGAGCAGCAAGACAAATTGTAAAAAGTTTTTACATTGGTGAGGCTTTGAAGATTTCGTCGACTGCTATCTTGTTTACATTGGTTTTTGTAATGTACAAAATAGCCCCTCTTGCGTTTTTTTTCACCTACATTGTGGTGCTAATGAATTATTGGTTCGCACCGCTGATTTTTGCTAACAAACAAAATAGGCCAGAAAGTGACTGAAATGGTATCAAGCACCCAATACATCAAACATCATCTAACCTATCTAACCTTTAACTTTAAGACAATGAGTTTTGGGGCTGATGGTTTCTGGACATTAAACCTAGATACGCTTTTTTTCTCGCTAGTATCAGGTTTGTTTGTTTTAACGCTTTTATACTTTGGCGCTCGCAGGGTAACCACCGGAGTTCCGGGAAAGCTGCAGAATTTTGCAGAGCTCATGCTTGAGTTTGCTGATAATCAGGTTAAAGACTGCTTCCACGGTAAAAATAATCTTATTGGCCCCTTGGCTTTAACGATTTTTGTCTGGGTGTTCTTCATGAATTTCCTAGATATCGTGCCTGTTGATGTACTGCCATTAGCAGCGCAATCAATTGGAATTCACTATTTGAAAGTGGTTCCAACAAATGATCTTAATATGACCTTCGCACTTTCAATTTCAGTATTCTTGCTTATCATTATATACAGCTTGAAAATTAAAGGGGCAAAGGGTTTTATCAAAGAGCTTACCTTACAGCCGTTTAATCATTGGGCTTTTATACCCTTTAACCTTCTCTTAGAGCTGGTAGGTTTGATTGCTAAGCCCATCTCCTTGGCATTACGTCTTTTTGGTAACTTATACGCTGGCGAATTGATCTTTATTCTGATAGCCTTGCTAACCTTGAATGCAACCTCCACATCTGTTGTTGGAACAACAACCCTGGGAGCGGCGCAATTTTTGTTAGCCTTAGCTTGGTCAATATTCCATATATTGGTGATCACCTTGCAAGCGTTCATTTTTATGGTGCTGACTATTGTTTATCTCAGTCTGGCTCATGAAGACCATTAATCATTTTAATTTAATCTTAGTCCATTAAGGGGATTTATATGCAAGCTGCAAATTTAATAGCACAAGTTCAAAGTATGACTGTTTTAGCAGTCGCTTTGTTAATCGGTTTAGGTGCATTAGGTACTGCAATTGGTTTCGGTTTATTGGGTGGTAAATTCCTTGAAGGTTCTGCTCGTCAACCTGAAATGGTTCCAATGTTGCAAGTAAAAATGTTTATTGTTGCGGGTCTTCTTGACGCGGTTACAATGATTGGTGTGGGTATCGCGTTATTCTTCACATTCGCAAACCCCTTCTTAAGCAGTTTGGGTTCTTAATAACACCAAATAAGGGCGCTTTATTGCGCCCTGCATGCTACGGGAGAAAATACCTTGGATATTAATTTAACTTTAATTGTGCAAATGCTCGTGTTCCTGGCATTTGTCTGGTTTACAATGAAATTTGTCTGGCCACCATTGTCAAAGGCGATGGAAGAACGTCAGGACAAAATTGCAGATGGTTTAGCTGCCGCAGAGCGTGGCCGCAAAGAGCTTGAACTAGCACAGCACCGCGTTAAAGATGATTTGAAACAAGCCAAAACGCAGGCATCGGAAATTGTTGAGAAAGCTAACCGACGTGCTGCTCAACTGATTGAAGAAGCAAAGGAAGAGGCTAAGCTAGAAGCACAAAGACAAGCAAGAATTGCCCATGAGCAGTTACTGCAAGAAATTAATCGTGCAAAAGATGATTTGCGTAAGCAGGTTGCCCAATTGGCGATAGCTGGCGCAGAGAGAATTCTTAATCGTGAAGTTGATGCAAAGGCGAACTCTGCGCTGCTTGATAACCTGATTGAAGAGATTTGATATGTCAAATACCACTACAATCGCCAGACCCTATGCAAAAGCAATTTTTGAGTATGCCTTAGCTTCACAAAAATTGAGCCAATGGTCTGAAATACTGCATGAACTTGCTGTTGCAGTATTGGATGATAAGGCGACCCACTTTATTGCAAATCCCGCCGCAACAGTAGAGCAGCAAATAGAGTTGCTGATGTCTTTATTTACAAAGATTGACGCGAATGAAAAAGCAGCGGTTGAGAACTTGGTCGCTTTATTAGCACATAACAAGCGCCTAATGTTATTGCCAGATATTAAAGTGCTCTTTGATGCTCTGCGGGCTGAACAAGAAAAGACTCTGCAAGTAAAAGTTATCAGTTTTTCTGAGCTTTCATCTGCGCAACAAGCTCAATTAGCCAGTTCTTTGAGCCAGCGGTTGCAGCGTCAAGTAACGCTAAGTCTTAGCATTGATAAGTCGCTAATAGGTGGAGCAGTTATCCATGCGGGAGATTTAATTATTGATGGTTCGGTACGAGGCAAGTTGAATAAACTGCGTACTGATTTAGCCGCGTAATAGAGAGGATAGATTTCATGTCAGAACAAGTAGCATTAAACCCATCTGAAATCAGTGAATTAATCAGAAAAAAAATCGAGCAATTCAACGTTGTATCTGAAGCCAGAAATGTTGGAACAATTGTAAGTTTGAAAGATGGTATTGTACGTCTTCACGGTCTTGCGGATGTTATGCAAGGTGAAATGATTGAGTTCCCTGGCAGTGTATATGGCTTAGCGTTGAACTTAGAGCGCGATTCTGTTGGTGCGGTAATCCTCGGTGATTACTCCGAACTCTCAGAGGGTCAAAAAGGTAAATGTACAGGACGTATCCTGGAAGTACCCGTTGGTAAAGGCTTGCTTGGTCGTGTTGTCGATGCATTGGGTAATCCTATCGATGGCAAAGGCCCAATTGAAGCAGCAAAAATGTCTCCGATTGAAAAAGTTGCTCCTGGGGTAATTGCCCGTCAATCAGTAGATCAACCGGTACAGACAGGTCTTAAAGCAATTGATGCAATGATTCCTGTTGGTCGTGGTCAGCGTGAGTTGATTATTGGTGACCGCCAAACAGGAAAAACAGCGATTGCAATTGATGCCATTATTAACCAAAAAGGAACGGGCGTTAAATGTATCTACGTTGCTGTTGGTCAAAAAGCGTCTTCAGTTGCTGCAATTGTTCGTAAGTTAGAAGAAAATGGCGCAATGGAACATACCATTGTCGTTGTTGCCGGTGCTTCAGATTCTGCTGCGCTGCAATTTATAGCACCCTACTCCGGTTGTACTATGGGTGAGTACTTCATGGAACGCGGTGAAGATGCCTTGATTGTTTATGATGATTTAACAAAACAAGCCTGGGCTTACCGACAAATTTCTCTGCTTCTCCGTCGTCCACCAGGACGTGAAGCTTATCCCGGCGATATTTTCTATCTGCACTCACGACTTTTGGAGCGTGCAGCAAGAATCAATGCGCAGGAAGTTGAAAGATTAACTAATGGTGAAGTTAAGGGCAAAACAGGTTCTCTTACTGCCTTGCCAGTTATCGAAACACAGGCAGGGGACGTATCAGCCTTCGTACCTACCAACGTTATTTCTATTACCGATGGCCAGATTTTCCTTGACGTTGATCTGTTCAACTCAGGTGTCCGTCCTGCGATTAACTCAGGTTTATCAGTATCTCGGGTTGGTGGCGCGGCTCAGACAAAGATCATGAAAAAGTTGGGTGGTGGTACACGTTTGGCGCTAGCACAGTTCCGTGAGTTAGAAGCTTTCTCTCAGTTTGCTTCTGATTTGGATGATGCAACACGCAAGCAATTAGAGCGCGGCCAACGTATTACTGAACTGATGAAACAAAAGCAATATTCACCCTTCTCTGTCGCAGAAATGGCACTATCGCTCTTTATCGTTGAAAAGGGCTATTTGGATGATATTCCTGTTTCTGAGGTTAGCTCTTTCGAATCAGCCATTCATGGTTATGTTCGTACCTCACATGCTTCCTTATTGCAGAAAATTAATGAAGCAGGAGGCTATGATGGTGAGATTGAAGCTCAATTGAAAGCCGCTGTTGAAGAATTCAAACGCAGTGGCAGTTGGTAAATTATAGAGTCTCTAACCTTTTGAAGGTTAGGGACTTCATTGATTACACAGATTGTAGTTCCTTAACTATAACCTGTTGATTAAAGGCGAAGCGAGATATGGCTGGAGCAAAAGAGATCCGTTCAAAAATTGCGAGTATTAAAAACACGCAAAAAATCACACGAGCAATGGAGATGGTTGCTGCAAGTAAAATGCGTAAAACGCAGGATAGAATGCGTGCATCTAAGCCCTATGCAACCAAAATCTATAATGTTGTAAGACACCTTGCGCGTGCTAGCTCAGAATACCGACATCCATTTATGGTTGCTCGTGAGATAAAGCGAATAGGCCTTATTGTTATTACTTCAGATCGTGGTCTTTGCGGTGGTTTGAACTCGAATTTATTGCGAGAATCTATCCGCACAATTCGCGATTGGCAGCATGGTGGCAAAGAAATTGATCTTTGCGTTGTTGGTCGAAAAGGACAGGCATTTTTTAGACGTGTTGGTGGACGAGTGCTAGCAACTGTCGATCAACTTGGCGATAAGCCAGCTGTAAGTGATTTAATCGGTATCGTGAAGGTAATGCTGGATGCCTACGATAAAGGCGAAATTGACGCGTTGCACGTAGTGTATAACGAATTCGTGAACACGATGACGCAAAAACCAACCGTTAAGCAGCTGTTACCCTTGCCGATTGCAGAAGAAGATTCTAAGTCATTAGGACATCACTGGGATTATATTTATGAGCCTGATGCAAAAGAACTACTTGATGCATTGCTGGAGCGCTATATTGAGCTACAAGCTTATCAAGCTGTTGTAGAGAATATTGCTTGTGAGCAAGCAGCAAAAATGATTGCAATGAAGAGTGCAACGGATAACGCTGGTGATTTAATTAAAGAATTTCAATTGGCTTATAACAAAGCCCGACAAGCTGCCATTACCCAGGAATTGGCTGAAATTGTCGGTGGTGCAGACGCTTTATAAGAGGGTATAAGATGAGTTTAGGAACAGTAGTTGAAGTTATTGGTGCGGTTGTGGACGTTGAGTTTCCCCGCGATAACGTTCCCAAAGTTAACGATGCGTTAAAGCTCGTTGAGGGAGATTTAGTATTTGAAGTACAGCAACAATTAGGTGATGGTGTTGTGCGTACTATTGCAATGGGAACCACAGATGGTTTGAAGCGTGGCCTAAAAGCTGAAAATACTGGTGAACCAATTCAGGTTCCTGTAGGTAAGAAAACGCTTGGCCGTATTATGGATGTATTAGGACGTCCAGTTGACGATGCAGGTCCAATTGGTGCTGAAGAGCATTGGTCTATACACCGTCAAGCGCCTAGCTACGAAGATCAGGCTGGTGGCCAAGAATTATTGGAAACTGGTATTAAAGTTATTGACTTGCTCTGTCCTTTCGCAAAAGGGGGTAAGGTCGGTCTCTTTGGTGGTGCCGGTGTAGGTAAAACAGTAAACATGATGGAGTTAATCCGTAACATTGCTCATGAGCATAGTGGTTACTCTGTATTTGCCGGGGTTGGTGAGCGTACTCGTGAGGGTAACGACTTCTACCACGAGATGAAAGATTCTAACGTACTCGATAAAGTATCCTTGGTTTACGGACAAATGAATGAGCCACCAGGAAACCGTTTACGCGTTGCCTTGACTGGTTTGACAATGGCAGAGAAGTTCCGTGATGAAGGCCGTGACGTTCTGTTATTTATTGATAACATCTACCGTTACACCTTGGCTGGGGTAGAGGTATCAGCTCTGCTGGGCCGTATGCCATCAGCAGTAGGTTATCAGCCAACATTGGCTGAGGAAATGGGTATGCTGCAAGAGCGTATTACCTCAACAAAAACAGGTTCTATTACGTCTATTCAAGCAGTCTATGTACCAGCGGATGACTTAACTGATCCATCACCTGCTACAACCTTTGCTCACTTGGATGCGACAGTAGTACTTTCACGTCAAATTGCTGAGTTGGGAATTTACCCTGCGGTGGATCCTTTGGATTCTACTTCACGCCAGTTAGACCCATTAGTTGTTGGACAAGAGCATTATGATACTGCCCGACGTGTTCAACAAACTCTGCAACGATATAAAGAATTGAAAGATATTATTGCAATTCTTGGTATGGATGAGCTCTCAGAAGAAGATAAACGTGTTGTAACTCGGGCTCGTAAAATCCAGCGTTTCCTTTCACAGCCATTTTTCGTTGCTGAGGTATTCACTGGATCACCTGGTAAGTATGTATCACTAAAAGATACTATCAAGGGCTTCCAGGGAATTCTTGCCGGCGAATATGACGATCTGCCTGAGCAGGCATTTTACATGGTTGGTAGCATCGAGGAAGCTGTTGCTAAAGCTAAAACCTTATGAGGCAAACAGACATGGCAATAACAATGCACTTAGATATCGTCAGTGCTGAACAAGAAATATTTTCAGGGGTAGTGGAGATGGTTATCGCTACCGGTGAATTAGGTGAGGTGGGCATAACCCCTGGTCATGCCCCTCTGCTGACAATCCTGAAACCAGGGGAAATTCGTGTAAATCTTCAGAATGATCGTCAGGAAATCTATTATGTTTCTGGTGGGATGCTTGAAGTGCAACCCTACTATGTAACTGTTTTGGCTGACACTGTTGAACGCGCTGAAGATTTGGATGAGGCTGCCGTCATTGCTGCAAAGGCAAGGGCTGAGGAAGCTATTTCAAATAAAAGTTCTGATGTTGACTATTCCATCGCAGCTGCTGAATTAGCTCGCGCAGCAGCACAGATACGTGCAATACAGAAAGTTCGCAAAAATCTGAAATGATACACTTCTACAACTGTCCTATATAGGACAGTTGTAGTTCTGTCTAACCTTATGCTAGTAATTAGTTCACATTGTTATCCACAGCTTCTGGTTTGATAGAAAAGACAAAAAACTCTGTGAAATCAATAAGATAAAAAATAAAGTCTTGCTTTTCAAGAAAATTTATAAAATTATTCACATTTGCGATTGAAATAGGTCATGCTCTCCTATCCTTGCTTTTCGTCGCCCTGAGCGCTTCTCGCCATCCTGAGCCCCTTCGCCATACCGAACGCAGCGAGGGCTCTCCGGGATTGCACTAAGCCACATTCAGGAGATGTATCTCTACGTTCGACATGACGTACGTCTTTGGAGGCGTCCGCAGGAAGGGAGGGGTAGTCGATTCGAAGTTCTTTCCTTTCTAATCTCAGCAAATTCGCTGCCTGCGAAATAAACTGATAGAATGTTTTTGCCCTATTAACCCTATTTGCACTAGGATGAAGTTTATCTGCAAATACAAGCCAGAAAAATAGTGTTATGAATGATGCCATAGAACGTAAACCTCTGACTGAATTTACCGAAAAGGCATACCTTGATTATTCAATGTATGTCATTCTCGATAGAGCCCTTCCCCATATTGCTGATGGACTGAAACCTGTACAAAGGCGTATTGTCTATGCCATGTCTGAATTGGGGTTGAAAGCAACTGCTAAGCATAAAAAATCTGCACGTACCGTAGGGGATGTCTTAGGTAAATTCCATCCGCATGGCGATTCAGCTTGCTATGAAGCAATGGTGCTAATGGCGCAGCCCTTTTCCTATCGTTATCCCTTTGTTGATGGACAAGGAAACTGGGGGTCAGCCGATGATCCTAAGTCTTTTGCTGCTATGCGTTATACAGAAGCCCGCCTGTCGCACTATGCAGAGATTCTATTATCCGAGTTGCAGCAAGGAACTGTTGAGTGGGTTGATAATTTTGATGGTACTTTGCAAGAACCCTCTCTGCTTCCAGCCAGACTACCCAATGTATTGCTTAATGGAGCGACAGGAATTGCTGTGGGCATGTCATCGGATATTTTGCCTCATAACCTAACCGAAGTAGCAAATGCCTGTATTCATTTGCTTGATAATCCAAAGGCAGATTTGGCAGAGATTTGTACCTATATAAAAGGACCGGATTTTCCTACAGAAGCGGAGATAATCACTCCCGCATCAGCGATTCAGGCGATGTACGAGACGGGTAATGGCTCAGTGAAGATGCGCGCAATCTATCGTGAGGAAAAGCACGATATTGTGATTACCGCCCTTCCTTATCAGGTATCAGGTGCAAAGGTGATCGAACAGATTGCCGCCCAGATGCAGCAGAAAAAGCTACCTATGATAGAAGATTTGCGCGATGAATCTGATCACGAGCATCCCACGCGGATTGTTATCGTACCCAAATCGAATCGGGTGGATGTTGATGGCTTGATGTCACACCTCTTTGCTACGACGGATCTTGAACGTAGTTACCGCGTCAATTTCAATATGATTGGCCTGGATGGCAAGCCGCGGGTGAAAGGCCTGTTAACCCTGTTACAAGAATGGCTAACCTATCGTACAACAACAGTAAAAAGACGGTTGCAGCACCGCTTGGATAAGGTTTTGGATCGCATTCATGTATTAGAAGGTTTGATCACCGCTTATCTAAATATCGATGAGGTGATTGCTATTATCCGCGAGCATGACAATCCAAAGCTAGGATTAATGGAGCGCTTTCAGCTGAGTGAAAGGCAGGCTGAAGCAATCCTTGAAATGAAATTGCGTCATCTAGCCAAATTAGAAGAAATAAAGCTACGTGGCGAATTAGATGAACTATGCAAAGAACGCGATTCATTGCAGGCTATCCTGGCTAGCGAAAGACGCTTAAAGAGCTTAATTAAAGATGAAATTAAGGCTGATAGAGATCAATATGGTGATGTGCGCCGCTCACCACTAATGGAGCGCCAAGATTCGCAAGCGCTGAAGGAAGAAGACATCTTACCGAATGAGCCAATCACGGTTGTGTTATCACAAAAAGGTTGGATTCGTGCTGCCAAAGGCTATGACATTGATGGTCGTGAACTAAGTTATAAAGCTGGTGATGAATTTAAGGCCCAAACCAATGCCAGAAGCAACCAACAGGTTGTGTTTTTCGATAGTGAAGGAAAGGTCTATGCCTTGCCAGGCCATGTGCTACCTTCCGCGCGAGGACAGGGCGAGCCGCTAACTGGAAAATTAAATCCTGCTGATGGTATGTCATTTCAAGCGCTCATTTCAGGTGATGCAAATGATTGGGTTCTGCTAGCGAGTGATGCTGGTTATGGTTTTATAACCAGGGTGGAAGAATTGTATGTGAAAAACCGTAACGGTAAAGCCTGCATTAAATTATCCAAAAATAGTGTGGTTCTCCCCCCGCGGTTGATTAGTGACAAGGAGTCTCAATTAATTGCCGCGGTTACCAGTGCTGGTCGACTACTTATTTTCCCAGTAGCAGAATTGCCAGAACTTTCCAGGGGCAAAGGGAACAAGATAGTAAATATTCCTACAGCAAAGGCGGAACAACGTGAAGAGTTCGTCATTGATATCCAAGTATTAGCTCATGATGACTCATTAACTGTACATGCAGGAAAACGCCATTTTACTTTGAAAGCAGCTGATTTGAATCATTATCTAGGTGAGCGAGGGCGCCGTGGTAATCGCTTGCCTAGGGGATTACAGAATGTTACGGCCTTGCAGGTTTCAGCGGGGTCTAGTGCTAAGTAGAGTGAATATCCCGGGCTTTAAGTAATAGGTCACCCCCCCATCCCGAATTTCCGCGGCTTGACCGCGGGAGCTATCGACTCAGGGTGAAGCGCTTCTAACCATTGGGTCCCGCGGTCAAGCCGCGGGAATTCGATACTGGAGTAGGGGCTGACCTATTACGAGCTTTAATCCCCCAGTAAAGCCTGTACCTGCAATTTCTGCTCATTAGACAAGGTTGTTAATGGCAGAGTTGCTAATCCAGCACTGCAATATAAATCCTTGATCTCTCCTCGGGGAAGTGCGTTCAGATGCATTTTAAGCGTGTTTAGATCGCCGCGCTGCAAAGGGCCAGTAAGCGCCTCAGGTAAATTAGCAGTTTGCTGAATATTACCCAGACTGCTAGTCATTAGATTGACTACCATTTGTTTTGCGATATCCTCAGGTATTCCTGCATTATCAAACAATTCAATCGCTGCTGCAGCCAAGGTTAGCAAATAATTCGATGCAATTACTGCTGCTGCGTGATAAAGCGTTTTGCTCTCGGCCTTTATAGGGATAACCCTTGCTTCTAATCGTTTAAAAAGAGAGGTGATTTTCTCTACTGCTCCTTCATCACCCTCAATGACACAATCACAACCACGAAATGCAGCCTTATCGGGATTGCCCCACCGAAATGCCTTGAGTGGGTGAATGGAGGCAATTTGGCAACCAAGTTCTTTCAAAGGCGTTAAAATTGTAGAGGGCAGAACGCCACTACAGTGGGCGACAATAGTTTGCGGGGCAATGATTTTTTCCTGCGCTAAATATTGAGCTAGTTGAGCGATTCGATCATCGGGGGTTGTGATAAAGGTTAAATCGGCAAAGGGAAGTTTGTTTAAATCAGCTACGGCGATCCCCGAACCAATTTGCGCTATAGCCATTTCTGCGTTAAGGTATTTTTCAGAACAGATGGCCGCTAAATTTACCCCGTCTAGGCCATGCAAGGTTTGAGCAATTGTCTTACCTAGGCGCCCCCCTCCAATAATATTAAATTTCACTGCTATCCCCCTAATACCAGGCTAAGACAACTTTTAGCACAATCTTTGCTAAAATTTTTCACTTTGTAGCAAAATAATAAGGTATAATAGCCCAAAGTAGTTTGTAGAGAGTATTATTATGCCCTTTCATATTCAAGGTACTGCTAAACAAGTATTTGAGCGTTTTGGATGCCAGTGGCTCATGGCTTCGGGGACTACGCAAGCCCAAGTCAATAAAGATATTGCACGAACCCTGTTTTTTGGTACGAGTCAGCAACATGATGAACATCTGAAAATTTGGTCTGATCCAGAGCAAAGTCCGCCGAGTCAGTATGCCCAGGGCAATATGTTTGCCGGTAACCTGATGTTTTTATTTGCTAAAAACGGAGTCCCGCGCTCATTTTTTAAAAAAGAAGAATTGGAATTAGGCGATCCTCTTCAAGCTGTAGCGCACAAAATATCAACTACTAATTTTGCTTATATTGATGAAGAAGGTAACCCAAGAGGGCTATTAATTTATTACCGTCAAGATGATCCAACTCAATGGTTTATTGCCCATACGAAAAATGCCAATAAAGCGCCGGACGAAACTCAAATAGAAATACTGACCTCCTTTGAGCCTGAACCAGTGCCGGTATCTGGGAAGACAACCTGTAAAATAGAAAAGGTATCATCAGCCAAAGATGCTTTCCTTAATTCTATTGGCTCCCCACGGTTGGAGCGTTTTGTTCGCAGCATTTTAGGGGCGAATAACAGGTTAAATTTAGCCGCAAATAAGATTGACCTATTCACACAATATGTCTCAACAACGAATGGCTTTGAGGATAATGTAGACTTACTTGATGCCTTTGATAATCGCTTAGATGATATTTTAGCGAACCCAATATATGCTTTACTGCGAAGCTTCAGGCCGGCTTTAAAGCTTGCAGTAAGACAGATGCTGAACTGTTTGGATCCAAATAGCCCCTTGTCTCGATTAATTAGCCAATATCCTCTTCAAGAAGATGACTACACGAATAAGCGCCGCTTAGGGACAATAATCTTCCTCGATAAATGGAATTTAAATCACAGGCAAGAGCTTTTTGCTGCTGACGAAAAACTTGAGCAAAATCTCCAAAGCTTATTAGGTCGTTGTGAGCATGAGTTTTTGGTCGATTGTCTGGCAAACGACTTAAAATGGAAGGGAGTGCAATTTTTAACAAAGATTTCTGCTGGAAACCAGCACCTGGATTTTGTGCAGCAACTTAGTGGCATAGAAGAAGAGGCGATTTGGGGTAAATTAGCTGTTTTGGCTGATTTGAAATGGGAATTTCCAAAAGATAATTATCACTATCTCTTCGCCTGTAAGTATCTTTTAAATTCACCAACAACTTCACTTGAAACGCTTCTAAAATTGGCTGACACTCTTTCACCTGGCTTGCAAGAAGTTTTTGAACCAACAGACTTGGCGGATCATTTGACAAGCCCAGTGAAAGATGATGGCGGGCTTAGGTATTTGCAGCAGGCTAAACGGGACTTCTCAGAAATCCTGCCAAAATATAAAAAGGCTGCTGCTTGGCGGAAAGTGCCTCTACCAGCTAACCTTCTTGCAGAGCTTGGAGAAAAGTATAAAAATGGCGCAGGGGAGGAGCTTTTAGCTCAACTCGGCTTTTGCTCTAGTGTTGAACAATTCAAGGCTGCTTATAGTTTAGCTGATATAGGCTTTAGCCTGATTGAGTTACAAGGGTTGGTAATGGATCCTGATTTGGTTTTCATTATTAATTCTCTCAATAAGTATAATTTAGGTCTGAATTTGCTGCGGAATGGCTCTAAACTCGCTGTTTTCAAAGAGATCCGTGCTATCAAAGATAGTAACGAGCGAGATGCTTGTTTAATTTTATTTGCGCAAAGACAACTTAAAGCTGATGAATATTTTCAGTTCAGGGAGTCATGCAAGACTTATCCTAGGTTGGCCGCTTTAGTTGTTGAGCAACACAAACAAGGTTTGAGTGAGGAAGAGTTAAAGGAACTTGCCTTTGATCCTACTCTGCATCGTTCGGCTAGCTTTTTGTCGGGCTTAGGTATTAAGTATGAGTTTAGCAATTTAACCCCTCTTCTCCGTCAAACAACTTTGGCAATTGCGGACTTAGCTAAAGAAAACAAAGACGACAGCACAATCGATGCCTACCTGAAAGCAGTATTGCTGGGGCTTCTGAAATTTTATGGTGATGACGGCGATCTTGAGGAGATGCAAAAAGTATTAGCCGACGCCAGGATAGTGGCAGAGAAAAAACTGGCTGAAGGTGAAGAACCTTTGGAAATGAAGAAAGAGTTCGCTCTTATCAAAAAATTAGAGGCCTTTCTTAAGGGACAAATAACCCTCTGTACAAGAGCCTCAGAACTAGAGATTCCTCAAGAGCAGCTCCTAATGAATAGTAGAGTGCATGCTCATGAAGCAGCAAGAGCCCTAGCTTTAGTTGATATTATGGCTAAAGAACGGAAGGTTGATTTATTAGCCCACGTAGGCCGTCTCGCAACCCTTGGTGAGCAAATACTCAAGGGGTTTGCGAGCTTGGATGCGAAGATAGCGGTCAATGAGGAAATAACTACGGAAGCAGTCAATGCGCTAATTGAAGTGTATTTAGACAATGATGATGACCCAGAGGAGCTAGCCTTTGAGCGCTTGTTAACAAATCGCAAATTGACTAGGGCAATTCTGGGTGTTGCGCAACATAATTTGCCAGTTCAGCCTTTACTAGATTTAGAAGAGCCTGAAAGTAAGGAAATCTTAGCCGCCTTAAATGATCTCAATGAAATTGGACCAAAGCAAAGAGAGGGCTATGAGTTAGCAATGCAAGATGATGAGCAAGGACATGATTTCCGTTTGCTCCTGTCTAAGATTCCTGTCGCTAACCAACCTGAATTGGTGCAGATGTTAAGTGAAGGTATTATAGAGGAGCGAACAGTTTCGGTTTCTGATGGAATTGCAGCCTTCTATAAAAATCAAAAACTTAGAAATCTTGCTTACCGTTTAGATGAATCTTTAATAATTGTTAATCGTCTGCGAGAACTTGATTTTGATGATGATGTTATTGAGTTTGCGCTTAAAGATAATGAAAAAAGCAGATACTTTTTCAATACTGTTGCAAAAATTGAAGCGGAGAGCGGGGAAATAAGAAGCCGTTTGCTCGTAGAGCATAAAACAAAATATGATCTTCTTGAGGCAGGACCTGAAAAAGACTATCGGAAGACCCTGTATCAAACTATATATAGTGCTCTGAATGCAGAAGCGTCGACAACAAAACAGACCTTGGTGGCCCAGTTGGAGCAAGGTATTAAGGATGCAGATGCACATATAGAGCCTATTCTGCCAATTGAGAGTCATCCTTGGCTGCGTACTGCAAAGATGATTATCGCTAACCTGGTAATGGGCGTACTAACCGTTCTTACCTTAGGAGCGGCGGGAGCTAGTTTTTACCAGCATTATGAAAAGACCGGTGATGTACTGTTTTTCGCGAGACCTGCGTCAGAGGAAAGCTATAATGCGATTAATAAACAAACCTTGAATGAGGTTACAGAGATTATTAATACAACACCAACCCGATGAGGTTGGTTAGCTCTTTCATTGCGAACCTCGGTTGGGCTTAACAGCCCAGCCTACGTCCTGTTCTCCCCTCCCTGTCAGCTTAGTTGTCCTGCTTTGCAGATTGTGTAATAGATTAGCCCCGCTCCAATATTGAATTCCCGTGGCTTGACCCATAAGTATCTACACAAGTGTTGGCAATAGGTCAGTCCTGTCACTCTAACGCAGCGTCATCCTGAGCACAGCGAAGGATCTCCGGGATTAGCACAGTGTCACATTCAGGAGATCCTTCGCTGTGCTCAGGATGACGTAGTGCTGAGACAAGGAGGGGATGACCTATTACCAGATTGTTCAGTATTAAGCCTTCTAGTTAAGGTAAAATAACCCAATATGACCATTGCTTTTGCAAGTTATTTTATGCGAATACATAATAGTCTTTAAAAATACTATTGAACAACTGAGCGTTTTTTGCTTAATATGGATAATCTATAGGGATAGAGATTAAGGAAAGAGCCATGTCTTTGCCAATGAAGGCGCTACGCTATGGCCAGTTTAAAGTCAAAACCACGGGAGAAACAGTACCCCCATCAGGGCACGAAGTACTCCAAGTCGAATTTACCGATGCCGATGGCCAACTTAAAACGGGATTCTATAAACCGCTTGCTGCTGATTATCCTCCCTTATTAGCTAAATACTCTGTAGCAGCAGGTATTGCTATGCGCTTATCTCTTGGCGATAGGGCTGCTGAGGATAGGCTTGTATTTGATGATTCAGGAAAGAATATCGTCGGTACAATATCAATAGCTGTTCCAGGCTATAAGCCCTTATTGAGCTCTGGTAGTACGGTGCCAGTAGATGTCCAAGAAAAAGAACAGGTTTGTCCTTCTGTAGAAACTCTCCTGCAAGAAAATGCTGCTGAGTTGCTAATTGCCTCCTGGTATCGCAAATGTGACGATCGCCACCCCGGTAATTTTAGCCTTGCTGGACTCATTGACTGGGATATGCTCCTTTATAATATTACCCACATCTTGAAAGGGGGCCGTTATATCGATGGCATTCTTAAACCCATTCCGCAAAAAGCCATGGGGTTAAGAGCCTCAGATTTGGATAATTTTCCCAATATCGAAGGCAGGACACATTGGCCTGCGAATACCAGACCCGGAAATTTTAACTACTATAAACATCATCTTGCCGCAGAGTCTTTTAAGTCTTTAGCAGCAAATCCTGCCTTAGAAACCAACGATGGGCCGGTCTCTTTTCAAGAGCAAATGTTTAGTGCTTTATTAAAGGAGTTACTCACCTTTGATCCAGAGGTACTACGCGCACGTCTGCAAGAGTATTTTGGTGATATGACGCTTGATTACCAATCGCTTGAAACCTCTAAGCGCGAAGCGCTAGAAGCCCAGTACCCTCAGTTGTTTAACAAAGAGGCCAATGGCAAGTCCTTTGTTGACCATATGATGGCGGTATTTCAACGGGAGTATGATGAGCTACGTTCTACAGTAGTGCTATACATGGGCTGTGAGTCAAATAGTTTTGGAGTTCCTGTAACTAGCTTTGCCAGTTTTCTACGTAATAAGCCCTCTGCTTTTAAGAAAATTAGTGATTGGGTCGATATGCAGTCAGCAAAGATGGAAGAAAATTGGAATAAGAATAAAGAGCGGATTCTTAAGCCGGAGGAAAATGCCGCAAAGCTGATTCCGGGTGCTAATTTTGTTGCTCCGGAAGGACGATTTAATAAAGCCAAAATGAAACAGCGTTATCATAAGTTTTGGCGTGATGCCCATGCCCCCATGTTGGGTGCTATTTTGGATGATGCAAAATTATTAGCCAATGATTTAGCCAATACTTTAAGAAGTGATAGACCCATTTCCTTGGCTCAATCAGTGTTGCAAATGCCCAAGAATGAGGGTGAAATTACTGAAGCCTGGATGTTATTAGGGGATCCAGATGGAATTAGCGAATCAAAAACGACAGATTGTGAGCCTAACAATGAGCAGCGGCGTGGGCTTATTATCCTGGAAAAATTTATAGCTGATCTGCATAGGCGTTCTGATCTTTATTTTAAATTGAAAGACGAGCAGCTGACCCCTGAAAATAATTGTAGCTTTATTGCTGATGTAGAGAGAATTCTTCAAGAGTGTGAGTCCAATCTCTATCGCGCTCTGGGAAATGAAGGGTCTAGTGTCTGGGCTCGTGAGTTCACCAAGATTGCCCAAGACTTACAACAGTTGACTGGCGGGCTCAATTTTGAGCGTCACTTACGTTCAAAAGACCAAAAGCTACACGCCGATATGCAACATGATTTCGTCGCTTTGTATAAGCGCAAACATACTGATAAGAATGTTGTAATAAGCTGTTTGAACGCCTTATTTGACTGGGCAGACAGCTTGGAGTCTGGCGTTCTCGATGACTATATTCGAACTATCATTAAAGACTGTTATGAGGCAAGTCCTTATAATTTTACAGCTAAGCGCTCGCGTGGTACGCAAGTTAGAGAATATTTAAAGTCAACAACAGAGCCCAGTGGCGCTAATCGCTTGGCAGCAATTTTAAGTACAGGAGGATGTGCGAATACCTCATTAAATACTCAATTGATTGCAACCCTAATTCCGCAGATGTTACAGGATACGAATCAAGTGGATGTCAATCTGCTTTCTGTTCGTAGTGCTTGTATGCGTGAACAGCTAGATAAGCTTTTATATACCCAGAAAGCTAGAGAGTTTGTGCTGGGTAATGAGCGCTTTGCACATGTCTATGCCAAGATTAATATGGAGCATTTTAATAATAGGATGTATAGCTGGATCTCAAATTTACCGCGTAAGGACTTTAAAATCCTAGTTGAGGACGCTTTAAAACTTTATGAGCCTTTTTCCTTTAACTGGTTCAGTGGCAAGGTAAGAGGTCCTAAGGTGCGTGGTTATTTAGATGACGAAAGAGGGCTTAGCAATGAAAAAGTGCTTGCCTTTATTTTTGCTGAGGGTGGATTAGAAACAAACTCCCTAAACACCATCTTATTTGAAAAAATTTTAGCCTTAATGAAGACGGAGATCCTTGCAGATAGCAACATACCAAAGGATGCCAGTAGTCAAATTGTGCTTAATGCAGAAATTAGTCCCGTTCCTCCCTGCCCTATCCTCTCGAGTTTGGAGGTCTATGCCAAACCAAGAACCTTTGAGCAGAAGCCTATAGCTGGATTAAAACGATCAAGAGACCATGAATCTTGCACTGTATAAAGTGATATGGTTCTGGGGGAAATAGCAACACCTGCATTTTCAAGGTATGATTTGCATCCATTTATTTTTCATTAGACCTATGTTCAAAGATTATTTAAAAACTGCACCGCAGTATTTACTCCCCAAGCAAGGTTTAACGCAGCTTGCTGGATTTTTGTCGGATGTGCAGCGCCCTGCTATTAAAAATGCCTTAATTCGCTTTTTTATTCAGCGCTACCAGGTGAATATGGCTGAGGCTGCTGAAGAAAACCCTGACAACTATAGTTGTTTCAATGAGTTTTTTATCCGCCATTTAAAACCAGAGTGCAGGCCTTTGGCGAAGGCTGATATTGTATCGCCAGTGGATGGTATTATCTCCGAGCTGGGCAGTATAAAAGAAGGTCAAATTTTACAAGCCAAGGGACGTTACTATACCGTCGCCGAATTACTGGCTTGCGATGCCGCTGTAAGCCAGCAATTTACGGAGGGTCGTTTTGCCACACTCTATCTTTCGCCAAAGGATTATCATCGCATTCATATGCCCATCGATGCCCAGCTTAAAGAGATGATCTATGTGCCCGGCAAATTGTTTTCTGTACAACCAACAACTGCTCGTGTAATTCCTCATCTTTTTGCACGCAATGAGCGCTTAGTCTGCTTTTTTAATACGAATGCCGGCCTAATGGCAATGGTTTTGGTTGGCGCTACTATCGTTGGCGCAATTGGTACACGTTGGCAGGGGGATATTCAACGCTCTGAACAAAAGCAATACTTCGATTTTGCAACCTTGAGTGAAGCAGAGGCATCTATCAAACAAGGCGATGAAATGGGCTATTTTAAATTGGGTTCTACGGTAGTATTGCTATTTGCAAAGGGTCAAGAGATTAGCTGGCATGAGGGACTGAAAGCCGGTACCAATATTCGCTATGGCCAGGCTTTTGCAGATCTTCGGTAGAACCATTTGGGGGCTGAGTAGTGGGTTAAGGACGTTTCATCAAAGCTGTTCGGGCTGAGGAGGCCTTTAGGCCGTCTCGAAGCCTTGCACAGTGTGACGCTTCGAGACCTGTGCTTGCGCACAGATCCCCGCGCGAATAATGGATCTTGCACTGCTTGCTTGTTTTGGTTTTCTACCACTGATAATCTGGTTGCCAACTAGTAATAGATTAGTCTCGTCATCCTGGGAATCTCCAGGATTAGCACTGTGACTCGTTCAGGAGATCCTCCCAAAGACGTACGTCATGCCGAACGCAGAGAGACATCTCCTGATGTGTAGCACAGTGCTAATCCCGGAGATCCCTCGCTATGTTCGGGATGACGAGGTCTTTATCGATGTTTGCCCCAATGGGGCTGGGCGTTCAGAATGACGGACAGTAATAGTAGGGCAGGGAGATATATACATATGCCAAGTCTCAGCAAACTTCTTTTCTGTATAGCAAATTTTGTTCTATTTACTTCAAATGCTATCGCTGGAACTATGGAAGCTATTTCATCGCCTGGAAGCTATCAACACGTTATTTCTTTATTTGGTGGTTATGCCAGCATAAATCATTCAGGCCGTTCACAAACCTATTTGGGCACGGATGATGAAGTTTTTGCCTATAACGGAAAGCGAAACAACAAAAATACTGAGTTGGTTGGCGTGTTTTTAGGCGAGGAATTTAACCAATTGACAATCAATCCTTCACTGCTATTTCAAGCCGGCATTGAATACACCTACTTCGGAAAAAATCATCTGTCTGGTTCAAATACCGCAGGAGTTGAGCCGGAAACCTCAACCTTATATCGCTATGATTATACTCTCCAATCTCAACAACTCCTGGCTGTAGCTAAAATCTTAGCGACGACACATCAAGTCTTCCATCCCTATCTATCTGTAGGCATAGGAGCATCATCTAATGATTCACGCCAGTTTAGTCAAAAAACACAAGAGCTAGAGAGCATCAATTTAGCACCAAGATTTGCTAATCACAGGAAAACTGCCTTCAGTTATAGTTTGGGTCTGGGTCTTGATGTTAATGTCAGCGCGCATCTGCGCATGGGGGCAGGTTATCGATTTTCTGGGTTAGGCCATTCTTCTCTAGGTAATGGTAGTATTGTGTTTAATAACTACAATTATCCTACTAGCTTTGGGCTGCACACAGGCAATGTTTATGTGAATCAAGCTGTTTTTCAGGCTAGTTACTTGGCTTAATGTAAGTGATTTGAGAAGAAAAACAGTGGGAATAATCAATAAATTACGAGTATTTATGAATCATTGAGAATCGTTTTAATAGTTCTCAATGGTACCGAGAAGAGGACTCGAACCTCCACGGGGTTACCCCCACTAGCACCTGAAGCTAGCGTGTCTACCAATTCCACCACCTCGGCATAGGGCGGTAAATTACTTAAGAATTGTTCGGCTGTCAATAATTATTGTTCCGATGAGTGAATTTATTGTTGTTACCTAAAGCCTGGCAGTTATGACTACCAGGCAAATAGGGCTCTAAAATACTTGGATTTCCTGTGGAGCTGGTACTACTGTTTGCACAGCGTTTTGTACAACAGTTTGTACTGCACTTAGGCTTGTACTCGCTTGACGTATCGCGGCTGCGTAATCTTCTTCTACTGGTGAGGCAAAGAGTTGTGGGCTATATCGCGGCTTTTCTTGTTGTGTAATGAAATTCCAAATTGCATGGAGCCCTTCAACCAAGGCGCGAAGGAAATTTCCAGCTGTTGATGCGTCCTGAGCGTTGTTAGTCAATTGTGCTAAATTATCTGCGGTAACATGTTGCTCTAACCTGCCTGTAACTCGAGTTACTAACTCACTGGGTTCAATATCCAACGCTAAATAGTCTGATTTAATATTATTTAAGTCTCTTAATAAGGTTGCGGCCCATGGGGTGTCTTGAATAAGCCGAGTTGCTTGAGTTAAACCGTCTATAAGGCCTACTGCAGCCGAATTACTTCTTTGAATATAAGTGTCGTTCAAACTTTTGTGGCGCTCTTCAATTGCTTTTATTGCCGAGTCAGCATCATCCAAAATTCCATCTAAAACTCTCTTTGATTTTGAATGATAGTCTTTAGCCAGATATGGCAAGGTATTACATATCTGTTGAAGATCACTAATATCATTACCACATATCATAGAAAGTGGTTCCACATTTCGTTGAGCTGCTAATTGTTCGAGCCGTTTTATCAAACTATCTTTTCTAGTCAAAAAGGCTTGCGCGTTGGTTATTTTCTGACTTAATGCTCTAGCAAGCTCATCAAGGTTTTTCTGAGTCGCTAATGAGGTTCTTGCTACTTCTGCAGTGGTTAGAGCCGTTAATGTCTCTATTTTTCCACGGGCAACTTCAATAGCTGTATTGATTGCCAGCTCGTCAAATTGCACATAAATCTGCAGTTCAGGCTTACCAGCAACAGAGACCGTCCTCTGTAATTCGGGCTTCTTGGCATTAGTTACCAACTCTTCAAGTGGTTTAATTGAAAGATTTATATGACTGCGTGCCAAGCTGGCGTCATAAAGTCTTTCTTCCTCAGCGGTTTGCAAAGTAGGATTGAGCCTATCTGCTATTAGGCCGGCTAACTCTATATTTACCGCACCTAAAGATTCAAATGCTTCCTTGGTGCAATCGATTTGTTTTTGAATTCGGTCTTTTTCTAAGGCGAATTTAGGTATAAGGTGAGCGTTTTTGCCGGTATATTCCTCGACTATCTGCTCTCTTTTGCGAATGACTTCATCTTTTACTAGCAATAAGCGGTTATATTCCTTCAGCAACTCTTGCACTCGAGGCTCATGTTCCACGTAGGGCTTGCTTTTCTTATTAGTCTCAAAAACTTCGATGACTCTCTGGAGTGCCGCCACTTTTAAATCATAAAACTCAGATAAACTATTTAATTGAGCCCTAAGATCAGATATAGCCGATGAACTACTAAGAGTCTCTTTGGGTTCTGTTTGCTCGATACCACTATCGCTTGCACTACTAGACTTTGAATGGGAGCTTCCAGCGTTGTTGATAACGGGACTCCTTAGTGCATCGATTTCCTCAATTCTAGCGGAAACTAAGTGGGTAGACTCATCTATTTTTTGAGTTAGGTAGGTGAGTTGTTCGATATATACTTCACGTTGCTTGATTAGTATTTCGTATAACTCTTCTAAAGTCCGCCCACTATATTTTCTGCGTAGTTCTAATCTGCGCTCCTCCTGTTCTTTACTCATAGAGGTCCCAGATGCATTTATCAAGAACCATGTCTCTTCAATGGTTTGCTCTTTGAGTTGTATTAAACGGGGTAGGTCTATATCTGCAATATTTTTAAGCAGCTCAAGTTGCTCATTAATCAGGGGATCTCTTTCTAATAGCGGTGTTAAACGGGAGATATTTTGACTATGGCGAGCCATTGCATCTCTGACTATTTTATGATGAGCTTTAATCACCTCAGCTAATTTATGAGCTTGGCTTTTAAGTTCTGTCTGCCTTTCTAGATTATCTGGTGCCGTAATTTCTGCTGTTCCTGTTATTTTTATTTTCTTACGTTTTGTATTCGCCTTAGATTTTGTATTCGCCTTAGATTTTGTATCGTCGACCACAGAAGCTGACACTGTTGCTTGATGTAGAGGACCGTATTTTTCTTCATGTATTTTTGTATAAACATCAATAAGGTTATTAATACCATCTAATTTATGTGCTTGATTAGGCTCGCTTATTAAGAGTTTGGCTTTTGCTTGTTCAAGCCTTGCAATAAATGCGGTGGCATCTTCTTTAAAACTTGTTTCCGGGGAGAAGTTGTCCGCAATTTTGGATAAGGTATCTTCAATACCTCCAAAGAGTTTACTAAAAAACAATTTTGCTCCGGATGTGTTCTCCGATGACTCTGATTCTGAAGGGGCTTCGTCTCCTATCATCCCTTTAAAACTACTAATCATTAAATCGAATAGAGCTAATTGGTACTCTTTACCTGCAATACGCCCGAGATTAATTAGCTTCTTTTGTATTGCGCTATCTTGAGTATGTTCATACTGACTAATTAGGTCATCTACTATGCTTAACTGATCCATGGTTCTGTCATTCTTTGGGAAGCGATCCATTGTTTCACGTAGTCTAAATAAATAATTTGCTCTTGCTTCAGTTTTTCTTTGCATAATAGATCCACCAAGATAAGTTCGCCATAAACAGGTCGATTTGGTCAAAATGATTACAGTTATTTTACTTGTCAAATGTTAGCAAAGTATTAAGAGGCTGGTATTTTCTGCACAGTTTTTTCATAAGAAAGTGTAAAGATTTTTAATTCAAGGGCTTATTAAGATTTGCAATAGGCCGGGTTTTTGCGAAGATGCACCATCGGGCTTTTAATAATCAGAGATACCATGTCGTTAAAAATACTAGAAAAAATAGTCGATAGCTTTTTTGCTTCTTTACCACGTAGACAATCTGATAAAACAAGTAGGAGCAACGCCTGTCTTATTGCTCATCGTGGAGCTCATGATAATAAGAGCGGTCTAATCGAAAATACAGATAGCGCTTTTGCCCGCGCTCTTGCCTTGGGATGTTGGGGAATTGAGTTTGATATCCATGAAACAGCGGATGGTGTTTTAGTGGTCAATCATGACCCTAATTTGAGACGGCTCTGGGGAAAAGAACAAAGTATAAGGGAACTGGATTTTAAAACCTTGCGCCAATTAGCGCCGCAAATACCCAGTCTTGCGGAAGTCGTTGCAAAATATGGGAAGCGTATGCATCTTTTCGTTGAGTTGAAAGCACCTTTTCAGGCTGAAACCGCTTTAAAAGAGACGTTGTCTACCTTAGTAGCTGGTAAAGATTATCATTTACTAAGTTTGGAGGAGCCTCTATTTGCCTCTCTTAGCCTCTTTTCCCCGGAGGAAATGTTACTCGTCCCCACCCTTAATAATGTGGGCCAATTCTGTAAACTTGCGCTAGAAAAAAACTACGGCGGTGTGCTAGGACACTATCTATTAATTACTGATAAACGGGTTAAACAACTGAGATTGGCAAATAAAATTGTTGGCGTTGGTATCGTTAATTCTAAAGCAGTCTTGTACAGAGAGTTAAATCGTGGAATACCTTGGATTTTTTCAAATAAGGCTGACTTGTTAACAACCTGTTTATGAGCCTCTTTAAAAGAGGCTCTAGATTGATTACTTAGGATTAACCATCTCTTCCGGTCTTACATACTCTTTAAATTGCTCAGCGGTCAAAAAGCCCAATTTTACAGCCGCTTCTTGTAAAGAAATATTTTCATGGTGGGCCGTCTTTGCAATTTTAGCTGCCTTATCATAACCAATATGTTGGTTTAAGGCGGTGACCAGCATCAATGAGTGTTGTACATAATAGTCAATCACTGTGCGGTTCGCTTCGAGTCCTTCAACACAGAACTCTTGGAAAGAATGGCAGGAATCAGCAAGTAAATTTAGTGAGTGCAGGACATTAAAAATAATAACCGGTTTAAATACATTTAACTCGAAATTACCCTGGCTTGCAGAGATAGCTACGGTGGTGTCGTTCCCTATCACTTGCGCGCAAACCATGGTCATCGCCTCGCTTTGTGTGGGATTTACTTTGCCAGGCATAATTGAAGAGCCGGGTTCGTTTTCAGGCAAAATCAGCTCACCAATACCGCAACGTGGGCCAGAGCCAAGCCAGCGGACATCATTAGCTATCTTCATGAGGGCGCAGGCCAGTGTTTTGAGAACGCTATGAGCCATGACCAAGGGCTCATGAGAGGCTAGGGCTGAGAACTTATTGGGTGCGGAAACAAAGGGCAGCTTTGTAATTGCTGCGATTTGAGTTGCTGCTTTTGCTGCAAACTGTGGATGGGTATTTAAACCTGTACCGACTGCTGTGCCCCCTAAGGCCAATTCATATAACTCAGGCATCACTTCTTTTATACGATGAATACAAGCATCCAATTGGGCGACATAACCGGAAAATTCTTGTCCCAGAGTAAGAGGAACCGCGTCTTGTAGATGTGTGCGGCCAATTTTCACAATATCTTTGAAGGCATGTACTTTTTTAACAAAAGCTTCTCTTAGATTCTGAACCGCAGGCAATAATTTTTCCTGAAAAGCAATCGCAGTTGCTATATGCATTGCTGTCGGAAAGGTATCGTTTGATGATTGGGACATATTCACATGATCGTTTGGATGAATAGGGGTTTTGCTGCCCTGAGTCCCCCCTGCCATTTCAATAGCGCGGTTAGAGATTACCTCGTTAGCATTCATGTTGGATTGTGTACCACTACCAGTTTGCCAGACATGAAGGGGAAAATGGTCATCCAACTTCCCTGCGCTTACTTCCTCCGCGGCTTTAATAATCAAATCAGCCTTATCTTGAGGAAGTTTGCCTAATTCAACATTAGTTAAGGCCGCAGCTTTTTTTAGGATACCGAAAGCATGAGTTACTTCGCGAGGCATAATGTCTCTGCCAATATTGAAATGGTGTAGCGAGCGCTCTGTTTGGGCACCCCAGTAACGGTCTGCTGGAACCTCAATTTCACCCATACTGTCCGATTCGATACGCGTTTCTGTCATCTTGCTTATCCCCAATAAAATAAAAACGCTAACATAGCACCAAGATTTTTCGAGGTATAGTAAAATTATAATTTTTGCGAGTAAATATGAGAGAAATTCGTATTTATCAGGCCGGCTCTTTCAGCCCTGGCCAAACCCTAGAGTTAACTCCCGAAGCTGGCCAACATGTTGGTGTTGTTTTGCGTATGCAGCCAGGTGATAAAATAACCTTATTTTGTGGTGATAATCGTGAGTTTGATACCTGCCTTGTCTCTGTGCATAAAAAAAAGGTGATGGTCAGAATTGATGCTGCACGCGAGGTTAGCCGTGAGTCGTCAAGAGTTATTCATCTAGCACAGGCTATTTCAAAAGGTGAACGCATGGAGCTGGTAATGCAAAAAGCAGTTGAGCTTGGTGTTACTAGTATTAGCCCGATAATAACAGCTCGCTCAGTTGTGAAATTGGATCCGGAGCGAATGGACAAAAAGCTTGCGCAGTGGCAGGCAATAGTAATCGCTGCTTGTGAACAATCAGGCCGTAACCAGGTCCCGCAAGTCAAAAAGCCGCTTGTATTGGATGAGTTTTTACAGAAGAATGATCCAGGACTCCACTTTGTTTTAGATCCAAGAGAATCAAAAACCTGGCGTGATTATAATTTCGGGCAAGCTGAGCTTAGCTTGCTAATTGGTCCAGAAGGCGGTTTTTCTAAGGAAGAGCTTGAACAGGTTTTTGCTGCAGGTTTTAATCCCTTAAACCTTGGCCCACGAGTGTTACGCACGGAAACAGCGGCAATTGCGGCACTGAGTGTGTTGCAAGCTGTATGTGGTGATCTATAATGTTTCTCAGGTCACAATTAATTTAATCAAGAGGTTTTTTTCATGAGTGCAAATATAAAGGTGATAACCGATTCGAATTTTGAGCAGGACGTATTAAATTCAGGTAAGCCAGTTCTTGTTGATTTCTGGGCTGAGTGGTGTGGACCATGCCGAGCTTTAACTCCAATTCTAGAAGAGGTCGCGGCAAATCATAGTGAGAGCATTACCTTCGCTAAAATCAATATTGATGAAAATCCTGAGACCCCCTCCAAATACGGTGTAATGAGTATTCCTACTCTAATTCTTTTCAAGAATGGTCAGGTCGAAGCAGTAAAAATGGGATTGCTTTCTAAGTCTCAATTGAGTGCTTTTATTGAGTCTAATACTTAATATTACCTGTTTGAAAAGCTATTTTACGTGTCCGGACTTTCGGGCGCCGGCACGTAAAATTCTAATATTTTTCGCTTCTCTATGAGGTGGAAAGATAAAAATTAGTGGATCTCGCTAAAAAGCTATGTTAGGCTGTTGTCTCAATGTGTAGTCATTTTCTCAGAGACTGCAGCTTCAAATTACCCCGTTTTGTTTTTACAGCTGTCAATTATCGAATAAAAATGTACGATGAGCAGTTGTGCTAATAAGGATTAGGTAGTGAATTTTAAGTGAGCATAGAGAAATTGCTATGGACAGCGGCTTTCCCGGACTGTCCTTTCAAATTAAATTACCTCGGAAAACCATATCATTTAACCAATACATCAAGTGAGAAGTATGAATCTTAGTGAACTCAAGAAATTGCCCATTGCTGATCTTGTTAATATTGCACAGGAAATGGGGGCGGAAAATACTGCCCGCATGCGCAAGCAAGATATTCTATTTGCCATTCTAAAAGCCCATTCGCACAAAGGAGAAGATATCCTTGGTGGCGGTGTTCTAGAAGTACTAACTGACGGTTTCGGTTTCTTGCGTTCTGAAGATGGCTCTTACCAGGCAGGGCCTGATGATATTTATGTTTCACCAAGCCAAATCAGGCGGTTTGGTTTACGTACAGGCGATACAATTACTGGTAAAATTCGCCCACCCAAAGATAATGAGCGTTATTTTGCCTTATTGAAGGTTGATCAAATCAACTATGACTCCCCTGAAAGTGCTAAACGCAAGATTTTGTTCGAAAACCTCACTCCTCTATTTGCTACCGAGCGTCTGGTTATGGAACAAGGCAATGGTAGTACAGAAGATTTAACGGCTCGAGTTGTCGATTTATGTGCTCCATTCGGACGCGGCCAACGTGGTCTTATCGTATCTCCGCCGAAGGCTGGTAAGACTTTGATGCTGCAGAATCTTGCTCATTCTATCGAGAAAAACTACCCCGAATGTTATCTGATCGTCTTATTGATTGATGAGCGGCCTGAAGAGGTAACGGAGATGCAGCGTTCAGTGAAAGGGGAAGTGGTTGCTTCTACTTTCGACGAGCCTGCAAACCGCCATGTTCAAGTTGCAGAAATGGTCATTGAAAAGGCGAAACGCTTGGTTGAGCATAAGCGTGATGTGGTTGTCTTGTTAGACTCGATTACTCGTCTGGCTCGCGCCTATAACACAGTTGTTCCTTCTTCAGGTAAGGTATTGACTGGGGGTGTCGATGCTAATGCTCTGCAAAGACCCAAGCGGCTTTATGGTGCTGCGCGTAATATTGAGGAGGGAGGCAGCTTAACGATTATCGCAACTGCTCTCGTTGATACTGGTTCTAAGATGGACGAAGTTATTTATGAAGAGTTCAAGGGAACCGGTAACATGGAAATCCACTTGTCACGTAATATTTCTGAGCGACGCGTCTTCCCTGCAATCAATATCAATCGCTCTGGTACTCGTCGTGAAGACCTACTCTTAAGTCCGGAAGAATTGCACCGTACTTGGATTTTACGCAAAATCCTGCAGCCAATGGACGAATGCGATGCGATTGAATTCTTAATTGAGCGCATGAAAAACCATAAAACTAATGCCGAGTTCTTCGACGCAATGAAACGCCAGGAGTAAGCACTAGTTTTAATGCCTTGAATGATTTAAATGAATTTGAAATCCTGTAGCTTGCCTACAGTCTAGGTTGGGCCTCGGCCTGACCTGCAAATCATTCAACGCAGAATAGGGATTTTCGTTAAGGTGCTGCTAATGCCTTAACCAGCAACAAATTTTTCTGAATCAATTACTCATGAAATATGCCGATCTTCGTGATTTTATTGCTCAATTAGAAGCCCGTGGCTTACTAAAACGGGTTAGTTATCCTGTTTCTACAAATCTTGAGATGACCTCTGTTAGCGATCGTGTTTTGCGAGCTGGCGGGCCAGCTTTACTTTTCACTAATCCTAAAGAAAGTACCATGCCTGTTTTAACAAACCTGTTTGGTACAGTTGAGCGCGTAGCGCTTGGGATGGGTGAGGAATCTATCTCTGCCTTACGCGAGGTTGGAAAACTTTTGGCAGCTCTTAAAGAACCTGAGCCTCCTAGAGGGTTTAAAGATGCAGTTGCCAAGCTGCCTCTGTTAAAGCAAGCGCTTAATATGGCGCCCAAATATGTTAGCTCAGCACCATGCCAAGAGAATGTTTGGGAAAAAGATGAGGTAGATTTAACCCGTTTGCCCATTCAAACCTGCTGGCCAGGTGATGTAGCGCCACTAATTACCTGGGGTTTGGTGACCACAAAAGGTCCGCATCAGCCTCGTGAAAATATGGGCATATATCGTCAGCAATTGCTGGGTAAAAACAAAGTAATTATGCGTTGGCTCTCACATCGTGGTGGTGCCTTGGATTATCAGGCCTGGCAACAGGCTTATCCCGGCGAACGCTTTCCTGTTGTAGTGACTTTGGGTGCCGATCCAGCAACACTATTAGCTGCTGTAACCCCCATTCCCGATACGCTTTCAGAGTATGCTTTTGCCGGATTATTAAGAGGACAACGCACCCAGTTAACTCGCTGTTTAGGTAGCGATTTATCGGTTCCTGCCAGTGCTGAAATTATTTTAGAAGGTTATATTGAACCCGGCGAAGAAGCACCTGAGGGGCCTTATGGCGATCACACCGGCTATTATAATGAGGTGCAATCCTTCCCAGTATTTACAGTCGAGCGTCTGACTCATCGTAATCAAGCGCTTTATCATAGCACCTACACAGGCCGTCCTCCTGATGAGCCGGCAATTTTAGGTTTGGCTTTAAATGAGGTTTTCATTCCTTTATTACAAAAGCAATTTCCCGAAATCGTTGATTTTTACCTGCCGCCAGAGGGATGTTCTTATCGCTTGGCTGTAGTAACAATTAAGAAGCAATACCCAGGGCATGCCAAAAGGATCATGATGGCTGTCTGGTCTTATTTACGTCAATTTATGTATACCAAATTCGTGATTGTCTGTGACGATGATATTGATGCACGTAACTGGCAGGATGTAATTTGGGCAATTACAACGCGTATGGATCCCTTGCGTGATACGGTTATGATGGATAATACCCCGATTGATTATCTCGATTTTGCTTCACCCATTTCGGGCCTAGGCTCAAAAATGGGGATGGATGCGACAACTAAATGGGCTGGCGAAACTCAGCGGGAATGGGGAAGAGCAATTACTATGGATAGTGAAATTCTACAGCGAGTTGATAATTATTGGTCGCAACTTGGGTTGGATTTATGAATAAAAAGATTGTGCTTGCACAAGTAGAGAGTATTAACCCCTTAACAGATAGTATTTTGCGACTTGTCCTTAAGCCTGAGCAGTATATTGAATACCAGGCAGGTCAATATCTGGATATCCTTTCTGCTAATGAAGCACTAAGCTATTCAATAGCAAACGCCCCCCTAGGCGCTCATAAATACGAGCTACACATACGGCATACCCCGGATAATGAGTCTAACCTGCGGTTGATGGCAGAAATTAAACAGCAAGGTATTTTGAAAATTAACTTACCCCTTGGTGATTGCCATTTGGATCAATTAGATCCGGAGAAGCCTATATTATTTATTGCCGGTGGTACTGGCTTCGCACCTATTAAAGCGATGATCGAGCAATTGCTGGCTACAGGTGATAAGCGCCCTTTCGAATTGTTCTGGGGTGCGCGCTCACAAAGCGATCTCTATATGAATGAAATGGTAACGCATTGGCAGACACATGTTACCCATTTTCGCTATTTTTCATTGTTACCGAATAGTTCAAAAGATACCTTGGCGTCCTTAGTTCTTGAGCAACATCAGCAGGATCTTAGTCGTTGGCAATTTGTGATTAGTGGTCCCTTTGACATGGTTTATGCCATAAGGGATGTTCTAATCGCTCAAGGCCTATCACAGGCACAACTATTTTCAGACGCATTTAGTTTTGAAGGAAAGGAGATCTAAAGATGGAAACCTTATATCAGATTCTAGGATTAGTCGCAGCCGGCCTTATTATTTGGGTTTTGTATCGCAATATAAAAGGGCGCCCCGAACAATTCAGTCGTGAAAATCTCTCCAAAAGTTTCTCTACCATGGGATTCTTAGGAATTCTTTTAATAGGCTTTATTGCCTTTTTAGTCTTTATGTTGCGTCATACTTGATTAGTGGCGGTGAGTATTAGGGCAATAACCACCTCGCTGTTCGTGCAAATATTCCTTCACAATAGGGTTATCGATGGCGAGCTGACTTGGATCATGCTTTAGCAAACACTCTTCAACATAAGTCATTTGGCTAGAGCCATCAACGAGCAGGCGGTACCAAGGGTTGCGTGTTGCGAATTCACGTTTGTAAGCTTGGGGGTTATAGCGGCCGGATGCTTGAAACAGGGGATCAACATCAATAATAACAGCGCGATAGCCTTGGCCAATATGAATTACCAATTCGCCAACGTTAAATTTAGCTCGGTCTTTCATTATGTTCTCCAGATTTCGTAATAGGCCACCCTCGTCACCCAAACATAGCCCGTCATCCTGAGCGTAGCGAAGGATCTCCGGGACTAGCACTCTGCCACATTCGGGAGATCCTTGGCTACGCTCAGGATGACTGGATGGGGGTGGCCTATTACCAGGTTCCATGCAAGAATTTGGCTGCAAAAGCGATTCTTGCATTTGATCTCTAATATCGGTTAGCCTCGATAAATCTTGAACATGAAGCAATTCATTATATGAATAGTGATATTTTCCGATATAAATGCAGTTTTATAACCTTTGCCTTGCTTCTTGGTTATACCTTTCTTCATATCGAACTTACTGGCCTTTATAGTGAATTATCTCTCGATGGCTTAATGAATTTTTCAGTGCGCCTGCCCTATGCACAACGCCTTCTGGTTCCGGGTTTGGCTCGTTTGTTATCAATGCTGCTTCCCCTGAAATCTGGAGAGTTATTCTTTCTGATGGAATGGCTCTTTGTCACTTTGTTTTATTTCGCACTGCGAAGATTGTTACAAGAAGAGTTTAGCCCGCGACAAGCACAACTGTTCAGTTGGTTAAGTATTCTTCTCTTACCTCTGATCACTGTTGTGAATTATCGTTTTCAAAGCCAGGGAGCAGCGGCAGTCTATTCGCCAAGTGATACGGCCTCCTTATTCTTTATAGTCCTGGGATTTTTATTTTGCTTGCGCAAGGAATGGGGTTACTTTATTCCCTGGGTCTTTTTGGCGACCCTAAATCGTGAGTCTAGTATTTTGCTGGTGTTCATAATCCCTGCCCTCCATTGGCAGAATCGTAAAATGATACTTAAGCCCATGTTTCTGGCGATATTGGCCTATTTATTTGCGCGGTTGCTGGTCTTAGAGTTTTTGTCAGGTGTACAGGGACAATTGATGGAATGGTATCTGCAGGGAGGTTTGAGCACGCATTTTGCTGATAACCTGATTTGGTTGTTGAATGACCAAAATATTCTTTTGTTTAGTTTCTGTTTTGCAGGATTATCCCTATTGTGGTTCGCGTTCTTTGACTACATTCCCGAACGATATAGGCCTTTACGTTATGTCGTTCTATGCTATTTCTTGGGCTTGCTGTTGATAGGGCGTTTTATGGAAGCAAGGATCTTTAGTGAAATTGTTGCCTTGCTTTACTTCCCCGTCTGTCTAGCTTTAAGAAACTGGGTTGCGGGGCTCGAACCGGTTTATCCTGTTAATCCGGGATTTAGTTATTATTTTAATAGGTATTCTGTTCTTTGTGCCTTAATGGCGACAGTTATGTTAAGACAACCGCTCAATCAGCTCGTAATTTGGATTGCAGGGTGACGGAATTATCCCTTCTGCCCCTCAGGGAGAGGGGCACTGCCTTTAACTTAATGGTAGTGAGGGAGCTCATTAGAAATGTGATTTAACCCGTTGCCAAAAAGATTCTTTAGGATTCTTTTTGCATTCTTCAATGATTTCTGGAACCAGTTTTTCAGTGCCACTGATTAGAACATTGATGTCTTCAGTGTTACCTTTTTTTACCTTTCCAGCAGTCCAGTAAATAACTTTGGGTCTATAAACCTCATCAAGAGCCAGAAACTCTTCACAGGTCATTCTGTTGGCTTGTTTAGCTTTAGTAGCAGAGTCAGAAGATGTTTTGTCAGTTTCAGCAGCTAGGTTTCCAGCAAAGGCTAGCAGTAAGGGCAGGCTTATTATTTTTATTAGTCGCATTAAAATTTCTCCATAAATAGGTTTACAACTGTGCTCGGTGATAAAGTCAGAATAACGTTCAGCACTGGCGGCGAGTATTATTGTGCTTCTATGAATTAAAAGCGAGTACTTTTGTAAGTGTTTCATCAGCCCGTCATCCAGAGCGCAGCGAAGGGTCTTCTGAATGTGGCACCCTGCTAATCCCGGAGATCCTTCGCTGCGCTCTGGATGACGGAATGCAGAGGGGGCGTGACCTATTACAACGAATATGTGTTTTTAACCGGTTATTGATTTCAGCCAAACCTTATAAGGTTGAGCAAGCCACCATTTAAGTGGAACATGGCTGTGATGTTTTCTAATTGTTTTTATTGCCTCTTGATAATGCAGGCGGCGGTTGGTTTTCGTCTTTGTGAGCTCATGCTCTCTATTTACCGCAACAAAGTTATCAACATGGATAAGCGGTCCAAAAGTCTTAAACAGGCGCCACCACAGATCATAGTCCATTGTCATATGCAGACTTTCATCCAAGCCTCCGATGGCTTCCCATGCGGAACGTCTCATCAAGGTTGCTGGTTGAGCAATAATACAGCGTAAGGCCAAGCGGCGGACGTTAAAAGGTTCAACCCAAACAGGGCGCATGGACTGATTTTTCTCGATAAAATTCCAGGCTTTCCCATAAGCTGCTGGCGCTTTGGGATGCTGATTCAAGGTGTTAATTAAAGAAGATAGGCCGCCTGGCAATAACCAATCATCACTATTTATCCAGCAAACATAGGGGGCGGACCCTTTGGCAATGCCTTCATTAATAGCTGCAGACTGGCCATTGTCTCGTTGACTGCGCCAGCCAGCTAATTTATGTTCCCACTTTTTTATGACCTCAACAGAATTGTCAGAAGATCCGCCATCAAGCACAAAAACTTCTACAGGCAGATCCTGTTCGAAAATAGAGGCTAAGGCCTTATCCAGGAAGCGCCCTTGGTTAAAGGATGGCACAGCGATGGTTACTTGTGGTTGCATTGACATTAGTTTCTATGGTTGTGTTTTAAAAAATCTTGATAGGTCTTGGCAATTCCATCTCTTAGCGCTGTTCGGGCTGACCAGCCAAGAGTTCTCATCTTCTCTACATCCAAAAGCTTGCGTGGTGTGCCGTCTGGTTTTGTGGTATCAAAAATAATGTCACCTGTAAAACCAACAACTTCCATGATTATTTCCGCTAGTTCCCGAATACTTACGTCTGTTCCAGAACCAATATTAAAAATTCCATCGGCAATGTCATTTTCCATTAGATAAACACAGGCGTCTGCCATGTCATCAACATAGAGAAATTCCCGCATCGGTGTTCCAGAGCCCCAAACAACCAGTTGCTTATCACCTCTAAGCTTTGCCTCATGAGATTTACGCATAAGTGCCGGTAAAACATGACTATTATTTAAGTCATAATTGTCATTAGGACCATAAAGGTTGGTCGGCATCGCGCTTATATATTGCGTACCATACTGGCGATTGTAGCTTTCACAAAGCTTGATCCCAGCGATTTTAGCTATAGCATAGGGCTCGTTGGTTTGCTCCAAGGGACCTGTTAACAAATAGTCTTCTTTGATGGGTTGCGCACAATCGCGGGGATAAATACAACTTGAGCCAAGGAATAACAAACGTTTAACACCTGCCTGCCAGGCAGCATGAATGACATTGGCTTGAACCATCAGATTTTCATAGATAAATTCCGCGCGATAGGTATTGTTCGCGTGAATGCCCCCTACCTTTGCTGCAGCAATAAAGACGTATTCGGGTTTTTCAGCCTTGAGAAAAGCCGTCACCGCAGCTTGATTCGTTAAATCAAGCTCAGCGTGATTACGTAGGACTAAGTTAGTATAGCCCGCCTGATCCAAGCATCTTACAATAGCTGAACCAACCATGCCACGATGCCCTGCAACATAGATCTTTGGCATATTCACTCACCTCACTCATGGTAATCATAAGTAGCAAAACCATGGCTTCGCATTAGCTCATCCTGGCGTGCTGCATTCAAATCGCTAAGCATCATTTCTGAGACCAGCTCTTTGAAGCTTGTTCTCGGAACCCAGCCCAACTTTTCACGTGCTTTGGTTGCATCACCGAGGAGTGTCGCCACTTCTGCCGGACGGAAATAGCGTGGGTCAACACGAACGATAGCATTCCCTTGTTGATCTTTTCCGATTTCATTAACACCGTCGCCTTCCCAGGTGATTTTAATGTCAATTTCAGCAGCAGCTGTTTCTACAAATTCGCGCACGCTATATTGTTCACCTGTAGCAATTACGAAGTCTTCCGCTTCTTCTTGTTGGAGCATTAACCATTGCATTTCGACATAATCACGGGCGTGTCCCCAATCACGCAGTGCGTCAAGATTACCCAGGTAGAGGCAGTCTTGCATTCCCAGCTTAATGCGTGCCAGAGCGCGGGTGATTTTACGAGTTACGAAAGTTTCCCCACGTAAGGGGCTTTCATGATTGAATAAAATTCCGTTACAAGCATAGATGCCATAAGCTTCACGATAGTTAACTGTAATCCAATAGGCGTAGAGCTTGGCAACAGCATAAGGGCTGCGCGGATAGAACGGGGTTGTTTCCTTTTGGGGAGTCTCTTGAACCAGGCCATAAAGCTCGGAAGTAGATGCTTGATAAAATTTGGTTTTTTTCTCAAGGCCAAGCAGGCGAATTGCTTCTAGAATTCGTAAAGTTCCAATTCCATCCGCGTTTGCTGTGTATTCCGGTGTTTCAAAACTCACAGCAACATGGCTCATTGCGGCCAGATTATAAATCTCGTCAGGTTGCACTTCTTGGATGATTCGAATCAGATTCGTAGAATCGGTTAAATCACCATGGTGTAAGATGAAATTACGATTTTCAGCATGGGGATCCTGATAAAGATGATCAATACGTGCTGTATTAAACAGTGATGCGCGCCGCTTTATGCCATGCACAATGTAATTTTTTTTAAGTAATAACTCAGCAAGGTAGGTTCCATCTTGACCTGTCACACCTAAAATCAACGCTGTCTTCATTTTTATCCTTTACCTCTTTCAAATAGTTGCGAATTGTATCACTAAACTCGCCCATAGTTATCTTGGAAGCGAACAATATCGTCTTCACCTAAATATTCGCCGCTTTGTACTTCAATCATCACTAAATTGAGAACGCCAGGATTTTCAAGGCGATGCTTATGTCCTGCTGGGATATAGGTGGACTCATTTGTTTTAACGAAAAAAGTCTCTTCGCCATTGGTTACGCTAGCCATCCCGCTGACTACGATCCAATGCTCACTACGATGATGATGCATTTGTAAACTTAAGCTTGCCCCGGGTTTTACCTCAATTCGTTTAATCTTAAAGCGTTCACTTTCTTCTAAAATAGTATAACTGCCCCAAGGACGATGCACTGTGCGGTGAAACTTGTGAGCTTCGTGATTTTGAATTTTTAACTTGGTATAAATATGTTCAATATCATGAGTCCGGGATTTGTCTGCAACTAATAATGCGTCATGGGTATCAATGATCATGAGATTATTTACGCCAACAGCACCTATTAACCGACTATCACTTTGGATATGACAGTTTTCGACATCATGCAGAAATGCCTCACCGTCGATGCGATTGCCATTGATATCTGCTGGCATTAACTCACTCAGAGCGTTCCACGAACTGATAGAGGTCCAGTGGATATCACAGGGAATAACGGCAGCCTGAGATCTATCAGCCATAATAATTTCTTCAATGGTTTTTTCAGGAACATCGCCAAAGCTTGATGACTCAAGATCAAGTCGATTGAAGTTCTTACCAGAAATAAACTGGGATTGTTCTACGCAGGTTCTAAGTGTGTGTAGAATCTGAGGGCATTGCTTTTCAATGGCTTGTAAAATCGTTCCTGCTTTGAAAAGGAAGATTCCTGAACTCCATAAGTACCGATCGTTATTCAGGTATTCATGAGTCTGCGCTAAATCTGGTTCTTCTATGAAATTTAGAATCTGGCCATCTTCATGCTCGATGAAGCTATAGCTTGCACTGGCATCCTGAGCTTTCATACCAAAGGCAACAAGCTTGTCCTTTAAGGCCAATACGGAGGCCGCAGAAACAGCCTGCTGAAAGGCATCTTGATCACTTATTAAGTCATCTGCGCTTAAAACCAATATCAAGCTTTCTTCACCATAAGTTTTCATTACTTGTAGGGCGGCGGTGGCAATAGCTGCTGCGGTATTCCTTTTGAAGGGTTCGAGTATAAAAGATGTGGTTACAGCGCTGTCATTTATCTCACGAAATTCATCTTCAATTTTGAAGAAAAGTTCACGATTAGTTACTGTGAGTATTTCCATAACCCCTGGCAATCCTGTCCCATGCAAAAAGGCTTTTTGTAACAGACTATGACCATTATCAAGACGAATGAAGGGTTTAGGGTGCATTTCCCGCGAAACTGGCCATAGACGTGCGCCTTCTCCGCCACAAAGGATTATGGGAATTAAATGCATAACTTTCCTTAGCTCTTGATTCTCAATGTTCATTAAAAGTATCTATATTCCGGATTATTTTAATAGCAATTAGATTTCACTTAATCGCGAATTTTCTTCATCTAAACTGAGTATTTATTTGCGATTTAACTAGGCCAAATAGCATGAAACTGAAGAATAAATTGCTTTAGCAAAATGAGTATCGTACTATTTTGGGCATAAAAATGGAAGTTGATTATTTTTTTTTCAATCTTTGAGTCGTGATTATCTTCATAAAACGAGGTATTTCCCTATGAGTTTGTTGCCTTTTGAACAGTCATTAACCAACAAAAAGATTCTTGTCACGGGGCATACTGGTTTCACAGGTGGCTGGGCTTGTCTGTGGTTACAACGCATTGGCGCAAAACTAGCGGGTTACTCTCTGCCACCAAATACCTCTCCTTCTTTATTCGATGCCCTGAATCTACAAGACACAGTGCCAACAACCTTGGGCGATCTTTGTGATTATGATGCCTTACTAAAAACGGTCGATGATTTTCAACCCGACATGATTTTGCATCTAGCCGCACAACCCTTGGTGCGTCGATCCTATCAAGAACCTGTGCGGACCTTTGCTGTTAACTCACAAGGCACTGTCCATGTCCTTGAAGCAGCCCGTTTGGTTAAAAGTGTTAAGGCTGTTTTATGTGTTACCACCGATAAGGTCTATAAGAATAAGGAATGGCTCTGGCCCTATCGTGAAGAGGATGCCTTAGGGGGGAAAGATCCCTATAGTGCGTCAAAGGCCGCAGCAGAGATGGTTATATATAGTTATGCCGCATCTTATCCCTGGCAGGAAAACAAGGGACCGGCGATTGCTATAGCCCGAGGCGGCAATATTATTGGTGGTGGTGATTGGTCAGAAGACCGCTTAATTCCTGACTTTGTCCGTGCGGTAACCAGCGGCGACTCAATGACTTTGCGTTATCCCGATGCAACGAGACCCTGGCAGCATGTTCTGGCCCTAGTGCATGGCTATATGATGCTATTGGCGGGGCTAATCTCTGATAATCCTGCAACCTATGCTCGTGCCTGGAATCTTGGCCCCCAAGATCCCCAGTCTTATTCTGTGCGAGATGTACTAGAGCTGATGTGTGAGTGTTGGGAACGCCCGAAGCTGAACTATATGCAAAACCCCCTTCCTGAGGCTAGCGCCCTTGCTTTGGATAGCTCGATGGCCAAAGCGCTTCTTAAATGGAGCTCTGTTTGGGACACTAAACAAGTTATTGCGGAAACTGCTGCTTGGTATAGGGAATATTATGCTAATTCTCGTGCTGTGAAAGAGAGTACTTTGGGGCAGATTGAGTTATGGCGGGATGGCCTGCGGTAACTGTGAGCCGGCTACCCGGATTTCGCTTCGCTGTATCCAGGCTACGGACTGCTCGGAACAAGAGCAACGGTATTAAAGTATCAAATACAGACTTTCTGTGAATAGGACGTGAATACTCAATGGCGTCAACTTAAGGAGCAATACCTCAGGTTCGAAGACGATATGTCCTCTTTCCCCTTGAGGAGAGAGTTAGAGACACTGCCATTAAGTTAAGGGCATTTGTCATTCCCGCAAAGGCGGGAAACCATCTCTACATTGGCACTGTGCTTAGCTAGAAATATTTTCCCGCCTTTGCGAGAATGACAAAACCTGCCTTAACTTAATGGCAGTGGGAGTTAGAGAGAGGGGGGGATGCGGCATAAATTTACTTAAGTTGACGCCATTGTGTGAACACTTACCCAAGTTGTCCCCGGAAATAGAGATCTTAGAATGAATTATTTTGGAACAGAAATATTTTGGACTGCACTGTTATCACAAGTGTTCACTTTATTTTTGAGTACGATAATCGGTCGATTATGGGCTGTGGCTCTTCCCTATAAAATGCAAGCACCAGCAAGATTTTATTTATCCCCCGTATTTGGTTTAGCAACACTTACTATTTTTGCATGCTTTGTTGGACGTTTTTTACCCCTAGGCAATACCCCAGTGGTACCGGTCGGTATTAGTGCGCTATTTATTTGGGCTCTTTATCGCGAGCAAAACAGATATTCTGCATTACAACATGCTGTGGTAGTAAGCTTAGTCGGCGTCATCTGTGGGACAAGTATCTTGTGTATTTTGTATAAATACGGTGGGTTTAATCCCCATAACGATGCTTATTTCTATCTGACGCACGCCAACTGGCTGCAATCTAATGCTTTTGCTAAGACTATCCCTCCTGAGCAAGTCATACCCTATGACTCGGCTGTTGCTAATTTTCAGAGCTTGGGCTTGAGAATGGGCGGAAGTTTTCTAATGGCACTAATCCAGGCATTACTGAGAATTCAATGGTCTTATGATGTTTATCCCTCCGTGGTTGGTTCATCAATCACAGTCTGTTGCCTAGCAATGGGTTTTCCGATAGCTACCGCCTTAAGACCTATGCGACGATTTTATCGTTTTGCCTTACTTAGTTTACCCGCTTTAAGCCTGGGTGGGCTTGTACTCAGTGCTAATTCTGGTTTTATGTCGCAATGTGTTGGGCTTGCTGTTGGTGGTGGTCTGCTCTTTCTTGTTGGACCACTTTTGGCTTGGATTAGCAAAGAAAATCCAAAGGGGCGCACTATTGTTAGAGCTAGTTTGCCCGCGATATTACTGCTAGTCGGTTTGATTTATACCTATCCTGAGCCGGCCCCCTTCCTCTGTTTAGCACTCGGGCTAAGCAGTTTGATTATGGCTTATCGCTTTAAGGCATGGAAAAAGCTATTCCTATTTAATATCGTTCTGTTTGGCGTTTCCTTTTTAATTGTTAATTCAGAAATATTGCGTGTTATAACCGCCTTAGGATTCGAGTCTGGTGCTGTTGTCGGTTCACCTGTTGATTGGACTTTGTTAGGTTATATAGGCCATATGTTTGGAGTTCATGGTGGCGTATGGTCTGATCCCTTTCAGTGGACTCTACCAATGACTATCAGGCTCCATTTTTATTTAGGCGCTTCCCTTTTCGCCCTTTTGCTATTATTTCTGGCTGTTAGAGCCAACTATATTAAACTAGAAATCTTAAAGGGTACTCTTTTACCGGCTGCTGTCGTTTGTGTTGTATTTTTATTAGCGGTATTGATCTATCGCTATTTTGTTGCCTCACCATTTCCTGTAGGAAAAGGACAAAGTTGGAGCCAATTTAAATTAACAGATTGGGCTCATCCCTTTGCGATGGTACTGGTTATAGCTGCTATTGCCTCGACAAGACGCTATCTAGGTAAACTGAATGACTATGGTATCTTGTCTTTAGTTATTTTGTGTTTTCTCACGACTATCCATATGTCAAAACTTCGGTTTTTACAAATTCACTATATGTACCCTAAAACAAGAAACATTGAGCAGGTATATCTTGATCTACGAAAGACGGTATTAGCCCAATGCCCTGCTGATCTTCCTGTTTACTTGAATTTTCCTATGGGCAATCTTAAATACAGGCAAATGGTTGTCTACTATTTGTATGATAGAAAAGTTGCATCTGACTGGTCTGATGACCCCTATATCTATCAATTCCTGCCCCGACAAAATTATGTACAGGAACCGGCTCTAGGAGCCTGTGTAGTTGAGCTTAAGCATAATAGAATGGTGGAACAAGGCGTCCTAATTGATCCCTTCCACATCGGCAAATTAGAACGGCTGGGATATTTTCAAATTATATCTGTAACAGATAGTTACGGTAGAGAAAGCGATGGGGAAAACGAGTGGTACTGGGTCAAAAATAAAATAAATATAGAGCTGAACCCATTGCTGTTTGCCAAGGATCAATTGAAAACAAAAATAAGTTTCGAATATCAAACTCGAGGTGAGCAACAGTTAACCCTACATCTAATTACAGACGATAACAAAACTGAAGATATTATTATTAATCAAGGAAATACAAGCAGAGAGGCTTCTTTTGAGGGGGTAATCGATATACCACCCGCTTCACTTAGACAAGTTATTATTGAAACCGATGGTAAGGCAACTCCATTGAGTGCAAAGGATTCTAGAGAGGCTGCTTGGATGCTTAAGAATTTTAAAATTGGTGGTAGCAATTAAACCGCGAATGGCTGGCGGGTTTTCTACTCTAAACAGCTACGCCTTCAATACATTATTATAAAAAATGTAGAACTTTTGTGGGAGGGGCTTCTGTACAGTTTTTCATTGACAATTAGAGATCTGCCTACATAGAATAGCCGAGCTTTTTGAACTGAATAAGAGCAGTCTTGTCCTTAACTCGCGAAAGTTTAACTACAGGGGATTTAGTTTGAACGAGATGTTTCCTATTGACTCATTGTTGAAGAGTGAATTGTCAGAAAATAATAAAGTCTACGAATTTAAGAAGTTCTATCAATATGTTGTTGCATACTGTTTGATAAACAAGTTTGGTGTATTAGAGTCAGGCACGGACATTATTTTTAGTAGCGAGCTTGTTTTTTATCTTTTTTCTATTGATACTCCTCAGCCCATATCGCAAGGCAATAATGCCCAACAATTAATCTGTATCTCAGACACCCTCCAAAAAGTAAACCGTTTGGTTCGAAAAAGTAATAGACAATTTCACGATCAGTTAGCATCTCTTCATATCGCTAATCGCCAATTTGATGAGCATGTTCAAGGGGTAATGGCGGAGCTCGAGCAAAAATCACAAATTATTCTTTCATTAAATAATACAATTAACGAAATTTTGTCTTCTTTTAGTTGGCGGATCACTTTTCCCTATAGGGCATTAAGATTATACCCAAAGGCGTTTTACTCAAAAATAAAGAAAATAGTCTGGTTGGGGAAGAATAGTTTTCTTAAGACAACAGATAACATCTCTTTGGTAACAGACAGTAAGCCTTTGGTAACAGACACTGAGCCTTTGGTAACAGACAGTAAGCCTTTGGTAACAGACAGTAAGCCTTTGGTAACAGACAGTAAGCCTTTGGTAACAGACACTGAGCCTTTGGTAACAGACACTGAGCCTTTGGTAACAGACACTGAGCCTTTGGTAACAGACACTGAGCCTTTGGTAACAGACACTGAGCCTTTGGTAACAGACACTGAGCCTTTGGTAACAGACAGTGCCTCTTTGGCAACAACCAATTCTCAATTATTAACACAGTTATTTAATCAAGCGTCCGGTAAAAGTGCTGATTATGTGCCTTTTCAGAAGAACTCCTCTCTTGCAACAGATATTAAGTTAATAGCTTTTTACCTACCACAATTTCACCCTATCCCTGAAAATGATAGTTGGTGGGGCAAAGGTTTTACAGAGTGGACTAATGTAAGTAAAGCTATCCCTCAATTTTCAGGCCATTATCAACCTCATTTACCTGGGGAACTAGGTTTTTATGACTTGCGCATTATCGATATTCAAAAACGACAAATCGAACTAGCTAAGAATTACGGCATTCATGGGTTTTGTTACCATTATTACTGGTTTAGTGGCAAGAAATTGCTTAACTGTCCCATAGAGACCATGTTAGCTAATCCTTCACTGGATTTTCCTTTTTGCGTAAGTTGGGCGAATGAAAACTGGACACGAAGATGGGATGGACTTGAAAATGAAATTTTAATCAAACAGAACTACGCCGAAGATGATAGTTTGGCTTTTATTAAAGAACTGGAAAGCATTTTTCGAGATCTAAGGTATATCAGAGTAAATGGCTGCCCTCTTTTGATTGTATACCGTGCTGATAAACTTCCAGATGCTCACAAGATGATCGGGGTCTGGCGCGATTACTGTCGTTCAGTGGGAATCGGCGAATTGTATCTTGTAGCTGTGAAAGGCTTCGAAACACATACACTGCCTGAAGGTTTTGACTCCTTGATTGAGTTTCCCCCTCACTGGCTTTCTATCGGGGCGCCTCAGATGAATGGCTCGGTCGAGTATTTTAATCCGAATTATGTAGGTTATACTTTTGATTATAACTACATGGTGACGAAGGCTCGCGAGATAGAAAAATCAGACACATTAATCAGAACAGTTTGCCCCTCATGGGATAATGAGGCTAGGAAGCCAGGGGGTGGATATTCGGCCATTAACACAACACCTGAGGCTTATAAGGAATGGTTACAAGAGTCTATTGAGTTCACACAAAGAAATAATAATAAGGCGCAATCTGTATTTATCAATGCGTGGAATGAATGGGCAGAAGGTGCGCACTTGGAACCAGACAGGCGTTATGGTTATGCCTGGTTACAAGCTACTTACGATGCACTGGCTGAAAAAGTACTGGCAAATTCGGCGAATAAACTAGTTTTTATCTCCCATGATGCTCATGCCTGTGGCGCGCAGCTTCTAGCTTTGAAAATAATAAGTACTTTACGCTATGAATTTAAATTCAACATAGAAATTATTTTGCTTGAAGGCGGCATACTAATCCCTGAGTTTGAAAAACTCGGTATAGTTCATCTCATTACGAAAGAAGACATTCCTAACCTAAAAACAAAAGAATTAATTCAGTCACTTCTTTCCAATCAGTACCAGATAGCTCTATTTAATACCATAGCTAGCTGCCCTATACTGCAGAATTTCGCGCAAGAAGGGCTTGATTGCGTTGTGCTTGTTCATGAATTACCTCATACAATTCATGAAATGCAATTGGATGTATATGCTGAAAATGTGTTCAAATTCGCTAGCAAGGTTGTTTTTCCTGCAAAATATGTAGCTGATTCTTTTTGCGCGGTTTATCCCTTTGAACCAGATAATATAATTATTCGACCTCAGGGGCTCATTAGGAAAAACTCTCTCCTACTTGAAAAAGATCAAGCAAGGAGAGCATTACGTGACAGATTTGGCCTGCAACATGATGCAAAAATTATTTTAGCGATGGGATATGCTTACCCTCGAAAAGGCACTGACTTATTTGTAGCAATAGCTGAGCAAGTATTAAGGATGCATCTCAATACCTATTTTATTTGGGTAGGTGATTTTGATCATCAGATGCAAATACAGATAGAGAAACATCTAACTAACTCACTTTTTGCGAAGCATATTATTTTTCAATCTTTTGTTTCCGATACAGATATTTTCTTTGCAGGCGCAGATATATTTGCATTAACTTCACGAAAAGATCCCTTTCCTTCAGTGGTATTACAGGCATTAGAAGTAGGGCTCCCTGTTATTGGTTTCTCCGATACGGGAGGTTTTGCTGAGTTGCTGGAAAAAGGCTGTGGACTACTTGTTCCTTATGAAGATACGAGCGCGTTTGCCTTAGCTATTATCAGCCTGTTGGAAAATGAGGAAGAGAATTATCGCTTGGGTGATCTGGGTGCAAAACTGATTGCCGAACACTTTTCTTTTCATCGCTATGCCTGGGATCTATTAAGCTATAGTAGAATTCCCTTGAAAAAAATATCAGTTATTATTCCAAACTTTAATTATGCACAATATCTGAATGCTCGGCTGGGATCCATTACCAATCAGACCTATCCTATCTTTGAAATTTTATTTATGGATGACTGCTCAACAGATAATAGCGTAGAGGTTGCACTCAACTGTCTGAAAGATTCTCCTATTCCATGGCGTATTATAGAGAATAAAACAAATTCAGGTTCTGCTTTTGCTCAATGGAAAAAGGGAATTGAGCTCGCGCAAGGGGATTATGTTTGGATATGCGAAGCTGATGATATTGCTGATAAACAATTTATCCAGTCAACAATCGATTCCTTTGACGATGAACTTGTTAATCTAGCTTATACACAGTCCTATCAAATTGATGAAAACAATCATATTTTGGATTTGAATTATTTGGCGTATACCAATGATATTTCTAAAGAAAAATGGCTGAAGAATTATACAATATCAGGAATACAGGAACTTTCGGAGGCTCTTTGTATTAAAAATACCATCCCTAACATTAGCGCAGTTCTTTTTCGCAAAGACAGAATCAAAAAAGCTTTGAGTCACTGCACTGAACTAAATGAGTTCAAAGTTGCGGGAGACTGGATGCTTTACTCGGAAATACTAAAACAGGGAAAATTAGCTTTTATTGCCAAATCTCTAAACTATCATCGGCGGCATAAGCAAAGCGTAACACAATCTTCTGAACATAAAATACAACACTTAGAAGAAATTTATTTTATGCAGCAATACATTGGCGACATGATAAGACCAGACGACAGAACTTTAAGAAAAATAGACAACTACAAGAAAAAAGTACAGGAGATTTTATATCCTGTTGAAAATTAACCTCCTAATAAAGTTGAAAATGCAAAGTAACTTATATTAATAAGCTAGGAGACTTAGTGTGGAAAAAAAAACGGGGATTGTGCATTTAAAAGGAATTGATACGATTCGTATGGTAAGTGCGTTTATGGTTATTGTTTTCCATGCCACTGCCTTACCAAAATTGACACCACCAAATATTGTCGCAGCTATTTTGCCTTATTTTGGGATGGCCGTTCCTCTTTTTTTTGCTGTTAGTGGTTTTATAATCGCCTATGTCTATCAAGGTAAATTATCTGAAAATGATTCCATTATAAATTTTTACATCAAGCGGTTTTTCCGTATCGCACCATTATTTTATTCTATGCTTGTTGTGTGGATGATAACTGCTTACATAGTATGGGATAAGCTATATCCCTTCAGTGAGATAATTATTAATCTATCTTTTTTATTTAATAACGTACCTAATCAGCAAGAAAGCATCGTCTGGGCTGGATGGTCTATAGGTGTGGAAATGATTTTTTATTTTTTATTTCCTCTTATTTCGCTTTTCACTACTAATGTAAGGTGCGCCCTAATAGGACTAGTCTTATCTCTTCTACTAGCAATGATGGCTCATGCACAATATACAGAAATTGGTGTCCCTACTTATGGATATATGAATAGTTCAAACCAATTTTGCTATTTTATGAGTGGAATGCTCGCTTTTCATATTTGGTGTAAAAGTGGGTTTAGACAATCTCAAAAAGCAGTTGTAATCAGAACATTACTTATGATACTAGCTATTGCGATTGTGGTTGGTATAGTAGCTAGTAATTTAATATTTATTGGAAATACCGAGAAATATAGGCAAGGTGGCTGGTGTATAGCTTTTGTGGTAATTATTCTAGCTATTTGTTATTGGCAAAATCCCTTAGTGAATAATAAGCTATTTAATTATTTGGGAGCAATAAGCTTCAGTCTTTATTTAGTGCATCCATTTATTATACAAATGCTTGTGTTTTTAAAGTTTTACAGCTTTCTGGAACAATATATTTCTTATAAAACATATTCCTATTTATTCAGTCAGGTTGGTACAGTCTTAATTACTATAGGTATCAGTAGTTTGACCTATTTTTATATTGAAAAAAGAGGTATAGCCTTAGGAAGCATAGTAATAAAACAACGGAAACACTTCAGAAAAATTATTCTCGGATATTTTTGGCAGAGATGGAAACGGGAGATGGAAGAGGCCACTCACAATCAGGGAAGCATCGCTGTTAGTGCAAAGCTTGAATGATCATAATTGATATCAATTCTAGAGTGTTTGTCGAAACGTATAGCTTAAGCAACGAGTATGAGCGGCTCTTTATGTTCGTCAATAGGCCACCCCACTCGGCCATCTGCGAAAGAGGGTTTTCCTAGCCCTGTTTATTTAAATCAGTGTAGTACTCCAGCAAGCTAAGCCCTATTAGGGCAATACTACAAAAAATTAACATAAATATAATCAAAGAGTTATATTTATGTTAATTGAAAGGTAGGTATAGCAAAGCGGGAAATCTTAGGCATAATAGCAACTGTCTTGGAGAAAGTTTTTAAACCAAGACGGTCTGCGAAGAATTAACCCCAATTTGTTTTTTTCTGATAAGAGCATTCATGATAATTAATAATTTACGCATAGCAGCAATAAGTGCCGTTTTTTTAGCTTTACCCGAAGCACATAAACGCTGATAAAATTGCCTAATCTGAGGGTTATGTCTAGTTGCAGCTAGAGTAGCCCCATATAAAGAGCTCTTCTGACAGAAGCTCTTCCACCCCAAATGGCGCGAGTGCCATTTAAAGTTCCACTATCCCGATTAAAAGGAACTAATCCGGCTGTGTCCAATAGAGCCAAGCTCAGGCAGTTCAGCAAGCATACTCAAAGCAGTAATAGAAGCTACGCCTTTAATAGATTGAACTATTTCATTCTTCTGAGAAAAATCTGCATGCCCATTTGCTAATTTTTGCTGAGCCTCATCAATCAGTTCTAACTCGTGCTCCAATACTTCTAACACACGACCAATCGATTCACATTGCTCAGACGATGCTTTATCGAGACGGTTTTTTTCCATGGTAATCATCTGAATTAATTGGAGGCGTCTAGCGTTATTATTGGCTAAAAGGAGCTGTTAGTTACTATAGATCATTTGCGGCTGAGGTTCGATTTTACTTGCGAAAAGGGCGATAAGTTCTGCATCAATTTGGTCTGTTTTAGCTAACCAGCCCAGGGCTTTGACAAAATCTCTAATTTGGCGAGGATTAACCACAGAGACACAAACCCCAGCCTCCATAAGCGCATAAGCCAGAGGAGCCCCGTAGACTCAATGATAATAAGCGTATTCGAGATTAATTTGATTTTATCAAGAAGCTTTCTAATTCCCTCAGCATTATTTTTAAACCGCATATATTTTCTACTGGGTAAAATAAACACATCTAAATCTGACTTAGACACATCAATTCCAATATAGATTTTTTCTTCTTGAGACATGATAATAGAGCTCCTTTAATCACTCTGCCTTGTAGATACGGTATCTCATAGGTCCCTGGCAACTGTCCGAATTCGGTTAAGGGGTTGAAGCGCCGATCTTGCTATTACACGGGCTCGTAGCCCAAGGTCACCGCGATCCGTCGCTTCTTTTAATTTGCTACTGTACGACAGTAACAAGCTTCCATTAAATCATGTTTTTAAGACACAAGGTCAGCCCCCACCCCAGTATTGAATTCCCGCGGCTCGACCGCGGGATCCTGAGCTCATTCTAAGCCCTTAGATCCCGCGGTCAAGCCGTGGGAATTTGGGATAGGGGTGACCTATTACTCTTATGCTCTTTTTTTGCCGGTGGGGATGAGCTATTTCTCATACAGAATTGATCTATTGCTGATTCATTTAGATTTAAGAGTATTAGCTCCCCTATAAATCAGCATAGTGCTTTATAAAATAATCAGCAAAACCATAACCATGCCGTGGCACATTGTAATCCACCATCTCTAAGACGACGATATCACTCTTGGCGATTGCCGCCATAACTTGCTCACCTATGTTTTGATCCTTTGTGACAGTGCCATTCTCTGCTGTACTTTCCTGATAGGTTTGAAAATAATTAGACCTTGTTATGGAGGACAAGATATCTGCGTCCTTCCAGGCCTCATTGATTTGATCAGAAAAGCTATCTCCAATAAAAACAATTTTGGGGCGTAATGCATCTTTAGTTAGACCTTTGACGGTAGGAATGGTGGTTTTTCTCAATAATCCCATTTTTGACCAGACATTTAATAATTGATATCCATCGGTATCGATCATAAATAAATTCGGCCATATTCGTTGCTCCGCACCGCAATTAATCTTAGCGATATCGGAGAATAGAGATCGGGAATCCTCTAGAATTTTAGACGCTATCACACAACCCGAATAACGGTTCCAGTGCACACCAGATACTGGATGTGTTTCAACACCTGTTCGATGAATTAGATCGCGCAAGATCGGACCTGAGTCGACAACATTCACCCCGCTTCTTTTCAGAATCTGGGCAAAATCAGCAACGCGCGTAAATACGTTCGCTGAGCCTCCTACTAAATAACGAGAACCGAGTTCTTCTGGATAGGCATAAGCCTTAGATGTTGCGATAACAACCTCGAAAAACTTACCCTGGGCGGCCAAAGCGGTTTGAACTTTTAATAACTCCTTGGCCTCTGCTTGGTACTGCTTCTCTAGTGCGTCTTTATTCAGAATATTAACATTGAGGTTGTTGACGGTGTCGCTAATATACAAGCCACGTCCCTTCGTTGCGAAAATCGGAATTTGAGCATTAGACGTTTCACGAAAAAGTTTAAAATTTAATTCGTTATAACTACGTATTAGGTAGGCTCTAAATCCTAGGTGGGTATTAAAATATTGCTCTATCCAGGGTTGCAGTTTTTTATTGAAAAAAGCTGCTGTAAGATTTGCTGGTTTTTCTTTAATGGGTGGAGTGTAGCCGTAAAGAGGTTTTCTTTCTGAATAAATGTGGGTTGCAAATTGCACTAGGGGAACTAATAGTAATAGGACTAACGCTATTGGCATCAGGAATTTTAGTCTTTCGAAAAAATGGTTCATTTTTTAAAACCTAAAATAAAGAAAGGGGACATAATCAGAACTAACAATGGCTGATGCCGCCAAAACAAGCAGGAAGAAGCTTATTATAAATTGCAAACTAACTGCCCCCCCAACTTCAAGCTCCGCAGCTTTATTCCATCCTGAGCTAAAATTTAAGCCTTTTAATCCCCTGAGCTTTGGAGTACTTAAGGTGGCGAGCATGATTCCGATAAAGATAGTCGTGATTGCATGGTTACTGAATATCATTCCCCAAGGAATAACTTGTCCGGAGGCTAAACCTTTTAGGCCAAACATGACTAATAGGTAATCTATCGCATAACTTAGAGTAGGCGATCTAAAAAATACCCAACCAATGGTTATGATCAGAAGGGTCAACAACTGATGGAAATAACCAGGCAAGGTAATCCTCTTAAAAAATGTACTTGTTGCCAGGATTCGCTCTAAGCAGAGGAAGAAACCATAGTAAGCACCCCAAACAATAAAGTTCCAACTGGCGCCATGCCAGAAACCAGAAATTAAAAATACAATCCAGAGATTCATATAAGTTCTAGGAATACTTACACGATTTCCACCTAGGGGAATATAGAGATAAAGCTTCATCCAATTCGATAAAGAGATGTGCCAGCGTTGCCAGAAATCAGTAACGCTTTGTGCTGTATAAGGCCGGTTAAAGTTCTCTGGGAAACGAAAACCAATCATTCTGGCTAAGCCAATTGCCATATCAGAGTAGCCTGAGAAATCAAAATAAATCTGCAAGGTATAGGCAATAATCCCGCCCCAGGCATAGAGTGATGTCAGACCATCTGGAGCAAAGCCAAAAACCTTATCAGCTACCAGACCTAAGGGATCTGCAAGTAATAGCTTCTTAATTAGTCCGATGGTAAAGCGAAAAAAACCACTTATAAAACCATCGATGCTGTGTGTTCTTGCATGAATTTGACTACCAATATCATGGTAACGAATGATTGGGCCAGCAATCAGTTGCGGGAATAGGAAGATATAGAGGGCGCAATCGAAAAAATGCCGTGGCGGTACAGCTCGGCCTTTATAGCTATCAACAAGATAACTGATTTTGTGGAAGGTTATGAATGAAATACCCAAAATAAGCGGTAAATTGGGTGAGGCAACTTCGGTAGCTAACCAAGGTTTCATTAAGGGCAAAACTTCAGCACAAATGAAATTCAGATATTTTGACAGAATCAAAATTAAGGTATTAAGCGTAATTGCCAGTATCAATAAGAGCTTTTTATAGCTTTGCTTTGTAGGTTTTTCAGGGGCTAGTCTTAAGGAAATCTGATAGTCAAAATAAGTGCCAATAAGCAGAGCAAAAACAAAAATCGGCTCTCCCCAGGCAAAAAAAATGACCGAGCCTGCGAGGGCAACCGCATTTTTTGCAGAGATATTTTTATTAGGCACTAAATAATAGCTAATTAAAAATAGGGGCAAAAATATAAATAAGAATATTGGGGCGGTGAATAACATAAAAATAATTACAATTATTGGTAGCTCATCATATATAGCTCGTCGTTGTTTTACAAACGATTCTCATCCCGAGCTGACATTATTTAGTACATTCTGCTTGTTGTTCGTTATAAAAACAAAGCGTTTCATCAAAGTAAAATTAAGTATTGCCATGAAAGGGATAGAAAAAATATAGGCATAATATTCATTCAAGCCGATCATTATGCAAGATTTTATTATTGCTATATTGATCAGGTAGGTAAATCCGTAGGTCATTACATACTGAATAATCCGTGAGTTTCCTGTGTTATTAAATACGAGTTTACCTGTAGAAAAATAATTAAAGGCAACGCCTAAGATTGTAGAAAGCAAAACAGCTAGTGAATAATGCATCCCAAGATTGATAAAAATTGCATATAGAGCAAAACCAACAAGAGTATTTAGCATTCCTACAAAAAGAAAGGTGATAAATTGTCTATCTATACGCAAGTTAAAGTCCCCTTTGTATGGTACAAAAATGTGCAGGCTCAGAAAAGGTAACAGGTTACCCCCGTCACCCTAACCTAGTCCGTCATCCCGAACATAGTGAGGGATCTCCGGGACTAGCGCAGTGCTGCACTCAGGAGATGTCTCTCTACGTTCGACATGACGTACGTCTTTGGGAGAGCAGCGAAGGATGACGATAATAGGTCAATCCCAGCCCGAATTCCCGCGGCTTGACCGTGGGTGCTGCGGTGGTGAACGTTAAATGGACCGGTGGCCAAGCCGCGAAGATTCGGAGCAAAACTTTTAGCCATCTAGATTTATTCGTTCATTTTCAAGCACTAGCGGTCGCTTTCGGACCTGCACTAAAATCTGGTTCACATATTCACCAAGTACGCCCAAGAAAAATAGTTGCATCGAGAAAAAGAAAAACAAACCCACGACAACCGGCGCAACACCCATAGAAAATGAGTTCCAGAAAACGAGCTTAAGTACTAAGTAAAAGAAGGAGACAAATAAACTTAGGGCTGCCAAAGAAAAGCCTAGCAAGGCCGCCAGTCGCATTGGAACTTTAGAGTTGCTGGTAAATCCAAGCATGGCCATGTCATATAGCGCGTAAAAATTATTTTTGCTAAACCCTCGTTTCCTTTGTGGCTGAATATAAAACACCCTATCCGTTTTGAAACCTAGCTCTGGAATTAGGCCTCTAAAGTATGGGTAAGGATCATTAAGCTCCCTTAAGACCTTTAATACTTCTTTATCGTATAAACCAAAACCTGTGTAGTTTTTAATTAGCTCTACCTCGGCAATTTTAGTAACCAGCATGTAGTAGAACTTTCTTATAGCAAAAAATATTTTTGATTCTTTGCTTTGATTTTTAACACCGACAACAACCTGAGCCCCTGCTTCCCATTTACGGATAAAATCAACAATTAGCTCAGGTGGTTCCTGCAGATCTGCTGCAATCAATATCGCTGCATCGCCCTGCGCCTGTAATAAGCCATAATAGGGTGAACGGACATGGCCAAAATTTCTGTTATTCACGATAAGCTGCACATTTTTATCTTTTTCTATGAGCTTTTTAATCAGGGCAACGGTTGAATCGTTAGACGAGTTATCAATGAATAGATGTTTGTATTGGTATTGTGGAAGTTGTGCAAAAACATTTTTAACTTGAGTATAAATATCGTCAACATTCACCTCTTCGTTAAAGCATGGTGTTACTATCGTAATTGTTTTCATATTTCACCTATCAGACAAGACTAAGGTTGTCAGAAATTAAATTTGTTCTCTTAGCTGCGGCATATTTTGTATTCATTGCATTAATAAGTTGTGTTGCAAATGCTTCTGTTGTCATATCACTTTGAATTTTACCTTCAATTCCAAAGCGATGTACCAAGGGTATTCTTTCTATTTGGGAATTCGATCTGAGGCTATGGATGGCTTCTAATATTGCCGAACCAAAACCACCATCTAGTTGATGTTCTTCTACCGTATAAATACTTGATGAAAACTCACAAATTTCGGTTAAGGTTTCGAGATCCAGGGGCTTGATCACCGGTACACTGTACAAGTTTAAAGGCAGCTTGGTCTCTTGTAGCCATTTGTAAACATGCTGAGTAATAACGCCGGTCGATAAGATAGTATCTCTATGTCCTGTGATTAGGGGAAGTATTGCTGGAAACTTGTACTTTGCAAGATCCTTATGTAGCGCGGGCTCACCTTGTTTTGCAAGTCGTATATATCCAGGACCTGATTGTTTAATTAAATGTTCAAGTGCCCAAGTTGTTTCTACCGGGCAAGCTGGGGAGAAAACTCTCATATGGGGCAAGGATCGCATCACGGCAATATCTTCTATTCCATGATGTGTATAGCCCTGTGTTCCATAGGCAAAACCGCTGCCAACAGAAACAACTTTCACATCGGCATTGTGATAGCAAACATCATTTCGGATCTGCTCAAGACATCGGATAGTGGGGAAGTTCGCAATAGAATAGGTTACGACTTTTTTACCTGACAGTGCTAAGCCAGCTGCCACACCTGTCATATTTTGTTCTGCAATACCGGCATTAATAAACTGCTCAGGATATTGTTGTTGAAATGGCTCCAGAACTGAATACCCCAAATCGCCGGTTACAAGCATTAGATTTCTGTCTGTTTTTGCATATTCAATCAGTTTTGCAATAAATGTAGTTCTCATAGCATAGCCTCAACTTCTTCTATAGCAATTTGCAATTGTTCAGGGTTGGGCGATTTATAATGCCACTCGAGCTTATTTTCCATGTAGCTTACCCCCTTCCCTTTGATGGTATTTGCAATAATCACCTTGGGCTTTTTCTCGTGATTTTGAGATGAAAAGGCTTTATAGAGTTCCCGGTGGTCATGGCCATCAATATCAAAGACTTCCCATCCAAAGCTAGACCATTTAGCTGCAAGATTAGATAAATCAATTACTTCTTCTACAAAGCCAAAGCTTTGAATTTTATTGTAATCGATAATCAAACATAAATTATCCAATTTGAGTTGTCTCGCTAGCAGCGCAGCCTCCCAAATTGACCCTTCATTACACTCACCATCACCGACAAGCACGTAGACCTTATAATCTAATTTATCTATTTTAAGAGCCTGTGCCATACCTAAACCAACCGATAAGCCATGGCCTAAGGAGCCTGTTGATAGCTCAACACCAGGAACATTATGGCTTGTACAATGGCCAAGCAATTTTGCGCCGTGGAAGTTATAGGATTCAAGCCAATCTTTTGGGAAAAAACCTTTTTCTGCCAAGGTTGCGTAAAGAACTGCCGTTGCATGACCCTTACTTAAAATAAAGCGATCTCTACTTGAGTTCTCGGGGTTCGCTGTGTCATAACGTAAAATCTCTTCATATAGGACAGCAAGTATATCGGCTATAGATAAGCAACAACCCACATGTGAAGATTTTGAGCGTGCAACCATTTGTAGTGAATGCTTTCTTATTTGCTTTGCTAGGGTCTTAGTTTTTTGAATATCCATTTGTCCTATACCATTCTATTGTTCGAGTGCAACCCTCCAGGAACGGTACCTGTGGTTGCCAAAGGGCTAATTCATTAAGTCTGGTTATATCCGCTTGCAAGTGCATCACCTGATCGGGCCTGAATGGCACCTTGCCAAATCCCAAAGTTAATTCGGGATTAATTTGATCCCGAATCATTTCAGCTATGGATCTAATGGTGATTGACTCTCCTGAGCCTAAATTAAATGCGCCTTCAGACTTAAGGTTTACTAAGGTTGCAACAACAGCTCTTGCCGCATCTTCAACATAGATATAATCCCATAGCTGGGTTCCAGCAGTCATATCTGGCTGGCGGCCATTCATAAGCTCATTGATCAGAAAGGGAATAAACCAGCTTTGGTGATCTTTAGGGCCATAAGAAGAAAACAAGCGATGCCATACAAAACGAATATCATTTTGTGCACATAGCACTTTTAATAAGTGATGGGCAGCAAGTTTTGCTACGCCATAAAGCGTAGTTGGTTCGGTGGGTGTTAGTTCATCAACGACTTGATTGGCTGGTCCATACTCCGCCTGCGAGCCAAAGCCAATAAGAGTCTTTATTCCCGCCTTTTGCATCACTGTAAATAAATTATGGGCGACGGTTATATTTTTCGTAATCTGAGTGGCATCATTTCGCTTATCGTTTGTTACCCCTTCCCAAGCAAGATGGATCAAGGCATCTGGGCAAAATTCATTGATGGCATTTTGGGCTAAATCGATCGACTCAAGATTCTGCTCTATTAGCGTGCACTGAGGAAGTAGAGATTTTATCCGCCATAGATCAGATTGAGGTCTGAGGATAACAGCTACTTTAGCATTAATTTTTAACAGCTCAGCTAACACATAGGAACCGACAAAACCTGTTGCGCCAGTTAATATAACATTCATACCATAACTTCCTTTAACTGCTCTAAAGCTTCCGAAAGACGTTTCGCTGGCGGTATTTTATCAGACCGGCAATACTGAAAACGATAACGATGTACTGTTTTGGCAAGCAGAATCCTGTAGGAATAAAGAAAATATCTTAAATAAAAGTCAGAGGGACGTTCGTCATCCGGGTAATAACCTTTAAGGAAATAATTTAACTTGCCTTGGTTTTGCATAAAACTTCCCCACATAGCGATATCAAAAATGGGGTCGCCACCGATGGCATCCTCCCAATCGATGATACAAAGCTCATTTTCCGGGGTTAATATAATATTTTTTGAGCCGAGATCACAATGCAACATCGCAGGCTGGTCAAGCTTAATCTCATCGGCTAATTCATTAATGATTGTTGCACTAAATTTACAATCTGCACCGCTAAGATAAGAATTCTGTTCACAAATTTCGAGATGTGTTTCCAACTGTGATAAAAGAAACGATTTCCATGTACCGTCAATTGTTTGTAACTTGTCGCTATTCTCTTGCGGCAATATCTGACCACAACCCTCTGTTGGAATCTGGTGATATAGAGCCACAGTTCGACCAAGCTTCTCAGCAACAGTGTTGAACTCTGGGGAATCAGCTAGGCTTTCATAGGAGAGCCCGTCAACATACTCCATTGCCAGATAATTAGGGATATCCAATGATTTTTCTGTGTTTAATGCGAACACTTTGGGAGCGCGGATATTATTGCGCTCTAAAACTCGATGTAAATAAAACTGCTTGGTTAGCCCTAAGTTCGTATTTCCAGGAATATTTACTAGGGTTTTTAATATGAGTTTCCGAGACTCATATTCTATCTTGTAGATAACGTGAAAGGTGCCGCCGCCAGATAATACTTCACAGCTTTTAGGACTTAAACCAAAAAGCTGATGTGCAATTTTTTGTACATCAGCTTCATCACTCGCCACTTGCTGCTCACGAAGTGCAGCAAGTGACTGTAAAACACTATCATCTATCTGAATATCAGCCTTTAATAAAAAGCTGTTAAGCATATTGCGCTATCTCAATTTTTTGATTAGCAACATCGTGAATGAAATCTTCATAACCAAAGTGCTTAATCATTAAGCCTGAGTATTTGATTATGTTTTTCATTTCTTCACTTGAAAGAGAGGCTGCAGTTGCTTTGTTCTCTTCCTTGGTCGCATTATTAATCGTTCCCCAAGGGAAGATATTGCCAGTAATATCTTTACTGTTGAACGATGGGTGCAACATGCTGTCAGAATAGGCAATACCGACTCGTGAACAAATCATTTCCATCGTTTTACGTGTATTACCAACGATGTCTTCGTAACGAACAATAGTCATACGCTGTGGATTCAAGCTTTGTTGAACCAAGGCTGCATGGTGATAAAGGTTCCAAGACATTACGTATTGATGGAAAGGTAAGGGGAAAGGTCTCTTCTTAGTATCAGCATAAGCAGATAATGGGTTACGCACGACATGAACGACATGTGCTTTAGGGAAATCAGCTAAAATCTTATGCGCATCAATTCCAATAATTGGGCTGTAACCAACATACATGTGGTTCTTACCAGAAACCTTGTAATTTTTCCAAGCACTGAACGTTGAAACAAAGAAAGCAGCAACAATGTTTGCTCTTGTATAAGGCTTGTTTTCCAAATATTTGCAGAAAGCATCTATACGATCTGATTCTTTCATTTCAATATTAGCAGTTTTGAATTTACTGCCGTTTGGTTTTCTCAATAAGGTCTTGAGTTCTTCGTCATAAAACAACTCATAGAGTTCTCTAGCGCTCAAACCAGCGGGGAACTCAGGATATCTATATTGAGTACGCTCCATTGATGATAAGAAATCTGTTGTATGCTTATTTCCAATCTGAGACTCAAAAGGATAAACAAACAGTTCATCGTGTCCATCCAATAAACGCAGTGTCACGTTACCACCGTGTTCAAAACCTGCAGAAATCATCAAAAAATCTAGATCATTAGTACCGTTCATTCTCTTTACCCTTGCTTAATTACATACTTAATTGATTCAATAAAAGCGACAACATTATTTACCACACTTTCCAGGGCGCTTCTCCTGAATTCCATAACTGCTCTAAACCACGTTTTTCACGTAAAGTATCCATTGGTTGCCAAAAGCCACTATGTTCAAACGCCATCAGCTGCCCTTTTTCAGTTAGCTGTTGCAGAGGCTCATGCTCCCAAATTGTTTGATCATTATCAATATAATCAATGACTTTCTTATCTAACACAAAATAGCCGCCATTTATCCAACCACCACCATCAACCGGCTTTTCTTTAAATTCTGTTATCCGACCAGCGTGAATCTCCATAGAACCAAATCGAGAGGCGGGCTGGACAGCAGTAACAGTGGCTAATTTGCCGTGGCTTTTGTGATATGCGAGAAGTTTAGTTATGTCGATATCTGCTACCCCATCACCGTAAGTAAAACAAAAAGGGGTATTATCATCTAAATATTCAGCAACACGCTTCAGGCGTCCGCCAGTCAAAGTATGATCGCCGGTGTCTACCAAGGTAATTTGCCAATCTTCTGATTGATTCTGGTGAACCTCAAGAGTCCCCGTCTTTGTACAAATGGTGACATTGGAGTTATGAAGAGCGTAATTTAGAAAGTATTCTTTGATCTGATAGCCTTTATAACCTAAACAGATAACAAACTGATTAACTCCATGCGCGGAGTAGGTTTTCATAATATGCCACAGAATGGGTTTGCCGCCGATTTCTACCATGGGCTTTGGGCGAAGGTCTGTTTCCTCACTCAGTCTGGTACCTAATCCACCGGCTAATAAAACTGCTTTCATATAAAATTTTATCCGTTAAAGTTAGATGAGATAGTCTTATATACGACTTAAAAGCCGCAAGTCTGGCATAGAGCATCGTGAATGTCCAGCGAATTGCGTCATATAAAGCCTAACCAAAGCGATATTTAAAATTGCTAACTAATGTTATCCCTTACAAGAATAAAGTGAATAGTTACCCTCTTTAATTTCAATTTGACAGGAATTTTGAAGCATTGATGTGAACAAATCATCACCATGAAGCAAGAATGCTGAGTTGGTTATTACTAACTTCGGGAGTGTTATCCTGTTATTAGGTTCTAGCCAGATAGAGTATCGATATGTATTTGAAGACAGATATGTAAGGGCCGCTGTATGGGCCCACCACTCAGTCATAATTTTTTCTTTTGGGTAATGCAACTCGATGTAATTAGATATTTTTTCTGCGTCGAGTAAGGCTTGGTTCGTTTTTATGTTAAATATAGATGCCCAGTTAGCTGCTGAAAAACCATTAAACAGTGTTATAGTAATTGAAAACATCATGAGAGATCGGCTTATAAAACCTTTGCCTGCAACACAGGCAATTGAGACAAGAAATAAGCCTGAGACGATGGATATATATAGGTATCTTGGCCAGCCAGCAGAAAAAAACACCCAATAAGAAAGCTGTAATAGTAAGCCAAGTGAAAGAAACTTAGAAAAGCACCTTAATGATTTGGGCAAAGAAAAAAATAAGCGTGGATAACTAATGATTGCTGGAATAACAGCGTAGTTTGATAAAAAGAAATGTGAGTTAACAACTTCCCAGCGTTCTTTTAATAAGGAGCCCAAATTGTAGGAAGATGAACGAACTCCGTTATCGGAGATAAAGTTTATCATTTCCTTCCAGTTTGTAACCCAACCATCAGTATGTAAAATACATAGCTTCCATAACTCAAAACAAACAATAGGCGCTGCTATTCCAATAAAAAAACTTATGCTTATCTGACTATCTCGTATGGAATGAAAAGAACGCTCCTGAAAAAATTGAAATAATATTATTAATGAAATCGCTGCTGCATAGAAAACTATAATTAACTTAGTCAAAATCGCCGCCCCAATTAAAAACCCAGCTGCAAAGTAATGAGTTGGAGATGGGGATGAAAAACTTAATACTGATATACCAGTAAAGATTAATAAAATAGAAAGTATCTCGCCTAGTTGTGCGAACCAATGCTCAAAATGTTTGTGACCCGTTGAAAAAATAAGCAAGATAAAAATTATAAAAATTAACCCTGCTACTGTTCTGTTAGTCGTTCTCGCTATATTGGATAAAAGAAACATAAAAATAACGGCATAAAGGCTAATATGTACATAACCGGGAATAGAAGGATGAGGGCCAAACAAATAAATTCCAATCGCTACAGATAATATCGAAGGAGCTCCTGTGCTAATGCCAGGATCAAATAAAACCCCTTTTTCAGGAAAATTTTTTTGTACCCAAGAGTTATTGGTCGACAAATAACCATGACCTTGAGCTAAATTTTTTGAAACAGCTGCAATATATGCATCATCTGCGCAACATAAAGGGCTTGTTGTGGCAAATTTGATTAAGAAAAGGATAAAGCATCCCAAGATAATAAAAGAAAATATCCAAGCAAGATTTCTGTGTTTTATCAGATTCATTAGTAGTTCGCGATGATTCTTTGAGTCCTTGATAAGTTCTCTCATGGTAATTGCCTTCACTAAAAACGAGACGCAACTTGAAGAATTAAAACGTTAACTGTCTGAGAACCCGTTTTGGTGTTAATTTGTGGTCAAAATTGGTCTCACCTCGGACTACGTGATCCTAAAGTGTCTTATAAATATTTTTTTGTAAGCGAAAATAAAATCAATAGCAAGGGTACTATGATTTTTTATGAGAAACAATCTGCTGGTATTTGTGTAAGAGAATGCTGTGTGGTATTTTCTGATCTCTTTTTGGCTTTCTATTGTTGCCTTTGGTTATTATCCTCATGGTTTTAATGACTTTTGGAATGGCTTGTATCATATTTTCGTCAGCTGTTTATCTCTGGAATAGCGAAAAATTCTTAACAGAACTAAGTATAATAGTAAGGTTGTTTTGAGGGATGAATTAATGAACATACTTATTACAGGTGGCGCAGGATTTATTGGTACATGGCTAACAGAGTTACTACATACAAAAGGGCATACAATTACGATTTTTGATAATTTAAGTGCTCAAATTCATGGGGAAATCCCTGCATTAATGCTGCAAAAGTTTGATAAACCTGGTGTGTTTTTTAAACGAGGTGACATTCGCAACAAAGATCTTCTTAATGACCTTCTAGAACAGTGTGATGCTGTAATTCATTTGGCCGCAGAAACCGGAACAGGCCAATCAATGTACATGATTGACCATTACTATAGTGTAAATGTTCAAGGTACAGCAGGTTTATTGGAGCTTATTGGCACACGCCATCGACATATATCTAAGGTTATCTTGGCTTCAAGCCGATCTGTTTATGGTGAAGGAGCGTACAGACTTGGCGATACCATACTTATTCCTAATTCTCGAAGTGCTACGCAACTTAAAGCAGGCCAATGGGAACCAACTTCAAAAGAAGGGCGTTCTTTATCGTTGATTGGCACACCAGAATTTGTTACCCCTAAGCCGGCTTCAATATATGCGGCAACAAAGCTTGCAAATGAACAGTTAGGGCGAATTTTTTCAGATGCTTATGGGGTTGATGTATTTGCTTTGCGTTTTCAAAATGTTTATGGGGAATATCAATCATTAAATAACCCTTATACAGGAATTTTATCTATATTTTCGAATCAAATGAGGAAGAATCTCCCCATAAATATTTTTGAGGATGGTTTAGAAAGCCGAGATTTTGTTCATGTTTCTGATGTAGTAAATGGGATTGCCCTAGCATTATTATCGGAACATAAAGGATTTCATGAAATAAACATTGGCTCAGGAATCGCAACTCCAGTATATGATGTCGCTGAACAATTACGAGAAATCATAGGAAGTCAGTCAGAACTTAGGGTTACAGGTGATTACCGGGTAGGTGATATTAGACATTGTTTTGCGGATCTTAACTTGGCCAGGGAGCTAATCGGTTTCACTCCCAATGTGTCCCTAGAGCAAGGCTTAAGACAATTTGTTGCATGGGTCTTAACTCAAGATATTGCACAAGACAAATCTAATATCGCACAATCTAAATTAGCCAGCTTAGGATTAAGCTAATACATTTGAGGGTGAATATATATGCGCCGCATTGCTTTTTACTTGTTTTATGATCAAGACGGAATCGTAGATGATTATATTATCTATAAACTACAAAAGCTTCGTGAGCACGTTGAAACGATATTTGTTGTATCAAACTCATCTTTGGATAAGATAAATCGTGAAAAAATTGAAGGTGTTTGCGATATTTTTTATGAAAGAGAAAACGTAGGTTTTGATGTATGGGGTTATAAAGAGGCTATGGAGCATTTTGGTCTTGATAAAACGAAGGCCTATGATGAATTAATTTTAATGAATTATACTTTTTTTGGCCCTATCTTTCCCTTTCAAGAACTATTTTCAGCTATGGAGAAAGAGCCATGTGATTTTTGGGGTATTTCTGCACATAAAGAGATTTCGCCAAATCCCTTTAATGGTGAAGAAAGTCTGCCATTTCATATCCAGTCTCATTTTATTGCAGTCCGTAAGCAGATGTTTGAAAGCCAGTGCTTTCAAAATTATTGGGCTGATATGCCAAAGATTGAATCTTATTATGACTCCATACTAAAACATGAGTCTGTTTTTACTAAATACTTTAGTGATAAGGGATACACCTTTAAAGTCTATATTGATCCTCAAGACTATTCGAGCGATTACCCTTTGCTTAAGGACATTGAGCAAGCAACTCAAAATAGATGCCCAATATTAAAAAAACGAGCCTTGTTTCATGACCCAATTTTTCTTGAGCAACATGCTATTTTTCCTCGTAATGTCATGGAATATATTCAAAAACACTGCGACTATGATATTAATTTTATTTGGAAAAATCTTGTGCGTACGGTTGAGCCGCGTACTTTATATACCAATTTGGATATGCTGGAAGTTCTTCCTGATAGCCTAAATCAACCAATGCCAGATAAGGTGCCTCGGATAGCTGTTATTGCTCATATGTACTATAGCGATATGATAGCCGAATTAATGAGTTATATGAGTAATATTCCTTACAATTATGATTTATATATAACAACAGATTCTGAGCGTAAAAAGCAGGAAATGCTACCTCAAGTATCAAAATTTAACCTCTCTTATTTTGAGATTAGAGTGACGAAAACGAATAGAGGACGGGATATGGCACCTATGTTCGTCGCATGCCAAGATGTTCTGCTTTCAGAGAAATATGATTATATTTGTCGATTACATTCTAAAAAATCACCTCAAGATGGCTTTCAAGTGGGCAGTCATTTTAAAAAGCATATGTATGAGAATTTACTTTATTCAAAAAATTATATTTCAAATGTACTTTCTTTATTTGAAACTCAGCCTTTGCTGGGTGTTGTTATGCCTCCAGTGATACATATCGGTTATGGAACCTTAGGGCATTCATGGTCAATCAATAAAGAGAATGTTCGCAGTTATTGTAAAAAAATAGGAATCAAAACAATGCTCGATAAAAGTACACCTCTAGCTCCCTATGGTGGTATGTATTGGTTTCGACCTTCAGCATTAAAAAAGCTAGCGAGCTATCCTTGGAAATGGAATGATTTTGAAGTTGAAAATGGACAAGTTGATGGTACTTTAGCACATGCCTTAGAAAGGATAATTGTCTATGCCGCAATGGATGAAGGTTATTATGCTCGTACTGTTATGAATGTAACTGCAGCGGCGCTTAACTATACTAAGTTAGAATATAAGCTTCAGAAGCTGTCTTCCATGATACCCTACGGACAAGTTAGATCGCAGATAGATTGGTTGCATTTTGTGCATGCTAATTTTGGTTCCTGGAATACCATAAGAGGATCGCTTAAACGACTTCTTGTTGTGGTTTTCTATGGTGTTAAGAGAAGACTAAAATGGGCCTCATAAATAAGATTTAATAGATAATTTATTAAGTTAACTCGCTTCTAATCTTGGGGAATAATTTATGTATGGGCGTCGTGTATTCGGCTTAGATGTACTTCGTGCATTAGCTATATTAATCGTAGTATATGCACACGGAGTAATCTTTCAAGGTAATAGCCATTTTTTGAAGAAGCTATATAAAATCCACATCCCTATCGATGGTGTGGATTTATTTTTCGTTTTAAGTGGATTTCTTATCGGGCATATATTATTGAAAGCCGTATCAAATGGTTTTTTTAATATAAGCTCTCTTTTCGAGTTTTGGATCAGACGCTGGTTTAGAACATTGCCCAATTACTTTTTAATCTTGGGCTGTTTAATGTTAATTTTTAACAGCTACTTCGATAAATATACCATTATAAAGTTTATTTTTTTCATCCAAAATCTTGCATATCCTCATCCAGATGTTTTTCCAGAGGCTTGGAGCCTTGCAGTGGAAGAATGGTTTTATCTAGCCACACCACTCCTGTTGTTTTTTTTAATGAAAATCAAAGGATTGGAGCATAAAAGAATTATATTATCGTGGATATTCATGATTATTATATTTTCCACGGCTTTTAGAGTTTATCAGGCAATTTTAATGAATCTTGATGGATATGCCTGGGAGGCCCATATACGAAAAGAAGTGTTTACACGATTAGACAGTTTAATGTATGGCATTTTGGGGGCATATTTGAATCGCTACCATGAAAAGGCTTGGAGTGCATGGGCAAATAAATGCTTTGCTCTTGGTATAATTATGATTTTAGGAGTTTTACCTGCTATTTCTGCTGCAATCTCACAAAAGTTTTTTTTAAATTACATCTCATTAACCTTCTATCCAATAAGCGTTTTATTGCTTTTACCCAAGTTGTCTGCTTGGAATGTAGGTCCAGGCCGAATTAGGAATGTAATCATTTTTATAAGTAAAATTTCTTATTCAATGTATCTAACACATTTATCTTTAATTATGTTCTATGTTTTACCCAAGGTTATGGGCTGGATGCCATTTCATCTTGGTCGTTCTGAAGATTTAGTGAGATATATTATGTATTGGACACTGACTATTTTAATTTCAACAATACTTTATAAATATTATGAGCAACCTATGACCTCACTACGCGATAAGTTTAGTTTTCGTAAATTATCCATTATGCCTAGACCCTTAACTAGCTCTACCTAGCTTAAAGAATGGGGGTAGCTGAGGGGGCGGAGAATAGTCTGTATTTGGCGCATTTTGCAGAAAAATTGAAGAAACTACTCACATAGATAGCTATGCTATTTTTTTTCAGTTTTTTTCACAATCTGCGCTCGAACCCAAGCTTTCATCCAGATTCAAACATACCCTGAACGGATACAATACATCTAAATCAGGCCTCGAAACTTTTGCTTTACCTCGACATATTAAGGTTTTCATTCATGATTTTGCTAAGGAATTTGGGAGCAAGGAAGGAAATTCTTTTACAAAAGATTCTGCATAAAACTCACTTCCTTTAACCGACAAATGATTGTGATCAAAATATAAAGCATTGCCATTTTTCGTGGCATAACACCATTGACTGTCACAAAAATACTTTAAAGGATCGAATACTTCAACTTGGGGATAATCTTTAAGTACTTTATTTAGTATTTTTCGGAAGGGCGCTTGCCGCTCGTCGACAATCTTCCTGGGAATATTACAATTGGGCACAGTTTTTTTACTTATTCTTACTGGCCTATTGTCAATACAGTCTTTCATGTCATGAAATAATTCGGGAACTTGATAAGTCAGTATTATTCTATTATCTCTTTCTATAAATTTATTGAGCAGGTCACGTAACGCAGGCTCCCAGAATGAAATATCTTCTCTTGGAATTTGTTTCCCATTAAATATGATCCCTTCTGGTCCTAGTGGGGGGTAGGGATAGCGAGGATCATCATGATTTGTTGTGGCATATAATGCACTGAATATGATGGTTTTTCTATTTTGTAAAAGCCTATTTTTATAAAAGGTTAAACAATTTTCTGAGTCATTAAGACCTTCTACAGGAAAGCATAATAGAGACGTTAAAATACGCATCTTCGTATTAGGATAGGTTTTTACTAGCCCCGGCCATAAGTGAACAGCATGAGAATTACCTAATATTAGTACCTCTGTCTCGCCTGGATTTGTAGAGATACAATATTGACCTTCTCCTGCTGTAAATAAGCAGGTGCTTAAGTCAACCTTGTCATAAGTTAATTTATGGGCAGACAAAGGAATTTCGATGGTTGAGACTCTGAATGGAAATCCCTTTTGTTTATAACAAAAGATCCCTATCAAAAAAAAGCAAATTAATAACACAAACAAAATAGTCGCTTTCAAAACTCGATGTTTACCAAAGCGAATTGGTTTTTCAATAAAATAATAGGTAAGAGCAGCAAGAACAAAGCTTATAAATAAACAACCGAAACGAAGTAGTCGAGATGGTGCTTGTTGCTCCATAATGCGGGCGAAACTTAGCAAGGGCCAATGCCACAAATAAAGTGGAAAACTAATTAATCCTATCCAGACTAAAAAGCGGTTTGCAAGAATATGGCGGTTAATGAATGCCTCTCTTCCAGCAGCAATGAGCAGAAAGGCTCCTATAACTGGGTAAAAGGCATTCTTTCCGGGGAAACGTTTCTCTGGACTCAGCTTGTGAAATGCAAAGAGTATTAGCAAAAAACCTAAAATTGAAATTAAATCCTGAGTCCACTTCACATTCGACCAAGCAGAAAATCTTCCCCAAAAAAGCTTCGATTGATTCTTGAGGACTTGTTGGATTTTATCGCTGTGTAAGGAAGCTAACAAACTACCCGATAATAGCTCATAAAAGCGCATATGAGGCAAATAAAAAGCGCCAATACGATCGGTTTTTAATCCTTTGAGGTTTAACCAAAATGAGATAAGAATGCAGAATAATACTAGCATTGGTACATTAAATCGTAGTTTATAAGCAATGAAGATCAGGATAGGCCATATCAGATAAAATTGCTCTTCAACACCTAAAGACCATAAATGCAGCAAGGGTTTGAGCTCCGATGCAATATCAAAATAGTCTGCACTTTTCCATAATAGGAGGTTAGACGAAAAACCTGAGGCAGCTGATATATGTTTACCGAGTTCTTTATATTCATCAGGTAATAAAACAAACCATCCTATAAGAAAAACACTGAATAGAACGACAAGTAACGCAGGTAAAATGCGATTTATTCGACGAACATAGAAGTTTTTATAATTAAAGCGATTATAAGAGTCCATTTCTTCAAAAATAATGCGCGATATTAAATAGCCAGAGATTACAAAAAATATATCTACGCCAATAAAACCGCCTGAGAATTTTGCGGGGAAGGCATGAAATACTAAAACCGACAGAACAGCAATTGCACGTAACCCATCTATATCTGCTCGGTAATTAATAGTTTTACCTACATTAATTTGATTAACTTTTTCTTTTAAAAAGCTCATGTTGTAATTCTCAACTCCATTTTTTGAGCCTATTTTTCCGGGCTAAAATTCTAATAAGTCTTCCTCTTAAGGATGCCACATCAGGTCTTAGAGCCTTTTGCTGTTTGGATTTATCGCAATTGGTAGGCAAACAGCCGGTTATTTTATGCAATTTATTATCATTGCTATAAAAACTTTTTACCAAACCGTCGCTCAAAACGTTTAAGCAAATAGACCAAATTTCTGCTTGCTGTACTAGTAAAGATAAAAGGTAGGAATGCATGAATGATACAAACGCTACCTGAAAAAATCATAATCAAGCCACAGTATATTGCTTCAAATAGGTGACCAATATAAGTCTCACCTGTATTTTTGGGGTGATGAGTAAAAGGGTTTTTCATCTTTTTTTCCTATTATGAATCTACAACCTCTAGGAGCTGCCTTTTATAGGCCAAACTAAGAAACGGCTAATAAAACGTAATGGCTTTGTTATAACCCAAGATTTAGATTTAAGCGTTTTATTTAGCTCTTGGCTTAAATTAATCACCTGAGCCTCGCGTTCAGCTACATTCTGAGTAAGGGCAGTTACCAGTGCATCGCGTTCAGCTACATTCTGAGTAAGGGCAGTTACCAGTGCATCGCGCTGAGCTACAAGCTGGGTAAGGTTTGTAATATGAGAATCATACTCAGTCACAACCTGACTAAGGTGAGCGACCTGCATCTCACGTTGAGTTACAGCATGACTAAGATTTGCCGCATGAGTATCGCGTTCAGCTACAAGCTGGGTAAGATTTGTCGTATGAATATTATACTCAGCCACAACCTGATTAAGATGAGTAATTTGAGTATCGCGCTCAGCTACAAGCTGGGTAAGATTTGTCGTATGAATATCATACTCAGCCACAACCTGATTAAGATGAGTAATTTGAGTATCGCGCTCAGCTACGAGCTGGGTAAGGTTTGTCGTATGAGTTTCATACTCAGCTACAACCTCACTTATGCGAGCGATCTCAGTCTCGCGCTTATCTACAAGCTCAGTAAGGCTTGCCGCCTGAGCTTCGTGCCCTACTATAGCCTGAGTAAGGTTTGTCACTTGCCCTTCACGCTCAGTTACAAGCTGGAGGAGATTCGCCGTATGAGTTTCGTATTCAGTTATCGTGTTAGTAAGGTTAGTTACTCGAGCCCCGCGTTCAGCTAGCTGACAATTAAGATCCTCTATCTGGTTTTTATATTCAGTTATGGTTTGTAATGCAATTGCTTCACGGGAGATAAGTTTGTCCGCTAGTGTAAAAGAAAAATAAAATTTCTCTATTTCTTTCCCCCAAAGTGTTAGTTTATTTTGTAGTTTAGTATCGTCAATCGGAGCCCTATCTCTGGCAAGCATCAATAGGTCATTATAAATTTCGCGAACAACTGAGGGGCAAATATTATCTTGTAAACTATCTAGATTATAGACTGTATGTCGAAGTCTTTGCTCAAGAAATGTTTCTTTATATTGCCTCATCTCGTTAAGATCAATATCTTGAGCAATAGCTTGACCAATGCGTTCTAATTCACTATCTGCAGACTGCATTAAATGATCATAATCAACAACAATACGATTACAACCGATACTATGTTTTAAGCTTTCATAAACGTAACATAGCCATAATAAGAAACCATGCTCTAATGTAAAATTGTCTCTTTTATTCAAAGAGCTCGCTACACTAAGTGGATGTCGTATAGCTAAAACGTAGTGAACATCTAATTGGCAATGGAGGAAAACCTCTTTCCAAAAAGCTAGCAGTCGAGCCACTCGAGGATCTTTGATACCAAAAACGAAGGTTCCCTCCATTTTCTTTTGTATTAATTCGACAGCACGGTCGAAATATCCCTTTTGACGCAAACAATCAACATATTCTGTATCAAAAGAAGATAGATCGCTCCATTTTCTATGAATAAATGCCAATATCTCTTCATTAAGCGTATTTAAATCAATGTCTTCATAGAAGCCCTTATCATTGTCACCTATAATTGGAGGTATTAAATTATCACCTAAGCCTATACCTAGTACTTGCAATCCTCGGGTTATTACACTAGTGCCGCTGCGGTGCATGCCTAAGACAACAATTAGCTTTTTATTTTCTGAGCTCATTCCTATATTACCTCTAAACACAGTTCCTCTTGTTTCTTAATCAAAGGAGAACAGGAAAAATCTACAATACCAGTTGCTAGACTATCTATATCTGTTTGCACTCTGAACATCGCAATATCAATTAGGCGATGCAAATAAATTTCCTCGTCATTAATATAACCAAGTACTCCCGCATTTAAAAAGTACGTTCCGGGGGTTAATGAGCAGCAAAATTGAAACTCTATTTTATAAGTAGAACCAGCTTTTACGTCAATAAAACTACTTTGGGATGCATTTGTAGATACTCCGCCTCCAAGTTCAAAGCCGGAAGTTGTTTTAATTAACATCCCAAAACGAACATGTTTGACATCTCTAGTAAAGCGCACCTGATAACAATAACGGTACACTTTGCCGCGTAAAAGATTATTCACTTTCTTCCCAGACAAAGAGAATAATGACGGTGAATCTATATATGCGCCTTGTGATTCATATTCGATATTACTGCTGGGTTTTAAGCTCGAGTCGAAAAATTCTTGTTGTGAATCTTGGGCTTCATGTATGGCCACCTCCTCAGTCGGTACCTGATCCTTTTCCTTTACAGTCAAATCACTAATTTCCTTGAGAATAAGGTCTCGCTTATCCGCGGGAGCATAAAGTAATTTTTGATAATAGCCTACTACTTGTTTGGGAAAACCATCAATGATCATTTTACCCTGATCTATTAGTATTGCTCGGTCACATAGCTCGATAATTTGTGCACCAGAATGCGAAACAAACAAGATAGTTGCACCGCTAGCACGGATGGATTCAATCCGCGAAAAACACTTCCGTTGAAAACGCTCATCTCCGACCGACAAGGCTTCATCTACGATCAAAATTTCTGGATCTACATTAATGGCTACTGCAAAGGCTAAGCGTACCATCATCCCACTAGAATAAGTTTTAACGGGTTGATCGATAAACTCATTGATTTCAGCAAAAGCCACGATATCGTCAAAGCGCTTGCATGTTTCCTCTTTACTTAGGCCTAACACAGAAGCATTCATATAGACATTTTCTCGCCCAGTGAATTCTGGGTTAAATCCAGAACCTAGCTCTAATAACGCTGCAATGCGTCCCTGAGTGACAATCTTGCCTGCTGTCGGGTTCAATGTACCACAAATCATTTGTAACAGTGTAGATTTTCCACTGCCATTTCGCCCAATAATACCAACGGTCTCTCCTTTTTTTACTTCAAAAGAAACATCCTTTAAAGCCCAAAATTCATGTCCATATTGTTTTCGGCTTCGGGTGAGCATTTGGAGCAAGCGCTCTTGGGGCTTGCTATAAATACGATAGCACTTAGATAATTGCGCTACTTTGATTACAACCTCAAAAAACATTTACAAATTCCTCTCGCGGTTGAAGCCAGATAGGTCCCAACCATATAAAAAACAAAGGATCGTGAAAAGATAAGCGATCGCTTGGAATGGGGTGTTTCTTCTGTAATGACTTTGCTTGCATTGAGAGAGCTCCTTTAGTCGATTATCGCTTCTTTAATCCAACTCATTGTACGACTGAGGCCTTCTGTAAAAGTTATTCTTGGCTTCCATTTTAGTTCTTGTATTGCACGCTCAATGGAAAGAATATTTACTGGTACATCAAATGTTCTTCCTGGAGTGTATTGACGTTCGATTTTGGTTCCCGTAACAACTTCAATTTCATGGAGCACTTCATCTAAGGTAATTCCATATCCTGATCCAATATTAAAAACATGCTCTGTTCCAGTGTATGCGATGCATTGAAGCATAGCGCTTATTACGTCTGATATGTGTATATAGTCTCGAATAACAGAACCATCCCCCCATATTTCTATTGGCTCTTTGCGCAGTGCTTTCCCCAAGAATACAGCTATAGCACCTTGTGCTGAACTAATGCGCTGCTTTTCTCCAAAGGGATTAGATAATCTCAATACTATATAGTCGAGCCCATGTAACTGATGATATAGACTCAAATATTTTTCAATAGCAAGTTTCGTAATGCCATATGAGCAGATTGGATTTGTTGGATGATTTTCGTCAATAGGAAGATGTAATGGGGCACCATAAATAGTTCCTCCTGACGAGAGAAAAATAACTTTCTTAACTCCTGATCTGGCAGCTTGATTTAATAACCGGACAGTTGCCATGAGATTTGTTTCTATATCAAAAATGGGATCTAAGTTAGAGGATTTTGGCAGGACAGTTGAAGCTAAATGATAACAAATATCGCTATTCTTAATAGCATAGGCAATGTCTGAATCATTGGTAATATCACCCTCAATATATTGCAGCTGTGGATTAATATTGTCAAAGTATGTAGGTTTTGATCGGCTAAATACTTTGACCGAATGGCCTTCATCCACCAAGGCACTCACTAAATGAGAGCCTACAAAACCATTGCCCCCTAATACCAAGACATTCAGTTGAGATATTTTCATAAATTAAAATCGACTTAAAATCAGCACGTTAATCCTAAGTTATCCTTCATATAAAAACCAATAATAGGCGCATTTGCATTATCAGAGAACATCGGCAAAGCCCTTGCGTGTTTTTTGAAACCAGGCAAATCCTAACGAAGCAAAAACGAATGAGAAAGCAAAATAGTTAAGATAAGGCACAAAGGCAGGTATATGTCCCCAATATAAAACGTCCCGGATTCCCTCAATAAAGGGTACTAATGGGTTCAGGTTTAAAAGAAACTGGTATTCTGCAGGTATTATTGAAATGGGGTAAAAAATAGGTGAAAGAAACATCATGACGGTAATTATTATTCCAATCATTTGTCCCATGTCTCTAAGGTAAACACCTAATGAAGCAAAAATCCACATTAATCCCATAATAATTAACGCGACGGGCAAGATAATCATGGGCAAAAAAATCAATGTGCCAAGTGGCATGCCAAAGAACAACATATAAAATAGCAGCCATACACTCAAATTCATGACTAACTGAAACAAGGCTGAACACAAAGAAACCCAAGGCAAGATCTCTAAAGGGAAGACCACCTTTTTAACGTAATTAGTATGAGAAATAATTAATGAGGGCGCGCGCGAAATGCATTCGGAGAACAAATTAAAAACAATTAAACCTGCAAAAAGAATTAGAGCAAACTCCATTTTAGAGCCGCTACCGTTTCCCCAGCGTGCATTAAATATAATGCTAAAGACAAAGGTATAAACAGCCAGCATTAAAATGGGCTGAAAAAAAGACCAAAATAATCCGAGCACTGAGCCACGGTAACGACTCTGTACATCACGTTTGGCTAGCGATAGGATTAATCCTCTATTGCGCCAGAGACTTTGAATCATCTCAATGGGGGTGGCGGCAAAGTCTTTCATCGTATTTCCGTTGTTAAGCGTTATAAGTAGTTTAATTCAATCAATTGACCAAGCATCCTATCAATGTAAACTCTCCAGTCAGGTAAAACAATCTGGAGATTAGAGGCTAGAGTCTGATTATTTAGCACAGAGTTTTTAGGCCGAGCTGCTGGGAGCGGATAGGCTTCTGTCAGTATAGGATTAATTTTGGAAGGATCAATTTTTAACTCAATATTGGACGCTAGCGCTTTTTCAATCACATAACGGGCTAAATCATACCATGTTGTTACACCACTTGCGGTTAAATGATAAATACCTGGTTGTAAGCGATCTTGACGGGCTGCCATGATTGCTAAGCAGGAGATATCACTAATAAGCTCAGCAGAAGTTGGTGCGCCATGCTGATCACTTACAATGGAGAGGGTCTCTCTTTGTTTAGCTAAGTCTAAAATCGTTTTAATAAAGTTATGCCCACGGGCGGAATACACCCAACTTGTTCTAAAAATATATCCTAAACAGCCACTCTCTAGTATGGCTTGCTCCCCGGCTAATTTGGATTCACCGTAAATGTTTAATGGGTTTGTATGATCCGTTTCGACATAAGCTCCCAGCTTGTTTCCATCAAAAACATAGTCAGTAGAATAGTGAATTAAAGGCAAGCCATTTCGCTTGGCATATTGGGCAAGTGCTCCAACTAGCTCAGCGTTAACTTTGTAAGCTGTAATTTTATCTGTTTCAGCCTTATCAACAGCAGTATAAGCTGCGGCATTGACAATAAGGTCAGGTTTTATTTGCCCAAGTATCTGGTGCAAGGCATTAAGATCGGTTAAATCAAGTTCAGCACGTCCTAGGGCGCTAAGTTGGCCTAGGGGTAGTAGGCTACGTGTTAGTTCCCGCCCAACCTGGCCATCTTTCCCTAATAATAAAATATTCATGCTGTGTAGCTCCGTATTTTTTGATCTTCTAATCAATGGTCAATTTCTGAATTGCTGATTTTTGCCGTATAAATTTCTAGCGAATAAGTTCTTTTAAGCGTTTTACTCGCTTATGCCTTCCACGGTTTAAAATCCGGTTAGTAATTAATTTAAACAAGATTTTTGCCTGATTTTTTATCCCGTGATTTATGTAAAACTGCCTTGCTGTTTCAGCTATACGATCATCAAAATAATGAGAGTCTGATTGAATAGCTAAATTGAAAGAGCGAACATAGTGATACAAATTCATAAATTCAATAGCTGAGAATTTATCGGACATGAGTATTGCAGGATAATATCCCGCTTCCTGTGCTACATAGGGATAAACTCGCTCAATTGCATGAAGTAAGGTCCCATCAGAATTAACCGGCTCGATTGGAAAATCTTTGTATTGCCAATTCTCCTCGAATAAGCGCTTCAACGCCTTGGGGCGAAACCAAAACACTGACCCGAAGGGTGCCAAAGGTGGTTTAAATTCATTAATTGGTACTGTTAATCCTAGTTTTCTATAGATTGCGCTCGTCAGTGTAAAATTTGTTGTCCATTCAAAACCTAAGATAGGAAAGAAATTGGCATGGTTTGGTCCTGGTGGCGACAAAATACCCAAACGTGGATTTTTCTCGAAGGTTTCTAACACGTTATAGACCAGCGTTTGATTTGATAAGGTATTTTCAAAACATTTGTAACTGAATGAGGCGCCTACGGAACTAGGCTTCAAATGTGTAGTTTTTTTATCATGAGCGAAACAGACTAGATCGTAATCTAAAATGATATCTTTAAGTCCTACTAATAAAGCAGCAACATCTCGTCCACGGTTTTCAACCAAGTGGATTTCAAATTGATGGGTCCCTATAGCAGTTAGAATTTCATGGATTTTAGCCTTTTTCTTTTCAGAATCTGTAGTTATATACAGATGACTAAACTCCGGCATCGCCTTTGTCCAGTTCAAAGACTCTTGAATTAAATCTTCAAAATAAATATGGAAAATTAGGGCGATTTTCTTGTTTTTATATAGCGTTTTGATTTTTTCAGCGTCGCAGTGTTGGGTAGATAAGTTATATAGCAAGTTCATATTTTTTGCTAAATCATATTGATGAGATGTTCGTAAGATTGGATTCCAAATCAAATCTACATCATAATCAGCATGATTTTGTAAGTAGTGATAAAGCGCTGTAAGTTGCTCTCCAGATGTACTATGGAGCGTATCGTTTATTTCGTGGGAAAAGCTATTTCTTTTGAACACCGGGCAACGATAGTCGGCAACAAGTTTTTTGGGGCATATTAGCAAGGGATTATTATTAAAATCACGAAGCTCCTGCATTTCAACAGAGGTAGACCATTGATAACCTAAATCACTAAAATGTTTTGTAAAAATCGTTTCATGAAAACCAATGGCTTCTGCATAGCTATTAACTTCTTTCATTTCATCCCAGTATTGATGAAATGCCTTAGCTGAAAACAAACTCTTACGAACCGCAATAAAATAGGATTGAATATGGTCTGGGATATGGCCGTACTTAATAGTGCCGAAGGGATCTGAATCTTGTTTAAAATAAGAGGTTATTCCCCAAAAGTCCAAATCTTGCGTATCCATTTTTTCAAAAGACTCGGAAAAGGGATAAACTGGCCCCATCATTGTATTGTTAAACAGAATGACCTCATCATAGTCATTTAATTTGTTCCAACCGATGTGAGAAAGGGCATGCTTATAAGCCCAAACATCAAATCCTTGATTTTCGCGCTCAATAACGGTACCAAAAAACTCAAGTTTTTGACGTTCCTTAGGCTCAAGTTTGCCATTAACTACAATCAGGGTATCACTAAAGTTTTTTGTAAGATCTGCTAATAAATAGGTAACATACTGATCAACAATGCCAAATTCATCGAAGAAACATAGAATCCCCAAACGCTTTGTAGTGTCTGCATTGAGTAACATATACCTTTCACCTAAACCCAAAAAACTTCATTTAGTCAACGTAATCCCTGAATAAAACTGCTTAGTTATAACACAACCTTTTGTACTACCTAATAGCATCTGCTTATCTCGTCTTTGCGGGCAGGCCTTGTTGTGTGAATCTTGTTCTAATCAATCCGTTGCCTGGAGGCAGTGAAGCGGAATCCAGGCTACATTCCTATGCAAATACAGCAGCATTTTGGAGGCTTACACCTTGCTGATCTTTTACTGATAACAGAGGCGTTCCCTCTAGCGGCCATTTAATACCTAATTCGCTATCATTCCAGATAAGGCATCGTTCATGTTCTGGAGCCCAATAGTCGGTTGTTTTATAGATAAGCTCAGCTGATTCTGATAAGACCATAAAGCCATGGGCAAAACCTTCAGGAACCCAGAGTTGTTTATAGTTTTCTGCGGTTAATATTTCACTCACCCATTGCCCGAAAGTTGGGGAATTCTGGCGCAGATCCACTGCAACATCAAAAATCGCTCCAGATATAACGCGGACTAGCTTTCCCTGGGCTTGATTAATTTGATAATGCAAGCCTCGAACGACATTTTTGGTGGATCGTGAATGATTATCTTGTACAAATCGAATAGAAGGGTCGATAGCGTCGTTAAATCGTTGTTGATTAAAACTTTCTAAAAAAAAGCCGCGTTCATCACCAAATACCGTGGGTTCCAAAACAAGAACCTCAGGTATTGCCAGAGAACTAATTTTCATACAACTTCCTCCATCAATACACTCATCAAATATTTACCATATTCATTTTTTAGCAATGAATTAGCTAACTTTTCTAGCTGATCGCGATCAATCCACTGCTGCCTATAGGCAATTTCTTCAAGACAAGCAATCTTTAAGCCTTGTCGATTTTGCAAGGTGCTTACAAACATACTCGCTTCTAACAAAGAATGGTGAGTTCCTGTATCAAGCCAGGTATGACCTCTGCCCATAAGCGTTACATTCAGTAGTCCCTGCTCAAGATAGAGGCGATTTAGATCAGTAATTTCGAGCTCCCCTCGCGCAGAAGGTTTCAAATCATGGGCTAAATGAGCCACATTTTGATCATAAAAATAAAGTCCAGTAACGGCATAGTTTGATTTTGGTTGTTGGGGTTTTTCCTCTAGAGAAAGTACCTTCCAATTTGAATCAAATTCCACAACACCGTAACGCTCAGGATCATGTACGTGATAAGCGAAAACAGTGGCTCCACTATTCCGCTCCATAGCATTGGCACATAAATGATGAAGGTCGTGGCCATAAAAAATATTATCGCCCAATATCAGTACAGAGGGGCTGTCCCCTATAAAAGACTCACCTAAAATAAAGGCTTGGGGCAATCCTGCTGGGGAGGGTTGCACCACGTATTCAAGATTTATCCCCCATTGCTCTCCTGTCCCTAAAAGTTGTTGAAACAAGGGCATATCTCTTGGTGTTGATATAATTAGAATGTCCCTAATTCCAGCAAGCATTAAAGTACTTAATGGATAATAAATCATTGGTTTATCATAAATAGGTAGAAGCTGTTTAGAAATTACAGTTGTAGCTGGATATAAGCGTGTGCCCATCCCACCAGCTAAAATAATTCCTTTGTACTGCATACTAAATACTCCGTGTGAATTAATCATGCTAACTATAGATTTATATAAACAACAAATCTTGTAGGATAATTGGCAATTTAAGCAATAAGATCTTCTTATTCAATAACAAATTTCTAAACATATTCAACAAGAGGACAAATACCATTGAATTGTTTTTAAAATCCCTGACTCAAAAGTTTCACTAGGTTTCCAATCGAGTTCAAGAGCTATTTTACTCGCATCAATTGCATAACGTTGATCATGACCTGCTCTATCAGGAACAAAACAAATTTGTGATGAGTATGAACCACCATCTTTGCGAGGCGCTAGTTCATCCAAAATTCTGCAAATCATATTGACTACATCAATGTTCGGTTTTTCATTCCAGCCACCAATATTGTAAACCTCCCCTAAACGACCCTGTGCTAAAACGGTTCTAATAGCCGTGCAATGATCACTAACGTACAGCCAATCGCGAACTTGTTGTCCATCTCCGTAAATTGGCAAAGGTTTACCCAACAACGCATTTTGTATACACAAAGGTATTAGCTTTTCGGGGTGTTGGTGTGGGCCGTAGTTATTTGAGCAATTTGTCGTTAATACTGGCAAACCATAGGTGTGGTAATAGGCACGAACTAAATGGTCTGATGCTGCCTTACTCGCAGAATAAGGGCTATTGGGTTCATAGCGGTTCATTTCCGTAAACGCAGGGGCATCCGGTGAAAGTGAGCCATAAACCTCATCTGTTGAGACATGCAGAAAACGAAAAGCATCCTTTGCTGGTCCGCTTAGTTGATTCCAATAGTTACGAGCTGCATCCAGTAGGCGAAAAGTTCCAACAATGTTTGTTTGAATAAATTCTTCTGGACCTTGAATAGAACGGTCAACATGACTTTCAGCTGCAAAATGAACAAGGGCTCGAACTTGATATTTTCTGAGTAATTGGGAGACTTGCTCGGAATCATTAATGTCAGCGTTTACAAAAATATGCCGGGAGTCGGTACTAAGGCTAGCTAAATTTGTTAAGTTGCCTGCATAAGTCAGCTTATCCAAATTAATTAGGGGTTCATCGTTTGTTTTGAACCAGTCTAATACAAAATTGCTTCCAATAAATCCTGCGCCACCTGTTACAAGAACTGTCATATCTATCCTAATGTAAGCGTTCACGCCCTATTCACAGAATAGTCTGTATTTAGCGCAACCTGCACTCAAATCCAAACTTTCACCAAGATTCAAACTTTCACCCTGAACGGATACATCCTAATAGGGGGGGCTGTCTTAGCACAATGCCGGTGATGTTACTAAACACATTATAAATAGTCAAACAGCAGCATTGGTGCGTCCTAATGGCATCAGAGTCATTTAGAAAAAGAGGTTAAAATCTTTTTCTTTAAAGGGGTTATATATTTTCCTTTTATTGGATCCATGCCTAATTTCATAATCATTTTTATGAAGCCAAATGATAGTTTTTTATTCCAATGTATCGAAGCGGATACGGATGTAATTAAAAGCGAAGATAAGTACCAAATGGGGTGCTTTTCTCTAACTATTTTGCTTTCAGTAACAGCATGCGCGTAATTAATTAGCCAAACAGGAGGTACCTGACCAAACTTTGTTTTAAACATTCCATTTATTTCAGCATGCACTTTGGTTCTTGAGCCCAGTGTTTTATTGTCCGCATATAATCTCGATCCTGCTAGTTTCTTTTCTAGGTAGGCAAACTTAACCCCTGCCTTGCCGAGCCTGAGCCAATACTCATAATCCATGCAGTAATTAAGTGAAGTATCAAGCAAGCCATATTTTTCTACTACTCTACGCCTGAAAAAAAGCGCGGGCTGGCAGATAATGCAAACAGATTTTAAGCGCTCAAGACTCCAAGGTTCTGTGGGGTAAGTTTCAAAGGCATGATCATCCAGATCAATATGATCCGCCATACCATAAACCACATCAATGTCAGGGTTTTCTGCAAAGAAATTAAGAACAGAGGCTATGGCTTCTGGATAGTAGATATCATCAGAATTTAACCAGCCGATAATCTCGCCACTTGTTGCAGCAATTCCTTTATTGACAGCATCGGTCTGCCCCTTATCTTTTTCTGAAACCCAGCTATGTAAGGAGCTAGCGTTTTTTAGAATTTCAACAGTATTATCGGTGCTGCCTCCATCGAAAACAACATGCTCAATTTCTCCCCCAGCTTGGTTGGCTACGCTTAAAATGGTGCGTTCAATAAATTGGCCTTGATTATAAGACGGAGTAATAATGCTGATTTTCATCTTGGCTGAAACCTCTAACTTAGTTCAATTGACTCGTGGTTGTCTCGTTTAATGCAACATCACCTGCTAGTTGAGTATCTTGTGATTTCTCTCGTATAGCGGTTTGAAAAAGCTCCCAATATTCTTGAGCCATGAGTTTTGAGTCGGAAAACAATTTCGCACGTTCCTTGCCTGTTACTATGAGTTTCTCTCTTAAGGCCTTATCAGTGGTTAATGTGACAAGTGCTTCTGCAATTTGAGTGGGAATGCGCGGGTTAAATAATAGGGCTGCATCTGCTGCAATTTCAGGTAGTGACGTGAGATTAGAGCAGGCAACAGGAGTTCCTGAGGCCATCGCTTCAATAACGGGGAGACCAAACCCTTCATAGAGAGAGGGAAATACAACGGCAGAGCTATGGGACATTAGTACTGCTAATTCATTATTGGTTAAAAATCCTGGAAAGATAATACGATCGCTAAGGTTCATACTTGCCGCCGCATTTTGCAACCAGGAATGTCTAAGGCCTTCGGCGCCGGTACAAACTAATTTGATATTTGCAGGCAGCTTATCTTTAGAGGCAATACCAAAAGCAGTAAGCAGCATCTCATGATTTTTATGCTTCCAAAAATTTGCAGGGTAGAGCAAATATTGTTCTGATGTTAGACCAAGACGATCCAGAATAGTCTGATCTTGCCCTTCATTAGGCAAAATGCGCTGAGCCATTTGTAAATAAATTGTACGTATTTTTTCTGGGTTAAGTTCGCCATACTTAATTGCAGATTGTCGAGAATATTCAGAAATTGCGGTCAGCATGGATGAGTTACGACAGGCATCAATAAAGGTTTGATGACGGTGTATTATCTCTTCTTGGCTAAAAAACTCGGGATAGGTTTTGTATTGCAGGTCATAAATCGTGCAAACAGTAGGCACGCCTGCCTCGAAATAAGTCGGTGCAGTAAAAGGACAAAAAAGCAGGTCGGCCTTGATTTCTTTTAAAACGGAATGGGCTTGTTTACGTTTTAACATCGTATAAAGTCGATAACCTAATCGTCCTAGTTTACGACCGATGTAAGGTAATTTTTGTAAACTTGACATCAGCTTATTAAATAAGGGGAGTGACTTTACTGAGTTACCTAAGACCATAATACATTTAATATTTTCACTCTCCATAGCCTTTAGTTCGCTATGGGATTTTTCCTGGGTTAAAAGGATAAATGAAGTTTTAGGTGCTAGCTGCGCAAGTTGCTTGAGTAATTCAAGAACAAAGATTTTTGCCCCACCATTCTCTCCGCCAGGAAGTACAGGAGTTAGGTCAACTGCTACCGTCTCTATGCGTTCTGCCATCAGTTTTTCCTTTGCAAAAGTTTGTTACGGATGATTCGGGGGGCGCGGTTTGATAAAAAATGAATAATTGCTTGAGCCCTGAAATGTAAGCGATTTAACTTAGTAGACTCTTTAATCTTTTGATTTATATTCATTTCCTGAGCTAGAAGCTCTAATTCTCTGGTTTCTTTATGACGCGCAATACGCTGTTCTTCGTTTTCATTAAGTAAGGCAGACAATCTCTTTATTTGGTTGAAGCGCTCCTGACGATCAGCTTCTAATTCGTTAAGGGTTTTTGTCATTTCTTCGATCTGTTGTGTACGTTTAAGGCGCTCTGTTTCGGACTCTTTGAGCATTGTTGTTAGGGCCTCGATTTGCCTGGTTTGTTCTTTTCGGTCAATTTCCCGGTCCTTCAGTATTTTGGCCAGGGTGTCGATTTGTTTTGCCTGATCGGTGGGTTCGGAGGCGAGTTTCTTAAAAGAATATGAAAAATCATTAAATCCCTTATCAAAGGTCAGTTGTCTGGCTTCAAATTCACAAAGCATTTTAGTTAAAACGTTTACCTCCTTGGTAAGATTCATAAGCTGCATATCATAAATTGATGATATCTTATCGAGACTAAGGCCATAGTCTATTTCAAAAGCAGCATTATTTGCCAGGAGGATATCCTCTTCTGCTTCTTTTTGAGCAACAACCGCGCAATCGGGGCTGACTCCCCTAAACACCTCAAGCAAACTAAGCTGAGTTGCACCGGCAAGCTCTTTGTTTTCCTGTAAGCGCAGTAACTTAGATTTACTGAATCCATAATATTCTGGTAGAAATCCTAATAATTGCGGAGGAATTGGATGTCTATGTGTCGGGTCTAGATAAAAATTCGCTGTACCTACAACGACATTTTCTGGATTTGGTGTTTCGATAATTAAAATACCACCTGGGCGTAATACACGTAAGGCTTCTTTTACTAGTATTTCTACATCTGCAAAAGGAATATGCTCAATAATATGAAAAGCAGAAATAATAACCTGGCTTTCATCGGCTAGCCCTTTCAGAAAAGTTATTGCTTCGCCAAGATGTACGTTTAAGCCTGCTTGTCTTGCGGGCTCAAGCATGTCTTCATTCGAATCTACGCCGCTGGCTGAAAAGCCATTTTCATTAAGTAGCTCTAACCATTCGCCCCGACCACAACCTAGATCAACTACATTAGCCTCAGGATAAAAGGCTAATAAAGGCTTTATAAAAGGCAAATAAACTTCCAGACGCGACTTGATAATTTGGCGTGGGCCTCGAAATTTTTCTTCAAATGCTCTGTAAAAATTTAGGTTCATTTTCTTCAACTTATATAATCTGGTCTTGTTTTGCCTGAAGAGTTTTATGTATCCAATTCTAATTCTGGTTGAATATCATAAATTCCACTCCAGCTAAAATGGCTGCCTTCGACAACCTCAAAAATCAAGAAGGATTGATCGAAAAATAAGGCTTGCTCAAATAATCCTCTGTCATAACCTTTGTTGGCTACTCCTACCATGAGTTCATAGGTGCCAGGGCCTAGCCGGCAGTGAAACTTGAAACGGACAGACAATTTTTCACCTGCTGAAACTGGGCGAGTTGGGTATTGCAAGGTGTAAGTATTGGCCTCATAGACCATAATACCAAGTTTTGTCCGAATACCAATTCCAATATGTGGGTCAACATAATCGTTATCGAATGCAGCTGTAACACGAATGGATATGTGATCTCCAGTGTGAATAATTTGGGTTTCACCAATAATTTCTACATTAACCCCGCCGATTGTTTTTGACGCAAGGACCGCTTTAGAGTCTCTGGTATCCAGCTGAGTAGTTGTTTCAGTGATCTGGGGTTGTACACTGGTTTTGGCTTCCATTCTTGATACTTGGTTTGCCATATAGAAATCCATTACGCTAGTTGCTTCTCCCATTTTAGCAATAGCCCCATTTGCAAGCATTATGCCCCGCTGGCAAAGGGCTCGAATCGTTTCTGGTGAATGAGAAACTAAAAGCAGCGATGTGCCTTCTTGCTGAAACTCCCTAATACGATTTATGCATTTATGTTGGAAATAACTGTCACCTACGGCAAGTGCTTCATCGACGATCAGGATATCAGGTCGAGAGGACGTGGCGACCGCAAAGGCGAGACGCATTTGCATTCCACTAGAATAGACGCGCATAGGTTCATCAAAATAAGAGCCAAGCTCAGCGAAGGTTTCAATATTAGCTATTAATTTATCAATTTCGTTGAGATTACAGCCCATTAACCCTGCAACATGACGAGCATTTTGTCGGCCGGTACGTTCTAAAGAGAACCCCATTCCTAGCTCAAGTATGGCGGCAATGCGGCCGTTTCGCTCAATAGTACCTTCTGTGGGTTGGAGGGTCCCTGTAATCATTTTAAGTAGGGTGCTCTTCCCTGCGCCATTTTGGCCAACCAGGCCAATAGCCTCTCCAGGTTGAACCTCAAAGTTAATTCCTCGTAAAACCCAATGTTCCTCTTGAGGTTTTACCGGAAGATTAAACCAGGATGCAAAGCGCAACCATTCAGAACGATAGGTCCGATATGATTTTCCAAGGTTATTTATTCGCAGTAAACTCATAATACATCAACCATTTCAGCGTTGGCACGACGAAATATAAACAGTCCTAGCAACATTAAGAGGGAACTAATTAGTATTGTTTCTAACAAACTGTAGATATTAGGAGTGATTCCATAGACAAAGACATCATGGTAAGCATTAATCAGGTTATAGACGGGATTAAAACTTAACCAATGCCGATAAGATTCCGGCAAAATATTTTCAGGATATATAATCGGGGTAAACCAAAACCAAAGCTGCATGACTATTGGAACTACTTGGGAAATATCGCGAACGAATACATTGAGCACCCCTAAAATCAAGCCGATGCCCAGGGCAAAGGTTAGAGTTATTAGAGTGAGCAAAGGTACAGTGACTAACATAGAAAATGAGGGTAGATGACCTAAGAAAAGAAAAATGACTAACATGCAAAATAGCAGTAGGAAATAATTGAGCAAACAGGCACCTATTACAATAGAGGGTAAGGTAATGCGAGGGAAGCTCATTTTTTTAATTAGATTACTTTGCTCTATAAACACGTTGGTACAACGAGTAATAATCTCCGAAAAAAGTGACCAGCATAAGATCCCGGCCATTAGGTAAATTGCATAACTGTATTTGGATTGGATGCCGGGGAGTTTGGTGCTTAATACATTAGTGAGGATCAGCGCGTAAATTAATACCTGGGTTAGCGGATTAATAATTAGCCATAAGGCACCAAGCTTACTCCGTGCAAAGCGATTAGCAAATTCATTACGAATAGAGCTTGTTATAAAATGGCGATACTTCCACAGGTTAGCTAACATATGTTAATACTCATATACATTCTTTTATTGGATTGCTTGAATTTGCCAAGGCTTTCCTTTTAGGCGATTGCAAGGCTTCTGCATAAAGCTGCAATAAAGCTAAGGCACTCTGCTTCCAATCAAAACGTTGTGCTTGTTTTTGGCTTTTCAAACGTAATTCGTCTCTTTGAGTTTTGTTCGAGGCTAGCTGCAACATCGCTTGTGTCCATGCCTCATCTTCTCCAGGAGAAAGCAATATTGCTGCGTCTCCTGCTACCTCAGGCAAAGAGGTGGAGGTAGAGGTTATAGTTGGAGCACCAAATTGCATTCCTTCCAAAACAGGTAAGCCAAAACCTTCAAATAAGGAGGGATAGAGATTTGCATAGCAATTTTGATAAAGCCAAATCAATTCTTCATCTGAAATATAGTCGGTGAATATCACATGAGACTGAATATTTAAATCTTGAATATATTTTTGGAAGTCATCCATCAGCCATCCTTTGCCGCCAGCGAAGACAAGGGGCATAGGGTCGCCATTTAACTTAAGATAGTTCGCATAGGCTTTAACAAGACTGCGCTGATTTTTTCTTGGTTCAATTGTTCCCACACTGAGCCAAAAACGTTCGGGTTTTATGTCTTTAAGCACTTTAGGCTGAGTGCTCTCTAATTGTGTATCGACAAAACGCGAGCAAGGATAGATAACTCGAACCCGATCTTGCGGAAAATGTGGAAACATCTCTAAATAATGATCGCGAGATGCTTCTGAAATGGCAACGATCCAGTCTGCCGCAATCGATGAGCGAAATACACCTTCAAAGCAGCCAAGGCGATTAGCCTCAGTAGTCCATCGAGGATCGACAGCAAAGCCCATATCGTAAAAGGTATAAATTAATCTGCTTGTGTTTAATTGGATAGGACACCAGAAATTGTTCGAATGAATAACATCAGGTGCATTTAGCAGCGTTTCAATGTCTGATTTTGTCCAAAACGCAGACGCTAGTTCGCGAGTAAGATGCCGGGGCCCATAATGACCACTTTTATAATGATTATGCATAGGCATTCTTGGGTCAAAATAGAAGTCACCGAAACTCGGATACAATGAATAACGATGGTTTGGGGCTAGTTCCAACATGGACTGAATTAGCGCATGAGCAAAATATCCACAGCCAGCTTTACCAAAACCTGTCTGGGAAATATCGAAGCCAATATGCATTGCGTTGCTGGTAAGCATAGATTGTGAATCCTTATTTCCTCTGGAGATATTCTATTGATTAACTTTGCATTTATCTAAGCAAAGTTTTTAAGTCGAGTAGGTTATAAATAGCAAAAGCGATATTTTCTCCTTAAACGCATTATAAAATCAAGTGCAGCTGCGATTAAGAGCACTGAAATTGACTTTTTTTAGTAAAAAAAGTAATCTGGCCGCCGTTTTAATAGAGTTAATAACTCTTCAAATCATTTCGACAATAGCGGCCTCAATTCACTGCTTTTCCCTTTTTCTAATCGTAAAAAAACAGTGAGATATGAGCTTATGGGGATATTGAATGCGTAGCGCGTTGATCACTGGAATTACAGGCCAAGACGGATATTTTCTGGCAGAGTTGCTGCAAGAGAAAGGATATAAGGTCTTTGGATTTGCTCGCAGCAATAGCCGTTTAGCAGAAACATCGCCACTGGCAAAAGTTGATATGTATTATGGTGATATTGCCAGTGAGGCTGATATATCCAGAGCTATTCAAGAGTTGAGGCCTGATGAGATCTACAATCTTGCTTCGCAATCTAGGCCAGGCGAGTCTTGGAACCAGGCTTCAAACACTTTATGCATCAATGGATTAGGTGCTGTCCGTTTATTTGAGGCAGTAAAGGCTCTATGCCCAGAGACTAAGGTTTATCATGCCTCTTCTTCAGAAATGTTTGGTCAGACCAGGGTTAGTCCGCAAAATGAAGAAACACCCTTTAATCCCACAAATCCCTATGCAGCATCGAAGGTTTATGCACATCAGATGGTGAAGATCTATCGTGAAAGCTATGGGCTATTTATCGCAAGCGGTATTTTATTTAATCATGAAAGCGAGCGCCGTCCTCTACATTTTGTTACTCAGAAAATTGCCTACGGAGCTGCTTGTGCGGCACTTGGGATTTTAAATTCTCCAGATAAAAATGAAAGAGGGCTACCAATAGTCTCTCAGGGAAAGCTTGCCTTAGGTAATTTTGAAATAGCTAGAGACTGGGGTTATGCCCCTGATTATGTGCGTGCAATGTGGTTAATGTTACAACAAAAAGAACCGCATGATTTTGTTATCGGGACTGGAAAATTACACACCCTGCGTGAGCTATGTGAGCTTGCTTACAGTTATGTTGATCAAGATTGGCAAGAACATGTTATCAGTGACCCTGCTTTAGTTCGCCCTCTTGAGACAACACAAACAGTCGCTGATATTTCAAAGGCGCGCCGTGTTCTTGGTTGGAAGCCGTCTGTTGATTTTGAAGGAATGATACATAAGATGGTACAGGCTCAGATTCATCAGTTATCGTAAGCCAGCAGCTAACGTCAGTAAGCGCCACAGTGCTAGGTTTCGAGACGGCCTAAAGGCCTCCTCAGCCCGAACGGTTTTAATATAGCGTCCTTATCCATAACTGACGTTAATTTAACAATCTTCCTTTTTGCTGTTACCTCGGGGGATTGTTAGGGCTGACAAAAGAATCCCAAGTTCATAAAGAAGGCATAGCGGTATTGCTAGCATAATTTGGGATAGCACATCGGGAGGGGTTAATAGCATCCCTAGAATAAAGGCTATGACGATGGCATAGGGTCTGAATTTCTTCAAAGTCTGTAAATCAAGCCAATCTAAGCGAACTAATACCATGCAGAGAATGGGTATTTGAAAACATAGCCCGAATAACAGCAACATGTGAGTGATGAAGTCCAAGGTATAGGTGATATCCGGCATAAACCTCACACCTGTAGGCACGGTCTTGCTAAAAAATTGAAACATGAATGGCAGGATTAAATAGAAACAGAATAAAACACCACCACAAAACAATAAGGCACTTGCAATAATTAAGGTTTTTAAATGAACCCGTTCCTGTCTATACAGTCCTGGGGCTATAAATCGCCATAGCTGCAGCAAGGCGAAGGGTGTGGAACAAAGCATTGCGGTATTGGACGCTAATTGCATAGGGGTCAGTAGAGGCGAAGTAATTTGCGTCGCAATCAAAGAGTTTTCTCCTGGCAAAACTTGTATTAAAGGCTTTGCCAAAATATGGAACAGCTCATTTGCGTAGAAAAAGAACAATAAAAAAAGAGATAAAAAACACACCATAACTTGCAGAGCTCGCCTGCGCAGTTCTAGCAAGTGGCTTAACATGTTTATTTTTCTCTCAATATAATAACAGTCAGCTAAGCTAACATGCTTTTCTAGTAGGATGCTATAGCAGAGAGGATGGTATGTCTTGCTGCAGTTCTGTCTACTATGTGGATGCCTCTTGAGGAACTTTAGGCTTCTTAATCTAAGTTAAGCATGCTCACCATACCTACAATCTGGCTTCCCGATTCGCTAATGTTAGCTGAGCAAGAAATACCATCTATGTATTCAAAATAAGCTATATGTTGAACTATAGCAATGTTTGTATTGTTAAGATTAAGAAAATATCTGTATACCCAAGAAACTTCAAAAAATAGCATTTTGAAGTTTCTTGGGTATATAATGGCGGCCACAATCAAAGCAGTAGTTATTCTGTTTGCTTTACGACTACAATAATGACTATTACAAACCCCTCCTTCTTGCCTTTAACATCTCCTTTAGTTCTTCTGGTTGAAGACAATACAGTTGCTTTAAAACTAGTTGAGACAATTGTTGCTCAAACAGGCTGTCGTTTTGTATCTGTAACCGATGGTGAGAGTGCTTTGGAGTTGGCAAAAAGTGTTGATTTTGAATTGATAATTACGGATTTGGGACTTCCGGGTATCTCTGGTGCAGAGTTGGCCAGTCAAATTCGCGAGAGAGAGAAGGCCCTAAATTTAGAACAAGTTCCAATTATAGGGTTGACTGCGCAGAAGTTAAACGAATCTGAAAGTAAATGTTTGCAAGCAGGAATGAATAAGGTCTTAAATAAACCACTTTACTTAAATGAAATGCATGAGTTAATTTTTCAGTTTGTTAGTCAGGACTTTGCAGATCATAGAAGGGATTTTTGCTAAAAATTTAACAGCCAATATGAAACCCTGTTTGCAAGAAAAGCGAGCGCTTTTTATAACAAAAACGAAGCCATTTTTTGCGATTTGGTTGGAAAAAAAACAGAATGGAACGCTTAAAGAAGAAATAACATAAAATGTTAGGAACCAAGATAGAAAATCATTAAAATTTTCTAAATTATTTCTAATGTTTCATATCAAATGTGTTACAATGAAATGTTTGGAACAATTAAAAGCCGGCTTTGTTTTTAGGTGAAATCCTGTGAGTCATCGTCCCCGTAAGCGTTTTGGTCAGAATTTTCTACAAAACCAACATACTATTGCTCAAATTCTTAGTGCTTTACATCTGCAAAAAGATGACAAAGTAATTGAAATTGGCCCCGGATTAGGCGCGTTAACGCAGCCTTTATTAAAATATTTGGACAAACTTATTGCCATTGAGATTGATACGGATTTACAAGCCCATCTCAGCTCATTAGCTATTGCCCAGAATAAATTGGATTTAATCCCCGCGGATGCATTGACTGTTGACTATAGTCAGTGGGGTTCTGGCCTGCGTGTCGTTGGCAATTTACCCTACAATATTTCAACGCCTTTGTTGCTTCATTTATTGGATTACGTGGCATCTATAAATGATATGCATTTTATGTTGCAGAAAGAGGTTGTAGAACGCCTGGCGGCTCAGCCTGGCACAAAGGACTATGGCCGGTTAACTGTGATAGTACAGTACCATTGTGAAGTTGAATCTTTATTTGAGGTTCCGCCGGAGGCTTTTCATCCTAAACCTAAGGTAGATTCTGCTGTGGTACGTCTTATACCTCATCAGGCTTCACCCTACCCTGTCGTCGAAGTTTCAGCACTTGAAAAATTGGTTGCAAAAGCTTTTTCTATGAGGCGAAAAACGCTTGCAAATAATTTAAAGCCTGTGCTTAGTGCAACACAATTAAGTGATTTAGGTATTGATCCGCTTGCAAGACCGGAGCAGATCTCAGTTAGGGACTATGTACAAATAACAAAATTTATCACTGCTTAGTGTAAAATTAATAGTAACCACTTGGTTTGGGAGGTTGATTTTGTTTCATCGTTATGGAAAAAAACCGAAGTCGTCGCAGACTAAACCACTAAATGAGCTAACTCGCGTTATTCCCGCGGCTCTGATGTTAGCCGAAGATAAACGTGAGGTTTTACTGCGCCAGATAAAAAACACCTGTGCCTTGGATGAGCCACGGTTTGATAGCCTTTGCCTCAGTCTAATGCATAATTTTATCAATCACTGCCAAAGCCTGCCGGAAACGTCAACAAGCTATTATTCACAACAGGGCGGCTTGGTAGATCATGCCTTAAATCGTACAGAGGCAGCGTTAAACCTCTTTCAACAATATCTGGTATTAGATACAAAAGCAGATTTGTCGGAAGAACAGAAACTGTGGCAGTATGCGCTCTTTTCTGCGGCAATCTTACAAGGTATTGGCAAGCTGCAAATTGATTATCGGGTTGAGCTTTATGATAACAATGGTCAGTTTTTAAAGCAGTGGAATCCTTTGTTAGAAAGCCTAGCTACAGTTGGCAGCTATTACAGTTATGAATTTCTCGGTGATTCTGATGAAGAATTCCGACGCCGCCTCAATTTACTACTTGCTCGACTATTAATGCCGGCAAGCGGTTTTGCCTGGATCGTTTCAAATCCTCAAGTATTAGCTGTATGGCTCGCGCTTCTTAATGAAGATGAATACTCGGCAGGAACCTTAGGCGCTATTTTGATTCGAGCTAATGCTATCGCGATTCAACGTGATTTCAATCAAATAATGCTGAGATCTTACGGTTCTCGTGGTGGCCGTGGTCGTTATGGCCGAGTGAGCACTTTTACTGGCGGTATTCCTGCTGAGTCAGTTGCGGAAATTGAACAGCAACTGGGTATAGAATTTATCCAATGGCTAACCAAAGCCCTTGATGCTGGTAAAGTAATGGTCAACAAATCGCCCTTATTCATGGTTCCCGGTGGCTTATTGATGACTCCAGAAATGTTCCATTTATTTGTGCGTGAGCATCCGGAATATAAAAACTGGCAGGCAGTACAAAACGGCTTTTTATCTTTGGGTATGCATAGTTTGGGGGTTGATGGCAGCATCAATTCACGCTTCGAACAGAGTTCTAATCATCAAATGGTTACGGGTATTGTTCTTTCTGACTATGCGGTTGCCCTACCCGCCGAAGTGCAATTAAATAATTTACACACTGGTAAAGCCTCAGCTATGTCGGCAACGGAACTTATCCACCGCGTAAAAGATAGTGGCAATCATTTTGTTAGCCAACATGCGGTGAATCCTGTCAACCCTCTATTGCACTTGAATACCTCCGGACAATGGCAGGCAGAAACTGCCGTCGCGCACAATGTTTCCTTGCGCGCAGGGGTAACGGCCGGTGCCTGATTTTGCTATTGGCGATGTACAGGGCTGTTATGAACCCTTACAGCGCCTACTTGAGCAGATTAATTTCAATGAGAAGGCCGATAGGCTATGGTTTGTTGGTGATTTAGTTAATCGAGGGCCGCAGTCCTTAGCTGTTTTACGGTTTATTAAAAATCTACCAATTCCCGCAAGGATTACCTTAGGAAATCATGACTTGCACTTATTGGCCAAGCTTTTTTTGCAAGATTCAAGAAAGAATCATGATGATACCTTGCATGAGATTTTAATCGCAGATGATGCTGAGGAACTGGGGCATTGGCTGCGTAGGCAAAATATTTTATACCATGATCCGGCCCTCAATATCCTGATGTGTCATGCTGGTATTGCCCCAACTTGGGATCTGAATTTAGCTAAAGCCTGTGCGCATGAATTAGAGACTGTATTGGCAAGTGATGATTTTTGCGATTTTTTAAGCCAAATGTATGGCAATGAACCCGATCTTTGGTCTTCAGAACTAACAGGTATAGCCAGATTAAGAGTAATTACTAATTATTTTACTCGTATGCGCTTTTGCGATAAGCAGGGGCGTCTGGTTTTAAGTTATAAGGGAACTCTCGCTGATGCGCCTGCAAACCTTGTTCCTTGGTATGCTGTGCCAAATCGTGTATCCATCGAGACTGATATTGTCTTCGGCCATTGGGCCGCTTTACAAGGTTATTCGCCTGATCCCAAAATTTTTGCTATCGACACAGGTTGTTTATGGGGAGGGCAGCTTACTGCACTTCGCTTAGATGATAGGCAACGCTTTTCTGTTCCCGGTGTTTTGTAGGTGGCAAACGCCACCAATTAACCCTCAATGACTAAAAATAAATCATATGATATACTCCCCGAGCCGTGGCATCCTACGGATTATATTGGAGATTTTGAATGAAAATTAGTCATTTTGCGCTTATATCAGCAACATTGAGTGGAAGTCTATTTGCCCAAGATATTAAAATTGTGGGAACAATCACACAACCGATAAAACCATCTCCCTCTGTTTTATCTGCAACAAAGACTGGAGCACCCAAACAAATCAAGTTATTAAAAGTTGAACTGTCCGCAGAGGCTAAAGAAAGTCTGGCAAACAAAGCAAAAATGGCCTTGGCTCATACCCAACAATTTGCCGCAAACCCTTCAAACTCCAAATATCCTAGCCAAGTTGAATTAGGCATGAATGATGTGCCTGTATTAAACCAAGGAATGTATGGTACCTGCGTAACCTTCGCAGTGACTGCTGCTATCGACGCAGTTTTAAAGAAGGGCGATTATTTAAGTCAACTTTGCCAATTGCAACTTGGTAATTATCTTGAAAAGAATGCCTATTCTATTAGTGGTTGGGAGGGCTCTTACGGGCGAGTCGTTCTTAGTCAAATGGATACCTTTGGTATTGTGCCTAAATCGCAAGAACAGATAGAAGGTTGTGGAGGTTTAAGCCGCTATCCAGCAGATGGTATGGCTGATCCTGATGGGGCTATGAGTGTCAGAGAGTATCATCAATTAAGCGAAAGCGTTGCTGATCAAGTGGCTTGGTCTCCTATTTTAGATATCTTTCAAACCCTGGCTGACCGCGTAGATACCAATAAAACCTTAAATGAAGTAAAAGCATCATTAGTTGCTGGTGATCGTGTCACTTTTGCAGTCTTACTACTTGATTTTGATTTAGGTTTAGTGGGGGCTGTTGGTAAAAATCATGCTGAAAATGATACCTGGGTGTTAACACCAGAAATTGCTAGAGATGTCTATCTAAACCCCAATTTTGGTGGTCATGAAATGGTTATTACTGGCTATGATGACAACGCAATTGCTGTTGACGATCAGGGACGAGAATATCGTGGACTGTTGACCCTGCGCAATTCATGGGGTGATAAAGTTGGAGACAAAGGAGACTTTTATATGTCCTATGATTATTTCAAACTACTAGTCACCGAAGCCCAACGTATTCGTGATGTTAGCTATAGTGATGACTAAGATACAAGAATCTCGGTCCGTCTGGATAATGGCGGGCTAATCTCCTTAATTTGACGTAGTAGATCACTCCGTACCCAGGAAAGCCCACTTTGGGCCTATCTCGAGAGAAAAACGGGATTAAAAATTAAACTTTCTCCAAGATTTTTACATCCCACGTGACCTATTACAATTTGACAAATCGGCAAGTGCTGACTAATCTTTGATTGTGCAGTGCAGCATTTGGAGGTTTATATGCAAACCACTAACATTGAGCAATTGGAAAATACTCTTAATTCTATTCAACAGCCTGTTAAAGAGGTTGTTGCCTTAAATATTAGAGTTCTACAAAATCTTTCTTATCCCAATGTCGAAGAGCTAGCAAAAATTCGCCGCCCGGAAGATATTTTGGAGAAAAATCTGGATGCTTTGCTCCATAATGGCCATACCGTATTGGATTATATGCAACAGGCTTTTAATATTTATGAGCGACAGGTGTTATCAGTCACAGATAATTTAAGAGCAAATACGGAGCAAATTCTTAACGAAGCAAAGTTGGCTTTCAATGAAAATATGTTAAACCATCCAGATACTCGTTAGGCCTTTATTGCCAAAAACACCGCATATTGAACCCTGTTTTGGTGAAACGCTTCGCGCATCATTTTTGTTTGTCTGGCAAAGCGAAAACCCCGCCAACCACCCATTCGAAGAAGTTGCAGGAATGAATAAGAACTGAGACGGGATAATCCTATATCCCAGCTCCGTTCTACATTGCTAGTCCAATCTAGTGTTTCCTTTATAGAAAACTGCTGTTTAGCCAATAAATTTTGATAATGATTTATGGTTGGCATATAGGGCAGGTCAAAGGCTAAGCAGAGTTTTTGATATTTTCTAGCGAGTTTATCGTTATATTCTTCTTGATCTGAACACCAGGTCGCTAAAATCAACTTTCCTCCTGGTTTTAGGACACGGAAAGCTTGCTGAATAAACAGGGACTTATCATGAAATTGTTCACAGCTTTCGAGCGACCAAATACAATCAAACGAATGATCATCCAGACTATCTAAGGTTAAAGCGTCTTCAATTTTAAAACTAACGTTTTTGATATTTTTCTCTTGTGCTTGCTGGCTTGCAAGGGCTACTTGTTTGGGGCTAAGAGTAATTCCTGTCATTATCGCTTGATAATTTTCGGCTAGATAAAGACTGCTGCCGCCCATGCCGCAACCTACATCGAGAATTTTTTCCTCTGGTGCAATTTGCAAAAGAGTGGCCAGTTTATCGATTAATAGCTCCTGGGCTGCGAGAGGCTCTACTGCATGGTCGTCTTCATAATATCCGTGATGAATATGAGGTCCCCAGATTTCACGCCATCCCTCAGAAATTTGATCCCAGAACCTAGCAATTTTACGAGTAATCTTATCGCGATGTAGGATGATTGGTTGTGCGGTGCTAATTTTCATGAGAGGTTTTCCTTTACCGAACTGACATTACCTAAACAAGTTACTCGAGTTTATCCAAGTATTGCCGGAAATCAAAATTTGCCGGCAAACAAGTGTGGATTCTTGCTTGATCACAATTAACCTGACTGGGATTAACTATTTTAGTGAATATATTTTGCAAGACTTGTTTAAAAAAATAATGCCATTTGCCAATGTTATTCAGATCAAAAATAGGCATGGAATTTGCTTTGCAATTCGGCTTTGTAAATAATGGACTTTGATTTTTTTAAAAGCTTTAAAATGGTGATTATCGCTGACCTAGTGACCTCATATTAAATTCACTCACTGGCGTTTGCATAAAACCGGTTATTAGATGTTTTTATGAAACAAAAGCCCCTATTTTTAAAGTATGGAGCTAAAGGATTAGCTTTGGATTAGTTATGAGGCAGCGCTATAGCATTGCTAATAATTAAGTCGCTGCCATGCAGAGAAGGAATTTAAAATGAGTCGTATAATCGATGTTGCAATTAAGCGTTTATCGGATAGTAGTTGCAGTGAGTATGAGTTACGCAGGTATCTCGAAGAAGAATTTTCTTCTATGTCCAATCTTGATACTTGTATTGATTCAACGATTAAACAATTAAGAGAATCACATTTAGTCAATGACTTGCGGTTAGCATTAAATCTTGCTCAGCGTTATGCTCACAAGGGAAATAGTTTTATCACGCAAGTTTTAGCGCAAAAAGGGATAGCAGAGGCAGCAATTGCCGCCGTTCTTCAATCCTTAGAAAACGAAAATGTTCGTGCTCTCGATGAAGCTCGTAAAAAACTGGGAGGGCAATGGGACAGTTCCGAGAAAGCGATGACTCTTTTACATCGTTTTCTTAGTGGCCGCAAGTTTCCTTATGCGGTAATCACTACGGTAATCAGACAGCTCGGAGAGCAAAGGCGCTGTTCGATAAATTAATCGCAGCTATTCAGGCCTTACTTGTAAAAAGGCTGTACTCAGTGCATTTCGTGCTAAATACAGCCTTTCACTAAACTTAGTCCTGTTGCAGATACGACTATTTAGCTTGTCCGAGGTCTACATGAACTTTTCCTTGTTCAATTCGAGTTGGATAAACTTGTAAATTTTTTGGTTTTACTACCTTTGCTAATAAATTGCCGACTGCTGGCGGCCACGGGGACCAAGATTTTACATCACCAGAACAGAGGTCAAATTCACTTTTATGAAAGGGGCAAACAATAGCGCAGTCGTCAGTAATTTTTCCCTTTGCGAGCGGTAATTTGAAATGGGGGCATTGTGCTTGAACGGCGTGAACCTGTTCTTTATGCCAGATGAATAAGATTTTTTTGCCATCAACAACAGCTGTTTCACGTTCCTTTTGTTGGAGATCCGCTAAGTCAATCGCTGGTATCCACGCCATAATAATTCCTTGAGTTATTCGTTTGAGCGTGCATCATAGCAGTGCCGGTATTTTGTGTCAGCCGGTAAAATAAAACAAATTTAACTAAGTAACTAATAAACAACATTGCAAGTTGCCTGACTAGAAGTATAAAATGCCGAGATTAATTTGATACTGTCAGAATGTATAGAAAGTACATAAGTTTAAGGAGGGAGCGTGGGCTCTTTGTTTAGAAAAAACGCAGTTATTGTGTCTTTTTTAATGATAAACATGATAATGACTGGTTTATCGCATGCAGCTGAAAATACTGTTAGCAATAGCGTGAGCACAAATTCTGAATCTACTGAAGTTAAGCCTACCGAAGCTAAGCCTACCGAAGCTAAGCCTACCGAAGCTAAGCCTACCGAAGCTAAGCCTACTGAAGCTAAGCCTACTGAAGCTAAGTCTACTGAAGCTAAGTCTACTGAAGCTAAGTCTACTGAAGCTAAGACTGCTGACACTAATACAACTACAGAACCTCTTATTGAAGGCTACTATCCTGTTTATCCAGCAACAAAACCCGCAACTGGCGCGGAAGAAGAGCTAATTAAAAAAGGGGAGTATTTGGCCAGGATGGGCGATTGTATTGCTTGTCATACTGATATGAAAGGCGGTACTCCTGCTTTTGCTGGTGGTTTACCTCTGGCAACCCCTTTCGGGACCTTTTATAGTCCTAATATTACTCCGGATAAAGAAACAGGAATTGGTAATTGGACTGAGCAAGATTTTATTCGTGCCTTGAAAGAAGGACGAGATCCGCAGGGCAGTAATTATTTTCCAGTTTTCCCTTATATTTATTTCTCAAAAGTAAGTGACGATGATGCTCGTGCTCTTTATGCTTATTTCATGAGCATTCCACCTGTTAAGCAAAAGAATAAAGATTTACCCTTTCCTTTCGGTGTACCCGGTGCTCGTCTCTCACTATGGGGCTGGAATTTATTATTCTTCTATCCGAATGATACCCCAATTACCTATGATTCTACTCAGTCTCCTGCCTGGAATCGGGGTAAATACATTGTTGATGGTTTAGGTCACTGCAGTATGTGTCATACTCCTTTAAATGTCTTTGGTGGACCAAAGACTCGTTTTTATCTGACTGGAACCTTTATCGATGGTTATTGGGCGCCTAACATTACCAAATATGGCTTGTACTCAGCGTCTCATGCTGAGGTGGCTGATGTTTTCTCCCAAGGCGAAATGATTAATAAAGCGGGCCCTATTGCGGGTCCTATGGCAGAGGTTGTTCACAATAGTCTTAGCCATTTGACTGAGGAAGATAGGCTGGCAATGGCGACCTATCTGAAAACAGTTGTTAGTGAAGAGCCCTTAGGTGTCGCTGCTTCTGAAGAACAACCAACCTTAAAGCGCGGTAAACAGGTTTATGTGAATGCCTGTGTTATCTGTCACCAAAATGGTGAAATGAGTGCTCCAGTGATTGGCGATTCCTCAAACTGGTATTTACGTTTAAATCATAGTGGTTTGACAGGGTTGTATCGCCATGCAATTGATGGATATAACTCTATGCCAGTAAAAGGTGCTTGTGTTACCTGCTCTGATAATGATGTTATCGCTGCTGTTGATTATATTTTGAATAGCTCTTTGTCACGTTCACAATGGAGCGACCTAACAACAGGTGGTGCATCTAAATACCCGTCAAATGGCCAGGAAATATATAACGAGAACTGCGCTATGTGTCACAACGAAGGGCAACAAGGAGCACCCAAGATCGGTGATAAGACCGTATGGGCGCCATTAATTGCACAAAATATGGACGTTCTTATTGAGAAAACCATGACTGGTGATGATCATCCGAAAAATGGAGGTTGCAAACACTGCACCAACGGTGAGGTGATTGAGGCAATTAAGTACATGGTAAGTCGTTCAAAAACGGGTGGTAATTACTCGCTATGGTAAGAGCCATTCGAAAACTCAGGGTCAAACGTAAATAAATTTAATTATAAGTCGTGATGAAATAAGTAAATCCTGCAAGTACTCTTGTAGGATTTCTTCCAAGATCTGACTAATTGAAGGGGTGAGAACGGGGATGCTAAATAGGTCTATGATAAGCAAGGTGCTTGTTGCCTTGATTGGACTGGTAATGAGCCAGGTAACAATGGCAGAGACTGATCACTGGCAGTTAAACATGTACAAAGGGGTAACGCCCTTAAGTCGAGACATGTATGACCTGCATATGATTGCTATGGTGATTTGTGCAATCATCGGTGTTGTTGTATTTGGAGTGATGATTTACTCATTAATTCATCATCGCAAATCCAAGGGTTATACTCCCGCTACTTTTCATGACAATTTCCGTTTGGAAATTATCTGGTCAATCATTCCCTTTCTGATTCTTATTGGTCTGGCAATCCCAGCAACACAGGTTTTGATTCGTATGGAAGATAGCAGTGAATCCGATGTTACAGTGAAGGTTGTAGGTTATCAGTGGAAATGGCAATACCAGTACCTAGATCAAGGTATTAGCTTTTTTTCAAATTTATCAACTCCCTATGCGCAAATTCATAACCAACAAGATAAGGGCGAATGGTATCTCTTAGAGGTTGATAAGCCCCTCGTGCTACCTGTTAATAAGAAAATTCGTTTCCTGGTTACTTCAAATGATGTTGTCCACTCTTGGTGGGTTCCTGAGTTGGGAGTAAAGCGTGATGCTATTCCGGGTTTTATGCATGAGGCTTGGGCAAGAATTGAGAAGCCAGGTACCTATCGTGGCCAATGCGCCGAGTTGTGCGGTATCAATCATGGATTTATGCCAATCGTTGTGCAAGCTGTTAGTGAAGATGAGTTTAACCAATGGGTTGCTAACCAGGTCAAAGTCAAAGATCAATATGATATCACTTTGAATCAGCCAGCCGAGCAACCAAATATGAAGCGCGATGAGTTGATGAACCTTGGTAGAGAAAAATACGATTTGATCTGCGCGGCATGCCACAGAGTAGACGGTAAGGGCTTACCACCAATGTATCCTGCTCTGAAAGGCAGCTCAGTTGCAGTTGGAAAACCAATATCTCGTCATATTGCGATGATACTACATGGTATTCCTGGTTCTGCGATGCAGCCGTACAAGGATCAATTAAGTGATAAAGAAATTGCAGCGATTGTTACCTATGAGCGCAATGCTTGGGAGAATAATACGGACGATATTGTTCAACCCGCTGATGTAGCCAAGGTGCGTCAAGCAGAAACCCAAAAACCAAAAATGGTAGAAAAAGCGAAGGTCGGAGGTTTACGATGAGTCAAGCGGTAGCGCATGATAGCGAGCATGAAGAACACGGTCCAGAACAGGGTAAAGGCCTGATTGGATTTGCGAAGCGATGGTTATTCACAACAAACCATAAAGATATCGGTACCCTATATTTATGGCTGGCGATGATTAGTTTCTTCGTTGCTGGAACCATGGCCTTAGTGATTAGAGCAGAGCTTTTTCAACCAGGTCATCGTTTTGTCGATCCTAACTTTTTCAATCAGATGACAACGATGCATGGTCTGATCATGCTTTTCGGTGTGGTCATGCCTGCGTTTACAGGCATGGCAAACTGGCAAATTCCGATGATGATCGGTGCGCCAGATATGGCTCTGCCTCGCTTGAATAACTGGAGTTTCTGGTTGTTGCCCTTTGCGTTTGCACTGCTGGGCTCAACTATGTTCCACAGTGGTGGTGGCCCGAACTTTGGCTGGACAATGTATGCGCCGCTATCGACCAAATTTGCTCCCCCAAGTACGGACTTCATGATTTTCTCTGTGCATATGATGGGACTCTCGTCCATTATGGGCTCGATTAATATCATTGCGACCATTCTTAACCTTCGTGCACCAGGAATGACGCTGATGAAGATGCCTATGTTCGTATGGACATGGTTGATTACCGCCTTCTTGCTAATTGCTATTATGCCGGTTTTGGCTGGAGCCGTAACGATGATGCTGGCCGATAGACATTTTGGCACAAGCTTTTTTGAAGCTGCAGGTGGTGGCGATCCTATTTTATTCCAGCATGTTTTCTGGTTTTTTGGACACCCCGAAGTATACGTACTGGTGCTTCCTGCTTTCGGTGTTGTTTCTGAAATCATCCCGACATTTAGTCGAAAGCCCCTGTTTGGCTATCACTTCATGGTGTATGCAACAGTAAGTATTGCAATCCTTTCCTTCGTTGTTTGGGCACACCATATGTTTACGACAGGTGTTCCACTGGGAGCAGAATTGTTCTTTATGTACACAACGATGCTGATTGCCGTTCCAACAGGTATTAAGGTATTCAACTGGGTTAGTACAATGTTCAGAGGGGCAATGACTTTCGAGACGCCCATGCTTTTTGCTATTGCCTTCGTATTCCTGTTTACAATCGGAGGGTTCACTGGACTAATGCTTGCTCTGGTTCCTGCTGATTATCAATATCAGGATACTTATTTCGTCGTAGGACATTTCCATTATGTTCTCGTGCCCGGGGTTATTTTTGCTCTGTTGGGCGCAACCTATTATTGGCTGCCAAAATGGACAGGACATATGTACAACGAATGTATGGCTAAATGGCATTTTTGGTTGTCAGTAATATCAGTGAACATCGCATTTTTCCCTATGCATTTCCTGGGACTTGCAGGTATGCCACGACGAATTCCTGATTATGCTTTGCAGTTTGCGAATTTTAATATGGTGTCAACAATTGGGGCCTTTATCTTCGGCTTCTCCCAACTACTGTTTCTGTACAACGTGATTAGAACTGTACGCAAGCATGGTGAAAAGGTTGATGCACAAGTATGGGAAGGTGCTCGTGGTTTGGAGTGGACTTTATCTTCACCCCCTCCCTATCATAGCTTTGTGACACCTCCACATGTTGAGTCATCCCATCTTCTGCATTACTAATGAGAAGATATTAACCGATGTAAATAATCGCCTGTTTGCAGGCGATTGATGTAAATAAGGCGAGATACAATGACTGGAAAAAGTCATACAAAATTGATTGTAACCTTGGCAGCTGTTGTACTCGCAATGTTTGCTTTTGGTTTTGCATTAGTTCCGATTTACAACAGCCTATGTAAAACCTTCGGTATTAATGGTAAGACAAGCGGTGAAGCAACAGCTTACGATGCTCGTACGGCAAAAGTTGATGCAAGCAGAGAAATTGTAGTCGAGTTTATTGCCACGAATAATGGTGGCGTTCCTTGGGCTTTTTATCCCAAGACTAAAAAAATAAAAGTACATCCAGGAGAAATTGCCAAACTGGCTTTCTATGCAGAAAACAAATCTGGGCATCGAATGACAGTTCAAGCTATTCCCAGTGTAACACCGGGGATAGCTGCAAAATATTTGAAGAAGACGGAATGTTTTTGCTTTACGCAGCAAACACTTAATGGGCATGAGGCAATGGATATGCCGTTGTTGTTCCATCTAGATCCAGAATTACCAGCTAATGTTAAGACTATTACGCTGTCTTACACGCTGTTTGATGTATCGGATAAAGTGATAAATTAGGATTTATTGATGAATATACCCAGCATCTTGAAGTTAATTGGGTGTAGCGGTCAATGAGTTCCATACAAAAGCGCTTGCTATTTTCTGATTTAGGTTAGCAATGAGCACAAATGATGAGGAGAACTATATACAATGGGAGCACATGGCACTTACTACATCCCAAAACCCAGCCACTGGCCTTTAGTTGGCTCAATTGGTCTTACAACAACCCTGGTGGGGGCTGCTTCCTGGCTACACTCTGGTTGGTATGGCCCATATATTTTCACTCTTGGCCTCGCAATTTTAATTGGCATGATGTTTGGCTGGTTTGGCCAGGTTATCTATGAAAATCAGAAAGGTGTTTATGATCTGCAGGTTGATCGCTCCTTTCGTTGGGGAATGTGCTGGTTTATTTTTTCCGAGGTATGCTTTTTTGGAGCGTTCTTTGGTGCGTTGTTCTTCACTCGATTTTGGTCTGTTCCTCTGTTAGGGGGCATGCTTGATCAACATCCAATGACCCACATTACCCTATGGCCTAATTTTGCAGCGAAGTGGCCTTTGCTATCTAACCCCAACAATCAAGTCTTTTTTGGTGCTCACGAAGCAATGGGAGCTTGGGGTTTAGCAGCGATTAATACCCTGATTCTGTTAACCTCCGGTGTCACTATAACTTGGGCACATTGGGCTCTTAAGTTAAACAAGCGTAAGCAATTAATTCTTGGCATGATTTGTACAATTGCCCTGGGTATTTTGTTCCTAACCTTGCAGTCCTATGAGTATCATGAAGCTTATACTGAAATGGGCCTTACTCTTGATGCAGGTATTTATGGAACTACCTTCTTTATGCTCACAGGGTTTCACGGTTTGCATGTGACGATAGGTACAATTATGTTAATTGTTATTCTTTGCCGTTGCATCCGTGGCCATTTCACTCCAGAACGGCATTTTGCATTTGAAGGTGTCGCTTGGTATTGGCATTTTGTGGATGTGGTTTGGTTGTTCTTGTTTGTATTTGTTTATTGGTTGTAAATCGAGGTTTGCTTTTATTGACTCATAGCCTGATGGCTATGAGTCAATATAGAGTGGTAATAGGTCAGTCAGCCCAGCCTACACTCTTCCAATTATTCGCGGCTGAGTTATTACGTAGAGTTCATCAAGACCCTCTATTCTTCCTAGCTCTATCTCAAAGTTTTTGATTGACAACTAATCCTGGTTGAAAATTTATGAAGTCTATCTTTAGGGTATAAGAGAAATGATAGCGACAGAATTTGAGATGAAGAATGCTTGCTTCGCCACGAAAAAACCTTGAGGTAAATACAACCAAGCTCCCTTTTTCCAAGTAATCCGTGCTTGTTAATTGCATTTCACAGTCTGTCAGTTCAATTAGATGGCATGTAGCCTGTGACTGGCCACACTTCAAGCTCACTTCAACTGGCTGTAATGGTTGGATCTGCATAAGCATCTCCGCGAGTTAACAGATAATGACAGAAATGTTTAAATATTGCTCACTTTTTATAAGTATAGGTAGAAAAGAAAAGAGAAAAAAGTGAAATCTGGATTTTGAGATACTATATTTTTTATGAATCCCCGATATTTTCAGGCAAATTTTTTTGAGATGATAACAGAATTTGCTGATAATCTTGTGAGCCGAAGGGTTCGTAATAACTAACGTTAACTGTAATAGGTCACGTCTCCTACCCCGTCATCCAGAGCGCAGCGAAGGATCTCCGGGATTGGCACTGTGCCACATTCAGGAGATCCTTCGCTGCGCTCTGGATGACGTGCTACGTTAGGGTGACGGGGCAGAGGAGCACTTACTATATTAACTTAAGCCGTTTTGCGGCATAGGTTGTTCGCTTAACCCGCGTGTGCTGCTCTTGTCTTCAAAAAATGTGCCTCTGACTGAACCTTTAGTTGGGTTAGCAGCAGGATTTGAACGCCATTCCATACTCTGTGGCTCATTGCCTGTGCTCTGAAACGAATTAGCAAATTTATCAATCTCCTTTTCTAGGTATGACCACTGACTACTAATTTCTGGGCATTCCTTTGTGCGGAAAGTTAACCCCTGTTCCCTAAAAAAATTAACAAGTTCAAGTTGATCCTTAACATCATCGTAAGTTGCCTCATCAGCACGCCGGCGCCAGCTAAACTGAGACTCTTCCTCTGGTGTTTCAAACGTTGGTTGCAGCGGATGACTGACTAAATATTCTAAAAGGTTGTATTCTCTTTTTTCAGAGCTATTGAATGCATAAGCCCTAATTTTTTCATCTTTCAAATTGCAGCCAAAATCCTCAACCAAACTCCGAATCACTTTTATCTTAGTTTGATTATTAAGGTCCGAATTAAGAACAGTATAAATTGGAAGGGCAGCCGCTACTTGAGCACTATCTAAATGGCGTCCTACAACGGACTCTGTAAGTCCATACATACCTTGCTTAAATTGTAGCGCGAAGGCAGTAATTATATTTTTAGGATTTTCTCTCGCTCGCACGATAGATGAATTTGTAAGTAATTCAGAGTCAGAGTATAGGGATTGTATAAACTTAATGCATTCGGCAAAAAAATCAATGACTTGATCAAGCCATGACTTGACCTCCACACAACGTCCAGACAAGCTGAAACATTTAGCGACTAACTTTTCAAGATCACGCTGAGTGTTTTCGTTTAACCCATGAAAATTTACTAAAAAAGTACTCTCTTCTGTCAGAAACCCGGGTTCTGCAAAACGTGAGACATTTTGGTTTGGTAGGGGGAATGATTTGTGTATATCACCAAGACATGACTCGATAAAAGTGCGTTGAGCTTCAATTAAATTGATTTCTTTCACTACCTTGTTACAAACATTATAAGTACTAAGATAAAGTTGCTCATTGTCACTTAAAAGAGCGCTAAGTTGCTGACAATTTTCTAAGACATTCTCTCCTTCTGCCAATTCTCCCTTAAATGGGGGTTTTTTCGTGTATTTTATATCAAAGCAAGCCGCTAATTGTCCTGCATTAAACAGCTCAACCATATTATTATGCTGATCACTTAACTGCTGATTTGTTAATTTAGAAGTGGGAAACTGTTCTTGCAAAAATTGATTGAATCGTTGCTTAGTCTCTAAATCAATCGAATTAAAGTCTTGGCGATGATTGGCAATATATTTAAGCATATCGCCCAAAAGTCTATTTGGAATTTTAGCCTTAGGATCTTCATTCAAGAGCATAAAAAGAATTAATTGGATTGAAGGCTTACCATCTTTAGCGGTGATTTTGTCACCAGACATGCTAATTCCGTCAGTTGCTGCGCAAAAACTTTCTAAGGATTTTGCTTGAGGATACAATGCTAAAGACCATCCTCCCCAAAACTCCACTAGAGATGAGACTCTATTACCCCACTCAAACTCGGCCATAATATAATCCTCTAGTTGCTGACTAAATTGTCAGATTTAAGGTTATATAATGAAGCTTAAAGTTTTATTATGCCTAGGTAGTAAATCCCACCTTGTACAATATAAACAACGAGTTGCTGGGCTATCAGGCATTTAAACCTGGGTCGTTGCATCCGAAATACCAGGATTCTCCAAACTTAGAATGCCTGTATTAAAATCATAGGCAAAGAGCTCAGCGTAACGTCCCCAGTCAATCATTGTGCGTAAAACACGCTCAGCTTCTTTTTCGCTTAAATAGTCCTCAAGTTTGGATAAGAACCGTTCTTCGGACACGCGGTGACCAATTTTTTCATCCAAAATACGACGAATATAACGGGCCAAGGGCACTTTCTCTAAGAGTCTTCTGGCGAACAAAAGCTTACGCTCTTGTAAATCGGCTTCGGAAAATTGCTTGCCTAACTCGCTAAGTTGTATGTCACCATCTGAAACCTTGGCAAAGCCTAATATTTCAAGCGTTTCAAGGATTGGGAATAGGTCATCAATATTCATCATTAACTCATCAGCAAGTTCTGGTAAGTCAATTCGCTCTTCAAAGGATTTCATTGTTTCGATCAAACCTGATAATTCAGAAGGTTCTACATCAGGCAAGCGATAGCCAAGACCAATTTGGCGCTCACGTTGGGCTCCCTTCGATTTATCCTTTGGACCTGTAGTCATAAGGGTATAAATTTTATCGACTAAGGCATGGAATTCCGGAGTCACAGGTTCACGTGGCTGTGCTAGATCTACCTGTAATTCTGCGCGAATATAGCCGGGGTCGGAGCCGAAGATAATAATCCTATCAGCAAGCATCGCTGCTTCTTCAATGTTGTGTGTTACCAATAAGATACCATTGGTATTGGTTTTCTTTTCTTGCCAGAGTTCAAGTAAATCCGATTTCAGGTTTTCTGCGGTTAATACATCGAGTGCTGAAAAAGGTTCATCCATTAGCAAAACATCAGGATTAATCACCAAGGCACGGGCAAAACCGACACGTTGTCGCATACCCCCTGATAGCTCTCGGGGGAAAGCAGATTCAAAGCCATCTAAGCCAATAGTATCAATGGCCTCAATGGCACGGTGCCGTCTTTCTTCGCGCCCAACGCCCTGTGCTTCCAGACCTAATTCGACATTTTCAAGTACTGTTAGCCAGGGCATCAGGGCAAAGGATTGAAACACCATAGCAATACCTGGCATCGGTCCTGTAACGGGATGTCCGCGATAGGATACCTTGCCGGAGGTAGGCGGAATTAAACCGGCGATAATACGCAAAAGCGTAGATTTTCCCGAGCCTGATTTGCCGAGCAGGGCGACAATTTCACCCTCCTGAAGCTTAAAGTTCACATCTTCGAGTACCAGTAAATCCTGTTCAGCCGATTTTTTAAACGACTTACGGCAATTTTCAATGGCAATAATGGTTTCTGACATATCTGCCTCAATTGAAATGAAAGCGCTCTTCCGCTAAACGATAAAGCGGGCGCCAAATTAAATGGTTAAAGGCCAACACATAGATACACATCATTGCAGTACCTAAGGCTATTTTTGGAAAATCACCAGCAATTGTGCCTGCTTGAATATATGCACCCAGGCCCGTAGCTTCCAAGGTTGTGTGTCCCCAACTTACCCATTCGGCCACGATACTGGCGTTCCATGCACCGCCTGCTGCTGTGATTGCTCCCGTAATATAAAAAGGAAAAATACCGGGTAAAGCCAAACGTTTCCACCATTGCCAACCTTTAACACCAAAATTATCTGCTGCCAGATAAAGTTCGCGTGGAATGGTCGAGGCGCCAGCAATAACGTTGAATAAAATATACCACTGTGTACCAAGAATCATCAAAGGTGTCACCCAGATTTCAACACTCAGATTGAAGCGTACAATTGCTATCACAAATAAAGGATAGAAGAGATTGGCAGGAAAGGCGGCTACAAACTGAATAATGGGTTGTATCTTTTGAGCCAAACGGGGTCTTAGGCCAATCCATACGCCCACAGGAATCCAAATCAAGGAGCTTATGATAATGAGCACTATAACGCGGGTTCCCGTTGCGGCGCCCAGGAGAAATACATGCAAAACCTCATTAACCTTTAGATCTTTGAGGATAAACTTCATCAACAAGGAACCGCCGGCAAATATGGCTAGAAGAACTACTGTATTCCACAGCCAATCCAAATGTTTCTGACGGCGAAAATCAATTTCTTTTTGTGAACGGTTGCCTCTGTAACGTAGCCAGTGTGCATTAACGAAATGATCTCTAAAAATCGCTATGCCACGGCTAAAGCGCTTCATCAAACGGCTGCCACGGATCAAATCGATTAGCCAGGACTGATATTCCTCTTCGTCGGGGGAGGGTTCCATCTTGAACTTTTCTGACCAAGCAATGAGTGGCCGAAAAAGAATTTGATCGTAGAGGAAAATAACAATAACCATGGTAAGAATTGCATAGCCAACAGCATGCAGGTCATGGCGCTCAATAGCTAAGGCAATGTATGAGCCAACACCGGGCAAACGAATATTTTGATGGGAAACAGAGATTGCCTCTGATAAGACTACGAAGAACCAGCTTGCGGACATGGACATCATCATATTCCACAATAAACCTGACATGGAGAAGGGAACTTCAACTTTCCAGAAACGTTGCCAGGCAGAGAGATGAAACATTGCAGCAGCTTCTTTTAAGTCGTGGGGCAAGGTTTTCAATGATTGGTAAAAGCCAAAGGTAATATTCCAAACCTGTGCTGTAAAAATTGCGAAGATAGACGCGCACTCTGGGCCTAATAGACTGCCAGGAAACAAATGAATAAAGCCTGTTACGGTAATAGAAAGGAAGCTTAATACGGGCACTGACTGCAAAATATCAATTGCAGGAATGACAACTTGTTCTGCGCGCCTATTTTTTGCGGCCAGGGTACCTACAATAAAGGTGAAAAGAATCGACAAGATCAGGGCAATGAACATCCGCAAGACAGTGCGTAAGGCATAAAAGGGTAAAATGGTTGGCTCAAGAGAAATTGCTAGTTGCTCGCCCAATTGATAGGGGCTTGCCATTTGTTTTCCAGCCCAGCCAAGGAAAAAGATAAGAGAAAAAAAGAGTATTAGCAGCAAAACATCCCAACGATTAATAAATCGGCTGACATTCTCTCGGTTGGCAAAATAAAAACGACTGTTGCGCACAAATGCCCCCCTAACCTCAACCTAAATATTCTGATGGATTTTTTGAACGGTGCTTAGTAACTGACTTGATAGAAAGCCCCAACTAACTTGGTTCTATAAGACAAGAACCGAAGATCCGCATAAAATACCACAAATACCCTATTCTGTCGCCCATGGATCTACGGTTTTCTTCTCAAAATGGAGTTATCAGGGTTGGACAAAGGAAAAGAAATTTAATTTTGCATAAAAATTGAACTTTTATTGATTGGCGGTGTCTAAGTTAATGAGTAACCTAGTGTAGGTTCTCTGCTCCGCGCTCCCCTCTTTTCGCGGAGTAGTGCCTGATAGGCACAATAATCGCCCCGGTTTTATACCGGGGTTTTTTTGTGTGGGAAACGGGACTACAATCAGATTAACTCTTATTCCGAACTGACGTTTGTTTAAAGGATACTATTAATGACTAAAATGAGAGCTTATGCTGCCCTGATCCTATTCGCCTTTTCTCTTACAGCCCGTTCTACACCTGATGAGACGCAACTTGCAGTTTGGGCTAATGAAGCAATAGTTGCTACTTATACCTATAACTACAAGGATTTTATTGAGCGACAAAAACAGATTGCCAAATATTTCACTGCGGGTGGCTGGACTGATTACTCTAATGTTTTTACTGCTTCCAAAATTCCCGATGCAGTGCAAGCCAACTCATACTTTGTCAGCGCAGTAGCAACCCTTCCACCGACTATTAAAGCCAAGGGAGATAATCATTGGCAAGCGGAGATGCCCCTGCTTGTGATCTATAAAAACCCTCAGTATCAGCAAAAGCAAACCTTGGATATTACGCTTGATTTTGGAATAGCATCCCCTGGACAGGGCGTGAGGGGATTAGCGATAACTAGCTTGCAGGCGCAGACTAGTTCTGAGCCTTGCAAATGTGAGGCTGCAAAAGAGGAGGCAGCACCTACAACAGCCGCTCCGTCACAACCACAAGGTGCAAAATAATCAAGATTAATAATAGGGCAATAATGAGATTTAATTTTCGTGGAATGGTGATATCTAGTGCTGCTTGTTGTGGATTATTAGGGTTATAAAAGACATCAATATCCACATCATCCTCATAGGCCATCGCCGCGCGATAGGCGATATTGCGGGCATATTTACTATTGGGATTGTTATGAGAGGTATCGAGGAAAAGGTATTCGCTATAAAAATCCTTATCGAAGACCTGGTAGGTGTATTGAATCTTTGGCCATAATCGAGGCCCTTCTTGAGTCCATTCAAAGAGAGTAATGCGACCTTTGGTAATAAGCCAATATTTTGATTGAGCTAGAAATTGCCTGTCTCGCCAAAAATACCAGAGCATAAACAATAAAAAAAAGAGCCATGCAAAATCAAGCACGCCTCTCCAAGACATTAACCAGTTTATTAGATGTATTTTGCTCAAAGGTGATGCTCTCTTATTATTTCCTTTGCCTATCATAACCCGTCATCCTGGGCGTAGCGAAGGATCTCCGGGATTAGCACAGTGCCACATAGATCCTTCGCTACGCTCAGGATGACGCAAGGGGAGTGACCTATTACCATTCTATCTCCGCCTAAGGGCTTTGAGGCTGAGCGTTATGCCTTAATACCAACAGGTTCTATGTGCTGGGATCCAGTACCGGCCTTGCCAGTGACCTCCTACCCATCCACAGGCACGATAATAGGGTTGGGTGTAGAAAATAGGGCTAACATAGACACCGCCACCCCAGCCGCCGCCATACCAGCCAGCATTATGCCAGCCACCGCCGTGCCAGCCGCCACCCCAGCCACCGCCGTGCCAACCACCGCCGTGCCAACCACCGCCGTGCCAACCACCACCCCAGCCGCCGCCATGCCAGGCATTAGTATCGGTGGTGATGAATAAACAGGCAATAAAAAGCAGGGTCCCGAGAATTTTATGATGCCTTTTAATACTAGCGTTCATAAGAATTTCTCCTCTATTACCTACAAACAGCTTCTTATATAATTATAAGACATTTAGAAATATAAATGTTCTTGTTGGGTTTTTATTGTTCCCTCGGCGGTTGTTAACAAGCGTGATGTCAAAAACTTATTTTTGATTCAAAGTTTGCCAAAATGCGATATGTGCTCCAGTAGGATCGGCAATGACGATAAAGCGCCCCATTTCACCAACCTGAGTGACCGGCATCTTCACGGTTGCACCGAGTTTTGTCGCATTGTTCAGAGTGCTCTCTATATCATCAACCAAAATATATCCCATCCAATGGGGGGGGATTTGGTTTTTTTGCTCATTGGGAATTTGCCACATGCCACCAAATTCACCATCCTTGTGTTTAATCATTGTGTAGATTGAGTCATCTGTTTTATGTTCACTAAAGGTCCAGCCAAGCAAATTGCCATAAAAATCTTTTGCAGCGTTGACATCGTTAGTTGCTAACTCATTCCAGCAAAACTCACCAACCTTTGGCATGTCCATCATTTAGTCCTTGTTTTTAGGTTTATTCGCCCAACAAGACTACTCTAATTTTATTTAATCGTCAGCATATAAAGCCCCGGGCATCAGTTCTTGCTCTGCATTGGTGTCACCTGCTTGGCTTATCAGCTCGGGCTCTTCTTTACTAAATGAGAACTTATTAAATTTAATAAAATTACAGTACATATCGAAAGAAGAGGAGCATGCGGAATCAATAGCTAAATTAGGACCTTGCAAACCTAGCTGGTAAACGATGCGCCCGCTTGCGGTACTTAGTGCATTATCTGCTCCGATATACGCATTAATTTCATTTAAATGGCCATTTTGCTGAATCAATTCACCATAGTCATTCGTTGATATTCCAATAAATACCCCCGTGTCACTGCCGAGAAGGCTGTGCAAGGTAAATTCAATCTCGTCCATATCAACAAGATTCTTGTTGATAACGTCTGGTAATATCGCCATCTCACATCCCAATCTCGTGCAGCATAGAGCTCTATCTACAACACACTACAAAAAGCTCTGCTTACATGAAATGGGTCGCAAAGCAGCCAATATGATTCAGAATAGTACAAAAAACGCACAGATCAAAAATTTTTTTTGCTCCTTAAGTCCCTTATGGCGGTAAGGATCTGAATGGATCGGAGCAAGATTTTTATTCTCAATAAGAAGATTCAACAACTTAGGGCTCATCAGATATCTGATTAGTGGGCTCTGCTTAGCAGAAAAAGATATCCTGCGGCAAGACTTGTCGTGGAGTCGCATCTCGGTATAATCATCTGCACCAACGCGCGAAACGAGGGAATCGCAATGATCGCAAAAACACCACTACACGCCAATCATTTGGCAAATGGTGCCAAAATGGTGGATTTTCACGGCTGGGAGATGCCCCTGCATTATGGCTCTCAGTTGGAAGAACATAATTATGTTCGCAAATCTGCTGGAATGTTTGATGTCTCACACATGACAGTGGTTGATATTTTGGGTGCTGGTGGCAGACAATTCTTACGTAAATTACTAACCAACGATGTCGATCTTCTTGAGCATACTGGACGCGCACTCTATAGCTGCATGTGCAATGAGCATGGCGGAATCATTGATGATCTGATTGTTTACCAACGGGCTTCTGATAACTACAGGTTAGTACTCAATTCAGCAACACGCACTCGTGATCTCGACTGGATTCGCAACAAAAGTGAAGGATTTTCAGTAGGATTGCAAGAGCGCACGGAGCTTGCCATGCTGGCGGTACAAGGTCCAGATGCTATAGCAAGAACAATGAGTATTCTTACACCCGCGCAAATTGATGCCGTTTCGACCCTGACCAATTTTGAATGTGTCGATGTAGACCGCTGGTTTTTTGCAAGGACGGGCTATACTGGAGAAGATGGCCTAGAAATTATTATTCCTAAAGAAGAAATCTCTACCTTATGGACCTCCCTCTTACAGGCTGGAGTTAAGCCCTGTGGTTTAGCCGCTCGCGATACCCTCCGTTTGGAAGCAGGAATGTTGCTTTACGGACAAGACATGGATGAGTCAACTACTCCTTTGGAATCCAGCTTGGAATGGACGGTAAAATGGCGGCCAGAAGACCGGGATTTTATTGGCATGGGCGCCCTCCTATCACAAAAACGGCAGGGTGTTCAACGCAAACTGGTTGGCTTGGTTTTACAAGACAAAGGTGTTATGCGAGCCGGTCAACGTGTTATTGTTGAAGGAAATGCTGAGGGTCTGATTACAAGCGGTACTTATTCACCGACATTGGCGCAATCAATTGCTTTAGCAAGAGTGCCAACAAATACCGGTGAATTGGTAATGGTTGATATTCGTGGAAAATTGATTCCAGCAAGGGTTGGTAAGCCAAGATTTGTCAAACGAGGACAAATTATATAGGGGCTGTTAATAATTATAAGAAGAGGATAAGGCGATGACAGATATGAAATTCACTCAAACGCATGAATGGATACAAGGTGATGGACAGGAAATGACTATTGGTATTACTGAACACGCACAACAACTATTAGGTGATATGGTATTTGTTGAATTACCCGAAGAGGGTGATCTGGTGAAGGCTGGCGATGAATTGGGTGTTGTTGAATCAGTCAAAGCTGCCTCCGATTTTTATGCGCCTATAAGTGGAGTTGTTACTGCGGTTAACCAAGACGTCAGTGATAACCCCGCTATAGTCAATAGCGATCCCTATGGTGCAGGCTGGTTAGTTAAAATCAGAGCGAGCAACCTTGCAGAACTAAGTGACTTGTTGAGTGCTGAGCAATATCAAAATGAGATAGCAGAGGAGCATTAAAATGCCTTATATCCCCCATACCAGCGAAGACGTTGAAGCGATGCTGGCCGACATAGGAGCGAGTAGTACACAGGAGCTATTTGATGAGATTCCTGCTTCTTTACTCTATGGCGAGCTCAAGAATATCCCTGAAGGCTTAAGTGAAATGGCCATGCTGAGAGAAGCTCAGCGCTTGGCCGACAAAAATCAGAATGGTCTGTGCTTTATGGGGGCAGGTTGCTATGAACATCATATTCCTGCGGCTGTGTGGGATATCGCTTCAAGAGGTGAGTTTTTAACTGCCTATACGCCTTATCAGGCTGAAGCAAGCCAAGGCACTTTGCAGTTGCTTTATGAATATCAGACCATGATTGCCGAGCTAACAGGTCTTGATGTAGCCAATGCATCGATGTATGACGGTGCAACCGCGCTTGCGGAGGCTATATTGATGGCGGTTCGTGTGAATAAAAAGAGTAAAGCCAACCGAGTTCTGGTTGCCGGTACTCTGCACCCGCTCTATCGTGACACCTTAGAAACAGTGGTTAGAACACAACATATCGAAGTTATAACCCTTCCCTTTGATGAAAAACAAGGTATTACTGCCCTATCGGCCTTAGAAAAATACAGTGGTGAAGATATTACAGCTTTGGTTATCCCTCAGCCCAATTTCTTTGGCTGTCTGGAGTTGGCCGATGAAATGACTGACTGGGCGCGAAAGAACCAGACAGTCAGTATTGCCGCAGTCAACCCAATTGCGCTTGCACTTTTGAAGCCACCAGGGCAATGGGGTGAGCAGGGCGTCGATATTGCCTGTGGTGAAGGCCAGCCTCTGGGTTCACCCATGGCTTCAGGCGGCCCCTATTTCGGGTTTTTCAGTACACGCATGGAACATGTGCGCCAAATGCCAGGGCGTCTAATAGGTCGAACCTTGGATAAAGACGGTAAAACAGGGTTTACACTGACCTTGCAAGCTCGGGAGCAGCATATCAGACGTGGAAAAGCCACCTCCAATATTTGTACTAACCAAGGCTTATTAGTCACTGCAGCAACTATTCATATGAGTTTGCTAGGTGCAGAAGGTATGTTGGAAGTTGCTCGCCAATGCCATCAAAATACTAATAAATTGGTTGCAGAATTGACTCAAATCAGCGGGGTCAAAGCTGTCTTTTCAGCCCCTTGTTTCCATGAAACGCTTTTACAGCTAGACCAACCCGTGGATAAGGTGCTTATGCAATTACGTGAGCAGGGAATTATTGGTGGATATTCCGTAGAGTCACATTATCCGAAGTTGGTTAACACTATGCTTGTTTGTGTGACAGAAATGCGTACAGACGAGGATATTGCTCTCTATGCTAATTCACTCAAGCAAATTATGGCAAAACGAGGTAGCTAATGTTTATTGTACAGTTAACTTATAAGACGCCAATCTCAGAGGTGGATAAATATTTGCAGGCTCACCGGGAATTCCTGGAATATCACTATAAACAGGGTTTATTCCTTGCTTCCGGACCAATGAAACCAAGAACAGGCGGCATTCTTATTGCAGCAACCAGCGATAGAGACTATCTGGAGTCAGTGCTTAAGAACGATCCCTATCATTTGGCCGAAATAGCAGACTACCAACTCATTGAATTTACACCGGTTAAACATTGCGATGAACTTAAGGATATTATTCAAAAAACGGAGGGCAAATTATGTTAATTTTTGAACGCTCAACGGCCGGCCGTCAAGCAACTGCACAAGCTCCTCACAATAAGGAGCATAGTGTCGCGATTCCCAAGCAGTTTCTGCGCACAAGCGCACCGCGTTTACCAGCTTGCTCTGAATTGCAGGTAATTCGCCATTATACGCGCCTATCGCAAAAGAATTTTGCGATAGATACCAATTTTTATCCTTTGGGGTCTTGTACTATGAAATACAATCCCCGGGGTGTTCATAAGGCTGCGTCGATCCCTGGTTTTATTAATCGCCACCCCCTCGCTCCTGAAAATGCAAGTCAAGGCTTTTTGCAAACTATGCATGAGCTGCAAAGTTATCTGGCTGAAATTACCGGCATGGCAGGGGTGTCACTGACACCTATGGCTGGCTCACAGGGAGAATTTGCTGGTGTCGCAATGATTAAAGCTTACCACCAATCACGCGGCGACACGGGACGCGATGAGATGCTTATTCCTGACGCAGCTCATGGAACCAACCCGGCCTCAGCGGCTATGTGCGGCTTTAAAATCGTCGAACTGGCTACCTCCAAAGATGGTGATCTTGATCTGGATGAGTTACGCCGTAAAGTTGGACCTAAAACAGCCGGCATTATGCTTACAAACCCATCAACCTTGGGCTTGTTTATGCGCCAAATCAAAGAAATAGCTGCGGTTGTGCACCAAGCTGGTGGGCTTTTATATTATGACGGGGCAAATCTGAATGCTATTTTAGGCCGTGTAAGGCCGGGCGATATGGGCTTTGATGTCATGCATTTGAATTTACACAAAACCTTTGCTACCCCTCATGGGGGTGGTGGCCCAGGTGCTGGTCCTGTAGCTGTTGGCAAAAGACTGTTGCCACATTTACCCTTACCTACAGTGATTAAAGACGACAAGCACTATCGTTGGGCTACTGCGAATGATATACCACAAAGTATTGGTCGTTTGTCTTGCTTTATGGGGAATGCGGGAATCCTGCTTCGCGCTTATTTTTACATCCGCGTATTAGGAAAAACTGGCCTATTAAAGGTATCTGAATTTGCTACTTTGAATGCGAATTATTTACTTAGTGAATTAGAGAAGGCCGGATTTAATCCGGCTTATCCGGGACGGCGTGCAACACATGAGTTTATTCTAACTCTGAATCAGGAAAAGAAAACTTATGGCGTTAATGCAATGGATTTTGCTAAGCGTTTGCTCGATTTTGGATTCCATGCCCCAACGACCTATTTCCCTCTGTTAGTGCCTGAATGTTTATTGATTGAACCGACAGAAACTGAATGTAAGGAGGAGTTAGATGGATTCATTAGTGCCTTAGAGGCAATTCGCTATGAAGCCCAATCGAACCCCAATCTTTTAAGAGATGCCCCACATACCTTACCAGTGAAACGATTAGATGATGTCAAAGCTGCGCGGGAATTGGATCTGAATTATTTTGCTCACCAGGAATAGTTAAGCGAGTTATAAAAGATAGCAGGCTGGGCTGAGAAGCCTAATGGCACTTAGAACGCTGTGTAAAAAATGCTTTTTGCCTCCTCGCCACCTCGCACAGCGTGGGGGATACTGCTATTAAGTTAAGGAAGGTTTTGTCATTCCCGCGAAGGCGGGAAACTATTTTTAGCTAAGCACAGTGCCAATGTAGAGATGGTTTCCCGCCTTCGCGGGAATGACAACTGCCCTTAACTTAACGTCAGTTATGGATAAGCACTTATACCCTTGCCTACGTACCGCGCTTTATGCGCGGTATATAGGCGGAAAAATAAGGATGCTACCTCAAACCGTTCGGGCTGAGGAGGCCTTTAGGCCGTCTCGAAGCCTTGCTCTCTGCGGCTATAAAACCCCTTATCTATAACTGACGTTAACTTAATGGCAGTGAGCGTGGGGAACCTTTGGCGTATGAGCGGGAGCCAAGTCATTGGTGGTTGTATGCAATGAGCAGTTTGTACCAGATTGATTATACTTAACTTAAAACATGATGATATAAGTTATTAAATTGAAAAAACAAATCACATCAACTCTGTTCGCTCGACAAGCGATCTACGATAGCCTCAATCAGGTTTGCGCTTATGAGCTTTTGTATAGAGCTGGTGACTTGTTTCGAGCAAATATCGACCTCAGCAATGAGAAAGCGGGTGACGATGCGACTTCTTTTATTTTGTCCCATTTATTTACACATTTAGACATCAATACTATTGTTGGTGCTCATCCCGCATATATCAATTTTACACGTAATCATCTCTTGAAAAGGATACCAACCCTTTTACCTAAGAAGAAAGTAATTATCGAATTATTGGAAAACACGGTGATTGATGAGTCCCTAATTGAAAGTGTAAAAAATCTCCGTGAGGACGGTTATCGCTTAGCGCTCGATGATTTTATTTTTCGCGAAGAGTTAGTGCCCTTGGTTGACCTAGCCGATGTTATTAAGATTGAGGTTTTAGGACTGAGCAAGGATGAAATTAAAAGACAAATAGCGCCACTGGTAGGAAGCAAGGCAAAATTGCTGGCTGAAAAAATTGAAAACAGGGACCAGCTGCTGCTTTGTAAGGAGCTGGGCTTTGAATTATTTCAAGGTTTTTTTCTCAATTACCCTGATCTAATACATGGTAATTTACTTTCTGAAAATAAAACTTATCTGCTGAAATTATTTGCTGAGATTTATGATGTTGATGTTCATATGGAACGAGTTGAGGAAATCATCTTACAAATTCCAAAATTAAGCTATCAAGTTCTCCGATTAGCTAATTCTGCTGCTCTGTATAAAGGTAAAAAAATTGAGTCCCTTATGGATGCAATTAGGCAGTTAGGATTAATTCAAATACGAAACTGGCTAAGTTTGTTACTTGTATCCAGCTTGGATGATGTTGCTCCTGATTTATTGGAAAGGACGTTGATTCGCGCAAAAATGTGCCAGAATCTAGCGACAATTTCAGAGCTGGCGAACCCGCATCAAGCCTATACAGTGGGTATGCTCTCTACACTAGACGCCATTTTAAATGAGACTATGCCTTCTTTGTTAGGCAAGATCCGTTTAAGTGATGAGTTGAATGAGGCACTACTAAAGCATCAGGGAGCACTAGGTTATCTTTTAGCAATGACACAATGGTTTGAGCAAGCTAATTTCTCTAAACTGGATTATGAAAAATTTAGCCCGGAAGACTACAATCAAGCCTATTTGGAAGGGATTGCTTATGCCAGTGCAGTATTGGAAGTAGCGAAATAGGTTAACTCACTGTTTTTAAATAAATAAGAAAAGCTCTTTGCTAGGGAAAAAAAATAAGTTATAACAGTCATAATTAAGCAACGCCCCTAAAGCTCCACAAAAGCTTTAGGGGCGTTGTTTATATCAAGGATGGTAAATTAGGCAATTTTATGGAGATTGCCCTGAACAGAATGGAGGGTCAGAATCCATACTGACAGAACAATTTTTTTCACGGAGTGAAAAATGAATAATAAAGTATTTTCACAACGCTTTAATCGCGAGCTGTCCATGCTAGGCTTTCCCGAAGAAATTACGGAGAAAACTAAGGCAGTTTCCAAGGTTTTTGGTGTCACTCGCCATTTAGCAAATGCGATGATTTTTGGTCATTTACTGCCCTCTACGGATCAGCTGGATAAGATAGCAGAAATATTAGAAGTTTGTCCTTTATGGCTCAGTGGCGCTACCGATAGGAAGAAAGCCTATCAGGGACGTGAAGCGGAAGAGGAGGTGTAAAGAGTGGTGAGCCCCTACCGAGGAACGGCTGTATTTCTCGCAACCTGCACTCAAATCCAACCGTTCGAGTAGATCTAAACATAGGAGACCTGAGCTATTACAGGTGTAGTCTATACTTACTTGAGGTATAATCGTCGCTATTTTAGCGCGTTGTGGTACAGATTATTATTTCAGCTGTGCCGCAAACTATAAATTTTATTCAAGGGTTAGTTAATCATGGAGTGCTTGAGTTACTGCATCGCCAATTCAATTGATCTGGCTCGTCTGGATGCTCATTTTAAAAGTGCTTTGCCGGGTTATCGTTCATCAAGATCACGCGATGTATTAAAACTAGGTCGCAATGATCAGAGTCAGTCACTGATTTTTGTTTTCAAAAATGGAACGGTTGTCTCCTGGGGCGTTAAACGTCATCAAGTCAAAACCTATCTTGATTCTATTCTCCCTTTCGCTGATAAACCCATTTCTTTTTTAGTACGAGATGAATTTAGTTATCAAATCGGTCAAAAGACTGCAATTGAGCCGCACGATTATTTTGAGGTTGATTGCCTTACTATGGAGGCGGACAGTGAGGAGCTCAAACTAAGTTTTTCTTACGGCTTTTCCCAGTCGGTCAAATTGCAGTATTTTGAAACGATCATTGAAGCTCTGATTGATAAATACACACCAATGATTCAAAGCCTTTCTCATCGTGGTCATATGCCAATAAGCCGTAATCAAATCCGGCAAGTCATTGGCGAGATTCTGGGTGCAAAAAGCGAGATGAATCTGATTTCCAACTTTCTTTATCACCCAAAATATTTTTGGCAGCACCCCACGTTGGAAGAATATTACATAATGCTGGAGCGCTATTTACATATCCAACGCCGTGTTAATGCAATAAACCATCGCTTAGATACCTTGAATGAAATCTTTGATATGTTTAATGGCTATTTGGAAACTCGGCACTCTCATAGCTTGGAAATTATTATTATCGTATTGATTACAATAGAAATTGTTTTTGACGTACTTAATTTTGTTTTCTAGATTGAGCTCCTAATTTACTTACAACCTTTTGAAAAATATATATAACTTATAATCCCAATCCCTAAAGTGCTTAAAATTTTTACTATACTATAGAAGGATGGGGTAATATGGAGATTTACGATGAATAAGAAGGATAATGGCGATGAAGGACCTGGTCTTATTGCAATTCTGATTATTATCGTTTTAGCTGCCGTAGGCCTATATTATTTTTTTTCACATCGCCCACCAACAGCCTTAAATATTGATGATAATCCCAATGCGCCTCTTGAGGCGCCTGCTTCGCTCGATAATGATGGGGGTAATGAAGAGTAAGGCGTTCACTCCTTATTCACCGAAAGTCTGTATTTGGCTCATCTAACGAGAAAAACCAGCTTTTTACCAACCCCTAGTTGCAGCGAAAAATAACCCGAATACAAAAAGGTATGAAATTTGTTAGAATGTGTAATACTTTTTTATTTGAAACAAGAAAATCATGCTTATTTGTAATAATCAACTTAGTACTGCCGAGCTAAAAGCCCTTGATAACCTGGCATCCCGCTGTCGTGCAGTAGATGGAGATTTACCTCCACTATATACGCACATTCTTGAGCAAAAACGCCTCACTGATAATAATTTTCTTTATTTTCATGAAGATAACTTGATAGGCTTTTTAAGCATCTACTTTTTCTATACTAATGCCTGTGAAGTCAGTGTCATGATTTCGCCTGCTCATCGACGTCGAGGATTTGCAAAGCAGCTGATTAAGGCCGCATTACCCGTTTTGCTTGCAAAACAAGTGGATACTTTGCTTTTCTCAACACCTGCGGTGGTTAATGAGGGTTGGCTCACACGTCTTGGCTTGCACTATCAAAATAGTGAATACCATATGGAGCGCAACAGTTATGAACCTATTTTGATTAGCAAACATGCTTTGACGATTCGCAAGGCAACAGAAGCTGATATACCCGCTTTATGTGCTATCGATGAGCAGTGTTTTCCCGTTGATCCGGAAGATATGCCGATGCGTTTTATCAATCTGATGAATGATAGTATCTATTCAGTGATGATAGCCTTAAAAGGTAGTAAGGCCGTAGGAAAGGCTCATATTCGTTGGCAAAGCGAGGAGGCTGTTCTCTCTGACATAGCCGTCATGCCTGAGTACCAAAGCCGAGGTTTTGGTAGTGAATTATTAGCTTATTGTATCAATCATGCTCTGATGCTAGGTAAAACTAAGCTTGCTCTTGATGTTGAAACTTCGAATCACAGTGCGCTTAATCTTTATACTCGACATGATTTTAAATCTGTAAATGCCATTGACTTTTGGGCCATCAGTACCGAAAAATTGTGCGCACTTTTAAAGTAACGTCAGTTATGGATAAGAGTTTAAACGACTCTTATCTAAAGTAAGGTTTTCCTATGAAAAAACTAATAATTACGCTTTTAGCAGCTTCCTCAATGGCTTTTGCCGATCCCGTCCAGGAAAAGCAACAGGGCGATGATAATTCCATTAATAGCATTATCAATTCACATTTACAGCGCTATCGTAAACAAGAGATGTTAAGTGCTATTCAGGTTTCGATAAAAACGAAAGATAAAATCAATTCTTATGCTCTGGGCACTCGTGCCAACAATAGTGAGGAAGCAATTTCTACTCGAGATCTTTTCGATCTTGGCAGCATTACCAAATCATTTACCGCCGCTTTAGCAGTCCTTGCTGAGTCTGAGGGGAAGATTAAACTGGATTCACCGCTTAGTGATTACCTACGTGAATATCCTAATTGGGGCTCACTTAGCCTAACAAAATTGCTCAATATGAGTACCGGAATTCCAAATTACTCTGATAGTCCTAGGATCAATTATTTATTTAGTAAAAATATTCAGCGCAGTTGGAGCCCGACTGAGTTAATCGATTTGGTCTACACAAAAAATTTTAATCCGCCATTAAAGCCGGGTTATTTTTATAGTAATACCGGTTATGTGCTAGTCGCGATGATTCTTGCTAATAAGTACAACGATAGTTTTGCAAATCTTTTGGATGAAAAAATTCTTAAGCCGCTTGACCTGAAAAATACCTTCTACCCAGTACCGAACTATAGACCCGAGGTTCTACAACGCATGGTAAGAGGTTATGCCTATAACGTTTATGATAATCCTGAACTTGTAGGGCAAGATGTCACCGAGAATAGTTTAAGTTGGGCTGGCCCGGCTGGTGCTCTTGTTGCTAATAGTGAAGATGTTATTCACTGGGTAGAGCATTTATTTATCGATGATAAGTTGTTAACCCGCCAGCAAAAAGATGAAATGCAGAAACTTGTTTCTACAGAAACGGGCAAACTCCTGGCAATAACGAATAGTGATGAGCCTCGAGGTTTTGGTTTAGGCGTTGTTCAAGCTTACAATAGCAAAATAGGTCATTATTGGTTTTATGAAGGTAAAACCTTAGGTTATCGCTCCTTTTATTTCTATGTACCCTGTAATCAGGTTATTATTAGCGCTCTTTTTAATAGCGTGACCAATAGTGAAAACGATCATGGTCATGAGCTTATTCAAGCGCTCTATAATTATATCCTTAAACAGGATCAGTCATTGAATTGTAGAGCTGAAAAAACGAGCGGCAAGAATTCAGCTTGACAGCTTTTCTATCACACCTTTAGTATGGCGTTTTATTGCGAAAGGAAAGCGCTAAGAGGATAAGGAATGAAAAAACGGGTTGTAATTACAGGAATGGAAATAGTTTCTTCCATTGGTAACGGACTTGAAGCCTTCTGGCAAGCAGCTCTAAACGGGCAATGCGGTATAAAACGCATAGAAAGCTATGATCCAAGTCCTTATCCCACACAAATCGCTGGGGAAATTAGAGATTTGTCACTGGCGCATTTGCCTGAATTTGATAAGTCCAAGCGCTATCCTCGAGCTGCTCAATATGCACTCTATTGTGCCCATCATGCGATTGAGCGCTCAGGTTTAACTGCCACTGAGCTAGCCAATGCCGGTACTTATATTGGTACTAGCCTAGGAGGGACTCCCGAGCTGGAAGCAGCCTATCAGTCTTTTTTTACTGAAAGCTGGAAAAAAATTCCTGCCCTGAGTGTCATTCGAGGCATGCCAAATTCAATTGCAAACCATGTGGCAATTGCCTTTGGTTTGGGTGGTCCTAACTCAACAATTTCCAATGCCTGCGTCTCTTCAGCAGAGGCGATAGGGAATGCTTATCAGCAAATCGTAAATGGCAGACTTAGCACAGTGCTCTGCGGTGGAACGGAATCGCTAATTTGGGAAACCATAATGGCTGCCTGGTGTAAACTGCGTGTGATGTCTACCCAAAATGAGAGGCCTGAATTAGCCTGTCGTCCCTTCGATAAGAATCGTGACGGCATGGTTATGGCGGATGGCGCTGGTGTTTTAATCCTCGAAGAGTTGCAGCAGGCCAAAGCAAGAGGGGCAAAAATTTACGCGGAAATTATAGGCTTTGGTGGTAGCTGCGATGCCTATCATGTGACTGCCCCTACTATGCAAGGCCAGGTTCGTGCTATTAACTCAGCTCTTGATGATGCTAAATTAAGTATGGGTGATGTTCAATACATTAACGCCCATGGGACTGGGACACAATTAAATGACATTACTGAAACAGAAACAATAAAAGCTGTTTTTGGCAAACGGGCTTATGAAATACCTATTACGGCACAGAAAGCCATGACTGGTCATGCGATAGGTGCTGCAGGTGTTATGGAGATTATTGCAACAACACTTAGTTTACAACATGATATCTTATTGCCGACAATCAATTTAAATGAGGCTGATCCTGCTTGCGATCTGGATTATGTGGCTCATGATGCCCGTAAACAACAAATTGACATTGCTCTATCCAATCATTTCGCCTTTGGCGGCGCAAATGCTGCTTTATTATTGAAGCGATTTTAATGCTAAGAATGAGCTGATCGAAACAAAAGCAACGAGATTCACGCAACCTTTTGCTGCCACTACCCTCCTTGCAATTACTGCTCTCAGTAGAAGGAGGTTGTATTTTTTGTAAAACATGATTTAACATTGATCTCTTTGGATTTTAAAGAGCCTTGTTAATGAAAAAATTATACATTCTACTGTTTGCCTCACTCTGTCTCGTTTCCCTTGGTTATGCCAGTAAATTAAGCAAATACATGCACAAGGCAGATGCGCAAGATCAGGCGCGCCAACAGCAAGAATGGCGGCGAGATATGGATTTCAATGATCTGGCTTTTCGGTTGGTTAGACGCTATACCGATGATCATGGTCAACGCTGTCGAGACTATGAATTTAGAGCTCGCTCCAATCCATATCGCCATGGTTATTACACTGTTTGTGACGAGCGTTAAATTGCCCCTACATTTCGTCATCCTGAGTGTAGAGAGAGAGCTCCGGGATTGACACTGTGCTGCATTCAGGAGATGTCTCACTACGCTCGACATGACGTAGGTCTTTGGAGGGCAGATTACGTTTTGAAAAGTCACTTGAAAAATAGTTTGGAAACTGGAATATTGGGGCTATTGATTCAATACACTTTCCCAGTTGTTCACCCATGATAAAACGTAACTCTTTATTGTTATTTCTTAAGAAAAACTGGGAGTTAAAGCGGTTTATCATTTGGTATTTTTTAGCAAATACGCTGTTATTTTGGATAATCGGTGCTGTCTATCTTAACGATATTCTATCGTCAGCCACCCTCTATTGTAATTTGGTACGATGCTATTCCTCGGTATCAGATAAGGCCTTTGTTTTATTTTTTACCTTTGTAAATTATCTTTCCTTCTTGATGTTCCTTGTATTTATTCCCGCCCTAGCCCTGTTAATCATTAGCTGCTTAATTCCCTTACGTCGCTTTATTTGGGGGCTGAGTATTGCAACGGCAACACTACTTGTTGTTTTGCTTTTTGTTGATTCTAAAGTTTACCAATTGTTCAGGTTTCATTTGAATTCGACTATTTTGGCTATGATTTTCAACAGGCAAGCGCTAGAGTTTTTTGATTTTTCCAACTATGAATTGTTTTCGTTTGCGGGAATAACACTCTTTATCATCGTCTTGCAGTCCTACCTTGCTTATTTAGTCTGGACAAAAATTATTCTTCCTAAGCGCTTAAAAATTGGTAAATCAATTTTACTATTTTGGTTTGCCGGAGCCTTATATTCATATCTGACTTTGTTGTTATCAGTTGAGCGACACATTAATGTATTTAGTCAGCAAGCTCCAAGCCTTCCACTTTATAGCCAATTTTTTGTGAAAATCATCCCCACCTCGAGTGCGGCTACTTTCCTAAGATATAGTGAAAATTATTTTGCCTTGCCCGAATATTCAACTCATAAATTAAATTATCCCTTGCATGAGATGCGTTGTGAGAAACCGGCGAAGCCCTATAACATTATTCTTATTGTGGTTGATGCCTTGCGCTTTGACAGCTTAAAAAGAGAATATATGCCAAGTCTGACAGAGTTTGCAGCGAAGAGTTGGCAATTTAAACAGCATCTGAGCGGTGGTAATAGTACTCAGCCAGGACTGTTTTCATTGTTTTATTCCCTGCCTGGAAATTATTGGTCAGCGGTATTAAAGCAAAAAACTGCTCCTCTTTTGCTGGATTTATTAAGTGAATATGGCTATTCGCAACAGATTTTCTGGTCCAACTCAATGCAGATTCCCGCCTTCGATAAAACGGTTTTTGTTAAAGGCTCTTATGCCAACCCTCAGGGGGCGCCGGGGAGCGATAGTGGTAATAAAGATAGATATATTACTGGGCAAGCAATAAAATTTTTAAGCGAAAACGCGCATAAGAACCCTTTCTTTTTGAATCTATTTTATGATGCGCCTCATGCCTATTGCAGTGAACAAAGCTTCCCCTCCCCTTTTCAGCCAGCAGATTCATACTGCTCTCGTATTGAGCTGACAAATGAGACGGATCCCCTTCCATATCTCAATCGTTATTTGAATGCTGTTCTATTTGTTGATTCCGAGATTGCTAGGGTTCTTAAAACAATTGAAAGCCAGGGCTATCTACATGATTCCATAGTAATTATTACGGCTGATCATGGTCAGGAGTTCAATGATTATCATCAAAACTATTGGGGGCATGCTGGCAGCTTCAGTGATGTACAGGTTCATGTGCCCTTTATTATTCATTGGCCAAATAAAGAAAACATGGAAATTAATTACTTAACTTCTGGCTATGATCTGGTTCCAACCTTATTTGAACGCTTATTCCATTGCAAGAATGATAGGGCGGACTATAGCATTGGTCAGAATTTATTAGTTGAACAGGGGCGACCGCCTTTTGTTTTGGTCGGTAGTTATATCCACATGGGTATTATTGAACCCGATCGCATAACAACATTGGAGGTTTCAGGAAATATTCAAATTACAGATAAAAAAGAAGTTCCAATCAACCAGGCAACACCAAGAATGCCTGTATTAAACCAAGCTTTAGAATTAATGAGTCGTTATTATATCGACAATTAAGAGATAGCAGTTTAAATTATTCATTGATATTATTCGGATTTTTGCCGTATAAGGAAAAGTACAAATCATGCAAAAAATGTCCAAGATGTTAATTGTTTCACTCCTTGCTGTTTTACCTTGTTTGCAAAATCCCGCTTATGCAGAGATTAGCCAAAGCTGGCTTGATGCAAAAATCCAGGCCTTTATCAAGGACAAACCTGTTAAAGCAATGATCTATGGTTTATGGATTAATGGTGAACCGGTTAGTGTCCAAGCTACCGGTGAGTCAATGACAGCCGTCCCTGCTACAAAAGACATGCATTTTCGCATTGGCGGCGTTACCGAAACGATGCTAACCACCTTACTTATGCAAATGGTTGAGCAAAAAGTAGTAAAACTTGACGATAAGATAAGCCGTTGGTACCCCGATTTGCCGAATGCCGATCTTGTTAATCTTAAAATGCTAGCGAATTGCACCAGTGGGTATCCGGATTTTGTTTACAATAAAAAATTCATCGATGTAGCCCTTAACCAACCCTTTAAACAATGGACTGATAAGGAGTTAATTGACTTTGCATTTATGGAGGCACCCTTATTCAAACCTGATACTGACCAGCACTATACCCATACTGATTTTGTTCTTCTTGGCGCTATTCTAAGCCAAGCGGGTAAAAAGCCGCTCAAAGGTTTATTGCACTCCTATATCCTTAAACCTCTGGCAATGAGAGGAACGGAATTTAATCTCACAGCAACAATGCTTTCACCAACTCTACACTCGTTTAGCCAGGATAGAGGAGTTTATGAGGATGCAACCTTTTGGGACCCATCCTGGACCGCTGCGTCTGGAGCAGTAAATAGCACGATTGATGATCTGGGCCGCTGGGCAGAAGCCTGGATGCAGGGAAATTTACTTTCAGCAGAATCCACCCAGAAATTACGCGCGCCTGATACGGTAGGTAAGGGAAAAAATCGCGAAGATCGCTATTTTGCAATGGGCTTTGCCGTAGTGAATCATTGGCTAATACAAAATCCCAGGTTCGGGGGATATAGTGGCTTCTTTGCTGTGTTACCTGAGAAGAATATGGTGTTTATCGCCTTTAATACCTTGAAGGCGGATGATAAGGAGAGCCCGAATTTCAGTATGGAATTATGGAAGCAGTTGGCTGGTGAGTTAGCCCCGGAATATCCGTCAACCCTTTAAGTAAGTCTGCATGTAATAGCTCAGGTGGGATGTAAAAATCTTGGAGAAAGTTCATGATAGGTCACGTCCCCCCACCTCTTATCTAAGGAAAACCTTGATTACGGCTGCGCTGCATCAAGGTTTCATTTAAATTCACTACTCTGGGATTTCGCTTCGTTGCATCAAGGCTACAGACTTATTTATTCAAACAAAGCCTTTCACAAGGTCTGTTTTAATGAGAGATCATTCTCTTCTGAGGCCGTGAAATAGGGTAATAATTTGCAAGCGAGTAGAGTGCCTGTAAAAAATAGACCTCCCAATAGCGCCAAATTCCTATTTGAAAAAATGGTAGGGCTCTGCTGAACAGCTACAGGTTGTTCTACAGGCGAGGGTGAAGCAACAGCTACATCATGCCACTGATGCTCAACAGAAAACAAAGGCGAGTCTGTGTTAATGCATCGATAGCGGTATAGTAAATTATTCCATTGTTCGAGATGAGCTTTTTGATAATCCCTCGCCTGCCCATTTTCTAAAACAGTAGAGCTGTTTGCTAAGGTTGATTGTTGCAAAAATTCTTCACATTCGTCGTGCAAGCTATTAATTTCGTCCGCATATTGAACATAGCGTGTAGAAGCATGCTTCCTGAGAATAGGTTGGGCGTGGGCAGGTATTTTTTTATCGAATTGCATATCGGGGTTAGTACTAACGTCGATGGCCAAGGCTAAAATACGATGGGCAATTTGATAGCTATCATGCTGGCATTGTCTTTGTATCTCAGTTCTAGGCACTGATTTTTCTGAAAAATCAAACGACTCCTCTTCATCTATCGCCTCTAATTCTTTTAAAAACTGAGTGGTTCGCTCATCAACAGTTGCATGAATTTTATTATCATCGAGTAACCAGCCGGCATGACCACGAAACGACTCTTGCTCCAGATAAAACTTTAGCTGATCAAAAACATCGACGTAGGCAAATTTTTTGATTGTTTCTGATTCGAAATTAGTTTCCATTTCTTGTAAAAGTAAATCTGCAAAGCCTAGTAACTCATTGACTTCCTCATAAACTAAGGCAGCATTTAATCGTGCATCTGGACCTACTCCTACAGTTGCAAGTTTGACGTATTTCTTAATTTGCACATCAATTAACTCGCATAGAAGATCAAATAGTTCTGCATGTTTGCTCATTTTATTTCTCATTATTTTTATGGGGCAATGGCGAAATATTCTCTGCCAAAAATAGTATTAATACAATGAAAGGTTGTCCTGCCAACGAATATCCAATTCCAGTTTTTTTATACAATTTAGATAGTCCTGAAGTGAAATCTGCCCGACACAGGCAGAGGCTCCAGTTAGTCTAAGGTTTTCTTCACATAAACGTTCAGCTAATAAAATTGCTGGAATGCAGGGGATATAAAGACCATCACCATGTTGCGCATAAATGTCAAAGCGTAAATGTTTCGGCTGCTGTTGCAGGTCATGGCCGAAAAGATCCATATAAAATCCAGTATTATCATGACCAATCGCATTAAACCAACGGGATATTCTAAGCATCGTTTCTGCGCATTTATCCAAGGAAAGAAATAGCCGCAGACGTACCAGCCAAGACAGGGTAAATAGTATCAATTGCAAAGGTTTTAACTCTAAACCTGCCTGAAATTGTATGGTTTTTAGCTGTGGATAGCGTTCCGGGAAAAGAGCTAAATCGGGGACATCGCAATTGCCTAGAAAGCGTGAACCAAGCTGCCAGAATTTTTGCAGTCGCAATCCCTGCCAGCCATAGATGGCTTGCTGTTTTCCATTAATAAGGCAATTAAAGGGTTTTCCTGCATAACTTAAAACGCCTGCGGTTGTTGCTAAACCTTGATTGGTTAGCTGTGCTGTGCCAATGGCATAGTCAATCTTCTCCAGCACAGCGAATTGCGTGAGATAGTTATCTATAATGGCGGAAGTTAAGGCCGGTAACGAACTTGCTCCGCTACAGATGAACAGCTTCTTTTCTCTTGCTTCAGCATCAAATTGACTGATTCCATAGACGAAATCGCGTGAATCAGCTAAATCAATGTAATGGCAGCCTTGTTTCAGGCAGGCCTCCGCTACGCGATAGCCCTGGCCTTGGAACGGCCCTGAGGTATGAATAACGATATCGGGATTCAAGTCTTCAAGTGTTTTAGCAAAATCGTGGAAGATATCACAACTTAGCGCTTGGGCTGGGTGAGCTAGTTCGAGTGTATTAATGAGGGCTTCGGCCTTATCGATATGGCGCCCACCAAGGGTAAGCCTAATCTTGGGGTTTTTGCCCAAGACCTTGCTGATATAACGCCCAAAATTACCATAGCCACCAAGAATAAAAATATTTTTTACCATTGCCCTGTTGACCCTGGGATTTGATAGGAGCTCTGCTTAACAATTTATATTGATTTAGCTACCTTGTCTGTAAAAATTTTTTGCCCTATATACAAAATTTTCGTACTCTGCTTAAAGAGCTTTAGTTCTTTGTAGGGGGGCAAAGCCCAGAAAAGGCATGAATTCTCGGCTTGATCTCGGGATCTAGCAGTGGTGCAAGATACATGGATCCCGCGGTCAAGCCCATAGGTCTCTACACAAGTGTCTGTAATAGATGAGCCCTGTGTCTCCCTAAGGCACGTCATCCAGAGCGCAGCGAAGGATCTCCTGAATGTGGCAGGGTGCTAATCCCGGAGATCCTTCGCTGCGCTCTGGATGACGTAGTGTTGAAACAAGGAAGGACGTGACCTTATTACAGACACTTGTGTAGATACCTATGGGGCAAGCCGCGGGAATTCGGAGTGGTTAAGTGGATTTGTAATTTTTATCCTGCACAAAAACTTAGCTTTTAGGAGGGAAGATGTTAATAAAAAACATTTATGTTTATGAGGGTGAGAATTCTGAGCCCCAGCTAAGAAATGTAGCTATCATCGCTAGTCAATCTTGGAAAATACTTAGAACCGAGGCTGAATGGGCAGAAGCTGAGCTTGCTGACCCTGAGCAACTGGATGCAAATGGTTGCTATACGCTAATGCCGGGCATGCTCGACGCTCATGTTCATGGTCAAGGTGGCATTGATTTTTCGGCTATTAATTCCCCAGATGATCTTGCAGCAATTTGCCTGGCCTTAGGGGCGACAGGGCTTTCCTACGCTATGGCGACCTTTGTTTCTTTACCAATCCCGCTTCTAAAAGAAAAATTAAGTTTGCTCAATGAGTATCTCAAACGGGAAGGCTTAACAGGGGCAACCTTGCTTACAGGGGTGCATCTCGAAGGGCCCTTTATTTCTAAAGATTGTAAGGGAGCACATGATCCAAACGTTCTGCAAGATTCAATTTCAATAGACGTCTTTAGAGATATTATCTCGGCTGCCCCAGAAATTAAGGAATGGAAAGTAACCTTGGCTCCAGAGCTTCCTGGAGCAATCGATTTCATCAAAGCCAGCAAAAAACTGGAGGAGGAAGGGATTTCAGTCAAGGTTTTCCTAGGCCATTGTAACCCGGATAATTTAGAACTTATCACAGAAGCTATTGCAGCTGGGGCAGTTGGTTTTACACATCTGGGTAATGCTTGCCGCGAGACTGGCAGCCGCAAAACGGATATTTGTACGACCAAAGCCGTCGATAGTGTTTTGGTGCGATGGGTTTTACAAAATCCTGGGCGTTGTCCTCCCGGGGTCGAGCTGATTGTTGATGGAGCTCACCTTTCACAATCCTTTGTTTCTCTAATCTTTAGTGCAGTGCCTGAGAAAATCGTTGTTGTCACCGATGATTTAGGGGCTGCAGGTTTGCCAGATGGTTTATACATGTTGGCTTCATTACCGGTTTGCAAAGAACAAAACAGTTTTTATCGGGTCGATGAGGAGGGACATTTTGAGATGAAGGCAGGAGCCCATGGTCCTGAAAGAGTTTTGGCCGGAAGTGCAGCACCTTTATCCTATTGTGCGGAAAAATTTGCCGAGTGGATTGGTCCCTATGCAGAAAAACAGAATGAGCTAATGCGCTTCATTTATAGTGGGATTGTTAAAAACCCAAGGATTTCATCCTTATCTGCAAGAGCTATTGCTAATTTACCTGATGAGCAGAACTTCGTTATTTTTAACAAGCAGGGGCAGCTAGCCTTGTCAATGTGCCAGGGCAGCCTCATTTCTCATGATGGATTAAAGAAAGCGGTAAAAGAAGTTCTACCTGTCGTGCAAAGCGGTTTTTTTGCCGGTTCTTTGGCTGGTCAGAGTTCCAGGAGCCCTGGTTTAAATTTTACAGGGCCTTCTTTTTAAGAGTTAACTCCCATCTCCCCTCAGGGGAGATGGTGCCCAGAGGGCGGATGAGGGTTAACCCGGTTGTGAAAGCTCGTCTTCCTCGTCTTTTGCACCAAGAAAAGAGGGTAATTTAAGCTGTGAGAGTTTGGTATGCAGCTTGGTAAACATAATGGGAAAAGCACCATTAGCAGTAACATTGGCTGTTGTACCAAAGGGATCACAAATTAAATAAACAGCTGTAATCAAACCAACCATGTCGCTTGAGAAGCCAAGATGCGCTTCTAAAATTGGGGCAACAACAATGATAACCCCGCCAGGAACGGCTGCGACGGCGTATTTTGCCAGTGCGGTGTAGAGGGCAAAAATCGCAAAGGTCGAAATTGAGGGTAGGGGCAATCCAAAGGTTAGGATTGTTGCCAGACTTAAAATTGGAATGCCGATTGCGGAACCCAGCGTATGGATATTAATGATAGCGGGTACAAGCATTCTTGCTTTTTCAGGGTCGTTAAGGTTTTTCTCTGTCGATACAAGCAGAACAGGCATTGCTGCTGCGCTGGAGATAGTACTAAATCCAACCAAGCTTGCTGGTAAGACATTCTTAAAATAGAAAAGAAACTTTTTAAACTTGAAGTTAGCAGCTACGAGGTACCAGAAGCTGATATAGAGCCATTGGCTGAAAACGATATAAACGAGAATCGGCCCATATAAGGTCAGCGCAGTTTGTAAGAGATGCTCATATTCAAGCTTAAAAATGAACCCTAAAATGAATAAAGGCAGGAAGGGAATAAAAACTTTCTTCAAAAAGCCATTGGCCAGTTGGTTCAATTTGATGGCGACAGCCTTTGCTTTGACGCTTGGCCATAAAGAAAAGAAAATGCCCGTTGCAAAACCAATTATTAGCGCGATGTCGTTTGAAATCAGTTTCTTTAAATGGAATTGCCAAGCGGGTATTAATTGGGGAGCAGCTTCAATGGGTGCTGCTTTGAAATGCATTAGGTTAAGACCAATATAGCCGGAACTATAACCAAACATCAATGCAGTAAAATTAGATACAAAGACACAGGTTATTAATAAAAATACAAAAAAGAGAGCGCCCTTCTGCAAATTTGAAAGACAGGAGAATACAAAGCTGAAAATGATGAATGGCAATAAAAACTCTAAGATGCCCTTCATACTCAAGCTAATCGCATAGCTAACAGATTTAACTGAAACGGGAATGTGTTGACCGAGAAATATTGGAAGAATAAGTATACTTAACAGAAAAAGAGGAAGTTTTAATTTTTTTAATGATTCGGTAGACATATTAATCCTTGTAAAAAACAAAATTCTGGCTCTCTGGCGCTTAAGAACAAGCTCATTTATGAGTCTTAGTGCACAAAATACCGAAGAGCGGCAAAACCCCAGCAAGCATATTACAACTATGTGCCTCGATTTTGCAAAGAGTGTATAGCAAATTCTTAGACTCTAAAATCTTGGCAGCTTTATAAAAGTGCGCATTATATCACAAGGTAGTCCATTGTTTGTACTTTTTGCGGTTATGAGGGGATATAATTGAGCGCACTGCCATTAAGTTAAGGGCGCTACATCAAAGCTGTTCGGGTTGAGGAGGCCTTTAGGCCGTCTCGAACTGAGGTACCCTCAGGAATTTGTAACTCAAAAAATAGTTATTTATTAAATCATTGTGCTCTTTCTTATGTCGTTCCCGCGTAGGCGGGAATCCATTTCTCAAGCAAAGGCCATCAGTCTGTTTGGGAGATAGATTCCTGCCTGCGCAGGAATGACAGAAAAATAGATCAACTTATGCGAGTAATACACATTTTTTTAATCATACATCTGAATTTCAAATTCGTGGGGATACCTCAGGTCTCGAAGCCATGTACAGTGTGATGCTTCAGACGGCCTAAAGGCTTCCTCAGCATGAACGGTTATAAAATCCTTTAACGTAAGTGATAGTTGAGTTGAACGGTGCTACGGGACCTAGCAATCTTCTGTTAGAATGAGCAGCCCTTTTATTTTGAGGTCTATTATGTTGGCAAAAGATAAAATTCTGGTCGTCTGGTCTGACTACTATCAAGAGCTGGCTAAAAAGCAGCTAGATAGTTGCCTCACTCTCCTTGACCAATCTGGTTATGCTTATGCTGTTGAAACAGTGGAAGCTGGAACCTATGAAATTCCCTCTGTCATCCAGCATTATCATCGCCATAATCCGCATGCTGGTTACCTACCCCTTAGCTTGCTGCTAAAAGGTAGTACCGATCATTACGAATTTATCTGGGAACACGTTAAGGAATGCTTTATCAAATTTGCTTTGGATGGCATTTTGCTTGGCAATGGCATTATTTCTGCACCCACTATGGACGCGATGGTTGCTCGGGTAGAGAATCATGAGCGGGTAGAAGAGGCTGTGCGCGCGCTGGATTACTTAATACGTTTCAAGGCAAAATTTGTTTATGACTAAACTATTACTTATCTCCGCAAACGTTCATCAAGACTTATCTGCCAGGCAACTTGCTTATTGCGAAAGGCTAGTTAAAGAGTCTGAACATGACTATCAGATAGAGGTGGCGGCGGCAGGTACTTATGAGATCCCTTTTATCATTAATGCCTATCAACAGAGAAATCCTTTTGATGGTTATATTGCTTTGGGCTTGGTATTAAAAACGAACCTTGACCACTATGACTATATTATGTCGCATATCAAGGAGTGTTTTACTTCTTTTGCCCTGAATAGTATTGCCGTAGGCAATGGTATTGTTAGTGGGAATTCCCTCGACGAGTTGACACTTAAAATTGATAGCTCTGACCCCTGTCTTTCAGCCTATCCATCCGCTGTTAAAGCAGTTGATTATCTGGTCAAATTGAAAAAAAATCTTTCCATCTGAATTTTAGGCCTGGTCAGTAGTTTTTCTATAAAACGAAGAGTTACAGGCCTTTCTCTTTGATTAATAAAGCAAAATTAACAGTAAAAAAACAGGTTGTATTAAATTTCATCTCGTGTAAAATTTTTGCCAGCTATGATACGAATACTAATATACCTAATAATGGGGTGCATTTACCCCACATCGAGCGTTCATTGGGATTCCTTGGTTCTTAAGAGCCAAATACCAGTGATTCTATTTAAATCAGAGACAGCAAGTGCTAAGGCTCCCGCTGAAACTGAGGCCAAAGTGCAACCTAAGCCTAAGGCAAAATTAGTGGCTGCGAAGCCCACTCAGCCTAAGGTTGCAAGTAAAAAAGCAAAGGAAGAAACCAAAAAAGTTACTATCAATAGCGTGGCTTTAAAGAAGGTCCCCTTTGAGGAGCTGCCTGGATGGAATGAAACTGACATTAAAAATTCTTTATTGGCCTTTCAAAACTCCTGTAAGATTTTTTTGAAACAGGCGCCCTCCCATCGAGTAGGTTCGCGCTATATCAATTTACAGGCAAAGGATTGGCAGCCTGCTTGTAAAGAAGCAGCCGCTATGGATTCCGTTTCTGACACCGCAGCAAGGGACTTTTTTAGAAAATGGTTCCACCCTGTTGAGTTTACGCAACGAAAGCCGATTCGCGGTTTATTTACCGGTTATTACATGCCGCAACTAAAAGGCAGTTTAACCAGGACAAAGGAATATAACACCCCGATCTATAGTATGCCTGATGATTTGCAATGGAATTCCGGGCGTCGTGGTTATTACACGCGAGAGCAGATTGATAATGGTGTGCTCAAGAAAAAGGCTTCAGTTATTGCCTGGATTAACAGCCCTGTCGAGCGCTTATTTCTGGAAATTGAGGGGGCAGGTGTTATTCAACTGCCTGGTGGTGAGAAGCTATACCTTGGTTATGCAGGCGAAAATGGTGCACCCTACACTTCAGTGAGCGGGGTACTGATCAACAAAGGAATCATGAACAGGGATAATGCCTCCAAACGTGCAGTTAAGCGATATCTAAAAAATCATCCACAAAGCGCCAGATCGATTCTTCATAGGAATAAGTCCTTTGTTTTTTTCCAGGATCTTAAAGAGAAAAAGGCCTTAGGTGCCCAGGGAATGGCTTTGACGCCAGGTTATTCTTTGGCAATTGATAGAAAATGGATTCCACTAGGTTCTCCCTTATGGCTAGCTACTAAGAAGCCCTTACAGCAAAGCGAGAAAGTGAAAAAATTCCACCGTTTGGTTATTGCCCAAGATACCGGAGGGGCAATTCGCGGCTTAATGCGTGGTGATATCTATTGGGGCTCCGGCAAGAGAGCTGCCTATTTGGGGGAGCATATGAAAAACTCTGGCCGTTTTTGGCTGCTCTTGCCTAAGCATATTTTTGAGAAACTTATCAAGATGGCTTAAACAGACTTTAGCATAGCCCGTCATCCCAACCCCCTCCGTCATCCCGAACATAGTGAGGGATCTCCGGGATTGGCACTGTGCCTCATTCAGGAGATGTCTCTCTACGTTCGACATGACGTAGGTCTTTGGGAGCGTAGCGAAGGAGCTCCTGAATGAGGCACAGTGCTAATCCCGGAGATCCTTCGTTGCTGACGGGGTGGCTGACCTATTATCGATAACTCTCTTCAAGAGCCTTAATAGTCTCGACGGTATCATCCTGCGTTTCATCAACTTCGCCAAACCAAGATGCCAGAATTTCTTTAGCCACATCCTGACTAAGCAGGCGGTTTGATAAGACAAGGACGTTGGCCTTGTTCCATTTGCGGGCGCCAGCAGCAGTTTGCGCATCGGTACACAAAGCGGCTCTTATCCCCGGGATTTTATTGGCAACAATAGCAGTGCCTGTGCCTGTCCAACAGAAAAAAATGCCTTCTTCACAATGCTCATGAAAAACTGCTTCGGCGGCTTCTTGAGCAGCTTGTATCCAGGGCTCCTCTTTACCTGATTTGAGAGCGCCGAATAAGATCACCTCATGGCCTAAACGTGCTAATTCTTTAACAACAAAATCATTAACTGGATAATGCTCATCGCTACCAACTGCAATTCTCATGAAGTGTTTACTCCTTAATTAATAATAGGTCTGTTCCCCTGACGTTCGTCATCCAGAGCGCAGCGAAGGATCTCCGGGATTAGCACTCCACCACATTCAGGAGATCCTTCGCTGCGCTCTGGATGACGGGCTAGGAAAGGCTGCCTCAACCCGATTGAAATGCACAATATAGCTGCTATGCCACTGTGGCCAGCTTTCCTGATTTATATCGATACTAAAGGACTTTACCATTTTGCTATCTAACTCGGTCTCCTGATCATAGAGCAAAGCAAATTCAGCCGTGTTTTCAACCAGCGGAGAGAGCAAGAAGCCGGATTTTGCCATAGATGCGATGAGGCGATACGTCCTTTGCGAGCCGTCTTTGAGTGAAAATCTAATTTCTAGTTGCTTGGGTTTGAGCAAAATAGTGGCCAGCTTACCCCATAGGGTCGCTCTCATTTCAATTTCGACAAAGACTGCTTCATTAAGAGATGGCAGAGTGACAGATTCACCAAGCTGATGCTTCTCAGTTCTTAAGGGAGTCATTATTTTGCTTGCGAGCGGCGGGGCTTCTCTTTTTTTGAGAAGGAGAAAATCTTGCACGGCTTCATTGGGTCGATAATTCGCTACTAATAAGGGCCAACTAGAACCATCTTCCAGAGCGGGTACTCGATTATCTATCGGTTCAATACGAAAGATAATATTATCGGGGCTGTTTGGGCTTAGTAAATGATTTCTATTTTTCTCTGCTAATTGCGAGTTAAACACTGAATAGCTTTGAAATATTGGTCGGGGAGACCATTTATTAGGTGAAGAAAGCAAAAAAGCCTGTTCAAAAGAGTAGATATCTGTTGTTCCTGTTAGTTGGGGAAAGGAGGTTTGGCTATGGAGAAAGCCTGTTGTTGCTGCAAAATTTTGCTCTAGCCAGTTTTTATCGCTGAACCGGTTTTTTAGGCCGTGCCAGGCTGGTGCATAGGTTGATATCGCATTATTGCGCAGTGAGAATCTGCTATGTTGCTCAATGATGAAACTCCAGGTACAAAGAGCAGCAAAAATAATTGCTAGAGACCTTTTGCTGTCATGCACAAAGCTGAATGCTAGGGCTGCCAATAGAATTGACGTGCCGGGTATAAAAGAATGGCCAAAATGACGGGCAAAACCGGCTTTAAATGAGATAAACAAAAATACAAAAAAGAGGCTGAATAGAAAAAGCTTAGCAGCTAGAGGGCTTTGCTTTTGCCAGAAAAGGATTGCAAAAAGGAAGCCTGTACAGAGTATATAAACAAGGATTTCTGCGGGATTGCCATCAAGAGCCATCGCCTCTGAAAAGCTGGCCGCCAGGGAAAAGGTTTGCCAAAGGTAGCTAGGTAGATCGACTAAGGTTTGTCCCGCAGCAAGCCAGAAGAGTTGCATTGAACCTAGAAATGAAATCAGGCAAAGACCTGCCAATAAGGGCTTACGATAGCTAAGGTAGAAGGCGGAGCTTAGTAAGGTTGTGAACAGGCATAAAATTAAGAAAGAGCCTTTCACCAAGGCTAATAAGCCAAAGGGCGCGAACAACAGTCCAATATATTTCCTTTCTAAGCCCTCAGTAAAGAATAAAGACTTATAAGCGATTAATCCAACCAATAAAGGGTAGGAAAACAGCAGTGAATCTCGTGCATAAATCATCCCGGAGAAGAAGATAAAAGCACCTACTATCCAAGGCCAGCGCAGGGGTGTCATCAATAAAATCATTGCGAGCCAATAGGACAAGGCTAAATAGCAACTACCGGCAATCATCATAAAATCAGTAGCAGGGTGATAGGCCTTGGTATAAATAGAGGAATAAGGTCCGAGGGTGAAAATGATATCTTTGCCAAAGGCAAGTCCTTGTGCAACTGCCTGATTAAGGCCCATAGCCCAGGATGGATCTAGTCCGGGGGCGGGCATCTTAGGAGAGAGAGGGACAAAAACACAGAGCAGAATGACCAAAAGAAGAAGTTTCAATAGACTGTCAAAGAGCGGTTTTATTGGTTTCTCAGGGTTAAAAAAGGCTTTCACTACCATCCCCCTTCATAGGGACGATGCTTTTTCATCTCAGAGCTGGTGTTACCGCGATGGTAATGCAATTTCCAGTGCTTTTGCTGAGTTGTTTTATCCCAAAAAGGATGATAGTCAATTGCAAAACGGCGATCTAACTGCCCATTGTCTTTTTTTTTGTAAAGATTCAAACCGCCACCACCGGTTTTAGGATAAAGGCGCATAGCTATCTGATAGCTTCCTCTACGCAATAAGGAGTAGGTCGCAATCGACAGGGCCAAAAAGCCTGTTAGAGTTTTTTGCGCCCATTTCGATTCGGATTTTTCTCCTTCTTTTTCTGGCATTATTTGTTAATCACCACTCTAAGTGCCTGTAGCTTTAAGGTTGCGTGCTTAAGGTAATTTTCGCTCTCACTAATTTGCTCTTTAAAAAATGCGATTTCCTCCTTGCGAATGGAGGGATTAATTTTTTGCAGAGCCTCTAGACGGTTAATCTCCTGGCTAAGGTTGTCGGTCATTTGATCCTTTGCCTGTTCAAGAATCACAGACATTTGCTGGTCAGCAAAATGACTGCTATGCCCAATCATGGTATCAAGCTCATGGCGAACCTGCTTAATAATAGCTGGACCGTTATGACGTTTTAAGGGGGTGCAAAGACCATTTAGCTGTGAATAGTCCAGTATTTTTGTCAGGTTTTTACCGGAAACATCAGTTAATATCCTGATGGGGATCGTTGGCAGAAAGCGATCAAGCTGTAAATGTTTGGGGGCCGCACAGTTGATCGTATGAAAGGATTCTAGCAATAAGGTGCCAGGTGTGAGGCCTTTAACTGCAATAGTCACCATTGTCACATTACCCAGCTCGGAATCAAGTATCATTTCTACTGAATCTGCAACCATAGGATGTTCCCAGCTGAGAAATTCCATCTCTTCTCTGATCAGTGCCTTCGCCCTTGAATAGGTAACAGTAACGCCATCTTCCTTTAGCCCTGGAAAATGACTGGTTTTCATATGATCAGTGGGGCGTAGAATTTCTGCATAATCAGAATGGTACTCATGTTCTATACCGTACTCCTGGAAAACAGAGGTCATATAGTTTTCAAGTTCGAGGCTATTTTCTGCTGTTTCGATGGCGGCAATCAGTTCTTCGGCGACTTCGTTATTACAGGAATTAAGCTCTAATAAACGATCGCGACCTTCTTGAAGGGCATGAAGAATTTGCTCAGAATAATTTTTTGTTTCAGCAATTAGGGCATTAAATTGCTGTTCGTCTGGGGTATTGATTAGTGTTAAAAGTTGATTGGCAAACTTCTCATAGATAGAAAACCCAACGGAACAGCTTTTTTCAAAGGAATTAATCCCTTCGTTAAACCAACGAAAGAGCTTCTCTTGAGCGCTATTTAATAAGTAGGGCACATGGATTTCTACATTATGGCGTTGGCCGATACGATCCAGGCGGCCTATACGTTGTTCCAGCAAATCCGGATTGAGGGGTAAATCGAACAAGACAAGATGATGGGCAAATTGAAAATTACGCCCTTCACTGCCAATTTCTGAACAGATGAGGGTTTGCGCACCGTTTTCCTGCTCGGAAAAATAAGCTGCAGAGCGATCCCTTTCGACAATAGACATCCCTTCGTGGAAAGAGGTACTGCGGATTCCTTCCTGCAACTTCAAATGTTGCTCAAGTGCTATTGCAGTACTAGCTTTTGCACAAATCACAAGCACCTTTGCCGGTCGAAGTTCTGTCAGTTTGCTACTAAGCCATTGCACCCGCGGGTCAATTTTAAGCCAATCTTCGCCTGGAAGTCTTGTTTCAGGATAGAGGTTAATACCCTCTGGCTCAGATGGGAGCTCAGCATAGATTTGCGGTTGGGCTAAGGGATAGGCCTGCAATTGTCGTTCAGGAAAACCCTGAATTGCTGCTCGTGTATTACGAAAGAGTACCCGTCCAGTACCATGGCGGTCGAGCAGCTGCCTGATCGTTTCACTGATAGAATTGGTTGAATCCTCATGGAGATAATTGGCTAGCTTTGTTTTTAATTCTGCTGTTAACTCATCAGTTTGCCATTCTTCCCGGTAAGCAATTAATTGTTGCACCAGTTGGTTGAGGGCTTGATAGCCTGCTTCCTCTTTCTTGAAGGCAGACAAATCATAAAATCGTGAAGGGTCAAGGAGGCGAAGGCGGGCAAAATGACTTTGGATGCCTACTTGTTCAGGCGTTGCTGTGAGTAAGAGCAGGCCTTTGGACTGCGCTGATAAGTCTTCAATGAATTGATATTCTGGACTAGCCCCCTCTTCTGACCAGTGTAGATGATGGGCTTCGTCAACGATCAAGAGATCCCAGCCTGCCTCAATGGCTTGCTCGCGGGCTTTTTCATTGCTCATTAGAAAATCCAGACTACAGAGAACTAGCTGTTCTGTTTCAAAAAGATTTTCTTTTGTGGGATCACTATCGAATTCAATTTCTTCATCTTCAAGGCTGTCTTCAATCGCCTCGAGCTGATCATAGCGGCCTTGATCGATAATGGAGAAATACAAATTAAAGCGGCGGATCATTTCAACCAGCCACTGATGAATCAGTGAGTTTGGCACAATAATAAGCACTCTTGTCGCTCGCCCTGTCTGTAATTGATAATGCAGGATCATGCCAGCCTCGATGGTTTTACCCAGCCCTACTTCATCGGCGAGTAATACACGGGGTGCATAGCGTTGTGCTACCTCATGAGCAATATAAACCTGGTGAGGGAGATGATTTGTTCTTGAGCCTAACAATCCTCGAGCTGGAGATTGCTGCTGCTTGGCTAGCTGATTTAGAGTGTCTATTCTGAGTTTAAAGGCAGGGAGTTTATCAAACTGACCACTGAGAAGCCTTTGCTGCGGTGAAATTAGTTTGATAAAACAGTCCAGACTAAGTTCATCAATAGTGACAGGAATATCATTTTCATCCAGGCCTGAATAAAATAAGAGCCCCTGCCTTTCGTGGATTTCAGTGATTTTTATTTTCTGTTGGTCGAGTGTGAAAATCTCATCCTCTTCTTTATAGATAATACGAGTTAAGGGTGCATTGTCGGCAGCATAGATTCGTTCTTCACCTGCTGCAGGAAAGCTAATAGAAACATGCCTACCGCTTACATCGGTAATGATTCCTAAACCTAATTGAGATTCTGTGTTAGAGATCCAGCGTTGGCCAATTGAAAAGGTCATCGAGAATAAGTCCTGTCTAAACTTTAGAGTTGTTGCTAATAACTGACGTTAATAAAGTAGCCGTGGATTTTATCACGAATTTTAAATTTTCGATGGGGTTAAATTAGAAAATTAGATGAGCTAAATATTTTATTAAATACCTAATTAATACATTTTTATTTATATTAAATAGTAAATTTAATTATTTTATAGTAGGTTATCGTCGTACTGACGAATAACTAATATTTATCTATACTCTTTAAAGCTTGTTGACATTTAAGGGCGCAAGCATAAAATCGATTTTAAACGATTTTTAGCCCGAACTGACGTTAATTTATAATGGACTATACCAAATGAAGTTTTATCGCGCAGTTTTCATTTGCTTCCTTGCTTTCACTTCTGTGCTTCACGCTGATGAAAGGATATTAAAGGTAGCGGTTTCCGCCTATGAGCCGCCTTTTGTGATTCAGGAGTCAAATAATAAATTTTATGGGTTTGATATAGCGCTTATAGAAGCTATTTGTAGATCGATAAATTATCGATGCCAATATATTCCCATGCCTTTTAGTCGATTATTACCTGCTATTGAATCCAATCAAGTCGATATGGCTGTTGGATCGATCTTTATTACGCCTGAACGAGCTAATCGAGTCTTGTTTTCATCACCTTATTTCTTGAGCAGGTTACGTTTTTTGGTACGTGGAGCGACGAAAGATGGTAGTTTAAATGCACAAGCATTTGCTGGTAGAAATATTGGTGTAACCAACACCTCATTTACAGCACCCCTCAAACAATGGGGAGTAAAGAATTCTCAAATTGTTAACTATAAGCAAGAAGATGCCTTGGTTAAGGCTTTAAATAATGGCTATATACAATTTGCTCTTTTGGATAATTCTACAGCTGTTTATTGGCATCAGAATTCATCAGGGAATCTTAAGGTATTTGGACCACCCATAATTTTTGGTTACGGCGTTGGTATTGCAATTAGCCCTAAGAATGCTGCATTGGTGAGCCCAATCAATGAGGCTTTGTTGAAATATCAAAACAGTCCTGGCTTTACCCTCAATTTTCACAAATATCTCGCTGCAATCTACGACTTCTAAAGGGAAAAGCCATATTTGGCGCATCTTGAACGAAACAGGGGGCTAAAAAATACTCACATAGTGATCTATGCTCCGTTTTTTTAGCCCCCCGTTTCGTTCAACCTGTACTCAAATCTGACTTTTCCCTGCGGGATCTGAGTGATCCCCACGAAATATAATTCGCTTTGCCCGCAATGGCGTCAGCCTCACGTTCGAAGACGATATGTCCTCTCTCCCCTTGGGGAGAGAGTTAGAGAGAGGGGGGAGATGTGGCATCAATTTACTTATGTTGACGCCATTGCGTGAACGTTTACTTTCTTTGTGTCCTGGAGTTTATGACCAAGTAGAGCTAAGATGCCGGCCTTAAATTATCAATTTTAAGGTGTTTTCTGATGTTCTATAGAAAAATGTTGAAATCGAAGATTCATCGCGCCACTGTGACCCATGCTGATTTGGATTATGAGGGTAGCGTGACTATTTCTCCTGAGTTGCTTGAGGCGGCTAATATTTTACCTAATGAAGCAGTGAATATCTGGAATGTGACTGCAGGTACCCGTTTTGAAACCTATGCAATTAAAGGCGAGGCTGGGTCAAGGAATATTTGTATTAATGGCGCTGCCGCTCATCTCGTAACGCCTGGGGACCTGGTTATTATTGCTTCATTTATCCAATTGCCAGAGGAGCATTGCGCTAGCCATAATCCTACCGTTGTTTTTGTCGATCAAGCTAATCGGTTAAAAGAGATTCGGCCAGAATTTACGGCAGAGCTTGACGCGGTATAATCTCAGTTATGGATAAAGGTATATACTGGGATCATAACCAAGCAAAAAAAAGATTCTATGTTAATGCTTTTTATCCAGGGACTGGTGATTGGATTCGCTATCTCTGCACCCTTTGGCCCTATTGGTATTCTTTGTATTCAGCGAACCCTGCAAAATGGATTTTGGGTTGGCCTTGCAACTGGGATGGGGGCTGCTTTTGCCGATAATATCTATGGTTTGATCGCTGCCTTTAGTATTAGTGCAATCACTAAATTTCTTTTTGCCTTTGAATATTGGATTCGTGTTCTTGGTGGTTTGGTGCTGGTTTATTTTGGTTTGAAACTGTTGATGATTGAATCAAAATTAATGAAGACTAAAACGGATGCCATGGAAAGTATATGGCGCGCTTTTGGTTCCACCGTTTTGCTTACTCTCACTAGTCCTATTACCCTGCTTTCTTTTATGGCTGTATTCTCTGTACTAGGCTTGGGTGGTAAAAACATGGATTATTTACAAGCCCTGGCTTTAGTTTCAGGCATTTTTATCAGTTCTACATTGTGGTGGCTTGCCCTAACCTGTTCTGTGACTTTTTTTCTCGATGAGTATATCAGCCAAAGATGGATGAAATTTGTTAACTGGATTGCTGGGAGCATTATGCTGGCATTCAGTGTCTATGCACTAAAAATCATTTTTTAACGTAATAACAACTCTATCCCCAATTCCCGCGGCTTGACCCATAGGTATCTATGGGCTCAGAGTGGACACCGGATCCCGCGGCCAAGACGCGGGAATTCAATACTGGGGTGGGGGCTGACCTATTATGTTTTAACGGATACTTTTATACATTAGGTTACCAGCCCTGCCTCAGTAGTTTTCACCTGGCAGAGCTGAAGGAAGATCAAGAACAAGTTATATTGATGTTTATCACATTCGCACCAGTAACAGCACCTGAGCCTGTTCCTGGTATTATGTTACAGGTTTGATTCAAAGGTTGCTGCAAGATAGTCACATCATATGCAGTACCATTCGTTAACGCGCTAGGGAAGGTAAAGGTTCCATTCCTGATGTTCGCGGTAGTTAATGGTAAGTAATCATCAATTGTAGCGGTCTGCGAGCCTTGTGTGGTTGAAAATTCATTTTGCAAAATAATGGTTTCTCCATCGGCAAGGCCTGAAATAGTGCCTTGTATGGTATATAAAGAACCATATTTACTTACAATTAGGTCGGATATCTCCTGAATATTTTTACCCGCGGCTCCAGCGTAACCAAGAAATACTTCTCTCGGAATACTATCTAGGTTAGCGTTTGTGTTTAAAGCGAGCGCTCTATTCAATTGGCTATTAACATAGACGTTCAAGCAAGCATTGGATGCTGTAACAGCATTAGCTTCTGCAGAGCATTGACCAGGTGCGATCTCTACTCTATACACCTTACGCCCCCTCGCTATCTCAGAGGTACAGGACGGATTAGTACAGGATAAAGAGGTTGGGGGATTCAGCAAGCTTGCTGGTCCTTGGATATTAATACTATTAGGTCTCGGAGTTGAGCCGTTTGTTGCAGAGGAACTTTCATGCTCATCGAAGCCAATTCTTAGGAAACTATTTTGGAGTGCGGCAGTCTGCAATTCTCCTTGCTCATTAGCACTTGTTCCATCAACTAAGAAGAAGGAGAAGCCGTTTGCCTCTTGAGCAGCTATGTCCTCACCATAGGAATAAGCCGTAAATTGAATTGAGAGTCCCTGTTCCAAGTTAAGCAAGGGTTTAAATACTACACTCCTTTCTTGATCCATGATTACATCGGTTAATCGCAGGGCACCAAAGCCTTGACTATCTGGTGTGGGCTTATACCAGCTATTGCTGTCACAACCAGGAATTTGTCTAGATGTTGCAGATTGAGTCGAGGCGGTTAAGCAGACGCTATTAGCTGAAGAGGCTAGCGGGGTTTCCCAAGGAAATACTGTCGTTGAAAATCTAAAAGACTCAATATATGGAAGTTTTAAGGTGCAGACTACAGTTAAAGATACATCCCCTGTCAGCGTTCGAGTACCTTTACCTTGTAATACCATACAGACTTGGTTCGCTGGTTGAGTTACTACCTGAACATCGTAGTTGGAACCACTAACTTGAGGAGAAAAAGTGAAGGCTGCAGAGGGGTTCGCATTCGTACCTATTACAGATAAAGAATCTTGGTCATTATTCTGCAAGATAAGTGTTTCATCATTATTAAGGCCTATAACCGTACCGCTGACTGTATAACTTTGGGTCTCTGTTTTTCCAGCATTAAGTGCAGTTTTAGTTCCACCTAGTATAGAGGTTTGAGGAGTGGCGCTAAAGATAACTGAACAGGTTTGGGTAATTGCTCCTGTAGTATAGATAATGCCATTCCATTGACCGGCAGGACAGTCGCCGTTAACTGTAGGTGAGACGGTGAAGCCGGGATTGGCGATGACGGTAATTGACAGCGTCTGATTATAGAAAACTGGTTGCCCAGTTCCAGTCGAAATAGTCTCGTTGCCATCACCCTTGGTTGAAACATTGTAGATATTAAGATCTGCATTAAAGCTGACCGAACAAGCAGCGTGAACAAGGCCAGTTGTATACACATTACCTGACCAGCTGCCCTTTGGACAGTCACCGCCAATGAGCGTCTTATCAAGGGTATAACCAGTTTGAGGGGTTACCGTGAAAGTTGCACTGTGATTATAGTCTACGATTGTGCTGCCAGGAGATACCGTGACAAAGCTATTATTCTTGGATGATACAATGAATGTGTTAATTTTGGCCCCAAAAGAAACTGAGCAGTCACCAGTAATTTGCCCAGTTGTATAGACATTGTCTGCCCAACTACCTGCTGGACAAGTGCCTCCGACGGGTTGGAGAGTATAGCCAGTATCGGGTGTTACAGTGAACGACAGAGTATGGTTATAGTCTACTATTTGCGCTGCGCTCGATGTCACAGTGACATGGCTGTCTGCCATTGGTGTAACAGTGTATTTATCGATGGGCGTAGCGGTTGCCCAAAGAATGGGTAGCGGAACACGATTATGATTTCTTACATCACCGTAAACAAGTTGGATCCTAGATAGTCCTACTTGCTGGGGAATGAATTTAATGGTTACTGTGCAACTTGTATAGGGTACTAAGGGCAAGTTACTACAGTTATCGCTAATCTCGAAAACTCCAGGGCTATAATCATAAGCTATGGAAGGAATTGCAACTGAAGGAACCCTGTTAGTGAACGTGTAAGTAACTGAAGATGTTTTGCCCAAGGATGTGGTAGCTATCCCCATTGCAGGCGAAATAGACCACGCTACCGGATCAGAAGAAGCCATACTTTCATTGATTAAAAAAAATGACAAAACCCAAGCTAATCCTATCCGAACTATATTCATGTACATCCTCCAACTCGATAAAGCTGCTTAAGTAAACTGCAATTAAATTTGATCACAAATCCTTACTAAGAAATAAATTAATTTCTGTAAAAATAGTTAAGAAATTGGCTGTAAAAAACGGTTTTTATTATTCTTTTTTATCAATAAGATAACCTTGGATTGATGGTTTTTTTGATAAATAAAAGGAAGTCTTAAACTAGAAAAAAAGTGGGTTATCAATAGAAGTACTAATCCCTTAACCAACAAAACTGATAAAACCATTCTGCGCCTCTCTTGAATAATTGGACACTACTTTTATGCGGTTATTCCATGACTAATGGGAGTTAAAATCCAAAAACATTAGCAAAAGTGTTGGCGATTATAGAACACTTTAAATGAATCGAATATAGCAAGTTTTAAAAATATTTATAATTTTAAAACTAATTTTAAAACATAGTATTGCAATATTTTTATACCTAGGATATTTTCCTGCTAGACATTTTATAGGGATAATAAATGAAGCGATTATGCTTTAGAGTGGCAGCCCTCCTTTTAATATCAACAGCTGCGGAACCGGCTTTTTCGGCTAATACTCGAATATACGGTTTAAAAAACGCCCAAAGTTTTCATAGTAAAGCGCATGGGCCTTACTATATTCAGCTAGAGTATTTCTCATCTAAGCGAAATGCTTATCACTATAAAGAGAAAATTCAGGCAAAAACCAATCACAAAATCAGCATAGAAACACGAAAGAATCATTTCGCTGTTGTGCTTGGTCCTCTGCAATCTTCTGCAGAAGTTAGAGAGGTAAGTCATGAAATTAGTGGAAGGGTTACTCCTGTTTATAAACCCAAGCCGAAGATTTCATCACAGCCCATGCTTTCGTCAAAGCCTATGCCGTCGTCAAAGGTGGCGCAGAAAGAGACAATAAAAACCACTCGATTCAGTCCCTCTAAATTCCTTGTGAAGCCAACTATGCATTGCTCAGGCTGTTACCTTGGTATTGGCGTCGGTGAGCAATGGAATGATTTTGATCGGAACATTTTGGTTTCTAATGGTTCTGGTTCTCCTAGACCCAATGATGTGGATCGATTCTCAACCAATCAAAAAGGCCAAACTCAGCTTGCTGTGTCAGGGGGCTATCGTTGGAGCCGAGATGAGCAATGGCTGCCTAACTACAGTCTTGGTTTGCAATATAAGCACATCTTTGCAAAAAACGTTGGGCAAACGATTATGCAGTATTCCCTACCAGAATTTACCAATTACAACTATGACTGGAAGCTTCAATCCAATGTAATATTGGCTAATACGAAATTGAATATCGTCAATTATTCGCGATTCTCACCTTATCTAACAGGGGGTATCGGGGTCGCTTTCAATAACGCGCATGGTTATAAAGAAAGGGCTTTGCCAGATGTAACTCCTCGTGTAAGTCCTGCTTTTAGTAATCATGCATCTAATGAGTTTGCCTTCAATGTAGGAGCTGGTTTGGATTATCAATTATCCGATTCATTCTTATTATCCCTGGCTTATGAATACCAAGATTTAGGAAAGGTATCTTCTGGCAATGGTCGCGCGACTTGGGCTGGGCAGAATTTACATATGAGTTCTTATGCATCAAACGGGGTATTACTAAGCCTTAGTTATCTATTTGGTGAAGAGTATCATGGCTATCAGAAATAGAGCGACGTGCAGGGAGTTGGTGCGTTAAATGAACAAGAATCTATAGCTTTATCTTGAATCAACTTACCTTTTTCTCTATTTGCATTAATGCTGTGCCCTATCAGCAATAGTAGCCTGGATGTAGCGGAGCGAAATCCGGGAATTCGGAGCCACTGCTCCCGGATTTCGCTCCGCTACATCCAGGCTACATTCTATCTACATCTATCCACTAGAAATTCTCGTAATAGCTCACGTGCGATGTAGTCTCTTCGGTGCTTAATTCATGCTTCGAATAATTACGTATTTCTTTCACGCACAATATGAATGGTACTTTCGGTAACATAGCTGCCCATCTTTTCCTTAAGACTATTCCCATATGGAATCAAGCATAACCAAAAGTCATTCAGAATTAATTTTGCCCTCATAGTGGGCTTATAAAATACAGCCGAAGTTTAGAGTGTATTTTGTGCCCATTATTAATCCTCTAAACCTTTATCTTAAAATTATTTATCAAGGGGATTATTATGCATTTAGTTATTAATTTTTGTGGAACTGGCGACAATGGTTCGGGATTTCTTGATGGCTATGATTATGTTCACTCTGAGCAAGTAAAAACCCTATTTGTTGAAGGATGTGATAAAGAAGAGGTTTGCGATGCTGCAATTTTTCCAGACTTAAAGAACTTTGCCCAACGCTTTGCTCAAGGTGTATTCAGCGCTGAGGGGGAAAACCTAAGGTTAACAACTCACGATCTACACAATCTCGCGATGGGAATCAGTCGAGCAAACGTCAACGCAGGTGATGTGGCTAAATCGATAACAGGGATCACTCTCTGTGGTTATAGCCGTGGAGCTGTTACTTGTTTTGAAGTGGCAAAAGTACTAAAAGAGATTGCGCCTTCGATACCTATCGATATCGTTGCAGATCAACCTGTTCCAGGAAATATTTTTCAGGTCCCAGGCGCCAATGCGAATAGTATCGCTGATTGCTCTAAGCTTGATAATTTGGAAAACGTGAGTGTTATTCTTGGGGCTTATACTGGCCAACTTTATATGGATGATTCTAACATTCCTACTCGTATAGCAACACAGCTTGGACGGTTTGTACATCGTGCAGCCTTTTCACAAGTTGTTCCAAAATTATCAAACAAAACTAATCGTGACCTTATTGTTATTCCTCGAGAAAGTCATCATCAATTGCTAGCCAATATGCCTGTTGGTGCAGAGCATCTACACATGCAAATAGCAAAATATTTGTCTCTTAAAGGATTGGTGTCAACAGAGGCGTTGGATCGGAAAACCAGGGAAGCGGGAAGGACTTATACGAGGGATTATGGGAAGTCCGTTTATCCCTACCCACAAGTTAATAAGCTACAAAGCTTTTTTGGTCTCAGCAAAAAAGAGGCTTATCAACATCTTGATAAATTACATCCAAGTGCGCTTCTAAAAAAAGGGATGGAATGGGATTTTAGGGCGGAGAATTTAGCAGAGTGGTGGGAAAGACAGGAACGTAATTCACCAATAATTGCCTCTGGCTTTACTCAGCATTTGGCCGTAATAATTCGTCAGACCGATATATACGATGCGAACTCTCTTATGACATTATATCGTACTGCTAATAATTGGTTAGCTTATAAACCGGATAGTAAGCGTTCCTATCAAGTAGAGGCGCTAAGGGAGCACGTATTCGGCTGTTTGTTAGATCATAAATACTCAGCGAGTGATTTGCATCGAATAACCTTAGACCAATTTCATGAGGATAGCTATTTTCTGAAGCAGTGGAACCGTATTATGAATTCCTCATTCGTTAAAACTGAAGCAACCAAAATATTAGGAGATGCTTTTGTTAAACATGATCAACGGGAGTTAAGTCATAGCGAATTGCTTGGAAAAATTAATGATTGGATTGAAGGGAAAAAAGCAAGTCACAGTAGTCGTTTTCAAGAAATTGTTAAATTAAGAGATCAATTACAAGATATGATTTCCGATGCTTCTCTAGATCTTGACCAGCCACTGTCATTAAATTTAAGTCTCTGGTAAAGGTCTGCCTCACCCCAGTATTGAATTCCCGCGGCTTGACCGCGGGATCTGGTGTTCACCCTGAGCCCATAGATCCCACGGTCAAGCCGCGGGAATTCGGTATGAGGGTGACCTATTACATTCCGCTTTGCTGCATCCAGGCTACGGTATCGCTCGGCCTAAGCAACAGCGTTCGCGCAATAAAGACCGTTCGCAATGACGGGTTACCAAATTACACAGCGATTCATATTTACCATCAGACTGTTAGCCGGTGCTGCGAAAGCGGCTTGAAACTGCGGCATATTCGCAAGAGTCCCGTTAACTCGGTAGATCATTGGTGGATGTGGATCAGTCGTGACTAAATTACGAGCTTGCTGTGGGCGGATATTAGATGCCCAGACATGTGCTGTACCCAAAAAGAATTGTTGTTCAGGTGTGACAGAGTTGATAGTAGGTGCATCTTTATAATATTGGGAATTACGGAAGGCATGGTAGGCCAGAGTTAACCCGCCTAAATCAGCAGTTGCTTCACCAACAACTAACTTGCCCTGCACAGGGAGATCACCATCAACCTTATATTTTGAAAATTGCTCGACGATACAATTGGTCGCAGCTTGAAATTTTTTCAGATCTGCTTCTGTCCACCAGTTTTTTAAATTGCCGTGGCCATCAAATTGGGCGCCCTGATCATCAAAACCATGGGTCATTTCATGCCCCATCACAAAACCTATCGAGCCATAATTGACTGCTGCTGGTGCATTGGGGTCAAAGAAGGGCGGCTGTAGAATACCGGCGGGAATATTGAGGTTATTCATTGAGGGATCATAATAAGCATTGATTGTCTGCGGTGGCATTGCCCATTCACTACGATCAACCGGTTTGCCAATTTTATTGAGATCGCGTTTATTTAAAAACTCATTGGCACGAATGACATTTAAAACATAGGGGCCACGATCAACCTTTAAGGTTGAATAATCCCACCATTTGTTGGGGTAGCCGACTCGCTCTTCCATCAGGGCTAATTTTTTCAGAGCGGCTTGCCGGGTTTCTGGGGTCATCCAGCTCAGTGTTTTTAAATCATTCTGTAAGGCTTTACGAATATTATTCAAAATTTCTAGTGCAGCTTGCTTTGATGATGGGGGAAAATATTTTTCCACATAAAGTTTTCCAATAGCGAAGCCTAGGGCCCCATTCTCAGTATTTATCACTCGCTTCCAACGAGGTAATAATTTCTCTGTACCTGTCAGAGCAGAGGTCATCTTGAAATTTTGATCAACAAAGGGCTGTGATAAATAAGGCGCGTAGGCATCAATCAGGTGCCAGCGCAAATAGGTTTTCCAATCATCAAGGGGAACAGATTGCAGCTGCTCATTTAAGGCTTTAAAGAAACCTGGCATGGCCAGGTTGATGTGTTTAATTTCAGGCTGGCCAAGGCCAGTGAGATATTTGGCCCATGAAAAATTGGGTGTGGTTTGCTGAAGCTGCTGTAAATCCATCATGTGATAAATTGCATGCGGATCGCGTTGTTCAGTTTGTGACATTGACTCTTTAGCCAGGGTGGTTTCAATCTTCATTACGGTCGCGGCTTCCATCGCTGCTTTATCTGGACTATCCCCTAGCAATTCAAACATTTTAGCCATGTGCTCGACATAGGTCGCACGTATTTTTTGAAATTTTTTATCATCTTTCAGATAATAATCACGATCGGGCAAACCAAGACCGCCTTGCATTGCTGCCCCTATCATCTCTTGGCTATTCTTGAAATCCTGCATGGAGCCAAAACCAAAGAGCGCATCAACGCCAATTAGCTGCAAATGGGTGATAACAGTTTGTAGGTCAGCCAGATTTTTAATCGCTTCTATACGCGCTAACTCAGGTCTCAAGGGCTCAATACCTACTTTATTGATAAGCGCCTCATCCATACCTGAGAAATAAAAGTCCCCTACCTTTTGTTCCGTACTACCAGGCGCTGCTTTTTTATCCTCGGATGCGGCGATGAGCATTTGATGGAGCTGGGTCTGAACTTTCTCGTTAAGGATATTAAAACTTCCCCAGGTCGCATATTCCGGCGGGATAGGGTTCTGTTTTTGCCAGCTGCCATTGGCATAGGCGAAGAAATCTTCAGTGGGGGAGGCTTTGTTATCAAGCCAATCAAGATGTAATGCTTCTGCTGGATTGCTAATTGTTGCTGTCGCGAAGGCCGCAGGTATACACAGCATTGCGCTAAAAATTGCAATTGTAAATCGCATGACTTTTCCCTCTATTCAAAAATGATAAGCATGATACCAATAGCTGTGCTTTGCAAGATTAGCTTAATGCGCTTCGTCCCAATCCTTGCCAACACCAAGCGAAATCAGCAAAGGCACGGACAATTCCACAGCATGCTCCATGATTTCACGAATACTTTGTTTGGCCAGCTCTACAGCAGTCTCATGTACCTCAAACACCAGTTCGTCATGTACCTGCATGATCATTTTAACTAGCTGTTTTTCCTGAGTTGTCTGCCATTGGGCGACGGCCAGCATTGCTTTTTTAATAATATCGGCTGCGGTTCCCTGCATGGGGGCGTTAATTGCAGCGCGTTCTGCGGCTTTTTGACGCATCATGTTTTGGGCATTGATTTCAGCAAGATAGAGGCGGCGGCCAAAGATGGTTTCAACATAGCCCTGCTTATGAGCCTGGGTACGGGTGCGTTCCATGTAGTCAAGAACTCCGGGATAGCGCTGGAAATAGCGGTCCATATAATATTGCGCATCCTGTCGTTCGATACCCAACTGTTTGGCTAGGCCAAAGGCTGACATGCCATAGATTAGGCCGAAATTCACCGCTTTGGCGCGGCGACGGTGTTCGCTATCGACTTTATCAATATCGACCTGGAAGATTTCACTGGCGGTTGCACTATGAATATCCCAACCCTTGGCGAAGGCTTTCAGTAAATTTTCATCCTGAGATAGATGCGCCATGATGCGCAGCTCTATTTGTGAATAGTCTGCCGCTAAAATCAGGTGATTGGCAGGTGCGATAAAGGCTTTACGAATCATGCGCCCTTCTTCGCTGCGTACTGGAATATTCTGTAAATTCGGATCGCTCGAAGATAAACGGCCAGTTGCGGCAACCGCCTGATTATAGGAGGTATGCACCCGATGAGTTTTAGCATTGATTCGTTTGGGTAAGGCATCAATATAGGTTGATACCAATTTACTTAGGCTGCGATATTCGAGAATTACAGCTGGCAAACGGTAGTCAAAGGCAAGTTCTTGCAAAACGGATTCTGCGGTTGAGGGCTGACCTGTCGGTGTCTTGGTGAGTACTGGTAATTTTTGCTCTTCGAATAAGATTTCCTGCAGTTGTTTCGGTGAATTGAGATTGAAGGGTTTGCCTGCTAATTGCACCGCTTCTTCCCCTAAAACCTCCATGCGCTCCTTGAGGCGAGTACCTTGTTTTACTAAGGTTTGCTCATCAATGAGTACGCCTTGATATTCCATATCGGCAAGCACAGTGAGCAGTGGTACTTCAATAGTATTCAGCACGCTTCGCAACTTCTCATCAAGCATTGGATAAAGCTTATGATGTAATTTCAGCGTAATATCTGCATCCTCTGCTGCATAGGGCGCTGCTTTGCATAGCGGAATTTCATCAAAGCGCAGTTGCTTGGCACCCTTACCGGCGACATCTTCGTAGCTGATCGTTTTATGACCAAGGTATTTCAACGACAGGGAATCCATATCGTGACGATTTGCATTGGAATTTAAAACATAGGACTCAAGCATGGTATCAAAGGTGATCCCCTGCATAGTGATGCCATGATTCTTAAATACATTGAAATCATATTTCAAATTTTGGCCAATTTTACCTATCTTGGGGTTTTCAAGAATCGGTTTTAGCGCTTTGAAAACTAAGTCAGACGGGAGTTGCTCGCTACCGTCTTTGTGAGTAAGCGGGATATAGACTGGCTTATCCTCTTCAATAGCCAGGGAAATACCAACAATTTCGGCTTCCATGACATCAAGGCTCGTTGTTTCTGTATCGATACAAAAGAGTGAACAAGTTTGCAAGTCTTGCAACCAGCTATCTAATTGCTGCTGGCTGTTAATTATTTCATAGCTGGCTTCTTTAGGAGGAGCTGATTCAGTTACGGTTTCTTTGCCATTGCTCTCCTGGCCTAATAATTCTTTTAGCCAGTTTTTAAATTCCAGTTCGCGCGTCAATTCAATTAAACGCTCTTGATTCGCTGGCCTGGGCCTGAGATCGGCTATTCCAAGGTGCAATTCAACATCGGTTTTGATGGTCACCAGCCTTTTGGATAGGGGGAGTTGCGGCAGGCTGTTACGTAGATATTCGCCAATTTTACCGCCTATTGCGGCGGAATCAGCGATGAGATTATCAAGAGTGCCATATTGTCCTAACCATTTGACCGCTGTTTTAGGGCCGCATTTTGTAACTCCAGGAACATTATCAACGGTATCACCGATCAGCGTCAGATAATCGATAATTTGCTCTGGGCTGACACCAAATTTTTCCTTTACTCCGGCGATATCCAATGTTTGATTGCTCATGGTGTTAATGAGGGAAACATGCTCATTCACCAGCTGCGCCATATCCTTATCGCCTGTAGAGATAATAACCTCTTGTTTCTGCTCTGTAGCCATCCTTGCCAGGGTGCCAATGACATCGTCCGCTTCGACATTTTCGACGATGAGCAGTGGCAAACCCATTGCTTCGAGTACTTCAAGCAGGGGCTTAAATTGAGAGCTTAACTCCTGGGGCATAGGCGGGCGGTTGGCCTTATATTCTGGGTACCATTCATCTCTAAAGGTCTTGCCCTTCGCATCAAAAATTACCGCGATCTGTTCTGGTTGGTAGTCTTTGATCAGGCGTTTAACCATATTGGCTACGCCATAGACAGCCCCTGTTGGCTGTCCTTTGGAGTTTGTTAAGGGAGGGAGTGCGTGAAAAGCACGAAAAAAATAAGAGGAGCCGTCAATCAGAACAAGTGGAGAGGCCATTATTCTTCGGCCTCGTATTGCGCTAGTCGTTCGCTAAGAGCGTCTACTTTCTCGCTTAGGTTCTTTAAATTTTTGCGCATTAAAGGAATACGAGTGACAGATAATTCCTGCTCAATTGCCTTGTCTTTGGGGCGCGCTGGATTGCCGAGATAAACGTTGCCATGCTTGAGGTGCTTTTTCGGTGGTACACCGGCACGGGCTGCTAAGATAACGCCGTCATCAATGCGAACATGATCGCTAACCCCGACATTGGCTGCAAAAATAACATGGTTGCCACTGGTTGTGCTGCCCGCAATCCCGGTGAAGGCACAAAGAATATTGTGTTTGCCTAATTTCACGGAATGAGCAACTTGTACGAGATTATCAATTTTTGTTCCTGCGCCAACAATAGTTGCGCCTAAGGTCGCTCGGTCAACAACGGTATTTGCACCAATTTCGACATCATCTTCAATGATGACGTGACCGATATGCGGAACTTTTAAATGCTGGTTATCAACAAAGGTATAACCAAAACCATCTGAACCAATGACGGTCGATGCATGAATTGCGACTCTGGAACCAATATGGCATTGATCATAAACCGTTACATGAGGATGCAGTGTGGTATCTGCGCCAATCTTAACATTAGCACCAATACTGACATGACTTTTCAGCACAGAATGATCGCCGATAACGGTACCTGATTCGATCACCACATAGGCGCCAATGGAAACATTGTTCCCTAGACTAACATCCTCAGCAATCACTGCTGTAGGATGAATGCCTATAGCTTGTTTTTTGCCTGGATAGAAATGATTTAGCAGTTGAATAAAGGCCTTAAAAGGATGAGCAACTTGAATAACGGGTTTTACTTCGCTAGATGTTGAGTTGCTAACCAGGATAGCTGCTGCCTGTGATTTTTCTGCCAGTTGTAATTTGTCATTTCCGTCAGCAAATACCAGAGCGTCAGCAACAATATTTTCAATCGGTGAAAGCGAAGAAACTGTTACTTTTCCGTCACCTACAACCGTACCCTGCACTAACTTGGCTATCTCATACAACGAAGCATTCATCAATTGACCTTATAAAGATGCAAAATAGAGCGATTATAGCGCGATGTTGCCATAGTTGCGAATGATGTTTCTCTAAAATTTTATAGGCACATGGTTACCTAATTAGCAAGATGTGTATACTAGGGCTTTGTACGAGATAAAAAATAGAAACTCTCTAATTCGTTCTGAATATATAGTCCGTCATCCTGAGCGCAGCGAAGGATCTCCGGGATTAGCACGGTGCCTCATTCAGGAGATCCTTCGCTGCGCTCAGGATGACGGAATGTAGGGGCAAGGGGGCGTTATTTATTATAAAGAGTACTCGTTTCAGGATAGGTAAATATGTATGGACTACAGCCCAGACGATTAACAATAATGATCATCCTAAGCATGGTAATTTATCTTCTGCTTATGCCGTTCACCCAATTTCCTGTGAATGCCTTGTTTAAAATTATCCCTATTCTTTTGTTAATTCTATTAACCTGCCAAACAATAGCAAAAAGCCAAACAAGGACCTTGCTAGTCCTAGCCCTGTTTTTCTCGGTGTTGGGTGATGCTGTGCTAACGACGGGATGGTATTTTGCTTTGCCGATAGGTATTCTATTGTTCATCTGTGTTCATTGTAGCTATATTCGCTTATTTCTATTGCATAGCCAGTATAGGCGCCTACGGGTTATCGTTTTCCTTCCCATTGCGTTTTTTATAGCTCTAAGTTTTTATTATGAAGAACCTTCTTTGCACGAGATGAAGATACTGGTTATGGTCTATGGGGCTATTATCAGTCTAATGATATTTGCTGCCTTACAGGTCAAAGAAAAACAAGGTCTAATAGCTAGCGGTGCGCTCTTATTTTTATTTTCTGACTTTATCTTCTCCTTGAACCAATTTGTTTTTCCTTATAGTAAGGCAATCAATGGCCTGGTCATCTCTCTTTATTATTCAGCCCAGTTTTTGCTAGTTAGGGGTATTCGTTCTTTAGAAGGGATAAATCCTAATTTCAAAACCCTAACGCAGCCCGTCACCCTAACATAGCCCGCCATCTTGAGAGCCCTAAAGACGTACGTCATGTCGAACGTAGAGAGACATCTCCCGAATGTGGCAGAGTGCTAGTCCCGGAGATCCCTCACTATGTTCGGGATGACGGGGTCTTTATCGATATTTGCCCCAAAGGGGCTGGAGTTCTTTGGATAACGAATCAAACCGCAATAGGCGCTTTAATTGCTGGATGCGATTGATAATTAGTAAATTCAAAATCCTCGTATTGATAGCCAAAAAGTGAAGTGGGCTTCTGTTTTATAACTAACTTCGGCAAGGGAAGAGGGCTGCGCTCCAGTTGTGTTCTGGCCTGTTCCAGATGATTTAAATATAAGTGGCAGTCCCCACCTGTCCACACAAAATCACCGACTCCAAGATTGCATTGTTGCGCGACCATATGGGTGAGCAAGGCATAGGAGGCAATATTGAAGGGAACACCTAAAAAGACATCCGCAGAGCGTTGATACAACTGGCATGACAGGCGATTATCCGCGACATAGAATTGGAAGAGTGCGTGACAGGGCATCAAGGCCATCTTATCCAGTTCACCGACATTCCAGGCACTTACCAATAATCGGCGTGAATCAGGATTGGTCTTTATTTGGCTAATAACATCCGATAATTGATCGATTGTTCGTCCATCGGCAGTTGGCCAGGAACGCCATTGACGGCCATAAACTGGACCTAAATTGCCCTCGGCATCAGCCCATTCATCCCAGATAGTTACGCGATTATCATTGAGATATTTAATGTTGGTATCCCCACGTAAAAACCATAGTAACTCATGAATAATACTGCGGGTATGCAGTTTCTTAGTGGTTACTAAGGGGAAACCTTCGCCTAGGTTAAAACGCATTTGGTATGCGAAAACAGACAGCGTGCCTGTTCCAGTTCGGTCTGTTTTTTCCACACCCTGTTCGAGAATATGTTCGAGTAACTGTAAATAGGTTTTCATCGTTTACTCCACTTTAACCACCATAGGCCTATTAATAACATAGGAATGGATAATAATTGCCCCATTGTTAGCCAATTAAAGGCTATAAAACCAAGCTGAACATCAGGCTCACGGAAGCATTCAGCAATCAATCGGCAGATAGAATAACCGATCAAAAACATTGCCGATACATTGCCAACTGGCCGTGGCTTCGAGGCGTACCACCAGAGAAAAATAAATAGAGCAATACCCTCCAAGCCAAACTCATAGAGTTGTGAAGGATGACGAGGTTGGCCATCGGAGTTCGGAAACACCATTCCCCAGGGCGCATCAGTAATTCGTCCCCATAATTCGCCATTAATAAAATTACCAATTCTTCCCGCGCCAAGCCCTAGGGGAACAAGGGGGGCGAGAAAGTCTGTGACTTGCATAAAGGGTTTCTTAAATTTACGAGCATAGAGCCACATCGCAAGAGCAACACCGAGCAGGCCACCATGAAAGGACATCCCTCCTTCCCATAACTTGAAAATGATCCAAGGTTGGGTAAAAAACTGATAGGTATTGTAAAACAGCATATAACCCAAACGGCCGCCTATAATGACACCTAGGGCGCCATAGAAGATCAAATCGCTAATCTGTTCTGAGGTCCAATCCAGCTTGTAATGTTTAGCACGCCAATGCGCTAAAGCCCAGGCACCAGCAAAGCCTAGAAGATACATTAGGCCATACCAATGGACTTTGATTGGGCCGAGTGAAAAGGCTACAGGGTTAATTTGCGGAAATATTAGCATGTAGATACCTTAAAAAATCTTATTTAATCCCACTGCTAAAGAGGCGCATATGGGCTTTTACAGATAATGTCTAAGGCTGGGCTTTTCAGTCCAATGGCACTTAGAACGCTATGTAAAAAATGTTTTTTGTTCTCTCTCCACCGCGCTCACTGCCATTAAGTTAAGAGCATTTGTCATTCCCGCGAAGGCGAGAAACCATCTCTACATTGGCACTGTGTTTAGCTAGAAATAGTTTCCCGCCTTCGCGGGAATGACAAAACCTTCCTTAACTTAACGGCAGTGTCCCCCACGCCCCACGCAGTGGAGAGGGGAGCCTTTATACAAAAATTACAGCCACACATCCATTAAAAATTTAACAGAAATAGCTAGCAACAATAAAATAAAACAGCATTTTAATAAGTTAGTGGGCAAAATATAAGCTAATCTTGCGCCTATAGGGGCAAAAAAGACAGAGGTTAGCGCAATACAGAATACCGCTGGCCAATAAACAAAGCCGCTGCTGTAAGCAGGTAAATCTGGAGTATAAAACCCGACAATAATATAGGATAGTGTGCCTATTATAGCCACGGTCACAGTGACTATTGCTGAAACAGGTATTATCTCTCTTATATCAAGCCCGCAATGGTTGAGATAGGGGACTACCATAGCTCCACCACCTATTCCCAATAAACCAGACAGGCAGCCAATAACATAACTCGTTAAATGATTGAGCCAGGCCTTTGGAAAGCCATGACCTGTTGTTGTGGCTTTTTTGATGATGGATAGCAACATTTTTACTGCAATAGAGAGTAAGAATAGGGCAAATATAATTTTAATCTCGTTGGTGGGTAATTTTTTAACGATAAAGGCGCCCGTGATTGTGCCCAAAATAATGCCAACTGCCAAACGCTTATAGATTTCCCACTGAACCCCTTTTTGCTTTTGGTGAGCACGAACGGAGGCATATGCGGTAAAGATCATGACGGCCAGTGAGGTGCCTATGGCCACAGGCATAATTAAATTTTGCGCAACATCATGATTATATTGAAAAAGGAACATCAGCGTGGGTACAACAACAATACCGCCTCCAACACCTAAGAGCCCTGCCGATAGTCCAGCAAAAACACCCGCTAAGGCATAGGCAAGGCCATTTATAACTACAAAAGGCAACATACTATTTACCTGCTCTTATTAAACCACCCAAGCCTTCAGCTTCCAGCGTACGCTGTAAATGCATCCTAATTTCAGCAGGATGTTCAAGCTCTAACACCTCAGCGAGCACCCTGCGGGCGTGGGCTAGAGAAATGTTTCTGATGACCCATTTTATTCTTGGTAAACTTGCCGAGTTCATACTCAGGGTATCAAAGCCCATCGCAAGCAGGAGAATAACCGCAAGTGGATCGCTTGCCATTTCACCACAGATACTTACTTCGACGCCTGCTGCATGCCCGCCTTCAACTACTTTCATCAGTGTGCGTAACATGGCTGGGTGAAAGGAATCATATAGGCCGGCGACTCGGGCATTATTGCGGTCGACAGCGAGTAAATATTGGGTTAAATCATTAGAGCCAACGGAAAGAAAATCAACGCGCTTTGCTAGCTCACGAGCGAGATAGACTGCGGCGGGCACTTCAACCATGACACCTAGTTTGGGTTTTTCAATTAGACAGCCTTCTTCAAGCAATTCTTCAAAGGCTTGTTCAACTAAGTAGGTGGCTTCTTCAACTTCACTAAGATTGGTCACCATCGGCAGCATAATGCGTAAATTGTCTAGTTCTTCGCTGGCACGCATCATCGCGCGTACTTGCATCAAGAATACATCGGGATGGTCAAGCGTGACGCGAATCCCGCGCCAGCCCAAATAGGGATTATCTTCAATAACGGGAAAATAGGGCAGAATTTTGTCGCCACCGATGTCTAGTGTTCGCATGGTGACTAATCTTGGGGCAAAGGCCTTGAGAATCTGGCGATAAATAATGTGTTGCTCATCTTCTGAAGGGAAGCGATCACGGCTCATGAAGGGGACTTCCGAGCGATAAAGTCCTACGCCCTCTGCTCCAACACTCATTGATAAACCGGCATCAAGAGCAAGTCCCGTATTAACCTGTAAGGAGACGCGATAATTATCCAGTGTTTCTGCGGGTTTATCACGCAGGCTAACCAGGCTTTGATTCAACTCCTGCTCTTCCTGGGCGAGCTTTTTGAATTCGCTAAGCACTATTCTGTTAGGCGAGACATAAACATGGCCATAAAAGCCATCGACGACAATTGCCCGCCGCGATATATGTTCTACCTTCAGCCCGCGAACGCCCATAACTGTTGGGACGCCTAGCGCCCGAGCTAAAATGGCTACATGTGAATTATTAGCGCCCTTCGCAGAGACTACACCCGCTAATTGCCCTTCGGGAACTTCCGCAAGGGCTGAGGCGGTAATTTCTTCGCCAATCAAGATTGTTCGTCGTGGATAAGCAATTTCTTCACGTTGTGAGCGCTGTAGTTCGGCAAGGACTCTTCTGCCCAAATCTCGAAAATCACTGGCTCGCTCTCGCAGATAATCGTCTTCCATGCTTTCAAATTGCTGGATATGCTTCTTGATCACTGTCGATAAGGCTGCCTGAGCGCTGATTTGCTCCTCACGGATCACATGCTCAACTTCCGCTCCTAAACTATCCTTATCAAGGATTCGCACATAAACATCGAACAAAGCATGCTCATCTTCGGCCACCGTTGACTTCATCCGCCTGGATAAGCGCTGCATATCTTCTCGGGCAGCTTGTAAGGCCTCATAAAAGGTAGCTATTTCTTCTTCAACGCCATCTACTGTATGGCGCGGAACAGCATCGATGTCTGCTGGTGGATAAATAATAACGGCAGTACCAATTCCAATACCGGGAACAGAGCCAACGCCGGTCAAGGCTGTAGGTGTTATAGCTTCGCTTTTATTAGTTCCAGCCGGTTTAGGTTGAGTAAGCTGGGCTAACTCGCCAGTTGCTTCGGCATGGGCAATAATTCCACCTAGTTGGGCTGCTAGGGTAATTAGAAAAGCTTCTTCTGCATCATCAAAACAACGCTGTTCTGAGCGTTGTACAGTTAAGACACCAAAAAGTTTGCGGTGCTGGATAACCGGTACCCCAAGAAAGGCGCGTAAATGTTCTTCGCCAAGCAAGGAGTGTTGATAAAAATCCGGATGTGCGGGGGCATTTTCTATATTGATAGGTTCTTCGCGGCGGCCAACCAAACCAATCAGGCCGTTGTCCATACCTACACGTACTCTAGATTCGGATAATTTATTTAAACCATCAGTCGCTATCAAAACGTATTCGGCGTGCTTGTTATCAATGAGAAAAACAGAGACAGCTTCAGCATCAACGGCTTTGCGTACTCGCTGCACTAAAATAGTTAATGCCTCGGTCAAATGGGTTGCTGTGGTTACATCCTGTACTATTCGTTTTAATATTTTTAGCATTTATCGACTTTGATTACCTCGCCTACGTCGTGCACCAAAGGGGGTGCGGCGTTTTTTTAACAAATGTTCCAATTCTTTCATTGCCTGAGCATAAACCTGTCTTTTAAAAAAAATGACCTGCTCTTGTGGTTCGTGGTAATCAATCCAGCGCCAACTATCAAATTCTGGAGAGTCACTTAAATCCAGCCGTAGCTTCTGCTCAGAAGAGACGAGTCTCAGCAAATACCATTTCTGTTTTTGGCCAATGACTAAAGGAGAGCTCCCGTGACGCAGATATTGTTTGGGTAACCGATATTTAAGCCAGCGTTTGGTAGAACCTAGCACCTCGACATCTTCCCTGTCCAACCCTACTTCTTCACGTAATTCTCGAAACATTGCCTCTAGGGATGTTTCCCCTGCAGCCAGTCCACCCTGCGGAAATTGCCAGGCATCGTGGCCGTTTCGTCTCCCCCAAAAAACTCGACCCGAGGAGTTGGCCAAAATTATACCAACATTCAACCGGTATCCGGCGCGATCAATAACCATCTTGTCACTGCTTAGAGTAAACCGTTAATGCATTGATTTTTCCACAAACTACAAGAGCTTGGCAAATAAATCTATACTTCCTCATTAATTATGGTATTTATCCAAGAAAAATAGGGGTTAAAATACCCCATAATCAGCCCAAGGCACTCTAAAAAGATGACAATGAGAAAGCGTATTTTAATTATCAATACTGGTGGAACGATCAGTTCAGTTAAAACAGATCATGGTTATGAACCCGCTTTGGGTTATGTGCAATCGGCTTTGGCACAAATACCCGCCTTGAATCATGCAGAAATGCCCGATTATCAAATCAATGAATATCAGCCCCTATTGGATTCCTCCAATATGACAGTCAACGAATGGAATCGCATTGCTAATGATATTGCTAATGAATATCAAAATTTTGATGGCTTTGTTGTTTTCCATGGTACAGATACGATGGCCTATACGGCATCAGCCCTGTCTTTCATGCTAGAAAATCTGGCAAAACCGGTCATTGTGACGGGCTCGCAAATCCCCTTATCTGAGGTGCGTAATGATGCGGTGGATAATGTAATTACTTCTTTATGGCTCTGTGCACATCAACCGATCAATGAGGTGTGCATCTATTTCAATCAGCAATTATTGCGAGGGAATCGAGCACAAAAAATTTCTGCCCAACGGTTTAATGCCTTTGGCTCACCTAATTTTCCTCGTTTAGCTGAAATCGGGATAAGTATTGAATTGCAGAAAGAACTTTTACTGGCAGCACCGAACCAAGCTTTTCAGCTGCAAACAATAAGCCCGCAGTTTATTGCTAATTTCCGGCTTTTCCCTGGGTTTGCCACTAAGGTTCTAGATTTTATTTTGCAACAGCCCATACGTGGTTTAATTCTTGAAACCTATGGTGCCGGCAATGCGCAAAACAATGATCCGCATTTTTTAAAATTACTGGAAGAAGCCTGTGCAAGAGGCGTTGTTATTGTTAATTGCAGCCAATGCCCGCAAGGGCGGGTCGAAATGGGGCAATATGCCACTGGTCATACGCTAAAACTAGCAGGCCTAATCAGCGGCCACGATATGACTCCTGAGGCCGCACATTGCAAGTTGCTTTATTTGTTCAGTAAGAATCTGGCAAATGATGAAGTGAAAAAGCTGATGGAAACCAATTTATGTGGGGAGCTGAGTGCTTAGACTAGTGTGATCCTCATCCTTCGGGCACCTTCTCCCCGTTCACGGGGAGAAGGTGCCCGAAGGATGAGGGGCTTCTGATTCGAAGTTCTTTCCTGATATTTGTCCCAAAGGGGCTGAGTTGCTCAGCGCGAACGGTTTTGCGGTAGCATCCTTATTTTTCCAGCTATGTACCGCGCATAAAGCGCGGCTTAGTCCCTACATATTTAGGTCAATCCCTATAACCTTTCTCTCTCCTATTGGCTGATGAGATGCTGCACGAGGTTGAGAAAACAAGGTCCTCACATCAGCGATGGACAAACTACCCGTCGAACGCCTGTCTTTTTTCTTAGCTTTTTCTACACTGTCATCGACAGAACTACTTACTACTGGAGCAGACATTCGTCTATCTCGACTATCGATGGGGGGTATCTGTTGTTTTTGCTCTTGTCTGGGCTCCTCATGTGGTTCCTGTGGTAAATCTGCCAGTCTGACGTCGGGCGGAACCATTGTGTTAATTTCCTTATAGGCCTTAGTCATTTCCTCTTTGAGTACACCAGTTGCAGGTTCCCAGATCGGTAGTGCCAGGCGAGGAGTTATTGGCTGATAACCATAGCTAAGAAGCAGGCTAGTACTTCCACCCAGAATAGCGTTTAAGGCGAGTAAGACCGCTCCTTTTCTTCCCATACGATAGAGTATTTTTTGTTGGTCAGAGCTTTCCAGCGCGCCATGCAAGTTATCTATGGTTTGTGCAAGAAGATCAAAGGTTTTTACATCTGCTTTAACCTTGGCCGCGGTACCAGAAGTTAAACTCTTCCAATAACTTTGAGCAAGGCCTTCCTGATCGGGTTCTTTATATTTCAATACAAAAAAAGAAGCACAGTAATAGAGAAATTTATCGAAGGCATCGTTATATTTGTAACAAGGGCTGAACTCTTGCTCAATGAGCATAGGTAGAGACTCAGGGGGAGGACTGGTATTGAGTTGAATATCTGGATTGATGTCGGGATGAATGTTCAGCAAATTATTGAGCGCAAAAACATGGAAATAAATTCCATCAACTAAGGAGTTCGCATTAATCAGGACTGTGCGAAGTGTCCCTTCATTGATTTCTGCTTCTTGGCATAAAGTCATATTAGATCGTTGGTATTTAAAAAGAATTCGTTTCAGAGCAAGCCAACTATTTTCATCATTCTCAAGGCCTTTAAATTGTTTTATCTCTTCTCGCAAGTCTTTAACTAAGCTACGTTTTTTCTCCGAATGGTCAAGATTTCTTACTTTGCTTCCTATGTATGATTCATTGGCTTCTTTGGCTCGTTTACGTTCCTTGTCTATCATTTCAACCAGGAAGTTTTTGACTATATCAATGAATAGCGTTATTTCGGGATTAGCAAGACTAACTGCTGATTTCACCTCCTCTGCCTGATGAACTGGAAGACTAACAGGTTGCTCATCACTTGAACCCTCTTGCTGTACCTGTGGTGGCTCAATTTGCGGGGCATTAGAACTATTAACAACAAGCGGTGGTTGTGAGGGTATTAGGCTTTGTGCTTCAGGCTCCTGTTGCCCAAGATCAGTCTGAGGTTTTGGTGGCGAATCTGGGACTTTGGAGACAATCTTGGATGCCCGTTTGATTGGCTGCATTTCAGCGATTTCTTTATAAGCTAAGGTCATGGTGTCTTTGAGTTCACCTGTAGCAGGTTCCCAGGTGGGTAATTTCAGTTCGATAAAGCCAACTCCAATACCACTGACGGGTAAGATGGGTTGAAAAGAATGAGTATGGCATAAACTGATATTTCCTCCCAGGATAGCATTTAAAGCGAGCAACACAGCGCCTTTTCTCCCTATTTGATATTGCTCTCGGTCTTCTTCCGAGCTTTCCAAAGCGGTATTCAGGGTTGCCATGGTTTGTTCAAGAAGAGACAACTTTTCTGTACCTACTTTTACGGAACCAGAAAAAGGTAAGCTGCGCCAATAGCTTTGAACAATAGTTTGCTCTTCTGGTTGCCTGTATTTCTGTACTAAATAATAAGCAGAATAATAAAGGAACTTATCGAAGGCATCAGAATATTTCGTGCTTGGACTGGTGGTCTTTGTTGAACTGGAGCTAGCACTCATTACCGGGTTAAGGTCGGGATTAATATTTAGCAGATTATTAGATTCAAAAACATGGAAATAGATGCCATCAAGGAGTGCATTCGTATCAATTAGTGCTGAGCGAAGCTCACCATCTTCAAAATCTGCTGCCTGACATAAAGTGTTGTTCGCTTTTTGGTATTTAAAGATAATATGCTTCAAGGCAAGCCAGTTAGTCTGATCATCTCCAAGATCTTCAAAATTCTTTATTTCTTCACGTAATTGTCTAGCAAGGCCGATTTTTTTTGCGGAATGCGAAAGATCTCTTGTTTTACTACCTATGTAGGATTCATTACTAGACTTTGCTCGTTTACGTTCCCTGTTTATGACCTCAACTAGAAAATGTTTTGCTATATCAAGAAATATGGTCATTGCACTACTCCTTTTGTTGCAATTTTTTTATCATATCTAGTAATTACATGGTTCGCAACATAAATACAGATTGTTTAATTCCATAACTATTTATGCTGCATTAACACAGGGATATCAAAACTTATGTCATTGCAAATTGTTATTTTAGCTGCCGGACAGGGAAAGCGGATGTATTCTGCAACACCTAAGGTTCTTCATCAGCTTGCTGGAAAACCGATGTTAGAGCGAGTAGTAGAGACCGCCCAGCAACTAAATCCAGATGCTATCCATGTTATTTATGGTCATGGTGGCGAGAAAATTAGAGACGCTTTGCCTGATTTACCAGTGAATTGGGTTTTGCAGGCCGAACAATTAGGAACAGGCCATGCCGTCATGCAAGCCTTAGCTTATATCCCTGTCGCTTCTGAGGTTTTGGTGTTATCAGCCGATGTTCCCTTAATTCAGACTAGCACTTTACAAGCCTTGATTGATAAGAGTCGTGGGCAAGATGCTGCGCTAACCTTATTAGTGGCATTGCTGGAAAATCCTACAGGCCTAGGTCGCATTATTCGTAATGAGCAGGGAGAAATCCGTACAATTGTCGAAGAAAAGGATGCTACAGCAGAGCAGCGAGAAATCAGGGAAATTTACAGTGGTATTTGTTGTGCACCAGCAGTTAATTTGGCACGTTGGTTACCCCAATTACATAATGATAATGCGCAGGGCGAGTATTATCTCACTGAAATAATTGCTATGGCTGTAGCAGAGCAGTCGACTGTCGCGTCAATGCAGGCTAAGGATCTTATCGAAATTCAGGGTGTGAATAATCGCTTGCAATTGCAACAGTTAGAGCGTGTCTGGCAACAGCGAACAGCAGAGAAATTCATGCTTGCAGGAGTCACTATTGCTGATGCAAGCCGATTTGATATTCGTGGGGAGCTCCGCTGCGAACAAGATGTATCTATTGATATTAATGTGATTATCAGTGGCCAGGTGAGATTAGGAAAAGGGACAAAGATTGGCCCTAATTGTCAGTTACACAATGTGACTACCGGTGAAGGTTGTGAGATTTTTGCAAATTCGGTACTTGATGGCGTTGACTTGGCTAATGATTGCCATATTGGCCCCTTCGCTCGTTTAAGACCGGGCACAAGATTGGCTGATCATTGCAAAATTGGTAATTTTGTTGAGACCAAAAATGCCATAGTGGCTGAGGGCTCTAAGGCTAGCCATTTAAGTTATTTAGGGGATGTCTCCATTGGTAAAGAGGTTAATATTGGCGCTGGCACCATTACTTGTAACTATGATGGTGTGAATAAGCATAAAACGATCATTGAAGACGGTGTTTTTGTTGGCTCTGATACGCAACTTGTTGCGCCAGTAAGAGTCGGAGCTAATGCCACAATTGGTGCAGGCAGCACTATTCGCAAGGATGTTCCCGCTGATGAGCTTACGCTGAGTGTGAACCCCCAGAAAACAGTTTATGGTTGGAAAAGGCCGGTGAAAAAATCTTAGTCGAAACAGGTGTAATAGGTCAGCTCCTACTCCAGTATTGAATTCCTGCGGTCAAGCCGCGGGAATTCGGGATGGGGGTCACTGCCATTAAGTTAAGGGCATTTGTCATTCCCGCGAAGGCGGGAAACCATCTCTACATTGGCACAGTGCTTAGCTAGAAATAGTTTCCCGCCTTCGCGGGAATGACAAAACCTTCCTTAACTTAACGGCAGTGGGGATGGGGGTGACCTATTACAAACAGGCTACGATTCAGAGATAATTCTTAATTGATCTTTCTTTTGTATTAGGCATGTAACGTCCCATTTGTTTTTGACAAAGATTATATAGCCATAAAACCAGTGGCAAGGAGACGACTGTCGCAAGAATTTTGTAGACCCAAGAGGTTAGGGTTAGATTGAATATTTGTTCATAGGGATAAACGCCGCCATAGAGCAGGCTGTAATTGACTAGGCAAAGCAGGGAAGTGGATATCAGATTGGCAATCAAGATGCGAGAGCAACGACTCAGGCCAAGCCCAGTATATTTTAGATTTTCTAGGAACATGGCATTACTAACGAAGGTTATAAACAAGGCCAGAGTTCCTGCGGGTACTCGTCGCGGCAAGATAAAGGAATAAAAGGGATTCAAGTTAAAGAACTCGGGTGCGGGTAAGGCTACAGCGCCCATTAAAAGTAAATCAAAAATGAGTTCAGCGAGGATAAGCACCCAGGCTAAACGGAGATTCGCTTTATAACCATAGAGTTCACCTATTAGGTTGCTGGTGATGATTGCTAAGGGAAAAAGAAGAGCACTTGCGCCAAGAGTCACAGAGGTGCTAAAGGAAATCAAACGGTATTCACAGGCCAGTGAAATTAACATAATGGTGACTGAGAAACTCACCATATAGTGGTATAAGGGAATCGTTAAGTAGACCGGTAATGAGGATTTCTCTAGCTTGGCTTTAACCGGGCTAACAAGCAAATGGATGCTTAGCTGGATAACCCCAACCATTAGCAGAATGCTCGCACTCACCATCAGGGAATCGATATAGATGCGATTGAAGTTATAAACATGGGGATCTAAAAATAATAATAGAAAATCGATACTAAAGAATAAAAAACCGCCAGTGAGAGCAAGTAACAGACGCTTCTTGGGGGAAGCAAGGATGTCACTATTTTTCGCACAACAGAGTGAATGGGGTAAATAAAAACTGAGTCCAAAAGCCAAGGTTGCAGCAAAGAATTTTTTGGGGATGTCTTCAAAAACAATCTGATAAGCAGGGTTGTCATAAATACTATCTGCCGCTGGCAGGTTTACTAATAGATAAATACCTATTGAAAATAGATACAAGGCAAGGAGTGATTGATTGAGAATGTGCCTTTGCTGAGCAACACTGCAATCTTTCAAGACTAGCAAATAGATAATCGCAACCAGAGGGCATAAGACACTACTGGCTGTAAATATCATTCCTTGTAGGCTGATAATCTTGAATGAGACATTAATCAAGAGGATCAGGCAAGTCATCATACTTACTGTAAGAGTCAGATAGCTGCGTTTGGGCAATACAGTGAAAAAAGAAGTCATATTCTAGGGTGTACTCACATCGCGACCAAGGTTCATCCCGGTTTGGCTCAAAATGTTCAGGAATATAGCATTATTAACTTTCTTTTGGCAAATCCTGAGCTCTAAGTGCCTATACTAAAAGATAGGCTTGCAAAGGATTAGATTATGACTCACAAAAGTAAACCCTCCGCCAAAGCAGGGATGATGCCTGGAGCAGCAGTTTATGTTGGTGAGCATCCCCCTACTAGTACTCAGCTTACAATACATATTTACGATAACAAACATTATCAAAGAACCAGTCAGTTTGACGGACCTATACATCATTAAAAGGCGTACGATGACTCTAAGAAAAGCCATTGCTCCTTTGAGGGATATTCTTCATCGACTTGCTACAAAGCATGAGCATTTAATTGATAAGGAATATTTGTTCTATTATCAGGATTTGTATGATCATACCGAACGGCTGTTGGAATCTATTGATTTACAAAGAGAAATGATTGTTGGCATTCTTGAGATTTATTTATCAACTATAAATAATCGCATGAATGAAACAATGAAAGTCCTCACAATTTTTGCAAGCCTTTTTATCCCCTTAACATTTATCGTCGGGGTCTATGGTATGAATTTCAATTATATGCCGGAATTAAAATGGCATTACGCTTATCCGGCAGTGTTGTTGCTTATGGTAATTTTAGCGGCCTGCATGTTTTACTATTTCAAGCGCAAGAAATTGATTTAGCCAATCGGAGTTACTGAGTAAATGCGTTTTGCCCAGGCACAAAATTCTCGTCATTCGCATTTCTTTTAAGGGTTTCTCCTGTTCGCGCAAGAAATTTCAGATTGTTCGCAGAATTGGACGCGGTTTCATTCTCGCTAGGCAATTTTTTTCCATTGTCGCCTCTTTCGCTAAAGAAACGGTTTTTATGGCGTTTATGTATCTGAGTTCCTAGCTTAGTGGATGGGGCTAAGGTCACTTTACTAGCAAGTTTGCTTTCTAGCGCCAGGAGTTTTCCTCTTTCTGGTTCTTCAGACGTGACTGTAGGCTTGGCTGAGCTGTCTTCAGGGCTCTCCTTCACTCGCTGATCCAGCTCTTCTTCGAGTTCACTTATTTTGGATTTTATAGGCCGCTCTTCTTCCTGTCCTCTGAGAGAATGTTCGGTTTCACCCACAACAACGCTAGGTGCAAGGCCGCTATGCATTCCTTCTATTGTACGTCGCTCATCGGCCAACATATTCTGAAAAGACTGATTACCGAGTATAGCCAATACAAACCGGGTTAATATCTTAGGGGTACCGGCAAAAAACCAGACTGTTTCAGTTGTTGCATTGGGCACCATTACAGCTGCCCTGATCACGTATTTTCGGCTGGCTTCATTGGCATTGTTTAATTCGTCAACCGCTTTCTGTTTTAATCCTTCCCAGTGATAACTAATCAGGGGATCATCAATAAATTGCTGAGAATTTTGTAGCATTCTTGGCAAGAACACCCAGGTTATTTTGCTAACAACGGGATTTGCCCAGACTGCCCTTGCTATATTAGGAAGCTTCTCCCAGGGAACAGAATAGCCTGATTGTTTGCTAAAGAGAGATGGGAGTTTCTTTTTCCCGCCCTCTATAACCCAATCTACCGAAAAATTGATTGCTCCAACATAAAGAGCTACTGGATCGGGAATGTTACGTGAGTTTTTTTTCACTGGCTTAGGAATTTTGCCATGGGCGGCTATCCCCACCTGAGCGATCAGAAGTAACTGGTGGACGGCAGTTTCATAATAGCCTCGCGGAATACCTGCCGATAAACCAACCAGTAAGCTAGAAATTGCCGCCGGCGCTAAGGTAGCCAACTTGGTAGCAATTGCCCCTGTTGATGACTCAATCATCCAGGAAGCAAGTGCAGAGGTACCCGCAAGCGCAAGTCCATTTGCCAAGGCGTATTCAGGGTATTCTTTGAGAAATAGCTCTTGATGGCGGCTACAAATTGGTAAGAGCAGGGTCGTTATATAGCGCCCGTTATGATAAATGGATAAGGCCGAGGCAGTTCCTTCACCAACGATAGGTATATAGCTTACTAACTTAATTAGTCCCTCGACGCCATAATAGGAAACCAAATCCTGGAATGAACCTTGTACATTGCTCAAAGTTGAACATTGTTCCTCTTCGCAGATTTTCATCTTAGGGATTTTGTCCGTCCAGGCTGACGATGCCTCGACGATGAGGGTAACTGTGCGAGCAACAGCCTGCATGCCGCGTCGTTTGGTGTAGATCCAACAAGCCGTATTGAGCAGAATCAAGCTGGATTGAATTAGCGTATCGACTGATAACAAGGACTCATCCTGCTGTTGCTCATTTAAATAGGCTTGTCCTCGACGTTGGAGAAAATCATTGGTATAGGAAGCTGTCACCATTGGAAGTACATCCTGAATGCCGATGCGGACTAAATGGCTGGCTACAGTTTTGGTGTTTTGATGAAATACGATGGAATAAGCCACTTTGGGCAAAGCGCTTACCTTTCTGCAAAGATAATCAATAGTATTATAAGTAACGCTGGCTGTGCCTATGGCAAAAGCTGTGAGAGATGCATTTTCCCAGACCTTTGTTCCTACATCCTTCGCAACATCCCATGTTATCCACCAACCCATGATGCTCCCCTGCAATAGTCGGAAATTTTATTCTAGGGGGAATATAAATAAATTACCAGATTAGCTGAAATTTTTATAATTTGTCTTTGTTCGAGACAGGGAGACCCTTCATAGGGATGAAGGGAAATACAGGGGCCTAAAATCTCTTCTCCCCTTCGGGGAGAAGGTGTCCGAAGGGCGGATGAGGGGAAATAAATTTAAGTCTTATCCTCAAACTCACACAAATCACGAATAAGGCAACCCTGGCATTTAGGCTTACGGGCAATACAAACATAGCGCCCATGCAAAATTAGCCAATGATGGGCATCATGCAAAAATTCCTTGTCGATATTTTTTAGCAAGGCCTGCTCTACTGCAAGGGGCGTTGCGCCCTTTGCTATGCCAGTGCGGTTGGCTACACGGAAGATGTGGGTATCAACAGCCATTGTTGGCTGGCCAAAGGCTGTATTTAAAACGACATTTGCAGTTTTACGCCCCACCCCAGGTAAGGCTTGTAAGGCTTCGCGATTATCCGGTACCTCACCAGCATATTGTTCAACAAGAATCTTGCAGGTTTTTATGACATTTTGCGCTTTGGTATTAAACAGACCAATCGTTTTTATATAGTCTTTAAGGTGTTCTTCACCTAGGTTGAGCAACGCCTCGGCTGTGTTGGCTAGCGGGAAAAGCTTGGCAGTAGCTTTATTGACACTGACATCCGTAGCCTGTGCCGACAAAATCACAGCAATCAGTAATTCAAAGGCTGAATTGTAATTTAGCTCGGTAGTTGGCTGGGGATTTTGGGCGCGAAAGCGCTCGAAAATCTCGCGTCGTTTTTCTTTATTCATTATTTATTCTTTTTCGCTTCTACTCTAGCCATGGCCTGTTGAATATAGTCCTGTTTCGCTTTTAAATCGTGTTGTGCATCATTTGTTTGACGCGCTAGCCTGCGTTTTTCCCGATAAATCTGTTGTTTATCCTGCTCCTCACGTAATAGCCTTGTTTGCCGGTCATTAAAACGCTGTCGGGCAAAGGACTTATCATAGGTTGCTTCAGAAACGCTTTGCAATTCAATGCAATCGACAGGGCAAGGCTCTATACAGAGCCCACAGCCGGTGCACTCCGTTTTCAGAATGGAATGCATACGTTTAGCGCTGCCAATAATGGCATCAACAGGACAGGCTTGGATGCATTTGGTGCAGCCAATACATTCGGTTTCGCGAATGTATGCCAGGGCTGGTGGGCGAGTATTGGCTGCGGCGGCTGCTAAATAGGCTGTCGCATCAATGGCAAGTAATTCCGCTAAAGCCTTGACTGTGGCTACGCCTCCTGGTGGACAGCGATCGATAGGCGCTGTTCCTTGGGCCAAGGCCTCTGCATAAGGTAAACAACCAGAAAAGCCACATTCGCCGCATTGGGTTTGCGGGAGCAGGGCATCAATTGCTTTAACAGAAACCATTATTTAACCTTCATTCCCGGCTCTGCTCCTGCATCAGGCTGCAAGAGAAAAATACCCTTTCCATCACCTGCTGCCAGAACCATCCCTTCTGACACACCAAAACGCATTGTGCGTGGCGCTAAATTAGCAACCATCACAGTTAATCGCCCGACTAGCTCGGCAGGCTCATAAGCTGCTTTAATTCCAGCAAAGACTTGTCGTTTTTCATCACCTAAATCAAGTTGTAAACGGAGCAGCTTATCAGCGCCATCCACCGACTCAGCGGAGATAATTCGAGCTACACGCAAATCAACCCTGGCGAAATCATCAATGCTAATTGTGGACTCTTCTTTAGCTGGCGCTGCTTTCTTCTCTTCAATTTTGCTCACAGGAGGCTCCCGAGTTTCTAATAACATGGCATCGATTTTCTCGCGCTCAACTCTGAGCATAAGTGGTGTAAAGGTATTAATACGATGCTTAAGCAAGGGCTCATCGATGCTATCCCATACTAAGGGCGGGCAGTTTAAAAATTGCTCGGCTGCTTCGGCCATCGTAGGTATTACCGGTTTCAGATAGGTGATGAGGATGCGGAACAAGTTTAAGCCCATAGTGCAAATAGCCTGTACCTCAGATAAACGAGTTTCGTCTTTGGCAAGAACCCAGGGTTTATTTGCATCAATATATTGGTTGACGCGATCAGCGCAATCCATAATTTGTCTTATGGCACGTGCATAATCGCGTTGTACAAAGGCATCGATAATGTCAGTGCGTTGCGCTAATAATTCTTGGTAAAGCGCAGGCTCGGTTAATTCCGCTGCCAGCTCATTAGCAAAACGCTTGTTGATAAAACCGGCACAGCGGCTGGCTATATTGACGATCTTGCCGACTAAGTCAGCATTCACTCGATTGATGAAATCATCAAGATTCAGATCCAAATCGTCCACCCGGCCATTAAGTTTTGCAGCAAAGTAGTAACGTAAATATTCCGGGTTTAAATGTTTGCGGTAGGTGCGTGCTTCAATGAAGGTTCCGCGTGACTTAGACATTTTTTGGCCATCAACGGTTAGGAAGCCATGTGTAAAAACCGCTGTTGGTAGTCGGTGACCACTGCCGGCCAGAATCGCTGGCCAAAATAAGGCGTGGAAATAAACGATATCTTTTCCGACGAAATGATAGAGTTCGGTCGTCGAGTCCTTATCCCAGAATTCCGCAAAGGAGGCGCCTTGTTCATCACAGTATTTCTTAAAACTAGCCATATAGCCAATTGGCGCATCGAGCCAAACATAGAAATATTTGTCTTTGGTTCCTGGAATTTGAAAGCCAAAATAAGGCGCATCGCGGGAAATATCCCATTGCTTCAGTCCAGCCTCAAACCATTCATCCAATTTGTTAGCAACCTCAGTTTGTAAATGGCCTTTACGTGTCCATTCTCTCAATAAGGTTTCATAGCGAGGTAAGTCAAAGAAATAATGTTCAGAGTCTTTTTCAATGGGTTTTGCGCCAGAAATAGCAGAAATCGGATCGATTAAATCAGTGGGTGAGTAGGTTGCGCCACAGGATTCACAGTTGTCACCATACTGATCAGGCGTACCGCATTTAGGGCAGGTGCCTTTGACATAGCGATCGGGCAGGAACATTTGTTTGACTGGGTCATAAGCCTGGCGAATTGTTTTTTTAATAATATCGCCAGCTTCATTTAAGCGCTCATAAATAGCTGTCGCACATGCTTGATTTTCAGGGGAATGGGTTGTGTGATAGCAATCGTAGGCAATGGAGAAGGCAGCAAAATCGTGTTGATGACTTTCTTGCATTTGAGCTGTCAGGGCTTCAGGGCTAAGGCCTAGCTGTTCAGCCTTTAACATAATTGGTGTACCGTGGGCATCATCACCGCAAACGCTAATGCATTGTAGTCCTAACATTTTATGGGTTCGTACCCAAATATCGGTTTGTACATGTTCAACTAAGTGACCTAAATGCAAATGGCCATTCGCATAGGGAAGAGCGCTGGTAACCAGCATTTTACGAACTTTTGTCATGAATTCGGCCTGTCTCAATAAAAGGGCGAATTATAACGTATAGTCTTGGGGAATGCTTCTTTTCTGCATATAAACTGCTAATCCCCTTTTAACCACGGGAATTCGAGTTTTTGGGGAAGCTTATTTTGTCCCGTATAAGGGAGTTTAATGATTACTTGTATCTGTTCAGGGGGGATGTTTGAATCTTGGTAAAAGTTTGGTTTTTCTCACAAGATGCGCCAAATACAGACTATTCTGCGCAGAGGGCGTGGATGCTTAGGGTGATTTTTTGATAAAAAAAACGCGGCATCTGCCGCGTTTTCCATTACTCATCTAGACTTATTAGTGACTATTGCTGAGTGATTGTTGGCTATCAGCAAGAAGTTGTTCTTCTTCTTCAACAACTCGTCCTTTCTGACCACCGCGACGAAGGTCAAAGCCATGGCCGTGAGTATCTTCAAGATCACGCTCATTCTTGTGGCCTTTACGTCCGCCTAATCCTTTTAGGTGTGTTGCACTTTCTTCAAAGTCTTCATCGTTGCCTACTTTAGGACCTTTTTTACCGCCATTGGTCTTAGTTGGGTTAAAGAAACGATCCAATGCATTGTAAGCAGCAGCAAAAACGTTAACTACAGCACTAGCAACGATAGTAGCAGCGAAAGCAAAAGCACCGACAACTGCAGCAGCAGCAGGGATTGAAAGAGCAGATAGGAAAGCGAAAGGTGCGACAGCGCCAACGAAAGGCAGAGTAACAGATAAACCAGCAATTGCGGCTATTGTTGCAGGCCAGAAGAATATTAAGGCGGCAGTTACTGCAGCGAAAGCAATCAGACCGAGAACTACAGCAGCAGTCGCAGCCCAATGACGGCTTAAGAAATTACCAGTTGCAGAAGCAGCAGATGCAATTCCACGACCTACAGCAGCAAAACCATTACCAACAGCGCGAGCGCCCCTAGATACTAATTGAACTAACTTCGACATATTTACTCCTAAGGTTAAAAATCGAAGCGGATCATATCAAGGGATTTTGAAAAAGTGAATCAAAAATGCGCAATATGTTGTAACACAATTGTAAAGTGTATGTTTTTAATCAGAATAAATCGTAAAAAATAAGTAAAAAAATTGAACACATTAGGCATATATTGTTTGATCTGTGATATAAGCCTCAAGAAATCCCTGCTTGCGAAGGGTACAACTGTCGCAATGACCACAGGCTTTCCCATCCTCAGTTGCTTGATAGCAAGAGACAGTCATCGAGTAATCGACGCCTAATTTAATCCCTTGGCGAATGGTTTCAGCTTTGGATAGATGTAAAAGAGGGGTATGAAGTCTGAAGGGAGAGCCTTCTACAGCTGATTTGGTTGCCAAATTGGCGAGGTTTTGAAAGGCAGCAATATATTCTGGGCGGCAATCAGGATAACCAGAATAGTCGACGGAACTCACACCAATAAACAAATCTTGGGCGTCAAGCACTTCGGCATAACCTAAGGATATTGCTAAAAATACGGTATTACGTGCGGGTACATAAGTGACAGGTATTTCTTTGCTACCACTATATTCGGGTACTTGAATTGATTGATCTGTTAAGGCAGACCCACCAAATTGACCAATGTCCAGATTAATTATGCGATGTTCGCTAACAGCAAAATGCTTAGCAATTCGTTGGGCTGCTATCAATTCCGCTGTATGGCGTTGGCCGTAGGCAAAACTTAGAGCGTAACAATCGAAGCCTTCGGCCTTGGCTATTGCCAGACAAGTTGTCGAGTCCAAGCCTCCGGATATTAGAACAACAGCTTTTTTCATAGTAATCTCGGGCAAAAATTGGGTTGATTATAACTATAATCGCAGGCATAGTCTTTAGTTCATTAGCCTGATAGCCAATCTAAAATGAAAATTTACCCCTCGTTTGCACTAGCACTAAGCCTATTCCCCTTATTCACTTCAGCAGCTGAGCCTGTGTTCGCAATCAAAGCGATTGGAAAGGCGCCGCAAATACTTGTTGATAAGCAGCAAGTACTCAGGGAGTACAAGGTTGTAAATAACAGTGCTGTGAGATTGACCAATAATCACCTGGTTGAGCTTCCTCCTGGCGTCAGGCAGATCACAACAGGAAAGGGTTCTTGCCAAAATTCTTTTGACTTAGCTCCTCGTGCAAGCTGCAGGCTTATTCTTGAAATCAATGCGGCAACTATGAATGCTGATATTCAGGGTGGCCCAAAAATTTGTTCTGCAGAGGATAAATCGACCTGCTCTTTGCCTGCAACAGGGGACAGTTTGGCCTTTAAGAAGAACGAAGACTTGGACGCTATTTTCAATAAGGTCAAATATCAAAGTGCAACCTGGGGTTTGCAAGTTATCGATCAAAGCACGGGTGCCCTCTTAATTGATTTGCACTCTGATCGACATTTTTACGTCGGCTCAATTCGCAAACTCTTCTCTGTTGGTGAATTATTGGAGCAGCTAGGACCTAATTATCAGTTTAATACCCCTGTCAGTTATCAGGGATCACTAGATAGTAAAGGTGTCTTGAAAGGAGATCTTATTCTTGAGGCCTCGGGTGATTTAGCAATGGGAGGGCGCACCCTGCCTGATGGCAGTATTGCTATTACTGATTTTGACCATAATGAGGCTAATTCACTTGGCAACGCAATCCTTACAAGCCCTGATCCTCTTGCCGGTTATAAGAAGTTGGCCCAACAAGTTTATTCTTTTGGAATTCGGCGAATCAGCGGTAATGTCGTTATTGATGACCGGTTATTTACTCCCTTCAATTTTCGTGACGAGTTTCAGGTCAGTGCGATTTTTGTTAATGATGATGTTGTTGATCTTATAATAAACCCAGGTTCTGCAGAGCAGCTTGCCGAAGTGAAGTGGCGACCAATTTCTGCAGCCTTTACAGTCTTATCCAATCTAAAAACAACAGCAGATAAAACAGAAGCAAGTTATAAATTGGAACCCGAATTGCTGACTTGTATTGGGGCTACGCCTTGTCAGGGAAGGGTTACAGGTAATCTTCCTAAGGACTTTATTCCGCCCTTAACTGGAAAATACCCTCTTGTGCAAACTTTCAGGATAACTAAGCCTGCCAATTATGCCCGCAGTGTTTTTATCGAAGCCTTGCAGCAAGCTGGTGTGACTGTTGATGCTCCAGTAGTAGCTAATAATCCATCGCCACCGAATGGCCCTAAGACAGCGGTAACTAGTTTGGTTTCCCAACCCTACTCCGAGTATGCCAAATGGATCCTGAAGGTTAGTTATAATATTGGCGCAGATACCAGCCTGGTTCTTTGGGGCGTGGCAAATGGTGTAAAAACCATGTCTGAAACTTTAGAGCTAGAAAAAAATCGTTTAACAACACAATACCATCTGCCCGCAAAACAATTTTCCTTTGTTGATGGTAGTGGCGGCGGGGAAACTAAGCTCACCAATTCTGTGGCTACCCAATGGCTGGATATTATGGCGAAGAGCCCTGTTTTCCAAACCTTCTTCGATGCTCTGCCTATCTTAGGTGTTGATGGTTCACTGGCCACAATTAAGAACTTTCAGTCTAATCCTTCTCTGAGTGAGGCGATTGGCAAAGTACGAGCAAAAACCGGAACTTATGCGATAGGAACAGAAAAAGGTCTGATGCTAAAAGGCCAAGGTTTTGCTGGCTATATCGATAGTAAATCTGGCAAACGTCTTATTTATCAGTTGGTGGTTAATGAAGTCCCTATTAAGTCTATCGATGATATCTTAGAAGTGTTTCAAGATGAGGGAACTATGTCAGCAATTCTCTGGCGTGATTTTTAATCGTCACGCGCGTAGATTGTGGCCTGGATTTCGCTATGCTGCATCCAGGCTACGGGCTAATCAGCTCAAGAGCAACGAGGAATACCTGCCCCTATGATTTTTCCTACTAAATTTCTGTAAATTATTTATCAATAACGTAAAAACGCTATTTACACCTTGTCCTACTATTTTGTGATATGATATAAAAAAGAACAGTTTGAGCTTTTTGAGCATATTTCTTCCAATCATCAAGCTACTTTAATGATGAGGTGTAATCATGGCCGGCAGTAAAAAGATTCCCATCACCGTACGATCATCTTACGGTTTATATAGTGACAATGAAAAAGCCGCTGTGAAGAAACTTTATGAGAAAACTAAAGATCATAGTAAAGATGAGTTGCCACCAATTCCAGAAAAAACAAAAAGCGAGAAAAACAAACGTCTAGCCGCTTTAAGAATTCTTGTGGATAAAATCGTTGATCAAGACAAAGAGGTCAATCCTGAGGGAAAAGACTTAGATCGATTTCTTTTAGCTAGAGAAGATGGATATTTTGCCGATTATGAAGCCGATGAGCTCGATGATGAGTCCTCTGCAGATGAAGAACAATCAGAGGTCAATGATGTACGTAAGCTAATGAAAAAGATTAGCAAAGAAAGTCAAAGACTGCTCAAATCTTCTCCAACAAGACGAATACAAATAGCAAAAAGAGAAGCAGCACTCCGTGAGCTTTTAGAAAAGGAAGAAGAGGAAAGCAAGGCCGCGACTATACACAAGCTTCGTGAAGAAAGGGAGCAACTTCTTTTAGATACCCAATTATTAGCAACACAACGTCATAGATTGCCTACGATGCTCTCTTATTATATAGCGGAGCTAGGCAAAACTAATCCAGCAAGCTTTCGTTTCTTGACGGAAGAGCAAAAGTTGCGGCTGGAAAACAAATTGCACCAAACCTATCTTGCCATCTATAGCCAGTATCAACTGGATAAATCAGAAGGTAAAAGCCATCTTTTGGCCGGTCATCGGGATTTATTGAATCTTTGCAGTCAACGAATTGAAGAATTGTGGCTCCAACCCAATAGAGGGGAAAAAATTGATTTTCAAGATGACTTGAATCAAGAGATCAATTTATTCACCAAGGCACTAAAATATTTAGGACTTACATTTCTTGCGGCTTGGATTGTTGAGAAAGTACTTCAACTCATCAAGAAGCCAACGGTTATTAAAGATTGGATGACTGAGATCAATGGCAAACGTCTCTACTGGGTTTGGGGTGGTGGAATGCTGGCCTCTATCATAGCATTCTTACCGGCGACCTTTTATAGCGCGGCACAAGCATCTGACAGGTTAGGAGCCCCTTCACCAGTGACGGGGTATATGAGTTGGGTTTTATACTTCTGTCGTCTAGGAATTAATTCGATCTTATTGTTTAAACATACGATTAATGGCCCATGGATGAGTGAAGAAGAAAGTAAAATCCCTGCTTGGGAACGCTTTACAACCCAACTCGAACAGCGAATATTTGCAATTTTGAACGATTTGCTCTGGGCTCCCATCAATATGGCATGTTTCTTCTGGCTTAAGGGTGCAGGAACCTTGGGCTATGTGGGTAATATAGCCACTGTAATCTTGTTAACGATGGATTTAGTGCTCAGCCTTATAAGGCACTGGCATGAAACCACTAAACATAACAAGGAAATGCTGGAAATTGATAATGAAAAAGCTGCTTTACGGCAAAAGATCGAGGAGCATGAGGCTTTACGAGATCGCGCAAGGGATTTAGAAGAAAAAGCGGTATATGATGCAAAAATTGCGGAATTGGAGGAGCAGCTTAAAGATCTGCAAAAAATGCAAGCCAAAGCGAAGTTTGATTGGAAATATAAAGAGCTAGCCTTAGTGAGTGATTGCTGCTATGCCTTGGGATTATTACTCGCTTTTTGCGTAGTCATTTGCTTCTTCTTCCCGCCTGCTAGTCTTGCTCCAATGACAGTTCTGATTATTGGACTGATCGGAGCAGCTGCCTGCTTCCTGGCTACAACGATTTATACAGCCTATAACTGCCATTTGGAGAGAGCTAAGACTAAAGAGCAGCAACAGATGGCAAAAGACGAGTGTGCAGAATTATTAGAAAAATTCAAAAGCACCGACGATCCCAATCTGAGAAAGCAGTTGTATCTGGAAATGAGGGGTTTGATGGCTGAGTCCGATTATCAACATCGGCTTGCCAGATACCAGTTGGTAAAATCATTCGTGTCTGTGTTTATCGATGTTGCATTTCCTGCTGCTGTTTTTTCAACTATTGTATTTGCTCCGGTCGGTCTAAGTATTTGGGCAATTATAGGAATCGTAGCGGCAGTTGCAGCTGTTTCCTGGTACTTTAATAATATGGTACTGAAAAATGTAGAGCCAAAGCCTCATGAGTTATCGGAGTTTAATGATGAGGAATATCAGGCTTTTGAAGAAGCAGCTTTAGAGAATTCAGGGGTATCCCTTGATGATGTTTCTGAGTTTTTACAGCCACCAGAGCAGGGCAAAGCTACAACTTCAAGCAGCCGCTTTTTTGATAGTGCTGAGCCTTCGGCTAGCTATTTCAGGCTAGGGCCTCGTCGTGAATCATCGTCAGACGGTGAGTTGCCAGATGAGGGGAGTAGTGATGAGGATGATCCATTGTTAGGCTTGTCTGGCTCTAGCAGTTTCTAAGGAGTTTGACCCCGTGGTCGAAGATGCCCATAGGTATCTACACAAATGTCCCTCCTTGTCTCAACATTACGCCATCCAGAGCGTAGCGAAGGATCTCCTGAATGTGGCACTGTGCTAATCCCGGAGATCCTTCGCTGCGCTCTGGATGACGTGCGTCTATTACAGTCACTTGTGTAGATACCTATGGGTCGAAGCCACGAGGATTCGAGGTGTGAGGCTCCTCCTACCCGATTTATCGAAATCCCGCAGCTTCGATCGCGGGGTCTTAAGCTTTAAAACTCAGGCATCGACAAAAGTAGATTTAGTAAAAGCTTGGGTAAACCAACAAGAAAGTGTATAATCGCGCGATTTGCTGCACAAAAATTTTCCTACCATGAATCTTGAAAAACACTATGATGTCATCGTTGTGGGTGGTGGTCATGCCGGCACCGAAGCAGCGCTGGCCGCTGCGCGCCTTGGCGCCCAAACCTTGTTATTGACCCACAATATGGATTTGCTTGGGCAAATGTCTTGCAACCCTGCGATTGGTGGTATTGGTAAAGGTCACCTAGTCAAAGAAATTGACGCCCTTGACGGTGCTATGGCGAGAGCGGCAGATCAGGCGGGGATTCAATTTCGTATTCTTAATGCCTCTAAAGGCCCAGCAGTTAGAGCAACACGTGCTCAGGCTGATCGCGTGCTTTACCGTCAGGCAATCCGTCAAATTCTTCAGACTCAACCTAATCTGACACTCTTCCAACAAGCTGTTGATGATCTAATAGTAGAGGGCGATCGAGTAACAGGCGTCGTCACGCAAATGGGTTTAACCTTGCGTGCCCGTGCGGTAGTGTTGACTGTTGGTACTTTTTTAGGCGGCAAGATCCATGTAGGTATGAGTCAATATGCCGGTGGACGAGCAGGTGATCCCCCTGCCATTGCTCTAGCCCTGCGTTTGCGTGAATTAGATCTCCCTGTTGGGCGCTTAAAAACAGGAACCCCTCCACGAATTGATGGGCGGACTTTGGATTACAGCCAAATGACGGTTCAGCCTGGTGATAGTCCCTTACCTGTTTTTTCTTATCTAGGTAAGGTTTCAGATCATCCGCAACAACTACCCTGTTACATCACTCATACAACTGAGCAAACCCATGAAATTATTCGTGCGAATCTGCATCAATCGCCAATGTATGCTGGCGTGATTGAGGGGATCGGACCACGTTATTGTCCATCCATTGAAGATAAGATTGTTCGTTTTGCAGATAAGCTGTCGCATCAGATCTTCGTTGAACCAGAAGGATTAACGACAGATGAAATTTACCCCAACGGTATTTCCACTAGTTTACCCTTTGAAGTTCAGGTTCAATTTGTTCGTAGTATCCAGGGCTTTGCCAACGCTCATATAACCCGCCCAGGCTATGCTATCGAATATGATTATTTTGATCCGCGAGGTTTAACCGCCTTTTTACAAACCAAGCCTCTACCCAATCTCTTTTTTGCGGGTCAAATCAATGGCACAACAGGTTATGAAGAGGCTGCTGCGCAAGGTTTAATTGCGGGGATGAATGCGGCCTTACAAGTGAAAGAACAGGAGCTATGGTGCCCACGCCGAGATGAGGCTTATATCGGTGTACTGATTGATGACCTGATTACCTGTGGTACCCAAGAACCCTATCGGATGTTTACTTCAAGGGCCGAGTATCGCCTCTTGTTACGTGAAGACAATGCAGACTTGCGTCTAACGGAGAAAGGCCGTGAGCTTGGATTGGTTGGCGAGCAGCGATGGCAAGCGTTTTCAGCGAAAAAGGAAGGCATAGAGCAGGCACAAAGTCGCCTCAAAGATACCTTGGTAAGAGTTGCTCATAGCGAAGCCTTCGGGTCTCTTCTTGAGAATCCCTTGCAACAAGACTGCCGGGCAGCTGATTTATTGAAGCGCCCAGAGATTAGCTATGTCGACTTACAAAAGGTTGCTGAACTCGATTTACCTGAGTTAGCGACTGATATTGCTGAGCAAGTGGAAATCCAGTCAAAGTATGCAGGCTATATTGAGCGCCAGCTTCTTGAAATCGAACGTTTGCGAAAACATGAAAATACGCAATTACCCGCTAGCCTTGATTACACAAAGGTCACAGGCCTATCTACAGAAGTTATGCAAAAGCTGACTAAGATAAGACCTGCCACTATTGCACAGGCAGGACGCATTTCTGGCGTAACACCAGCTGCCTTATCTCTGCTCCTGGTTCATCTGAAAAAACACCGAGAACCTGCATGAGCTCAGCCGCATCATTAGAAGAGCTACTATCTAAAGGCTTGGAACAATTAGGATTAGCACTAGCTGCTAATCCTTTAATGTCTTATTTATTGCTCTTGCAAAAGTGGAATAAAACCTACAACTTGACCGCTGTAAGAGACTTGGATGTCATGATCACCCGCCATCTATTTGATAGCTTGGCGATCCTTCCCTGGATTCGGGGAAAGCATGTATTAGATGTGGGAACAGGCGCTGGTTTTCCTGGAATCCCCTTAGCCTTGGCAAAACCAGACACGCAATTTGTACTCTTAGATAGTAACGGTAAAAAAACACGATTTCTGCAAGAAATAAAACGCCGATTGCAGTTGGACAATGTCGAGGTGATACAAAGTCGCGCGGAAAACTACCACCCTTCAGTCGATTTTGATACAGTAACAAGTCGAGCTTTCAGCGAATTGGCGCAAATGTTGAAGTGGACCCATCACCTCATAGGCACAAATGGCATCTGGCTTGCCATGAAAGGCCGCTATCCTGAAACCGAGCTGGCGAGCATCAGCCTGCCTTATCAGGTACATCCCTATACAGTACCTGGTTTGGATGGTGAGCGTTGCTGTGTCATCATCGAAAATGCAACCAAGGAATAATCATGGCGAAAGTCATCGCAATAGCCAACCAAAAAGGAGGCGTAGGTAAAACCACGACGTCAATTAACCTGGCCGCCTCTATTGCTGCGAATCATATGTCGGTAATGCTTGTGGATCTTGATCCACAGGGGAATGCGACAATGGGTTCTGGGGTTGATAAAAACGCCTTAGTACATACTACCAACGATGTGTTATTACGTGATTGCCTTGCAGAGCAAGCTTGTCTGACCACAACCTGTGGCTATGACTTGCTGCCGGCCAATGGCGATTTGACTGTTGCAGAAGTCAGTTTAATGGAAAGAAACCATCGCGAGACTTTTTTATTTAAAGCCTTGCAACCCCTGCAATCTGCCTACGATTTCATTTTGATCGACTGCCCGCCAGCATTAAATACACTGACTATTAATGCCTTGGTAGCAGCTGATTCTGTGTTAATTCCCATGCAATGTGAATACTATGCCCTTGAAGGGTTAGCCGCCTTGATATCAACCATTGAACAGGTTAAAGCGTCGGTAAATCCGCGTCTGCAAATCGAAGGGGTATTACGCACAATGTATGATGCGCGCAATCGTTTGTGCGCAGACGTCTCTAAGCAATTGCTAGAGCATTTTAATTCCAAAGTATATAGAACCGTAGTGCCGCGCAATGTGCGTTTAGCCGAGGCTCCAAGTCATGGAATGCCTGCGTTGCAATATGATAAATCATCACCAGGCGCCGCTGCTTATATGGTTTTGGCTGCCGAGGTCATTAGCAAGCAGACGGTTGTTGCTTAAATTGAGGTATATATGACAGTAAAACGCGGTGGTTTAGGACGCAATTTATCTGCTTTATTAGGTAATTCAACAGCGGCTGTAGTTGCTGAAAAACCAGTTGTCGAGAGACTTAAATTAGCTGTTGATTGCCTGCAACCAGGAAAATATCAGCCACGGGCAGAGATTGAAGAAGAGCCCCTTGCTGAATTAGCGGCGTCGATCAAACAGCAGGGTTTATTACAGCCAATTGTCGTGCGTGAGATTGCCGAAGGGCGTTATGAAATTATCGCGGGAGAACGTCGTTGGCGCGCTTGCCAGTTAGCAGGGCTTAATGAGGTTCCTGTAGTGCTGCGTCAGGTTGATGATGAAACAGCTATGGCGATGGCTTTGATCGAAAACCTGCAGAGGGAAGATTTAAATGCCATGGATCAAGCGCGTGCAATGTATCGTCTTACAAGTGAATTTGGCCTTACGCATCAACAGGTCGCCGATCTACTATCAAAATCCCGTACCGCCGTAAGTAATTATCTGCGATTACTGAGTTTAAATGCGGATGTCAGGCGCTTATTAGAACATGGTGATTTGGATATGGGGCATGCAAGAGCCTTGCTTATGCTTGATGAAGCGATGCAAAGTCAGGTTGCACAATTGGTTGTTAGCAAAAATTTATCGGTTCGTGAAACTGAAAAATTAGTTGCGCGAGTGAAAGAAGGCAAGGCAAGTCCCCAAGTCAAACCAGAACTTAGTTCATTAATAAAGGAACAGGTGCAAAACTTGGCGAACCACTTACAGACCAAAGTAAAAATAAAACCTGGAAAGGCTGGAAAGGGTACACTTGTGATTCATTACGAGACTATGCAAAGTTTGCAATCGGTTATTGACCAGCTGACTAGTAGGTCGGACGGATAAAGTCGTAGCCTGGATGCAGCGAAGCGAAATCCGGGAGCAGTGGTACGACTTTCCGGATTTCGCTTCCAAAGACGTACGTCATGTCGAACGTAGAGAGACATCTCCTGAGTGTAGCACTGTGCTAATCCCGGAGATCCCTCACTATGTTCGGGATGACGGGGTCTTTATCGATGTTTGCCCCTAAGAGGCTGGGGCGCTCAGGATGACGAAATATAAGGTGATCCTATAAAACCCCCCTACCCCCTCACTGTAAAAACCCGACCATTCTGTACAGTGGCAAGCACTGGAATATCCTTGATTGTCATAGATGGCTCTGTCAGTGGGTCGCGTGCTAAGACTGTAAAATCAGCCCGTTTGCCAATTTCTATACTACCAATTTCATTTTGCAGATTAAGCAGATAGGCTGCATTAATGGTGACAGCCCGTAGGGCATCCTCTGCTGAGATTCTCTGGCTTGCATTTAAGACACGCCCAGAGGCTGTAACTCGATTCATTGCTGTCCACATGGAATATAACGGACCGAGGGGTGTTACCGGCGAATCACTGTGAAGGGAAAAAATAAGTCCCTGGCGTTTTGCTTCTGCAGCATTATCCAAACGATTTGTCCGATCAGGACCTAAGACAAAGGAATAATATTGATCACCCCAGTAATAAAGATGGTTTGTCAACAGGTTAATATAGGCCCCTAAATCTTGAGCTAATTTTAATTGCGTCGCATTCGCCATTTGGCTGTGTTCTATAGTGAAAAGGGTCGGCGTGCGCGGTGCGAAGTTTTGCAAATATTGCAGGCTATTGAGTACGGCAGTTATGGCCTGATCGCCATTGCTGTGAATATGAATTGGAAAACCAGCCTCCCAGAACGGCAGTACTTTCTTTTCAAGTGCTTCAGTAGTTGCATTAAAAACGCCATTGGATTTGCCATTAATGTAGCCTGGCCAATCAAGGCGAGCTGTAAGTCCCTCTATGGAACCATCAGATACAAATTTAACATGGCCAAAATTTAAATTCGTTGAATTTAGCGCCATTAAATGCCGAAGATGACGTATCCCTGTGCCGGCATTTCTAGTTTCCAGGTTGTAAAGTAATTCTCCATTGTAAACAAGCACCATGCGCTCAGGAAAATTAGGATCTTTGGCTGCTTGTTCTAGAATGGGTACCATTAGCTTCTCTCCTGAGCCCCCAAACATCAGATCGCTAAAGGTGGTTAATCCCAAATGTTGTGCGGTGTCTGCCAAGCTATAGAGCGATTGCCTAAACGATTCTTCAGTGAATAATTGATGATAGAAGGTCTTAAGTGCTGGCCCAATTGCCGCCATTTCTTTTAACACCCCAGTCGGCTGACCATTGGGCCCCTTGAGTACCCCTGTTAGTTTGCTCTGTGCGTTATAGTCTAGATTCTTAAGTAAGACGCTATTCACATAAGCAATTTGATCGCTGGCATGTAACACAAAAATGGCTCTAGTCTTAGATACCTTGTCCAGGTCTTCGGCGCAAAGTGTCTGGTCTTTTAATGAAAGCGGGTCATAGCCCCAGGCAAAGAGCACGGTCTTAGGATTTGTTAAGCGTTTATTTTCTGCTTTAAGCCGAGCAAGTATTTCTGCTTTAGACTTGGCAGCAGGAATAGTGGTTCCATTGAATCCTGGATAATCCCAATAACCTACATAGGGTTGGGACATTAGAATGGTGAGTAAGGTTAGATGGCTATGCGATTCGATAAGCCCGGGAGTTAGGAAATGATTAGCAAAGTGACTATCTACTTTATAACTACCTGGCTTCATCCAGGTTTTCATTTCTTGCAAAGTACCAACAGAAAATATTTTCCCTTCTTTAACTGCAACAGCACTGGCTTCGGGTTGTATTGGATCCATGGTAATGATTTTCTTAGCAACATAGATGGTAACGGCGGGCTGTGTAGCGTAACTTTCATTAAAAAAACCGATGCAACAACAAAGCAAAAAAGCGAATTTATAATGCGATCCCTGCATGGAGGCTCTCAATACAGATCTACGGAAGATCATTATAGAGGGGTAAAAAATGCCCTGTAAAGCGAGTTGATGTAATAGAGATGAAGAGCTGAGATCTTGCAAAAAAGATCAATTATAAAAGAAGAGCTTATGTTTTTAAGATTAATTATTAATATTCGGTATTAAGAAATTGAAAGAAAGTCAGCTATTTTCAAGGGTATCAAAAAGAGCATTTGCCTAAATTAAAACCAAATATTTAGAGAAAAACTTTTAATAACAAGGAGTTATATCTAAGTATTTGAAGCTTGGCTAAGGATCTCGGTCTAAACAAAAGATCGGATGTAAACCTCAGTATAAAAGGTTCTTTGTTTGCCCAATGTATCTAGAAATGATATTTTTCGCACAATATTTAATCTCCAAGTGATAAGATGGCAAAAAATACCTTATATCAGTTTCTCATTGGTTTTAAACAGGAAGCCGCAGCTCATGGTATTAGAATTGAGCAGGATAGTAATAGACAACAGGTTTCTTATCTTCGTATTTCTTTACCTGAAATAAATGCTGCTCCCTTGAAATTGCTGGCGCATCATATCAGTGTTTATGCAAATGAAAGTGAATCAAACCCCTTCCTTAGCCAATATCACTACACTGGACTGTTTATGGATGAGCTGGGTCATACATGGAAGGCACATCTTTACTTTAACGAAGAGGATCTGATCATTCACTGTGATTACACAGTAGTTGCAAATTCAACCGCTAGTTCTTCCACTGCCCCCATTACTCATACACAGCTAAAGCCACCATTCAGAGATGATGAAATGATGCAGCTGGCAAAATTAGTCTGTGAGCCGGTTATGAGTTATTTGCGAGTCAGCTTTAATCACAAGGTATCATCGCTTTGCGAAGCCTATCAGCGCCTCGAGCAAGAAGCAACTGAGTTATCAAAAGACCCACGATGTGAGCATTACCCAGCAAAGCTTGTTGAGATTTGTGGGATTCTTCGTGAACTAGATCCCCTGGTTAGACATTCAAAATATAAGGCTATTCAGAATTTTATAACTCGGTTATTGGTTGGATTACAAACTATCGAATCTCAGGATGCTCCTGTTGAGGAAGAGCCTATATCAATATCTGTTGCTGCTTCTTCTGAGCCTCAATCCATGTCTTTTTTCTCTCAATCACCTAGGGAACCAAAGAAAGAGCGGCAATTAGATGATGAATCGATTGCGGAGTTATCTTTGCGCTTTACTAATCTAGAAGAAGCAACACCAGAGGTACAGGTTCAGCAATTTCCCTCTTTGTTTGCTATATTGAACTCCTTGTCATTGTTGCGGGGAGCAGGAAGGAATACCCTGGTGAGCTTGCATCAACTTTATAAGGATATGAGGACTTTTGGGGAGCTAGTGTTTAAAAAGTCTTTGCTGTTGGGATACTTTAAAGCTGCCGCGGAAATGAAGATGTTTCATCATTTGTTATCCGAACAAGATTTGGAGTTGGCCTTGCATTTAAACAAGGCACTTCTATTAAAATTTATCCTGAAACACGGTGATAAATCTCTACTTAAAAGGCCAGTAAAGGTTAAGGGCTCTGTGTTTCCTTCGCCTGTTCATGCCTGTATCGGCTTGGATAATTCGAGTAGCTCAATGCATGATTGTTTAACCGTATTGGTAAATTTTGGCGCATCCATGCTACAACGATTTGATAATGGACTGCCCATAGGCCACATTATCCTATCGAGGAAGGAATCTAAACTTAGGGATGCACTGTATAGTTGTCCTAATAGTCCCGGTCATTGCCCAACATTTTTTAATCATTTGATCAATACACTGCAGGTTTTTATCAATAGCCACTCAGAAATGGAAGCCAAAGAAAGGGAGTCACTGGAAAACTCGATTAAAGAGTATTCCTATAGAAAAACAGCAGCTTCTTGGACTCAATATATACAAACTTCTACTTCTGGTAAGAGTTATATAAGAGATCTTGGTTTTGCAACAAGCTTTGCAGATTCTGTGCCACTCATCAAAAAACTAGTGGATGATCTTGATTATTTGGCGATTCTTGCAGAAAAACAGCAACTAGAAATGTGTTATCTAAAATTATGTAGTAATAGTGACCGACAGGCCTGGGTTAAATCCTCAGGTAGTACTAATAAGGCTGTATTTAGTGTTGCCCCTGCGACTTTTTTGATGCTGGAACTTGTTCCTTACGAGGTATTTAAGCAAATGATACTAAAAAAGATTCGCCAAGAGATAGAAGAGTTAAGAGTTGCTTGTGAGACTTTATTACAAGAAAGTGAAATCTCTAGGAAGAGCAATCATCAATCACAGCGCTCTCGCACTAATCATATTCTATGTGAGGCTATGGCAAGAACTGAAGATCAGATAAGCCAATTAGAAGACAGGGGTCATCAATATCAAGAATGCGAAGAATTGAAGGAGCTTGTTGCCGAAGCACTTACAGAGAGTTATCGGCCCTGAGTATTACCTCTTAGCTTTGTCACCCTAACATAGCCCGTCATCCAGATTGCAGTGAAGGATCTCCTGAATGTGGCACCGTGCTAATCTCGGAGATCCTTCGCTGCGCTCTGGATGACGGAATGTAGGGCAAGGGGGCGACCTATTACAATCCGGGAATTCGGAGCCACTGCTCCCGGATTTTGCTGCGCTGCATCCAGGCTACGATAAGGCAACTAGCCTACTCAAAATCAAACTGTCTCTACCTTTGCTCGCTCTTCCAAAATCGCTACAGCAGGCAAGGTCTTACCTTCCAGAAACTCAAGGAAAGCGCCGCCGCCAGTAGAAATATAGGAAATCTGCTGGGTCAGATCATACTGATCAACCGCCGCAAGCGTGTCTCCGCCACCAGCAATTGAAAAGGCATCACTGTCAGCAATGGCAATTGCCAGGGCTCGTGTTCCATAGGCAAATTGCGGAAATTCAAATACTCCTACAGGACCATTCCAGATAATCGTTTTCGCAATATCGATAATAGCAACATAATGTTTTACAGTTTCTGGACCTATGTCCATAATCATGTCGTCGCTGGCAAGATTGTTCAGGGCTTTATTAAAGGCTGGGCAACTGTCAGAAAACGATTTGCCAACTACAACATCCGAAGGTAGTGGCATCTGACAACCATGTTCAGCAGCCAACGCTAGAATTTCACGGGCTGAATCGAGTAAGCCTTCTTCATAAAGCGATACGCCCACTTCAAAGCCTTGTGCTTTGAGGAAGGTATTGGCAATTCCACCGCCGGGGATTAAATAATCAACTTTGGTAACTAATTGTTTTAACAGTGTTAATTTAGAAGAAACCTTGGCACCGCCAACAATCGCGACAATGGGTTTTTCTGGGTTTTTCAATACATGATGGAGGGCTTCCAATTCACGAACTAGCAGGGGGCCTGCAGCAGCTAACGGCGCGTATTTGGCCACACCATGGGTTGAAGCCTGGGCGCGGTGCGCAGTACCAAAGGCGTCCATGACAAAAATATCGCATAAGCGAGCGAGTTTTTGTGCTAGCACATCATCATTTGCTTTCTCGCCAGGATTAAATCGCACATTTTCGCAGATCACTAACTCGCCTGGATGCACATCAATTCCATCTAGGTAGTCGTCAACAAAGCGAACTGGGTATTGGAGATTAGCAGTTAAATAATCTGCAACTGGCTTGAGAGAAAAGCGTTTTTCAAAGCGCCCTTCCTCTGGTCTGCCTAAATGTGAGAGCACCATAACAGCTGCGCCTTCTTCAAGTGCGGCTTGCAGGGTTGGTAAGGCAGCCTGTAGTCGTTGGTCGCTGGTTATAATTCCGTCTTTGATAGGAACATTTAAATCTTCACGAATCAATATTCGTTTACCACGAAGACTGAGCTCGCTCATTTTTACTAGATTCATTTGACTGTCCTTTAACGAGTCATCATACAATTCGCGGTATCTAACATACGGTTAGAAAATCCCCATTCATTGTCATACCAGGCAACAACTTTAACAAGATTGCCCAAGACTTTTGTTTGTGTCGTATCAAAAACAGCTGAGGCAGGACAATGATTAAAGTCACAAGAGACCAGAGGGTCTTCGTTAATATGCAAGATATCACTTTTAGCTTTACGCATGATGTCATTGACTTCAGCTGCTGTTGTCTCACGCTTTGCTGTAAAGGTCAAATCAACTACAGAAACATTAAGTGTAGGAACGCGCATAGCAAAACCATCTAATTTACCTGCTAGCTCAGGGAGGACTAAGCCAACGGCTGATGCTGCGCCAGTTTTTGTAGGAATAATTGATTGAGTGGCTGAACGCGCACGACGAAGGTCAGAATGGCTGCCATCCAATAACATTTGATCTTTGGTGTAGGCATGGACGGTATTGACTAATCCATGTTCTATGCCTAAGGCATCATGTAAGGGTTTAACAACTGGAGCCAGGCAATTTGTTGTGCAAGACGCATTAGACACTATGATATCGGTTGCTTGCAGCACCTGATGGTTTACCCCATAGACAATCGTGGCATCCGCCTCTTTTCCTGGTGCTGAAATCAACACCTTCTTTGCACCCGCTGCAATATGTTGCATTGCTGCATCGCGCTGAGTAAAGCGCCCTGTGCATTCGAAGACCAGATCAATGCCTAATTCTTTCCAGGGCAGTTCTGCAGGATTACGATCAGCTGTGACGCGGATGGGATGATTATCGACGATTAGGTTTGAGCCATCGACACGGACTTCAAAGCCAAAGCGACCATGCGTTGAATCATAACGTGTAAGATGAGCAGTGGTTTCTATTCCAGAGACATCATTGATCGCCACAATATTGAATTGGTTTTGGCGGTTATATTCGAAAATTGATCGCAAAATACATCGGCCAATGCGGCCGTAACCATTTATAGCGACGCGTATTGTCATACTACTTCTCCAAATTGCATTGACCCTTTCGATGAGCCAATTTTTAAATTAGTTCTTCTCTAAGGCCAAGATAATATTGTCTACTGTGATACCCAAATAGTTATAGGCGTCAGACGCAGGTGCAGAAACGCCAAAACGATCGATGCCAATAACAGTCCCGTCTAAACCAACAAAACGATACCAATAAGTGCTCGATGCTGCTTCAATCGCAACACGCTTACGTACTGAGTTGGGTAAAACCTGTTCTTGATAAGCACGGTCCTGTGCTAGGAAACGCTCACAACATGGCATGGAAACAACCCTGATTTTTCTACCAGTTTCACGCATTTTTTCTGCCGCTTTCAGTGCTAATTGCACCTCCGAGCCTGTCGCCAAAAGAATGGCTTCGGGAGTTCCCTGACAATCACTCAGGATATACCCCCCTTTAGCAATTAGCTCCGCAGCATTGTCCCCTAGGGATAACGCGGGAAGATTTTGTCTTGATAGCAACATAGAACTAGGGCCGGTATGATGTTCAAGCGCTTGCTGCCAGGCAACTGCTGTTTCTACTAAGTCAGCAGGCCGCCATACTTGCATATTCGGGGTCATGCGTAACATGGCCGCATGTTCAATAGGTTGATGCGTTGGGCCATCTTCACCTAGACCAATGGAGTCATGGGTAAAGACATAAATAACTCGCTGTTTCATCAACGCGCTTAAGCGTACAGCATTTCGTGCATAATCAGCAAAGACTAAAAAAGTACCGCCGTAGGGAATAAAACCGCCATGCAGGGCCAGGCCATTCATAATAGCTGCCATCGCAAATTCGCGTACACCATAGTACAGATAGTTTCCAGAGAAATCATCAGCCCTAATCGCTTTTGTACCTGTCCAATCAGTATTATTCGAACCAGTTAGATCTGCAGAACCACCTAACATTTCCGGTAACAGACTTGCAAATTGCTCTATGCATTGTTGTGAGCTTTTGCGAGTTGCCTGCGCTTTATCATTTTTCCGGCATTGCTCAATAAATTCTTTGGCTACTCTGTCCCAATTATCAGGCAAATCACCATTAATACGGCGCAAAAACTCGTGATAATCACTTTGGTGCTGCTCTTGGTAGGCGTGGCAACGAGTCAGCCATTGCTTTTCATCAACCTGTCCTTGTTCGACATGATTCCACTGAGCATAAATGTTATCTGGGATTACAAAGGAGGCATGTGGCCAGTTAAAGCATTCCCGTACCTTAGCAACCCCAGCTGCTCCTAGAGGTGAACCATGTGATTTTTCGCTGCCAGCAACAGGCGAGCCAAGACCAATAATTGTTTTACAGATAATGAGGCTGGGTCTTCTAGTGTCTTGACGGGCTTGTTTAATAGCCTGTTCAATTGCTTGCTGATCATGACCATCAATCGGGCCGATAACTTGCCAGTTATAGGCTTTAAAACGAGTTGCACTGTCATCGGTAAACCAGGATTCTACCTTACCATCAATCGAAATGCCGTTATCATCATAAAAGACAATCAATTTACCTAAACCCAAGGTTCCCGCCAAAGAGCAAGCCTCATGGGAAATACCTTCCATCAAGCAACCATCACCGACAAAGGTATAGGTGTAATGATTAACCAACTCTAATTCAGGGCGGTTGAACTGAGCAGCTAGTGCTTTCTCAGCAATAGCCATCCCTACAGAGTTTGCTAATCCTTGGCCTAAAGGCCCTGTTGTGGTTTCAACGCCAGGTGTATCCGCATGTTCTGGATGGCCAGGTGTTTTGGAATGCAATTGACGGAAATGTTTCAATTCATCCAAATTCAGGTTATAACCTGTTAGATGCAACAAGGAATAAAGCAGCATAGATCCATGACCATTTGACAAGACAAAACGGTCACGATCAAACCAGTGCGGGTTTTTGGGGTTGTGCTTCAGGAATTTTTTCCAAAGCACGGTAGCAATATCTGCCATACCTAAAGGCATTCCGGGATGTCCGGATTGGGCTTGTTCGACTGCGTCTATGCTTAAAAAGCGGATGGCATCGGCTAATTCATTGGAAAGGCTCATGCGTTCTCTTTAATGCTATCATCAGGGGCACTATTGTCGCTCAGAAGCTACTAATCGGCAAGTTGGCTATCTATTCATTGTAGCAATTAGGAGAGAATTAATTTCATCTAACCAGGAAATGATGAAAATTATCTTCAAAAATTTACTTTTTGTTTATTTTTTGGGATGATTGCACGGTTTCCACTAATTTATAGGTACTATGTCAGTAGTATTGCAAGGATTACAGCCCCTAATCGGTGAGCCATTTATTAGGGAGGATGGGAATGAAGCTACTTGGGAGCTTAGCGGGAAGCTTGCTCTGAAGGAGGATGCTTTTTATGAGCCCATGGTAACCGATCATCCTATTCTAAATATGCGATACAGCGTGTTATGCGCGCGCTTGGCCCATAACTTGGCCCTTATTGACAAAGAAGCAGACTACGAAGAACAAAAAGCAGAGGAACTGACCCAGCAACTTGCTGATGCTCTAGCCTTGGCGGAAATACTAGCTTTTATTTACGGCTATTATCTTTATGTGCCCAGAGAGGTAAAGCGCTTGCTGGATGAACAAGAGGCTTTTCGTGATTTACTGAAAATGCGCGGTTATGTATTTCCCGAGGCCTCTAAGAAACCGACCTTAGACGAAAAACAGGCGGTTAGCTTTACTGAATCGTTGAAAACGCACCATAGAGAATTGAATTGGCCTAGATTATTTTCAGTTCGTCTTCGTCGTATATTTGTAGTTCTACAACCTTACTTCCAAGATCTAAAAAGGTACGGTGAAGTTTTTGGTATGGTTGATCAATTTATTGCCCCAGTACTCAATCATCTCGCCTATCTCTTTTTTATCCCTAGATTAGCTGTAAATACCTTTTTGCTTTTCAAACATCTTATACCTGGATGGTGGCTGTCTGCGGAAGAAAAAAAGCTAAGTTGGTTGACTCGTCTCCAAGCGCAATTACAACGACGTTGGTTTGAAATGTTGAATGATACTGCTTGGATGATAGGTGGTTTGCTCAATTGCTATGTATTAATTGGTGCTTTGGCTCCTGTAGGAATGTATGTCAGTATTTCTCTTTTTTTCTTCGATGTGATACTTGCTGGTGTGAAGGCTTTTATTGAGTTAGGGCGATTGAACACACTGCGAAATGAATATAAAGACGCTCTCAATGGAGAGGGGCTAGATCCCGACGCGCGTAAAGAAATAGAAGACTATCAAGTTTATCTCGAGCAACGTTTTATCAGTGAGCGGAGACAACTGCTACTTAGTGTTGTGAGTACTAGCGCCTTATTTTTAGCAATGTGTTTCGCAATACCGGCTCTTGCTGGAACCCCTGCTCTTCCGCTTGTTGGGGCTGTTTTGGTGCTTATTATTACTTTGGCAACCTACTTAGTTGGAGAGTGGTTAAAATCTATTAAGCCTTCTTATGACTTAAAAGGAATTAAAGAAGATGGCACAGCACTATTTGCAAAATCACCCCATAATTTCTTCCATCACCCCAGGAATACCCAAGACTCCGATGAATCAGCAGAGCTGAGTGACGTAATACCTAGGCCTATACATATATCCAAAAGTTCGCCGAATTTTTCATTGCAGACTGGGACATCTTCTGAGATACCAGGGTATCTCTAGCTTAGGCATAGAACTCAGTGTTACTCTTAAGAAATTTGAAGCTATAGAGGACATTATGTCAGTCGTTAATTTGCCAAAATTTACCAGCATCGATACAGACACCTTTGTTAAACAGCTTGATAGCTTATTGCAAACTAATTTAGAGAAAATAGCGCAACTTCTTGCAGAAAGTAAGCAATACACCTGGGGTAATTTGATGAGCCCCCTTGATGATATGGATGACGCCCTGTCTCAATTTTGGGCGCCTTTATCTCATTTGCATGCGGTGGTAAATTCCAATAAATTGAGAACTTGCTATCAGGAATGCTTGCCGAAGCTTTCTGCTTATGAAGCAGCAATTGGTCATAATGAAAAACTCTATCATGCGATTAAATCCTTAGATGAGAGCCAATTAAATTCTGCGCAACGCAAAATAGTTGATGATGTGCTCCTCGATTTTGAGTTGTCTGGTGTTGCTTTATCGGAAGAGAAAAAACATCGATTTGAAGCAATCCAAACTCAATTATCTAACCTTGCCAATCAATTTGAGAACAACGTATTAGACGCTGGGCAGGCTTTTAGCATAGCTATTGATGATGAGAAAAGGTTAGCCGGCCTACCAGAACATGCCTTGCTTACTGCCCGAGAGTTGGCCGCTGAAAAAGGCCTGCAAGGATGGATGTTAAATCTTGAATTTCCTTGTTATCTCGCGGTAGTAACCTATGCGGAAGAAAGAGCTTTGCGAGAAGAAATGTATCAAGCCTTTGCCACCCGTGCCTCTGATCAGGGACCAAGTGCAGGCCAGTTTGATAACAGCAAGCTTATTGATGAAATGTTGCTTTTGCGGCAGGAAAAAGCAGGACTACTTGGTTTTGCCAATTATGCAGAATTATCTCTAGCAACAAAAATGGCGGATTCTACGGAACAGGTGATTACTTTCTTACAAGACTTAATCAAGCGTGGCCGCCATCAAGCAGAAACAGAATTTAAACGTCTGGAGGACTTTGCTGCAAAACATTATGGATTGACCAAACTTGAGCCTTGGGATCTTGCATTTCTTTCAGAGAAAAAAAGCCAGGCACGCTATGCTATTTCACAGGAAGAGTTGCGTCCCTATTTTACTTTGGATAAGGTAATGGCCGGCTTATTCGCAATTATCAATAAGCTTTACGGTATGAGTATGAAAGAAGTTAAGGATGTTGATACCTGGCATTCCGATGTGAAGTGTTACTGTATAAGTGATGAGAGTGAGCAAGTACGCGGTTATATCTACGTTGATTTATTTGCCCGTCAACACAAACGCGGCGGTGCATGGATGGATTCATTACAAAGCCGTCGTATATTGACAGATGATTCTGTGCAATTACCAATCGCCACTCTTACCTGTAACTTTGCCAAGCCCGCAGCAAACAAAAAGGCTGCCCTGTCTCATGATGAAGTCCTGACCTTATTTCATGAATTAGGCCACTGTTTACATCATGTATTGACCAAGGTTGATTACTTGGGTGCATCTGGCATAAACGGTGTGGAGTGGGATGCTGTCGAGTTACCCAGCCAATTTTTTGAGAACTGGTGTTGGGAGCAGCAAGCGCTTGAATTGTTGACGGAGCATGTTGATACTGGCGCAGTCTTGCCTGAAGAGTTATTTAAGAAATTATTAGCGGCCAAAAATTTCCAATCAGCAATGGCCATGATGCGCCAATTAGAATTTTCTCTATTTGATTTTCGCATCCATCAAGAATTTAAGTCAGGAGTGCCAGGGTTAGTAGCTAAAATCCTGGCCGAAGTACGCAAGCAAACCACCGTTATTCCTATCGTACCCTATAACCGCTTTCAGCATAGTTTTTCCCACATTTTTGCTGGAGGATACGCTGCTGGCTATTACAGTTATAAATGGGCAGAAGTTTTATCCAGTGATGCCTTCGCCCGTTTTGAGGAAGAAGGAATTTTTAATGAAAAAACTGGCAGAGATTTTCTTCACTCAATTTTAGAAGTCGGTGGTTCAAAGAAAGCAGCAGAGGCCTATATAAGCTTTAGAGGACGACCCGCAAAAGTAGATGCTTTACTAAGACACAGCGGGATTGAATAAGAAATATTGGCCGAAAAAAATTATCATTATAGCATATTTGTGAGAGGCATATATGTTATACTATAAATGTAAACAAAAAGGGGGCGACCTGGCTTCGACGTGGGTTGCGAAACCTGATGTGCATGCCGAGATTGAGACTTCTCGTTAATCAGACTCACTAAACATAAATGCAAACGATGAAAACTTTGCAGATGGAGAAGCTATCGCTGCGTAAGCTTTGATAGGTTTTTCGTCGCACCGTGTGCTGCTATAAAACCAGCACCCCGTTGACCGAGCTTGCTTATCGGTATCGAATCAACGGTCATAGAAGATAAGCTCGCAGCTTGATATTTCCCGTATCAAGATGTTAAATCCAGGGAATCGCCGCGAACCATCCTGCCTGTCGGAGGGGACTCGGTTAATTGAATAGACAAGGCTACGCATGTAGAGCTGACGGCAGAGGATTTGCGGACGCGGGTTCAATTCCCGCCGCCTCCACCAATTAACCTGTTGATTTTCAATATATAAACACCTCTCTTATCAAGTTGAGGCACCATAGCGGCACCACTTTATACTATTTAATGGGTTTAAGTCTTCCTGCTGCTATTTCTGTATCTATCCATGCTTTTGCATCGCCAATTATACGTTTTTCTGCTTCTTCCATTGTATCGTGGGCCCCGCCGGTAATTTTGTAAACACTTGTGTGACTCCCAGCATGAATTGTGATCCATGCTTCTGAACCATAAGAATTGCCTTCGCCGTAAACCGACCAACCAATTTCAGCACCTTCATAGTTTTCATTTCCAGCCGTTCTCATATTAGAGTCCTTTCTAAAAATATTACTTTGCTGTCAATTATAGTTTACTCAGTTGATGAAAATGCTAGAGGGGTATGGGGGATGAGTTTATTTCAAATGGTTATCCCAGTTGTGAATGGGCCGATAACCTGATTGTGATGAATGATCTGGTATCCATCTGCCATAAGTCTTAATGACCATTTCAACATCAACATGCCCCAACGATACCCACATAATGTTTTCACCTTGAGATAGCATCATGGATGGCACCGTCAATTTAACCTTTGAAAACGCAAGAAAGATCAGTTTACAAATTTTAGGCGTAAAGAATTTCGGTAGCAGTGTTTTGCCAAATTTCTTTAGCCTTTAGGAATTGAATTCGTTGTTGAGATGCTGAGTTAGTGTAACGCCCAACAGCCACAGCAAAAAGATTTCTGGTTTTGCCCATGATAGCAAGAACCTGTTGAGCACTGGCTGGCGACTTGAATCGAATAAGGCACTTTTCTTTTCTTCTGGTGGGCTGATGTGCATTCTCAGCCCGATTATTGAGCCCTTTGTGCGACCGGTGCTCCGTGCCTTTGCTCATCTGAGAAATAGGCTTCGTATAGCTTCTTAGCTTGTCCGTTACAATGACCTGTGGCTTAGGGTAGGCATTCAATAGACGAGAGAGGAAGCGAATGGCTGCCTTTTTGTTTCGACGCTTTTGTAGGAATACATCCAGCTCAAAACCTTCCTCATCCACTGCACGCCATAAATAATACACCTCACCGTTAATGCGCAGTTGCTGCTCATCTAAATGCCATTTATCCGAAGGCTTGGGCTCTCGTTTCTTAATCACATCTTTAAACTGAGAACCAAACTTGATGCACCATTGGCGTACCGTCTCATAGCTTACTTCAATACCTCGGTATAGCAGACGCTCCGACACATCTCGATAACTGTCATTAAACCGATGATAACTCCATACAGCAGTGCTGATAATTTCTACAGGGTAACGATATCTTTGTGGTTTGTATTTCAGCATCTTAATCTTCCGATAAATAATCCTCAGTTTAACTCACTGTTAAGTTGACGCTGCCAGTCAAAGAACTATTGGTTGATTATACGCCTTCAAAAATAGGCATTCATTCGGTTCAATTACGCTCCAGTGAGTTAGTGATATTGCTTGCCCAAGGCCATCCCATTAAAGCAGGACTTCCAGAACTAGGGTCGGAGTAAGCTGGTAGTTCTACTCATTCACAACCCTAACAGCTCATTCATCGATACTCTACTGAAAACTCAGAAACCATTTGCCATGGTGGTCGTAAAGCAACCATGATTTTAAGACTGAATGAATTTGGAAAGGCCCAATCTAATGGTGAGCAAATTGTTATAGGCTGAAATTCAATGTATGTTTCTACTTGTAGTAAGCACTTTAAAGAAAAAAGTTATAGTAATCTAAAGTAAGGTTCTTTGTTATTGAATAAACCCTTTTTAGGTCATAGGACCTAAAAAGGGGATTTGTTTAAGCAGAAGTAAATACATTGTTAAAGGTATTAGAGAATTGCCAGCCACCATTTGTACCAGGCATTCCAACAGAAAAAGGTTTCTCGACTAATGCATTCATTCCATTGGCAAAACAAAAAAGTCCTTGGGAATTTACAGAACAAGCCGAAGACGTGTAATAACCTAGACTAGGTACCCCATCAGTAGTTACGATAGCCCACGAGCTACCATCCATTGTTGCCGCAAGGAGAGGTGAAGGCGAATCAAAAGAACCACTGATTCCTACGGCAACACAACTTACCTGTCCATTAAAGCTAGCACAGCTCGCTGTAATGAATAATCCTTCTGAGGAGGTTACATGTACTGGGACCCAATTGTTATCTGAACTTAGACCACTATTTTGCAGTATAAAAGGTCTTCCACTCTGCGAATTTGCATCGGACTGCGAACCTACGCCGATACAAAAAGCAGCATTAGCATTCAGAGCATTCTGAGTGCAACTCACTCCAAAAATTTGAATATTAGAAAACTGCTGAGGATCTAACTCTACGGGTGTTGTAGAATAGACTCCTCCGCTCAGCTGTGTTTTGAACAGACGTATGGAGTTTCCGCTAGTGCTGAGTGCAACAAGGCAGGAAATATTTGAATTAGCCAGGGATACACAACTTATTGCGGAAGCGCGAGCGGCTGGGTCAACGCCTAACATGGATAGTGACTGCTTTTTCCAATCACTTGAGGGAGTATAGTTAAAGATAACCGGACCTGCATTAAAGCCAGTTATCTGGCATAGGCTGTTAGCCGCACTTGCCGTACAATTTACACTGTTTAAAATGGACTGCGAAAATTGCACCGTGGTTGTATCATGCACTATGAACCAAGTTTTACCGTTATCTACTGTCTGGATTACAAAAGGAGTAGATGTAGTGACTCCTGTTATTATATCTCCTATTGCAACACAGGTATTAGTTCCACTTGGATCAGTTGCACAACTGACCTTTCTAATCTTACCTTCTGCAGGCAGAACCAGATTAAGAGGGTATTCCCAGGTAGTTCCTCCGTCATAACTTTGCATGATAAATGGCGCTTTATCGATTTTACCTACAAGTGCGCAGTATGTTTTGTTGTTGACCGCTTTTCCGCAGCTTGCAGACAATAAATCAGCAGAAGAAGGGATACCTGTCTGCCCATTGAACGCTTTAGCAAAAAGATTCCAAAAAAAAGTGACAATTGGCTGCACTCTCAATGGTGTAAATCCCTCTGGTAAAGTTGGGTCTATGGGAAGTGTCATCGAATTGGTATAGGAAGTATAAAAGGCTATTGTTTGTTCAACAGGAGTAAGGGATGGATTAGCGTTCGAACTACTAATTGTTAGTGGGATTGACGTTCTGGAACAACGATTAGGATCTGGCTCTATCCTTCCTGGAGTCACCGTTTTACAAACAGTTGGATAGCTTGAGATAACTTGATTGGGAGCCATTAAGGCGCCATTTATCTGTAGTTCTAATGTGCAGCTTTGTCCACTAGCCAGAAAAAATACAGGAGTTGAGCAAGCATCAGGTGTGGTTGCTACTTGATTTATTACCGGAGAGATAGGCAACATCGTTAAAATTCTGGGTACTCCCTCCAGATTGCGTACTGTATATTTAATTGTTGCTGTTGCGTTTAATGCAACTGGCATAGTAGGAAAGTATCCGGGCGCCAATTCTATGCTGTAAGTAGCTCTAGACGTCTCCGCATGAGTAATCCCGAAGCAATTTAACAGGGTAAAAAGCCCTGCTGTAATAAGTAATTTTTTATTCATTGAGTCTGTCCTTAAATTTGATAACTTAAAGAAAATTGCAATTGATGGGTGTAAAGATGGCTTAATTTTGGCCCTGAGCCCATTGATTGAGCGATAGAGCGAGACAATTTGGATTGACCCCAGTCGGCAAATTCATAACCAACGCCAAAGCTCCAATGTTGACAAAACGACTTTTGCAATCCAACACCTGCTGTATAAGTAAAACTGGTTTGCGTGTGGTCGACAAAGCTTGGTGGAGTTAATTGTTCAAAGATTTTAGGCGTTAATCTGAAGTCATGGGCGCGGTTAAAGCCTACCCCCAAGCTTCCGCTGATATAGGGTTGAGCCCAGTATTGCGTGCCGGCTAATACCTTCGCTTTTACGGCGACATGGGTGTGGTTAATCTTATAGTTATAGAAAAAATCATCAAAGCTGGGATCTGCATCAAGCCAGACATTACCAGACAATTTGGCATTGGAACTTCCAGCAAAGGCTATACCCAACTGCCCAATAAAGGATTGTCCCAAGAGACGTTGCATTCCCAAGAAAAGTTCTGCGCTTCCAAGAGTAGAATCATTTTTCTTGGCTTTGTAAGCATTAAATACATCGGGTTCAAGATAGAGCACCTGAGATTTACCACTAGATGTCCAGGCAGGACCGCCACTCAAGGTTATAATGTTCTTATAAATTTCAGGTGCCTCGCCCATCGTACCTGCAAATCCATTTGTGGATACTAAGTAAACTAAGGGAGCTAAAAAGAAGGTTTTATTCATTATTATCCTTATAAATTTCTGATTGGGCTGTTATTGGCAAACAATACCGAGGTCAACACAATTGACTTGTGAAGGACAGGCGGAAGATGTGGGAAGCGTAGTGCCAGCATCAACAGAACTCTTAAGTTTACCATTATAAGTGGCAACACAACTCCCTGTGCCATTTGAGCCTGCGCAGGTACACGTTAATTCCTCTCGGGTGACACAAGTCCCATCGCCATTATCCTTAACCGATACTTGCGCGGGGCTACTAGTGGGAGGGGAGCAATCATTATCACCGCACGAGCTAAGCATCATAGTTATAGTTATGAAAAGTAGAGATAATACTAACCTCTCTAATTTTCTCCTTAGGTTTAATTGACCTATCATCACATTCTCCTGTAGTTGAATTTGGCCACTCCTTTTTTGCTGTGAGAGGAGGGGAGTTGGGTAAAACCAAAAAACGTTGTCAAAGCTTTAATTTGCAATCAGTCGTCTTATGTCATGGATAGGGGGTGGAATAAAAAGGGTGTCTTGTTTCGATGTGCAGGTGAGGAGCTTGCTGCAGGCGAGATAAAACTGAGTTGATAAAAAGGGCATACTTCATCATTATCCTTAAACTAACTTCATGACTTCCTTAGAAATTTTATTAGATTACATGAAAAGATATGAGAAATTCAACGAATGTTATCATTTAAATTGACGGGGCCGTTCAAACGCATGTTGAAGACTCGCATAGTTATAATGCATGCAGGGTTTGGTAAGAACTCTAGGTGCCCAATCTTTGCGAAATTGGCTAAGTGCCTTACACAGTTCATTGTCGCCGGTCATGTCTTTATTAAGCAATGCAGTTACTTGTTCAGGAGTAGCTTTTTTAATCAATTCAATCAATGGTGATAAATCATAGGGTTTTTGGGTTAGCATGCTTTCAATATGCGGTCTATAACGTTCATATTGGCGTATCATTTCTTGCTCGCCGTTGTCTATTTTTGCAAAATAACTTTGCACAATCCCCGCTAGCTCATCATCACCGGCACCTAATAGAAATTCATAAATAGTCACACGCCTTACTTCATCACCACCCGGTGTTTGCACATTGCCGGCTTCAAGCAATAAAGAAGGATTTTGATCTAACATCTCAAGTAGCGCCTTAACATCTTCTTGTCTGGCATAGGCGGCATGAGTTAATACTTTTGCAATAGCGCTATTGGGGTTTTGGCCATAATCACTGATTTCTTTAATTAAATCTGTTGGCAAGTTGGAGAAAACAGTGCCTTTGCGGCGGCGCAATATCAACATCGTGTAAATTTGTTCGCGGGTTATCATTCAGTCATATCTATTTAATAATTGGCAATGTGGGTTATTACAAAGCCATTATGGTTATATTTAAATCACACATAAGAAAATTATAAAATTATTGAAATAGCTTGAGGGCGATCGAATGCAATGGATACTCATGAAAATTTGAGCGAACGGCAAGTAGATGGTGGTATTTTATTATCTTGCTTCTTAAAACTATTGAGGATATGTCCTGTTGAGTAGTTTACTCTATGCTTTTTTGAATCATTATCGTGTATACCAAACGATTTTAGTAATTTTTCAAGCTTAATAGAATGTCTTTTTGTTAGAGTTGTTTGTCTTAGAGTGTTTTTAAGCGTAGAAATAGCAAAGTCTTTTGGATCGCCTGATAGAAATAATTTTACAATAGTATTTTCCATCATTGGTTGTGTATGATGCTCAAGTAGTTCTTCGGAGAAATTATCATCAGCCTCCACCATAATTAAAAGAGTTTTATCAATGTAATAATCAAATCTATCAACGAGATTGGTAAATACAAGTTTTTGAATATGCTTTCTGTGCTTTTTTCATTTGAAAATTGAGCTAGCTCATTTAGGGCTGGTTTCAATTCTTGTTCTAAGAAGCATTCAAAAATTATTAGATTTTCATTTTTATCGGGTTTCATGGATTTTTTATTTTTATGAAATATTTCCTTAATAATAGTCGAGCTAAAATTCTCTGCAAATTTTTTAATATGAAATAATTCTTATAAATAACCTATAATTAGCGTGAAAATCTCATCTAAGTTATATGAGTTTTAAGATCTTTTCTTTTTCAAATTTAGAAAATAGAAAGACCAACACTATAGATGCTCTACATGCTTCTAAAGCTTGTAAATTATATCATAACTGATATAATTATATCAAAATGGATATAAAACAATAATTAATGAAACCGATACGATTTTTAGGTGATTCGCTAACCCGTTTGCGAGAGTTTAATACTGATGCAAAACAAGATGCGGGTTATCAACTAGATAAAGTACAAAGAGGTGAGCAGCCTGACGATTTTAAGCCTATGCCTTCAATTGGTAAGGGAGTTGAAGAAATTAGAATTTGGGATGAATCAGGAACGTATCGTGTAATTTATACAGCAAGGCTTGCAGATGCAGTTTATGTTTTACATGCATTCCAGAAGAAAACTCAAGCCACAGCGAAACGTGATCTTGATCTTGCAAAAGCACGTTTTGCTGAACTTATGAGGAACAAATGAGATGAATGAAATAGAAAGTTATGAAAATATTTGGGATGCAATTGCTGATACAGCGGGAGAATCAGCTAGTATGCAAGCAAAAGCCGAGTTAATGCGCCAAATTGTAGCGATTATTAAAAAAAATAATTGGAAACAAGTAGAGGCTGCACAGCATTGCGGAATTACTCAGCCTCGTTTGAATGATATGTTACGTGGACGGATATCTCGATTTTCATTAGACGCATTGGTAAATATCGCAGCAGCTATTGGACAACGTGTTCATATTGAATTAGAAGCTGCTTGAGCTGATAAAAGGCACCATAGCAGCACCATTTGCAGACAATCAAAGCCAATGAAAGACAATTAAGTGATAATTTCAATCCAGAATAAAGCCTTAATTTAACTAGTCTTTGATGGTCTTTTGTGGTTTTTCATAAAAAGTTAAAAAACCATAGTAGCGGGTTCAATTCCCGCCGCCTCCACCATATAACGTATTGATTTATAAGCCTTTTGATATGCCGGACTTATTTGTGGGTTTCCAAAGGGGTTAATCGCCACATTCTAACAATCTCTTCTTGCAATAGATGGAACGTTTTACCAAGCGAAACCAGAGCCCTAAAGGAGCTATTCTTAAGCGCATTAACCATGTCTAAAAATTTATTGGTGCTTTTCTATTTATAAGGACAGCTAGTTAACCACAAGTAGTCTAGTCCTCATCTATAATTTTCGAATTTCTCTAAATTCAAAGGCTCGTCTATAAGTTAATCGATTGCTGAGGCTAGGAACTGAGCTCCATTCTTTGAGAGAAAATTATGCCATGTTTTGTGACAGATCATTGATAATTACTAGCAACGAGTTGAAATGAAATTCGCCCTGGCGTTTCAAGGGTTAAGCAAAAAAGAAGTTGATGTGCTTTGGCAACCATTTCGGGATTGGCTCGCAAAACATAATCAAAATTATCAACTTACTCTCAGTAGCGTTCCCCGCCCTGTTCAGCAGTACTGGGATTTAGACTATTTAATCAGAAATCAACCCGCAGTAATTAATGTTAATCAAAGCAAAAATGCCACACCCGGTGAGTTTTGGTGGGCATCGAATCAAGCCGAAGTCTCCATGTATATAAACTATTATCTCTCCATGTATCTCCCTTTCAAATTATTTGAAAAAGAAAATGCTGCGCGCCTCGCAAAAACCCTTTATGCTGCATCCCGCCTGGCTGCACTGACACTTCATTTCAATAAAGGATTATCTGGCGCATCAACAGACGCCATAAAGCGGCAAAAAAATACAGCAATGAATCCAGAGGTATTGGATGCTGCAGCTTTAGTTATCATTGCTGATAGCCAACGAAATCGCTATAGCAATGTAAAAAGTTATCAACCGAATTTAATTAAAGCCAGTGAAGTAAGCAAGAAAGCAAATCAGGCGATGGCATTAATCCATGCTTTAAGCCCTAAGTCAGGTACTTATCCCAATGAAGCCGATTATTTCATTAAAAATTGGCAAGTCAATTTATGGAGCAACAATTATCCTAAACTGCTGCGCATAAAACACAAGTACGATCCGCAAAACCTGTTTACTTGCCATCATTGCGTAGGAAGTGACACCTAGCAACTGTCTTGAATTTTTAATTGGCCTGATGTGTACGTCCGAGCCAATTTCGGACAACATTTTAGTTTAATTAAATATCTATATTTTTAAATTTACGGCCAATAATAACAACTACATTAATAAGGAATTATGGTTGTCCAAATTGGCTCGGACGTACACATCAGACCTAATATGGCTTACTCGAGCCTTACCATGAAAATTGCCTGTTTTACGTAATACCTGTTGCACCATAAGTATTGTGGGACTTCACAAACTGCTCCTTTATGAGCTTACTCAAGTCTTCATTGTCTTGTTTACGTTGAATTGTAAATAATCCTGTAGATTAGCGGCTAAATTTTGTGACGCAAGTGCGACAACTTTCTAAATAAACCTTAATTTTTTTAATTTAAAATAATCTCTGATTACACAGGTTGATCATTATTTTTACATAAATATAAAATTTAAGGTGGTATTATGAAACAAAAAATTGATTACATTGCACGATATCTTAAGCTGAAGTCTCCAATTATTAATAAAGAAGAAATTAATAATATTGTTATAGCTCAAGATGCGCTCAAAACTATTGGAAAACCAGAACATGGATCACATAAACTTGTTGTAGTTAAAGATCTAACAAAAGAAGTTGAATATGTTCAAAAACAGACAAGAAACCAAACCGAGACTGAAAAAGAATTTATGATGGCTGGTTTTCTAAATAAGGTTAATCCAAATCATCCTGAATGCAAACTAGTAGAAACCAATAACGGTTTTGTCAATATTCTCTCCCGGAAACATGAAAACACTCAAGATGTTGAAGATTTTGTTCGAGCAGGAAGAACTAATGAATTATTAGAGAAAAAGGTGATTGGCCTTGAAGATACATTAATAGCGGATAATATTTTAGGTAAACAGTCAGATACCAAACTAGCGAATATGCTTGTGAAGGATGAAGGTGATACCTTGGTTTTTTCTAATATTGATCATGAGCGAGCTAATTTACCCACGTTTAGTTTTTTTAATTCGGGACAAAGGAGATATCCAATTTCTGCTCAGGAATTAATTGCTGGTATTGCCGACTTGCACGAGCCTAGTGATGACAACCGTTCAGGCCTTGCTGGTGATAAACGAGCAAAAGAATTTAGAGAGGTGGCAATGAAAGTAATGAGTTCAGAGGGAATTAAATCAGCTTATGCAAGAGTTGCAAATGCCGATATAGATTCGCTATATAACAAATGTAGCTCTTTATCTCGAAACAGCACGTTTTTTGGAGGTAAAAATAATTGTGACGCTTATCAGCAATATTTCAAGGAAATCCAGAAAGATGCGGCAGACATTGTGTCAAAATTTGATTTGAAAAATAAATAGTAAAATCTACTCGGATCAATCTAGTACGCTAGATGCGTTGTAGTCTCAAACTCTCTAGCTTACTATGGTCCCTTCAAAAGGTCCCATGTACGAATTCCTGATACAGATTGCAATTTTAGGATATGAAAGAATGTATAGTAAAATATTAAGAGGCGCCGCTACCACTATGGCTGGATATGTTTCTTACGTGTTGCTGAATGAAACAAAAAGAGAGCATGCAATAAAATCGAAAGAAGAAATTAAAGACTGTGGGGAGCTTGTTAAAAATTCATTCGAATTTAAAGAAATAGGTAGGCCAATCCATGGAACTCTCTCATCCTCTTATGTGCAGCATACAGGGACTGGGAATATTTATGTTAAAAAAGGAGCTCATTCTCGTAGTGATTTAGTAAAAGAATTAATGGTTTCTAATGCCCTTCATAAAATTCGAGAAGATCAACCTGAATGTTTAATCATGCAAACACCAATAAAAAATGGTTTCCAATACCACACCTTGTCTCGAAAATTTGATCATACTCAAGATGTTGAGGAGTTTGTTCGTAATGGACGAATAGACGAGTTAAAGAAAAAAGAGGTCATTGGATTAGCAGATACCCTTATAACTGATCAAATTTTCGGTAAACAATCTGATACAAAACTTGCTAATATGGTGGTTAGAGATGAGCAAGATAAACTAATTTTTACTTCAATTGATCACGAAAGGGCTGTTAACCCAAATAGCTTTCGTTTCTTTCATCCTACTCCTCCTATCTATACAAAGAATAAATCCACACTTGTCAGATCCATAAATGATTTAGGTGAACAAAGCGAGGATAATCATGCGGGTTTAGCAGGTGATCCTAGAGCAAAGGAGTTTTGTAAGGTAGCAGAGAGCGTTATGAATAACTCGGATATTGATAATTATTATCAAAAGGTAGCTGCGGCAAATTTATCTAGTGTAAAAAGCGAATGCGAGAAATTAGCTATAGCCAGTAAAGGCAAGTTAGTGCGGTTAGGAGATTGCACAGGTTATGAGACTTTCTTCGAAGAAATGCAAAGAAATGCAAGAAATCAATTAAAATCGTCTGAATCTCAAGATAATTCATCGATAGTGAGGAAAAGTTATTAGCCAACTCGTTACTGGGGTTATGTCGCAAAAAAAATTCTAAATTTGCTTATTTTTATCTAATTGTTTAGAACGGTCGCCAAGCCTACCAAGTGATCTAGCAGAAGCCAATCCTGATTTTGTTCTTTCTCGTATTAAATTTCTCTCAAACTCCGCTAATGCTCCAAACATATGAAATAGCCCCAACGGTTAGATTAAATCTATCGTTGAATACTATAAATACTATTTCAACACGGGGTCTGAAAGTGGATCATTTGACTATTAACCGCTGGTCGTTGGTTCAGACAGTATTCTAGAGAAGGTAGCCATAGATAAAAGCGATACCAATAAGCGGGTATTGATACCATCACCCGTAAGCTGGCTCTCCTTTTCATGATGGTGGCGTGTTTCTTCAATTTAATGTTAGGCAAATCGAATACCTCAATAATATCATGGAGCAAGAGCATCTGTTCATCAATAAAATGACCAAACCCATGAAGGGATTTAAGGCTTTTCATTTTGCAGAATCAAGTTTATTTGCGCCATTTATCATTAAGCCGCCTCTTAAAATGATTGGGGCTATAGGCTAAACAACTACTCTATCTTTAGTCACGCAGATTTTACTCTAGTTCAGGGGTTATGATGGACTGCAAAGAGCGTCATTTGTTGTCAAAGTTAATTGGCGGGACTATATTGTGACTGTATTTTCACACTAAAAATATCCCGATGACATCATTTCCAAGTTTAGTAGATCTAATTGAGAGAGATTAGCTGCAGGTTGAGTTTTTAAATTGTCTAATTCCCTATCGACAAGTGAATGAATCAAAGGAATACTAACTATGGGAGTAGAATTGGCAGTCAATAAACTTAAAGAAAGAGCGAGAAGAGAAGAACAACTTTTAAAAACTCCCTTTATCATTACCTTATCGGATTCCGTGAGATTTTTATCATCAAGTGATTTTATCACCTTATATATTTCGTAAATTAAATCAGATTCGTTTAATGTGCTATTTACACGTTTTTTATCGATTCCATCTGCAATTGGCTTTGTGGTATCAAGAGCTTCATTTTTTTGTTGTAAAGTAGGTTGGCTTTTTCCTTGAGAATTTTGATGAATATCAGTGGAAAAATTTTCTTCCTTCGATTTTTGCAAAATCTTAGGGTTAGTAGATGCATTTTTTTGGCTAAGTGTAAGGAGAAATATCCCCAAAACAGCGGGGCTTACTGGAGAAAAGCTACTTGAACAAATCAATGCTAGTGCCGCTGAACATTTAATCAAAGCTATTCCTCCCTTTTTAATCGCTTTTATTTCTTGAGCATTAAATTTTATAGAACTATCTTCTAATAAATTTTTTAAAAATGTGTGATATTTATTGTTACTATTCTGATCAAAATTATCTGAAAAGCTATCCATCAAAGCCGATTCCTGCAAACTATCTTTGATGCTTTGAAATTTTTCAGGTTGGAGTAATTTAAGGATTTTTGAAATACTAACTGACACGGCAAACACCAAAAACAAAACACAATGTATAATTATATATCACCTTGGGAATTTTACAACTGTTTTGGTGCCCTACTAAAACTCTCACGCCTAGCATTAATGTTCGTCATGGAAGGTTGCAAGCTCTAGTGCGAAGTAATTAAAAGCTATTTGGTGATTATTTTTCTTAACTCAAAATCATTTCTTATTAAAGTTGGAATGATTTGACTTGTTTCTTCACAGTTGAGTTTCTTTTTTATACTCTTAAATTGTCTTTCTACCGTACGTTTAGAAACATCAAAAATAGAGGCTATGCGTTTTATATTAAAATCATAGAAAAATAGATATATCAGTTCTTTTTCTCTATGAGTAAGTTTTGGGGCAGCCAAAAAACTGAAAGGAAGTTGATTATAGTCTAATACATTATCCTTTATAATTTCTGCCATTTTTTCATGTGAAGATTTTAAAATAAGATCTTTAAGACTTTCTTGTTTATTATTATGGCTAGAACTCAGGCGTTCATTTATTTGAATAATGCATTCTTTAGGTAAAATTAAAAAATTATCTTTGCTATGTAATCTATGTGCTTTTTTAGATAGATCTTCACTAATAATATTAAGGTAATCAAGATTGTTAAATACAAAATTGTTTGTACTAATTACATTATGTGAGGAGCCGAATGTAATCATTTCTACACGATTTGCATTTTGACGTATAATATCCACGAAAAATATAAAATTACGATCTAACAAACATTTTTTTATACCTGATGCTATTACATCATCACTATCAACATTACATACATATAAAATATCATTTTGGTAATTTTTTTTACAAAGATTTTGTTCAATAAATAACTCCTTGCTTAAAATATCACTTATGATTAATTCCTCAGAATTAAGTTGTAAGTAACGACCTTTAAAATCAAAATACAAATATCCCCAAAAATCTATAGGAGTTTTTTCAAAAATATTTTGATAGCAATCATAGAAATATCCTGTAAATGCTTTCATAGTAGATATAGGAGTCATTGCGCACTACCTTAAAACAAAGCGGTTTGTTTTAATTTTAAACTATATTGGTTTATTTTGTCCTTTTTTGTGTAATCCCTGAAAAATAACTGATGGTAAAAGTAGAATTTTCTCATAATCCATGCTGAAGGAGATTCTTTATGAAACAATCAAAATATTTAGACAGTCAAATACTATCGATATTAAAACAATATGAAGGCGGTACACCTGGTTGGGGTTCTTCTCAGGAAGGTACGAAATTTCCCTGCGCATCCGTACACCCCTTTGCTAGACTAATATATAGCCAATAAATTGATTTTTTCATTGGTTATTAAACTTTGTATAACATCATGTAAATTAATACGTTCTGACGTAATAGTATGGACCCTGCCACTTTAACGAGGCTTCATAAAGAGCCAGAATGAGAGTGTTTAGTTTCATTCAAAAAAGTGGAGGATCCATAATGAATAATATTAAAGTATTAGGAATAGATTTAGCAAAAAATGTTTTCCAGCTTCATGGTACAGACAGTAATGGAAAAGGTGTTTTGCGTAAACGATTGAGTCGTGAAAAACTAGTTGAATTTATGGCAAATTTATCACCCTGTCTTGTTGGCGTTGAAGCCTGTGGAGGAGCTCATTATTGGTCTCGATTATTTGTTGAAATGGGCCATACAGTAAAAATGATGTCACCACAATTTGTAAAACCTTATGTAAAGTCCAATAAAAATGATGCAAAGGATGCTGAGGCAATATCGGAGGCTGTAACACGGCCGACAATGCGTTTTGTACCAATAAAGAATATGACACAACAGGATGTATTATTACTCCACCGAGCTAAAGAGCTTGCGGTCAAACAAAGAACCGCTCAAGCGAATCAAATTCGTGGTTTTTTAGCAGAATATGGAATTATTATTGCTCAAGGTATTCAGCGTCTTGTGCAACTACCTGAAATACTAGATGCTAATGAAGATAAGATAAGCTCATGTTCAAAGAAAATATTTTTACAGTTACACGAACAACTTAAACTTTATGATGAGCAGGCCAAGTACTACGATAAAGAGATACGTGAACAAGCAAAAACTGATCCCCGCTGTGTAGCAATTCAAAGCATAGAAGGCATTGGACCTATAACAGCCTCGGCAATAGTAGCTACAATTGGTGATCCCACTGTTTTTAAAAATGGCAGAGAGGTAGCTGCCTGGCTGGGTTTAGTGCCTCGACAGAATTCCAGTGGCAACAAGATTGTTTTAGGCTCTATCACAAAAAGAGGAGATCGTTATATAAGGACATTGCTGATTCATGGCGCACGCACAGTCATAAAAACATGCGGGAACAAAAAGGATAAAAAAAGCCAGTGGGTAATAGAGAAAAAGCTTCGTATTGGTTTTAACAAAACGGCAGTAGCATTAGCCAATAAAAATGCACGTACAATTTGGGCGATGTTGGCGACAGGCGAGTCTTATCGTAAGCCATTGGCAATTGCATAATGAACTCATAAATAAAATTTATTAATCAAATTATAGTTTCACTTAATATTACTGAATGTAAAAAGTACATTCAGCAATATTAAGCGATGTAAGTAAAACAAGAAGTTACTTTGTTCTGGAGATTGCTAAAGGTAGACAAAATTGATAGCAAAATAGGTAAGACCAGCTCTTTCAAAACCTGTATTAGACCAAGATCGTTTTCAAGATCGTTGACGTGATGAGGAGAAAGAGCGCGAATACTATCAGGGTTAGAGTGATTTATAACACTTATTAAAAACCGAATATATGACTGCATCTCAACCTATTTTTGTTAAAAATTGAAATTTACCTCTTGCGGTGCCTGGCAGGGTCCATATATGGTCTAATGATATGTACACCCCAGTTAAGAGATAATGTACTTAACTGGAGAAAGTAATGATGCTAAGAAAGAAATATCCCAAAGAATTTAAATTGGATGCCATTAGCTTGGTATTAGAGCAAGGTTATGGTGTCACGGAAGCAGCAAATAATATAGGCATAGCTCAAGCGCTATTAAGCCGTTGGATAAAAGAACACAGAGAACAAGATAGCCAAGCATTTCGAGGCAATGGCAAGTTAACTGCAGAGCAATTAGAAATACGCCGCCTACAGGAAGAAAATAAGCGCTTGAAGATGGAAAAGGAGATCTTAAAAAAGGCGGCGGTCTTCTTTGCTCAAGAAACGAAATAAAATATTCGTTTGTTGCCCAAAATAAGAAGACCTGGCCAGTTGGCGTAATGTGCCAACTACTGGGCATTACACGGTATGGCTATTACAGTTATCAACACCGCCAAAGAAATAAGCCAGATGATCCTGCGCATCAAGAAACTCTTGAATGGGTAAAGAAAATAGCTGAAGCCAGCCAGTATTGTTATGGAAGCCGCAGGATGAAGAATGCTTTAAATGCATTGGGTTATCCAGAAGGTCGAAGACGAACTCAAAATTTAATGAAAGAGGCGCAAGTTTTTGTTCGCTATCGAAAGAAATGTAAAGTGACAACAAATAGCAACCATAAACAACCGGTTTATGAAAACATTTTAAATAGACAGTTTGATGTTAAAGAGGCAAATAAAGCTTACGTATCCGATATTACTTATGTCTGGACTCAGGAAGGCTGGCTTTATTTAGCGGTTGTTATGGATTTATTTTCAAGAAAAATAGTGGGTTGGAGTATGGGTTCTAGAATGAAAGCAACATTAGTCTGTGATGCTCTGAATAGGGCTATTTGGCAGTGAAAGCCATCAGCAGGGCTCGTTGTTCATTCCGATAGAGGAACTCAATACGCAAGTTACCTATACCGTAACTTATTAACGAGTAAAGGCTATATTGGCAGTATGAGTAAAAAAGGAGATTGCTGGGATAATAGTGTTATTGAAAGCTTCTTTGAGAGTTTAAAACAAGAGCGAGTTCAATGGCGGAATTATCAAACTCGATGGGAAGCCCAACAGGACATTTTGAATTACATCACCATGTTCTATAACAGCCACAGATTGCATTCTTATTTAGGATATTTAAGCCCAAATCAATTTGAAAAACAGAGTGATTTTTTAATGAAAGTTGCTTAACTGGGGTGTAACATTTTGGTTGACCACGTCACCCCGTCAAGGCTCATTGCAGAGCCATCCAGTGACACACCTATCATTTTTGCCATTTTCTTCAATGGGTTAAATGCATCCCTTATCATAGGTGATTCGTTTTTGTTGCCAGGCGCTGTGACAAATGGCGCAATAACATTACAGTTCCTGTCACAGATGGCAACGGCTTTATCCCCTTTGAAGTGCTTGTGACCACTGTAGGCAATGTTGTCACCCCTTTTTCAGCCAGGCCCTAAAGTGCTTGAATACCCGGGTGTAGCTTATTTCTGGTTTACCCGCTGCTGTTTTCTCAATCGGCAATTTATACCATTGGCATCCTGTGTGAATGATATACAAAATGTAATTAAATATTTTATAGAGAGCTATTTTCGGTCTTGGTCCGCGTTTCCCATTTTCAGGTAAGGAAAGACAAATTCATTGAACTCTTTTTCTGTTAATTCCGTTGGAATCCTTTTGTAGCCGGCCTTTCTCATGCCCTCACCTTTATTTTTATTGTCTGAATCAGACCTTGCAATATGAAGGCAATTAATTGTATTTAAAGGCTTTTCTGTAATTTATGAAACTAGCAACAAGTTGCAATCCATAACTGGCTCAGGAAATCTCTATTTTTTCCCAGGGGGACAAATTATCCCGAGATGTCGCTCGCCTCGAGTAAAACTAAAATGAATCAAAAGAGAGCTAGCTGATTTATTTAATATCTTTTTAGTTGGGCGACCGTTCTAAAAAAACGGACTGCCTAATTAAAGGACATGTTTTGTGACAGATCATTGATAATTACTAGCAACGAGTTGTAACAAAAATTAATCAATTCTTAGGTTGGCGGGAATTTATAGAATGCGAGATTCAAATTAGGAATAGGACTTATTCTGAGGTGTTGGCAAGTCAGCTCTGCTTAGTATTGACGGACAATAGAAAACGAAGTCGAAACCTGCATTGAGGGTAGGTCGTTCATAATCTGGAGCATTTCAATGGCTTCTTGATTTCCTTGTGCCGCTCTTGGAGCTAACCATTCTACGGCTGTTTTTCCTTGATATTGACCATCAATATGAAATTCCTGTGATGATAATTCATATTTTTTGATAGCTGCCTGAAGAATTGATTTGGACAACATCATGGCTGAAAAGCCAATAATTTTTACCATATCGGTGCCACTCACTTTAGCTGGAAGTGCTGCAATAGAGTCAGGCACATCGAATTTTTTATCAATTATCTGCCATAAAATATTTTCTACTTTTTTTTCTCTCATTCTTAACTCCAATAGCTCACTTTTATAAATTAAATTGCTCTCCCGGAGAGGGGGGGCTCATTTCTTCATGCAAGACTTGTTGAAGTCTTGCTTTAAAATTCTGGGATACAATACCCTGCTTCGCTTCCTCCTGAATACGTTCTAAGGCAGTGCAGACATGGGGCATAGTTGCTAATGTTGCAACACGAACAGGATTAAATTGCTTGTCCCCATTCTGCTCATAATAAAAAACAGGCAGCGTTTTTAGATCTGCTTTATTGATCATCTGCATAGGTACAGAAAAAATGTTGCCTTCTATGGCAACGACCAAATGATTCGGTAAGGCAACTAACTCTTGGCCTTCTTCCAAGCGAATATCGTAAAATAAATTAGTGCAATTTTGCAACGGAGTTACAGTTGAATCAACATTAGCGATTTTAATTTGCCCTTTGCTCAGATCACAATTTAATAGTCCTAGAGTCCCGGCAACAGAGGATTGGATACGTGTTTCCAGATTATCAGGTAAACAGCTATCGGAAATCACCTTTAGCCCTCTGCTCTGATGAGGAACTTCCTTGATAATCCTATGTTGTTCCATCGAAGAAAAGCGATGTTCTAGAAAATGGAGTACGGACATAGGATCATCTAAGTTATGCCAAAAACCATGAAATACGCGTTGTTCATTTTGTTGTACATCGTCTACATCAATATTCCATTTTGTTTTCAGGATTTGTAACTTATCATAAATTTCATTCCAAACCTCCATAGGAAGCTGAGGGGGTTTTCCCATCGATTGCCAAATGGTTTTATCGGCTTTAAATCCCCGAATCAGTAAATTTTCCCAGGTAATATCTTCCATAATATAGGCATGTTTGGCTAATAAGGGCTTGACGATTTCTTGATGAAATTCATCTAAAAATTCTTTGCGGAATACCATTAAAAAAGGTGTTTTAGGGCCACCCAGCTCTTTAGTGGCATGAAAAATAAGATATTGTTTATAGTAATCGATAGCCGGAGCTAAAAGTGGGGCAATACTTGATAATTGTGCTTTATAAGACTCTTTACTGCCCCCCGCTAATTTTTGTTCATCAGGGCGTAATTTTTTATAATTATCAAAAGAGTTTTGCAAGGCATCTGCAAACATTTCGATTAAACCCTCATCAGAAAACCCCTTTAAGAAAGGAATACCTTCGGTAAAATTGCGAATAAGACCAATGAGTTCCTCTTCATTTTTTCTTAAAAACTCGAGGGTTTGTTCTTGAGTCATTGGAAAAAAATCTTTCCCGGCATTGGGCAGATCGACCCAATACATGCCAGGTGCCGGATCAGTTGCAAAATAATTTTTAAGCCGCTCAATAGAGGTTTCGTTAAGCTCTAAATAATCATCTCCAGACATCATGACTACATAATTGCTTGCCTCATCGCCAACGTTCAAAGAGGGATTTAACGCAGTTAAAATTTGATCCCCAACAGAAGCGGCATAAACATAGGAGCATTGACCGCTAATTTGCACCTCACCTTTGGCCTGATCCGGAGTAGCGAATTTTAATAAGGAGGAGCGACTTGCGCTACCACCATCGAGGACAATAATGTCCTGTTGCGCTTCTTTATCCATTTCACGGCGCATCATTAAGGGCAATATCGAGCCAATTTCAGTACATTGTTTACTTTCTTTAGGATGAGGATCTAAGGGAACAGAAGTCGTTTGTGTAATCGTATGTAAAAAGGGACGGCTAATCGCTAAGGTTTGTGGCTCTGTTTTGAGGGGAGGGGATTTAATAAATGGTTTTTGGTAACCGTATTTTGACAGCTTAAAGGCTTCTCTTTTTGCTAAATGAGCCTGATCTACTTCTGCGAGTTCTTGAATTGGTAGATTAAGCCTTTCAGGAAACTGAATCGCAAACGAGGTTAAATCGCTCATCCCGAACCTCTCTATACCAAAGCGAGTAGGTTCTCGTTTTTGTTTTACCGCTTCTACGTCTGGTTTAACTACCCTGTTAAAAAACGTTTCTAATTTTCTGGTGTAGGCTTCAAGGATACGAGTTTTTACTTCTGGGTGTAGCTTAGAGCTGTTTACAGCGGCTTTAATTTCTTGAAAATCAGCCCGTTCGGTTAGTTTCTTTAAAGCAGCTTCAACATCTAACTGCCTTAAATCATCAATAATTTCTCCAGGATCCAAACTCATTAATGTTGAATCGCCGGTGGATGAGCTAGGATAATACCCTGTATCACGCATAAAATTAGTATCTAAATCAAATAGCCCTCTTTCCCATAATTTATCAAAAAGACCAATAGCCTCATCAAATAATTGGTCAATTTGTTCGCACTGTAGCATTTGTTCATCTAAGTCACTTTCTGGATTTACTCCTTTGAGACGCTCATAAAATCGATCGCCAAAGGTTTCACTGACAGGAACGGATTGTTTGACATTGGAGTATCCTTCGATGATTCGCTCTTGGCCCAAGATATTGAGTTTAATAGGATGATCTATCATCTTGAATGGAATAATTAAATCCTTGCCAAAGCGCAAAGAAGTTTCATAACCAATGGCTTTATAGGATTTATTTTCTACCGCAGAAATCACCCGCATCACAAAGGCATTTAGCTCTTTCCAATTTCTAAGGGCAGCCATATTTTGCTGAATCACGGGATGAGCCATAATTTGATTCAGCACGCCTGCTGTTTTAAGGGTTTCTTGTTGCGCATCGATAGTCGTTGCCTGCCTATCTTTAAAAATAACATTTTTAAGAATCGTAAAAAAATCATCGCCTAATGCTTCATGGGGAATTTTGATAATGGATCCATTGCTTAATCGGAACACCATATTTTCCGCACCGCAGCCTAATAATCGTGTTTCATCCGGTTTCATGTCGCCATAGAAGCTATCATCGAGTCGACCTCGAATTTCAATTAACCCTTGAAAAATACTGGTTTGTTGTTGGGTTTTGTATTCCATTTCATTCTGTCGGGAATCAAAAAAATCAACCGGAAATTCAGAAATTGTAAAACCGCATTTAGCTGCGATTTGGAGTAGTTCGATATCAAATCCCATCGAGTTATCTTGAGGATTTTTATCACGAATAGCTTCCCAGGCAGATTGGCTGAAAAACTTAAATCCAGTTTGGCTATCGCTGAGATGAAATAATCTTGGATACATGGATTTAATAAATAAATTTAAGAAGCTGCTTTGCAGTAAGGGAATAATTGGCTTATTTTCCACATCAGATTCTTCTAATCGTCGCGAACCTATTGCCAGTGAACCCTTTTCAATCCCTTCATGACAAATTTGAGAGATAGCCGCGCCAATTTCTTCGATATGGATTTTATCTGAAAAATCGACATAGCCGACAATGTTACATTTTTGGGTTTCAATGCCATAATCCATTCCGAATTTAACAGCCTCTGCTTTAGAGTATTGTGCTCCAGGTGGCGGATTAAAATGAACCTGACTGCCCGTACAGTTGATCCCTGCTTCATTTGTTTGGGTCAGAAGACTGTCAATATATTCATCTATTTTAGAAGTACATTTATCCTTGGGGCGAGTATCTACTACGATAAAATGAAATTCGATGTTCTCTAAATGCCCATATGCTGCTTTTAAAGCCTCAATTTTTCCTTGGATGTTTTTATCGATATAGGCTTTAGAAGTGCTATCCGAATTATAATTCAACACAATACCCACTTTTATTTTTTCTGAGGCTTTCTCATTTATCGTTTTTAAATCCTCTTGATTTTGAGCTAATCGCTCTTCGTTCATGGACTTAAACACACGCTCTTTATCTGGTTTTTTAGGTGCTTTAGATAATTGCCAAGCCTGCAACTGCCCTCTATAGGTATTGGTTTTATGGAGATTAATCACCTGTTCAATCAATTGAGTTTTCTCAGTCGACTCGGAAAGTTCAGTAAGTTGAGTGTTAGAACTCATGGGTAAGTTATAACGATGCACTCCTTCAAAGGTATATTTCTTTCCACCTGTGATAAGAAGCACTCTATTCATATTATCGATAATGATGCGCTCTTCGGATTGACTAAGAGCATCTAAGCGCGTTAGATCATCTACTGTTTCTACAATAAATGCTCTGGGGTTAACCTTTCCAATTAGAACTTCATCAAAGGCCACATCTTTCAAAGGCAGTCTAGGTTCATCTTTAAAACCAACAAGCAAATTTAAGGGGTTATCATCGCCTAAAAGCAAGGGGATAATCACGCGAATATAATTAGGGTCACGTTGTAATAATTCACCAATAGCATAGGCTTCAGGAAAGGTATCCAGAATAAAACCGAGATAATCTGAAGCGTCCATATTGGATAAAATTGAGGTTAAATCCTCAGTGATTGTGCGAATAATCGCTTCGCTATCCTGTGAATTAGTCGCTAGCGCAGTAAATAGGCGATGACTATCTACCATCAATTTCTTAATTTCTTGAGGGGCAATTGCGGTATAAATTTCATTAAAATAATCCGCAATGACTCGAAACCGATCGTCATTTGCCAATTGCATTAATTGGGTGAAACATTCACCTTCAGTACTTAACTTTTCCAGCAAACTTGCACTGGTTACTAAATTTTCTCCTTTTTCAGGGGCTTTATGTTGGCTTGCTACACGCTGTGAGATGGACCGTAATCCAGCAAACATATTCATCGATTGACCGGCCGATTGTGATTCAAGCGCTGAATCACGCCAAACTCTGCCGGTTTCCTCCAAATGAAGTCCAAGGGAATATTTAGGTGCACCTGATATTTGAAAATCTTTCATTAAACGAATGATTTCCGGATCAAAGGCCATAGATATTTCATCGAAACCCTTATGGATATCATTTATCATTTCTGCGCTAAACGCTTTCGCCCCCACTTGGGTATCTGATAATTGGATATTTAAACTGGCACGTACTAATTGATTAAATAGAAAAGACTGTAACTCTCGTAATTGAGAACGGCCATACACATGGGAATTTTGGATTCTTCTCGAACCTATTGATGCATGTTTTTGTTTCCTTAAGATAGGATCAATTTCCAGTCCTATACCAGCCAGATTAATTGATAAATCAGCATCGGTACTAAAAACCACATCGGCTTTAGGTGATTTGTATTTTTTTTCTCCTGAAGGGTTACAGGCTTGCACTAAATAGCGCATCCCTAAATGCACGGCCGCTCCTTTTACCGACTTTCTTGCTAGATCATCGGCAGAAATGGTACTCAGTTCACGGTTTTTATAGGCTTCTTGTTCTTCGTGTAAATCTTCTGCATAGTCTAGGCAGGTTACTTTAGAGCTCAGATGAAGGATTCGTTTGTCTTCCCTAAGTCTTTTATTGATTTCATCAATAGAGCGATGTTTGGAGTCAGCCTTTGCTTGATCCTCCACAAAGGTCACATGCCAGTCTATATTCTCAATGCCTTCAAATAAAAATTCTAATTGTTGCAATTTTCTGGCTAAAAAATCCTCGCCTGTATAACACTGACTTTTGGGTTTAAGACGATTATGCTCTTTATGAACAGGAATTAAAATGCCAATATTTTTTCGTGCATCGGGCTCATCACTTTCCTTAAGTAAAGCACTATTATTCTTTAAAAGAATTTTAGAAACGACCATTTCGATAACACTATAATCATCAATATTGAGGCTGTGACTTCCATCCCCATAATGACGGGTTCTTAGCAGTTGTTCTATTTGTTTTTGAATATGTTCTCTAGTACTGATATCGGGATCTAAAGGGTAGGTAGCCTCTTGTTCAAAATGCTGCAAGATTCTAGTTGCCAACCGAAATTGTTGAGCTATTTTTTGATTCTCTAACTCATAGGAAGAAGCCAGTAATTCTTTATAGGTTGATGTTTCTGATTCAGTTCGTTTAGATCCTTTTTTATGAAGATATTCCAATCGTTTTTCCTGGTCCTCTTGAACATAAAGGTGAGATTGCTGTCCTTTTTTTATTTTTTCTTTATAGTCCTTATATTGAAAACCAAGAGCAACTACACCACTTCGGGCACTAGGGTCTAATAAAGTACGAGTACCCAATCTTAAGGTATTAAAAAGCCCTAATTCAGAAGTAGCTTGTTTTGCTTTATATAAGACGGAGGTTAGCGTTTGTGTAGTAGCTACCGCGGAATTGAAGGCTGTTGTTACTTGATGAGCAACCCCGCTTAATAATGAGACTGGAAACCATCCGGATTGGGCTTCTTGGACTAATTTTTGTTCATATAAATCATTATAAATTAATTTCTCATTTTCTTCGGCAGAATGCCGAATACGAGCAACTTCACTTTTCTCTTGGGATAAGGTTTCTAGGCTTATATTTTCAGTGATTTTATATTCACCCTGCGCATCCAGCTCCTCAAGAGATAACCATGAAGGGTATTCTCCATTAAGTATTTGATAATAATTACCTGATGCTGAGGCTAACATCCGTACATAAATCATAGGCCGTTAGTTTTATTTTATTTATTTAAAATATAGCACATTGTTCAATAAATGATTTGAGAGAGAGGGTCAAACTGCAGCCGAATCATGGGGTGTGGTTTTTACTAGATTGGCTGATTGATCTTGCCTCAAAATTCCGGACCCCAACTTTATGCAGCTAACTGAAACTCATCTGGTGTCTGATATCCCAGAGTAGAGTGTAGTCGCTGACGATTATAAAACTCTTCAATGTAGTCGAATACAAGTAATTGAGTTTCAGCTCTGGTTTTAAATTTCTCCCCATAAAGTAATTCAATTTTCAATGTGTGGTAAAAGCTTTCTATCACTGTATTATCATAACAATTGCCCTTGCCGCTCATTGAGCATATAAAACCATGTTGTTTTAAAAGAGTCTGATAAATATCACTACAGCACTACGATCCCCTGTCTGAATGATGAATCACGCCTTTGGGTGGCTTGCAGCGCTTGATTGCCATCATTAGAGCATCCTCAGTGAGCTGGCTAACCAGCTGCGTCCCCATACTCCAACCAACGATCTTTCTATTGTATAGGTCAATTACAGTCGCCAAATACAGCCATCCTTCATTAGTATGGAGTAGAGTAAGAGTTGAACTATTTCCCTGCATCTTCTCCCCAAACTGCACGTGCACCTCTCAGCGCATGCAGCTTTCCATTTAAGAGCAGCTAAGAGCCGTTGCAACTTTATGATAGTGTGACGTTATCGTATTTCTTTTCTCCTTACGTTTAATATAAGGATTAGACTCTGGGTTACGCCATTTAAATTGATATTTACTACTGGTGACGAATCTCTTTAAGAACACTCGCTCAAAGGAGCCTCGTCTGTTTAGTCCTTCTACCATCCACGTTTTAGCCCGTGCCGCTTTTGGTTTACGAATTCCTTTTGCGGCACATTGCTTGATCGAGGATTTGTATTTAGTTCCTAACCAATGTGCTAGTTTCCAAAATACTACGCGATCAAGTTTGCTATAAACATAGGCTGTGTAATCAGTGTATTGATAGAAGTTAGTCCATCCTACAATCATGTAGTTTAGATTCTTGACTAGTTCAACTTTATTTTCACTATGATTACCCGGTAGCATTTTCGTGATTTTATCTGACAAACCACGATATTTACTCTTAGGTATAGTGGTTACCGGTCTCATGTTACCGTGAGGGCCGCGTTTGCGGATAATACGATCCCCAAGAAAGACAAAACCATCATCTACGTGAGTAATATGCGTTTTATGCATATTAAACGTTAGCTTAAGTTTCCCTTCCAGGAATTCCCTACTTTCCTCACGGATCATTTCTGCATGCTTTTTAGTCCCTTTTACTATCAAGACAAAGTCGTCCGCATATTGGCAATAAGCAACAGCAGGTTTCCATTGCCGATTTTCTTTTATCGTAATAGGGCTCTGTTGTCTTATTCTAAAGTTCCAAGCCCAACGATCCTTTCTGGTCTTTTTATTTAGGTACTTTTCTTCTAGCCATTTATCAAACTCATTTAGCATAATGTTTGATAGAAGTGGCGATAGTACACCGCCCTGCGGTACACCTTCATGCGCAGCACAGAATAAATTCTTCTCTACATGCCCACTCTTGATGAATTTCCATAAGAGTGTTAGTAAACGGTTATCCTTTATCCTTTTGCGTAAGCTCTTCATAAGCAATCTATGGTGAACTGTATCAAAGTAGCTTGATAAATCACCCATCGTCCCGCCTCATTTCCTTCTGCTCCGTCTTGAAGTTGAAGTTTTACGGTGCGAATTGCATGATGCACACTTCTTTCTGGTCTAAAGCCATAGGAAAGTCGATGAAAATCGCTCTCCCAGATAGGTTCTAATGCCATCAGTATTGCGCGCTGCACAATTTCTCTTAGTTCCTTAAAAAAAATGATGCATTCCATCTTTACTCTTGCTTTGCTTACTAAATCCTTTTAGTTTCAAAGACTGGGCGCACTATAGGTGATATCCGATGCCCAAGCTTTATTTAAACAGTGAGGTCTAAACTGTCGGCCTAAAATATTTTCGGCTATAGGTTTATTATGGTGACTGTTGGTAGTTACTTTAAAATGCCTTGCTGCCTTGGGTTTAAGTCCTTCCTGTTTCATAATACGGCTTATTCGTGCCTTACCATGAAAATTGCCTGCTTTACGTAATACCAGTTGAATTCTTGGAACACCATAAGTATTGCGGGACTTCACAAACTGCTCCTTTATGAGCTTACTTAAGTCTTCATTGTCTTGTTTACATTGACTGGGTATTTTCTTAGACCAGGCGTAATAGGCGCTTCTTGATACACCTAAAATGAGGCAAAGGCTTTTGGTGGTGTGGAAAGCCTACTGTTCTTTAATCATCGCGTAGATCGCTGGCTTTCCTTGGCGAAAAACGCTGCTTTTTTTAGTATTTCACGCTCCTCCTCAAGTTCTTAGAAGATAATTAGTTAACACTGTCTTTTGACTTAACCCCATTATCATTATAGTAAAGGCTCAAATTTTATAAAGATTTTCTAAACATCCCTTTTTGAGCCTTCCATGGAGCGCAGCGAAAGACTGGGGACAAGCTTAATTGCTCTGTCCCCTGGGTCCTGGGTTTAAATAAGATATATAACTCAGATTCCAATTCCCATGTTACACGTTAAGAGTAATTATTCCAGAGTAATTCAGCTACAGTACTTTTCGATATTGAGGTCACTCCTGCTGGAGTCCCTGTATAGATAATATCACCTGATTTTAATGGAAAAAACCGGCATCGTCATGCTTTATAACCCTTACCGCTTGCATTCCTATTTGGGATATCAAAGTCCCAATCAGTTTGAAAAACAGACGGTAAGTTTAGAGAAAGTAGCTTAACTGGGATGTATCATTTTGCTTGACCACGTCAAATTTCCATGGCTTGCAACGTTCAAGTTTAGCTATATGAACAAATTTTTGACGTAACCTCTTCCATCCAATTAGGAAGGTTACATTTACTCCTTTGTTGTGTTAGTCTAGCGATAATCCCTTCATCATTCGAAGTAGAGAGAAGGTAATCAATAAAGCGATAACTATTGAATATCTCTGGTAATTCCTCCATAGCTTCATTTAATTTTTTAAGATTGCCTGATTTTAATTCATAAATAAAAGTGGGGAAAGCTAAAGTATAGGATGGCTCTTCTTTTTTTATAGTTAATAAAGCTGAAAAATCAATCGTATGCGCACCATAAAAATTAAACTCCATTGTATCGGTCATATTTATGCCTATTTCCATTAATGTTTTTTCTAACTCATGATCACTTAGTTTGTCTAGCTCGGTATATATTGACTTTTTATAGTAAGAATTTTCAGAGAAATCCAAACACATTAATCGATCAATAAATCTAAAAAAATTAAGTGTTAAAATTTGATGCATATCTTTTGTATTATCGGCTATCAGAAGTGCTTTTGTTATATTAGACAAAGCGTATATCTCTTTGCCTGAGGGGCAATAAAGCACGAGTGAAGAAACTTCATTTGGTTGTCCTCTATAAGTCCCTGTATGTGAAAAGTACAGGTCTAGATTACCAATTTTAACATTCCTTATTTTCTCTGGATCGAATCCTAAATCTCTTTGCTTATAAAACACGCATGGATTATTTGCTGTTACCATTTTTATATCAAATTGTAGTTGAATACCCTGTTTGGCCTGCGGATCAATTGCATTGGCTCCCAGGCAAACAACATTTGCATCGCCGTCTTCAATGTCACTTGGGAACAAGGATGCCGGCCTAAAAGACATATAAAGTTCTAACATGTTGCGCCGTCCATAAAGCCCATCATTAAAAATTGATTCTAGAGCTGATGCAGCTGTTAAATGAGTGACTGTAGAAAATAACTCTACTCTTTTTGCTGCTTCCATAATTCGTTTGGCTAACTTTTCTTCGCATTTAGGTTGATAAGGTTTATTCGCATCTAGCAATATTGTTTTAGCGAATTTCTCACCATCTTCAGAGGTCATTGGCTGATCCGGATTTTGCCATAAATATCTATATCGGTGAGGCAATCGTTGTAAATTATGCTCTTTCCTTATGCCATCTCTAATTCTGCGTTGTACTTTAACAATTTCACCTTCAACATAAGGGAGATCATTTTGGTTCCTTTCCAACAGGTTAACTATTGCTTTTGTTGAGTCTTGCTCTCGTTTAAAGATTTTTTTTGGAAGGTCTTGTCCTTTAAATACGTTCGCCCTTGGCGTAGGTAAATATTTTAAAAACATATTGATTAAGCTTTCATCACTCAATGTATAGAGCCTTCTCATAAACTGTGAATTAGCAATAGCTACTGGTAGCATTGAAGTTCCACGAGCTTTTGCTTGTGGTGTAACCTGTTCCATACATTTCTTTAGTGCTTCTTCAATCGAACTTAATCTTTCTTGTGTCGTAGCAATATCATTCTTATTGCTAATATATTCTTCTATTCTTAGCCATAGCATAAAATAGTCCAGCTCATCACTTGATTTTTCGTCGAAATGATTCCTTAGTGCAGGATGATTTCTAAATTCGGCACTTGAGGTACCTAGGGGCTCATCGTTTATTAGCTGCAACAATACCCCTTTTGTCTCATTATCCAATGTATCAGACTTTTTTAGGTTACTTATTACTTGCTCCTCTATCGGTTTCATAATTTTCTCTCTATTAATCTTTAATATTGCCTCATAATGGCACATGGGTTTTAAGATGAGGATTAGACATCCCCAGGCTTTTTTGAGCACCGAATCCAACGCAAAATAAGAGTTAATGTTATAAATGTGGGTACATGTGACATCTTCACCACAGCTATTTTCATATCAAAAATATGAAATCTTCTTCACAAACAAGTTGAAATGCTAAGAACTTAAACGATGCTGTATAAAATGATAATCAATTAAACTTAATAAACTCTGATGGCTTATGTCGTCTTTACGACAGAACCATTTTATTCGCCGCATGACGTTAACCCAAGCAAATGATGTGGTGATGAATGCCGATATTTGAAAAATATACCTGGCTGATTATGGGATTCATGCGAGCATTGGTGGTCAGAAGTTAGAAACTAAATTCAATTCTATTATGGCAAGGTTCTCAACAAAATACTTTGGGTTTGGTCAAGGAGTATCTGCTTACACGTTGTCCGCAAACTGGCTGCCTTTATGCACAAAGATTATTGGCGCAAATGAGCAGGAAAGCCATTATCTGTTTGATATGCTCAATAGTAATACCAGTGATATTGAAGTTGCGGCGGTTTGTGGGGACATGCACAGTTGACGTGGTCAACCAAATTGTTACACCCCAGTTAAGCAACTTTCATTAAAAAATCACTCTGTTTTTCAAATTGATTTGGGCTTAAATATCCTAAATAAGAATGCAATCTGTGGCTGTTATAGAACATGGTGATGTAATTCAAAATGTCCTGTTGAGCTTCCCATCGAGTTTGATAATTTCGCCATTGAACTCGCTCTTGCTTTAAACGTCCAAAGAAGCTTTCAATAACAACTCGTTGCTAGTTTCATAAATTACAGAAAAGCCTTTAAATACAATTAATTGCCTTCATATTGCAAGGTCTGATTCAGACAATAAAAATAAAGGTGAGGGCATGAGAAAGGCCGGCTACAAAAGGATTCCAACGGAATTAACAGAAAAAGAGTTCAATGAATTTGTCTTTCCTTACCTGAAAATGGGAAACGCGGACCAAGACCGAAAATAGCTCTCTATAAAATATTTAATTACATTTTGTATATCATTCACACAGGATGCCAATGGTATAAATTGCCGATTGAGAAAACAGCAGCGGGTAAACCAGAAATAAGTTACACCCGGGTATTCAAGCACTTTAGGGCTTGGCTGAAAAAGGGTTGTTTTGAACAACTGTTTGAATCATCAGTAGCTCTTCTTGCTCAAAGCAATAAGCTGGATACGAGCGTTCTTCATGGAGACGGAACCACAACCGTTGCTAAAAAAGGGGTGACAACATTGCCTACAGTGGTCACAAACACTTCAAAGGGGATAAAGCCGTTGCCATCTGTGACAGGAACTGTAATGTTATTGCGCCATTTGTCACAGCGCCTGGCAACAAAAGCGAATCACCTATGATAAGGGATGCATTTAACCCATTGAAGAAAATGGCAAAAATGATAGGTGTGTCACTGGATGGCTCTGTAATGAGCCTTGACGGGGTTTATGATTGTAAAGCCAATCGCCAGAATTAACTTGCGCCATTTCTGCAATCCATAACTGGCTCAGGAAATCTCTATTTTTTCCCAGGGGGACAAATTATCCCGAGATGTCGCTCGCCTCGAGTAAAACTAAAATGAATCAAAAGAGAGCTAGCTGATTTATTTAATATCTTTTTAGTTGGGCGACTTTCTAAAAAAACGGACTGCCTAATTATAGGACATGTTTTGTGACAGATCATTGATAATTACTAGCAACGAGTTGCTTAATATACGTTTCATCCATCCTTAAGGAACCTCCCGTGGAACGCTTGTGGCGCTTGCAAAAAGCTTCTTCCAGTTGTGGAGAATATTCAACTACCCAGCGATTAATGGTTGAATGGTCTACCTTCAGGCCACGCTCCAGAGCAAGCTCACATCTTGTTTGAAATGCTTCCATTTGAAACTAAGCATTGCCGAACTCCAAAAAATTTCGAAACTCTAATAGAGTCTCAAATTTTCTGCGACAAAGCCGAGAATTCACGACCTATCTATCGTGTTGGCGATATATCAGGTGCTGGTGCTTGTTCTTCTTTAACTTTACTTAATGTGTTTTTGTATTCGTTAACTTGTCTGGCGCTTGATGCCGCAGAAGTTATCTCTCTTTGAGCCGTATTCTGTACAGTTGCAGATCTATGTCTGACGGAGGAAAAAAATCTGCTGGAGAAACTACTAAAGCCTTGTTGTGGTCCTTGGGCCGAGGGCGTATCCAGGTCAATACCTCGTTCTATTATAACTGTAAGACCAGAAGGGGTTATCTCTGTAGTTGTAGGTCCACGCCTAACGGGAGCTAAGGCTCTGCTGAAGGAACTACTGGGGCTTTGTTGTGGTCCTTGGGCCGAGGGCGTATCCAGGTCAATACCTCGTTCTATTATAACTGTAAGACCAGAAGGGGTTATCTCTGTAGTTGTAGGTCCACGCTTGACGGGAGCTAAGGCTCTGCTGGAAGAGCTACTGGGGCTTTGCTGTGGTCCTTGGGCCGAGGGTATATCCAAGTCAATACCTCGTTCTATTGTAACTCTAAGGCCTGAAGGGACTGTCTCAATAACTGTAGGCCCACGTCTAACGGGAGGTATTGCCGTTGCCGCAGAATCTTGTCTTAATGGAAATTGGTCGGTAAGTTGTGCTTTCTGAGTGTCCGCTAGAGGGCAATTTATATCTAGGATTTTTTCTAAAAGAGTTAGACGTACCGGAGCAGAAACTGTTGGTGCAGCAGCCGTGACAAGTGCGACTTTCATATCATCAGATAGACGGTTTGCTTTAAGTATTTCATCCAGAACTACACTAAACACCTCGGCTTTTCGCTCTTCAGGCAATTGGCTGGAAAGTAGTTTATCAAGAAAAATTTGAATTACCTTATCGCGCTTAGTTGTTATTGCTAATTCTATGATAGACCCATGTCGCTCTGTTTTGGCAAGAATGATTGCTATTTTAACATCATCAGACAAGTTATCATTATTAAGTACCTGATGAAAAAAAACAGAGGTAGTTTCCAGTCGATTTTGAAAGGCAGCTATATGGAATCCTGGGAGGCCGCCAGATCTTGCTAATATTAACGCCGACTTTTCTTCTGTTGTTAAAGGCCCCTTCAAAACAGCATCTATAAAAATCGCCAGCGATTTAGCATGCCCTTCTTGAAAACAAAACCATGCACCAGGAGTACCACCTATGCGGGCCTCCAAAACATCAACTGGTAGACTGGCATTTTCTTGCAAATAATCTTTTAACTGCTCGTTTAGGCCATATCTCAAAAAGGAAAAAAGTTTTTCTTTTTCATCTACATATCTTGTTGTAGTTACTGATTTTTCAGGGTAGCGATTTTTATCGTAAGATATCAGTGTCATATGCCTGGATTCTCTGAAATGGGATCTTGCGTCATTGCAAAAATCACTGAATTCCAAATTACGAAAAATCTCTCTATTCAAGCATAATGCTCGAATATGAGAGGATGTTTCATTAGGATCGTAGAATTTAACAATATAATTTGGCCCATGACGTTTGATAGTTACTGCCATGCTATGCACGCTACTATTTACTAAAAAACTGGTTCTTTCACCATCGCTTAAGTTCTCACTCACATCGTAAAGTGCATTACCAAAAGTGCGGTAATCTGTAAAATAGTAATAGGACCCTGCATACATGAGCTTTTCTGAATCAAAGATATTTCTTCTAAGTGAATCTATATTGCTAATACCGAATTCGCTACTCAACGAATTATGGTAGTTTTTCATATCGTTTTGGACAACGTAGTAAGCCAATTGTCTGCATTCAATTTCCTTATTGTAAATATCTTTCGCTTGCCCATTCAGGTTAAGATTACTTTTACCATTTTTAGACTTATAAATAACATGTTCGCTACCAAGCTTTGTAACTCGTCTCCCCTTACCTAGTAGTTCCATAGCTTTGGCTCGTAACTCACTTGAGGTTTGGGAAGGTGCTACCATGATTATCTCCGTGTTTATCTTTAGTGCAATTTCTTAAAGCACCTCTATATTATTCCCTCTAGGCTTAATAAATTGTTAAAAACACCTTGATAATACAAATGGTGAATATTGAAATTTTTCGCAGTTTCAGTAGGGCTTTGAAAAACCATAAATTTCTAGCAAGGCATCAAGCGTAGGACTTGTCAAAAACCATTTTTTTGTAGAAATTTTAACTTTCTTCTCTGGATACAGAGCGATAAAGGATTCATTGATGTAGGATTTGTCCTTACGGGTAGCCTTAGTATTGAATCTCTAGTTGAGCATTTTGAAAATTTCTTTCGAAAAACTAAAATTCGCAGTTGTTATAAATGGACTACTATTTTCAATTACACGGTTAGACTAATGACCGTTCCTATGATTTCGCAATCATGTATTTCCGGCTTTAAAAATGAAGAAACGTATGTATGGCCTTATATTAATGGAGATATTAAGGGGCTAGCATTAACTCCGATATACAAAACTTTACCAAATGCTTTGGATAGAATCCCTGACGAAAATTTTTATGTAATTATTAGTGCACTTGATCTGATTAGGTTGGGTGGTAAACGCGAAAATAAAATTGCAAAAGAGACCTTGGAAAATATGTATGGAATCAATAAGAATTAAGCAACGTAATGAGGCACTTTACCAGGCAGCGACTCATTTAAAAGATCTTAATGAGCGAGTTTTTTATGTTGGTGGTCGAATCGTTGGGTTATTAATAACGGATTTAATAGAAGATGATGTCAGTCCAACTTATGATATTGATGTTGCCCTAGATTTAGGTGCAACAGATATAGTTGCACATTATTAAGTACAGAAGAAACTAGAGCCTTAGGTTTTAAACGCCATAGAAAAACTTACTTCTCTTGAATCTTGAAAATTTAAGGGGTTTTTGCGGGTTTATTTACCGCCAATAAAAGACAATGAAAGACAACCAAGAGGTAATTCCAAGATCTTTGTTTAGATCATATTTTATATAGTCTCTCGTGGTCTTTATAGCCTTTCATGAAAAGCTATAAAACCATGGTAGCGGGTTCAATTCCCGCTGCCTCCACCACATAACCTATTGATTTAACTATATATTTACCATTTATTCTGGGATTCCGGGTTTAAAATGCATTCATTTAGTCCTAATTAACTATGATCTGAACCACCAAATACAATCAAAGACAATGAAAATCCATGTTTTGACATAGGTTAATTAAAACTATTCCCGCGAATAAATCGTGGGAGCAACACGTAGGCGTTGGGGACCAATTGTCAACACACCCTAATAAAATAGGGAAAGGGAAATATCATTCAAATGTTATGGATAATTTCGACCTTCGTCCATGCTACTAGGGAAATGAACATAATTTCCAAGATACACTGCAAGCCCTAATTAGTCGAAGTCGATGTATTATTGTAGGTGCGGAATGTAAATCTTATCATTCTTTATGAATTGGATTCCCGCCCTCATTATCCATAGCATTTTTTCCTTCTTCATCCTCATCTTTTTCTTTTATAAGAGTAACAGAGGAGGAGTGTTGAGTGGCACAAGTGGGGCATGAAAGATGTTTGGATGGATAAATAAAGTCACATAATTTGGTAAAGAGGCAAAGGATTACGCCGACAGCAAATAAAGCAACAATCGCGAGCGCCTTTCCCGTAGAAATAGTTAGATATGTCGCTATAACTAGCAAGAAAATACCTAATATTTCAAAACGTAGTGTCCAAATACAACTTCCTGTTTTGGAACATTCTATTTTTCTCATGTCATACTCCTAATGCATAATGCTCTTCAAACGCCAAGTTTAGGCATCCCATAAATCCCAGTTTCTTTGTAGGTTAAGCCAAAATTCTATTTCTATATTTAATGCATCCTCCAAGGGTTTAAGAAACTCTTCAAAAAGCATTTCAACTGGGAGAGTAGGAGGCTATTTGTAGATCATCAATTTCTTCAGTTATGATAATCTCTAATACACACATATGGGTATAATCTTGATAAGACCTCTAGTGCTTTGTAAAACCTAAAATTTTTAGGCCCTTTTCAATGTTGTTGATTACATTCGGTTGCGATAACAAGTATTGACCTATATGCTTTGTTAATTGTTCTTGAGCTACACCAAAAGCTTCATTCCATTCGGTCTTCCTAAAATCTCCATGGCCTAAATACACTAAAGCAACTAAGGTTGCTTGATGGTCCGGAGGGAGGGTATTTATTATAGTAAGCATATTTTGGTATTCTGGATCAGATAAAATGTAGCCTGAATCCTTTTCCCTGGTCAATTTAGGATATTTATCTATTTTTTCTTGAAAGTGTTTTATTTGCTCAAGAATAGCTCGTATTTTTTGAGGTTCCATATTAAGCATTCAATTCTCCTATTCATTAATTTAATTATAGTCTATGTTTGGCTTTCTTTAATAAGGCCCTTATTTATGTGAAGTGGTTTAATAGATCTGTACACCCCAGTTAAGAGATAATGTACTTAACTGGGGTGTACAGATCTATTAAACCACTTCATTGTGAACTATCACCCATCAAGAAAGAGTTTTATGCGAATAATCGTCGAGTATCTAATTTAAAAATTAAAAGGGATTTAAATGTTTCTTTAAAATACCCAACTTATAAAGAAGGGCTAGCTCAAATTTGGAGAAATGATTTTGAGCGCAAATAAGCTAATGAAATTACATTGAGGCTAAAAAAGTACAAAGTCATTGCAAGGTTATTAATTCGATAGCATGCAATGGCAATTAAAGACGCAATTTAATGATTTTGAAAAAGAATCTTCCTGCTAATGCTAAACCAGTCTAATCAGAGAAGGGAATGAGAAATCGTTTTTGACTTTGGTGAATCACCTTTATAAAAAGATATTTAAATACTCTTGAAAAAAATATTTTTAACCTAATATTAAATAAACCATTCAACATTATGGAGGTTTTTTCAATTAATTCATCATGTTATGAACTCGAAATAGAAACAAGGTACCTTAATTTTTTGTTATTTTTTAGTTGTTATTAAAAATTGAGAATTAAGAGGATTTAAACTATGACAACCGTTCAAACAATCGTTCGTGGTATTTCAACAACCTCAGGAATCAATTTCCAGATCAATAAGCATTTCAATAAACTTAAAAGATCCTACTGTAAAATAAAGAAATGTAGGGTAAGTATTGAATTAGCAAAAAATAATACACACAAAGATAAACTTTATTGTGTGTGCATTAGTATTACTATTCCTGGGAAACAGCTAATTAGTAAAAAGCAAGAGCCTAATTTATTCATAGCTATTCGAGATGGTTTTTTAGCAATCGAACAAATATTAGAAAAAAATCATAAAAAGAAAGTGTTTTTCAAAAAGAGTTACTCGCATTATCTGCGTGGTACAAATGAGACAATCAATGACTCGAGGCAGTTGATGTAATGTCCAATTGAGGGCGTAGTCATCATCTAGGCAGGGCTAAAAGCCCTTGCCACTAAATTTTCAAAAATTAGAACCCAATTACTATGATAAAGAAAGAGGCTGATATGAAAAAAGAGCTGATTCTAGTTTTATCTTGTGCGCTCATACTCGCAGCAATGATGTCTGTAGTTAATGCTGAAGATAATAAATTTGTGCAAAAAAGCACTCATCAAATTACAGGGCCATTTGATGATCCTGTAATTAATCAATTAAATAAAATACAACAAACTATGGATCATATGATGCAAATGCATTTATCTCAAATCCACAGTAATCAATTGAGCTTAGCTAAGTCGATGAGCACATTGGAAAATACCCAAGAAATTCAAATGGAAGAGCATAATAACAAATTGATTTATAAGATTAAAAAAGAGCAAGGAACTGATAGCAAAGTGAATGTTTCTATTAAAGAGGGGCTGTTAATTATAAACACTCATACAAGTCAGAAAACTGTCAGTAATGAGGGTAAGAATAAAAACATCAGTTTTTCGCAAAGTAACTACAGTCAGTCTTTCCCTTTTCCTGATGATTATGATTCAAACTCAATGGATCTAAAAGATAATGATTCAAACCTAATTATTACCTTTAAAAAGAAGGGATAAATTTTTTTAAACTGGGAATTATTTTTATTATCAGTAATTAGAGGAGCAAAGGCATAAAATTAATTTGATCCTCTTGAATTTTGGAAAATGAACTCCATTTTTAGGTTTGTTGAAATCTGATTTTCGAGTCATAAAAGTCAGTTGGTTTTTACGAGCAAGATATTTGCTTAATTAAATTTAAGGCAAAGCCCTATATTAAAAATCACTAAGGAGATGCTATGAGTAATTTACGAAAACCATACCCCATCATTCGTGATATGAGTAGTTTACTGGAGCATTTTTTTAATCCTCAGTCACAGGAGGATGCTTCACTAATTGAAACTGGAACTTGGGTGCCTCTTGTGGATATCAAAGAAGAAAAAGATCGCTTCCTAGTTATTGCTGATATCCCTGGCGTTAAAAAAGAAGATTTTGATATTTCTTTAGAGCAACATGTTCTGACATTAAAAGGATTTCGATATTTTGATAAAACAGATCAGCAAAATGGCTATACGAGAAAAGAGCGGGTTCAAGGGCAGTTTTATCGTCGCTTTAGCCTTCCTCAAACAGCCGATGATGCAAAAATTACTGCGCGATATGCGCATGGAGTATTAGAAATCTCGATTCCCAAAAAAGATGCACTAGCTCAGAAAAAAATAGAAATTTCTGTGGAATAGAGATAATAACCACTTGTCTGAAATGAGCTGATTTTAGAGCCTAGGCTCCAAAATCGGTTCATTGAATTTATTAAAAAGAAGATTTTTAATTCTATACATTTAAATTATTATGAGCCTAAATTATAGTTTGACAAACCAGCCTGAATACCAGAGTTTTTTCAAAAGCGCCTTGGCATTAAAAGGTTCAGTCACCCCAAAAGTAATGAAAAGAGTTTGTTTGATAGTTCTTTATACTAGTCTTGTATTTTATTTATGCTACTTTTTTCCATCAGCCATTCTACCTATAGGCCCGTTCGAATATGGAGGATTAGTTTTAGGCTTAGTCCTTGTTTTTAGAGTAAATGCTGGTTATGACCGGTGGTGGGAAGCAAGAAAACTATGGGGGAATGTGGTTAATCAAAGCAGGAATTTGGCGATTATTTTAGTTAATTGCACAAGTAAAGAATCGCAGGATTGGATAGTTAAAGTGACCAATATGATTTCTGCTTTGCCCTATCTGATGAAAGATAGTTTAAGAGAACATACAAACATTCAATATCTTTTACATCTTATTGATATGGATAGTATTCAGCAATTAAACAAAGTAAAAAATCGTCCGCTTATGTTAGCTACAATGATTTCACGTGAGTTGCAAGTTGCGCGGGCTAGTCATGGTCTTGACTCCTTTGCATTTCACCATGCGCAAACGCAAATACAGCACATTATTGATGCTCAGGGTGCATGTGAACGAATTCTAAAAACACCAATGCCCTTTGTTATGGCTATAAAATCAAGACGCTTTATTTTATTTTTTTTATTAATGCTACCCTTTGCTTTAGCAAACGTTGCTTTGTTTTTCAGTCCCTTATTAATTGCTGGGATCGTTTCTTATGCACTTTTTTCCCTGGACCAGATTGGTTTTGAATTACAAAATCCATTTTCTGAAAATAACTTAAGCCATTTACCTTTGGATAGTATTTGTCAAACCATTGGTAGCAACATTAAGGAAATTCGCGATAACAGGTTGTTTTTAGATCCTTTGCCCAAGCTATCAGAATTTAATGAAATCTACCCTATTCAAAGAACCCTAGAGCCGTTATTTTATAAAGCTGGGTTAGATTAATTAATCGATTACTGTGTAGTTACTTTCAGAAAAACCTCTAATCTATTTGTAACTACCCTTGAATCCCCAACTTTGATATCGAAAATATTATTTGCCAAATGAAAACCAGATTGGCTTATGAATATCAAGAGCATCGACTGGTTTAAGGTAGGTGTTTCATTTATCTACTTGAAATAAAGACGATAGGTTTTGCTATTAACAAGCCTTGAATGAAATTGGCTACGTTCTGGCGCAAGAGCTCATCTGAGGGTATTGATAAAATAGAGGGAGAGTCTGATGGTTGATAGTGAAGCATTATCATCTTAACTAGACTATATTTTATATTATTATCAAATTTGTCGCGAAATGAAAAGCAAAGTTGAACCTGTGATAGCTCTAAAGGAAGCTGGAATTGCTGATGCAGTTAGAGCAATGAACCTCTTAGATAAGCTTGAGCTTGGCAAAAAATGGAGCAGAGTCAAAGGGCAAGGATGGAGTTTACGATGCCCCGTTAAACCAGAAGAAGCCCTTGCCTATATTGATCAGATAGAAAAAGCATTTGGTGATTACAATCTTTCAATAGAACGCGGTGAGGTGAATCCAGATGGGACCATTAATTTAATAATTCCAACTCAAATCACCTATGCTATAGGAGCACAGACTCCCAGTCTTGTTGTCGATAGAAATTGGTTTATAAGTCGATTAGAAACTGAATTAAAAAAAGCCATTCGAACTTATGATCTTGATCGCATTAAGCAGCTAATTAGTCATCCAGAAGTGGATGTTGGTAAGGTGGATGACGAGGGCAATACCTTACTTAATTATGCTATTACATCAGGCGATCCTGAAATAATCACGCTCATAAAAAGCCGTCAGGATCCACTCAATCAAGAGGATTTGGATCTTCCGGTTAACTGGTCATGGCAAGGGCATCTTATAAGCCGTGCCTCAGCTTTAGGCGAATGCGCTTTATTAATGCGCTCAGAAGAACCACAACAATCCTCTTTTAAAAAAATTTCCGCTGAATTAGAGGGAAAAGATGGTGTTATTTTATTTAATCACGAACTTTATTATGTTGATCAAAAGAAGGAAACCATTCAAAAAATTCAGAAAACCACTGAAAATAGTGAAAAATATACTGCTTTAATTGCAACGATATCAGCTACCTCTGGCTCATTGACAGTAGCAGACAGTGCAACCCTTCAAATAAGTGCTTCTTTAATAGGTAAAACTCCAGGCGGATATGAGGGGAGAGTCTCTGAGAGAGGCGTATGTTTTGGCATATCACATATGGCTATGCAAGCTTTTATGGCAAATGACTATGACAATTTTTATCGCCGTATGCAGTTAATTTCTGCTCTTCCAGTAGAGAGTTTCAATGAAAAAATAACTGGTTTAGAGGCTAAAAGAAGTACATTAACCAGTCAATCACGGATAGATTATAAGCAATTAAGTGAAGAGGAAAAAACGGCTCTTAAAAACGAAAATAAGGAAACAATTGAACGCATCAGAAAAGAAGTCAATCAGTGGAAACATAGAAACGGGAAATCAGAGGTTGAAGCAGAAAATTACCTAGCAGAAAAAACAGGTAATTTTCTTTTCTCAGCTTTTCTTGAAAAGAAAATACAAGAGAACTTTTCTAAAGATGAGTTACTGCTGCTTGATACTCGAACCTTATTTGAAGGAATCGCCCTCTACTTTGCCCCTCAAGAAGAGGCTCAACTATTTGACAAAAGAACAACACAAGATGTCTTAGCTACCGCACCTATTGTCCAATCACAAATAATGGAAGAACAAGGAGGCGTGGTTAAACTTGCTGCTTTTTGCGGAGCCTATGATAATCAAAAAATAAACAGCTATTTTGCAGGATTGCAGGAAGCTATCAACAACACAAAACCACCTCTTGAAAAGAACCTTACGCTTTCCTTGGGTAGCTCCAACCATAGCATAGTAGTTAGCTTTGATCCCAAGAAACAAAAATGGTTTTTGGTTGACCCGAATGGAATAGCTAAAGCCTTTAGCGCAGAAAATGTTGTCAAGGCGTTGTCAGACAACGGAATTGCGGTTTTTAGTACAGAAGTGTTTTCTACCCAATCAGGTAGTGAGGCATTAATACCGATTGTTGAGAATTGGATGCAAGGAGAGCAATGGAAAGTAGCGCATCAAATAGATAATAACACACCTCTTATAATGGATAGCGATGGCGTCAATTTAATCCTCATGCTAATTAAATCTAATCAAATAGAAACGCTGAAGGAATTACTGCAAAAAGCCGTTGATCCAAATAAACCTTTGCTCCAGGGAAAGACACCGCTGCATTATGCTATCGCTATGAATAAAAACCCAGAAATTATAAAAATACTTCTGGATGATCCGCGGATTGATCCTAATGTAAAAGGGCCGGGTGGAAATACGCCTCTCTATGATGCTATTACGAATAATAACCCGAAGGTTATAAAAATGCTCTTGGATGATCCAAGGGTTGATCCTAATGTGAAATCTGCTGATGGATATATACCACTATACGATGCCATTTTTATAAATAAAAATCCGGAAGTTATAAAACTGGTTTTGGATAATCCAAGGGTTGATCCTAATATTAAATCTCCGGATGGAGATACAGTACTCTACGAAGCTATTTTCTTAAATAGAGATCCAGAAATTATAAAAATGCTTTTAGAAAACCCAAGGATTGATCTTAATAATGAGGATGGTCAGAAAACATGGCAGTATGCTGTTGATAATAATATGGCTCCCCAAATTATTACAATGATGGATAAACTTCGCCAAAAACAGGATGAGAATATACAAAAATCGGGGAGAACAACAACTATAGAATTTAATGATGATCAACTAGAAGAGAGCAAAGAAGAAACAGAAGCTTTGGTTCAAGAGACTAGCCAAATACAACAAAATGAAAAAATAAATTTTAATTTGAACATTGCAAACTTTGCGTCCAAGAAGCCCCTTTCAGACGATAATGACCAACGCTCTGTGTCAGTGAGTCAAAACTATTCCACCCTTAAAGAGGATGTTTTATATTATCCTTATAGCATGGATGACCACTCTAAACTTCATTTTCAACAAAGTGAAACAATAAATTTTAGTTCTAATATTCTAAGTTTTGCCCCTAAGAGGTCTCTTTTAGTTGACCCGCAGACTGTTTCAATGAGTCAAAGCTATTCCATGCCCAAAGTTGAGGATTTATATTATACCGATGGCAAAGATGACCATTCCAGACATCATTTTCAACAAAATGAAGAAACGAATTTTAGTTTGAATATTGCAAATTTTGCCCCGAAGAAGCCTCTTCTAGATTCTAATGACCTGCAGCCAGTTTCAGCGAGCCCAAAATTTTTCTCCCTCAAAGATATGGATTCATATTATCCCTACGGTAAAGATGGCCATTCCAGACTTCATTTAGCCCCAGCTAAAAGTAATGATCCGAAGTATGAGCATTTGAAAGGTGATGTATTGAAAAGAAAAATTTTACTTGATTTTAAACATAAACTTGAAAGTTGTAGTAATGAAGACGATTTAAGGGCTGTAATCTCAGAAATAAAAGGCAGCAAGGAATATGCAATTTTAGATAAAGCGCAGACTTGGCAAGCACCAACTCCAGATGCAAAGAACGCTTTAGAGAACATGATTGCCGATTCTGAGCTAGAACTAGGTATTAGCCTTGAAGATAATAGCACACCGTCTATGTAACAAATTTTAGAAAACCTTGGTTATAGGTGACTGTGCTCTATCAAAATCATTGTGTCTTTTTTGTCAGCTAGTACAATATGTGAACCTCCCTCCATTTACCGGACACCTTGTTTAATGGGTATAATCCCAGAAACTAGGAGTAATGATGAGCAACAATAACTACACAAAAGAATTTAAAATAAAAGCAGTAGAGCTTCTTGAGCAAGGAAATAAGTCAGTAAGGCAAGTAGCTAAGGAACTGGGGGTTGCTGAAAACAATCTATATAACTGGCGAAAACAGTTACATAAGAAACAAGAAAATGCGTTCCCTAATCAGCCCAAGCATGATGAGAAAGAACTAGAGTTGAGACGCCTGAAAGCACGTATTGCTGAGCTAGAGGAGGAGCGTGAAATACTAAAAAAAGCAGCCGCGTTTTTCGCCAAGGAAAGCCAGCGATCTACGCGATGATTAAAGAACAGTCGGTTTTCCACACCACCAAACGCCTTTGCCTCATTTTAGGTGTATCAAGGCGCCTATTATGCCTGGTCTAAGAAAATACCAAGCCAACGTAAACAAGAAGCCTAAAATATTTTAGGCAGACAGTTTAGACCCCTCTGTTTAAATAAAGCCTGGGCATCTGATATCACATATATCCAAACCAATGAAGGATGGCTGTATTTAGCGACTGTAATTGATTTATACAATAGAAAGATCGTTGGTTGGGCTATGGGGACGCGGCTGGTTAGCCAACTCATTGAGGATGCTCTAATTATGGCAATCACGCGCAGCAAACCACCCAAGGGTGTGATTCATCATTCAGACAGGGGGGCGTAGTGATACCTATCAAACTCTTTTGAAACAACATGGCCTTATCAGCTCGATGAGCGGTAAGGGCAATTGCTACGATAATGAGGTGATGGAAAGCTTCTATCACACCTTGAAAACTGAATTGCTTTATGGGGAGATATTTAAAACCAGAGCAGAAACTCAATTACTTGTATTCGATTACATTGAGGTGTTTTATAATCGGCAGCGACTACATTCTACTCTGGGATATCAGACACCGGATGAATTTCAGTTAGCAGCATAAAGTTGGTGTCCGGACAGATAAACCCACTGCCCCTTTATTCTTATGTAAGTCTCGTCCATACGCCAGGAAGTTCCTACAGGACGCTTGTGTCGTTTACGAAATATTTCTTCCAGCTGAGGGGCATATTCAATTACCCAGCGATTAATAGTGGAATGATCTACTTTCAGGCGGCGTTCCAGTACCAACTCTTCAACATCACGGTAACTCAACGCATAGGCAAGGTACCATCTCACCAGCATCAAAATAATATCCTGTTTAAAATGTTTCCACTTAAATTTGAGCATTGGCTGAGACACCTGAAAAACAAGAGACTCTATCAAAATCAAAAAAATTTTGCGGCAAAACCCATTTGAACTGGGAGTTAAGTTAAATTTTCTGAGCTGACACAGTTAGATAAATACTCTCGTAAGAATTTCAAACCAATCAACTGCAGGTAAATGTTCTAAAATATGTTGGTAATGCTCTACTCTTAGACCAAGTCCCATACCTAAGGATGGGTATTTTTTCTTTATCCCTGGTGTCTTCCATTTATTTTAATTTCTCACGGGTTAAATGATATGAAAAAAGGATGTCCTAGGCGGACATCCGTGGTTAAGGGATTAGTATGAATTACCACCAGAGCTTTTGCAGCTGTTTTTGCTTTTACAGTTATTATAACTCTTACAATTGTTTTTGCTTTTGCAGTTATTGTAGCTTTTGCAGTTGTTATAACTCTTACAGCTGTTTTTACTCTTGCAGTTGTTGTAACTCTTGCAGTTGTTGTAACTCTTGCAGTTGTTGTAACTCTTGCAGCTGTTTTTACTCTTGCAGTTGTTGTAACTCTTGCAATTGTTTTTGCTCTTACAATTGTTATAACTCTTACAACTGTTTTTACTCTTGCAGTTGTTATAGCTCTTGCAAGAATTTTTTGAGCCATTAGAGTCGCCATACCCAGAATCAGAACCTGAGCCACCGTAGCCTGAATTAGATCCCCCTGAACCGGAGTTAGAGCCCCCATAACCCGAATTAGATCCCCCTGAACCGGAGTTAGAGCCTCCATAACCCGAATTAGATCCCCCTGAACCGGAGTTAGAGCCTCCATAACCCGAATTCGATCCTCCTGAACCGGAGTTAGAACCACCATAACCCGAATTAGCGCCTCCAGAATTTTTCGGAGTACTTCCATAGCCACCACCCCAACCGGAAGAAGCGTAAAGACCTGAGGTGAAGAATGCTGCAGCAGCAGTTGCAATAATTAGACTTTTCTTATCCATTTCTATCTCCATTAGTAAAATAGATGAGAATCTCTATTAAGAGTAGATGAACAGCTAAAAATATTCAAATTGTTGAAAATATGTTCTAAATACAAGTCAATCTAACTAACCAGGGTTCTGTCGCAAAAAATTTTATGCTCTGTTAGCTTATTGAAATTTTTTGGATTTTTGATAATGCCCAATTTCAAATGGAAACATTTCAAGCAGGATATGATATTGATGTTGGTCAGGTGGTACCTAGCCTACTCCCTGAGCTACCGAGATATTGAAGAGGTTGCAATGGAGCTCAGACTAAAAGTTGACCATTCGACCATTAATCGCTGGGTAGTTGAGTATTCCCCTCTTCTGGAGGAAGTCTTTCGCAAACGCCACAAGCATGCGACAGGGATTTCCTGGAGGATGGATGAGACGTATATCAAGATAAAAGGGCAATGGATATACTTGTATCGTGCAGTTGATAAGGAAGGCCATACCATTGACTTCATGCTTTCTGAAATAAGGGATGAGCCTGCAGCACAGGCATTTTTCAGCAAAGCTATTGGTTCAAATGGTGTTCCAGAGAAGGTAACAATGGACAAAAGCGGCGCCAATAAAGCGGGTATTGATATCATCAACTGTAAGCTGGCTTTCCTGTTCTTGATGGGTGGTGTGTTCCTTCAGATTGATGTGAGACAAATCAAGTACCTCAACAATATCGTGGAACAGGATCATCGGTTTATCAAGAAAATCGCAAAACCCATGAAGGGATTCAAGGCTTTTCATTCAGCTCAAGCGACGCTGGCAGGTATTGAGCTTCACCATATGCTCCGAAAAGGACAGCATCTTCAGGCAGGAAATCAATCTATTTTTGAACAGTTCTATGGGCTTACTGCATAAACTCGTCCAGCCTGCCTCTAACCTGATTCTGAAAATTTTTCGCGACAGAACCCAAGTGATGGAACACTAGGCGGTTACTTCGGCGGTCTGAACATAAAAAAAAGGCTTCTCGCGCTTGAACAAGGAGACTCGCAGTGAAATGCCTGAATGGGGCATTATGCTTTTAAACCAGAGTGCGCTGAAGGAGATTCCAGCAAGTAAATTACCGTAGATATCCGCTATAAGAAAACTGTCTTCTTTAGCCCTTAAGAAGTTCAAAAGCGGGAAAACATGAGCCTCTATTCTCCGTTGTGTTATTAACTGCATCACTTCGAAAAGACTGCCTAGTTGAAATACAGGTCACTTTTCTCAATATGTCATATGCGGAAATCTCATATCATTGTCAGATAGATGAATATACTTAAAAATTGTCCCTTGGATAATATTTCCATAATAAACAATTAATATTTCATTAATTAATTCTGTATAGACTTATTATCACCGCAAATATAAAGAGTTTAATTATGAAAAATTTATCTTACGAAGATCGAGTAAAATTAGTTAAGCTAATGCATAAAACCTATGAAGAAAGTCATAGCATAGAAGAGCTAATCAGCCTTCGTAATGAAGGGCTGTTAATCATATGTGAAAACCCTGAGCAAATACAAAATTGGATCAGTAAAGGGACAGCTAATCTCCATGAGCACAGGGAATTCAATAAACTGATTAGCGAATTAAATGATTATCAAATGAAGCTAAAAAAAGCGGAGGAGAAAATCTTATCTGCTGGAAGCAAGTTAAACTCTGATTTTTCTGGTGCCGAATTAGATGCTAAAGAGGCAATTCGCCTCGCAAGTGGTAATCCCAAAAAATATGATGAAGATGAAATGGCAGTTAACAGCTATTTTGCCTCTAGTGAAGCAGCAGATATTAATAATCGAAAAAAAGCGGGTGAAAAAGTCGAGCACCCGAAAGAAATTTTAGCTAAACAACAATTCATTAAAGAATCAAAAAACGTAGTCAATACCCTCGCTAATTCGCTAATGGTAAGATCTCCTGCTTTTAGGGCAGCGAGGATTGATTTTATAAAAAAATCCTTAGAAGACCCGCAATATAATGCAAAATTCGTTGATAGAAATGGTCAAATGCAATTTAGGACAATAAGACCAGATGGTGACTATGGAAAACCTGAAGTCACTTTTAAAGAAGGATTAGCACCTCAATTTGTTAGTATCTGGGCGTTTCAGAGTGGGGTAATAAGCAAGCCTTATGTCAATGATATTTATGCCAACAGTGGCGAGAAAGTGGGCTGGTCAGGAGGTATCACTTCAACTTCTGCAAATTTAAAATTTTGTGCAGCCTATGATTTTGCTGCAAGTTATGGAATGCAAGAAGGTTTAATTTATATCTATGCCTGTGATGAAGCAGCGTCGATCGCTCGCCATATTACTTTCGGTGTTGGATATGATGGAAAAGTAGATCAAAGCATGGGGATTGATCGAAGTAATGCGGAAGCTGCAATGGAATATATGCTTCCTTATCTATCGCCAGAGAGGATTATTGGAGCAAGAGAGGTTCATAAAGATGGTAGTCTCGGCGAATTTTTTCCTAATCCCAATGTTAAGGAAAGTGCCTACGGTGATGTTGAATACTTAAAATTAATGTTATGTGAATCCGTTGATGAAATTAAACTGATAGAGTTTCTGGAAAGAAGAAGCGTTGAAATTATTCATAATTCTAAAAATGCATCTTATGTTAATCAAATGGTTTCATTATTTACTAATCTTCCACCAAATCGCCAAGCTGTGGTATTAAAAATAGCCCAGGCTAGCTTAGTTGCTTTAAACCAACAATTAGCAATGAGCTTTGACCAAAACCTTGAAATCGATGATCCTAATAAATGGGAAATGCTCAATAATTTAAAATTTGCTGATGATCTTTCGCAACCCCTGGAAATATTGCCAGAAACAATAGTGAATATGTTATCTCCAACAAAGAAAGATGAATTAAAAGAGCATTTAGAAACAGAAACGAGTATTCAGGTGCAATCACATTTCATTTATGAGTTTGAGAAAGATAAGCGAACAGATAAAAATATTCCTGCTACACAAAAAATTAATTATCCAGCCCCTCGCTTCTTTAAACAAGAAAAACCTGTAACACCTGTGACTGAAGATGATCTTGCTGAAATTAGTAAAATCGCTCCCCAAAGCTCCAAATAGAAATTGGAAACTGGCTAGAAAATACTCCGAGAAAGGAGTAACTATAGCCAGTTTAGGGCCATTTGATTAAAAAATAAATTCTCTGTATAATTTTCGAATTAAATTGATAGGGAATTTATATGAAAAACAGTACAGAACTAGTTAATAGCGATCCTTTGTTAACACTATTCAACGAAAGCTATAACAACTATGGCCGTGAAGTATTTGAAGATGTGTTTACATCTATCTCTGACAACATAAAAGCAATTTATGAGGTATATCAAAAATTTCCCTCTACTTGCATAAATTTTCTCGAGCAACTGAAACTACCTTTTCAAGAACTTGAATATTTACAACAAGTAACTAATCCAATTAGATTTTATAGTATAAAGCGGAGAAACCCCTCTCTCGAACAGTTAGCCATAAGCCTTGATGCATTACGTGCAATTATTAACGGTAATCAGCAGATGTTCCAAGTACTCTATGAAGCGAATATAAACAGACTTGATTGCGAAAATAAAACGGAGACTTTCAAAAAGGTTGCAAAAGAAGTTTGTATGGCTGTAATTGATATTACTATACACAAACTTGAAACGGATAAGATACATGGACAAGCAAGAATAGAAAGAATGGAACCATCCGACAATAGTTATATAACCTTATCTTAGCAGGTGAGCTTTTCGCTCTTAGTTCACCACACTCCCTCAATAATAGCACTCATCATTGAGTAATAGGTTAACCTCTCATTCCAGTATCGAATTCCCGTGGCTTAGCCGCGGGAATTCGGGATGGGGGTGACCTATTAGATTATTGAGGTGCAACTCTTGCTCATCTAAATCAACAAGACCTTAAATTAACCATCAGAATGCTTAGGGAGCATTTGTTTCAAGTTCACCACAATAACATTTTACATCATAACTTCCTTCATCTAACACGCAAGGTTGAACTGGGAAATTAGCATTCGATGCAACATAACATCCTTGGCTTTTACAGCCAGAAATATAAGAAAAATCGGTTCCAATACAATGTGCTTCACATGAAGAAGTAGTTGCATGAGAGCTCCATGCCGTCACATTTATAGAGCGCCCAGATTGAGGACAAACCGGTAAATTTGGAGGACAGGAGTTCCACTGAGTTGGGCAAGTCGAACTTGCGCAATCATTTTGACAAACACAATACGCATAGGAAGGATAAGTTCCAGAGCAATACTCCCCTTTCCCAGCCGTGAAATACCAACCATTTCCTTTGCTGTTACAAAAATCCTGACAGGTTGTATGAATTGTTTCGTTATTAGAGCCAAAACACTCTTGCTGGGAAGAATAACTTTGGTTTGTATTTACTGTGCCGCTAGGGCAAAAATGATCAGTAGCCCACGCAACGCTAATGCATCCCAAATAGATTGCTATCCCTATTAATTTAAAAATAGATTTCATTGTTTCTTCCTTATTCGTTAGAGTGTCTGAATCATACTGAGAATGCTTTTGTTTTACCTTAACAAACTGCTAGCCTCTATTCTCGTAGGCTATAGACTAAACAACTGAGCTTTATTTAATCACAGACGATTGTCGCAAATTCAGAATGTAATTCGCAGAAAATTGTATCGAGAAGTTCAAATAAAAGAAATGCTGAAACCTATCTATATTTCTTAATAAATTAGTACTATATGTATTTACTAAAAAATATTAACCACCTATTATTTTTAATACTTACTTAGATACCAGCCAGTTTTTGCGGGTTTATTTACCGCCAATAAAAGACAATGAAAGACAACCAAGAGGTAATTCCAAGATCTTTGTTTAGATCATATTTTATATAGTCTCTCGTGGTCTTTGATAATCTTTCATAAAAAGCTAAAAAATCATGGTAGCGGGTTCAACTCCCGCCGTCTCCACCATAAGTTATTGATTTATAATAAAATATTCAATTAATTTTCTCTTGCGGCACCATAAAGGTACCAAAAGTAAAGTTTTTTAGCTCCTTTCCAATTATGAGAGCAGTATCGAACACTTCACTCTAACTTTATAATTTTCTAAATTTCAGACTATAAAATAGGCACAGAATGAGTTTTTTCTCTCACTGAAATCTATTTCAATCAGTTATTCTCAAGATATTGGAGTTGGATTTTATATATTTAGACAATTTCGGAGATAAAGCTCCGAAATTGTTCATTATAATATTTATATCGAGTTAGTCTTCAACTGAGATATCTATTTTTTTCTGGGTTGCTGCTTCTTTTTTAGGTATTGAAATTTCCAATACGCCATGAGCATAACGAGCAGTAATTTTTGCATCATCAGCTGTTTGTGGAAGGCTAAAGCGGCGATAAAACTGCCCGTGAGCTCGCTCCCTTCGTGTATAGCCGTTTTGATGTTCTGTTTTATCGAATTGGCGAATTCCTTTTAATGTCAAAACATGTTGCTCTAGTGAGATATCTACATCTTCTTTTTTTACTCCAGGGATATCTGCAATAACTAGGAAGCGTTCTTTCTCTTCTTTAATATCAACAAGAGGGACCCAGGTTCCTGTTTCGATAAAGGAAGCATCGTCCTGTAGCTGAGGATTTAAAAATTGCTCCAGTAAGCTACTAATGTCACGAGCCATAGGGAATGTTCTGCGTAAATTATTCATAGCATCTCCTTAATTTGTCGTTGATAGACTAAAAATGGTGATTATTTTTAAAAAATCAAGAGTGTCAAACTAAGGGGTTGAATTATAGAAGTAAGGCAAAAGCGAATAAGATAATATTTAATTAATTAGAATAAATTTAAATATGTTTATCATTTCGCTTTTGCCCCACTTCTAAGCTTTGTAATAAACCTGGACGTATGCCGTCTAAGCTCCAGCTATATCTATAGTTTTCATTTGCATATCCATTTGCTTATTACCACGTACAATAGTAACCGTCACTTGGTCGCCTACACTTATTTCCGTAAGCATATTATATAAAACATCATAATTACGAACTGCGTGACCATTAAGCGCTACAATAATATCGCCTAATACTATTCGTCCCCAAGCGTCTCGATGAGTTCCCCTTAAATGTGCTTGAGCAGCTGGGGTATTAGGTAAAACATCTGCAATCAAAATTCCTTTATGTATACCTAATTGACGTGCAATAGCAGATGGGATTCTTCGAATTCCTATTCCTGACAATACTACTCGTCCATTTTCAATAATTTGCGTTACGATTCTTTCAATATCATCAGCAGGAACAGCAAAACCAACTCCAGCAGATGAGCCTGAAGGAGAATAAATCATGGTGTTCATCCCAATCAATTGCCCAGCACTGTTTAATAAGGGGCCACCTGAATTGCCAGGGTTAATTGGAGTATCTGTTTGAATCATATTCCGTATCGTCACACCACCGATCCCTGGTACTTTTCTATTCAAAGCAGAAATCACCCCTTTGGATAAACTATGATCCAAGCCATATGGATTGCCAATTGCAATCGCCTTTTGCCCCACTATTAGATCATTAAGATGTACTATTCGAAAGGGTGTAAATTGTTTTAATAAAGACAATGCTTCCAGTGCCTCGATCTTTAAAACCGCAATATCTTTACGAGGCTCTACTCCCACCACTTTCGCTGGAACTGTCATTTTGCCCAAAGTAATTGCCAACTTATCCGCTCCGTTAATAACGTGATAATTTGTGACAATATATCCGCTGTTATTCCAGATAATTCCAGAACCAGCTCCATCTTTAACTTGCATTTTCTCAAGAGAAAGATTGGTGACTGTTGCCAATCTGTGCACATAAACTACTTTAGGGGACGCCTCATGAAAAACTTTTACTGTATTTTGTTCATCAGGAAGAAGGGTATTTATATCTAAACTATACCCTGGAAAAGCAAGAAATAAGAATATAAAAAAAGAAGTAAAATATATAAACAGTTGTTTAGCCATCGATATATCTCCACCAAATTACATTAGCCTAGGAACCTTGCATAACCAGCATTAAAAAGACAAAACATCTAAAAAGGGAAATACCCTAGATCACGAAAAATATTTTGTAACCTATCAAAAATGCTGTCAATAACCAAATGTGGTCAATTTTTTTACTTATTATTCTTTAGCCTAGCACTCTGGAACTTGCACCCTATTGACTTGGTGTGTACATTGGGACTGTTTTTGGACTAGATTAAGACTTTTAGTTAAAATCGTTTTTACTAACTACCATAGACGTTGTATTTTTTATAAAGGTAGATGTATTACCGATCTCATATCCATCATTTTAAAATTGATATGACTTCAAAAAACAAGGTAAATAATTAAATTATTGTTATTCGAACATTTACGAAAACCATTAGTAAAAGTGATCAGCATAATATAACCCTAGACCAAGTAATTGATTTGCTGCACAAGGGAAATCAACGGTTTATTCAAAACTTGCGATTTACTATAACAAGGTGTGCCTGACGACAGGCCTGTCATATAATCGTGAGGTTTCTGCAAGTAGAGATTATTCTTAGCGAATCACTTTCAATAGCCTTCGACTATTACAATCAATTAAAAAAAAGAATAGCCCATGAGGCCTTGTTTTTTCATTTTTGGCTTTGGTTACACCGCAAAAGCGCTCGCCCCCAAACTCATTGCACAGGGCTTTAAGGTTATTGGAACTTCTCGTACTCCTAATGAGAAAAAACAAAATAATGTAGATGTTGAGCTAATTGATTTCGATATCCCCTGATATGCAGGATTACTTAAGCTTAGCAACACATCTTTTAATTTGTATTTCTCCTACCAGAACCCTGAGTGAGATCGTATTAATTAAATACAGTGAATTAATTAAAAAACAAGCCCCATATCTTCAATGGCTTGGCTACCTTTCTTCCACGGGTGTTTATGGCGATCATCAAGGGAGTTGGGTGAGTGAAGAAAGTGAATGTATTCCACATACTGTAACAGGAGTTGCACGCTTAAAAACAGAGCAAGCCTGGTTTTTGTTCGCTCAAAAACATCAATTGCCACTCCATAGTTTTAGGCTATCAGGAATTTATGGCCCAGGAAGAAATGCGCTTGAACGACTCATACAAGGTAAAAAGCATAGTATATTTAAAAAGCATCAGGTATTTTGTCGCATTCACGTGGAAGACATTGTTACTACTCTTCTTGCTTCAACTCAACTACCTAATCCCTTACCGATTTATAATGTCTCTGATGATGAACCAGTGCCAGCCCATGTAGTAGACCACTACGCCGCTAAACTCCTTTATCGAGATCCACTGCCTTTGATTCCTTTTTCAGAAGCTGAATTATCACCCATGCAGCAAGAGTTTTATGCGAATAATCGTCGAGTATCTAATTTAAAAATTAAAAGGGATTTGCATGTTTCTTTAAAATACCCAACTTATAAAGAAGGGCTAACTCAAATTTGGAGAAATGATTTTGAGCGCAAATAGGCCAATGAAATTTCAGGTAGTCTAAAAAACACACAAAATCATTGTAATTCCTTATATGCTTTGGCCGGTGAATTAAAGAATTACCGATAGCATACAATGGCAATTAAAGACGCAATTTAATGATTTTGAAAAAGAATCTTCCTGCTAATGCTAAACCAGTCTAATCAGAGAAGGGAATGAGAAATCGTTTTTGACTTTGGTGAATCACCTTTATAAAAAGATATTTAAATACTCTTGAAAAAAATATTTTTAACCTAATATTAAGTAAACCATTCAATATTTTGGAGATTTTTTCAATTAATTCATAATGTTATGAACTCAAAATAGAAAGGCACCTTAATTTTTTGTTATTTTTTAGTTTTTATTAAAAATGAGAATTAAGAGGATTTAAACTATGACAACCGTTCAAACAATCGTTCGTGGTATTTCAACAACCTCAGGAATCAATTTCCAGATCAATAAGCATTTCAATAAGCTTAAAAGAGCCTACTGCAAAATAAAGAAATGTAGGGTAAGCATTGAGTTAGCAAAAAATAATACACACAAAGACAAACTTTATTGTGTGTGCATTAGTATTACTATTCCTGGGAAACAACTAATTAGTAAAAAGTAAGAGCCTAATTTATTCATAGCCATTCGAGATGGTTTTTTAGCAATCGAGCAAATATTAGAGAAAAATTATAAAAAGAAAGTGTTTTTCAAAAAGAGTTACTCTCATTATCTGTGTGGTGCAAATGAGACAATCAATGACTCGAGGCAGTTGATCTAATACCCAATTGAGGGAGTAGGCATCGCCTAGGCAGGGCTAAAAGCCCTTGCCACTAAATTTTCAAAAGTTAGAACCCAATTACTCTAAAGAAAGAGGCTGATATGAAGAAAGGGCTGATTCTAGTTTTATCTTGTGCACTCATATTCGCAGCAGTAAGGAGATGCTATGAGTAATTTACGAGAACCATACCCTATCATTCGTGATATGGGCAGTTTACTGGAGCATTTTTTAAGTCCTCAGTTACAGGATGATGCTTCACTAATTGAAACTGGAACTTAGGTGTCTCTTGTGGACATCAAAGAAGAAAGAGATCGCTTTCTAGTTATTGCTGATATCCCTGGCGTTAAGAAAGAAGATTTTGATATTTCTTTAGAGAAACATGTTCTGACATTAAAAGGATTCCGATATTTTGATAAAGCAGATCAGCAAAATGGCTATACAAGAAGAAAGCGGATTCAAGGGCAGTTTTATCGTCGCTTTAGCCTTCATCAAACAGCCGATGATGCAAAAATTACTGCGCGATATGCACATGGAGTATTAGAAATCTCGATTCCCAAAAAAGATACACTCACTCAGAAAAAATAGAAATTTCTGTGGAATAGAGCAAATAACCACAAAGGCTTATGTGCCGTGTCTTATCTGTTTCTGTTAGTGGTTACTATGCCTGTCGTAATCGGAAACCTTCCGCCCTTTCAGAAAAAGATAAGGAGCTATCTAAAAAGATAAAAGCCATTTTTGATGATGAGAAATCACGTGCTGGACCCCCAACGATCGCTAAATGCCTAAAGAGCGAAGGTGAGCGAGTCGGAAAGCATCGTGTTGCTCGAATCATAAGTGAACAGGGTTAGAGAGCGAAAGCAGCTAAGAAGTTTAAGGCAACAACTAATAGTGAGCATCAATTACCGGTTGCGCCTAATTTGTTACAGCAAAATTTCTTAGCTCATAAAACCAATGAAAAATGGGTAAGTGATATCACCTGTTGTTGGACGGAGGACGGTTGACTTTACCTTGCTGTTGTGATGGATTTGTACTCACGCAAAGTGGTTGGATGGGCACTATCCGAGCGTATGACAAAACAGTTAGTTAATGTGTCCGATTTTCCGGAGCAAGATCATTGTTGACTACTATCCGTAGACTATCTGAAATTCGGTGACCTTAGTTGATCTTCGTCGATCTCCTTTTCATCGGAGGCCGCTTCCGCTCTTTCAGTAATATCGCTTAATTCTCGACGCATATCAGTAGTAATTCCAGGTTGTACTTTTGGGGGTTCACTGGGATGGGGTGCAGATGGTACAGCAGATGGCACTGTTGGAGCTTGCGCTACCGGAGTTGCAGGGTAATGGTGTTCTCTGGCTAAACGGTTAATGTGACTTAGGCTTGTCTGCGCTTCGAGCAAACTCATGCGGTTTGCAGGTTCCAAGGCTGTCATCTGAGAGATCACTGTTTTCATGGCTTCCCCTTGAGGGGTATTAAAATAGGGATGACTAAAGTCCAGAGGATTTTTTTGAGACCATTGAGCCTTAACCCATTGATATTCGCCCCAATCCTCCGGAGGAGGTATAAATAAAAGTTGTGGGCGCACAAGATAATCATAAAGCGCCAATCCAAATTGATAGCTCATGAATGCTTCTGCACTAGATACTGGAGAACGAGATTGTGTTCCTATATGTTCAGGAGGAAGATAAATTTTTGTAGCGGCACCTATTTGACGAAGCTCATTATTTTCATTGCATGTCACAATTCCCTTGGTATCACTCACGACTATCTTACCCTCTTTAGCAAGAAAATTAGTTAATTTGATATCTGTGTGTGCGCAATTATTGGCGAGTAAGTGTTGCCCAAATTGTGTTAATTGACTAAATATATCAGTAGCTTGAATGGTCAATTCATTAGGCTCCGGTACATCTCCCAGGCGATTCCGTTGTGCTTGTAAGTCTCCCTCCGGAATGTATTCTGAAATTGAAATTGAATGATTTCCAAGAGAAACAGGATATGAAATATTTTCATCAAGAGTAAACATAGTCTCTATATTCTCAGGTAAAGTTGATATATATGTTTTTGCAAACAACTGTTGAGCGGGACCTAGAGAGAGTTTGTGCAATATGTCTGCATTAGGGGCTCCCATAGGTTTAGCACAACGAAGCATATATTCACGGCCATTGTGCTCATCTAATATTTTCCAATTTGAATTATTACTTCCTCCCAAGCGGGACAGTTGCAAATGAGGTAAACCAGGAAATAACAGCTGTTTTAGTTTGGGGATATCTTCTTCAGAGGGAGGCTTTTTTCTCATCACTGTGTAAATCTCTTTTAATTGATCTCGCGTCAAACTCTCGATTGCGGAAGACCATGTTGCTTGATTTTCATCGCCGATGAGCTGCTCTATGTATTCTTCTTGCAAATGCGGAATACGCTGCATGCAAACGTTTAACTCATTGTTAACACTGCGAAGTGCTCTTTTGCAATAGCGAATGCAATCGGGATCAGTGAGTTCAAACGCAAGTTTTTGAAGTAAAAAGTTTTTGAATTTTCTCAGGTCATAATAATAATTTTCTTGTTGCGCTGCTGTACTATCGGCTTTTGGTTTTTGAATGCAAACTCTTGCTAGCGCATCAGCTATCTCGCGGAATTCGCCACCGGTTGTTCGTGTAGCCTGTAAGACCTCAGTTAGATTTTCTCGAGATTTTGATAATTGAATCAATTGCACTTCACTATTGTAATCCGTTGTGAATGCTTGGGAATAATATGCAATCTCATCAGTGATCCCTGAATATTGAACAAGCCCATCTAATGCTAGAGTATCAGCAGAACTGCTAGATTCCTGGCACCCCATGTTGAACGTAACTTTAAGAGCATTAATCATAAAATTGATTTCTTCTAGAAGCATCGCTTTTTGAACTATTAATTCTGCGTAGGGTAAATCTTCGGAAATTTCATTGTAATTTTTTATTTTATCATTCAATTTTGCTATGCGAGGATCATTTAGTTCATTGGCTACCAAGTGCAACATTGAAAGAACTCCCTGCCCATATGATATTTACAATTACCGAACATATTTCATTAATCTTTTTTCCCGCAAAGATTAATGAAATCAAGCTCTCATTCGACTCACAATTTCTCTTTAGAGAATAGTGTAGCCTGATTGATCTCCATGGAATTAAATTTTCGATACGATAAATCGCCTAATATTTGCTAATCTTGTATTAGTATAGATCATTAAATTAAAGGTAATCAGAAGATACAATCAAAACGGAGATTCATATAAAAAAAGAAGCGCAAGCCAGGCGCATGCTCTAATAGATTTTGCTCCTGTATTCGAGCAACAAATGTATTGAAATGTCAGGCCGTGCAAAAAATAAATAGGTATATTCAAATTCAATCTGATTTTACCCTTGAAATTGGCTTTTAAAGAGGTAACTAAGGCCGAATTTTAATATACCCATTTGTTTTATATATAATATTTGGGGAATATTTGGGGTCAGACCCCCATAGTAAGATGCAACCTGGTCCTCGAGATAAACTGCAGAGGACCGATTGTCAGCATATCCTAATTTTAGCGAGGGTTAAAGCCATTTGTTTCTCTTTCTTCCTTGGTTTCTTCATCAATAGCAGGACACTCAATAAAAGGCATTCTCTTGAAAAATGCATCCCAATAGGCTGGATTTTCAAGGTACTCTCTTCCGTATTGAATACTTTTATAGCGCAATATCCTGAATTTAATGTCAGTTGCTCGCTGAGGGAATGGTAACATACCGGTTTGGTTAACAGTGGGCAATGATTGATTCGCTGCATTTGCTGGATGTTTGTTAGCGGATATTGTACTAGAAAGTCCATCATTCGGGGTTTTAGATGGGACTTGTTGTTGAAGACTATCATTAGAATGGATAGCTGTGGTTGGTCTATCAATAGTAGGGTTGCTACTGTTAGAAGAGAGAGCCCGATTATTATCCTTAGAACGGTTACTACCAGGCTGAATAGAGTTAGTTACCACCATCGGTAAAGCAAACGCTCCCTTTGGTATTCTGGCACAATTTATTGCTTTTTTAAGCATATCTTTTACTGCACTCTCTTCCATTTCATTGAACACTTCATTAAAAAGATCAAGTAGTGGTTTTTTGTGTTGATTTCTGGCTGGCCAGTTCTTAAATTCTTCATCAATGATATCTTTTAAGCTATTAAATTCCTCGGCTACAACAAGTTCTCTGATTGCATTAGCTATTATTCTCTCATTATATTCCCAGGTGCTGATGACTGTTTTTGCACTGTTTAATGTACTTCTAATCAGCTGCAGTGCATTTACGGTAGATGCTTCTTCTTTCTCACGGCGTAACATAGCTCCATTCTCCTATAAATTAGATTCTTGTAAATTATCGAGGGGCAGTATGAAAGAGGAATATTAAGAGTTAATTAGCTAGCAATGAAATATACGAATTAAACAAATTTGGTTTTGGAAATCCCTGACATATCCTGGCTAGGCACCCTAAAATAAATTAGGTTATCTTTTGAAAAACTTGGGCTAAAGCTCGGATTGCAAAGTGTAGAAATAAGGCCGCTTTCTAATCAAGGCTCTAGTAGCTGTAAGAAATAACGCGTGGTTTTAAAGCTTTATGTGTTATATTTGCTAATTTTGTATTATTGTGTTCCATCCAGCTGAGAGTAATAAGGGCTGTGTTGCAAAAAACATCATAACCGCAAAAATCTGAATTTTAGGAACAGTTCATCAATATAGTCCAACTTGCTCATTAATAAATGAAATTTCATTACGATTTCCATACATCGAAATATTAAACTGCCCCTTTTTAAACATTCGCATGACTTCAAAACCCTTGATGGTTGCATAGGCGGTTTTCATGGATTGGAATCCTCGGACAGGATTGATAAGTCGCTTGAGCTTTCCATGATCGGCTTCAAGCCGGTTATTGCGATATTTTATCTGTGAATGACTTACGTGAGAAGACAATTTTCCTTCCTGTTTTAACTCCTTAATTGCCTGACCATAAGCCGGGTTTTTATCTGTATCTATGATGCTGATGTCACAGGATGGATTGTTCTTGATAAGTTTTTTCAGAAACCGCTTCGCAGCAATAGCATTGCGTCGATGAGATAGATAGAAATCAATCGTATTCCCTCGCTCATCAATTGCACGGTAAAGGGATTTCCATTCGCCCTTTACTCGGATGTAAGTTTGATCTAGGTGCCACCTTTGGGAATAGCTCCTTTTGTACCATTCCCGCCGTTTCTTCAATTCCGGCGCATAGTGCAGAACCCAGCGATACATAGTGGTATGATCTATTTTCAAGCCGCGTTCTAGCATCATTTCTTCCAGATCACGATAGCTAATTCCATATTTACAATACCAGCGTACGCATTGCATTACTACTTCACTATGAACTAGAACTCTAGAGCAGTATCTATGGACTATCGGATTAGTATTTGTCTTTCTGTACAATAGTAAACGAATCGAAACTAGTTTTGACAAAAATTTAGAGTTAGTAACCGTCAAAACAACCTGGGTTATTAGTTGGACTCAAACCTATTCATTGAGTGATGTAAAAATAATTGCATTCCAACAGACTAAGGGTGATAGGATGCACCTTATAATGAAGTTAAGCTTTAACGCCGTTGATTTAGGTGACATTTCAGACCTGAGTGTTATAGAACAGAAACAACTTCGCCGCTCAATCAATGACTTTTTAGGTCTGTCTGTTCCCACTGCCTAGTACCCCGCTCCCAAAGAGCTTCCTTCATTTTTTCCCGAAGATGAGTCCTTTAGTAGTCACGCAGGTGTAATTCCTTTAATTAATCAGGAAGTTAATCCTCGGTTATCAAAGGCTATTGCTGTTTGGGCAATCTTATCTTTGATATCTTTGAGTAATAGCGTATTCAGGGTAGATTTGTCATCACTAAATTAGGTTTTAAGGGTAATAATCAGGATGAATTTGAATATATGTATTTATTTTATAAAACATATTTTTTATCCGACCCGAGGTATTTGTAGAAACTCTCTTAAGTATTTCAATTCAAGAGAGTTTCTGCATTATGGATTACGAGAGTAGCTTGACTAATGCTTGTGCGCCAGCGGTTGAAGATGCGGGGTTTTGCCCTGTAATTAAATGGCCATCAACGATAACAAAACTTTGCCAATTAGGTGCTTTTTCGAATAGGCCTCCTAATCGTTTCAACTCATCTTCTACGAGAAATGGAACTACTTCTGTGAGCTGTACTGCCTCCTCTTCACTATTAGTGAAGCCTGTCACTCGTTTTCCTTTGACTAGGGGAGCACCTTCATAATTGACATGCCGCAGCACTCCTGGCGCATGACATACTAAGGCAATAGGTTTTTCAGAACTATAAAATGATTCAATTAAATTGATTGAGTCAGAACTCTCAGCAAGATCCCATAAAGGGCCATGACCGCCCGGATAGAATAGCGCATCAAAATTTTCTGCTTTCACATCCGTAAGTTTGGCGGTTTGGGATAGTTCATTTTGGGCTTGCTTGTCTTGCTTGAATCGTTGCATGGCCGGGGTCTGACTTTCAGGTAAATTACTTTTTGGATCAATAGGAGGCTGGCCTCCTTTAGGTGAGGCTAAGGTGAGCTCAATACTTGCATCTTTAAATACAAAATAAGGAGCTGCAAACTCCTCCAACCAGAAGCCTGTTTTACGCCCCGTATTGCCGAGCATATCATGTGAGGTTAGCACCATTAATATTTTCATTCATTTCTCCTTAATAGAATGCTGAAGATGGCAATGCTCTTTCAGTATAATATACAGTTAAGCTACATGAAGCATGGCTATAAAATTGTTAAAACTGTTTCTGCCTATATAGGTGCTGAATACCCAGATGCATTCAGATGTATTATGGAAAAAAATTTATCTGAAAAAATAGCAAATTTAAAGACTGTAAATCGCTGTAAAGTATCCGTCTTGGATGATGTGCAATTAACGCAACTAACGAATAATGGAACTTGCTTTATTAGAGACACCAATCAAATCGTATTCGAGCTCATGAAAAATGCCTAGATGAACTTTTACCTTTAAAAATTTAATTAGTGGTTGCGCTGAAGAGCCATTCAAAATGGCGGCGTGGAATATAGCTCTATTGTGGTATGCTGTGATTCAATTACTAGATTGAATAAAGGATAATCCATGAAAGCAAGATTTATTTGCTCATCCTCGCTACAACATTATGCAGCTTTTCTCCAGCTTATGCCTCTTTAGCTAAATATGAGTCCACTTGTAATGTTTAAAGAAATATCCAAAACAGAAATCCAATTGGCTCGGCAAGCGCTATGTCTTTTGGATACTTCACTCTTCAAAGCAAATGAGGCCATCCCTATTGATGATTGGCGAACAAAAGAGGGAGGGTTTAAAGGTCTTGTAAGACTTATATTGGAACAACAGGTATCAGTTGCTTCTGCCAATGCGATCTGGAATCGGCTTGAGGTTGGACTCGGGATTGTTGAGCCACAGCAGATACTTACTAAAACAATTGAAGAGTTAAAGGGTTATGGCCTATCAACACCAAAAGCACGCTATGTGCATGGAGTTGCCCTGGCACATGAACAGGGTGAAGTCGATTTTAATGAACTCAAAGATCTCGATGATAAGGTTGCTATAGCCAAGCTAACAGCTTTAAAAGGCATAGGTCGATGGACAGCCGAAGTCTATCTAATGTTCTGTGAGGCACGCAGAGATGTATTTCCGGCTGCAGATTTAGCCTTACAAGAAGCAATCAGGATTCTTGATAGTGTTGCACACCGTCCTTCAACGGAAGAATTATACTCAAGATCTGAGATGTGGAGCCCATACCGAAGTTTTGCTGCACATCTTCTTTGGGGCTATTATAGGGCCATCAAAAAAAATATTATTCCTATGCCACAGGGTGTACCACTATTGATAAAATCGATCAGATAATTACTCAGCGTTCAGAGATCTTTTGAAAAATCAAAAATAGACACTCCGTCTTTATTATTAGGACGTTCAAATATTTTGGGATGTTGCAAGGCAAGGGAAGCATCTTGATAACCAGCTTGCCAGTGGTCTCTCATACTTAAGCGAGAGAACTCATAGTCCTTAGAGTGGCCTTCGTATTGTCTTGCATGATAAATAAGTTGAACAATACTATACACTTTGTGATCTGCTACTTTTTTTAGTATTGCTACCTCTTCATTATCCTGCAATTCAGAAGACAATTCTGAGAGTAAGTTAGCGAGTGCATAGCGAACTCGTTGAATATTCTTGAAGCGATCGGTTGCAGCACGTGTTCGACTAGAATATTGAATTTCTTTCTGGCGTGTTATCGCTCCAGATAGATTGCTGGGTATATTGCCTTGGGCACTCCAAAGATCAATCTGAGATGCAAGAGTATCTTGGCGAATTTCTCCATCTACAACCCATTGTAAAGGGGTGTTAGAAATCAGTCCGCCATCCCAATAGAGCTCACCATCAATCTCAGTAGCTGCAAAGCCCGGCGGTAATGAGCCACTTGCCATTATATGTTCGGGACGAATATTTTCATGTGTGCTGTCAAAATAAATTAAGTTTCCACTGCGCACATTGACAGCACCTACGCTAAACCGGACCTCTCCATGATTGATGCGATCAAAATCGACGAAACGCTCAAGAGCCGTTTTCAGTCCGCTAGTATCATAAAAACTGGTGGCTTCAATCGTTCCATCTGGATGGAAAAAAGGGGCGGGGGAGCGTGGCACAAAAAAATCAGGAGCACCGATCATCATAGTAAAATTGGCACTCATTTTATTAAATAAATTGCGTTCTAGATCGGTACCTGGTGTCAAATGTTCAAACATTGTTATCCAATCCAACCCGGGCTTAGAGGTTATGGTTTCCCAGAATCCCCTGAGTTTTGCTACCCTTTCCTTAGGGGGATTACCCGCAATAATAGCTGCATTGATAGCCCCTATTGAGATTCCAGCAATCCAGTCAGGATATACTTCCACCTCAGCAAGTGCTTCGTAAACCCCTGCCTGATAAGAGCCTAAAGCCCCACCTCCTTGCAAAACAAGAGCAACACATTCAAAAGGTAGGCGCTTTTTTGCAGTATTGTTTTTTTTTATTCGTGGCGAAGATTTTTGAGTTTGCCCTGTCATGAGGATCCTCCTTGAATATAATAAAGCATAGCAGACGGGTATCTGAGTTAACTAATCATTTATTGGCTTTTATTTATTGCTGCAACTATGGGCTTTTATGTAAATAAACAGAGCCGCAGTCATTCTTTAGGTATCGCAATGCAGGTGACTTCAACTAACAACTCAGGAAGGGCTAGGGCTGCAACCCTACAGAAGTACTGGTATAAGAGGAAACCGGCATACATTTTTTTCTTGTTGCAAAATAAGTGAGCCCATTTTTCTCAATGTTAATGAGGTAGGAAGTCATAGATATAATTTGTTCCAAACCAGAGTTTGCGGTTTGAAGAGCATATTCAATATTTTTGAATGCTTGTTTAGTTTGATCTTCAATATTATCTGCAATGACTCGTCCTTCTTTATCTTGCCCTGCTTGGCCGGTTACAAAGATTAAATTATTCACTTGGACACATTGAGTAAATCCATATTTTTCATAGGAAAGTAACTCCGGAACCTCAATTACTTTTTTCCATTATTATTCCTTATCTACGTTTTCTTTGATCACTCTTTCCCTATCTAAAATTTACTCTTGCTTTAGAAGAGGCAAAACCAAATAATATCTAAGATTAATTAACTTCAGGGAAGTCAGATGAGACGATTGATACAAATCAGTAATAATAGATTGGATGTACTCGGTGAAGCAATAGGCTCCAGAATGAATACATTTTTGCCCATATTCTCAATAACTCTAGCCGAAAACACAGCTACACTAGCTTTAAATAGTTCGTCAGAGGGTTATTACCAAATTCCCAAAGATAAAAGCGTAAAGGACCAATCCCTTTATCTGATAAGTTGTTTAACTCGTTGCGAAGAAGACAAAGAGAACGATATGCACACCGTGATTAATGAATTTTTTGATGGAAAATTCACTGATAAAATCGCAATCAAATTCTTTAATAGAGAAGGGTTTTCATCCGAAAATTCTGAGCCTCAAAATAAGCAGCAAATGGTTTTTAGCTAACAGGCCAGGTATATGTTTGGAGCATTGAGTATCATCCACAGTGCTGCCAGGGTTCGATACTGAGGTGGGGGCTGACCTATTACGAGAAGGCTTTGTATCTGAATCTCGGTGAGTTTGAGCGATGCTCTTCAATCTCCTCTTCCTCGGGCGCAGGTGGTACAACAGGTGACACTGTTGGAGCCTGCACCACCGGAGTTGCAGGGTAATGGTGTTCTCTGGCTAAACGGCTAATGTGAGTAAGGCTTTCTTGTGCTTCGAGCATACTCATGCGGTTTGCAGGTTCCAAGGCTGTCATCTGAGCAATCACTGTTTTCATGGCTTCCCCTTGAGGGGGGCTAAAATAGGCATGACTAAAGTCCAGAGGATTTTTTTGAGACCATTGAGCTCTAATCCATTGAGGTTGGCTCCAATGTTCTTCCGACGGTGGATATATCAATTGGGGCTGCACAAGATACTCATAAAGTGCTAATCCAAATTGATAGCTCATGAATGCTTCCGCACTAAATTCTGAAGGCCTTGGTTTTCCTCGGGCAAATTCAGAATGTATTCTGAAATTGAAAGAGCTCCAATATTAATAGTATGTGTGTAACCTTCACAAACAGCAAAATTAATAAATACAGGCTCAGGTAAAGTTGAGCACAACGAAGCATATATTCATGGCCATTGTGCTCATCTAATATTTTCCAATTGGAATTATTACCTCCACCCAAGTGGGACAGTTGCAAATGAGGTAAACCAGGGAATAACAGCTCTTTTAACGTGGTGACATCTTCTTCAGAGAGAGGCTTTTTTTCATTACTGCATAGATCTCTTTTAATTGATCTCGCGTCAAATTCTCGATTGCGGAAGATCATTTCTGCCGATTTTCATCGCTGATGAGCTGCTCTATATATTCATTTCGCAAATTCGGAATACGCTGCATGCAAACGTTTAACTCATTTTTAACGCTGCCAAGCGCTCTTTTGCAATAGCGGATGCAATCGGGAGCAGTGATTTCAAATGCAAGTTTTTGAAGTAAAAAGCAATATTTGGGGTCAGACCCCTATGGTCGTTCGGTAATTTAGCCCATATGAATACTATTTAGGCTGAAATTGTATGAAATAACGCGTGGTTTTAAAGCCTTGTGTGTTATATTTACTAATTTTGTATTATTGTAACTCACCCAATTAAGAGTAATAAGTGTATGCAATCTAAAAGAGAGGCTCATATAAGTAAGAAGAGCAAGATAGCCGATGTTGTGTCTAACTCATCTGAAGGAGATATAAATAGTTTTGTTCCTGACTTCGAGCTATTGATGCAAACAGATCTTGCGCATAAGAAACGCAGCCAACCAACTTCTTTAGTTTATGATCAGGTCAAACGAGAGGTTAATGACGCAGAAGAAGAATTTAACAAAATCAAAACAGAAAAAGGTAGATATAAACGAAAATCCACATTAAAGGCAATGATCAGTACAAAGAGAAAGTGGCTAAGTGATGTAGATGATGCAAAAACTAAAAATTATCCGGCTCTTTGGGCCGCCATGTTGCATGGGTATCAACTTGAGCTGGTTGTGAATCAAACAGAACAGGTTAGGCAACAGGGCTTAGTAGTTAAAAGAGCGACTGTAGAATTTGTAAGACTATTTCAAGATGTAATCGCACAACACATTGAAATAGAAGGGAAAACCCTTTCCTGGGCCGAGATAGTCAAATATAAAAACATTTTGAGCCGTTTCCATCAGTCTATTAAAACGATCGTTATTGAAGATAAAAGCGAAATTACTCTAGAAAGGGTTTCTAAGCTTTTCTCAGACCATGATTTAACGATTGAGCATGACTGGGTTGGTCATGCGGCCTATACCCAAATCTATCGAGAAAATAACCAATTAGTCATTACCCATTGCAATCGAGGCATAGGTCTAAGGTCCACTTACAATTTAGTGTATCGCATTAATATCGCAGGCTTAGATTTAAAGCAGTTAAGAACAGTCATTGCAACGATCACTGGATTAGAAGTAAAAGTTGATAATGAAGAGGAGTATAAAAAATTCTATGAGCAATATGATAAAACACTAAATGATTTTGGATTCAGTTTTAGTTGGGGCAAACATGTCATACCGCAAAAGATAGGGAATTGTGTTCTGGCAAATTTAAAAGGTTTATTAAAAGAGCGATTACCTGAAGATATCTATAAATGGTGCACTACGGAAATGAGGGACTTAAGTGCTATTCAACATCTTATAAATCCTATGCTGCAGTCTGGAAAAAATCTAAAAAATAAACAATTCAATATCGATACGGATGATGATTTTTTTCACTTGAGGCAATTAATTAATTATATCTTTGATAAATCAGTGGAAGGAATAGTCAACGATCATCTTGGCAAGGTGCGGAAATCGGAGGCCTTAAAGAAGGCGCTCAAGGCGATAGGAAATTATGAGAGGGTTATTAATGAAAATAAGACCTTAAGCAAGGAAAATCGCTGGAAATTAAAAAATTACATTCACTCAAAAATAGATCTATATAAAAAAATATTACTCAATTCTGAGATGCGACAACCGGAGATACTGTATCGAGTACTTTGGGCTGAGGCACAGAAAATCCTAACCCTATCATCAGAGGATGCGAGCAAAAATGAATTTTTCAAGCATTTAATAGGCCGGGCGGCGAGGAACCCCCATATTTTTAGTGAGCTTTATGATTATTGCTACCGGGAAGAAAGAGAAAATAGTGCTGTCTTACTTAAATTAATGTTTAGCCGAGTTATAGAAGTTATAGCTGGCGATTTTATATTAAGTGATCCAGAAAATATTACTATTTATAGAGAATCGCTGAGAAGAATACTTATTAAGGAGTGTGAAAAGAGACCCTATGATTCTGAGCTGATTGCGCAATTAACAAATACTCATTTGACTCACATCAATCCTACTTTGTATGTCGCTGCATCTGTCGCTATGAACGATCTCAAAAACGAAGGATCTAAGTATGAACTATTAAAATCATTGTTTGATTCTACTTTAAAGAACAGAGACTTTTTAGATTTATTCGTTCGAAACAAGATGCCTCAAACCACCACTTTTTTTAGACAGCAGAAAGAAAGCTTTGACCTTAGAGCCTTCTTTACAGCGGCAGCGGAATTTATTATTGAATCTATAGAACTTCCTTTGACGGGAGAAAAATTGCAGCAGCATCTTGATCAGGTTTTACACTATCCAAATGAGCGTACAGTGGAAAAAGATAAAGTAAAACGATTTTTACAACTGTTCTGTTATAAACAATTACTTGACTCTAAGAAAATAGATGCGACAAATATAATTCATTGGAAAAATATTAATGTCCTTGCGAACCAATGCAAGCAAATCAGCTATTGTGTTCCTGGGGCACTTAAACTAGCAGACAGCGTACTTGATAGATACCACACATTAAAACCTTTAGTCCCTAAAGCAACACCGAGATGCGGTGGGTTAATCTCTGCACGTTGCACTGGTGTACGAGCTCTAAATCCCAAGGGTGATGAGATTGTAGTACCGACAGCCGCTAGACGCTTGTATCAATTCTAAAGAAAAATTAAGATTTGTTTAGATGATATGTTTTAAGCAAGTTCTAGTAGTCAAAGAAACCCTTGAAGGTGAAAAAAGAGTGGCTTTAACGGCGCGAGCTCTAAGGGTTGTAATGTGCAAGGCTCTAAGCATGATCAAATCATTTAACTATTCCTATCAGGAATAAGCCAGTAGCATTATTCATATTCTATTAAGCAGTCATTAAGGCTAAATCGATATACTTTCCTTTTTAAATTTTAGAGAGTCGTTTTATGCCTTTACATCCATCGAACCTGAAAAGGGGTGGCTGTCGTCAAGTGGTCATCTGCTTGAGAGTACACCGGAGTTTATCAAAGAAATCTGTGAACTTGGTGAGGTAAATAGCGATAATTGCCTGCCCTTCTTAGATATTTTTAATGGTGCAAGCAAGTACCATTTAACAGTTGAGAGTGATGAAAGTATGCAATCAAAAATAGACGTCCATATAAAAAAGAAGCGTAAGATAGCAGATGCTGTGTCTAATTCACCTGAAAGAAATGCAATAAATTTTGTTCCTGTTTTCGAGCAACTGATGCAAACAGATCTCGCCCATAAGAAGCGCAGCGAACCAGCTTCCTTAGCTTATGATCGGGTCAAGCAGGAGATTAGTGACGCAGAAGAAGAATTTAAAAAAATCAAAAAAAGAAAAGGTAGAAATAAACGAAAATCCACATTAAAGGAAACGATCAGTACAAAGAAAAAGTGGATAAGTGATGTAGATGATGCTGAAGCTAAAAATTTCTTGGCTCTTTGGGTTGCTATGTTTCATAGTTATCAACTTGAGCTCGTCGTGAATCAAAAAGAACAGGTTAGGCAAGAGGGCTTAGCAGTTAAAAGAGCGAGTGTGGAATTTGGAAGAATACTTCAAGATGTAATCGCGCAACACATTGAAATAGAAGGAAAAACCCTTTCATGGTCTGAGATAGCCAAATATAAAAACATTCTGAATCGTTTTCATGAGTCTATTAAAACGATCGTTATTGAAGATAAAAAAGAAGTTACTTTAGAACGAATTACTAAGCTTTTATCGGACCATGATTTAACGATTGTGCATGACTGCGTTGATCATGCTATCTATACCCAAATCTATCGAGAAAATAATCAATTAGTCATTACGCATTGCAACCGTGGCGAGGGCCTAAGGTCGACTTACAATTTAGTATACCGTATTAATATTGCCGGCTTAGATTTAAAGCAATTAAGAACAGCCATTGTAACGATAACTGGATTAAAAGTAAGGAAAGGTAATGACGAGGAGTATAAAAAATTCTATGAGCAATATGATAAGACACTAAAAGATTTAGGATTCAGTTTTAGTTGGGGCAAACATGTAACACCCCAAAAGATAGGGAATTGTGTTCTGGCAAATTTAAAAGGTTTATTAAAAGAACGGTTACCTGAAGATGTTTATAAATGGTGTACAAAGGAAATTAAGGACTTAGGTACTATTCAACACCTTATAAATCCTATGCTGCAGTCCGGAAAAAATCTAAAAAACAAACAATTCAATATCGATATGGATGATGATTTTTTTCACTTGAGGCAATTAATTAATTATATCTTTGATAAATCAGTGGAAGGAATAATCAACGATCACCTTGGCAATGTGCGGAAATCGGAAGCCCTAAAGAAAGCGCTCAAGGCGATAGGACGTTATGAGAAAGTTATTAATGAAAATAAAAACCTAAGTAAAGATAATCGCTGGAAATTAAAAAATTACATTCACTCAAAAATAGATCTATATAAAAAAATATTACTCAATCCTGAGATGCGACAACCTGAGATCTTGTATCAAGTACTTTGGTCTGAGGCACAGAAAATCCTAACCTTATCATCAGGGGATGCGAGCAAAAATGAATTTTTCAAGCATTTAATAGGCAAAGCCGCGAGGAACCCCCATATTTTTAGTGAGCTTTATGATTATTGCTATCGAGAAAAAAGAGAAAATAGTGATGTGTTACTTAAATTAATATTTAGCCAAGTTATAGAAACCATAGATAATGATTTTCTATTAAGTGATCCGGAAAATATGACTATTTACCGAGAATCGTTGAGAAGAATACTTATTAAAGAATGTGAAAAGAGACCTTATGATTATGAGCTGATTGCGCTATTAATAAATACTCATTTGACTCATATCAATCCGACCTTGTATATCGCTGCATCGGCTGCTATGGGTGATCTTATAAACGAGGGATTTAAGTATGAAATTTTAAAATCATTGTTTGATTCTACTTTAAAGAACAGAGACTTTTTAGATTTATTTGTTCGAAACAAGATACCTCAAATCACTAGATTTTTTAGACAGCAGAAAGAAAGCTTCGATCTTAGAGCCTTCTTTAAAGCGGCAGTGGAGCTTATTATTGAACCTATAGGATTTCCTTTGACGCAAGAAAAATTGCAGTTGCAGCTTGATGAAATTTTACATTACCCAAGTGAGCGTACGGCGGAAAAAGATAAAATAAAACGATTTTTAGAATTGTACTGTTATAAACAATTACTCGACTCTAAAAAAATAAATGCGACAAATATAAACTATTGGAAAAATATTAATGTCCTTGCCCACCAATGCAAACAAATCAGCTATTGTGTTCCTGATGCACTTAAACTAGCAGACAGCGTACTTGATAGATACTACACATTAAAACCTGTAGTCCCTAAAGTCGCACTGAGTCAGGGTGGATTAATCCCTGAACGAAATCAATATATCTGGTAGCTTTTAGTTAGAAGCTGCTCCTTAATCAGAGTCTTCTAACATTGCAGCTTCCTGCAACGAGATTGAGTATGGGGCTTTGGCCTGTTATCTTGCGATAGCTTGTAAATTACCCACACTCAGTTCATCCTCACTAATTGCCTGAGTTAAGTGAGTCAAACTTTGAGGATAAACTATCTTCTTCTTGCAATGTGTAATATCCGGCAGTAGTTGCGGCAAGTAAGGTAAGCCCCCCCCACAGTATTTCTATCTTTAGAGAATTAGTTTAATTACCAATTAGAATGATTTTTTCAATTTCTGATGTTGCTAAAAAATAAACTTTTTGACTCATGTCATAACATAAGAATCCAGCGCTAAAACTTCTTAGTACATGAGTATTAATTAATGTACTCTGATCTTTCTGTAAGATTGCAGAAAGGTCAGAGTAGATAGAAGTTTAGGGTGACTCAGAAAAAATCAATTCACAGCAGAGGGTTGACTGAGGTATCTTAGTTCCTTTAGAAACTGAAGCCTAGCGCAACCGTTCCCAAAGGAAGAAATATCTAAATATTGATGGCTATTAAATACTACAACACTCTTTATCCTTTTGTTTACGGGGTTCATTATTAGAGTCGTTGGCTAAACTTGGAGTAAAAAACAAGTTGGTATTTGTTGACAGTAGTTCACTTTGTTGAGCTAAATTGAGGTAATTTGGTAAAAAGTCTTTGTGTTCTTTCTTTAACTCGGCAAATACATTGTCATATCCATCTGCATAAACTTTAATCACTTGTGCGAAAGAGTCAGGATAGTATTCTTGTATTGTTTTAAGAGCTGTATAAGCCCGGGCCTCGCTAAGAAAGCGAGTATATCTATCCAATCTTAAATAACGAGGTTCTTGTTTTAAATCAAGCAATAGTCCAGTGATTATTATTTTAACCGCATCTTCATTATTGATCTTTTCATCTTTTATATATAATCCCTTTGTCCAAGTCATTTCACACGCAAAATGAAAAAAATCCAAGGGGGTTTGGCCTGTATGGGGAGTGCCGTGATATTGAAGACTGGGATCATCGTTAATAAGATTTCTAAATATGGTTGGGCCTGTGCAAAATATAGTCCAATTTAAAATAAAGTCGGAGGTAGATAAGCCGTAATGCTCATTCAACTGAGAATAATTATATCTTGTAATATTGCGGTATTGCTTTAATTCTTCTTCTCCAAAAAGCTTATCTGGAGAAGTCTTATAATTTTCTACAATTTGTGTTCTAACTCTTTCAATAAAAGGATGATGTTGAGTAGCCATAATAAAATCATTATTTTGATTATTTTTTATTTGATCATATTTAAATGCGGCTTCTAAATCATCTTGCCCTTCCTCATTGTCAGACTCGAAGGGACATATAATACCGGTAACATCACTTACTTTATGCTTTTTTTGCAAAGGATGCGTGTTCCAATTAACAAATTTTACCGGGCCGTTATTAAGGAACAGCCCAGTTGGAGAAATAACATCGATAATTCTTGCTGGATCATCAAGAGATAAGACGTCGGTATCCATATACACGCCTCCCCATCTCCTTAACAATTCCACACGAAATGAATCTGTAGAAGCAGCGTAATTTCCACGAAGTAATTCTAATTTATACATGGGTTCAACTTCTCCCATATAACCATCTAATACAGCGCAATCCATTAGATGGATTTGATTCTGAATGCAAGTCTCTCTTAAATGCTCTAATTCCTCTTCAGTATAGCAATAAAAATTGACCCATAGGATTACATTGTAACTCTCATATAGTCTTTTAAAACGTGTAATGGTTTCCAGATGATCTGTATTTCGCAAGGGGTTAACTTGATAAATAAAATGAGCACGGTTAGGAATTAAATTATTATTATGTTCATGACCGTTCGATGGCATTACTTGAACGCCTGTTTGATGCAGATTGAGTAATTCAGGTAAATCGGACAAAATTTCTTGTTTATTCTCTACTTGTAGTAGTCGAAAAGGATCAGGTCCGAAGGGGGTATGGGAATTAATATCAGGCTTTTGTGTAAGTTTAATGGATTTCATAATTACTCCGCGTGTTGGTTTGAACCAGCATCTTATAAAAACCAAATTAATTGGGGATGAACGGGCAATGAAATTTTTAGATTAGAGGAGTTCTACTTTGGAATGCTGCTGAGCTTTCAGTAAAGTATCGATGAATGAGCTGTTAGGGGTTGTGAATGAGTTGAATTGCCAGCTTACTCCGACCTTATTTAGAGAACCTATTGATTTTAAATTGTTAGTTATTTAATTTTGGTGTCCATTAGGAATACATAATTCCCAATGATGCCAGGCAAAGAGTTACCAAAGGTTATTGAAAAGTCTCAAGAAGAGATAGAAGAAATCATTAACTTGGTTCAATCATTGAATCTTCCTGAAGAAATAAATCCCTTTATGATTGGTTGCATTAACCTTGCCTCATGGATACCTAAAGCGTTAATCGAGCACAAAATAACGATATCGAACTTAAAGCGGCTTCTTTATATTCTATACTTATTGATAAAAGCTGATCTTTTATTATTAAAGGAAACTGATTCTAAAGGGTGGTGATCATGCTAAATTCAGAACAACTAATTGCGCTCCGAGATCTAATGGATTCAATTGGTTTAAGCACGCATTATGAAGGTATGGTCGAATTGATAGGCAAAGATCCCGTCCTTGCCTCACCTCATAAAGTAGGAGAAGCCGTTTCAATCGCATTACTGTTAGCAGCTGTAGCTAACAGTGTGATTTGGAAACATCGTACAAATATTGATAACAATTTAAAAATAGATATTCATGATGCTATTCACTATCTTCACCCAGTCCATTTTGTTTGGCAGTCTGGCTATAACATGGATCTAGGCGCAGACAAGGTTCAGATTAATTTTAATTATAAAACCAAAGCCGGGCGTTCAGTTTGGATACAGTGCGGCCCGCCTTACCCGAAATTACAAGATGGATACTTGAATTTTTTTAATTGTGGAAATAATAGGGCCGCTATTGGCAAGGTAATTGAACAGTGGGATGCTTTCGAGCTTGAGGAAAAATTAGCAGAATTAGGATTGCCCTGTTGTGTTGTGAGAACAAAAGATGAATGGCGAAATCATCCACAAGGAAAATTGCTGTTAAATACACCCGTTATAGAAATTGAGAAAATTTCAGAGGGTGCTCCATCTGGACTTAAAAAAGAAGAGTCGCTCGATTATCCTCTAGAGGGAGTCAATGTACTTGATATGACTCATGTTTTAGCAGGTCCTCGATCGGCCATGAGTTTGGCAGAATTTGGAGCAAATGTTTTGTATGTCGCTTCCCCTACACATCTTGATCCAAAAACCATTAATTTGGGTGTTAATCATGGTAAAAAATCAACCTTTTTGGATTTAGAAGATGCAGGTGATTTGAATATTCTGCAAAAGCTTTTAACCCAAACAGATGTCTTTACTTATTCTTATCGTCCGAGTGTCGCGCAACGTTTAAGCCTGGAACCCAAAAATATTTGTGGTTTAAACCCTAAAGGGATGATTTATCTTTCCATTAATGCTTTTGGGCACGAAGGCCCTTGGAAATTACGTCCCGGTTTTGATCAGAATGCTCAGATGGTTACAGGTTTTTCAGTAATAGAAGGGGGGGCATTAGAGACACCCAAACCGTCCCCTGTCTATTATATTAATGATTTACTGTCCGCATACTTTGCCTCAGCCGGCGTCATGACTGCGTTGCATCGCCGTGCAACCGAAGGTGGAAGTTATCATGTAAAAATATCTTTAGCCCGGAGTTGCATGTGGGTACAGGATTTGGGCTTAATTTTGCCTGAAGATTACTTGCAGATGCCTAAAAAGGATATTTATCCGAAACGTTTTAGTACGGATCCAGCTGAATACACTTATTTACCCAAATTTATAACAGAAAGCTCTCCTTATGGGGATTTGGTAAGACTGGCACCGGCGGTGGAGTTTAGTAACATGAGAAAAATCAAAAAACTGAATGTTGTACCTTTTGGTTCCTGTAAACCAGAGTTTTAACCATCCTGTTGCATTAAAATGAGGAAATTTCAGCCTGGAAACATTAGGCCACCTCTTAAAATCATCGAGGCTATAGGCTAAACAACAGAGCGGTCTTTAATCACTCACGTTTACCGCAACCACAGTGAATACTACCGTTATGTGCTTTTCTTCATTGATATTAGAATTATGAATATGAGATATCGCCAGATTTCATTGGTCGTTTACTATTCTCTGTGTTTAAATGTCGTGCAATTCTTGCTTGCCAAAAACTTTATAAAGTTGTCTAAAAAAGGAAGAAGTATTTATTTTTAAAAATCTTTATTTTGGAGTTTTCATGAGATTTAAATATGAAGAATACATTAGAGCATTTTCAGCCTTTGATGATAGTTATACAGAAAAAGCAAAACCTACACTTTTTGATGCGAAGAAAATCTATGAAAATACAAATAACTACTTAGATTCTATAGCAAATACATGCAGTACAGACAACGATCTAAATAAGATTGTGCAAACAATCCGTCAATTAAACACACTATGTTGCGCAATCTTATGCCGTGGCTTGAAAGGTCAGTTCAGTTTTGACGCCAACATTACAATGGAAACTGCCCTTGCTAAACTTCAGTTTTCTACAGATTTTGCGCAAGATGTACTAAAAAGGCCTTATAGTTTTTTAGATACAATCGTTGCATATGAGAAATCAATTGCAGAAATGAAACTGAACTCACAGTCTATTAGCCTACATAAAAGCCTAAGTGATGGAGACCGTCTACTATTGAGCAGTCAAAACATCGATACTCCTTTCTCAGGCCAAAGATTTGGCGGAGGAAATTATACTGCATGGACCAATTATGACTCTATGACAAAAAGAACAAATAATTCTCTGTTTTTTAGCGGTGGCTTAGCGCATTTACAGGATCAATCCTCACCATTAATTGAAGAGGAAAAAATTGCTAAAGCTTTAATGCAATTTCGTCAGAATGTACTGATAACACAGAATTATTTTGGTATAGAAGTACCAGAAAATTATCGGCAGGAAGAAAATCCTTATGATGATATTGAAGAGGATTTTGCTGGCGCATATGGCAAGCGAGTCGCTGTCTTGTGAAAGATTTAGTCCATGAATGGACTAAATCGACTCGCCAACGCGACCAGTATTTTGGCCTCGACCGCCCTGTGTTCGGCACGTTGCGCTGAACGCGCAAACGTACGCCTACCACAATGGCTCAACGGTAGCAGATAGTTTTTCTTAACATTCCTGCGGGCTGATTAATAAAATCGCGACCTATCTCGGACTTCAGGCCTCGGTCTTCGACCTTCATGGCTTGCAACGTATGTAAGTTATTAACATTTACTTTCATTGTGTAAGTAAGTTGGGCAGTTAACCTAAGGAAAAATAGCTAAAATATCTCCTCATCTGCCCTTCGAGCATCTCCTCCCCGCTCGCAGAGAGAAGGGACTAGGGGGCGGGTCACTATCATTAAGTTAAGCACTATACCCTTGCCTACGTCCCGCGACTCGTTCCTGAGAGAGCCTCACAAAAAATAGAGAAGAGATAAGAGCCTGACCTCTTACAAAAGACCGTTATAATTTATGTCGTATCAGAATGGGGAGTGACTTCCAACCCTTTTAAGCCCTATCATTAAACCTAGCATTCAACGGTTTCTGAGATTTCAGTTTATAACTCCAAATAGGAATAACTCATGAAAATACCTCTCTTCTTTACATCACGATTTTTTATCTGCTCCATAGCTATAGGAATTTCTTGTTTTTTCATGCGCAAAGACTATTTCTATTTTTGTTATCATAGTTACTTTATGGGCACCCCTTCAGAGGTACCTTATCATTGGAGTCTTGTTTGTAATATTGATGCGCTAGTTAAAATTATTATCAATTTTGCTCTTGTTTATATTGGCTCTGTAATATTAAGCCGCTTGTTGTCAAAATTTTTTCATGTCCCGAAGAATTCACCTACTCTAACAATAGGTTCTATCCTATTTACTATAGCGCTCATTATAGGAACAGGTTTTGTATTTTCCCCATTGGGGGTTACCGTATAAGAGCCGCTTTGTTGCCTAAGCCCTTGCATTGAGAAGGTCAGTCTACCTTTTGGCCTGTTGGTTTCGCACTGATTTTTGCCGGTCTAAGGTTGTTGGTGATACGAGAGACAGATCGATCAACTCGTCGCTGAAGCATAATTTCAACCATTAGAGTTTCATTTGGATGAAGAATTTTGTTAATGTCGGCGAGCGAGGAATGAAAATCAAGTTGCCTGTAAAAGGCAAGGGCTTGGTTGCTTTCTTCAGGGTGGGCCTTAATACGAAACCCCAGATTACCTTGCATTTTGGGTGTATTAATTCCAGCTTCCATGATGTCGTAGTCAAGAAAATAAGTCAGTTTTCCTCGAGCCTTTTGGTTTTGCTGGCGGTCTGCGAAGAAACCTTTAGGAAGCGCATTCTCGCTGTATTTGGGGCCGGCGGTTAGATAAAGATCATAATCGTCAAGATGATTGCCCCGGTCATCAATAAGTCGAAATATAATCATTGAGTAGCGGTTAGTGATGAATTCGCGTTTGTAAACAAGTGTTCTCACAAGTTCTGTCTGCTCATTTTTCTGGGTTTCTTTTGTAAGATTATCTAACTCTTTTGCCAATTTATTATAGGCGTCACGACTTTTTACTTGGAGGCATCGTAGGACCCATAGAGCCGTGGGATGGGTAGCGGCATTATCCATAGTAATACTGCGAATGATTCCCATTTTTTTACCGGAATGTGAACAGCCAGGCAGAATCCCAAAGGCCATTGGCTGTGACCTGGTCATCTTAGCTACAACGAGGCTTTCACCGTTACTTCCCTCCTGATGTAACTTTAATAGGCTGTAATTCATATTTGCAGCAGTTGCTCGTACAACGCCATCAGAACCGGCTTCTCCCGTGTAGGAGTTAACCGCATCATAAAGTTGGCGATCAATTTTCTGGCCTGTAAGTACAAAGGAATAGATGCCCTGAGCAGTACAATCGTAATCAAGCCAGCTTTCATTAAGTTGCCAGCTCATCTCGCTCCCGAGCTCAAGCCAATCAAGTATCTGCTGTCCGGGTTCAATACCCTCAAAAAAACTTTTTATACGACTTAGCCGGGATTTACCAAGCTGTGCAAGCGCCGAACCATGGTTGGCAGGAGCTAGCATGATAAGATGACTCAAGGGGCATTTCGCAAGATTATTCTTAAAGTATAAATCCATCCATTTACGAACAACGGGACCGCCAGTAGAGTGCGTGATGCAAGCAAAGCGCTCTCCCTTTCGTAGTTTCTCAGTAATTTCATCACGAACTGCATGATTAAAGGCGCGTGCTATATCGTCGATTGTTAGTGTATCGTCAAAGCTAATATAGTGCCCAAGATAGATATTGCCCACTTGAATATCCATTTTTCCTGCTTTGCTCTGACTTTCAAGCCATTGAGGAAGCTCTCCATAAGTATTGGTATGTGTAACACTCCAGCCATGGACGAAGATAACGATCATAATTATTGAGGTGACAGGCGGTATTATTGAATAAATCGATGATATTGGATTATTTTACAAGAAGATAGTTTCCCCAAATTAAAAATTTGCAATAGCCACTTCACAAACAGATTCTAAGTGTTGTTGCTCGCAAAACTTAACCTAGTCTTAGCAAGGCATTCCTGAGCGGCATCCCCCAATACATACTTTCATAGGAGGTTAAGGGCCTCTTCACCCTGGTTTTATAGACTGAAGATAGTTAATTACTTACTAAGTTTCCTGGTCTCTGACAGGGAATTGAATAGGAAGTGAATATTATGAACTTTAAGTCAAAGGTCGCCGCTTATTCTTACACTATCTCGTTGTTAAATAAGATCAAACAACAAAATAACTCTGCAGATTTGCTGATTCAAAATTGTATCGAGAACATTAGGCTGGATAAAAAAGCATTATTCGCAGCTTATACCGATTCAAACGACCGAGCAAAACATGGCGCTTGAATTAGCTGATAGTGTTCTATCTAGCCCGTAGCCTGGATGTAGCGAAGCGCTGAGAGATCCTGACATTTTTTAATCAAAGTATCATTTAGATACCTATATGGACATTAATAAGTTACTTTGACTTATATTTGTGTCATTCCCGCGTAGGCGGGAAACTATTTCTCAAAGTGGTTCCTCACTTTGTTTGCACGATGGTTTCCCGCCTACGCGGGAATGACACACAAAAGAACAGGAAGAACTTATATGGCACATGCTTTCTGTTTAAAAAAATGCCAGGATTCCTCAGAGCGAAGCGCTTCGCTGCATCCAGGCTACATTTTAGGTATTTTGAAGACCTGTAGACATAATCGGTTGATAACTTCTATCCAGAGCCACTACCTTAGAGCGACAATCAAAAAGGGTCTTTACCAACTTATGTTCGGATAATTTGGGCGTTGCTTTAACATAATCATGCTGTAATAGCGCCATAACCATCTCTACCTTCGCTGGCACCCTATGCTCTTCAAGTTCTTTTTCCAATAATTTGACACAGGCAGAGGCACTTTCGCCACTTGCGATGCCATCATCAAGAAGAATGATTTTTTTACCTGTTAAGGCCTTAATTTTTTCAGTGGGTAACTCAACAGCATCAGGATCACCATAACCTTTGCTAAATTGTTCTAACTGAACGGCCTCTTCTGGCATTTTGTACCCTCCTTTTTTACGAATAACATAAAGAGGAAGTTGCAAATGGTTTGCCACCTGAGCTGCAATTGGAATACCACGAACCTCGGGTGAGGCGATGATCAGGTCCCCCCAAATCAAATTATTTTTCTCTACATAGCGAGCGACTTTCAGGCTTAATTGCTTCACCATATGCGTATTAAGACCAGCATTTTGATGCAAACTCAGGACATCAAAGAATTTATTACCCTTATAGTCATGAGAAGACATATGACGCATCGCTTCGTCTCTCCGTAAATGCCAGCTGACATGATAACGTTCAGGACTAACAGGAACATTCTCATCAGCTGATTGTCTCTCAACAGGTTCAGTAACTTTTTTAACCTTGAATTCGATCGCTTCAATCCGATTAAAAAAATGTGTTTTAAAGAAATGAGTATAGGCTTGGCCTACACAACGTCTTGCCCCAGCAGAATGATAAAGGCCTGCTTGTTTTAGATTTAAATAGACAATAGATCCCGAAGGCAATTGGCTTCCATCATCTAGAGTAATCGCTTCCTCTAAGACTCTTGTACGGATAGGGAAAAGATAGCCTTGCTTAACCCCTTGCTCGTAGACTCTAGCGCGAACCGAATCATCACGAAGGTCGGCATTTTCTTTGACAGCAACAGATAAGGCCTCATACATAACATTCTCGAGAAAGTCTGGCTCAAAGATCAAATCAAAGACGCAATCAGCTACAATTTCAGCAATTTTTTCCTTCTTTAAACCAAGACTTTCTTGCTCGTTTATCTCTAATAAAGCCCCTTCAAAACGCCTTACCATTGAATCAGGCATGGCCTTATTGATAAAGGACATAATGGTTATCTTTGCCTCTTCTAATTCGTTATTTACCGGATAATGGTATAACCAGGACGATAATCCAGTTGGGTCTAAACTTTTATAATAGTTTGAGTAAAAACAGAGTTTCATTGCGGCCAGCAATTTAGTACGGTTCTGCTGATAGCTTTCTAGTGATACTGCTTGCCCAAACAGATATTCCGCCCAAAATCCACAGAAAAAATCGTCAAAGGTTGTATCCAGATCAAAGGTTTTTTGCGCAAAAAAAGTCTTATCTAAATGGATATCAATTAAGCGCTCTATGCGTGCACGATCGTTTTTTAGGGATTGGCCAAAGGCATTGTGAATTAACTTCCATATATTCACCTGCCCATGTTGCCCTTGATAGGAGCTACTATCGCCCTGATCAGTGGCAACAAAATCATATTTTAACTTTGCTGCAGTCGAGAAATGGCGGTAGACATGGCCTAAGTGGCTTCTTCCTTCCAATACCTTCTTAACCTCCTTTGGTGTTTCAAGATAAACCACTTTTTTGTTCAATAAAGAAAAGGAAAAATTTTGTGTTTGATAACTCTTTTGAAGCTCTCTAATCGAACTATATTCAATCCCTGTTTTCCACCATTGCGAGAATAGGGATGTTAGCCAAATTTGCTTTACGCCACTATCGTGGTTTGTTGTTTTTTGAGCAGGTGTAGGCTCTTTATCTAATACCTTGTGTACGGCCTCATTGCGTTGTAATCCAGAATAAAGATAAAGACTGGTACTATGAATGGAATCTTCTGTACTGACTGTCAGGGCGTTCTTCCCTAGATCCTGTTTTATTCGATCCAGTAAGGGCTTAGTAGTTGTTTGATAAAAATGGAGGCGTCGGGTAATGGCTTCTTGATTATCATCGGAGCGGGATTCTGAACGCTCTTGCATCCGCTCTTTAAGAATTGTTTCATCGACGTCCAGATGAATTAAACCATTAGGTTTACCCCAGGCGCTTATAAAATCCTCATATTGGGTATCGGTTCGGGGATAACCATCGAGTAAAACAATAGTGTCCACTTCTGTTATTTTTTGCAATTCTTCAGCCAAGATTCGCTTAATGACCTCATCGGGTAATAAATGCCCCTGGCTTATACTTTCTTTGTATTCCTTAGTAATTGGATGCTCTGGGTTTGCTAAACATTGGCGAACAACCTCACCTAAGGAGAGATGTTTAAATTTTTCATTCATCGCCATCAAGGCTAAACCCTGAGTACTTTTTCCACTACCTGGAGCACCAGCCAACAATATAATTTTCATATCAACCTCTATTAATTAATTCTGGTAAGATGATATGCATTTTTTATAATTTTTAGTTCCCGTAATGATTACGGGATAAAGTCTTTGCTGAGAATAATCCATGCAGATAAAAATTGATTTGAGCCATAGAATTTATCGCTGCCAAAATGGCATCAGGCTTGTAAACCCCACAGAAGCGACACTTCTCCCAGATAATAATTATGGGCAGGCGACCCCTCATACAGTCTCCAGCGTTTTAGCCCTGCCCTTTAATTTTTTTTTCCTGAATACACAGGGGCAAACTGAGTTGATGAATGACGAATGTGCTTTAATTTGTGGTTTTCAATCTGCAGCGGATTCGATTGGAAAATCGCTCTATGACGTTTCTGAAAAAGAAAGCGCAAAAGATTTAATTGATAATTGTACTGAAGTTATCAAGTCGAAAACGGTTGGGATTTTTGAGGAAGAAAATCTACGTAATGATGGAACAAGCCTTGAATTTCTTACCATAAAATGCCCTTGGTATGATGAGAGAGCTCAAGTAATTGGTGTTTTTGGTTGCTCGATAGTTCTCGGTAAACACAAACTGGCAAGCTCATTGTCTGCAGTCATTCAGCTTGGTTTATTTGATTCTGAGCAATTACCCATGAAAGGCACTAATAACCTTAATATCAATAAAAATTATTTGTCTAAGCGCGAAATGGATTGCTTACAATTAACAATAAAAGGCTATACCGCTAAACGCATCGGTCGTGAGCTTGGTATTTCACATCGCACCGTCGAAGAATATCTAGTTAACCTGCGCATGAAAATGGGCGCCTCTTCTAAGGCAGAGCTTATCGAAATGACAATCGATCAGTTTATTAGCTAAGGCATTTCATCAATGCCTATACTTGAGTTTGATATGAAGTAACTTCTCACTACGTCATAGGTCACGTCCCCCACCTCTTATCTAAGGAAAACCTTGATTAGGCTGGAGTGAAAGAATCTTGATTCTCTAGAACCTTTTGATCTTCTGGAACCGCATCTTGAGTTTTTCTGTCAGGGGTTGTTGATAAGAATCCTAGGGTTGAGAGCAGCGTAGCAGCTGATGGGCTTGTAGATGGCTCATAAGAGGGGGTTGAGCTTGCTGCTATAGAAGAGGAAGCTGAGCTTGTTGGCTCAAAAGAGATGTCTGAGCTTGAACTTGCCGCTGTAGAAGATGAGGCATGATGAGCGCGTTCCAAAGTAGTGTTGTCAGTTATTGTAGCAAGTGAACTGTTCGTTTGTGCACGCACGAATTTCCATTCCGATACTACGTTAAGCTGTCTCTCGTATTCTTCGCTGCGACGATCTAGAGTATTTAAAACAAATTCTCCTAAACGCTGTAGGCGTTCAGCCAAATTCCTTGCGTAGACTGACTCGTTACCTTCTGTGCGGGCAATCTTTTGCAGACTAGATAATAAATGGGCAACCTGCGCATCAGTACTGCGTACACGATCGATTTGTGAAGAAGGGTGGTCTTGCAAAAACACACTCAATGCTCGCTCTGCAACTAAGAGCTCTTCTCTTGAGTTTGCTTTTAAATGAGCGATTTGTAAGCATTGAAACGCAGTTTTAAGCGAGACTTGATTATTAAAGACTACGGAGCCTTTCATTGCTAAAGAAGCCAACCGCAGCATTTGGGTTGACGAAGCATAGTTCAGGTTTGCTCTGATGGTAAGAAGATCTTTTTCTCTGTTTCCGGGAATAATATAGAAACCATCAACCTCTTTTAAGAGTCGAGTTAACTCCTGAGTTTGGGCGATAAGTTTGGTACTTCTGGCAATTGTTTGAGCATATAGCTTCCTTTGTTCAAGGCTTTGTGCTACGTCGAGATTTTTGGACATCTCATGCTTAGATAGAGACACTAGGCCTGCGTCGGCATAAGATTGAAGAGCCTCTTCCACACCGTCTAAATGTTGTTTCTTATCATCAAAATAAGTTATAGCAACAGGGCCATGCTCCATAAGTAACTCACCGATTGCGTGCTGCATCATCAGGGCCTTATTGTCTGTAACTTTGCTGCCTTTGGCTGTAATTTCTCTTGTTGGATCTTGTTTTTGAACAACCGCATATTTAGATTTATCTTCAGGATTGTTTAGTATTTGGTGTAATGCATCTAAATCCACTATCTTAGTTTCCCTTGTATCTCTGTCGACTATAGCAAAGGAATAATCTTTATAAGTTTTAGACTCGTAGACAGGGGTTTCGATGCGTGCTCGTGCAATAGAGCTAGCCAAACCCCATTGAGCGTCGTGGTGGTAGTAATCAAAGAGGTCTTTGCCATTTGAGTTATGCTCGGCCCGATCTAAGGGGCCATTTTCTTCTACCTGTCGCATTAATGGGCGATAGAGCTCGTCGTAAGCTGAGCCGATTGGCTTCAATTGGCCATTTTCATCAAGGTAACCTGGATCTGCGGAAGTAATTACTTTAAGGACGTTAAATCCCTGCCTTTCCATTTCTGCGATTATTCTGTGGCGAGTTACGCGTTGCCTGTAATGGGGGATATCGCCCAAATCCATGTTAGTAAAAAAACACACATCTGTGATGCCTTGTGCTTTTAAGCTATCTAGTAGGGCTTGGTTAAGATGCTCACCTCGGTACAACAATGTTTCGTCAACGTCTAAAAGCATAATATGTTTCATGATTCACCTCATTTCAAGTAATTGAGCAAATTATGAATGCTTAGGCTTTTGTTAATATTAATTTTCCTCAGAGAAAACTGATAGTCGTGATGAAATTTTTAAATGCAATCAGGTTGATGTTTAAAACTGGCAATAGGGGAGTGTCCCGGCGTAACTGCCATTAAGTTAACGTCAGTTTGGGATATTTACATCCGTTCGCGCTGAGGTCTGTGCGCTAACTCACGCCTCGAAGCGTCACAGAGTGCAAGGCTTCGAGACGGCCTAAAGGCCTCCTCAGCCCGAACGGTTTGAGGTAACATCCTTATTTTTCCGCAATGGCCCCTTATTCTATGCAAATAACTCGCCCACACATTTCAACAAAAATTAACGCTCTCATTCTGGCTTTGTTAGTACAGATTTGTATAGCCGGTTTAATTTTCATCGGCGGACTTTTAGATCCTTTGCTTGGTCTTTGGATTGCAGGCATCTACTTCTTTCTCGTTGGCATATATTTGCTTTATTATTTTTTCCTAAATAAATGTAATAGGTCAGCAAGTTAAGTCATTTTTTTAAATGAAACCTTGATTGCTTGTAATGGCAGTGTGAGTTAATTACTTTCAATAGTTCGAAATGTTAAATTAATTCTAGGCACGCACTCTATTTTTGTTGGTGGCAAACGGTGAAGCCAATGGCTCTGAGTTGCGTCTTTCATCACTAATAAGCTGCCATGCTGAAGAGTTTTTGAAAGAATTTCCTTGGTATTTTTATGCTTGAATGAAAACTTACGCTCCGCACCAAAACTAAGTGAGGCTATCGCACCATTTTTCTTCAAATCTTTTTCTGCATCACTGTGCCAGGCCATTCCTTCGTTGCCATCATGGTAGAGATTGAGGAGGCAGGAGTTAAAAGTTTCTTCGCATTCTTTTTCCACCATTCTTTTTAGCTCATTGAGAATAGGTAGCCAGGGTTCGGCTGTTTTAGTTATTTTTGAGTAGGTATAGGAAAAGGGCTGATCGGCATACCAGGCAACTTTACGTTTAGTAATTATTTTTTTTCCATAAATGATGGCTTCATCATTTTTCCATTGAATATTTCGTAGTAGGGCATTGTAGAAATCATCAGCGATTAGCCTGGACATAATGGGGCCATAGTAATGCACTGTACCGTCATATGGGAGTAGGTTATGTAGTTGCCCATTTATTTGCTCGATAAGATCCATGCACTAAACTCTTAGCTGGGCAGCTTCCCAGCCGATAATTGCCTTTTTCTTAGTATTCCCCCAAAGATATCCACTGATTTCTCCACTGCTGCGAATTACCCGATGACAAGGAATAAGGAAGGCGACAGGGTTGCTGCCAATAGCAGAGCCCACTGCTCTTGATGACTTAGGGTTTCCAATATTTTGTGCAATATCCCCATAAGTTACTAAGGCACCCATAGGAATTTTTAGAAGACTTTCCCATACCTTTAATTGAAATGGTGTTCCTGCTAAATGCAGTTTAATTTTATCAAGATGCTTCCAGTCTTTTTGAAAGATAAGTAGAGCATCTTGTTGAAATTTATCGGTAATTTGTTGGTATTTGGCATTGGGGAAGCGGTTTTTTAAATCGAGAATCGCTTTATTCTCATCATCCTCAAACGATATATTGCATACCCCTTTTTTAGTTGAGGCTACAATAACTTTTCCAAAAGGGCTTTCAGCAAAACAATAATTAATGGTTAAATCGGCTCCGCCATTTTTAAATTCTCCTGGAGTCATCCCCTCAATACTCACAAATAAATCGTGCAAACGGCTGCAACTGGATAAACCAGTTTCATAAGTCACATCGAGTAATCCCATGCGGTTTTTTAATAAACCTTTGGCATAGTTAAGACTGAGGTATTGCATAAATTTTTTCGGACTAACGCCTGCCCATTCGCTAAATATTCGTTGAAAATGATAGGGACTGACATGAATTGCTTGGGCAATATCATCTAAAGAGGGCTGCGCCTGAAAATGCTCATTAATGTAATGAATGGCTTTTTCTACGCGCTGATAATTGGTTTGACTTTGCTCGTTCATTTGCTTCAACTCTGTAATTCACCTAAATTAACGTCAGTTATGGATAAGCATCGTTTAAACTCTTCGATAAATCAAAGTACTCATCGTTAAAAGCGCCCAAAAATGCTCGAATTAGCCCTGCTAGTCCTGCGCTTTTTGGGCGCTTTTGCCTCGATTACATTGATTTCTCTCGATTTTAAACGATGCTTATCCATAACTGACGTTAAATTAATGATAGATTTTGAGCAAAGTTTATTCTATCCGTTTCTTGCGCAATTTTAATTAAAAAAATCGACACGAACATAACGAGCTTTGTACGGGACAAAAAAGCCTAATCCCAGAAAAGACACGAATTCCCGCGGTCAAGCCCATAGGTATCTACATAAGTGTCTAAAAGCCTTACAGATAAGGGTTTTAGCCATGAGCAGTGCTCCAACCCACAAAGCTTAATTGATGACTATCTTTATCTAAGGAAAACCTTGATTACGCTGCTACGAGCTTTTAGAAATTTGTGTAGATACCTATGGGTCAAGCCGTGGGAATTCGGAATGATTAAGAGGATTTTTAATTGTTGTCCTGAACAAAGCAAAGCGAGTAAAACTCAATCCAGTTGCTGATGTAGAAACTCGTATGTTCGTTTATGGGCGAGATCTGCTGCTTCAGCGTTATAGTGCGCCCCATTATGCCTAGAGAAGGCATGGCGCTGCCCTGGATAACTATAGACTGTCGCGTTTGCTTTACCTGCGAGTCCCGCTTTAATTTCCGCTTGTGCAGACTTGGAAATGAATTCGTCTTCTTCGGCCAAATGCATGAGCAGGGGGGCGTGAAGTCCAGCAACTTCGTTCAGATACTTTTCGGTATCACTACCATGGTAGGCCACCGCCGCATCGATATCATGGCGCAGGGCCATTAAAAAAACCATTAGCGCCCCAAGGCAATAGCCAAGCACGGCAACCTTGCCTGTGCACTCGGGTAGTTTGGATACCAGGCCAACTGTATCGTTAATGTCCCTGACCCCCGCGTCTCGATCGTAAGCTAGATAGAGTTGCAGACCGTGCTGCCAATCGGCCTCCGAACTAACGCCAAGATCGACCCCAGGCTCTTGCCGCCAGAATAGATCAGGAGCAACAGCAATAAAGCCTTGCATGGCAAGTTCGTCGCACGTCTTGCGGATGTCGGCATTTACCCCAAACAACTCTTGCAGAACTACGACAGCGGGAGCTGGCAAGGACTTTGGTCGCGCGATATAGGCGTTAAATGTGCCATCCTTGCTCTCAACTTTGATCTGATTCATTGTGTCCTCCTTCGTTATTTTAGATGCATTAATGTATTAAGAATTATGGCGCGAGAACTATCAATTTCATGGGTAATTTTGTCAGCGCTTTCCTCATCTGTGCGAATTTTTTTCCAATTGTCTCCCCAAACACGAACAAGCTCATCAACTTTCGCAGGTATTGGTGGGGGTAATAGCTGACCTAAGTCACTTATCAAAGAAACATGACCCCAGCCAAGAATAGGATTAATCGATTCGGAGGAGTTGGCTATATAACGGGTATTATTGACTACAAGCTGTAATTGTCCAAGCTCTTTGAGAACCTCAAAAGCAGCAGGGCGGATATTGCGATTTTTTTCTGTTGTCTCGTTACGCCAGGTATTATATGAAAGCGCGCTAATTGCGACAGTCAAGCTAATGAGCGCTATGAGATTATTATGAATCTGAGACCATATTGAATTTTTTAGCATCTTTCTTTTGTAGTCCTTACACATTAGAGATCTATTTTTTAGAAGCAGACATACTGCCAGATGAAACATTGTTTTTGGCAGTATAATCGATAATGTACTGAAAACTATTGAACCTTTCCACCCTGTTTTAAGCACTTGGTTTTTGTAGTTTGAATTAGGTCCTCTCCTTGGTTGAATGAATTTAAAAAAATCAGGTATATTGGGTCATCATTTCAATTAAAAAATATCCCTCTAACTTGCAAAGAAGACGCAATAAACTTTAAAAAGGTGCTTAGATGATCATTAGAGAGATTCATATTGCGCAATTAACTATCCCATTAATCCGCCCATTTATAACTGCTGTAAGACGTACTGACTGCGTTGAGGATGTGGTGGTAATGATTAAAACGGATAGTGGTAATGTGGGTTATGGGTCCGCAGCTTCAACTCCAGCCATCACTGGAGACACTACGGAATCGATTATCACTGCAATTAAAACCATTCTTGGTCCACAGCTAATCGGGCGAAGTATTTCTGAAATGAATGGTTTACTGCAAATGAATAACCAGGCTCTAGTAGGAAATAGCTCTGCAAAAGCAGCTATTGATATCGCCTTACATGATTTATTTGCCCAATATTGCGGTCTACCCCTTTATCAATTGTTGGGAGGTAATAGGAATAGCATTAGCTCCTGTATAACCTTAAGCGTTAAAGAGGTTGATGCCATGGTGCAGGATGCTATTGAGCTGGTTAATCAGGGGCACCAAACAATAAAAATAAAATTAGGATTAAATCCAAGTGAAGACATCAAGCGTGTCCAGGCTATTCGCCAAGCTGTAGGCAATTCTATCACCCTACTTGTAGATGCTAATCAAGGATGGTCTTATGAGGATGCCTTAATGGTTATTGCTTCCTTGAAGCAACAGCACTTGAATATCGCTTTGGTTGAACAGCCCGTAAGTGCTAAAGATCTGTCGCAGTTAAAGGCTATTAGCGAACAAGTAGACTGCCTCATCATTGCCGATGAGGCTTGCTTTTCCCCCGAAGATACTCTGAATATTGCGAAGATTAATGCCTGTGATGGCGTCAATATTAAGTTGATGAAAGCAGGTGGCCTTGAAAATGCTCAAGCGATTTACCATATCGCTAAAACAGCAGAAATGAAAATAATGGTCGGTTGTATGTTGGAGTCACCTATTGGTGTTGCTGCTATAAGCAGTTTTGCTTTAAGTAAGCCTGATATCTTCTATGCAGACCTTGATCCCATTTATTTGATTCGTGAAAATTATATTCTTGGTGGAGCACAATGCCTTGGCAATAAAATTATTTTGTCAGACAAACCTGGGTTAGGAATTGAGGGTATTAGTCAAGGATTAAAGCAGATTGGAGTGATCCACTAATGTCTTTTTACATTCAGTTATCTAGTTTAGCCATTATTGTTCTTTATGCCCTGATGTTATTTCGCAATGTTAATGCTTTAGTAGCCACTGCAATCTGTGTTGGGCTGGGCTATTTGTGGAATCTCAGCAGTCCAATTGCCATCGGAAATTCTATGGCTGCTGCTTTAGGCTCATTCATGGCCTTGGTGGGGTTTATTATTATGCTAGGCCATGGCCTAGGTGAGGTCTTAACGCATACTCAGGTCAGTCATACTTTGGTGCATCAAATTGTTCATGGAATTGGGGTTAATACCCAGCGACGAGCAAAAATTGGTATTGTGCTTTCTTCTTTTGTTGTTGTCGGTTTGCTTGGCACCCTGGCTGGGGGATTAGCTATTTTAGCTCCTAGTTTACGCCCTATTGCAGGTTCTGTTGGACTATCACGCCCTAGTTTGGCTGTGTTAATGCAGGCCTCAGCCGAAGAGGCACTGATTCTTGGGCCCTTTGCTCCGCCTCTAGTCGCCTTGCTCGGCGTTACAGGACTAAATTATGTAACTGTACTTCTTTATGCTTCTCTTCCAGTAGCCTTGGTAACTTTAATCACTACATGGATTATGGCTAGCCGATTACAACTAAAGTATGCCAATGAGTCTTGCGCAGACGAGGATACTTCAGAGCCCTTTGTTCCCAATAAACAACAAAAACGTACGACTTTGCTCTTTTTAATCACCTTTATAGCCTGTGTGATCTATGGCTTATTTACTCATGCACAAACCAGCTATGTTATTTTTGTTATGTTATTTCTCGCGCTTATTGTTGGATTGGCGAATAAATTAAACCTAAATCAAATTTTCAACTTGCTAGTTGAAGGCATGCGAAAAAGTATGCATATCTTCTTTCTATTTATTTTATTTGATCCTTTTATGGTTTTAATTCATCAAGCCGGCGGATTTAGCGCATTAACGGAACTATTAACTCCATTAATTAATTTAGGAGGAAAACCTGTATTAGCGATGTTGATTGGTTTCACCGGCGCTTTTGGTATGCCTGGTGCTGCGGAGGCGACTATTAAGTTACTGCATCAACTTTTTTCCCCTAGCGTGCTTCAAATGCAATTACCGATGATAAGTTTTGCCTTATGTATGATTTTCGCGACCCGTGTTACTAACTATGCCTATCCAGGGGCTAATATGTTTGCTGCTATGGGTTTTGCTGGAAGTGAGAATGTCAAAGCAATGATACAAAACGGACTAACCGTGACGGCGGTGCAAGTCTTGTTTCTAATTGTTTATAGTTTATTTCTTTAATGGGTATGTAATAGGTCACTCCCCTTTCGTCATCCTTCACTACGCTCCCAAAGACGTACGTCATGTCGAACGTAGTGAGACATCTCCTAAGTGTGGCATTGTGCTAGTCCCGGAGATCTCTCACTAGGTTCGAGATGACGGGCTATGTTAGGGTGATGGGGGGATTACGATTATTTTCCTTTCTTAACGTCATACATTTCGGAATCAGCAAGAGCGAGCATAGCTTCAAGTGTTCGGTGTTCATTTTGATTATATTGAATACTACCAACACTGAATTCAATTATATAACCATTGGTTTCTACCGCTTGCAACGCCACTTTTAGGCGTTGGATTATGCCAGATACCTTTTTTTGATCTAGGCCAGAACAAAATATACAAAATTCATCACCACCTAAGCGGGCAATCAGATCATAGGAGCGAAAGTTCTGAAGAAGAAGATTAGAAAATATCTTTAATACCTTATCACCTTCTGCATGGCCATATTTATCATTAATTTGCTTGAATTTATCTAAATCAAAAAATAGCAGGGTAAATACTTTATTTTCCGATTGGCATTTTTGAAACAAATAGTTGGCTAGTTTTAAAAATCCACGTCGATTAGATAAGCCAGTTAATTCGTCAGTGATGGATAAATGAAAGGATTCCAATTCTGTTTCCACCATTTGAGCCAGATCGTAGACGACATTGTGATCGATATCACTGATTGACCGAGGTTTGTCATCGATCAAACAAATCACACCAACATTATATTGTTTGATTTTTAAAGGACAGCCTAAGTAAAATCTGAAATGCGGTTCTCCGAGAACAAAGGGATTATCGTAAAACCGTTTATCTTGCGTTGTATCTTCAACGACCATAATTTCATCGGAGAGAATAACGTGACCACAAAAGGATGTTTTTCTTGCAGCTTCTTTGATGGCAAAACCGTGAGTGGATTTCATCCATTGGCGCTCAGCTTCTAAAAATGAGATTACAGAAATGGGAACAGCAAAAAGTTTGCAGGCAATACGCGTTACGCGATCAAAGCGCTCTTCTTGCTCGGTATCTAATATTTGTAATCTATACAGTGCTGCTAAACGTTCAGCTTCATTTTCTGGTTTGTCTGGTGGAATCATTATTATCCTTGCAAATACACTTATACATCCTTGATAACTACTAACATATAGTATATATCATTATTCTTTATGAAATTTGAACGTCAAGGATCTCTATGAGAAAAAGCAGGAAGCTATTCACGGCGGTTTTATTTCTATTAAGTTCAGGAATACAAGCCAATAAGTTATCGGAACAATTTCAGAAAGATCTTGATAACAGCTTAAAAGATCATTCATCACCAGGTGCCGTTTTGCTAGTTGCTAATGACCAAATGGGTCCTTTGCTTTTTGCTTCTGGCGAATCGGATATAAAAAATCATAGGCCAATGGCGATAAATGATACCTTTCGCATAGCAAGTATGAGTAAAACATTCTTAGCTGCTGCAATCTTAAAACTGGTTGATTCACATCAACTTGAATTAGACGATTTAGTCAAAAAATATCTAGCTAATAATCTTGAAGTGGCTCGTATTCCGAATGGTGATGAGCTTACTATTCGCGAGCTATTACAAATGCGAAGTGGCATCCCAGATTATTATTTAGGTGACAAATATAATGCCCTATTCGATGAGGATGAAAACCATATTGCCACTCCAGCAGAGGCAATAAAAACAATTTATGGTGAAAAACCATTATTTAAACCAAATCAGAAATACAATTACTCAAATACAAATTATGTGTTACTGCATATGGTTTTAGAGCAAGTCACTAAGAAGACCTTAGCGCAGGCAATGCAAGATTTAATTTTTCAACCCCTGCATTTGGATCATACCTATATAACCCAAGAAAAAGATTTTGCTAACAAGGATTTTAATGGGTTAACGACTCATGGTTATACTCTGGGGGATAATAAGCAATTTGAAGATGTAACCAGAACCTATGACGGTAATGGCTTAGGTGATGGGGCTGTCGTCACTAATGCGTCAGAATTATACCAATTCCTTAAAGCGTTATTACAAGACAAGACCGTGCTTTCTCAGGAAAGTTTAAAGGAAATGCTACATTTTGTTGATGGTTATGGCTTAGGGATCTCAGTCGAAAAAGCGGGCGGCGATACCTATCTCACACATAATGGGACTGCCAGCGGCTACTCCGGGCAATATTACGTGGATTCTGAGAACGGTTGGGTGATTATTCTTACCAATAGCGATGGTAGTGAGTTTATTGTTGACCTAAGCGATAAAGCTTATCAGAACTTATATTCGTAATTCATGGTGTGCAGATCTCAATTAGACGCTCATTTAATATTGAGATAACATAATCTCAATATTAAATGAGGTCACGCCTATGTCTCGCTCTAATCTTTTATTTTCCTTATCACTGACCCTATCAACCTTCACCTTGAGTGTTTTTGGCGCTGAGGCAACAAAGCTTCCCGATGACTTGCAATATCAAGGCAAGGCCATTGATAGTCTTTGCTTTGAAAATTCAGAAAAAACCAAGTTGGATTTGACGCAATGTGGTGCGAAACAGCAGAAAGTCGAACCCAAGGATAGCGACGATAAAATGCTGCAAAAGGGTTATATCGGCTATAACTGGAAGGATCCCTCCATGCCCGAAGATGCGCCAACTGGGTATTCCTATTACCGATTCTTTGATGCCGGTAATCATCAGTATTGGGTTTATACCCTAAATGGTGGCGGTGGGTCGGGGGCATTCACCAATATTTACTTAGTGAAACGTAGCGACCCTAAAACCTTGGAGCTTACCTTTGTTGCAGGTGGTGATCGTTGCAATGGCGGTATCGGTGATAATTTGTCAGTGAAAAATGGGAATTTGAATTTTAATGTTAATTTGACATCTTATGATTTAATCGCACTCGCCAAGCCTCAATTAACTCATTTGAAAGCCTATGATGATTTGGCTGCTTGTGCAGCTTGCTGTGCTGCGACAGGTGCTTATACCGCTAGTTTAGATAAGCAGATAACGTTCAGTTATGCGGAATTAAATAAAACGGATAATGAAGAGGAACTGTCTGATCAAGGCAAATATCAAGCCTGTTTTAATAAGCATTATATTGCTTATGTTAAAAAAAATGATGTGAAGATGGATCAAGAGCAACTGAATAGGTTCGCGGACATCTTTAATAAGTCTTGTATTGCGAGTGAAGCGAAATAAAAGGCCTATTTACCGAAAGTCTGTATTGCCCTTCTATTCTGATAGTTATAGATCCATATTCTCCCCTTACGGTCGTTCTGAATAAGGAAGATGTATTAGAGACTAAATTTGCGATTTATTAGCCGAGAGAGCAGCTCTATAGGGAGAACTATGCTTGTGTCTACTATAATTTTATTATTCTAAATATAGATGGTGGTTATTTTCATGAAGAACTCTACTTCCTCTCTATGTTTTTTGAGTGCAATGGAGTTGCTCCGCTTGCTGAAAAATAAAGAAATCTCGGCAGTTGAGTTGATGCAGGCGCATCTCGATCAAATTAAAAAAATCAATCCTATAGTGAATGCTATTGTTATTCTTTTAGATGAAGAAAGGTTGCTGGAACAAGCCCGTGCTGCCGATATATTATTTAGCAAAAATGCCATAAATGGTCTATTACAAGGCATACCGCTAACACACAAAGATATGGCACCAACTAAAAATATCCGCACAACCTTTGGCTCACCTATTTTTGCAAACAATATTCCTGATTTTGATGAACTTATTGTGGAGCGCACAGCAAAAGCCGGTGCGATATTAATAGGGAAAACAAACACTCCCGAGTTTGCGGCTGGTTCACATACTTACAACAAAGTATTTGGTGCTACGGCCAATCCTTGGGATATCACAAAAAGCGCTGGTGGCAGTAGTGGTGGGGCAGCTGTTTCCTTAGCTTGTGGTATGAACCCCTTATCTTGTGGTGCTGATATGGGCGGATCGCTACGAAATCCGGCTGCCTGGAATAATATAATTGGTTTACGTCCATCACCTGGCCGTGTTCCTACGGCTCCCAGCAAATTACCATGGTTAACTTTGGCAGTAGAAGGCCCAATGGCACGAACAGTTGCTGATATCGCCTTGCTCATGAGCGTGATAGCAGGGCCTACAAATGGTACCGCATGTGCTATTGAAGAGCCTAATACGATTTTTACTCAATCACTGCATCGCAACTTTAAGGGAGTTAAGATAGCGATGTTTCAAAATGTATGTGGTGACCTACAAGATCCTGAGATAAAGAAAATAGTAAGAGCTCAGACTCAAGTTTTTGAAGAGCTTGGTTGTGTTGTGGAGCAAAGAGATCCAGATTTTCTTGATGATACTGACGATGTATTTCGCTGTGAACGTGCCATGATTTATGGCGCTAGTTATTATGAATTAATGACTGATGAGCAAAAGCTGAGTCAAATTAAGCCTGAGGTGGTAGAAGAGTTCAATTTAATGAAAAGCTTTAATTCAAGCTATATTGCGCAAATGCAACGAAAAAAAGGGGAAATTTTTGCCAAAATGCGGGCATTCATGAATAACTATGAATTTTATATTCTACCAACAACATCAATTCATCCTTTCAATATCGAACTGCCATGGCCTAATGAAATAAATGGCCATAAATTAGATTCTTACCTCGATTGGATGAAAATATGTTGGTGCATTACCGCGACAGAACATCCTTCACTAGCAATGCCCTGTGGATTTGGAGCAAATGGAATGCCAGTTGGCCTACAAATTGTAGGTAGATGGCATGATGATTTTGGGGTATTGCAACTAGGTCATGCTTATGAGGCTCTCACTGGATATGCTAAGCAGCGACCACCCTTAGTTGACTCTTAAGAATTTTTACATCCGTTCGCGCTGAGGTTTGTGCCTAAGCACAGTGCTCGAAGCGTCATAGTGAAAGGCTTCGAGATTGCCTAAAGGCCTTGTCAGCCCGAACGGTTTTTATGTCGCGGCAGGGGTATCCACCAAAATAAAAACGTTGAGACTCAATCCCTATACCTTCACAATAAGCAGTTTTAATTAAAGGATTCTTATGGCAAAACTTTATTTTTACTACGCAGCTATGAATGCGGGTAAAAGCACTCTGCTTTTACAGTCTTCTTATAATTACCGAGAACGAGGCATGTATACCTTGCTAATGACTCCTGCAATCGATACACGCTTTCAGATGGGAACTATTAATTCACGGCTTGGTTTGACCGAAGAAGCTTTAATCTTTGATAAAAAGGATAACCTTTATTTAAAGGCGCAAGAACAAAATGTGAACTATTCCTGCGTCTTAATTGATGAGGCTCAATTTTTAACCAAAGACCAGGTTTTTCAACTCACTGAATTGACCGATAAGTTTAACATTCCAGTCTTGGCTTATGGCTTACGTACTGATTTTCAAGGAGAACTGTTTGAAGGTAGTCAGTATTTACTTGCTTGGGCGGATGAGCTCATAGAGCTTAAAACCATTTGCCATTGTGGTCGTAAGGCAACCATGATTTTACGGCTGAATGAAGCGGGAGAGGTTCAATCCAGTGGCGAGCAAATTGTTATAGGTGGAAATGCAATGTATGTTTCTACTTGCCGTAAGCACTTTAAAGAAAAAAGTTATAGCAATCAAAAGTAATGGTTATTTTATAGAGCATTAATAGTACTCGATACCCAATAATGCTCTAGAGCCCCACATGGTTAGTTATTCAAGAATTCCCAAGAGCCGGATTGTCTATACTTAACAATAGGTTGGACCCTTCATTTAAATGAATTATGAACTCTAATAGCCCTTTTAAGTATATGCTTGATATTTATAAAAAAGGTTTCCGGCAGCAACATGAGGCGACCTGTGGTCCTGCCTCGATTATTCTTTCTGCTACTGGGTTGGGTTTAGAAAAAAAAGAAGAATCTGAGTGGATAGATAAGCGCTTTAAGCGTTGGTTACCTGTTCATGAATTTCTAGATAGGGGGATGGCTTTGCATGAGCTTCTTTTTATTTCTGAGCTTGTTTATGCCGGCAAAATAAGCCTGACTTTATATCGAAGCTATGAAGAAAATTATGCAATTTTTATAGATGAAATTAAGAACGCCTTTCAAACTAGAAACGCTGTTCTTGTTGTTAATTTCTTGCAAGCTGATTTTATTAAAGGTCTCAGTTCTGATTCAAAAGGGAATCCGCATTATTCTCCCTTAGTTGCTTGGAAAACTAAGGAGAACGAGGTTTTATTGTGCGATGTAGATCAAGCAATTCAGGAGCCTTACTGGGTAAAAATTGATGCAATTTTCCAATCGATGGCTAAATATAATCCGGCATATAATCTTCCTCGAGGCTGGCTAGTACTCAAAAAACGTTAGAGGGTAAGCGGGTAGGCCAACGGATGAGCCTAAGAGCAAGAAACCCACCCTGACCACTCTTTTAAAGCTTTTGCTGCCCTAAATAATCAATAGTCATTTGCCATACATTTTGATAAGAAGAATCTTTAGTGTTTCTTACTAATTTATCCTGTTCTTTAAACAATCCAGCTAAGCTATACCATAACGGCCACTTTATATCCTTATCATCAATAAGCCAGAAGCCTTCTTGTTGCTGTCCGCTAATTTCATTATTACGGATTTCCCAATATAAAATATAGGGCGGTTGCCACTTTAAAAATTTAAGCAAGATTGCTCGATTGGCTTGTTCATGTTGTTCTTTATTGTAATTATAAATCTTGGCCTGCATTCCCATTTCACCTATAAAAACACGTCTGCCCATAATATTTGCTTTGCTAGGTTTAAGTTTGGATTCTATGTAGTCCAGTGTATTACTTATCTCAGATTCATTTTCTTTTTGTACATCATATGTAGAGTAAGAAACATAATCCACATCGGTTTGCGGTAAAACGGCATTTACCATACGAATTTTGTCATGATGTTTGTATTCTTCATAAACTTGATTTACTTCAGCATAAAGATAAATTTTTGATTTACTCGCAACTTGCTCCCTAGCATCACTAACCGCTTTTTGTCGTATATTCAACCATTTAGCCATGTTGTCAGCTTGAAATTGAGTGGGTTCGGTTGTTTTACCGTTTGTCATTTTCAATAGATACCAATCACCCTCCCAATTGCCAAGAAAAAAGGTTTTTTCTTTTTCTTGAAACTGAGTTAATAATTTTTTAGCAAAATTAAAGGTTGCGTCATATTCTTGTTGAGCCGCTTCATCATTAAAACCATTTAACCAATAGTCATTCGATCGCCACCAGAAAAAATAAGTATCAAAAGGCATATTAAGAATTTTATTTAAGGTTTTTTCTTCCTTAGAATTAGGTTGCATCATTTCAGAACTGATGCTGATTTTGATCGTTCTGGAACCAAGCTCTAAAATTTCATCAGCGGCTTGATCAAGTGAACATAACCCTCCACAACCATGAAGATTACCAATAGCTTGGGTGCCTATCATTTGATTAAATTGTATTTCAGGATTAGCGAAAGTCTTAAATGTTATTGCGCATAAAAATAAAGGTGTTAAGAAAACATTTTTTATACAGCCCATAATCTTCCCCACTTTAATTAATTAGCGCTCCTAGTATCTCCTTATAACAATTAACAAATAATTAAGAACTGTAAGTTAGAATCGAAAGATGAGGAAAATCTAATGTTCCAAATAAATATCACTGATATCTATAGGATAATAGGCATTCCATAATTTAATAACCAAATCATCAATATAACTAGGAAAAGGATGATATCCGGGGCTTAATTGATTTTCTAATAATAACTGGGCTCCTAAGTTATGAGCATAAAAAATAGGATCAATAAAATGCAGTAGTGTTGGATGTTTTAAGGAAAAATTAATTGCTGTGCGGTTACACAAGATCTTTTCATTTGTAAAATTGGGACCAATTTCATCAGCAACCCCCATATTAGCAATAAGGGCTTGTGGACAAAGATCGGAGCTAAGCCATTGTGATAAGACATGGTGTTGCCCTGTTGCTGTTACCAGGCAAGATGCTTTTTGGGCAGAGTTTCTAATATCTGCTGCTTGAGAAACGTGCAAAGCATTAATCCCCATTTTCCTGGCATGCTCCAATAGCTTTTCTGACCGTTCTACTACAGTGATATGCGGTGTTTCCTTCAAGAGATACTTTACTATTCCCTGTCCTACTTTGCCGAAACCAAAAACCATAAAGGTCTCATTCTTAATATCTCGATTAGTCCTTTCCTTGAAGGCTCTAACAAAACTTTCACCTGTACCATACATGCCTTCTAGTTTTTTTAAATTAGAATCATCAACATTGATCACAGGAAAGGCTGTTTTTGTTTTTTTAAAAACCTCTCCACCGCTTTGAGTTAACTCAACCAAACCCTTAGTAATAGTTACTTTAGGCATCTGCATTACTTCCGCACAGCAATCCAAAGCAATATCAAACTCACCCTCAATGTCTTCATGCTGGGGAGTATAGGTTATTCCTAATTGGCTTAATAAATCGACTATATCGGTTGTAGGTGGAGTTGATACAAATTTAACCTGTGTGACTGTCAAATCAGCCCCGGCAGCGACTAAGGACTCTAACTTAACTAAGGTTTCATAGGTTAGAGGGATATTATGCAAAATCTTGATTCCGGCAAGAGGCTTAGTTTTAGACCATAGCTGTTTCAAATTATCTAATAAGAGCGCTTTTGTGTTCCTAAAAATGGATGCGTTGTGTTGAACTAAACGAGCTAGTGGTTGATTGTTTAACATAAGCCTATTTCTCTATCTAAAGATTAAGGAAGGGGAAAGGTCATTATTATACAAATGGACTAAACTATGAAGTAGCTAAATAGGAGCGTTAATCCTGAGACTACACATTCAAAATAGCGGAGGTTTGGATGACTACTAATTCACGAATAGACTATTACAAAGTTTCCCCTGAGGCGGTTAAATCGCTAATGAGCCTCGAGGGATATGTTAATAACTGTGGCTTAGACAAATCGCTAAGGGAGCTCATAAAACTACGTGTCTCCCAAATAAATGGCTGCACATTTTGTGTTGATCTGCATTGCAGTGATGCACTGAAAGCGGGGGAGTCACAAAGACGAATTAATGCAATTGTTGTATGGCGAGAGGCTCCATTTTTTACTGAGCGCGAGCGAGCAGCCTTGGCTTGGGCAGAGGCTGTGACTTTATTATCAGAGACCCATGCGCCTGACGATTTATACCAGGATCTCCTCAAGTATTTCAGTGAAAAGGAAGCTGTTGATCTAACAATGGTAATTATCACAATCAATAGCTGGAATCGGTTAGCTGTAAGTTTTCGTAAATTACCTTCTAGAGGGAGTTCAGGCTAAGCTTTATTTTCATGCTATATACGAGGTATAGTGACGCTGAGTTAGTCATAATAAAGGTAAGACCACAAATGAAAGTTTTAGCTGCAATCTTATTGTCGATCGGTTTAGCTGGTTGTGCTGGCTATGTAGCAACACCAACGGCTGAAATTGCTTATGAGCCAGATGTTCTCGTCGGTGATTATGCTGTTGGTTACTATCGTGAAGGATTTGGATATTGGACAGGGAATGGCTGGGATGCTAATTTCTACGCACATGGCCATCCAGGGTGGGGACACTATTATCGCGGCGCTCCTCGTGAAGCCGTTGGTGTCTATCGAGGCGGTCCGCATTATCGCCGTTGGCGATGATCCGCTAGGCAATCATCGATGAATCTTTGTATTCGCTCAGGGGGGGAACGCCCAATGGCGTCAGCTTAATTAAATTTATGCCGCATCTCCCCCTCTCTCTAGCTCTCACTGACGTTAACTTAATGGCAGTGTCCCCAAGGGGAAAGAGGACATATCGTCTTCGAACCTGAGGTATTGCTCCTTAAGTTGACGCCATTGTATGAATGCCTACGAATTTTTCCTTGTCTCTAGGAAGGCAATAAATCGATAAGTCAGTGATTCCTTAGGCGTATTAGGTGGCCACACCGCGTAGACAGGAGTCGATTCAACCTGCCATTCAGGTAGTAGTTCAACAAGATGTCCTTGAAGGATATCCTCTACTACAAAAAACGCCGGTGGAGTTGCTAGTCCTAATCCATAGATGGCTAGCTGGCAAACAGCATCCATGTTATCCACAATAATTCTTGGCTCAAAGTTAATTGTATAAGTTTTTCCCTTTTTACTGACTAAGGTCTTGGTATTAGGACGCATTTTAAGGCCTATCCAATCCCAATTGAGTAAATCCTGTGGTCGTTGTGGGGATTGGTGTTTTTTCATTAAAGAAGGCGCTGCGACGAGTTTGCGTGGCATAGTAAAGAGTTGTTTAGATTTTAAAGTACTGTCTTTTAAGTCCCCCATTCTAATCGCAAGATCGATGCCTTCCTGAATCAGATCCTGCTGTATATCGCTAAAATTTATTGAAAGCGCTACTTTGGGGAACTCCTTGGCAAATACTGCAATATCTTCAACAAGCGGGCTTTTTGTGAGCATGGCTGGAAGCGTCAAATTTAATTGGCCAGCTGGCTCTGTGGCATGATAGGCAATGCTATTCAATCCCTTTTCAGCCGCCTCTAGCATTGCCTGGGCACTTATGAATAGCTTTTCGCCTTCATAACTGAGGGAAAGTCGCCTTGTTGAACGATAGAGTAGTGCCGCCCCAAGTCTCTGTTCCAATTGTGCTAGATGATGGCTTACAACTGAAGGTGAAAGTTTTAGTGCTTTTGCTGCTGAGCGGAATGAACCTGCTTCGACTACTTTAGCGAAAATTGCCAATGCCCGTAGTTCATCAATCATTATCTCATCCAATAGAACAATAAATTCAAATTGTAACATCTAATCATTCATTTCAGGGCATGATAATCTATTAACGTTATTAAAGTTGGGAGAATAGTGATGGCAGTTTTATTAGCGATGGTTTCATTTTCTTTGGTTATGTCTATTACACCAGGTCCTGTGAATATGATTATTCTATCTTCTGGTATTAATTACGGAGTCAAAAGAACCCTTCCTTATGTATCAGGAGCAACAGTCGGATTTATCTTATTATTAGTTTTTATAGGATTTGGCTTTTCGCAGTTTATTAATGCCTACCCATCTTTTCTTAGTTATCTAGCGATAGTAGGCTCGTTATATATAATTTATATCGGATACAAAATTGCGTCTTCAAAATCAGAGTTAGAGATAAGCAAAAAAGAGGCTCCTAAATTTTACGAAGGCTTCTTACTACAATGGGTAAATCCGAAGGCATGGATTGCCTGCGTATCTGGAGCCTCCATCTTTTCCAGCACAGCAAGCTACGATTCGCTTTTAACCTTTACCCTTATTTACTTTGTTATTTGCTATATCTCGCTTGGTGTTTGGGCTGTTTTAGGTGATAAGGTTTCGTATTTCTTAAAAGACCATTTTCGTCTGCGGCTCTTTAATTTTCTTATGGGACTTTTATTAATGATAACTGCTGGATATTTATGCTATGCGCAGCTTTCTGGTTAGTTTTCGCTTGCCGTACAATCACAAACTAACAGTACCATTTCTATTAACTTACCTTTTGGTTTACTAGCCTAAGATGCAATCCTGGGCGCAGCTTCCTCATCCTGCGCGCAGACTCGTCATCCAGAGCGCAGCGAAGGCTCTCCTGAATGTGGCACAGTGCTAATCCCGGAGATCCTTCGCTGCGCTCTGGATGACGGGCTGTGTTAGTCCTTCAATCCATGCAGCAGAGCCTTACAAACTGGTTTCATTTCTGACGTACGGTAGTTAATCTTAAGGTAAGTATTAGCTGTTACTTTCCAGGTTTTTATCTTTGGATAGTCTATGAAAAGAAAACTAGAGTCCGGGAATGAGCAGGGTTTTTTTAAAAAAACCAAAATATTAGATGAAGCTAATCAGCGTTTGGCGTATAAGCTAGTTAGTTCTGCTTTAGCTTATGATGGTAAGTTAAACCATATTCCAAGTAGTGGATATTATGTGGTCAATGCATTTTTCTACACTAGGGCAAATGATTTTGTGCTGAATTTTTGTGACAGTATCGGTGAAATACCTCAGGCCATTAAACAGGCAGTATCAGAAAAATTCGCATTATCAAAGAGGGCAACAAATAAGGCCGCACATGTTGATGAGCAGCCACATTTATGTTGCTGGGAATTTTGCTTTCTAGTCTTGAACGATATCGGGCTAGTGTCTAAGGAACAGCTTGATGAGCTCTGCTATATTGTCCACAAAATTAATGAGAAAAGTCTGGCTCAAGAGATCGAGATAACGCTGCTACAGGCTCTTTTTAAACTACCTCTAGAAAACTATAGAAAATTCGTTAAAGGTTCCTTAGATTCCTTACCTTCACCAGGCGATTTTTTAGTTTTCCAGAAACACCATATGTTACGTCCTTATCATGCATCCATTTGTATTGATAACAAGGGGGGGCATATAGAGCTTTATGATGGGGAATGTGTAAAAAAAGCGAATATTGCAGAATGCGATAATTTGATTGAGGATGGCTCATGGGATCCAGAAGAGGATTCTGAAATAGATGCCCCGGAAAGTGTATATTATGTCCCAGTCAGTGAAGTAACCTTAAATATTCAAAGTTTTATTGCAAGACATCAAGATATTTTAGCCTTGAAACAAATAGAACCTCCTAAAGCTCTGGAAGATATAATCCAAGAGCTTGAGGGAACTCAATATGCACAGTTGGTAAAGGATTTAGATTGGGCTGATTCTCTCATAGTTTAGTGGCTATTAGCTTATAACTATGCGAATCTCATCAGGCGGCGCTAATCTACTCTCTAAAATAACTGCAAGATCTTGCAGCTCTTTTTCTAAACGCTCAAATTTCTTTATATCTTTAGAACAGCCTTTTCGAGGAAGTGAAGCATATCGCTTTCTTAACGGATCATCTGGGTGAAGCTCTTTTATCAGTGAGTATGCTTTTTTATCTAAAGCATGTAATTCGAGTACCCTCGTGGCCCTATCACAATCTTGTTTTTTTGGTGAAGCAGGCAGCTTTTCTTTCTTTTTAAACATAGGATTAATCTCCGATTTATTCTATTAAAGGTGTGTCACCGGATGAGAATTAAACAGATGCTATAATTGAATTGCAAATAATTCTATTGAGTGATGTGGTGCTTTATGCAAGAACGACAAGAATTAATGAATGAACTGCTTGATAATGCCAATATTCCCGCATTATCGTTATCTTGGTGTCAAAAAGGCGTTCGCGATAGTGTGGCTTATGGAACGACTGACACCTCAGCCCCAAGCACAGTTGATACCAATACCCTATTTCAAGCGGCATCCCTAAGTAAGCCTGTCTCTGCAGCTATTGTTTTAGACTTGGTTGCCCAGGGGAAATGGGATTTAGACAAGCCTCTAGCTGAGATTGCTGACTATGGCCCTCCAGAACTTAGGCAAGACCCTCATTATCGAACGCTTACAACTCGTATGGTTATTGGGCAATGCTCAGGTCTGGCAAACTTTGGTCAGGATGGTGATGACGGAAAAAAATTTATCGCAGCACCTAACACGCGATTTACCTATTCAGGAGTGGCACTTGATTTTTTAAAGGATGTTATTGAGCAAGAAACACAGCATAAATGGGAAGACATTGCGCAAGATTTTTTTAAAAGAGCCGGCATGACCAGTTCTACCTTTATGAGGCAATTGCCAGATGGCAATCTGCATGATAAGCATCGCGATATTGCTCAAGCACACATGGCCGATCCCTCTCCTGATGGCCCCATGAGCCCCTTAGCTCCACTAGGCGAGAAGGAACCCGGGATCCCCGCGGGATCTATGCTTACAACCGCAGAAGATTACATCTCTTTTCTACAATATTGCTTTCAAAATGATTACCTGAAATCAACACTATTAACTGGCGCTTTATCAACACTACCCCCAACAGCCTCACCCGAAACGTCAAACATCCAATGGGGTTTAGGGATGGGGGTTTATAACGATCAGGAAAAGACCATTGGTTTTCATTGGGGAAATAATACTGGCTCTATTTCATTTTGTGCCATGGATCTGGACACTGGAGATTGTGTAGTAAGTTTTGCAAATTCAATGAATGGGCCATCGGTATTTCAGCAAGTAGCGGAGCCTATTGTTGGTGATATAAAACCCTTATTTGAATGGTTATCTACTTATTGTGCTTATAGTGATATCACCCCCCCTAAAGCACCAGATACTATTGCCTCGACAGTCCATTCAATTCGCGCCTCAGCAGTAGATAAACGCGATGAAGTCACTGAGCGATTCAAGCATAGTGTTGGGCAGCTAAGAGCTAGTCAGATGGATCAAGCCAGCTCTTCAAATACCGCGGGAAGGGAAGGTTTCAATCCTTCTCCGCTAGAAACAAAACCGAAACCACCTTGGGAACAATAAGTCTCAGGTTATTTAATAAGTCACCCCATCCCGAATTCCCGCGGCTTGACCGCGGGATCTATGGGTTCAGAGTGAAGAGCCTCTAACCAGCGGATCCCGCGGTCAAGCCTCGGGAATTCAATCTCAAAACCCATAGCGCTGCCGGCGAGGGTAAACCAAATTCTTTCATCAGCTGAGTAGCGGGGTGCAAATAAATGGGAGTGCCTAAATCCTCGGCTGCTTCCAACAGAGGCCAATATTTTTTGTCGTCAAGGTAATTATTCGCACCATAATTTGAATGGTAAGCCAGCCTGCAAAATTTAATTGATTAATCGCTCGTTCAAGTTCATTAACAGCTGCGCCAACATCATAGGGGGAGATTGAAGCAAAACCTCTGAAATGGCTGGGGTGCCGCATGCAGCAGATCATTAGTTTGCTTAGCAAGGGCCGTACTGGTTGCCTCATCACCTGTTGATGTTACTAGTTATTAACGGCAAATAATTTAAAGGACTCCCAGCAAATTACCTTCGATCTTCTTACACCCTATCCACTACTCAATATTTTAATATTTTAGATGCCCCAATCACCTGTCCTTGAAGGTAAAGTCAGAACTAAGGGTTGAGCCTGTGACTTAGATTAATACCAGCAGTCTAAGATTATTAGTAAAGGTATAGGCAGCTATATATTGATTACCTATTTGAGTTAGCGCAGGCAATCCAATTGGCGGTACTAGTGCAACATCAATAGGATTAATCGCCCAAGATAAAACTGCCTTTAATAAGCATGATAGAGCTAGGAAATACTTCGTTAGCATAAACTTTCCTTATTTATAACTGACGTTAGTCTCTCAGTAAGTGAGCTGTAACGGATCCGCAATAATTTTTTCCTTTTCACTTCGCGATAATTTTTTAATAAGACGCTCTACGCGCATGGCATCCGCCTTGCCACCATTGATTTGCCAGGATTGAGCGATTTTAACGGGTTTAAAACTCCGGGTGTACTTACACTTTCCTGTTCCATCAATATGAGATTGATAGCGCTTTAAAAGATTGTTTGTAAAGCCGGTGTAGTAGGTATTGTTTTCGCATAACAAGATATAAACCCAATAACAACTGTCGTCCATTGTATCCTCGTCGAATTAGCAACAAAGCATTAAACAGTAAAATTTGTAGGTTCAATCTTAATTTTTTCTAATTGTTCTCTCAACTTATTTCAGGAGTAAGGAGGGCTAAAGCGTTAAGGGTATTTGTCATTCCTGCCTTCGCAGGAATGACAAATACCCTTAACTAAATGGCCGTAGCAGTACTATTGTACTGAACAAACCTCGGTCTTCTCTGCAACTACTGCTTGTTCTTTGGGTTTTGCTTGTAATGCTCTGTTTAGTTCAGTTAAGGAAGCTACAAGATTAGCGTTTCTTGCTGACGTTAATTCTTCTTGCGTTAACCCTTGCACAGCTCTATCTGCCGCTAGATTATTACAAGCTATAAAGAAATTACCTTCTCTTTTAATTCGTATGCCTGGGGTACCTGGTCCACTATTTATAGCCAACGTATTGTCATCTAACTTAAAAATTACATAGTTTTCGTTAAGTTGGACAGATGTTTTCAGGGGAAAGGTTGCAAACCATTTCTTGGAATAATCGGAAGCGTCCAGGGTAACCTGTGTACCATTTTGCTTAGAAAAAGCTATCTCTTTATCGTTGTAGGAAAACGGTTGGCTTTTTTCATTTGCCACCTCTTTTTTGGGTTCTGTCTGTAATGCTTTTTTCAGTTCAGCTAAGGAAGTTGCAAGATTCGCGTTTCTTTCTAAGGCTAAATCTTCTTGCGTCACTGCTTTCATAGCTCTATCTGCCGCTTGATTATTACAAGCTATAAAGGAATTACCTTCTCTTTTAATTTGTATGCCTCGGGTACCTGGCCCACTATTCATAGCCAGAGTATTGTCATCTAATTTGAAAACGCTATATTTTTCATTAAGTTGAACAGGTGTTTTCAAAGGAAGTGTTGAAAACCACTTCTCGAAAGCGTCAGAAGAATCTAGAGTAACTTGTGTACCATTTTGCTTAGAAAAAGCTACCTCTTTAGCATCATAGGAAAACATCCGAATTTGCTGGTAAAAATCTTGGGCTTTTTGTAGTTCATCTTTCATAGTTTGCACAGCATCTTGAGGAGATTGATGTGGCTCAAGATAATTCGCTAGTTCACTTAGATAATCTTTGGGTAATTGACTTAAAAACCCATTAGGAGAGGTTCTGTTTCCTTGGACAAAAAGAGGTGCAAATTTTTTTATTTCTTTCTTAAATAAAAATCCCTGCTCATTAAGTTTATCAATAAACTCCAAAAACTTAGGATGCGTTGATGATTCTACTTTTGACGTATCCCATTCATAACCATAGGCTGCTCTAAGCTCAGATGAATACAAAGCTACAAGATTCGTAAACTGCTCATTGACTTTAAGGGAAGGTAAGATGTCAGCAAACTGTGCTTCAAAATTCTCAATGAGTAACTTTCCATAGAAATGATTTTGATAGCCGTGTCGTCCTGCATTGTCAGATTCGAGCTTTTGGACATAGGCTTCTTTCCACGTAGAGTAACTAACTTCTGATTTCTCTTGCATAATATATCCTTTGTTAATAGTTAGGTGGTAGCTAATGCAAAAGAATATCAATGTTGTATTAACGCAATATTAATAGAGATACGCATTGAAGCATGAATACCAATCAGATTGCTTTTATTTTACCACAGCAAAGGGGTGCCAGAAGAACATGCATCTGATGGACTAATATGACCATTAAATAAGTCGATAAGCATAGCTCTATCCTCTTCTTTCATTAAATTATATTGGCTGATTTTTGTTGTTATATATTCAAATAATGAGTTGATTAAAAATTCTAATTGCTCATGTCTTGCTAAATAAATGGTTTCCAAATCCGTCAACATAGACTCAATGGCATCTTTAAAGAGCTCTTCATCGGATTGACTCGTTTTATCAGCAGCTAAAACGAAACTATGATGATCATGAAAGAGCCTACTATGTTTGTGCAACAGGTAGGGGAGCCTTGTATTGGTTATTTCATGGCAGGGATAAATCTTTAAGGCTGTTTTATAAAGCGATTCAACACTAAGTACAACTGCTATAACTTTCTTTATTGGAGAATCGGGGTTCACTTCAAGAAACTCCCCCATAATCGTTAAGAGATTGGCTAATAATCTTTTTTTCCGTCTGGGATGAAAAGCATAAGTCTCGATATTTTCCATAGCATGAATAAATGCCTGCACCTTCGGATGCGACTCATTTAAGCCCTGACTGCTTTCAGATGATGAGGCAAAAAAAGCGAGTCCTGATCCGAAGCCGGAGTCTTTTAAAATTGACCTTGTTTGAACAGCCTCTTCCTGTGTCAAGGTTGAAATATCCGAGTTTTGCATTTGATCCCAATGCGCTAATACCTGCTCTTCATGGGCTAGAGTGGAGCCTAATTGAGGTGTTTGAGATTCTGAACTTATAGAATCACTGCGCTTGCGGGCTTTTTTATGCATCTCTGTTGCTAAGGTCTGAGAGGGCTGGGATTGTGTTGAGCCTGTCCGCAATCTTTTAGGTTCAATTAAGGGTAAATGGGTACTGGGAATACCTGTCTGAATATTGAGACTTAATAAAATCGCTCGTTTTTGCCAGGGCTTCCCTGCGTTGAAGAGTTCTCTTGCTCGATTATGAGAATGTTTTTCTTGTTTTAAATAACAGTCCGCAAGGTATTTCAAGGCTGGGGTCAATAGGTCTAATACCTCAGCTTCATCGCCTTGCTCAGCGCAATCAATAAGAGATTGTTTCACGTAAGATTTTTCATGCTCTCGAATTAGAAAACTAAGATCTGATGCGGGATATAAACGACTAAACTCACCAGAGCCAAGACTATATAATTTATCAACCATCTGCTCAATGCGTTCTGGATTTCTCATAAGCAGCCGTACAATATTTCCCAATGGGTTTGGCTCCATAGGGGCTTGCGGAACCTCAGATGAACTGGATGACGAAGTGGGTGTTGCTCTGCTAAGAGTTTGAATTGGAGCTTGCTGACTAGCTGATGCATGTGAGGACGAGGGAAAATGAGATGAGAGTTCTACTAGTTTGTTAAAATCTGATATGGCCTGACTAGCAGCAGGATTGTCCTCAATTATGGAATCTACGAGTGCCTGTCCTTGTGCAATTAAATAATTATTTGAGATACCATGCAATTTTACGTCGACTAAGAGAGCATAGCTTATTAATTCAAGCTGAGTAGGCGGATTATCCTGAGTCACTGCCAAGAGTTGGTATCTCTCAAGATGCGCCTTCATCTTAGCTAAAAACTCCTGTTTAGACGCTGTATCTTGTTTAAAATAGTAGAGGCGTTCAAGAAGATTTAAATAACCACAATGCATGTTTAGACCGATAGCTCCTGGCAATTTGGATTGAGTTGCAATAGCCAATTTCATTGCTCTGCAAGACTCATTTAATAAACGTTCATAATGAGGAGTGGTGACACCTAGTTCATCAGCAGTAGCAAACCATAAGTCACTTAAGAGTTCTAAATTTTCAGCTAATAATTTGTAGACAACAGTAACCTGTTGGGCTTTTGTAGTTCGCTTTTTTTCATTACGGATGTTCTCCCAGGAGTCACTCATCGAGATAACTCTATTCGTAATCGTGGTCAGCATTGAACGATAAAAAGATAAATTCTCTAGAAGCTCGTCATTAGTGACATTCACACTCTCTCTAACAAATTGATTGATTAGTTGAGATTGGGTGTACAGGACATCTGTTAGGGCATAAACATAGTGGTCACAAAACGCTATTGAGGTGAGTATTTTCGGGCTTTGATCGATTTGAGTCTCAAGGATAGCTAATCCCTTTAAATAATGAATCAAGGCCTTAGAATATTTTTTACTATTGTAATAACGATTGCCTGTTTTTTGATTGATGCTGTTAATGTAGTTTTTCATTTTCGCTCTAGGATAAAAATCTGGAATGACTGAACCCGCTAATATATAAAAGCAAGCTTAATTTTTTATTATGAAACCAGATTTTTTCTTAATAGAGACTATTTAGATCTGAAATAGCTGCAATATCCCTTAGCTGATGGTAATAAGTCAGCCTTAAATCCTGTCAGTGTGAGGAACGGAGTAGGGTCGTCTAGGGCATTTGTCATTCCCGCGAAGGCGGGAAACCATCTCTACATTGGCACTGTGCTTAGCGAGAAATAGTTTCCCGCCTTCGCGGGAATGACAAAATCTTCCTTAACATAATGGCAGTGCTGCGTGAAGTGACCTATTACAGCTGATATTGCCTCCTTTTTAATGTTATCCAGGACAAAAACTAGAAGGGAATTTCTTATCAATACATCCGCGTACATCAATTAAATTTTTAAATGCATCATCGAAGAAATTACCCGCTTTGGGTGCTGGCTTGTTACCTTCTTGTAAGGAATCAGTTCGTTGATTTTCGTTATGAGCTCCACCAACAGAATTACTGCACATCTGATCGCCTGCTGCATTGGCTGCATCATAATAACCATCAGATTCGCCTGGTGGTTTAATCCAGACATAGGCATCAATCGGCAATTGTAGATCTTGCTGAGCACTGTCTTTGTAGAGTGGATTAATCAATTTAGGATTAGACTCTGGCAACAATCCTAAGCCGGCAGAGGTTGGTTTCGCAGGAATTAACTTCCCAGGATTATCAGTCTCTACAGGCTGAATATTTTGCACGTTACACCAATTTCCACGATGATGTCGTTGATCAGCGCGTGAATAGTTAACTAGCTGATTGGTATTATTTTTCGCTAAATAATCATCATTATTAACTATCCATCCGTTGCGGCTAGTGTCAACTAGAAAATGCTTATTCGCATATTTTGCCTGAGAGGGTTGAACAATCCGATGATTATCGAGTTGCTGCAAGGTTCCATTGCTGCCTAGGCTCGCTATTTCGGCAACAAAAGAGGCCTCATCATAGGCATCATTCCAACTATAGTAGGGCGTCAGCATAATCCATTTAGAAGCTGTAGGGTTTTGATAATTTGGCAAATATTGATCGTAACTAAAGGCTTCATTTAAGGGGGTGTAATTGGATGTATTGCTAATAAATCCACGGAGCTTATTAAAACCAGCACCTAAAACATCACTATTATAGATATTCGCTACTTTATTCATATTGGTAGCCCAGCCTAACCATCCTGAATGGGCAATGTCGAGGTACATTGAAATATTAGCGCCTGGATTGCTAGAAAATTGCGATAAGGCATAGTTAACGCCCTGAGTATAGACTCCTGAACTTGCAGCAAGAGCACAGCGGCCACTATTCGCATTGGTGATTAAATTAGGTAAGGAATCGGGTTCAATAACCAATACAGTGCGCACATTCTCAGAGTTTGCTTGCTGGTAGAATTCGTCAAAAATTAATTTGATTTTATCAATATATTGAGTTTGATAATTAACCAAATCCTCAGGTTGTTTGAACTCTCCATTTGAGGAATAAGCATCACAATCACGCATAGGAAGATCATAAATAACAAAGCTAATAACCTGCGGTTTTTCGCTACTAGCCTGTTTTAATGCTTCCTCTAAATGATACTTAACACCATGTGTTCCTCGTGTAGGGTTATCTTCAATAGCAGCCTTATTATCGAGCCATATTGCAGTCGATATATTCCATTTGCCTTGGTTATCTAATAACCCCAGTGTTTGAGTTTTGTTTTTATAACTTGGATTTCTTTGGAAAAAGTCATTAACCTCTTGAACATAATCAGGATTAATATATCCCTTTGCACCGGAAAATGGATTCCCATCTGCAAAAGACGCGGAATATGCGGGGGTTAGTCTTGCTAAAGTAAAGAGTAAAACCCCTGCAAAATATACGGCGGAAAACAGTATTTTCAATGCAAAACTTTTCTTCATTTGCACTCCTTTAAGGTTGGATTTTATAGGAAATACCCCTATAAATTTAGGAGTATTGCCCTATATTATCTTCTTTTAAAAGTGCCTTAAAAACCTGTCTTTTGTAGCAGCACAGACAAACCTAAATACCCATGTTAGCGTTGTCGTCGTCATCAGCACCCTCCTTACTTTTATCATCACGCATAGTTTCGCATGCTGCTTTAGCTTGTTGCTGTAGTTGATATTGCTGGAATTGTTGTAGTTGCTGACGTAGATGTAGTTGCCGTCGTTGTAGTTGATGTAGTTGCTGCTGGTTTGGTTGTGGCTGTGTGTGCACGTGCGGTTGTGGATGCGGCTGTACGTGTGTTTGTGGATGTGGTTGCATGTGTGTTTGTGGATGTGGTTGCATGTGTGGTTGTGGATGCGGCTGCATGTGTGGTTGTGGATGCGGCTGCGGCTGCATGTGTGGTTGTGGATGCGGCTGCATGTGTGGTTGTGGATGCGGCTGCATGTGCGGTTGTGGATGCGGCTGCATGTGTGGTTGTGGATGCGGCTGCATGTGCGGTTGTGGATGCGGCTGCATGTGCGGTTGTGGATGCGGCTGCATGTGTGTTTGTGGATGTGGCTGTGTGTGCACCTGCGGTTGTAGATGCGGGTGCATGTGTGGTTGTGAATGTTTCTGCAGGAGTGGTTGTGGCTGCGGCTGTGGTTGTTGTGGATTTTGTAGATTACTAGGTGTTGCTTTAATACTGCCGGCTGAGCCAGACCCTGAACCTGAACCTCCTGCGCTAGGGTTGGCTTTGAGGGTATTTTGAGGGTTATGAGCTGCAGCGGCTCTAGCAGGAGCATCAGGCTCGATATCTGGGACATCATCAGAATCAGATTCAATGTCAGTCTCGGCATCAGGGTTGACCCAAATACCGGCATGATTACGATATTTTCTATTTCTAATATCAGAGTTTAATAAAACAGTGGTTTGCATAGAAGGATGATCCGTTGCTCTTTTATCACCAGCGCCAAGCTGAAGTTCTACGTGGTTTAATGTGCGGGCTTGCTCCATAGCAAAAGAATCATTGCTAGGGCCTAAAGTATTCGCTTGCATGAAGTAGGTAAATTTTGTTGCACCTGAAGAAGCTGGTGTTAGATAATCACCGCTATTTCCACCTATTGATGGGCTGGAAAAGTCCTGCGCCATTTTCTTAAAGTTAGTATCTCCTATATATCCAATAACCGTTCTCTCTGCTTTTACTCGTTCTGCATAATTTTCTAATAATTGTTCTGCACGCTCCTGATATGCTGCTATCTTATTAGGAATATGAGGAACTAAGACACTGTATTTCCCCTGCCCGGTTTCGAACATGATTTCACCTAATGTAAATCCAGCAGTAATTACTGCTCCCTGAAGGCTTATTGCATCTGACATGTCATCTCTAATGTAAAAATGCATGCTTTGCTTGTCGTCTGAATGACCATGACTATTCTTTCCCTGTATGTAGAATTTATGTAATTTATAAGTATCGGGGCGTATTCCTTGGTTGCTTACAGCAGCAGCAGCCGCAGCTGCTCCTGTTGGTGCTGCTGCCGTGTAACCTGTGGCAGCAGGAGGCTGAGAGCCTGGCAAAGTAAATTCCTGAGGCAAATTTTCTCTTTTACCTTCTACAACGGCTATGACCTGAGGATTTTCTCTATTTTCAAATAATTTGGGGAATGCTTCGTTATATGTAGTTACCTTAGGGAAGTGTTGTATTTTTGATGCCAAGAGGCTCATAGTGGTCGAGGGCATAGTGGTTGGCGTGTTCCCGCTATGGGGTTTATAACCGGCAGCTGTCTGTATCTTCTGATGGTATTTCGTAGAAAAATTTCGAGAGGCTTCCTGAGAGAATACTGCAACTTTAAATCCATCTTTCCAGGGTCCAGTACCAGAGCCGTTACCTACTATTTTGCGATATGCATGACTCATTGGCTGGGCGATCTTATCTCTAATATGTACGCTGTTGGATCTTGTTAGTTTATTGCCTTCTGCTTCTAGTTGTGTATCGGCTCTTTTGGGCGCGTATCCATTTGGGGCAGCGGTTTTCGCAGCGGCGGCAGCGCCAGAACCAGAACCTGAACCAGCGCCAGCAGCACTGGCGGTAGTAGGGGGGGGAGAATTATTTTTCTGTGTGGGGGGGGGCTTTGCAATCCCATTGTTACCAGCATTCGGGTTCTTACCTGGCATCATAATCTCCGATAAAAACTAACCGTCAATCGGATATTATGGTTTTTGTCGAATCAACGTGTCCTACCAATAATTATATTGCACGAAAAACAAACAATCAATTTGCTTAGTTCTCCAGGCTTGTTAAGAATTGCCAACAGTCGCTATTTTTTTTAAGATGAGTTAAACCTGTCTTTGGACTATAAAATGCCAAAAGAATCTTCAACTTGTAAAACCTTAGTTAGACTATGTACTGTTCTTTTTCTTCAAGTTTTTTTTCTAAAAGATATTCATGCGGCAGAAGTCTCTAAAATCAATACACGCAGCTCACCCTCAGAAACAGAATTTCTATTCATTGGTACCATGGAACATAGTAATACTATTAATAACTTATCTGAGAAGGGGTTATTTCATTCCTTGTTACTTGCGGATTACCTCTATAACAAAGGTATGCCAAGCAAGGGTAATACAGCAATGTATGCTTTATTTGATGTTGATTATCTGTCTCAAGGCCTGCCTGATTTAGCACCCCTACAAGCTCTGCAATATTATTCTGTCTACAAAATAGGCCATGGCAACGGCATAATCACATCGGCTTTAAAGCATAATTTTGCTGGTGATTGTGTTAATCCTGGTAACTGTAAGGTGGTAGATGACCTGATAAAATCCTCAAAAGGCAAACAAAGATATGTATTTTCTATGCCAAATGAAGATATCAATGACTTAGTTGCAGCCTTACAAGCTAAATATAGTAATTTTGAGTTTGATCCCATACCCGCTGACTCTACAAGCTACAATGTACTTTTATCAGTCTCAGACAAGAAATCAATCACTGCACAAACCATTAATGATGGTATTAGTACCCCCGATTCTTACCCTCCTCTTGTAAAACCCTTTAGCGACGATCCCAATTTCATTCAGGATGTTGGATTATTGCGGCACGGATCACCCACCGTTAAGTATTCTCCTTTAAAATCAGGGTTAAACAAGAATGAAACGGTTTATCTAGTGCGCCACGTCGAGAAATATGCAGATACGGGATTCGATATTTTTCCTGATGATGGGAACTATGGTTGTATTGGTGAATGGCGGGCTCTTTTTAATCCAGAATCACTGCATCAAATCCTGGGTTACACCTTACCGGATTTTCTTTATGCGCCAAATCCAACTCATTCTTATGGTAAGGCTTCCTATGTGCGAGCAACTACAAGCATTGCTCCTTACTCCATTAAATTCAATAAATTAGAATCCTTTGCCCCAGAGGAAATTGGTATTGACGGATTTAAGATGTATAAATATTTATTTTATGCAGACCAAGGCGGGCCAGACTTTAACGGTAAAACAATACTTGTCTCTTGGGAAAGTTTGAATATAGAAAAAATGATGTTAAGGCTTTCACTCGATTTTAAAAATAATCCTTTTAATTCAAAGGGTGGTATTTTAGGTTCTGGATGGCTAGATGGTTTTGAGAATGTCATTAAAATTGTCATTGATTCTGATGGAAATTTATCCGTTGAGAGTTTATATGAAGGTATTTCAACTACGGCATTAAGAGAATCCAAGGTTTGCCCAACGGGTTTTAGTTCCTAAAATAAGCAATCTGTAGGTAGAGAATATGGGGAATAACCAACTTATGAGTGCTTATTTTGCAGCTCTTAACCAAATCGATGAGTTAGTCTTCTTTATCTCTACTGAACTTACCATTATCGAAGTCAATTCAGCTGTCGAAAAATTTTTTAATTTAAGTAAGCAAGACTTTGAAAATCAAAGAATATCTCAGTTTTTAAATCAGCCGGATGAGATCTTTTCGTTTTTGAGCGCCAAAAACAATCTAAGAGATTTGAAAATACCAAAATCAACGATTCATCAAAAAGAAATAACCTGGGATGTCTGCCCAATATGGCGTGATGAGAACAATATAGACTGTTTTAGCCTGATTGGTCGTATAAATACTGATGAACCGCGGCAAGAATCTGAACGAATGAACGAACTGGAAACAATAATCGCGAATTTACCAGGCAATGTTTATTGGTTAGATAAAAATTGTGTTCAATTAGGCTGTAATGACAATGTTTTGAAAATGCTTGGAATCACCCTTGATGAATATGTGGGCAAAAGCTATGAAGAATTGGCTGAATACCTTAATTGGGACTGGGAACTTATCAATTCTTTCAAAAAGGCCGATTTAGAGGTGCTTGCAACCGGGAAGCCTATTTACAATGTTGAGGAATTACCTGTTAAACACACGGCCGGCCATATAGTTAACTATCTGACTACTCGTGTTCCCTTAAAAAATAAAGCAGGTGAGATTACTGGCGTTGCTGGGATATCAATTGATATTACTGAACGTAAAAAGATGAATACTATTTTGGCCAATATTATTGCTGAATGTACTCCTGGAATGCTTTATTGGAAAGATAAGGACGGTGTTTATTTAGGCTGTAACGACTTTATGATTAAAGAAGCAGGTATGCAATCCGCTTGTGATGTAGTAGGAAAAACGGATTACGATTTATGGCCGGCACAGGCTGCTGGGTTTAGAAAACATGATCTTGAGGTAATGAGGACGGGCAGCTCTGTTAGCATTGAAGAATATGTCACCTTAGCCAATGGTGAAAACAAATACTTTGCTACAGCTAAAATGCCTTTAAAAAATACCCATGGCGATATCATAGGTGTAATCGGTACGTCTCTTGATATTTCAGAAAGAAAAAAAATAGAGAGTGAGTTCCAGGTTGCAAAGAAGAAGGCTGAGGTTGCTAGTCAGGCCAAAGACGAGTTTTTACGTAATATAGAACACCAATTACGTACCCCCTTTAGCGGAATTTACTCCTTAGCTTTAATCGCTGCAGAGCAGGTAACTGATCCGCATATTAAAGATCTTCTAGTGACAACGGCACAATCAGGCGAAGAATTACTTTTGTTTATTAATGACATTATTGATTTTTCTCGAAGTGGGATGGACAGAAATGTCGTATTGGCTAAAAAATTTGATTTAAAACAATTGATTGAAAAAGCCATTATTATTGAAAAACCAGCAGCTATAGTGAAGCAACTCGAGATAAGTTATCACTATCCTAGCGAGCTCCCCTCTATTTTTATCTGTGATCCAAAACGCCTACAAAGAATCCTATTACATCTATTAAGTAATGCGATTAAATTTACTCCGAAGGGGCGTATTCATGTTGAAGTGAGGCTTGGTAAACAAGTTGATGAGAAAAAATATATTCTGCAAATCTTAGTATCTGATACTGGTATTGGTATCGCTAAAGAAGACCAAGAGTTTATCTATGAACAGTTTTATCGTGTTACGCCGGCTAACCAGAATAAATATGAGGGGGCTGGTTTAGGGCTTTCAGTGGTTAAACGATTATTAGACGATTTGGATGGCGAAATTCAGGTGCTTAGCGAATTAGGTCAAGGTTCAACTTTTATCTGTACTTTAGTTCTAATGCGCCCATTACTTGATGAGGCTATTGATGAAGAGAGCAATCCCAATAAATATTTTCTATTGAAAAAAAATGGCAAATAGACAATTAAGATATGTTTAGACCGGGTTTAAGCGCATAGGTAATAGGTCAGCCCTATCACCCTAATGCAACGTCATCCAGAGCGCAGCGAAGGATCTCCAGGATTAACACTGTGCCACATTCAGGAGATCCTTCGCTGCGCTCTGGATGACGTAGCGCTGAGACAAGGAGGGACGTGACCTATTAATGTCGTCAACTTAAGGAGTAATACCTCAGGTTTGAAGACGATATGTCCTCTCTCCCCTTGGGGAGAGAGTTAGAGACACTGCCATTAAGTTAAGCCCTACACCATTGCCTACGTCCCGCGGCTTGTCCGCGGGATCCCGTGGTTTAGCTAGATCCCTGGATCCCGCGGACAAGCCGCGGGACGTAGGCTCGGGAATAGTCCTTAAGTTGACGCCATTGCGTGACCTATTACGCGCATAATTTCTTCCAGACTTTAATCACTATTTCGGCTTCTTTTGCTGTAAAAGGCTTATTAAAATAGCCAACCATTCCATAAGCAATTGCTTTATTTTGATAGCCTTCTTCATTATGAGCAGTAACAGCCATAATAGGCGTCGTTTTGTTTAAATCACTGAGTTGTTTAATCTGATTCGTAACCTCAAAGCCATCAGGTCCGTCCCCAAGACCAATGTCCATTAAAATGATGTCATAACGAATAGTCATTGCTTTTTCCAATGCAGTAAAGCTATCCGCAGCAATATCAACCTTACAACCTTGGTTAACCATGTGAATAGTTGCCACTTTTTGTGCTAAAGGAGAATCTTCAACTACCAAGACAGAGATGGGATAACTCATTTTATCCTGAAAGCAATTAGTTAAATTAGAAATAGTATAGTTCAGGATCTGCTCGATTTTTAAATCTTTAAGTACAAAATCAGGCAAAGTTAGTCTTTTTATGGATCTGTACGGGCTGATTTTGGGGCAAAGGGAAAAACAAGAAGCCCTTCTTCCCTATGGGCACTACCATTAAGTTAAGGGATTTTATAACCGTTCGCGCTGAGGAGTGTGCGTAAGCACACGTCTCGAAGTGTCACCGTGCAAGGCTTCGAGACGGCCTAAAGGCCTCCTCAGCCCGAACGGCTTTAATGTAGCGTCCTTATCCATAACTGACGTAACTTAATGGCAGTGTCCCCTATGGGGAGAAGGTGCCCGAGCGGATGAAGGGAGGCTTCTCCCCTGATTAAAAAGTTAAAGGGATGATTTCAGGTAGGCTGCTATCCTTTAAATCGACAATATTGGATTTAACTTCTTGCATGCGCTCTTTCATCTGTTTAAACAGTTTAGGATCATATTTAACGCCTCTTTCTTCACGATTTGAAAGATTATCTTTAAAGAAATCGGTAAATTTCGCCACTGCAACGCTCAAAGACTCAATGAAGGTTAAAGAGCCCTTATTTTTAGAATCGATAATTTTTTGTGCTGCAGAAGAAAAGGTCATTCCTTCTGTCTTTAATAAGTTGAGAAGCGCAATATTGGTGCGCTCAACTGCCAGGGTAGACATCTGGATACTATTTAACATCTCCGGTGAAATTGCCGGTTTTTCGCTGATAAGATAAGACGCCACATGAAAATGATTATTAGAAATGGCTTCACGCAGATATTTAATTTTATCTGTATCGCTTAATTGATGATTTGTTTTATGCAATTGCTCCACAAGGACTTGGACTGTTCCCTTGCTTCCGCTTTTGACGGCATTTAATAAAGGATCGTTTGGCTTTCCTCTGTATGCCAAAATTGCTTCAGATATTCGCTCACTTAAGTTCTTTTTGATAGGAGCAGCCGCTGCTTCTCGGACTTCTTCAGAGATAGTTTTGTCGTCAGGCATTGCCCGTGCAATTAAGTGATTAATTCGCTGTTCTATACAATATTGCAATAACTCTGGGTTCCCACCCTTTGCTGCATAGGCAATATCACTAATGTTAAAAACATTATTTTCATCATCATAGCGTACTAACATTTTATTATATGAAGCGCTTATTTCCTGATCTTGCATCAAGACCTCAAAGGCTTCTTTTCTTCCGTGCTCAAGTGTTTGTTTAATGCAGGAATAGCGTTTATCCTTATCGTTGATTTCAGGCAAGAGCGCGCGTAAAGCCCGGGGATTATTATTTACTATCGCACTTCCGATGGCATCCCAGATATCAGTTGGTTTTCTCTTTAATAAATAGTCTATGATTGAACCGTCATTATCCCAGGCAGCGAAGGACAAGGTGGTAAATTTTTGATCCCCAGTGAAGGCTACAGCATTAACATCCGGTAAAAAGCGATCGTAAATTGAGGTAACCTCAGGAAAAGGCCTGTCCTTCAAATCTTCTGGATGTCGTATAACTTGCAGTTGCAGCCCCATATTCTTCCCGCTGAAAGTGAATACATTAGAGTGCAATTCTTTCACTAAGTCTTTTTCATTACTAAAGTATTTGTAACCTTCTGAGTAATTAGGGTCGTAAACGGCATAGACATTATTAATTTTTTGAATGGAAATTGCATGGTTCACACTACTAACTTGCATAACCTCATTATTTTTTAGTGCTAATTCCTGAAATACGGATTCCCAGTTTTTATCATTGGCAACCAATGCTAAATCAAAAGAAGATTTAAGCGCATGTCCATTAACAGATAACATTTCTATGGCATTAGTTTGTCTCAATTTCAAATTATACTTCTTGGGATCAAAGGTCGCTGCTACTCGCACGGCAAAGCGATCGATGTCTTCCTCGCTAATTCCTTCAACCTTGGTTCCATCTGCAATAAATTTAAGAATGTTTTGAAATTTGCCTAGTTCTCCTTTTAAGGCATATTCGGCATGAAGTGCAGCTAAACCATTGCAAACCCCTGTTTTATTCATGCGAAATGGTAAGTTTTGCTTTTCCAGATAGGCATTTAAATGTCGAATAATACGACCTTGATTAACATCTGTACCCATTTTCTTACTCCGCTTTTGTTTTAATTACATTATAAAAAACGGGTATTACCGCCAGCTTAATCATTAATGCCTTTTTGGAATAGGGCATTCCGATCAGGATTTGGAACTATTGTTGGATTAATTATTCCGAGCAATCCCTAGCCTGGATGCAGCATCGTTGCATCCAGGCTACATTTCATCAACAGGCCCGGGCAATACTTAATTGCGGCGTATCATCAATATCTCTTCTTAATTCTTGCAACTGCTGTTTAAAGTTGAACTGCTGTGCTTGTATTTGTGTTTGGGATGGGCAGATTTTATCGAGACAACTTTTAGCTTCTTTAGAGGTTACTTTAGCTTCTAAATTAGTCCTTAGACCCATACGTTCCATTTGATGATTTATATTAGTAAGGAGCTTGAAGGGAGTCCATGCCTTCTCAAGAGCAGGTAAAAATTGGTTAATTTGCGGAGTTGTTAACGTCCTAAGAAACTGATGTATAAATTTCTCTGATGTAAAGGAAAGTGATTTAAGTAAGGAACGTCCCTGCGCAGGCGATATCTGCTGCATTAACTCACCCAATTGCTCAGGGGTTTTTTCCATCTCTTTGATTGAGCCTTTCAGGGCTTTAAATGCTGCATTTTTTTGTTGATCGGTTAAGAGCTTATCCATTAGTTTATTGACATCGCTCATTGAGCCAATTAACGATTTCAGCCCTTGCTTATTTAAGACTGATTCAACTTTTTCTGCTGGAATATATCGCAGGATATTCCCTAGGTCCTCACTGTTTTTGACGATGTTAGGCAAATTTCCTTTAAATAAATCATAGGCAGATTTCCGTGATGCTTCAGACATGAAATGAAGTTGTTTGGCGAGAACTTTAGGGTTGTCAATTGTTTTAATATCGAGAATTAGCTCCCCATCATTTTGTTGATCAAGGTATTGGAGTAAATCAGGATGCAAGAGAACGTTTTCTTGTATAAAAGGGGTCATTAGGTTTTTTAAATTCCCATATTCAAGATATGGAATCATAGGTTTAATACTTTCTAGATTCGCAAGCATATTCTCCCGAAATAAACGCTTTTGTAGAGGGGTTGCATTCTCAGGAAAGTCACGAAGAAGGTTATAGACATTATTCCGAAAGATTTGAACAGGATTGGTTGGCGATAAATCATTACCTCGCTGAAATTGCTTGTTGATATATTGATTTATATTTTCAAATTCAATGATAAATTCTCTAATCGCTTCCGCCTGCGAAGTACGGTCACTTATAACTATATTGACCAAATGCTCCTTACTTGTGTAGCATTGTTTTAGCGCATGGAGGGCTTGTAGCTGTTTAGTGCTCAATGTTCCCAGGCGAGTTTGAAGATCGGGATACTTTTGAGCGACTAAAGCGAATAATTTTTCTTTTATCTCAGGCAAAATTTGCAGACGGCCATCGACACCAGGAAGAAATTTTTGTTGGACTACTTTGGGTACAAAGAAGACCGTATCATTATTATTTGCTGGTATATCTTCGAATGGAGATAAATTTCGTCTTTTAATAAAATTGAACATCCTTTGATGTAAAGTTCTATTTGCTTCGTTATGGTCAAATTTCGGGTAAGTATAAATTGATGTGTCACAATTGCTGGGGAAAAGAGGTGCCATTTGCCTAAAAAATTTTCCATGGAAAGGCATAGTTAGAACTGGATGTTTAGTATAAGCACCCAACATGACTTCGGCTTGAACTAAGTTTTGGAGGCCTGTTAAATCGCAGTTTTTAACGAACTCTGAACCATTTTTTTTGGCATTTTGTTTACTGTGGCCTGGAACCGGTTCCACCGCTAGTAGAGACATTGGTATGTTTAATTCATCAAGATGACGAGCCACTGAAAATGTAGTTACTGCTCCTCGACTAAACCCTGTCATATCAATAGAGTCCACTGGAATTAAGTCTTCACCCTCTGCTCCTTCTATAATAACGGCGTTACCAAACTTTTCTTGCAATTCATTAAGGGATAAGTAATTGTTTAAGTTAAAGCAGTTTTTGATATTTTTCCCCACCGTATCAAGATTAGGACTTATAAGGCCCATCAGCGTTGATCTTCCACCAATTTGACTATATTGGCAGCCGGAAAAGTAAACTCTGACGACATCTTCTTTATAGGGGACTGGGTCGGTATCACTAATCTCCTCAAACCGAGAATGCTCATCAGAAGCTTCTCCACCTGTGCCAGCAAAAACAAAAAGTATTTTCTTACCCATGATTATTCTCCAAGAGAATGACTGCTTATTGGTTAAATTATAAAAAATGGGCATTATCCTAGACTTAATTCGAAAAGACTTTTTGGCATATAGCATTCCAATCCGGATTGCTAGTAATAGGTTACCCCCATCCCGAATTCCCGCGGTCAAGCCGCGGGAATTCAATACTGGAGCGGAGGCGGACCTATTACGATTACTATTCGATTTACGAGTAGTTTTGCCCCAGAAATGGGGCAAGTGAGGATTTGAAAATAGGATTTCTAAGAACAAAATAAAACGGATATTTCTATGGCAAGGCCAAGAAAATCATCACAAGCATAATTAAGCCGGCAAACAATCCTGCAGCTGGCTGTGCATTCCATGTGGGTGACTGCCACATGCAGAACCATTCTCCACCAATAACAATAAAACCGACCATGTATAGAATAAAACCTAAGAATAATCCTATTATTGCCACATTCTTAGAGCTGTTAAATTCTGTGTCGCTTGCATTAATCTTGGATAAAAGTCGAAAACAACCCAGCCAGCAAAGAATAGCCGTCAACAATTCGCTGGCGATGATTAGATAATATATTCCAAGCTGAATTGAGGGATTTGTAATTGCGCGTCGCTTTAATATCGGGACATCAAAGGTGGTATCCATGCTTAATACATGTTGTACTGCAGGGAAGTTAGAGGTGTATTCAATTAGATTATCAAAGGCCACCAGGCTAAAAAATAAAGCAATTGATCCAACTAAACCTAGTTTTACATAGCGCAAATTCATATCATCCCTAGCAATAAGCAAATATCACTAATCATATGCACTAAAAAGACTACAAGCAACGTAGGGCGAGGGTGTTATTGCATTAGAGTTCAAGACAGAGCAAAAACTGGGCTCATTGGCGAGCAAGCGAAATCGGATTGCTTTTCTATATCGCTAAAAAATAGATGAGGATTTCTAGTTCGTTTTCTTTCTGTCTTTATTGACTCCTCAGAGGCCTTTTTAAACGAAGTAGAGGCTAGGGTATACACAGTTCCCCCACCTAGAGCCGTTAACCCTATGCCTGCTCGGCTTATTGCTGGAATAGACGGTAATCTTATTGGCGATAGAAACAGAAAAGTACTTATTGTCAGCATGATATATTTATAGATATTTAAGCCACACTTTATGCCTTGAACCAAGAGGGGTACCGGGCTAGATTCTGAGAATTTTGCAATTGCTTGCTCATGCTCATAATGCAAATAGTCTAAATAATCTCGAAGACTATAATATTCATCAGATTTTTCTAAATTTATTAGTTTTTCTTCTAACAAATCCATTTCTTTTGCCAGTAGCGCTATTTCCACCTTCTTTTGAGCAATAGTTAATTGATGTTGCTTATTAATTTCATCATAAATTTTTGTTATCAAAGTACTAAGAAAATAAATACTGCAAAATACCGTTATAACAATTAAAACGGGAGGATTGATTGCAGCTATCGCCAAGGCACCAATATAAGGGTTAATGCCATCAATTAAGGCACTCAATAGCACTGACAAAAAAGATAGAGTTTTACTTAGAGTAGTTTGCTTTATGATTTTCCTGCGTAATTCTTCAATTTGATCGAATTCTTTCAGATCCGCGATTTCGTTTAACAGCGTTTTAGCATCATTGAGCATTTTATCTTGCTGATTTAAGCGATAGCGACTCCAAATACGGTTTATTAGGGAAACCACTCCTATCACTAAACCGAGAGGGATAATTAACTGACGTATATCTACAATATCAAGCAAATGAAGTAAGGTTAAGGTGCTTGTCACACCCCGTAAGGCATTGCGCAAGCTTTTCAAGGCGTCCCTGATATAAGGCCATAGAATAGCGATAAAACGTTTAATAGGATTCTTATCGTCTTTATCTAAGCGAGAGGCTAAAAAGGCAAAACCCACAAAACTGATGGTACTAATTGCGGTAAGCGCAGCACCTAAGGGAGAGCTTATCCACTCTTGCATTGCTATTGCTGCTGACTCACTATTTTGTAGAACAATATCAAAATAATATTTGATCATAGACATGGAAAGTTTGCCGCTATCTATAGCGAGATAAATACTATAGAAAGAAACAAATTTTTGAGATTTTTTAGAAGATGTGGAAGCCATTACTAGTCGTAATCAATCGGCTAAGGGCGGTAGAATATATAGAAGAAAAAAATAAAATACAACTGGCTAGGATCTGCCACAAGTTAAAACCGCTACCTCAAAACCGTTCGGGCTGAGGAGGCCTTTAGGCCGTCTCGAAGCCTTGCACAGTGCTTGCCGCACAGACCTCTCAAAGAACGGTTTTCATTACTTCCTTCGCTTAAGCGTGGAGAAAAGGTGTCTGAAGGATAGATGAGGGGTTTCTAGTTCAAAGTTTGCCCCAAAGAGGCTTAGTTGCTCAGCGCGAACGGATGTAAATGCCCTTTAAATTTTTTAAACTTACAATCCTTCACTAGGCTTAAATAGTTGAAATACCTCCTTAATGATCGATAACTGGTTTAATTCTGGAATAACAATAAAGCGTTTTAATTGCGAAGATTTATTGCAAAAACGCTGTAATGATTTGGTTCTAAATAAAATATCTTTACCACCAACGATAACGTTAAAGGGTATTCTCAAATTACTAATGCTATTTTGGGGATCTTGTGGAGTTAGCGCCTCTGCCATTTCATTAGTATATCGAGTAGTTAATAAAGGATCTTTTTTCAGCATTCGCTTATTAACCCTTAATGTGACCACATAATCATTTTTATAATAACTATGACTACTCCATCTATTTATCCCGAACTGACGTAAAGTTAGTTGCCCTAATCGTGGCATTAGGGCAGTTTCTTGAGGTGTTTCAGATAGAAAGCCTACTGGTATGATATGGTTCCAGGTATTTTTAAAATAACGCTTGAGGATAAACGAAAAATATTTATTAAAGATTAATTAGCTGGTAGCTGATCTATCTACCACTACTTATTTGAGAATTAATATCAGCTCTGGCACCTAAGTGTTTTATATGGATTAGAGACTCTGGCTCAGAGGATTTTTAAGAGAGGATAACTCCTTCTTTTTCTCACAAGGGCGGTTGTCTTCATCTTTTGATTGTGTACAACCCCCTCTGAAAAATCTTAGTGGCGTTTCGCTGGTTTTTTTAAATATTGCCTGTTGAACCACACCGCCAATCACCGGTCCTTCAACGAAGCATAATGCCTGTAATTCTCTTTCCATAATATACATGCTTTGCACATCGATAAAGCTCATAATTTTTTGTAAACGTTCTTTCCTTTTGGATTTATTACCGAACCCAACAAGATAGCTTAGGGATTCTAGATGATGTTTCTCGAGCCGTACTACATCTGCCAAGGTAACTGTTTTGTGCACATCAGTGATGAGGCATGAGTTATAAAGAATAGCCAGATCCGCGTTGTGTACCGCTCTATCGTCTGCTACTTTCAAACCGACGATAGCGCTGATCAATGCTATTTCAGCAACCGTGTTTATTGACGTATCTATCGTGTCAAGCCTTCTTGAAAACTGGTCAAGAATATGAATTATTTCTCCCAAATCAACAATACAGCCATCACCACCTCTAATCGCATAAAAAACACTGCAGAGCTCATGTAAGTCATATTTTATTTCTTTTGCCTGGAGCATCGCCAATATAGTTTTCTCATACCATCTGTACTGCTCCATTCTAAGTCCAAAAAAATGTACGGGGATAGGTGGTAGCTGGGACATTATTGTTGATAAGTCGAACTGCTCTTCCAGTTTCAATTCATCTGCAGAAGAAACAACTGTTCCATCAGTTTTTTTTAGCATATTAAATACCAGTTTTAATTAAAAATTTTGCAATTATAAATTAATCAATAAGCTAATAATACTGAAATAGTGTTTTATGTAAACGGCAGGTCTGTATTCCCTTGAGACGCTAGATTTTACCTGATTTGGATGCGACTGATTATATTCAGAAAAATGCATTAAATTTGCTTATTTAAAGAACTAGTCCATACTTATTCTGTATAAATTTTAATCACTTTAACATGGTTAAGCAAAAGGAGTTGTCTATGAAAGTTAAATCATTAGCTGCTGGTTTAATAATAGCTAGTAGTTTCGTTTTAGCAGTTGGGTCAGTTCAAGCAGCCTCATGTTATAACTACAAACCGGGTTGGCATATGGTTCCCAAAAAATGTCATATTAAACCTGCAGAAAATTGGCAGGAATATACTAGTGGCGTTTATACACAACCAACAGCGCGAGGTTTATTCTAGGATTAGTGATAGAAGGTTGTCATCTTCGCTCCCGCGAGGATGGCAACGATTTACTGAACAAATCAACGATAAATTTTCTGCAAACTACAGAAACCCTCAAAAACCCACAAGATCAAGAAAAACAAACAACCTTGTACAACCTGTTAACCAATGAAGTTGCTAATTTAAATTCAAATGCGAAGGGCTCGAGAGAGGTTAGTCGACTATAACTGTAATAAATACGTAACTCATTTAACAAAAGCCTAAGGAAAGACTTATATCATCGCTATAAAGGGTTTGCGGCAGGCAATTAGATTCTAAGCAGAGCGCATTAAATACCTGGCGTTTTCTTCATCCAATTTGATACTTATCGTTCAATTTTGTTCAATTACAAAATTGAAATCTAAGTAATAAAACGCCAGGTATTTAATGCGCTTTGCTGGATACCTAAGGCGCGAGTGACTGTGCGGGTAACTCCTGTAAATCCTTTCTAATAAGCTTGGCTATCTGTTCGCCAGTGGTTCCCCGATTTTTTAAGTAGGCTGCTAATTCAGCCGATGAATCGTTGTTGCGAGCAATTTCTTCTATTTCTTTGCGCATGCCATCGCCTATCCAAAGACCGAAGCCTGTCTCTTGTGTTTTATAATAAAGCCGCAATGGCCAACCTAAGGTCTTATCTTTCTCTTCATCACCTGAAAGTACTAATATGATATTTGGTGTAACTAGGTAGCATGTTTTCGAACGGGCAGGACCTCTTGGTTCGCTGGGGCTGAAAAATAAAGATTGAACCATTATGTAACTCTTGTGACTAAAAAAGAGCATTATTGTACGTCGATGAATCAAAGAAAATCAATGTTGTGCAAAACCTCATTGATTCAGTGAGCTCCTTTATTAGTCTTTTGACGCTTTCTGGATAGGAGTTAAAGAACACAAGCTAGTAAAGGTCTGCATCTCGGTTGTCTTTTTTTGATAGTAATTATTAGCTGATCAATGCAATCATGGTGGAACAAGGCTAGGGAAAATGTCATGAGTAAAGAAAAAAAGTATTTTGAAATTAATAAAGCATTGTGGAACGAAAAAACAAAGCATCATATCGTTTCCTCCTTTTATGATGTAGAAGGTTTTATTGCCGGTAAAACCTCCCTTAAAGACCCTGAGTTAGAGTTATTGGGCGATGTTCGTGGACTATCAATACTACATTTACAATGCCATTTTGGATTAGATAGCCTATCTCTAGCGAGGATGGGGGCTCAGGTGGTTGGGACAGATATTGCGGATAAAGCTATTGCTTATGCGGTGGAGCTAGCTCATAAAAACGATCTATCAGCTAAATTTGTTTGCTCAGATACTTATTCTGTACCTAAGCTGATACAAGAAAAATTCGATATAGTCTTTACAAGTTATGGCGTAATAGGCTGGTTACCTGATATGCAGCTTTGGGCGCAAGTCATTAGTAAAATGTTAAAGCCAGGTGGTAAGTTAGTTTTTGTTGAATTTCATCCAGTAGTTTGGATGTTTGATAATGATTTCACTAAGATTCAACATTCCTATTTCAATACAGGACCTATTATTGAAACCCTTAAAGGGACCTATGCTAACAAAGATGCCGATATGGAAATGAAGGAAATAGGTTGGAATCATCCTATGAGTGAGGTAATACAAAGTCTTATTGATGCTAAATTGCGAATAGAAGTATTAAAAGAATATGATTATGTGGAATATGATTGTTTTAGTAATCTAGTACAAGTCGCTGAAAATAAATGGCAGATAGAAAACATGAAGGCTAAGCTCCCCCTTATGTATGCACTGCAGGCAGTAAAACGAACTTAGGCTGGGCTTGTCAGTCCAATCGCACTTAGAACGCTATACAAAAAATGCTTTTTGTCCCCTCTCCACCGCGCGCAGCATAGAGGACAATGCATCTAAGCCGATTCCAGAGTAGTCACGAATTTAAAAAATTTATCAGTTTCTATAATTTCTTCACGTTCTTTGAATGATAGAAGAGTATTAGCAACGCTTGAACTATCTCCATGTATTTGGATTGCTTTTAGTGTTTGCTGCATTGCTTTCATCGCAGCGCGTTGTAAATCAGAAGGGATAATGGCGATACTATAACCCATTTGCCTTAATTCCTCAGAGGATACCAGCGGCGTTTTGCCACCATAAAACATATTAATAACTTTGGGTTCTGTGATAAGGGTTGCTATTTTTTCAATCTGCTCAACTGTTTCGGGAGCCTCTACAAAAATCATATCTGCTCCAGCTTCTAAATAATATTTTGCTCTTTCAATGGCGCTAGAAAAGCCTTCTACAGCGATTGCATCTGTTCTAGCAATAATAAGAAAATCAGTTTGTGAGCGGGCTTTAATTGCCGTACGGATTTTAATACCCATCTCTTCTTTAGGAATTAAGGTTTTCCCCGATAGGTGTCCGCACCGTTTAGGAAAGGTTTGATCTTCAAGGTGTATTGCGGCAACTCCTGCTTGTTCAAACTCTTGAACTGTGCGTACAGTATTCAATTCATTGCCAAAACCTGTATCAGCATCAGCAATCACGGGTAAATGAGTGGCGTTAGCAATTTCCTGCATTCGTTGTGCTACTTCAGTTAAAGAAAGTAACCCTATATCAGGTCTACCCGTACTCCGGGCTATTGCACCTCCACTTGCATAGATTGCTTTAAAACCTTCTTGGGTGGCTAGCTTTGCTGAAAGTCCATCAAAAACCCCTGGGGCAGTAACCAGTTCATCAGCAAATAATGATCTTAGTAGTTTTCCTTTCACTCGACACTCCTTCTTAAAACTCATTGGTAAAGAGTATATACCCTAATCTTTGTTAAAAATTTCAGAAATAAAACCATTTACTTGCATTTGCCACAATTTATAGAAATGCCCATTTTTATTTTCCAGTAATTGATTTAATGCGCCATCTTCTACAATAGCACCATCTACAAAAACCAAAATTCTATCCATTTCTTTTAATGTAGATAAACGGTGGGCAATAACAATAACGGTCTTATTTATCATAACTTCATGCAAGGCTTGATGAATATCGTCTTCTGTTTGCGAGTCTAGCGACGAAGTTGCTTCATCCAACAGTAAAATGGGCGCATTTTTTAAAAATGCACGGGCGATAGCAATACGCTGTTTTTGTCCGCCAGAGAGTTTAACACCTCGCTCCCCAACCAGAGACTCATATTTCTGAGGTAAATCCATAATAAAGTCATGACAATGCGCTTTTCTAGCTGCATCGATAACTTCTTCCTCGGTTGCATCAGCTCGGGCGAATCGGATGTTATCCCTAATTGTTCGGTGAAAGAGTTCTGGTTCCTGCGGAATAGTCGCAATTTGCGATCGCAACGAGCCTTGAGTGACCTTTTTTATATCTTGATTGTCTATAAAAATAGTGCCTAGCTGTATATCGAGAAGCCGTAAAATTAATTTAATAAACGTAGACTTACCGCCACCAGAGTAGCCAACCAAGCCAACTTTTTCTCCTGGCCTTAAAGAAACAGTCAAGTTTTTAAACAATTCAGCTCTATTCTCATAATGAAAAGACACCTCTTGAAACCTAATTTCCCCCTTATGGATCTTGAGTAGGGTCGCATCAGGTTGGTCTTTAACTTCATGGGACTGTCTTATAAGGCTTAATGCCTGATTGCAGGTTCCAACTACTTTGGAATAACGCTGCATCTGTTTTCCCATATCGTGGACGCCCCAAGTAAATGAAATTGACAAGGTTAGGACTAAAGCAAAATCCCCTGCGCTTACCCATCCTTCTTGCAATCCCCAAATAAGCATTAGCAGCATGGCGCCAATAAGAATTGAAGCACCAAGACCCTGAAGCAGATTAGTCTTCAAATTAAACCAAGATAATTTTCGATCGCTCTTAACAACTTCATCTAAGGTAGTATCAATGTTTGAAATTTCATGGCGCACATTATCAAACAGTTTTACACTCATGACATTCGAAATACTATCGGCAACAGAGCCCGATAATCTGGAAATATTTTCTGAGAAATCTCTCGAGTAATTTTCTGCCCTTTTTGAAGCCAAATATGAAAGCAATACAAAGACAAGAGCCCAAACAAACAAAATAATGCCAAATATTGGATGAACAACTGTAAATAGGGTTCCACTAGCAATCAAAGCAGCAAACACCCTCGGATAAAACCATTCATTCGGAATAGTCACCAAGGGCTCAATATTTTCCATCAAGTCCGTAATTTTTTTTGTCAAAGCACCAGAAAAATTGTTGTGAAAAAAAGTATAGGAGTGATTAAGTAAATACTGCAGCAAATCTTTCTCAATTGTGGCTCTAAGATAGGGGTACAACTGTAAATTAACATAATCATACAAACGAAAGTTCAGATTAATCACTAAGCTCATAGAGGCATAGAGAATAGCTGGAAAAATAATGGCATGAAGTAGCTTGTCTTGGTTGTGTGAATATTGAACAACATTATCTACAATCACTTTTAGCAAATAAGGGGTTAATGACATATCGATTGCCCACAGCAAGGCAACCAAAACAAACCCAGCTAAATAACGTTTTTTATCTTTCAAATAATGCCAAATAAAGCCCAGCAATGAGTGGGCAATTTCTGGTGAGCTACTATGAGGCATTATTACTACTCCTAATCGGTTCATCCAGGCTAAATATTAATCCAAGAGTAGCTTACAACCCTATTTTGGTAAACTTAAAGCTACTGTCTTTAATTTTATTATTTATCTGGGTTATTGCTTTTCCTCTATTCGCAGAAAGGACTTGCTTGGTGGCTGCTAAAGAGATATGCGGTGTATAATTTGCCGGAATAATATCCGCATACATTTTGAAATTAGTATGATAGTCCTTATTGTATTTTTCGAGTAATAAATTTAGTTTTAAGTTAATGTTTTTAAGTTCGTTTTTAGTTGGTTCGTCCGGAAATAAAACAATGGCATTGCGGGTGCATTTTTTATTATTTTTTGTGGGATTAGGGCATGATGGAGACACTTTGTAAATGCCTGATTCTCCAAAAAAATAATTTAATGATGATTCTGACTTTAATTCATTTTTCATCATTTTTATTAGATTTTTATCGGATTTTCCGTCTTTAATCCATCCTGCCGTAACATGGTAATTAGGCTTGTTAATTTTCTTTGTAATATTATCTTTTTCAATAACAGTATCCTTTACAAATTGCTCATATATCTTTGATTTTCCATCTGGGTTGACACGCAATAGTAAAACAAGATCAGTTGGCTTTGCTGCAAAAGAAAGAGAAATTTCTACTAAAAAAAGACAAGCAATTAATATTTTATTCATAGTCAACTCCAATAAGGTTTATTAAACAATATCAATAAAATATTAATTAGTGCTTAGTCGGTCTTCGTAAATCGTGGCTTTGCAGTAAAAAAGCATTGATTCAGATGTTAAAACATCAACGCAGTTGCCTAGGTGTAGATTCAGGCGCCTTAGCTTCTTCTGCGGGGAGTTGTGCTTTGTTAAAAAATCCGGACCATGCTTTCTTGATTGATTCTGGGACCGGGTAAACTCTTAAAGAATCAGAAACTTTTGAATTCCAGGCAAGCTCATCCCCAAATTTTTTCATTTTAACACCTACATTGGCCTTCAATGCAAACAGGTTCAGATCTGCTGTACTGACTACTGCTGCCTGAACAACAGACCCTCCTCCTACGTAAGGTCTTAGATTTCTTCCGTTGTTATCTTCTTCATGTTTTCTTTTCATACATTAATTTCCTCGCAAATAACTTCTCTCATTAAAACTAGGCTGTATAGACTAAAGTGGCCTGCTTAAATTTTTATTAAGCGCACTAAGTAAGTTGGTAGGGGAGAATAGAACTGGCTAAATAAAGGCCAGAAAGGTTGTTTATTGTATTATAATGAAAAATATAGATTCGTTCTCAGAAGCCTATGTTAATTGGCCTATTTACCCCAAAAGCAATAGATGATTTACGTTTACTGCAAATTTCCTACCCGAATGAACGCGTTGGAAATTTTTCTGGTGGCGAGTTTTTATGTAAAAAAGAGGGTGCTTTAGTCACTGAACTTGATGGAACTGCGCCTATACGATTAACCTTTTTAGATCATTTAGGTGGTGGGGTGCTTGGAGGTAACGATGGTAGTCTTACCGCTGAGGCTTTTGCAGAGTCACTAATTGCTCAACTCAATCTGGTAAAACAACATCACGGTCAGATGATTACGGATGGAATAAAAGATCTGGATCTTTTAGGCTGTCAAGGTGCAAAACCTTGGACGGATGCAGATGGTGTTATACACGATAGCATAGCCGAGATAGTGGCAAAAAAACTCAATGACGCTGGCTATGGGCACATAACTGTCCATGCTTTTTCACCGGAATTTATTGCAGATCCCGAGATAACCCCTACGCGTCTTCGTTCAACAGGAATGCCTGGTCAACCGTTTGAGTTCTATGGATTCACGGATGAAGGGATAAAGGCATGCGATGATGCAAGCGATGAATTGTGGCGTGCACAAGCAGATTATCACCAATTCTACAACAGTTATTATCGAGCTTGGGATGATTATAATAGATTGGCCGCTATGCCCTATTTAAACCAGGCAGATGCAGTGCTGTATAAGCAAGCTGATGACTGGTTGTCTGTTTTTCCAGCCCGTAATGCAGTACGTAGAGCAGAAGTAGATCGTTTGGCCTATGAAGCTGATCAGATCTTTATACAAAATCGTCGTCCTCAAGGGGGAACCATTGGTCGTATGGATGTACGGCAAGCATTAGCTGATCCACGAAATGTATTCAAATCAGTTAATGAAAAATGGAGGAAGATGATGAGGCAGGAGTATTTATTGACGATACATTCTGGGTGAAAGAGGCTCAACCAGAAATCGAACCACCTCAAGAAGAAAAAAAGTTGGTGAAAAAGCTTGAAAGCTTTGATGAGTTTAAAAAGTTATATGGAAAAATGTTGGAGAAAGAAACAGATAATAAGAACAGTCCCAATGATGAAGAGAATACCGATAATATCCCCTCTAAAAATATCTAATGCCTTATCCATAATCATGAGATCTAGTGAATTTAATTAAATTGCTTTAGGGAATAAATTCCCTAATAATGCCCCTCTTCCTTTATTTTCAGCTATTGAGGAAATGAATTATGCCTTCAGTAAAACCTGTTTCTTTTCTAACAAAAAAAGCTCCTTTAAATGAAGTGGTTAACTTAGGCTCTTCGGAGGATGTTGCACAGAATGCTATTGCTATGGAGCTGCCTTATCAAAATTATGAGATTTATGCGCCAATAATTGGAGAAAATATTGTTGAGTTGGGTGCAGCGGATAGAAAAAAATACCTTCCTCTATTAACGGAGATACTACAAGATATTTTGACAGGAAATTTTGTTGAAAATAGAGCGAAAATTCAAGGAATTTTGGAATCATCTCATGCGGTAAGAAAAACTCTAATCTATCAGCTTTATTTTAATTTATCTAAAAGGCACACAGACTGGGATAAGGTTAAAGCCTCCATCTTAGAGCAACACAAGGAAATATTTCAGCAATTGGAAAGCTATGGTGCGCAATGGCATCATATTCGACAGCAAAATAAGGCGGCATTTCTCGATTTAGGCCGTACCGTTTTTAATACGCGCCCAGCTGGTTTAACTGCCGCTATTGGTGATATTACCTTGGCTAATTGTGAGCATGGCTATGAAAACTTCATAGAGGCGCTGCATGACTGCTTACCTTTAGGAGGTAACATTAATGCAGCTATGACCTTGAATCCTAAGTTTGGTAGTTTTTTACACTATTATCTAGCCTTTGAATTCCCATATGCCACTAAACTTATTCAGTCTATCGATGCGCAAAGAAGTACTAAAGAAAATACACTCTTTGATTATGAGGCACGAGATGGTTATGGCAATACTCCTCTGCTGATTGCAGTTTTTACTCGTCAGGAATCAGCCGTTTTAGCCTTATTAGGTTTAATGAAAAAAGGGCGAAAAGTGGGTATTGATATGCCCGATGCAGATGGACGGACTCCTTTGTTAATTGCCGCTGCCTTAGGAATGAAAAAAGTAGTTGCTGAGTTATTAAATCAAGGAGCAAATCCTCTAGCGCAAGATAAACTGGGGAGAGGATTGAGCGATTATAGTCGTTTTTCAATCGACAACCTCTCTGCCTTATTAAGACCCTTTGTACACCCTGAGCGAAGCGCTAATATCAATCACAGTTATTTATATGCTAATGATATCTGGAAAACGCCGCTTTGTTATTTTGCAAATGATGAGCAGGGTCTTACTGGTGATGCTCAAATCCCTTTTCTTGTAGTCTTATCTCCATTATCACCCCATAAAGAAAAATTAAATGCTGTAGTTGCTTGCCTCCAAAAAGAAGCGCGCAAGGGTGATGAAAAATCAGCTAGATTGCTGGCTTATGTCCAAAATCAAATTGAAAAGATTGTTGGAACAAAAACGGTTAAGCAACTCTGTATGGAAGGGCAGACAGCGGTACAGGATTATCTAATGAGCACGCGGGCAACGACGGCGATACGTCTTGCAAAAGAAAGTCGATTAAGAAGAGCCTGTGCTTTAGGCGATATAAATCTGGTAAGAACCTTGTTAGATGAGGGTATCAATCCAAACACAAAGGATCACCTGGAGCGAACAGCCCTACACTATGCAGTAATGCGCGCTGAATTAATACAAAAAGAATTGCTAGAAGAAGCTAATGAGCGCGGGGAGTCACCTTCTGCTGAGCAAGTAAAAAAATCACAAGCGATGCATCCTCAGATTATTGAGTGCTTAATCAATCATTCAAAAATACCTTTGGACTGGGATGCGACTAATAAGGCAAAGAATAGCGCAAGAAATTTGTTAGTTCGCGATGCAGAAAGCCAGAATCAAGACGACGCAGAGACTGCAAAAGAATGTCTTAAGAGATTTCCGGCCGAGGTTTTTGTGGAAACAAAGAGTGCCGAGGCAAGCAGTGAGATTGTATTTACGGGGTAGGAATACTTGTATCTGTTCGCGCTGAGCAACTCAGCCCCTTTGGGGCAAATATCGATAAAGACCTCGTCATCCTGAACGTAGTGAGGGATCTCCGGGATTAGCACAGTGCCACACTCAGGAGATGTCTCTCTACGTTCGACATGACGTACGTCTTTGGGAGCACAGAGATACTAAGGCCTTCCAAGTCTAATAATCTTATCCAACTGATTGGAAAAACTTTGAATTTCTTTTGCGCTTAAAGCATCTAAGCCGCTCCGGATAAGGCCATTTTCTCTAAGCGATTCATTGAAATGTCGCATCGTTAAAATTTGTTTAATATTGTTTGGGGTATAGAGCATTCCCCGTGGATTAAGAGCAAAAGCATCCTTTGAAATCACCTCATCGGCCAAAATAATATCGGCGGTAATGACTAAATCTTTGGGGGCTACGCCTGAGACAATATAGTTATCCGCCTTGTCAAATCCCGATTCTACTTGCACCCGTTTAATGAATGATGAAGGAGGAATTGTAGCTAGGTGGTTGGCAACAATAATGACGGTTATTTGGCGTTTTACTGCTGCGCGAAATAAAATTTGTTTAATCGCCTTTGGGCAGGCATCACCATCGATCCAAATTTGCATAGTCTAATACTCGTAAGCCTTCATACCTACATTCAATTTAATGGGCTTAAAGAACTCATAATACTAGGTTCCAGCCTATTAGATATTGTACATAAGCGAATTAATATCAAATTATAGGGTTCTACTCCAGTGCTAATCTTGTGGATAGGCCCTGGGGGATGGTTTTATTTTTTGACTCTTTAAGCATTTTCAAAAAGCATCGTTGTTAAAAGGCGCTCATTGTACCATAAGAAGCCAAAAGGGCAGCTAATAGCCAGAAATTTTGCAAATTTGTGGTATAATTCGACTTTGTCGAAAAAGATAACTTAATTGACGCTCTATTCTCTAGGTTTAAATCATGCAAAAAAACAAATCATTATCATCTATGTTCCCTCTTTTTCTGGTGTTGTTCATTGATGGCATGGGCTTAGGATTATTATTCCCCATATTAAATACCATTCTGATAGAGCCTCAAGCTGGGTTTTTATCTGTCGATACTAGCATAGGCCTTCGAGGTTTCTATTATGGCTTAACCATTGGCATTTTCATGATTTGCTGGTTTTTTGGTGCGGCGATTCTAGGTGATTTATCTGATAATGTGGGGCGCAAAAAATCGCTATTAATCTGTCTGATTGGTGCTTTTCTGGGATATTCCTTATCGGCGGTTGCTATTTTGCTTCATAGTTTTTGGTTACTTATTCTAGGACGCATTATCGCTGGTTTCACCTCAGGGAGTCAGCCGATAGCTCAAGCGGCAATTGTTGATATTAGTCCTGATGAGCAAAAGGCTCGTAATATTGGCTTGATCTTGTTATCCGTTTCCTTAGGCTTTGTTTTTGGTCCTATTTTTGGTGGCCTGCTTTCAAATAACCAACTTGTCTCCTGGTTTGATTTTGAAACACCGATGTATTTTGCTGCTGCTTTGTCTTTATTGAATGCCTTTTTATTACAAGGCTCTTTTCAAGAGACCTTTGCGAAAAAGACTAGCACTAAAATAAGCATTCAATGGCACCATGCTATGCATATCTTCATGTCTGCATTTAAGCATGATGCAATTAAAAAATATTCTATTGTCTTGCTGGTTATGATTTTCGGTTGGTCAAATTATTTTTCATTTATCTCCTTGTACTTATCGCAGGTTTATCATTACACAACGATGCAAAATTCTTTTTTCTTAGCGATAATGGGGCTTGGATTTAGTCTGGGTTGCGGCTATATCGTTAACTTTTGTACTAAACGTTTTTCCTTTGAGCCAATTGTGATTATAGGATTAATAATTACTGCCCTTTTGGTCTTAGTGACTCTGCTTGTGGATCAAGAATGGGTTGCTTGGGTTTGTGCCCTGTTCATTGGCGTCAGCTTATCGGTTGCCTATTCAGTCTTGTTGACTATTTTTTCTAATCAAGTGGATCAAAATGAGCAAGGATGGGTCATGGGGGTGACTGGTTCGGTGATGGCACTTTGCTTTGGTTTAACCTCAGTTTTCACCGGTCTTATTGCGCAAGTGGGTGCGGTATTACCTATGGTTTTGGCTACCGCAGGGTTGGCAGGAAGTGCTGGAATTTTGATTCTAGTCCGCTCGGGTCAAGCTGCAGTAAATCAGGTAGAAGTGCTGGATTCCAATTTGGATAATGCGCCGCCTTCTATGTAAAAAACGGCTCCACTTTTTTAAGAAAGCATTACCCTCATTTTTCCCTTCGCCCCAGACTTGGGGCGAAGGTGCCCGCAGGGCGGATGAGGGGGGGCTGGTTCGAAGTTTTTCCTGATATTTGCCCCAAAGGTACTGAGTTGCTCGATAAGTCTTGCATTTTCTCGTTTTAAACGCGAAAGCTCGGCCGGTTGACGCTTTTTTAAGCCTATCTCTATTACGCCCCCCGTCACCTCTCTGTTATTTGGTTAATTAATATAGTATTAATTTTATATTGATATAATTAATAAGAAGCTACTTATAAAGAACTGTCATGGCATTTTCTAGATATGAAGAATCCCTTAAAGAAACCGTCTTAATACACCGAGAAATTGAGTTTTATGAATTAAAATCTTCTATTGAAACCCTTTTATCAAAGGATCCTTCGTACACCATGGATGATATCAATACTATCGTTACTCAGTTAACTGAATTATTTCAATCAATAAGTCAAGCAAAAGAACCGAATGTAAATGAACACTCCATTTTCCAGACGAATGGCTCTGCCTTAGTTAAGATTCTTCATTTCTTTCCGCAAAGAAGTTGGCTGGGGGTTATGCAGGTTTTCCATCAACGTAACTACTTGACGTCATTAGTTTATTGCGAGGAATTTAGTCTGCACCAATTAGAGGATCCTGAGAATGAGGATAGAATTCTTGATTATTTAGAGGAAAAGCTTGATCTCGATGCAGTAAAGGTAATTTCATTTTTTAAAGATGATAAAGAAAAACTTTTTAATATTCTTCTTAAAAAATATGGCAATAAAGATACTCCGATGTCTTTAACTGTGTTTGAAGAATTACTACCGACTATTCCATCTGCCGATCTAAGTAAAAAGGTAATTGATCTTTTTTTGGATAATTATGATGGCCAATTCAACACATTAAGACAGCTCAACGCGTTATGGAAGAATTGTCCTCAGAACAAAGCCTATATTATGGAAAAAGTAAGGGATAACCGTCTTTATGCGCCGGAAGGGCACTATACTTTATCTCAATTTTGGAAGATAGCCCGAGAAGATCAACAACAATCTCATCAAGTTTTAGCTGCAAGACTTAAAATTGCCTCAGATAAGCTTGAAGACATTCCTCTTGATCCTGATACAGATGATAAGCTTGCAGGTTTTGAACCCTTTAAAGAATTAGAGAAAAAGGCAAACAGCCTGGCAAATGAAAAAGATGAAGATAGTAAACTCAAATCTAAGGCAATTAATTTTGTGCTAGAGGAATGCAAAAGACTCCCCATTGATATGATAGGGGAATATCTGAGTGAACTCTCTAAGTCCTCCAATGAAAAACAATCAGATAGTGTCAAAGAGATATTAAATATCTTAGAACGTCCACGTGGCTCTTGGGGATGGTTGAGAGAGCCAGTTTTTGGCAAATCAACTGAAACAGCTGAATTATTAAGTGGGTTCGCCAAGGCAATTGATGAGATGCCAAACAGCGATCTGTCAAAATATTTTTAAAGATCAAAAGAGTAGGGTATCCGTTCAGGCCGTCACCCTACCCCGTCGTAATCCATTACCTCAAGCGGATGGTTTTGAGGTGTGCAAAGATTAAATTTCAATCTGCCGGCCTATTTCAAATACCGATTCTGGCGGAAGATGAAAATAATCACTCATGGGCAGGGAGTTCCGATGCATAAAAGCAAAGATAGCCTTAAAGTACTTTAATAGAGCGTTACTATTGCGTCGGATCATTACTGTATCGTGACCAAGATAGTAAGTAATGTCTTTGATATTGATGTCATAGCCCTGTGCCTGCAAGTTTTTTAACACGTTAGGAATATTAGGATGTTCCATAAAACCATAGTTGGCCACGGCACGCCAAATACCCGTTGCTACTTCTACAATCTGTATCTTCTCATTACGTTTACACCTAGGAACCGATAAATAATTAATTTTTAAAATAATAACCTTATCCTGCAACACATGATTTTTCTTTACATGCCAAACCATAACGGGGGGAATATCCTGATCTCGGGATGTAAGAAAAACGGCTGTTTTAGCCACCCTTGCGACCTTTTCTTTTTGAATGGTTTCCAGAAAGGTATCAACAGGAATACTTTTCTCCTTTTGCTTGATTTCAATGGTTTGGTAGCCTTTGTGCCAAATAGACATAATGGAATAGATTAGGACTGCAAAGGTGATGGGTAAATAACCGCCATTGGTAAATTTGGTGAGGTTAGCTGTAAAAAAGGATGTGTCCACAATCAAGAATAATCCGGCAACAAGCCCTGCTTGGATGATATTCCACTTCCAGACTTCACGTAGCGCAATAAACAATAGAAAGGTTGTTAAGAGCATAGTGGTTGAAACGGCAATACCATAAGCGGCAGCTAATTTTGCAGAGCTACCAAATCCAATAGTGAGCCCAAGTGTTGCTAGCATTAAAAGCCAGTTAACAATGCCAATATAAATCTGCCCATAGCCTTCTGATGAGGTTTGAGTGATTCTTAATCTAGGCAGCCAGCCTAACTGCATCGCTTGCCTCGTCATCGAAAATGCTCCGGTAATGATCGACTGGCTGGCAATAATTGTTGCTACAGTAGAAAGGATTATTAAGGGCAATAAACAACTACTTGGGCATAGCATATAAAAAATATTGTGTTGCGTTGATGCGCCTTCCAAAACCAAAGCTGCCTGACCTAAGTAATTAAGAATAAGGCTTGGGAACACTAAGCCAAACCAAGCATAGCGAATGGGGGAGGCACCAAAATGCCCAAGATCGGCGTACAAAGCCTCTGCTCCGGTTACACAAAGAAAAATTCCGCAAAGAATAAGAAATCCTGTTACACCATTAGACAATAAAAAGCTTAAACCATAGATTGGATTGATCGTCTTTAAAATAGCAGGATGCTGTATAACTCCCCATGCGCCTAAACCACCAATAGTTAAAAACCACAGAGCCATGATAGGGCCAAAGGCAGAGCCAATATTCGCGGTACCCTTGGGTTGTATTGCAAAAAGGAAGATAAGAATAGTAATTGCTGTAGGCAAAACATAATACTTAAGCGATGGAGAAAAAATTTCCATTCCTTCTATGGCTGAAAGCACGGAAATAGCTGGCGTAATCGCTCCATCCCCATAGATAAGAGCAGCCCCCATAAGGCCAAAGGCAATAATAAAGGGTCTTTTTTTTAGCTTTAAACATAGAAGGGACATTAGGGCAATAACGCCTCCTTCGCCATCGTTATCGATCCTTAAAGCAAAGTTAATGTACTTAATCGAAGCAACTATTATCAGGGTCCAGATAATCAACGAGACTGAACCTAAAATGGCACTGACGTCTGGTGTTCCTCCGCCTGCGAGCAAGATCACTGTTTTGTAAGTATAAAGAGGGCTTGTTCCAATGTCTCCGAAAACGATACCCAAGGCTGATAGGCTCAATGCTCCTAATGTAGGGTTTGGATCTTGCTGGCGTTTTGCGGGCATATCCTGGGCTCTCATATAAAATTTATTCTATTTAATCATAGCTGAATAAATAAAAACTATGGGACAGTTTGTATTGAACAACCGCTAGAGCAGTGCTATTTCAAAGCATAATTAATTATTTAGATTACACTTTAGTTATTGGGGCTTTTTATCTAATGATTCTGGCGCTCAAGACGTTTAGGGAGAGCATCATGCATGTATCTAAAGGAATATTGGTTTTTCTGCTTAGTCTATGGATTCCTTCACTGCAAGCGGCAGTAAGTATTACCCAGATAGTGGTTTGGCAATGTGATTCCTATGATAGGGACACAAGCTTCAATGGCTATGGCAGCAGTGAAGGATCCTCAATGCATAATGCCATGAGCTTATGTAAAAAAGAGAGTAAAAGCCCGGGGACCTGTAAGGTTTCGCAAGAATATTGCGATGCCTTAGTTAATGGTCAATCAATACGACCTTGGTGGCAGTGTAAGGCCTTGGATTCTCTCGGATATCTTTGGGTCGGCAGTTTTTATCGATTAGCAGATAATGCGCTTTTAGACGCAAAATCTCGATGCTTCTCTTTTAGTGCCGTGCCAGCCACTTGTTATACAAACGCCTTCACCTGCAAAAAACTCACTCCATAGGCAGTGCTATACTAAATATACCCTTTAGGAATATACCCTTTAGGAGAAAAATCATGGCCAAAATGGAAATGAAAAGTTTTGATGCGCCTGAAGAACTCCGTGAATTGCCAAAAACTCGAATTGAAGTACTTAATTTTGGTGAAACAACCATTATGCGTGCTATCTTCCAGCCTGGATGGAAATGGTCTGAATGTGTGAAACCAACAGTAGGTACCCAAAGTTGCGAAGCGCCACATTTCATGTACATGATCTCAGGTCGTATGGTGATTGTAATGGATGATGGAACACAGAAAGAAGTTGGACCTGGTGAGGTCGCTCTCATTCCACCAGGTCATAATGCTTGGGTAGTAGGCAATGAACCCTGTGTCGCCATTGATTTCACTGCAGGCAAAATGTACGGTACTACTAAGTCTTAAACGATATAGGGCGAGGCACAAGGCAAGTTAAGGAAGATCTTGTCATTCCCGCGAAGGCGGGAAACCATCTCTATATTGGCACAGTGCTTAGCTAGAAATAGATTCCCGCCTTCGCGGGAATGACAAAAGCTCTTAACTTAACAGTAGTGGGCACAAGGCTGTATTGGGAGTGCATTGTTATTGAGACCGTTGCTGGGATTGTGAAAGAAGGCATTCAGATGAGTGCCTCTTGATACCAACCTGTCAACTGACTGTGGTAACTGGTTGTTTTCCATAATTCTATGATGATAGTTGCGTATTTTTTTGACAAACCTAAGTTGGTTGTGTTTAGACGTTTCCTTCCAATAGTGTGCAGATAAGTCACATCCCATATTTTCGACAAGTAAGGGGCCGCTGGCCTGCGGGTCGGGGTTTTTTAATTCTTTATTATTTTGTTGGAACTTAAATCCTGCGGGCACCAAATTGGCCTGTTGTAATGCTTGGATTAGTCTGTGCCGGAAATTTTGGGATTCTTCTGAATCCCCTAAGCTGTTGAAATACACTGCGCTTTGAATTTTACCTTGGCTGAGCGATAGTTTTATACCCAACCAAGATTCGCGGACTCTGATGGGAAGCAAAATTGTCCGCTGATTATTGCTTAGCTCCAGAGTGTTTATATGAATTTTCAATAGGTTGATTAGCTGCGTTGGCTCACTGCGGCTAGTCTTTAAAATATGAACGGAGGGGTACTCTTTGAGCGTGGCCTTCCATAATCAGCTTTTCCTGTAATTTGACAATTTCATCTTCCTGCTCTGGATGTCGGTCTATGCGAAGAGTTAGAGCATCGATAGTTCCCGCAATTGCCCATTCTCTGCCATGCGTCTTAAGACGTGAGTGCTGTTGCTAATATTTAGAGGTATTACATGATTGAGACCAGGTATTAAACCTAATAAATCGCATAATACTTGTGTATCAATCCTTCCTTGCAACTGTTATTTCTCTGCTAAGCGAGATAAGCAATGCAGGGCGAAACCAATGCTGAAAACGCTAAGATCCTCGGCACCCGTCATCAAGCTAAGTAGATTCTCTAGGGTTAGGGCGTTAATCTTGCCATGCAATTGCCCTTTGTCTATCAAGTGTGCTGTACCATCCAGGCTATTGCTAATGGCTTGGGCATCAACACCCTCCAATTTAGGCAAGCGCGTAAGCAATTGCTGTAGGATTTCTGCATCGATGTTCCCTTGTATATGTCCTCTCTCTACCAATACGCCTAAGCTATACAAGCTGCTACCTATGGATCGAGCGTCGACATCATCTGACTTAAGCAAGCGGTTGAGTAGATAGATACGGCCAGTTGAGTTGCATGCCTAAGACTAGCTGGGCTCGGCTAAGTATCCCAAGATTATTAAATAAGAAATAAGGGTTACTTTTGGGGTTGTGTAACCAGCCCCTCACTTTATTGTTATCCTCCCAAAAAGCAGAGAAGGCATTCAAGATTTGCTGTAATGCCTGCACATCTTGTGCTTGCAAGGTCTTGCTAGTTTTAGCGGTTATAGATAAGCGGCGTAATTCTTTTTCGCAGTCTTTTATGGCTTGGTAGGGCGAGGGGGCTATATCGGAGGTATGTCGTTTTCCAGGGGGGGAATTTCTTTTGTCAGGGTAATCACGCTTCATTTTTATCTCCAAAACTGATTGGAATTTTATTGCTTTAGTTTTCCGCAACTAGTTCAACATTGGTCATGAAGAATAAATATTTAACAAAATTAGAAGTACCGTATAAAATACGGTATTAAGTGCTTCAATGAGTTGAAGTTATGAAATCTCAGAGGTTAAGCTATCTAATCTAGCTTCTGGGAAGCAAATAACAGGAAAGAATTTCAAACCAGCGCCCCGAGGGGGCGCACAATGAAGGAAGTTCTTTGGGAGTGATATTAATTCTTTTGAATAATTAGGTCTTTACTATGTCATTTAATAATCTGCAAGATACTAGCTCTGAATTGATCATGAAGCCAGTCGGCTCAGGTATTCAGTTAATTCACCCCGACTCTGTTAATCAAGACAAGGATGAGCAGAGAATTATCTCTCCCTATAGCGTTGCTGATTTCTTAAAGCTACCTTCCAGCGTTTATTTTGTTAATAAATACCATGCGATTGAAAATCTTAATCAGATGGCGGTAGATGCTTGTAAGTATGAGTCTATTAAGCAAGCGCTTGGGCGAGGAGAAGCAGATCATACTCTTTCAGAAGATTCTTTTCACCAGCTCATGGTCGATCAAAAGCGAACAATGCAAACGGAAACAATGCAGATATTTAATAATGAAGTCTGTTTGCAAGATGAGAGTTTTTTCCGTTGTTTGGTTGTTCTTAAACCCTGGTACGATCTGCACTATAAGGTCGCTGGGGTTATTGGGGTAACGGTCGTTGTTGATGAGCATTCCTTAGCTGAGACCTTAACAGCGCTTACGAAAAATGAGTTTTTAAATTATGGTACAAAGGCGGTCAAGAATAGAGCGCTTCCCAATACGATAAATGGCGTCCCACTATCTCCGCGCGAAACAGACTGCGTACAATATTACGTTAAGGGAAAAACAGCGAAAGAAATAGCGAAATACCTCAATTTATCGCCACGCACGGTAGAGTTTTATATCTCTAATCTCAAAGAGAAATTAGGGGTTTCAACAAAATCTCAGTTGATGGAGCTTTTAATTACATAGTACTGTACGGTATTCGTAAATCGCTGACGCATGGAGAGGCACAGGAATAAGTTTATGAGTTATTACAAAGTTAAGACGCAAGGATGTTTTTTGTTTTTGATGATCATTGTCTTCTCCAACTCCGCTGCAGAGTCAGTAAGTCTTTGTGGGGGTCCACAAGCGATGCTTGCTGTAGTCGATCGACCAACAATTGCTGATAGTCCTTGTACGGTTGGGGTAGGGCATGCGATTTTTGAAGGCGGTTTTCAGCTGCAGAAGCAAATTGGAAGTGGCCATTCGCAGCAATTTCCCTCGATGGTATTCCGAGTTGGCTTACCAAAGGAAAATGAACTTTTTGCATTTTTGCCAAATTATTTTCATCAATCGGAGGCTCCATCGTCTGGCTTAGGCCCAACTGGGATAGGGTATAAGCACATACTTCATTACACTGAAAAATGGCTACTAACCTTTGATACTTTAGTCACTCCTCCGTCTGGCTCTGTAAATTATGGGAGCCAAGGCTTAGGGGGAATAGTGAATGCAATTTATAATTACAATTTTAGCGATAGTTTAAGTTTTACCTGCCAGCTTGGTTATAGCTCTCAAACAGAATCAGAGCTAAGCGGTGGCCACCGGTTTGCCTCTTTAAATCCAGATGCTTTTTTGACTTGGTCCCTGAGTGATAAGCTCCAACTATTTGGTGAAGTCTATGGGCAGAGCAAAACGGGAGTAGGTCAAGGTAGTGGCTATGCTACTCAGTTTGGTTTGGTCTATCTTCTAGCGAAGAATATGACGGTTGATGTTGAAGTTGGCAAACGATTGAGCGGTTTAATAGGAAATTTTGAGAATTATCTCGGTGCTGGGATGGCCGTGCAATTTTAGTGATATCGCCTGGCTAAGGACTGAAAGATAGATTCTTGTGACACTGTGTGTGCCCTCTCCCCAACCCTCACTGCTGTTAAGTTAAGGAAGGTTTTGTCATTCCCGCGAAGGCGGGAAACTATTTCTGGCTAAGCACTGTGCCAATGTAGAGATGGTTTCCCGCCTTCGCGGGAATGACAAATGCCCTTAACTTAACGTCAGTTATGGATAAGAGCAATTAACAACCTGAATGAAATAAATTAAACCACTACCGTATTCTCTACGGTACTCACAATCAAATGAAGTTGTATAAAATATATACCGTAATATAACTGCTGACTTGTAAATTAAGATGTTTTTTCAAAAAAAGAATATCACCAGTGTTAGCTCTAGAAACTAAAGAGAATGGCACTCTTCTTGAACAGGCTTGATCCTAACTAAAATAGATTTAAGGAGAAATTCCAAGTGCCCCAGAGTTCCAAGTTACTGCGTGGTGAAATACTAGAGATAGAGAAAAATATGCGCAACCTCGTTGATAGGATAAACTGGACGCCTATAGCGCCAGGTTACGCAGAATACCTATATGAAATAGAAGCACTTCGTCGCAACATTAATTTTATTAAGCAAGAAATCTATAAGGAATTAAGGGATCAAGAAAATGAAACAGCAACTAAAGAAGCTATCTTAAGAGAGCAGCAAGAAAAAATCACCTCATTAACCAATAAAATTGACTCATTTTTAGCAAAAGAAGAGTATGCCGATGCTGTAAATTTTAGACTTGAAAATAGAGGAGATTTCGAATTATATCTCGCAATATTAGCTGAAAAAATGGAATTGAAACTAGAGGAAGACAACGTTTCTACAAGTCCCCAAAAAATAGAAGAATTTAATCAGGCACGCTTATATCTTTACGAATTATTACCTATAGAAAAAACCGAGATTTATGTTCAACGTATTGTATTTGCTATTAATAGTCTAGATGAGTTAATAAACACATCCACTTCTGAAACCGAAATAGAGCTTTTAAAATTTAAAAAACTTAAGTTTTACATTAAAGCTCATTATTGTATTGGAATACCTGGAAACATTCTTGTTAGTGAATTAAGCATATCTCAAATTCTCTTGAATGAGATAGAACAACTACCTGCTACCTTAACCACTTTTGAAGATCAAATTAGTCATCTAGTTATTAAGTATGATCTTTTGAAGAAAAAATATGTGAACATTAAAAAAATTAATCAGTTAGCAGAAAATTCCGAATGTTTACCCAGTAAAATCGTACTTCAAGACAACGAAATAGATAGATTGAATCAAAATCTGAAAAAATCAGAAATAACTATTGGACAACAGGAAAAAACAATTACAAAGCAAGCGCAAGAATTAGCTCAAGCAATACAACAATACGAATCTATTGATAAACTTCAAAATCAACTTGCTGAACAAGTTAATCAAGCAAAAAAACTAGAGGCTATTAATGAAAATTTGCTACACGAAATTCAAATAAAGGAAAACCAACTCAAAGATAAAGATGCGCAACTAACCTTGCAAGCTAAGTCGCTAGATAATAGTACTCGTAAATTCAATAAGCTTTTTGAGCAACAGAAACAACAAAATGCGCACATAGCCAAGTTAAAGCTTCAGATTCTGAAATCAGATACTGATTATTTAAAGAAGGCACAAATAATAATAAATGATATTGCAGAAAGGATTAATGAGCATCAATGGGATCTGGCCTTGGGTGGAGGAAGAAATTTATCCGATAAAAAAGTCAGTGAAACAGGCTATAGAATTTGTGAGCATATTACTGCTTTTAAGCGGATTAAGAGCCCTAGCAAACAAGAAGTAGCAGATTGCCTAACCACTATTTTAGATTTTGCCTTGAATGGTCTTAATAGAGGCTCTTCTTATTGCTTCTGGCACGGACAAAAGGAGTCCTCTCGCAGAGAATACGTCGTATATGTTGATGTTATCAACGAATTTTTAGCCACCCATCACCCATTTCCGCAAGGTTTGGCGCTAGTGGTTTAAGTTCCGGTGCTCTTGTCGCCCTTGCTAAGACTTTCTCTTTGTCGCCAAGCAATTTCTGGGCTTGCCAGATTTCTCCGTAGATGCGTTGTTTTTCTTTTCCCTTGCTTTTCCCCATTGCTTCGAGAGCAAGTCGCATTGCCATTTTTAAATGGTCAAGCGATCTCTTAAGCTCTGTGATTGTCTTCGCATTGCTTGCTTTATTTTTAGCTGCATTAAGATCTTGCAGCGCTTGGTCAGTTGATTTCCTGGGAAACCCTGATAGCTTCCTCATTCTTTCCTTTAGCTCAAGATCTTGCTCTAATTCGTTCTTAGTCATGACTGACTCCTACTGCAGAACGGTAATTGCCTATGATTTTAATTTAACTGATGAGGATTAATGAAAATTGAGGAATGCAGGATTTTTTGGAATGGGTCTTGCGAAAATGGAATGACCAGCTTTTATGAATCCGTTCGGCCTGAGCAGCTCAGCCCGAACGGAATGTGTCTAGAACTAAAACGCCCAACAAAAGCACCCTCCAAAGGAAAATGAATCCATCCAATGATGTGAATGAGACTGACAAGACTCATGATGTTGATGATGCGAGGTCATAGGCATCGAAGTGATCACCTTATCACCACCATAAGTACCATAATATTTGATAGGTGACCAAGATGGGCTTACAGGGGGTAATTGCGGGTTATAGGAGGAAAACTCATCACTGGCATGTACAGGTTTACCTCCAACAACGGTCATTAGGGAATAAATCGATTTAATTTCCTCGTCGGGAACTTGGAAAAAGTCCTTCGATAAAACAGCAAAGTCAGCAAGCTGATTTGGTAGGAAAGAGCCTTTATTTGCTTCTTCCTTAGAAAACCATGCGCTGCCTTTTGTATATAATTCAAGCGCTTTTTCACGAGAAAGGATATTGTCATCCTGATATAAAGTAGCCCCACCAACAGACTTGCCTGTAGTCAACCAATATAGACAAAGCCAGGGATTATAGCTGGAAACTCGTGTTGCATCGGTGCCTAGACCTACGGGAATGCCGGCCTCCAGAATTTTTCTAATAGGTGGCGTATATTGCGTTTTTTTATCGCCATAACGCGCAATAAAATACTCGCCCTGAAAGGCCATGCGATTCTGTATAGCGATGCCGCCACCAAGCTGTTTTACTCGCTCAATCGACTGGTCAGAAATTGTTTCCGCATGATCAAAGAACCACTGGAGTTTATCGATGGGCACTTCATTGTGAACCTGCTCAAACACATTGAGCGCTCGCTCGATGGACTCGTTATAGGTTGCATGTAATCGAAACGGCCATTTACTCTCTGCTAACAGCTGCACAACAGGCTTTAACTCTGTTTCCATCGAGGCAGCTAAATCAGGCCTTGGTTGCTGGAAGTCTTCAAAATCAGCTGCGGAAAACACTAGCATTTCCCCGGCACCATTGAGGCGATAATAGTCATTGCCTTGTTGATAATGGGTTGTTTGGGTCCAGTGCTCAAAATCCTTTAATTCTTTTCCTGGATTTTGGGTAAATAAATTATAAGCAATACGGACTGACAATTTATTTTCCTTATCTAAGTTGTTGATGATTTCATAGTCCTCAGGATAATTTTGAAAACCACCACCAGCGTCAACCACCGAGGTTATGCCCAGGCGATTCAGCTCTCGCATAAAATGCAGAGTAGAATTAATCTGATCGCTTTTATCCAGCTTGGGACCTTGGGCTAGAGCAGAATAAAGAATAATGGCATTGGGATGGGCAATGAGCATGCCGGTTGGATTTCCTGCCTTATCGCGCTCAATGAAGGTACCCGGCAATTCTTTGGTATTTTTATCATAGCCAATCGCTCTTAGAGCGGCTTGATTTAATAAAGCCCTATCATAAAGATGAAGCAGGAATACCGGTGTATCCGGTGAGACTGCATTGATCTCAGCTAAGGTTGGCATTCGCCGTTCTTTGAATTGAAATTCTGTCCAACCACCCACCACACGAACCCATTGTGGTGCGGGGGTGCGTGCGGCCTGTTCCTTGAGCATCAGTAGGGCGTCACTCAAGCTGTGAATGCCATCCCAACGTAACTCCATATTGAAGCTTAATCCACCACGGATAAGATGAATGTGGGAATCATTCAGACCAGGGATTACCACCTTTTTATGCAGGTCAATTAATCGAGTTGCTTCTGTTTTTAATTGAAAAATTTCCTTATCCAGGCCAAAAGCAACAAATCGTTGATTGTTAATTGCGGCAGCAGTTACTGTTTTGCCGTTAATTCCTGGCCCCTTAAAGAGCCCGTTAAAGTAGATTGCGTCCATTTAAGTTGTCCTTGAATAGCATTATTTGATGAGTTTCCCATGCCATTTTGCCCTTGATGGCTGTCCATGCACCAAGGTATAAGCATAGTCAACGCCCATGCCATAGGCACCACTATGCTCTCTAACAAGATCCATTGTGGCGTTATAAGTCTCTTTGTGAGCCCAATCACGTTGCCACTCAAGTAATAGCTGTTGCCAGGTCATCGGTATAACACCAGCCTGAACCATACGAGCCATAGACCATTTATGTGCGTCTTTGCTTGTTCCGCCACAGGCGTCTTCTACGACATATAATTCATAGCTATCTTGCATGGCTGAAAAGGCGCACATATTAATGCACACTTCTGTCCATAAGCCGCCAAGGATTAGCTTTTTTTTCTTGGTCTCTGCTACATGTTTCCTCACTGTTTCAGAGTCCCAGGAATTCATGCTGGTTCGCTCAATCACATTATGATCGGGATAAACATCCAGTAATTCCGGCCAGTAAAGACCGCTAAAACTTTTAGTTTCTACGGAGGTTAAAATGGTAGGAACCTTAAATATTTTTGCTGCTTTTGCCAGAGCTACCGCATTGTTTTTTAACGTTTGCCTATCGATGTTAACGACTCCAAAGGCCATTTGTGGCTGATAATCAATAAGCAACAATACTGAGTTACTTGGTGTTAATAGCTCTATTTTCTTATCCATGATGATTCCTTGTTCATGAGTTTATTAAAAAATTCCTACCACTTAAATGTAGTTAGCTTATCGCCATTAGGGCAAGTCAAAAAATAAAAGTTCAGAGTCGCTCTCAGAAATACTTTCTAACCTTTGCTCCTCGGCGATTGCTAATCCATCCCCTGCAACTAGCTTCACGCCATTGACGGTCGCTGTGCCTTGGGCAACTTGCAGCCAGTATTTGAGTTGAGGATTAAGCACTATGCGCGTTTTATTTCCTGCATCAAATTTACCAACAAAGAGGCGCGCATCCTGTTTAATCTCTAGCGAGCCTTCTTCGCCATCAGGGGAAACAACCACACGAAATTGGTTGTGCAAGTCTTCCGGCGTGAATGTTCGTTGTTGATAGCGAGGTTTTTGGTCATAGACCTTAGGGATTATCCAAATCTGCAGGAAGTGAACCTCTTCTTCATTGGACGCATTATATTCACTGTGAGTAACCCCTGAGCCTGCGCTCATTAGCTGAACATCGCCTGGTTTAATAATTGATCCGCTACCCATACTATCCTTATGCGCCAATTGGCCTTTTAATACATAAGATATAATTTCCATATTACTATGGGGGTGCGTACCAAATCCTGCTCCTGGAATGACCTTATCCTCATTGATAACCCGCAAGACGCCATAACCCATCTGTCTAGGATCATAATAATGGCCAAATGAAAAACTATGCTTGCTGTTTAACCAGCCAGCCATGGTTGGTCCGCGTTCATTTCTGTCTCTTCTGGTTAACATGGTTTTCTCCTTGCTGCTTTAGGTTTTTTATAACCTAATTACACTATAGATTATTTCCATGGTAATGATAATATTCGTTTATTGAACAACTTAATTCTAAAAAGTAGAACAATGGATAAGTTAGCGAATATAGAGGCCTTTGTAACCGTTGGCAAAACAGGCAGCTTTGCAGCAGCAGCAAAAAAACTGAATCTTGCCAATTCAGTGGTGAGTAAACGAATAAAAGATCTAGAGCAGTTCTTAGGTGCTCAACTGCTTATCCGTACAACGCGAAAGGTTGCATTAACAGAAACAGGCCGTAGCTATTTTGATTATGTGCAAAAGTTTTTAGATGATTTAGATGAGGTTGAAAATAGTCTCCGTTATAAAACAGATAAACCAATTGGCACCATCAAATTAGCCGCCCCCCTTAGTTTTGGTATGCATTTTTTAGGCGCGGCAATAGCGTCTTATCTAGCTAAACACCCAGAGGTGACAATTAAAACCTATTTGTCTGATCGCTATGTGGATTTGATGGAAGAGGGCTATGATTTAGCCATCCGCTCAGGTTCTTTAAACGATTCCACTCTGATAGCTAAGAAACTACTCTCCTGCCGCAGAGTGGTCTGTGCTAGTCCGCAATATTTTGCAAAACATGGCAAACCTAATTCACCGGAAGCATTAAAGGAACATATTTGTTTGAGCTATTTGAACTTAGCTGAGGGTAAGTCTTGGCCTTTTATGATTGATAAGCGGAAAGTCTGGCAGCCAGTTTCTGGGAATTTTTTTTCTGATAATGGTGATCTCTTGCATCAGGCTGCACTAAGCGGCTGTGGTATCACGCTGTTGCCTACCTTTATCGTTGGCAAGTCGATTGACGCGGGATTGTTGGAAATTGTTCTGGAAGAGTTTGAAGAAGACGATTTTTCTGTTTATGCCGTCTATCAATATACAAGGCATTTACCAGTTAAAATCAGAACGCTGATAACTCATCTTGCTGAGTATTATGATTTTGCACCGCTATCTTGAGCGACCTAGCCGTTGGGAAGGGCGGATGAGGGTTTTTAAATCTGGTTCACCCTTAACGCCATTTGTTTTAATCAAGATAATATAACTATACTTAGGCGTTTGATTTAATTATGCAAGGAATAGCAAAATGAAAAACATTGGAATTAGTACTTGCCTCCTCTATTTAGTTCTGCATTGGTCAACGGCTACAGCTGCCGCACAAAGTAATCTAACTATTGAATGGTCAACCGGTGCTGCCGCTACCACCGCTACTGCACAAAATAATAGTTTTGCTGTAGGCCCACAATATGACACAACCCATGTCTATGTTGCCCCTGAAGACTTTGACTCCTTTGTTAGTAGTTTTATCGCTACCTTTGGCGGTAAGGCCTCAAAACAAGGTGTTTTTCAGGTAACGCCCACCCCAAGTCAAACCATGTCTCAGTTGGCATTAACGCCAGCCGGAACAATTTCCGTGTTTGGTTTTAAAACCCCAATCCCCTATCCTTTTGGCCTCGAGCGTACAGGTTATCTGGTGAGCGATTTTGATCAGGCAATTGCTGCTGCTCGTAGCGCAGGTGCTGATGTCATTGTGGCTCCTTTTCCTGATCCCATCGGCCGCGATGCTATTATTCAATGGCCAGGTGGGGTAAATATGCAAATTTATTGGCATACTACAGCGCCTTCCTATGAGCCCTTGACGACTATTCCAGAAAATCGTGTCTATGTTTCCCCTGATCGCGTCGAGCCTTTTCTAAATAGTTTTCTCAATTTTTCAAAAGGAAAAGTGGTTGAGGATGAAAAACAGGCTCCTGGTGCCGAAGTAGGTCAAACTGAAACTACTTACAGGCGTATTGCCATAGAATCAGGCTATGGAAAAATGCTGGTTCTTGTAACTAATGGCCATTTAATCTGGCCTTATGGACGTGAGTTAACAGGCTATGAGGTTGGCAATTTACAAGACACTTTGGCTAAGGCTAAAACCGCTGGCGCGGAGATTCTTGTTCAGCCTTATTCTTCAGGAAAACGAATCTCGGCGATGATTAGATTTCCTGGAGGCTATATTGCCGAAGTCCATCAGTTTGCAAAATAATAGTGAATATTCTTGCCGTTATTTGTTGCCTGCTATTCGGTTATTCCTTAGCTATAGCAGGCACGGAATCAGCAATACCTAAACGCCCAGACATTATGTTTAATCGCTGGCAAGAGGATTGGTCAGTATTAGCTGATCCTCGAGTTCCTCGTCAGCCTTTTGATAATTTAAAATATATTCCTTTATCAAAATCAGACCCCAAAACCTACCTTTCATTCGGTGCTAATGTCCGTGAGCGTTTTGAAAGCAATGATGCCGTCAATTTTGGTGTTGGGAAGAGTGTGCCGCAGTCTTATTTGCTGAGTCGCACAGAAGTGCATGCCGATTTGCGCATTGCTGATTTAATCCAGACTTTTGTGCAGTTGCAAAGTGATTTTGCTCCCTGGAAAACGATCATTCTCCCAGTAGATCAAAACCGATTAGATTTGGAGCAAGCCTTCATAGCGGCTGTTGAACCTATTAATGGTGGTGTTTTCAAGCTTCGTATGGGACGTCAGCAATTTGCCTTTGACTTACAACGTTTCGTTTCTGTGAGAGACGGTCCCAACGTACGTCAATCCTACGATGCAGTTTGGGGCGACTATGAAAAGGGAGACTGGCGTGTTATTTCATTCTATAGCCAGCCTGTGCTGACGCTGAATTATCGTGCCTTTGATGATTACAGTTCGAGTAATTATACCTTTAGTGGGTTTCGCGTTGAGCGAAAGGTTCAGGGGTTGGGGAAAATCAATTCCTATATTGCTTACTATACACATGATAATGTTCATTATATTTCCGTATCGGGAAATGAAAGACGAGCCATTATCGATGCGCGTCTTGTGGGGGAAGGGGCTGCATTTGATTGGGATTTTGAGTTTATGGGGCAAAAAGGAGTAATTGCCAATAAAAAAATCCTAGCCTGGGCAATTGGATCGCGTTCAGGATACACACTCAAGAATCTAGTCTGGCAGCCACGGATAGGCATGCAGGTGGATTTAGCCTCTGGTAACCACAAGCGACGAGTTAACACCCTTGGTACTTTTAACCCACTTTTTCCTAACGGCTATTATGTGACTTTGGCTGGTTATACCGGTTACTCAAATTTCATTCACATTAAACCTTCATTGACCCTAAAACCTAAATCAAACTTTAGTACCATGATAGCTGCAGCGGCACTGTGGCGAGAAACCACTAGCGACGCAATTTACACCCAACCACTTACTCCAGTACCCGGCACAGCAGGTGAGGGAGGCCAATATACGGGAAGCTATTTCCAGCTTCGTTTTGATTGGCTCATGTCTTACCATTTTGCCAGCGCGCTTGAGTTCGTGCACTTTGAAGTTGCCGAAGCAATTCGCGCAGTTGGTGGGCGAAATTCAGATTATATTGGCGTAGAACTGAAATTTGGCTGGTGATTACCCCCTCGTCCCTACATTCCGTCATCCAGAGCGCAACGAAGGATCTCCTGCATGTGGTACTGTGCTAATCCCAGATATCCTTCGCTGCGCTCTGGATGACGGAATTTATTACGGTGATTAAAGCCATCCTTGGCGAGTGGGATGAAGAGTTTTAAAGCTTGGGGGCTTCATTATTTGATGCAGGGGCGAGAGGAACATCTGATGTAGGTTCGGGTTCAACAGGTTGAGAGTGACTAAAAAAACCAGAAGACGCTTTAGCTATAGAAGGCCGAATACTTTCAGGAACTACTGCATCCAAGGGCTCGCTTCCGAGTATTTCCCCAACGCCAGCTACCGTTGCGAAGATGGCGCCAGTAAGTCCCATTCTTAGGGGTAACTGCTTGACTGCATTTTTGACGAAGGTCTTTCCCATTTCTTTAGGATTCTGTACAACTAACTCTCCCACTTCCTTTAACAGGGTAAAGGAGTTTTTAGCCCTTAACTCACCCTGCTCGTTCACTGTGGTCTGTGTGAGTGTATAGTCTTTGAAGAGTGTAAATGGATAGGAGAAGAAGGCAGCTGTCATACCACTAAGAGCCCCTGCTGTAAAATGCCGGGTGTTTTTCTCATCAATGGGTAAGTTTTTTGCAATCTTGTCTTCAACCACACATAAGGCGGAAAAATTTACGACCCCAGATAGATAACGTGGCATAAATCCTCCTAGCATTAATTGGCGAGAATTGTTTAGAGTCTTCCACTGAAAATCTTTGGGTAGAAAGCCAGGCATTTTTTTATAGTGGGAAAGCGACTCTGGAATTTGGGTAACAATAATGTCGCCAAAGGCAGCAGCCATAACATAGCCTGTTTTACTGAACTTAGGGATACCTGTTTTTTCTTGTACCTCAATTGCCTCTTCTATTTCTGGCGTCAATTCCATGGGCTTATGTTTTTTGGTGCCTGTAACATAGAGTGTTCTAACTGAAGAGCCAGTTAAGGAGGCTAAGGTTCCAGCATAAACGGCTCGGAAAAGACCAAAGGTTCCACCTGAGTAACTCGGTAAAAAGTTCCCGTCTTTGGTTAAATTAACTAAAACGGTTTTTACTGGGCTCTGAATAGCGACGACCGCGCCCGAGGTAACGGCGGCGACGGTGGTAAAATTAAGACCATTCCATACCAATGAATTTAATTTAAAAGGGTTGGGTGTTGTTTGGCTTTCCGTTGCAGTTGTTGTAGTTTCCCCAGTACTACTAGAATGATTTTGTTCATTTTTTGATTGCATTATAGTAACTCCTCGAGTGATTTGGAGCTACTATAAAGTACCTATGTTAAGAAAATATTAAATGTGACCCTTTTTTGGCTTCTTTGCTTTTTATATACAAAAAATTTACAATTTTAGCTAACTCGGTTAAAATGCGAACATTTCGTAACACTAAAAAATCAGGGAGATTTTATGTTCCGTGTTTTAAGTTCATCTCTAGGTAGAGCTGCTCGAGAAGTAGCTATAGAAACAACGAGAACCGTTGTAGCTACAGGAATAGGGATAGCAACCTATCAAGCTGGATCTTCAACATATAATTTTTTTAATAAACTAACAGCAGAAAGTGCTCCTAAAAAAGACACAGCAGCAGCTGAGCTTTTTCGAGATCGTCTTACTCCATCAATATAAGGACAGGCCATGTGCCAATGGTTAATGGCCAGGCTGTATGACAAGATCATGCAAGATGCAGAGGAAAAAGGCTTAAGAAGCTGGCGTCAGCAATGACTACAAAATTTATCAGGCGATGTACTGGAATTGGGCTGTGGTACTGGCGCTAATCTTGCGTTTTATCCTAATACCGTCAAGCATATTGTCTTAACTGAACCCAGTATTCACATGCGGAAAATACTGCAGGCGAAATTAGCAGATAACCCCCAAGACAATATTGAACTATTCAATGACAAGGCAGAATCCTTATCATTAGCGGATGCTAGCGTTGATGCTGTTGTATGTACCTTAGTGCTCTGCTCCGTTAAGCATTTAGAAAAGACCTTGTCAGAAATTTATCGCGTACTTCGACCGCAGGGTAAGCTTATTTTTATTGAGCATGTCGCAGCGACAAATAATGTTGAGCGCTATAAGTGGCAATGCCGATTAGAATTTTTATGGAAGTGTATCGCGGCAGGTTGTCATGTTACGCGGCGTACAGAAGAGGCTATGACTCAGGCAGGATTTAAAATCGTGGAGATTGAACGCCAAAGTATGCGTGGTGTTCCAAAGATTGTTCGTCCTAGTATCCGTGGGATCGCGGTGAAATAATCTTTTTCATTCCGAATCCCCGCGGCTTGACCCATAGGTATCTACACAAGTGACTGTAATAGACGCACGTCATCCAGAGCGTAGCGAAGGATCTCCGGGATTAGCACGGTGCCACATTCAGGAGATCCTTCGCTACGCTTTGGATGAGGTAATGTTGAGACAAGGAGGGACATTTGTGTAGATACCTATGGGCTTGAGCGCGAGAATTCGAGTTTTTCTGGGATTACAGAATTTTGTCCCGTACAAAGCCGCCACACCGCTCTTCTTTTACCAATCTCGGCTTAGGTGAGCAGTATATTTTCTTGAAAGTATTTGGCTTAATGCTTTATGACACAATTAATTTACGAGCTTTAGTCAATCTTACCTTGAATTTTGGAGGCGTCATAAAAAAGACTAGTAGTAATAGATGCCGTATTGAGATACAAAATATCTATGCCTTTATCTGTGTTCCTGAAGAAGCATTAGCCAGGGCTTGTAATACAGCAACTGTAGTTATGCATGGAGGTGGGCATCGTAGTACTCGCAGTCAAAATAATGACCGGGAAAATGCACCTGACTACCTCATTGAGCAGTTTAAAGATGCGTTTACCCGTGCAGGCTTCACGCAGGTGAATTTGGGGTTGAATGGACCGGCGACTCTTAAGCTTGGTAGCCAAATGAGGTGATAATGACAATAGGTCTTAGCCAATGGGCTTGCAGCGTTCTTTCTTCGCGCGGCTTAATACTAAAAAGCAGGCAGCCGGAGGTGGTGCAAGATACACCTTGGTCTTACGTCCTTCGCTTTGCAACAACTGAGGGCTATGTTTATTTGAAACATACGCCAAAGCTGCTTGCATTGGAGGCTGGAATTACCCAGATCTTGCATGATCAATTTCATGCCTCTGTTCCAGAAATTATCGCAGACAATCCTGAGTTAAATTGCTTTTTAATGAAAGATGCGGGCAGCCCCTTGCGAGGGCTTCTAAAAAAGCAGTTCGATGCGTCTCTGCTTAGCAAGGCTATTGAGCAATTTAGCGCAATACAATTAGCTGTTGCAGAACAGGTCGATATTTTTCTTGCTCTTGGTGTGCCCGATTGGCGCTTAGATCTCTTACCTAAATTATTCGAGCTCTTGCTTTCAGAAAAAACGGTTTTAGAGGCTGATGGCCTAACAGCAATAGAACATAGTCAGTTAGAAGCTCTGCAGCCAATGGTCGCTGATTTATGTAAAAAATTGTCTGCTTATCCTTTTAAGCAAACCATCGTCCAGTGTGATTTTCATGACAACAACATTCTTATCAACGAAGACTCACAACAACTCACCTTTATTGATCTAGGCGAAATAGTGATTTCTCATCCCTTTTTCTCATTGATAGGTTGTCTGCGGCAGGCACAATTCCATCATGTACTGACGGAAGAAAGTGATGCCTATCTGCTGCTAGTGGATGCCTGTGCTAAACCCTTCCCATCTAAACAACAGTTCAGTGAGGCTTTCGCTATCGCAAAACGTCTGTGGTTTATCTATGAGTCCTTGGCGCAAAATCGCTTAAGGCTTGCCTGTGATCAACAACGATTTAAGTCCTTTCAAAGGCATGGAAAACTCAGCGGTCAATTGAGAGCATTTATAACGCTTGCATTATCGTAGACCCCGCGGTCGACGCCCATAGGTCTCTGCATAAGTGTCTGTAATAGGTCATGTCCCTCCTGGTCTCAACACTACGTCATCCTGAGCGCAGCGAAGGATCTCCTGAATGTGGCACTGTGCTAATCCCGGAGATCCTTCGCTGCGCTCAGGATGACGTGGCGTTGGAGTGACAGGGCGTTCAATTACAGACACTTGTGTAGAGACCTATGGGCTTGACCGCGGGATCTATATCTCTATTCCGTTACAAAGATTCGTTTAGCTTATAGACAGCGAGTGTGTAGACTCTGTAACTAGATCTTGCTTTGCAGCATTTGCTAGGCTTCTGTTGATGTTTTGCAATCGATCTACCGCTGTTATATGCCCGTTTTGTAAGGCATTTAGATATAGGCTAACAGCTGTGTCAAATGCTACCGTGCTTATTAGCAATTTCTGTGATGAGGTAGGAGTTCCAACTATTTTTCCTTCTCTGTTCATCTTCGCTTGCATATTTATCTCCTTCGTTTTTAGGTCTCAACAAAAAGCAAAATTCTACCACAATAGATAAATTTTTTACATCAAAGAGTATTGATTAATCTCGTTTTGTTCTAAAAATAGTTAAAGTGGTTAATGTTTTGTTAATAAAACTCTGGCTATAATATTTCATACCACAACATTTTTTAAGAGGTGAAGTATGCCAGGCATTAAAATTCATGATGATAACTCTCCTTTGCAGGGGGCTGTATTGTTTTTAAATGCTACTGTGAAGGCTTATCTTGAGAAGAATGAAAATAGGAATGACGCAAAATTCTTACACCTAAGGCAAATGATGGCGCAAGACTTGTATTTGACCGATATTAGGCTTCCAACAGAAAAAGAAACATATCATCAAGTTGATTTAGTCGGTTTTAAGAAAAATGGTGATCCGGTTTGTTTTACCTTTAGAGCAACAGAAAATCTTGCTATTCACCAGTCTAAAGAAACAACACTTGGGCAAATGTCAGAACCCAGTCAGGAAATGGCTAGAGATATTCAAAAACATCTTGGTTTTGACGTCGGAAATCGCCAAGAAAATACCTTATAAATTAGCCTTGAGCTAATTTTCTGACAATCGCTGGTAATAGGCGTTACGATATTGCCAGTAGCATCCTAAGCCGAATAAGTAAGTGATAGCGGCGATTATTATAGTCATATAAAACCCGAAGTTTATTGCAATAATTATCGCTATGACTGAGGCAAGAACCGATGTGATGCCATTAACTCCCCAAGCCCAGGCAATAAAACTAGGATAATGCTGCTCAATTTCTCTAATTACAGTGGGGAAGGGCATACCAAGTAGGATACCAAGAGGAATTAATCCAATAAGCGTTATACAACAGCGGGTGACTAAAGAGTAATCCATAGTCAGAGGTTGTACTAGGTTAATGAAGACCAGCCACAATATGATCGTAAGTGCTATTGCTGGCATGATAAATAAAATCATCCTACGCTGCGGCATTCCTGAAAACTTTGTAGAAATAGCGCTGCCTATACCCGTAGAAAGTAAAAGGCCAGCTAAGATAAGCGATAAGGAATGCATTGGATCACCAATATAAGCACTTACAACTTGCATCGCCCCGATTTCCAAGGTCATAAATCCAAAACCTAAGCAAGAAAAAAACAGAATCAGGGGAATTACACCTGGTGTTTTTAAGCCACGACTTTGGAAAATTGCCAAAGGCAGAAAGATGCTAATCGCGCAGATCATGAGGCAGTTAATTAATAAGATATACAAAATAGTGGGGCCACGAACTTTAGTTACTGTGAGATCTTGCATGAAGCTATCTTTGTGGTATTCGAAAAAAAACGGACGATTATCGTAAACTGGATCAATACGAAATTGGTAATCGCCAATAAATTGGTTTCGTTCTTCATCTGTAGCATTGATGACCTTGTTAAAGGCCATACGCGCAAAGTTTAATTGCTTGAATTTAGAACTTAGGTCTTCCTCAATTTTTTCTTGCAAGCCCTTTGGATAAATCTTCGGAAGATAGATGATCGCCATCGATGGTTCCTTCGCTACCAAAGAAAGAACTTGATTAACTTCTGCTTGGCTAAAGGCTGTTTTCTTGAAAAATGTTGCTCCCCAAAGAAGCCAGCCAAGATTGTCTGCAACCACCATAATTGATTGTTCAGGATGGGCAATTCTCAGTTCTTGTGCAGCTTTAACATAGATGGATGCTAAGCGCAAAGTTTCACGCGGCTCTGGGAACAACCAGCGATATATTCCTACAACGCCATTAGGTTTTATCGCTTTGAGATAATCTTTGATTGCCTCTACGGTATAAAGATAATTTTCTGATAAGACATAGGCACCTGAATTTAATGCAGAAAAGGTATCAATGCCGGTCATAACAATCGTGTCGAAATAGTTGGATTTTGCATGGATATAGTTTCGCCCTTCTGCGCGAACTAGTTCAACTCCAGACCAATTTGGCCATTGAACATAATTGCGATAAGGGCCGGTAATTAAGGAAAAAGTGGCGGGATTAATCTCAACGCCTATCACTTGCTCAGCGCCCATTAGTTTGGCCGTCAGCATGTCTATGCCGCCCCCAACCCCAATAACCAAAGCCTTGTGTGGATTCTTGTTAAGATAATAAATCAGTGCGATTGCTCTTAGGAGCTTTCCTTTAGGGATATCTCGGATCAGAGAGTTGACAAAATGAGGGCCAAGTAAGGGAGTTGGTGCCGTAGCATCCTGAGTTATTACTTTTATGTCAGCTGGTGGAAAGGAAAGAAGATCGCCTGGGTATGACGAAGCAGTCGCCAGATCGATGCGGGTAATGGGCGTCCAAACTGTTTGCTCAATCTGTACGCCTCCTTTCTTCTCCATATCGCCCAAGGTTTTATAAGCCTCGGGTTTGTTGCTAAGTAGACTGTTATTGACTAATAACAGGGCGCCAAGATAGATAAGGCTAATTGACCAAAGCCAGGATTTAGCAAAAAACGTATAGCTGTAGAATATAAAACCGAATAAAACAATAGCGCTACATAACCACAAAAACCAATCAGCACCGAGCGGATACAATAGAAAGACGAAGGCAACGACAGCTAGGCTGCTACAAACTAAATCTGTGGCATATAAGCGATTGATCGATTTAGCATGGTGCATAAAGATCCATCCAAGAGCAGCACCAAAGAATAAAAAGGGGATCACCAACAAGATATAGGAGCTGAGAAGTTTGCCAATGTTAAAGTTATAAGATTGAAAATACTCCGGAATGCGGCTAACAAAGAACAGGCAGATGAGAGGGGAAAAGACAGAGCCTAGGGTTAGTAAGGACAGGACCAACTGCTTATTTTTAGCTTTATCAGCGAATAAGCTGACTAAAACACCAGAAATACCAAAACCAAGTAAGGCAATGGTAACAGTCAAATAAACGATATTATTATAATAAAGAAAAGAAAGTATACGTGTTTGAACTAACTCGATACCCATTGTGGCAGCAGCTAGACAGCCAACCAGAATGTAAACTGGAAGCGAAGTAAAACAACTATCAGGATCCTTTGTAAGCATTTCAAATCAGTCAATTAGCTCGAGATCGCTACTATAGCATCGATAAAAGATACAAGGATATGGAGAAAATCTTTAGTTTCAGATAATTAAGAAGAATAGGCTATCGTCATTACGAGGAACGAAGTGATGAAGCAATCCAGAGTTTGGAGCTCTGAACCTTGGATTGCTTAACTCTGTTCGCAATGGCGGCAAGAGTTAAGACATGACATTAGCTTGTGATTTCTTTATGCTTAGCTCTCACTTAATCCATGGAGAGCTCTAAATGAAAAAAATAACGTCTCTGTTGCTCAGCTTCTTTTTAGCTACAGGCTTTATATCAGCACAGGCAGAAACTGCAATTATTAAGACGTCCGAAGGGGATATAACCTGTGAATTATTTACTAAGGAAGCCCCCAATACAGTTGGTAATTTTGTGGGATTAGCAACAGGAACTAAAGAGTTTAAAGATCCAAAAACTGGCGAAATGGTTAAGCGTCCTTTCTACAACGGTCTAACCTTTCATCGAGTGATTCCCGGTTTTATGATTCAAGGTGGCGATCCTCTAGGTAATGGAACTGGTGGACCTGGTTATCAATTTGATAATGAAAATACCAATGCAAGTTTTGCCAAACCTGGTGTGCTTGCGATGGCTAATGCTGGACCTAACACCAATGGTAGCCAATTCTTTATTACAGTTGCGCCAACCCCTCACCTGCAAGGTGGTTACAATGTCTTTGGTCAAGTTATTGCGGGGCAGGACGTTGCTGACAAAATCAGCAAGCTAGCAACAGATCCGCAAGATAAGCCTGTGACGCCGGTTGTTATTGAAAGTATTACAATTCAAAAATAGTTTATGCGGAAAGTAGCTGACATCTGGGGGTTGTGGTCGGAACTCCCGGAGTGAGCTATTACGCCCGTCATCCCGCACATAGTGAGGGATCTCCGGGATTAGCACTGTGCAACACATCAGGAGATGTCTCTCTGCGTTCGACATGACGTACGTCTTTGGGAGCATAGCGAAGGATCTCCGAGACTGGCACAATGCCGCATTCAGGAGATCCTTCGCTACGCTCAGGATGACGGAAGGGACGTGACCTATTACAGTTAGATAGAAAAATGCGATGAGTCACAATCTGGATCGTAGCTTTTATCCTTGTCTTTCCCGTTTCCATCCTCAGGAGTGGTTCTAATAGCTACCCTAAACATTTCTGGTATCACCAAGGGTACTTTAGTCGTCGTTGTTGTAGTTGAGAGCGTTGGTACATCAAACAAGATTTGATTAACAAGATCTAAGTCTTCATCCAAATGAAAAATAATATCAATCACCCGAGGAGCGAACCATTTTTGGAAATAGTGATTGAAATCCCCTTCAGGTAGTTCATCTAAGCGATACAAGTTATCAAGATAGAGCGCGCAATGCTCAGTTAGATTTCTTGTTTTTCGTAAATAGTCATATTTGGGACCCAGATATTGAGTTGGAAAATCTAATTTTGACTGGTCCATTTTTGCATGAATTTTTTCCAGATGCTGTAAGGCTTGGGCAGTACAGTATCCTAGCGCATAAAACAATTCCTGATCGTTAATTAACAGTTCTGTCAGGCAAGGGCCTCCTTGCGTAACATGAAACTGATCCCATTCTTCTAGGGTTTTAAATGGCTGCCCAGCGACTATATAACCTTTCTCCAATAGACATTCCCGTGCATTAGCAAGCGCCTCCTTTGCAGCTAAAACACGTTTTTTCGCCGTCATGCAATTTTCCTTAATTGGCGCTTCATGCAAGAGGTGGGCTAGATGACGAATATTTTCAAACCCGACATAATGATTTTGTTCTGCCAATTTTCTCTCTGCTGCTTGCTTTTGCGCTTCCTGCCTTAATTTTAGACGTTCTTTTTCGGGCATTTTGCCTTTGCTGACAGCCTTGTTGATAATCGTGGATAAGGCCGCAAACTCATCTCTATTTTCTCCTCGCTGAGGCAAATATCGTTTTAAAGTTCCCATTGTTTTAGTTTCAGGGATAGGGCCCGTTCCATCAAGAATCACTCTAAACTGTGTAATTACTTCTTGCGGAGCATTCTTAGTTTGCAAATTCCTTATCACTCTTTCTTCCTCGTCCTCACTAACTCGTCGTTCCACTTCCTTTACAGGCTTAGACTGTTTCCTAGCCTCTTCATTGCTAACAGCGAAGTCTCTTAAACGAGACCAATGATTATTAGGATTGCCATCATAGGAAAGAGTCTGCTCACGGAGGCTAAGAAGCTGATAGATTCTCTTTAGCAACTCAGGAAGATCGGTATCCATGATTTGCTCTAATAAACCGGTATTATCCATGAGAAGAGTCTCGATTTTATGTTTATTATCCCCTTCATCCTGGTGGACTATTGCGTCTCTAATTTCAATAAAAGCGCGCCAATTTACGCTATTATCCAGGCATAAAAGGCTGCTTGAGAGGTTTTTTCCAGTGATTAGTTCGCCAATCAGTTGTAGGCGTCGTAGAGCAGCAAATCGGCCTGTTCTTGTCGATAAATTAAGCATATCCTTGTAGCCTTCGCCGGGTTCTGGGGTTCTAAAGAAAACCAAGCTAGAAACTGTCTTTCTGGTGGCTGGGGAATCTGATAAATCGGTTTGAAATGTAGGTTGTGAATAATCGAGTAAGCTTAATAACTTTAAGAGTATCTCATTATCCATCATTCGAGTGGTCAGGGTTTTCATAGCCAACAAAGAGACTTTAGAGACGTTCGATGGTTGATTGAGAATCTCCACTGCAAAAATTTGAGAGAAAAAGTTTTTCAAGCTCAAAAGATCGCTGTTGATAATATCTTTGGTTGCATGCTCTATAACTACTCTGCTATCTAATATTTCCCGGTATAACTTACTGCTGTATAACTGACTGCCTTGCTTGGAAATAGACCTGGGGCATGGAAAGCCAATAATGGCGCCAATAATAGCTCTGGGTTTGGCAAAATAAGCAAATTGCTCCAGGGTAATCCATGTGAAAGGGATTGGCTGAAAGCAGTCGTTATATTTTTCCTGTAAGGTCGGCGACAATCCTTTAATTGCTGAACACAGCCGAGTGATATGCCTACTTGCAAGATTGACACTGTAATCTTTATGAGCCTTTTCGAACATTTCATTTGGCAGAGGCGTTTGTAAGGGGACTGCGACCTTGGAGAAGTATTTCGATAAATGATTAATCGTTTTGATAATAAAAATAAGTCGGTCATTATCTGACATAACGGCCTGAGACTGATTAGTCAATCTGGAGTAGCGCGAATGAAGAGTAGCCTCCTCATTTGCAAATTCGTCATTATGTAAGGATTCAAAAATTTGTGCTAGGCGTTGTTCCTTCTCTAAGAGATTATTATCCAGTTCTAACGCTGTTAACTCGATTAACTCCTGGCTAGTGAACTTGGCTCCGGCTTGTTCTAACAATTTCAATACGATTATATGGTTATTTCGTAGCGCATAAATGACAGGACGTTGGTAATGGTTTGCTGCGCTCTGATTGACATCAAGAGCAAGAGTCTGTCGCTGTTCAATTAACAACTTAATAAACTGAAATAGTGGATCCTTTTCATAATCACAATCGAAAACACATTGTTCACAGGCATATAACAAGGCATCCTGATACTGTTTTTTATTAGTTAAACGCTGAAGTTTTTTTCGAATATATGGGGTCTTAATTTCATGGATTGCAGCTTCCAGTTTTTCACGCATTGGTAGATCTCCAGTATGGTTAATACAAACCGGTATGCACTGCCATTAAGTTAAGGGTATTTGTCTTCCCGCGAAGGCGGGAAACCATCTCTACATTGGCACTGTGCTTAGCTAGAAATAGTTTCCCGCCTTCGCGGGAATGACAAAACCTTCCTTAACTTAATGGTAGTGAGACAGGTATGGGCATGTTGTGTATTAACCTTTAGTCTGAGCAAAAAAAGGACAGAGTATAGTTTAATACAAATGGTTATGTAAACCTTTGTTGTTTAAAAAAAGCGCTATAAAAACTGCTTAGGCTGAGTTGTGAAGCCTTTCACAGTGAGGCTGATAGTGAAAAGCAAGGCTAGGTATTCTGTACAGCTTAACATTCTGGCTCTAAAATAAATTTTTCAATAAAGGATGAGAACTAGAATGACAGGGGAATATCAGCTTATTAACCAAATGAATAAGGATCTAATAGTAAAGGCCATTGCTGATTTGGAAGTGATAAATTACGAAAGCGTTTCAGAATTATTGCCGGAACTCCTGGCAAGCAAACAATTAAAACTAGACCATTCTATTTACCAACCTGTCAATCTGGCAACAGCTGAAGCCTGTGGTATTGGACGATTCCTAATCTATGATCATCAAGATGAGAAGAATCCTTTTTCAATCTGGGTCTTTGCTTTCGCTAAACTGCAAAAGACTTCAATCCATGATCATTTATATAAAGGCACGGTTTCAGTTCTACAAGGCCCAATTACCGAGAAATTCTATCAACCAACAGAGGGAATGAAGGCAAAATTGGTTGGCTGCATTGACCGGCCAACCTTTCATACAAACAGAGATGATTTGAATGGTTTTTTTGTCCATCAGCTAAAGCGTAGAAAAGGCATTGAGGAAGGATTCAGCGTGACTTTGCATATCTACAATATGGCCGCTCATGTCATTGGGCCGGATGGAGGGCTAACTGACAGAAGGAATCTCAGCAAAATCTATACTAAGGATAAGCCTGCTAAGGAAAAAGAAAACACGGTTGAGCAAACTGAGAATAGCTCTCTGTCTATGTTGAACATCTTCTGAATATTTGAAACAATCGGTCGGTGCATTGTGCACAATCTTCAGGGCAGGGTGAAATTCCCTACCGGTGGTAAGCGTTAAGCAAGCCCACGAGCGCCTTTTAAGGGTCAGCAGATTTGGTGAAAATCCAAAGCCGACGGTTAGAGTCCGGATGAAAGAAGATTAACGTTCATTATCACCAATCAAATCTGAAGTGATCGTTGTCTTATAGCCCTATGTCCCTAAATTTAGAAAGGATATAGCGATGTCAGTGTTAGAGCAATTCGGTAAAAATTCTATAGAGCGCGTTAATAAAGCCTGTCAGGGTTTAATGAAGGGTAAAGGGATCGTTTTAATTGATGATGAAGATCGGGAAAACGAAGGGGATTTAATTTTTTCTGCAGCGCATCTCTCAATCGATGATGTTGTAAAAATGCTCCAGGATTGCAGCGGTATTATTTGCCTTTGTCTAACTGAAGAAAAAGCAGCGCAACTGTCACTAAAGCCAATGGTGGAAAAAAATACGAGTCTTTATCAAACAGCCTTTACAGTAACTATCGAGGCAAAGGAAGGAATTACAACGGGTGTATCAGCCCACGATCGCTGGAAAACCATCCACACAGCAATTAGCGCTAATTCTGCAGCGCAATTACGCCAGCCTGGTCATGTTTTTCCACTAATCGCAAGGCCTGGCGGTGTATTAGAGCGGCGAGGACATACAGAAGGCAGTGTAGACTTATTAAAATTGGCTAATTTAGCGCCCTATGCTGTTTTATGTGAATTGATGAATCGCGATGGGACAATGAAAAAACTTCCACAACTAATAAACTATGCTCATGAACATCATTTACCCTTAGTGTCTGTGGAAGATATCTACCAATATCGTTTAAGCCAAAGCAGAACGCTTACTGAGGCTTTGGCATAGGCGGGAAGGGCACGTTCTAACATAACACGTCATCCTGAGCGCAGCGAAGGATGACGTGGGGGGACGTGACCAATTACGATCCTTCACCGTGTTCAGGAAGACTTTTAAACCGAATGACTCACCGTATTTTCATCACTAAGTTGTGTTGTGAACTCATTAATGGCTTCCATTTCTTTGGATGTCTTGAATAAACCATAAGCGGTTAAACCACCTGCAAGAGCCCCCAGGGATACACTCGTGGCAACAACGGATGCTGCAGCATAGCCTGTTGTAATCGCTGCGAAAAATGCACCAGGTCCTGTCCACCAACTAAGAGCGAAGCCAATACCAAAACCAATTGAGCCAGCAACTACAGTAACAAAGGCTGCTGCAGCAACTGCGGCTACAGCTCTTAGAAGACCAGACTTTTCGCCGTCTAAGATAGCCTCGCAATTCGAGCTAAAAGCGTTAATTGTATTCGCTTTAGTTTGTGGCTCAGTACGAGGGGCAGAAATGTGTTGTTCCAGGGTCTCTAATTGTAAGTTAATTAAATTTTTCTTTTCTTGGGATACATCCTTTAATTCCGTTAACAATCTAGCTCGAGCCTCTGCATATACCGAGGGTTTGGGAAATTTATCGCCAAGAAGAGAAAAAAGCTCTTCTGTATTTACCCCTGCTTTTGCGGAAGTAATTACAGAGGCAGCGAATACCTTATTTTCTTGAAGTTGATTATAACGAGTGACGTTAGCATTTTGGGCGTCTGCTTTTGTGCCGACTAAAATAATCGGGGAATCTGGATTATATTGTCGAAAGAGCTTTATTTTTTCCTGGATATATACATCATCAATGTCTGTTGTCAAATCAATACAAAATACACCAAGCTGGCAATCCCTTAGGAATGGTTCGGATAGCTTTTCAAATCGCTCTACGCCAGGAAAATCCCATAATTGAAACAGCTTCATCTCATTGTTTTTACTACTCTTACCCTTGGGGGGCTCTTGGTTACGTACTAAAAAATCAGGTCCTACACTTGGGCGCGAAATCTCTTCAAATCTTGCTTTATTTTTGTAGACGATCTTATTGATAAGTTGAGTTTTCCCGCTAGCTTCTTTACCCAAAAACGCGACTTTAATTGTCATTTTCTACCCTGTAATGTAAAAAAATAGCCACATAGTAACAAAATAAGCCTGTCAAAAAAAGACCATAGAGCTCATGTTGCTAATGCACAAACACAGAGAAAAATTTCTAAAACACACCATTTCACCTAAATCATTATTTTTGTATGGTTTTTGTAAAATTTTCTACAAATGAACTAATTTCTGACGTATTCCTGTTTAATCCTTGGTGGTAGGAGGGGCACTGCCGTTAAGTTAATGAAGGTTTTGTCATTCCTGCGAAGGCGGGAAACTATTTCTAGCTAAGCACGGTGCCAATGTAGAGATGGTTTCCCGCCTTCGCGGGAATGACAAATGCCCTTAACTTAATGGCAGTGGCAGGAGGGATGACCCTATACACCTCAATATTACGTAGAACTTGTCATTTTTAGTTCATTTTGTCCATTTAAAATAAAGTTTTAAAGCTAGGAGAATCATAATGAGTTGTTTTAAACGAAAGATCTTTTCCTTAATTAGTTTATTTGTTTTTTCAACAGGCGGTTTTGCGGCAAGCCCGGGCGATCCAAATCATATTGATTTTGCGCTGATTTCCGATCCTCATGTTGATATTAATAATTATAGAGCCGTCAATATAAATCCTAGTAGCGGCGATAAAGGTCGCGATTTAGACAAGCCATCCTTTGTTACTCTGACATCCAAAATGGGTAATGAATTAGAAGAGTTACCCGAAAATCCATCCTTTGTGGTCGTTCTTGGTGATATACCATCGCATAATGCAGGAAAGAGACGGTCTCAAGCCCTGACTACCGTTTTTCAAACCTTTTATGATCAATTTAATCCAATGCCTATGTTTTATACCTTTGGGAACAACGATTCCCTGACTGGCGATTATGGCCCGTTCAAGTCTAGGGGTAACTCGGCCTATGAAATAGACAAAAGTGTAAACGAAAAAGACGGTTTTCTTTCCAGTGGTGAGCTCTGTCCTTTTGCAGGCCAGCCCTGTCTTTCTAATGAAAATAAGGATTATGGCTATTACAGCGCTTACATTGGTGACCATTTGAAACTTCTTTCTCTCAATAGCGTGCTCTATAGTTCAAAGCCAGGATTTACACCTTCACATGAGGGGGACCAGCAGCAATTACAATGGTTATCTAATGAACTCAAGGACAGTCAGGCTAAAAATGAGCAAGTCATTCTGACCATGCATATTGCACCAAATATCTGGCTTCCTGAATACAAGACTCAGTTCCAGAATATGCTCAAAAGCTATCCAAATGTTATAGTTGGCATATTTGTGGGACATAGCCACCGCGATGAATTCCGCGCAATCAAAACAAAACAGCAAATCATTCCCATTATTTTTGCTGCTGGTTTTAGTCCTACTAGCGGCAATTCAGCCTCTTTTAAAACGGTTAGTCTGGGGAGGTCTTCCGAGAGCAGCCCCTGGTCAGTTGATAATTACAGCACTTACTATTTTAAAGGTGACAAAGCCAATAATAGTGTTGTAACAAAATACTATGATTTTGATTCAGCATTTTGTCCGTCAAATAATGGATTTCTAACTAGCTGTTTAAAAATGCAAATGAAAGGTCGAGGTAGTCGTTACACCTTTAGCCCCCAGGCAAGCCAATTATTCAGCCAGCATATTAATGCAAATCCTGCTGTGCCAGGCCAAGCTAATGCAAAGTATTGGGTTTTAAATTATTGATTGTCAAATCCTGTGGTACGAATCCCCGGCATCGACCCATAGGTATCTACACAAGTGTCTGTAATAAGGTCACGTCCCTCCTTGTTTCAACACTACGTCATCCAGAGCGCAGCGAAGGATCTCCGGGATTAGCACCGTGCCACATTCAGGAGATCCTTCGCTGCGCTCTGGATGACGTGGCTTAAGGGGACAGGGTCATCTATTACAGACGCTTGTGTAGATACCTATGGGCATCGACCGTGGGATTTCGCAAGTCCTCCCTATCTTGAAAAGACAAGATCTTATATTGCATACTGCAAAGCCATTTTAAGAACAAAGGCTGTCGTGAAAAATCTCGAGAAAATTACCTGCCCAACCTGCGGCAAACAAAATACCTGGCGACCTGAAAATGCGTTCAGGCCTTTTTGCTCTGAACGTTGTAGGTTAATTGATTTAGGGGAATGGGCAAGCGAAAACCGAAAGATAGCAGCTGATCCCGACGAGTCTGAGGGAGTGGCAGGACCGGAAGAGTCGGATGACTAGCAAGGGGTCGTAGAGCCTAATTAACTGAATATTTAACCGGAAAGAACTTCGAACCAGCAACCCCTCATCCGCCCTTCGGGCACCATCTCCCTTCGCCCCCTAGGGGAGAAGGTGGCGCGAAGCGGCGGATGAAGGGTGGTTCTAGCACTATCCCTCAGGCAACTTTTCCCAACGCTTAGGTGAGGGAAATAGTGAGAACCGTTCTTTGAGAGGAGACGCATAACGCCGTCTCGAAGCCTTAAGATTAATTGAAAGAGCAAGTGTAGGAATTTGCTCATAAAAAGCAATAGATTTATTTTTAATCATACTATCATTTTTTTATCCATCTTAATATTTTCTTAATCATATAGTCCTACAATATTTAAATGATAAAAGACTATGATTTCCTATGTGGAAACGACTTTACCTGGGCCAAAATTGCGCTGGGTAATGACGCTTACCATGCGATCAGAGTACAGGCTGAATTAGCGCGAACCATTGATTTTTCAGATGGTCTTAGGAAGGTTGATGAAATTATCATCGATAGATGCCCTAAATTAACGCAAATTCTATGGCCAGAAAATGCTCGCAATATCAAACGCCTTAAGATTGGCAACAGCTCAATGCTGACTAGTCTCGATCTCTCGTGCTTAGTCAATTTAGAAGAACTTTCTATAATTAATTGTAAGAAATTAATGAAGTTAGAAGGTTTGGGTGAGCAGATAGGATCGATCAATATACAGGGTTCAAAGCTAGATACCTTGGAGCCGGCAGCTTGCAAAAAGATAAAGCAACTTATATTAACAACAAGTCAATCTGATTTTTATATCAATTTTGCCAATAATGATTTTCTTACTAGGGCGATTATTGCAATAGAGGGAGGCCGCGATGGCAAGATAAATTGTCTATTTTCTCAATGCAAAAATCTTCAGACACTTCAGGTTAAGACAGACAATACCTCAGCAAAGGTCGATACTTCTGGTTGCGAGAAACTGGGTAAGTCAAAAGAAAAACCAGAAGATATAGAGAGTTACGTCCGTGCTTACAAAAAAAAGGCATTAAAGCTGCCAGAAAATCCTGATGATACTGAAACAGTGGTGCAAGAAAATGGGCGGCTCGGAAAAAACAGGGCTTGCCTGGTTAAATTCCAATTACTAATGGATGCACCAAAAAAGTATTATCAAAATAATTACGATAATCAGGTAGAAGAAAATTCTAAAGCGAGTATTGGGGTAGTAAATCTTGCTCACCTCCAAAGTAGCCGACAAGAGAAGCTAATAACTGAGCCGCAAAGCGCTAAAAATAATTTAAAAAGAGAAGAGGATTATTACTCTACAAAAGAGCTTTTATCAGGCAAAAATCCAGAGAAAAATTCAAAGAATGATCTGCTTCACAATAGTAACTCCTCTCATTTGCCCAATTATGTTCAAGCCCTAGAAGAGTTAGAGCTAAATGACTCAAACCCAAATAATTTTGATTTTTCAGAAACTAAGCAAGACCTTTTTCTGCATAAAAATAATAATAAAATCAAAGAGAACAATGAAAGTGTTGTCAATAAACTAGTTCGGAAAGCCTACAATAATTACCTGTTTTATGTGCCCAGGGAAACTAGAGATAAACGATTTGCGCACTTGGCAAAAAATGGTTTAGCAAAAGCAAAAGAGGATGCTAATTCAAACATTAACCTTAAAGGCAGCCTGGGGAAAACAGAGTTAGCGGCAAGACTTCCTATTAGCGGTCTTGAAGAAAATCAGAACGATTTGAATTCTAAGGATGAGCTTTCTTCGCCCAAGGATTTAGGCGATATTGCCAAAAAGAAAGCTGAGGGTCGCACTCTTGCTGGGCCCCTTTCTTTGGCACCCTCTGTGACGGAGGACAAGGCCTTGATAGCGCAAGATGTGCGCGAGGGTTTGGCGCCGGCTGGAGACCTGAACGCAGTTACAAAAATAAAGGCGAAGGGAGAACCATTAAAGAGACTGCCCTCTTTGCAGGCTAACATGCCTGAACCAGAGGCCTTGACGGCTTTAGAAATAAAAGAAAAATCGCTTAAGCCCGGCAGTTTGTCTAGTGCTGAAAAAATAAAAGCAGAGGGCAGCCCTCTGGCAGAATTTCCTCCTCTTGCGGACTATGAACCTGATGACAGTTTTTTACTGCCTTTAAATCTAATACAACCAAGCAAGGTGAAAGTTGAAGGCAATCCTTTAACAGAGCCTCCCTCACTGATTAATCATGAAATTGAGAGTCAGACCTTAGTTTCTATAAACGAAAATCAGGGGCTTAATTCTTCAGAAATTTTGCTCCCTACAGCAAAAACAATAGTAGACAGTGAAGATCTAAGCGCAAAGCCTCTGCTCCATGCTGTTGAGCTGGAAGCGACTAGCTTGCTTGATTTAACTGTGAGTAAACACTTAGCTGATTTAGAAGCAGTTGAAAACGCCATAGCAGAGCCTGAGGCTTTAGTTTCAGAACCCCTGCTTAGTGCTTATGAGGGCAGTGATATTCATTTGCAGTCCTTGCAATTGGAAGAGCCGGTTAATGAAGAGCCTGAATTTGAATTCCGTATAGCCAGAGCTCTAGTAGATCTAAAGCCTAAGGATCAAGATAGTCAATTTGATGACTGGACCGCTTATTATCTGGATGAAATTAACCAGCGATACAATTTCTATGAACCAACAGAGTTGCTTGCCGTTGAAAAAATAAAAGCCGAGGCTGAGGCCTTAGAGGCGGAACTCCAGCTTTGCAGTTCTGAAGGTCAAGAAAGCGATTTAGCCGCTTTAGCGATAAAGGACGAATTGCAGCCGCCCTATGAGGCACCTGAATTTGAATTCCATATAGTCAGAGCTCTTGTTGATCTAAAACCCGAGGAGCGAGATAACCAATTTGATGACTGGACCGCTTATTATCTGGATGAAATTAACCAGCGATACAACCTCTATGAACCAACAGAGTTGCTTGCTGTTGAGAAAATAAAAGCCGAAGCGAAGGCCTTAGAGGCGGAACTTCGGCTTAGCAATTATGAAAACGAAGAAACCTTTTTAGCTGCTTTAGCTATAAAGGCAGAATTGCAGCCCCCCTATGAGGAGCCTGAATTTGAGTTCCATGTGGCCAGGGCTCTGGTCGATTTAAATCTGGAGTCTGGGGATTTTGCTTATGATTATCCTTCACTGGCCAATTTTGGTGATTGGATAAATGATAAGCCAGGTAATCTTCCAGCGAATTTAACAGCTGTTGGAAAGACAAAAATAGAGGCAGATTACCTGCAAGCTGCTCCACAATTGTCTGATTATGAAACGGCAAACAGTCATTTACTCGCTATCTCAATCATTGAGGATTTCTCCAAGGTTCCAGATAATGCTGATGAATCGGCAGATCTTAAACAGTTTGTTGACTCTAACCTGCCCAATGAAGTCCTGAACGATGAGGCAGGCACTTGGCTAGAGCATATTCTTACTGAGTTCAAGAGCACTGAAGACGGTAGTTTGCTGATTGAAGAAGAAGAGGAAGAGACTGGCCTTTATTTTGAGCCGGATAGTTTTGCCGAGCTCGATGAGGATGAGTCCTCTGATGCACTGGATAGAATTGATAAATTTGAAGGCCTTAAGCAATTTCTTATTGACTCCGACCTGCTCGATGATGTGTTGAACGATGAGACTGGCACGCTGCTAGAGCATATTCTTACTCGGTTCAATAGTTCTGAAGACAGCAGTTTGCTGCTTGAAGAGGAACTTTATAAAGACCTCCGTCATCCCGAACACAGTGAGGGATCTCTCGATATTCAGGAGATGTCTCACTACGTTCGACATGAGGTAGCTCTTTTGGAGGAGCCCTCTGATGCGCCGGATAGTATTGATAAATTTGAAGCCCTTAAGCAATTTCTTATTGACTCCGACCTGCTCGATGATGTGTTGAACGATGAGACTGGCACGCTGCTAGAGCATCTTTTTGATAGGTTCAATAGCCCTAAGGACAGCAGTTTAGAGCCTGAGGAAGAGTATTCTACAAAGCCAGAATTAGAGATTAATTTAAAGAATGTTGACGAGGAAAACGTTGGAAAGTTGCTGCAATTTTTTGATTCCCAAGAACAACTAGGCATTAAAGCTTGGCAGAAGGGCAAAATTTATAGCTTTGAGGATGGAACCGAATTCACCTTTAAAAATGATGTGTTCCAACGTTTAAGGAAGGAAGGCCGCGAAGGCGTTCGTTATGAAGCCATTTCTAACAAAGCACAGATCGGTGAAGGTGCTTTTGGGAAAATCAGACGAATTAAAGGAACAGTGGCTCTCGATGCAGAGCATGGCGCAATTCGATTTAAAAAGCAGGGAAAAGAGGGAAACAGGCGAGTTGTCAAAGTTCAAAAGCACAGCGAGGATTTTAACGCCCTTCCACAATTTTTAAGAGGTTTCGAATTTGCGAAACGAGCTGCTCATCTTGCTATAAAAGATCCCACAATTGTAGACAATAACTGGTTTTCCCAAACCAGTTATACCGTGATGGATGAAATTAGAGGACGTGAATTATTTGATATCAATTCAGATGATTTTGATGGCATCGATTTCTTATCAACTCAGGAACGCATCGAGCTGACCTGGGCACTTTTAGTCGCGCTTAAAGAGCAGGTTAGCGATCAGGGTTTTATCCATCGCGATATCAAACCAGAAAATATTCTCGTCGATTTGGGACCACCGATTTCCGTTAAGATCATTGATTATGATTTAAGTATTGATACACCAGATGGCGCGCTAGCAGGCACAGAAGGTTTTTACGCGCCGGAGGTTGAGACAAACGCCATGAGCACCAGCGCCAAGTCAGATGTCTATTCAATGGCTCGGGTTATTGCCTTGGTTTGGCGGGTAGGATTTACAACCTATTATGGTGGAGATGATTATAGCTATACCCCATCGCTCTACAGCATTGAAGAAACCCTAGAAGGGCTTTTCTCTGACATTCATGATTTAAGCGAAGACGATCAGGCTATTATTAGGCAGACTTTGGTTGCTATGTTGGAGCTCGATCCAGAGCAACGATTTTCAATTGAAGAAGCCATTGATAGCTTTGCTGAGGTTGGCCGAGAAAATAGAGCTGCACTCTTATATAACGAGGCTTTAGATGTAATGGCAGCTCAGCTCACTGAGTTGATGGAGACTAATCAACTCAGTGATCTTGAAGAAGATGCAGCCTTAAATTTATTAACTGCTTCGGAGACGGTTGGTTATCAATTTTTTGATGATGAATTAAGAATTTCCTTAGAAGAATTTATAATTCAAAGCGATGAAGCACTTGAACAAGCGCAGTTAATTTTAGCCGAGCATCCGTTTTACCTGTCTTTCGTTGATGATCTTAATCAAGTTCAAGCTCTGTTAAATCCTCTCAAGCCGGAATTAATAAGCGCCAGTGATAGCTTTCGCTTTTTCCAGCCAATGGGTGAGCTAGACAACGATGAGCCCTATTTAGATATTAGTCTAAAGAGTGGGAGTGATTCTATTTAAGCTTCTCATCGGTGTAACCTTCTCCCTCAGGGGGCTCTAGCACGATCTCTCATCTATCCTTCAGACACCGTTCTTTGAGAGGCGTGTGCGTTAGCACACGTCTCGAAGCGTCACAGAGTGCAAGGCTTCGAGACGGCCTAAAGGCCTCCTCAGCCCGAACGGTTTTGAGGTAGAGTCCTTAACTTAATGGCAGTGCCTCCAGGGGGAGCAGTTTGCCTAAGCAAACTCATTTTGTTTTACAGTCTTTCCGCAAGATTAAGCCATACAGGCGACAAGCGATTTAGCCGATTCATCGAGATCATTAGCCCTATTAATTGAGTCAGTATTAAAGGTTAATGGAATAAAGAAACGCTGATTAATTGCATAGTTGATGCCGCCGGCAACCGCATAAGCAAGTCCCGCAGTAGCTACCGTAAGTAAGGCAAGAACGGCTAGCCCGGCATAACCGAAAATCTCTTTGGCATAACCGCGATGATTCTTCAGTTCAGAATCACGAGCGGTAGAGATTGCCGTTGTTGTGGCATCGTTGAACGCTTTTTTATCGAAGTCGATATAAAATTTGTTAGCGGCAATATTGAACGCATAGTGGAGATCGGAGGCAGCTTCCGAAGCCTTGCTATAGCTATAGTAATCCTCATCTTGTTCATCGCCTTCACGATTTTTATCATAAAGACCATCCGCATAGCCTTGTAATTCACTGGCCTTTAATTCTATGTTCTTCAAAGCAGAAGCAAATTTTTCTTTGGCAATTCGCATTGCTTCTGATTCTGGTGCTGGTTGCGGTTTGAGTTTTTGCTCTGATTCAAGTTCGGGATTCGGCTCGGGTTCTTGCTCTAACTGTTCTTGCTGTTCATCAAAAAACTTTACCCTACGTTGTTTTTTCTGCTCAGATTCGGGTATCCCTTGTGTCGCAGTTGCCGTAGTTAAAATAGCGTTTGGCTCAGCAAGGTTTTGCTCTTGAGGCTCGGAGATTAAACTCAGCAGGTCCGGTGGAGGTGATGCTGTGTCTTCCGCTGCCATTTCTAATTCTCTGAGGGCCTGAGCAATATTTTCTTCATTCTCTTCATCGTCTTCCTCCTGGCTTCTACTCGATGCAGAACTAGTGCTTCCACTAGCCCACGAACCAGAAGCTGCCTCTCGGCTATTGAAATCGCCCAAGCCCTGAAGCAAGCTTTTTAAACTGTCCAGGTCATCGGGAGCCTCACTTGGTTCTGGAGCCAGCAGCGATACTCTATTTCTAAGCTTGTTTACCTTCGTTTTGGTTGCTATTGGGTATTCTACGGTAGGTTGATAATTATTGAGATCCACGCCTGCTAAACTAGCCAAATCTTTTACCGTTTGGCGGTAATTTTTATCGATGATATTAGTTTGCCCTTCAGGGCTCTTAACAACGCTATAGCGGCGAGCTTCACCTCCCTCATAATGATGTGTCTGTAAGGTTGTATTAGGAGGCAATAAATGAGGGTTTGTACGAAAAAATTTGGTTACCGCACCAAGTATATCCTTCTTATCATCATAGAAGTCAAAAACGAGTTCTTCGCCAGGATGCTTAGCGGCAATGCGATGTAATTGGGCATAAATAATGGTGACCTTTGTTTTATCAAAGACCCAATCAGCATGATCTAGCTCAGCAGCTGCGTCATTTGTTGCTCGCCTAAACGATTCGCCATCGGGCAAATCGCCAAAAATATCTGCCATCAGAAAGGTATCTAAGGTGCTGCCTAAATAGTCACTTATTGCTTGTATTGCAGTGAAGCAAGAGCCCTTAGCCCGGTTATAAAAATCGATGAGCGTCGATTGCCTATTTGAACCAATGAGGGTATATACCTGGCTATATTTAGCCTTTTCCGCTTTTATTGCATCAAAAAATTCACGATTGTGGGCAATAACATCTCTATCTGGGGAGTCAGTATAAGAGGTGTGAAAAAGACAACCATCAAAATCAAAAGAAAGTACTCGAACTGTCATTCTATTTTCCGTCCTTGTTAGTTTAAATAAAAAAATCCAATTATTTTCAGTGATATAGTAATACTAAAAGACTGGTTTTTGCATCGATTGATTTTGGATTTGTGATGAGGATAAGACGATCCCGCGGTCAAGCCGCGGGAATTCGGGGGAACGGTCATTGCGAGCAAAGCGAAGCAATCCAAGGTTCGAAGACTATATGTCTTCTCTCCCCTTGGGGAGAGAGTTAGAGAGAAGGGGGAGATGCGGCATAAATTTTCTTAAGTTGATACCATTGATAGGTCACGCCCCTGTCCCTATATTCCGTCATCCAGAGCGCAGCGAAGGTTCTCCTGAAGGTGGCACAGTGCTAATCTCGGAGATCCTTCGCTGCGTTCTGGATGGCGGGACTGGGGCTAGTTGGGTGAATGAGGAAATAAGTCCTGGCCAGCCAAGGATAAAGCTCCGCCAGAATGGATGATTAATATATTCCCCATTAATTGCTTTGCTTCAATATAGTTTCTTGCAGAGTAGAATAATTTTGCAGAATAAATCGGATCAGCTAGCAGACCCTCGTCCTTAGCCAGGCGCTTTATTTCCAATTTGATCGTTTGATTGACTGCGCCGAAAGACTTCGCGGTATCCGGGTAAAAACAATGAGTATGGCTAGGGATTTGCTTAATCCATGTCGCAAGTTTAGATCTAAAAATAGTTTCATCATCAGCTAATAAAAGGACATGTATCTCGGCTGGATGATTTAATTCGCTAAGCCCCTTGATTAAAGCCGCAGCAGAAAAGCCTGTTCCTGCATCGACAAAGATATGCTGAAACTGAATTCCAGCTTCTTGCTCATTAAGCAAAATGTCATTGGCAAGGCTCAGAGCACCAGGCATTGCTGCTGGAACACTAGCTCCTTCACTGAGAACAAAACCAGGTTCGGCAAGCGTTTTAAGATAATTATCAGCGAGCGCCTCAACCTGTGGCCAATCTTCTCGGTTGACCCAAACAATATCCTCTTCATCCAAAAATAAACGACTTAATTTGTAATTACCCTGGAGTTCTAAATTGCGTGCTTGAATTAAAAAGGCAGTGACCTCGAGCTGAAACTCCCTAGCCATTTGCAGTGCGGCAAGTAAATTATTAGATTGATGACCTGCAATAATAATTAAACGACGAATTCTCTCCTTCATTAAATAAGGCATTAAACTCGCATATTTACGCATTTTTGAACCGCTAATCCCACAACCTAATTCATCGTCCCTTTTGACATAGCAGACCTGGCCATTATTGGGAAAATGATTCAGTTTATGAATGCGGCTTGATAAGTTCCACATATTTTTAAGACTTCGCTGTGGCAACATAGCGTCCCACAAGCAGGGAAATAACAATGGCTAAATAGGCTTGGCCGCAGAAGGCCTCCATCCAGGACAGGCATTGCATGATAGGTCCCGTTGCGACTACATCACCAAAGCCGACCGTAGTCAGGGTTATAAACGAATAATAAATTGCTCGGGTTTCAAGGTAAGGTTCGAAGCCAGTTATTGATTGTGGATAGAATAGATAGATCAACAAATATAAATAAGCGAAAGTGAGGCCGATAAACAAATAGGCAGAGAGGGAGCCAAATAAGGTTGTAATACTGATGGTTTTATCTTTTAAGGTTAGTCTTAGACAAGCGATAGTCATCAATAAGAAAAATAAGACTGCAAACAATAGTTTTAGGCTGTGTATTGGAAAATTAACTGACCAGAAGTTCATCAAAATCAGGCTTATTTCAATGGCTCCAAGTAAGAATAAGCTGTAGATAAATTTTTGCTTTTGTTCAGCAATTCCAATCAGGCTTAGAACAATAAGGACAAGAAAAAAGATATCGAGAATAGGTCTTTGCCCTGTTTGCGCCACAATAGCTCTGAGCAGGCAAAAGGCCAAAATGACAATGAATAAAAAAAGGAAGCGTAGTTTTTTTAAAAGAGTCATCATTTAGAGTTTTTTCTTATAAAGAACTTGTGTTAAAAGAGCTCCGCCCTCGTAAAATTCTTCCAGCTTGGTTAAGTCAGTGAGGGTAAAACCCAGGGCCTCATAGAATTTACAAGCCTGTAAATTATCTTTTAAGACCCAGAGAAAGACTGTTTTATAACCGCTGTTTTCTAACTCGGTGAGAGCTGCCCAGCATAATTTTGTGCCTAAGCCTAGACGCCAATAATCCGGATCTAGGTAGATAGCGCTAATTTCTCCCATCGATTGATCGGCCATAAAATCACGAAAGGTGCAAATAGAGGCAAAGCCAACGATTTGATTATCGATTTCGAGCACCAGGATCTTCACTTGCTCTTCTAGGAGTTGTTGCCATTGTTGAGTACGTTCGTCGACTGATAAATTGTCTAAAATCGTTTCAGGTATAAACTCACTATACATTTTTTGCCAGGAGCGGATATGAACCCGGGCAATGGCCTGAGCATCTTGAAGTGTTGCAAGTCTGATGATAGAGGATGTCATAATTAAGCAATTAAAAAATAATTCATCCTATTTACCATTAATTGATCTTAATTTCTATGAGTTGAGAGCGATGAATGATATTGCAGTTGTCATAAAAACTGTAATAGGTCAGCCCTATCACCCTAATGCAACGTCATCCAGAGCGCAGCGAAGGATCTCCGAGATTAACACTGTCAACGTCTAACATAAATTTGATAGCGATAAAAGCGTTTGCTGGTTTGCTTTACCTTAATCTCAGAAGTCATTGTTTTGACCAGTTTGTATTGCCCAGTGGTTGCTAATTTCTTGCTCAGACAAGCATCTGCAGGAGGAGAAAATAGCAAGTCTTGGCCCTCTAGTAATGAGGTTAAGACAATGATCTCGGGTTTAGTTGATAGAATCGATTCACAGAAATCAAGATACATGGTCTTCTTTGGGAATTTCCGCATAGCAACATTGTTTAAGCAGTAAGAATCAATAAAAGGATTTGAATCTAAATAGGGAACAAGGCCCACATCGCTGAGCATGATTTTATTTGTAGGAGAACTATGGTTCTTTAGCCAAAGAGCAAGAGCTCTTCTCAGGTGTTCATCATTCAAAGTATTTTGCGCTGTTTGGCGATAGTTAGTCAGGCTTATCGATTGAGCGAAAAAGAAGGCCACTAAAAAGGCCGCAAAATACATCGCCACATTAATAACGTCATCATCCTTATAATAACGCTGAATAATAATTAGCAGACCCAGGATAGAAAGGGGTAATAGCAGACAAAAGGGCAGAAGAAATAAACGATTGGCAAAACTTGATAGGGGCTCTGAGCCGAAAAGAAGAATAAGGTAAATCAAACTAGGTAGCCATAGAAACTGAAAACGGCGATCTTTGTATCTAAAGATTGCAATGGCTGCAAGGCAGGCAAAGGGCCAGGCAAGTTGCAGATAGCCTATATCCAGAGAGGGATAAACTCCTGAAAGCCCTTTGCAATAAACAGGGTTGGGAAAAAGGTAACCAAAATAATGCCAGCGCCAGAAGAAATAAGGTAGATAGGCCAACGCGATTACCCCGGTAAAAAGGAATAATCCTCGTAGATAGTTAGGGCTCATTGGGCGAGGCCTATCAAGCCCTAACAAAAGTAGACTCATCATCATGAAAACCGGTGCTTCAGGTCTAGTTAGGCCTGCGATAGAAAATAATAATCCAGCTAGAGCAAAAGGCAGCGGGCTTGGGTTTTTAGGTTGGCAGGGGTGAAAGGTATAGCCCTGGCCGCGCAAGAGTAAGAGAATAGCCCAGCAAATCAGGGCTTGATAAACCGTCGTTTCAAGACCGCCGACAGACCAGATAATTTGCCCTGGATAAACCAGTGCAAGTAAACAAGGAAGAAAGGCAAAGCGTGGTGGAAGCCAGAAGCGTGTGAGCTTGTAGATTGCGACTAAGGTTGCGAATAAACCGATAACGCCTGCTCCCTTCAATACTAGTACGGGGTTAAATCCCCATTGCAGAGCCAAGCGAGCTAAGAGTACAAAGCTGAAATTAGAATAGCCCTCAACAGGCGGTTCAGCGATATTCCAGCTTAGGCCATAGCCGTTATACCAATGAGTTGCATAGCGCAAGGGGATATACATGTCATCAATAGTAAAAGGCCAAACAGCGCTAACCTGTCCTATGAATAAATAGGCAAAGCAGAGAACTAACAAAAGGAAGCCTAAAATCACCCTAGGTTGAACCCGTTTTCTCATTGATTTATTCATTAATTTTAGGTTTTTCAAACTCAGGATTCACTGTAATTGGAACCTTCAATGAGTTAGCAATAAAACAATGGCGATGTGTCGTTTCAAAAAGTTTGATCATAGTTTTTTTATCAATGCTGATGTCTTCTCCGAAAGCGACAACAGGATGGAGACTGATGTCTGTAATAATCATTCTACGTTCATCAACCTTGCAAGTGACATGATCTGAGTAGTGATCGATAACATATCCTTTTTTAGAGCAAAGTGCTAGAAAGGTGAGAAGAAAACAGCTGGAAAGTGAAGCTGCTAACAGTTCTTCCGGGCTGTGAAATTGCGGATTACGAATATAATTTGAAGAGGAGTCGACCTCAATTTTAGGTCCCCCATAAAAGAAAACAGTATGTTTCCTGTTGTAAGTTTGATAGTCAAAGTCTCCGGTTTCACGTACCCATTTGAGATGAATATTGTAGTCAGACACGGCTTAAATCCTTGTATTTTTCATGCCTATTTTAAGTTTAATCTATAAATCTGCTTTGTACGGGACAAAAAATAAAAATCTTATAAGTCACTCTTAATCGACGCAGCTTTCACCGGCGCCAGATCCCGCGGTCAAGCCGCGGGAATTCGAGTTTTTTCTGGGATTACACAAAACCCGTTCGGGCTGAGGAGGCCTTTAGGCCGCCACGAAGCCTTTCTCCATGATACAACCCCTTAATACTCCAATAATTTTCTAATACGGTTCGTGTACGGTCCCAGCGAAGTTTCTGCGTCGATATAATTTTTCAGGGGGGTATTAATATCAAAGTAATAAATATTTGCTAAAAAGCCATAACAGCAAGCATCTATTGAATGAATATCACCACCAAAAATAAAGTCCTTATCGCCCAATATGCGGTCCAGAATGGCCAAATCATCAATCCCAGATTGATAAACTTCAGGGGCGTCATAGCGGCTAATGCCCTGATAGTAATATCGATTGCTGTTATATTCTCTTGCACTCTCAAGGAGCTTTTCAGTAATTTGCGGCCCCTGTTTTAGCAACTCTGCTTTAAACAATGGCCAAAAGCGCTCATCTTGCCAGCGTGAATATGACATGACCCAATATAAATGACTATCGAGGGTTCTGGTGATCAGGAATTGCAGAATCCTCTGCGCTTCAATTAGCTGATAATCAATGCTGAGCTTATATTTTTTCGATAGGTGGCTGATAATTTGGTTTGAGTCACTAATAATTTCACCCGCATCGATAATATAAGGCAATTGACCACGCGGTGCGTCCTTCGTGTCGACAATATGCTCGATGCTATAGTCAATTTTGGCTAGGCGCAGGAAGGTATCCACCTTTAATCCATAGGGATTGTTGTCAGGTAAACCAAACATTTCTGGATAAGAATATAACTTAATCATGATTTTCTCGGTCCTTAATCAACCTCTTATACTTATAGACTAATTTTAGAGCTTAGATCGAATCAAGCTTTCATGCCGAATCTTCCAGGGAGTGCTCATTTTTATAAAACAAAGTATTTAATATGTACATAATATATCGTTAATGTACAGATGTTATTATTTGCTTGTAATATATATAACCAATGCGCATTATCATGAAAGAGACTGTAAGTTTTTTCTTTTTAGGCACAGCGTGCCACCATAGTAGTTATCAAGACGCCTTGACGGTATTTCATAAAGCAGCCGCTTTGAATGCTAATAAACCTGGCTCGAAGGTTGCCGTCCATCTTTTTGATGGCGTGGGTTCAGATCCTGGTGAGCTGGCTGATATTCATCCAACGCCAGGGCGATATCTTTATGATGCAGTTAATAATCTAAAGTTAAAAGTTGAGGACGGGATACTAGAGAGTGTAAGAGACCTTATGCAGCAAGTCACTGGATGTTTGGCCGGTGATGGTATGGATGATTTATTGTTTGAAGCAACCCTGTTTCTGGAACAACTTATCCGAGAAAATAATGGGGTAATGCCTAAAACAGTCAATTTGCATGGCTATAGTCGAGGTGCTGATTCCTGTGTAAGGTTGGCTAACTTATTGGATAGTTTATATCCAGATGTCAAAGTAAATTTATTTTTGGTTGATCACGTACCGGGCCCCTGGCGGGCAGATGATCCCAATTCCTATGTTATTCCCAAAAATGTACAACGAATTGACGCTGCGGTGATGCTACATGAAAATACACCTTGCTTTGCTCCCCAAGATAGAAGTAGGTATGTCTTTACAAGCCCGCATACAACCAAGGTCGCCATAAAGGTGTATCCGGGAGGCCATGGGCAAGCAATGTTGTTAACCCCTGAGCAAGAAACCAACCATGTGGCGAAATTAGCCCATGATGATTTTTATCGTTTTTGCCAGGAGACAGGCAGTTTGTCTGAGAGAGATCCTATTCCACCCTACAAAGTCAGGCATACTTGGACAAGTTATAGCGATGAGCCGGCAGAGGTTTTAACAAAAGAACAACGTTTTGAATACTACAATGAGATGCAAGAGTCTTGGTTGTTATACTCAAAAAGCTCTGCAATCAACCCAAGAAATGTGTTAAGCAACCATCAACACTATAGTCAGGATCACCGCCTGTTTGTTAATCAGGAACATGGGGAATTATTTATGGAGCTGTTCCCTAATCTATATCAATGGTTTTATGAAGGCATAAAAGTTGATCGAAAAAGACTGCTAAAGGAATTAGCAATTTTAGAGCACTCTAACAGCAAGTTTTACGAGAAATTTTGTAAAGTTAATGATATTCAACCTGATAGTCTGTTACCAAGGCCGCGAAAACGAAGAACCTATTTTCGCCGTCAATTGGGAAAAACCTTGGTGGATGATGAACGTTCCTTTCTTGAACAGGCGATAATTTCGGTGACTAATTATGAAACGCATCACAATGAAAAAAACTGTGAGACCATCGCCTTTGCCATAAGACGGTTACAGGCCTTCTTAGAGCATACTGCAGAGCAGGACGACAAATATACTTGTTTATATTTAAAACAGAAAATAGCGAATATTGTTAGATATCTAGCTATTTGTGACAAGAAAGACACTTATTTATATCGCCAACTATCTAAGGTTTGCCACTCCTTTCAATACATCGATAGGATTATTGGTGTGCTAGAAGGGCATCTAAAAAATAATCGTGAACTTCATCTTGAACAGCAGAATTATATTGAGAGACTTATAGAAAAACTGCTAGCGATAAAAGATGATGATGGCCTAAATTATATGGATAAACTTAAGGTGGCTAAATCAACGGTAAATAGTCTGTCATTGCACTTGCAAGATCCTGAGGATTATAGGGTGTTGTCCTATAATTTAATGTCACGATCTTTATACCCAATAAATGGAAAGTATACTTTCCCTAGCTTGCTGAAATCACTCAATGAATTAAATTCGCCAGGCTATTCTGAGGCAAGTATTGCTAGCAATATTGCGAAGAAATTTGAGGCTTATTATCTGCGAAATATGTTTTGGGACTCTATTCATAAATTATTGTCTCATATCATTAATATTCCTCCATTTTTTTCAGAAAAAAAATCAGATTTAGCTCAGGAAATCTATCAGGCCTTGCATAAACTTGATGAAAATGGTCTTGGAAATGATTTAACAGAGGTTTCTAAAGTACTTGCTGATAGACAAAAGAAAGTACATGAAGATTATAGAGCCAATGGAAAACAAGTTTTGGGAGACTTCGATAAAATTATGATTGAAGCGAATGGCCAACTTAATATGGAAATAAATGCATTTCCTTTTAAGGAAACTGATGGCGATATTCATAGAGAGCTAATATTGGCTTAATCAAGCCTAAGTATAATCTAAAATTAAATAGAACAATTAAGATAGATGTCTATGACAAATAACAGGAAAAAAGAAAACTTATCTAGTGCGACTTTACATAATCGTAATTGCTACGCTTATCTGTGTGTCCTGAAAGATAAAATACCAGAATCTGTTTTAAATAAACTTGAAACCTTGTCTCCAACACTTGCTGAAAAATTAAAAGAAATTAAGCAGCAAAAAGGTTACAAGTCTAATTATCGTTATGCAGACGTTTATCAATTATTTTTTGATGTTGTTGAAGACAATATAAAGACAATTTTTGATGATGAACGAAAAGCCCTTGTATTAAAACGAAACACTCTAATTGGAACACAGGAGTTTATCAGGCTCAATGATCAAAAAAATCTTGGTTATAGTAGCTTAGCGCGCGCAGCTAAAACCTTTGCATCAGCGGAAAAAATAAGCGAATTAGAAGCAGAGTTAAAGGGTTTGGATGAGTTTATCAATGCTATCTATGCCAATGATAACGGTATCTTAGAGCAAACCTATGAGGTAATTAAAAGCTTAACTCAAGGCGTTCTGTCAAGCGCTGACGCTATTGAAAAAAGTATTACAACCCTTCTGGAAGACAAGACGGGTGATAAGATCAATAAGAAATCACAAACACCTTCAGAGGCTGGCGGAACCTGGGGCTTGATCACTGCCATGGCATCGGACAATTTTAAGCCTCAACATACAGTAAGTCTCGCGACACGCCGTAACTATGAATATAACCGCGGTCTTGATTTAGCCGAATATCGTTTTGGTACTCAGGGACAACGTCATGAGGGAGAGGCTCGCGTTAGCCCCCTATTTGAGCGCTGGCTGGATGTTCAGCAAAGACTGCATCCTCGCCAACCCGGTCAGCATCCCTTTAATCATATTTATATCAATAACCTTGGTTATGATCGCGAAGGTCCCTTGAATTATGAAGGTAAGAAAGAGCGCGCTTTAACTTTGGCTTTGCATGACTTAGAAAATCGACACGATAACATTGCCGTTATTACCCTGCCTGCTGATACAGGCTTAATGAGTAGCTCTGATTATAAGAAAACAAAAGATAGCCATAATTATCAAGCGGTCTATGATGAATTTTTGCAAATTGCCAGCCAAGATCCAGACCTAGAGCGAGAAGTCAAAGATTTCTATATTTCTGACAAGGTTCGTAAACATTTATTTGCTGACGAACAGGGTAGATACAGCATTGAGACAGAAAAAGTACATCTGCAACGGTTGTTGGATAATAGCTTTAGGGCTTTGGGGATTGGAAAAGGAACTCAACTATCTAGTGCTCAACGCCAGGCAGTTTGGTTTGATTTTATTAAATTTGAATTGCCTAACTATATTACTGAGACCTTAGAGCCTAACTCGATTAATTTCTCTTGTAAGGATGCGATTGATAGAGGCGGCGTTTCATCAGCCTATTATAACCTGATGAAATCCTTCACTTTGGGTTGCCCTTTAACACGTGAAGAATTTGACCGTGCTTTGCATGCCGCACCAGCAATGGTTAAAGCACGAGGTATGAATCATCATTTAGATATCATTTGGAATGCTGTTGATGCTTATCTTGCTAATAACTACGATGAGGTCAATCAGAATGAGGGACAACGTTGGCTTATCGAATGGCGTGATGTTAACTGTCCACATGAGCGAGCCTCAGACCTTTTAGCCCTGCGTGTTGCTCAAGTTGAATGGGAGTTGAACAGTATCTATACAGGCGATCTTGATGAGCAACAAAAAATCAGGCTGGATAAATGGAAGGAATTCGTTCAGCTGGTGAAAGAGCAAAGTGATAAAGGGGTTAGTGGAAAGCGTTTGTTGTTAGACGCATTAACCTTAACATCCAAACTTTATGAGGATCCTAACAACGTAGACCTAGTGAAGGCCTACGATAAGATAGCTGATGAATTGGATATTAAGTATCCGGGAGTCTTTAATGTGATCGTTGGTTTTATGAAAGCCTGCGCCGGTTGGCTTTTCTCCAAGATTGATGATTCTGTGATGGAAAAGGGTTGGGCAACCTTGCAAGCTGGGTTAGAGATCGATACGAGAAAGACCTTGATAGCAAATATGAAAGATCGCTTGCTGACTTTAAACAACCCCAGCGTTGAGAGTCACAACGACTTGTTGGAAAACAATGGCGGGATCGATATAACGGTTAACTAAGCGTTCCCCAAAAACTTGTAGAAACCCTTACAGGGATAAGCCCCAATTTTTCCCTTCTCCCCTCAGGGGAGAAGGTGCCCGAAGGGCGGATGCATAGGTATCTACACAAATGTCCCTCCTTGTCTCAACATTAGGTCATCCAGAGCGTAGCGAAGGATCTCCTGAATGTGGCACTGTGCTAATCCCGGAGATCCTTCGCTGCGCTCTGGATGACGTGCGTCTATTACAGTCACTTGTGTAGATACCTATGGGGCGGATGAGGGGGGGTGCTATCAGGATAAATACTCACGAGAAAAATCATTGTAGCTCATAGTCTCGTTGGTGCCATAAAACTGACATAAGGCTTGTCGAAATAAGGTGGCTCGGGGTGATAGCCCTTGTTGGCAGTAGACTAAGACCTGCTGATACACTGCATCTTTGAAGGAATCACTCTCAACCTCTGTACCATCCAGGTTATCAATACTGATACGAAAGCGATGATTTGCCGCGATAGAAAGAACCCATTCCAAAGCCTGCGGTTTTACTTCAACTCCTTGGAAAAGCTTTTGCTGCGCTGCGTTGCGTCCGTCTGGTTCATACCAATAACCGAAATCGACTAGCTTTCTACGTTCCTTGCCGGCAATTAGCCAATGAGCGCACTCATGCAAAGCCGAGCTAAAAAAGCCATGAGCAAAATAGATTATATGATGGGGGCGTTTTACATCAGCTGGAAGATAAATTGGTTCCTCATCACCTCTAACCAGTTTGGTATTATATTTTTCAGTAAAACAATGGTTAAACAGCTGAATTAAATCTTCATATCGGTGCACAGAACAACTCAAGTCTTCCAAAAAAATGGCATTCAATTTAACATTTACCCAATTTACAGGCAAATATTAACGTCAGTTCGAGCGAAGAGTTTAAACGACTCTTCGCTCGAACTGACGTTATTAGGAGATTTTCACTTGCAACAGGTATTTTTCAATAATAATCAAGGGATTTCAGTTTCGAATATATTTTGCATCGGTCGTAATTATGCCGCGCATATTTCAGAACTTGGCAATAAACCCTCAGATACGCCGTTGGTGTTTTTAAAACCGACTTCCGCCTTGAATATCACAAAGACAATCCAATTACCGGCTTTTTCCAGTGAAATTGATTATGAAACTGAGCTAGTGCTGCTTATAGGGCGTTCTGCTAAAAATCTTAGACGAGAAGATGCTTGGTCCTGTATTTCGGGTTATGGAGTTGGTCTTGATCTCACTGCCCGTGATCTGCAGGCCCTTGCAAAGAAACAAGGTCTACCCTGGACTTTGGCAAAGGGATTTGATGATTCAGCTACAGTCTCATCCTTTATACCTGCGAATGAAATTACTGATCCCCAAGGACTAAGTTTCCAAATGACCCAGAACGGAATTCTGCGTCAACAGGGTTTTGTTAATCACATGCTCTTTGATATTCCCTATCTTATTGAGTTTCTAAGTACAAGGTTTAGCTTACAACCTGGTGATTTGATCTTCACAGGTACTCCGGAGGGTACGGGGCGGATTCAGCAAGGCGATCGAATCGAAATAGAGCTGGCGGATAAGCTTAAAGTCGATTTTTCTGTTCTTGCATGATGAACCGCCGTCATTGCGAACGGCGTGAAGCAATCCAAGGTTCAGAGCTTCGAACCATGGATTGCTTCGTCACTTTGTTTCTCGCGGGTGCCTTAGGACCTGATTTTACTCCAGATCACAATCCTCCTTACCATCAGCACTCCAATGCGCCTTAATCGTTCTGACTGAATTACAATCATCGTCCTTGCAAATTTTGGTTGCTGGTCTTAACTGACAGGCGCTAGCCCAGCCGCCATTATTATAAGCAATGGCAATAGCTTTAGTTCCTTTAGGCAAGTTTGCTGTTCCTTCGCGTTTGTCGATGGTGGCAGCTCCAATCCAGTTTTGTGAACCGTCCAGGTTATAACTCAAACTCAGATTAGTAATTTTCTGCAAATCACCGGCGTTAAAGTTAACGGTAACTGCTTTGGGCAAAGCATTCCCTTGAGGTGGTTTATTACCGCCAGTGATATCAACCTTTTTAGGGGTTGGATACTCTTCCCCAGTTAATTTTCCAAGGTATTGAAAGGGATTAAATTTGAATTCATTCATTAATACCCAAGCATTGGATGTTGTACTAGGAAGGGTGTTGGCATTCCAGCCAAAAGGAATTGCAGCGCGTTTGCTCGCATAGAGATAAGCCTGGCCAGCGCTTTCTGGTAAGGTGACAAAATATTCTTTTGGCGTTGCTCCATCGAAATTGGCTGAGAGGTATTGATCATTGCGAAGATGGCGGATTCCCTCTTGCATGCTGGCCAGATCAGCCTTTAATTCACTGGTATCGTCCCCTTGTTTGTCGTAATAATCAATTAATGAAAACAAGGTATTAATTGCTCCAGCAGTCCATTCAGTCGACATAATTTTCTCAGGCTGGCTACCCCCATTATTGTTTAGGGTATAGCCTACTCCCCAAAGTTGGCCATTATTAAAATATCCGCCTTTATTTCGAACGTTTTTCCAAATTTTTAGGGCAGTTCCCTGGCCAAACCATTTATCGATGTTTTCAACTCCCAGGGCAGAGGTTCCCCAGGTATTAATATCAACAGCCATAGAGCCGCTGACTTCAGAGCTATCGGGTACCCAATCGTTAGTAGACGAGGGAGTGGCGGCTGTACCATGGGTATGGAAGATACCCCTTTGGTAGTCAAAGGCGCCATTATAAAGGAAACTTAACAAGCCTATCGTTTCATAGCCATTGACTGTGGTTCCGCCATTTAGCATGACATCGATATCAGTTAGCGCCTTAGTGACTTCAGGTGTTTGATCGGTATTTTTTAAGATTTGCCTTAGGGTTTGCAAACCACCCAAAACGGAGAAATTGTTTTCTACAGAAATTTCACCTTGGGGAATAGAGCCTTGGTTTCCTTGTGAACCGCCTGGTGCATAGTAAAACGCCCCTATCCCTGCCTGCATGGCTGAAAAGGCATAGAGGCTTCTGATTGCATTATCGAGAGCAGAGGAGTCTGCTGCAACCTTGCCGTTATTGAGTAAAGCTTCGGCTTGTAGCGGACCGAGTAATTGGGCCCAGGCATTTTCACCAGTAATTGGTTTCCAATCAGACCAGGTATTTACATATTTAAAATAGTCAGCGGAATGATGCTCAGGATCATTCTTTGCTAAGAGTTCTGGATCATAATCCCAGCTGACATAATCCTGGAATTTGCTCTGATAAAAGGGGTCTTTATTTTGAAAATTAGTAGCGATCATGCGAAAACTAAAGGCAACTTTAGGATCTGTTATGGCCGTTGTATAGCCGTACTTAAAGGATTTGTCAGTCGCACGATTTTGGCTATTGGTGATGGATTGCGATTGGTTTGCAATTAATGCGTGTGCCGTATTTTGATCTAGATAACCATTTTTAGCTGCTATAGCCAAAGCAATTTGCCAGGTGGCTGCATCATAAATATCAGCCCCATATTTCATGTCTGTGCGTTCAATTTGCGCCTGTGCTTGAAGAATTTCTTGGGCACTACCTTTATTGGGGGGTAAGCCTCGGCCAAGGATAGCGTAAGGATTAGAATATAAACTGTCTACAACTGAACAGCTATCATCAGCCGAACAGATATAATCCCCAAAATATTTGGCAATATCGTCTGGGTTGCCAATATAGTAGCTAAGTGGAACTAATTGTGAGTTTTTAGATGAAATAAGTAATTCCTGAGAGGTTAGAAAACGTACAAGGTCTTTTATTTCATTAGAGTTATCAGCAAATACAGGATTGAAACTACTCAATAGTAAACTGCTTGTTGCTAGGAGGCTTGTACATTTTTTCATATTATTGTCCTACATAGAATTAACTGGCGCGAGTATAATGGGTGATAGTCAGAAAAATAGATCTAGATTTGTTTCTTTACTCTTGATTAACAAAAAAGAATTTCGTAGAGGGAGAGGTATACCTCAAAGAGAGTTTTTAGTTAGAATATTCAATTTTGACATTGCTAATTCTGACTAACTAAGCGAGTGAATCATGCCATCTTTTGATATAGTTTCTGAAATTAATGAGGTAGAACTACGACATGCAGTCGAAAATGCTGTTCGTGAAATGGGAACCCGCTTTGATTTTCGTGGTGTGCAATCAAGTATCGAATTGAAAGAATTAATAGTCACTTTGAAATCTGAATCTGATTTTCAGGTCAGACAGCTAGAAGATTTGTTTCGCAACCATTGCAGCAAACGCAATGTGAGCGCTGCAGGGGTAGATATAGAGGATAAGCCGGTGCACAGCGGTAAAACCTTTTCCCTGAATATGACTTTCAAACAAGGTATTGATCAACCAACAGCCAAAGAAATCGTGAAATTAATCAAAGAAAGTAAAGCCAAGGTTCAAACCTCTATCCAGGGTGATAAGGTGCGTGTAACAGGGAAAAAACGTGACGATCTGCAGGAAGTTATTGCTTTGTTGAAGAACTCAGATATTGAAATACCTCTGCAATATGAAAATTTTCGCGACTAGGGTGGATTGAAGGTAGCCTGGATGCGGACAAAAAAACAGCAGATTTTCAAGCCCCGCGTCATTATTAGCTATGCTCATCTAACCAGATGATTCATTTGGTGTAAATATAAAGTTTTTTAGAGCGCAAATGCTTATGCAGAGTTTAGAAAGCGGATAATTTCACCTGGTGATTACAAAAATTGGTCTCAATGGTCTATTATAAGACATATAGGTGATGACTGTCTCTGACTGAACCAAAATGCAATTATATAGATAGGGAGATCGGTTTTGAGATGTGGTGTGTATACCTGTTAGGCAGGAAACCTAAAACACCTCATAGGTCGCCGTTGTTAAGCGTAACTATTGTGGCTCATGAATCAGGGAGTCGTTACCTGTATCTTATTTTATATACTCTTTAGGAATGAATTTTAGGTTTTTAGGCTATCGGCAAAACCTAAAATTTATGTAATAGCTCCTGCTCCAGTATCGAACTCCCGTGGCTTGACCCATAGGTATCTACATAAATGTCCCTCCTTGTCTCAACATTAGGTCATCCAGAGCGTAGCGAAGGATCTCCTGAATGTGGCACCGTGCTAATCCTGGAGATCCTTCGCTACGCTCTGGATGACGTGTGTCTATTACAGTCACTTGTGTAGATACCTATGGGCTTGACCGCGGGATCCGCTAGTTAGAAGCTCTCCACTCTGAGCCCATAGATCCCACAGTCAAGCTGCGGGAATTCGGGATGGGGGTGACCTATTACAAATTCACTCTTATAGAGTATTTTTGTCTCCATATTTTCCTTTTAATTCCAAGAGATATATTTTTAATCTAAATTTTGTTTAATTTATGATCGTGTCGTATAATTAAATTGCAAACCTTCAACAAGGAAGCGATCATGAAAAAAACAATTATCGCAGCATTAGTGTTTGTACCTACAACTTTTCTCGGTGGTTGTACTGTTACGGAAGCAAGCTATTATCCCAGTAATGATTATGTTTATTCTGTTGGCTATTATGGATATCGTCCCTATTGGGGAAATTATTATACCGGTGGCTGGGGTAATGTTGGCTATTGGCGTGGTTATCGTGGTTACTATAATCGTGGCTGGTGGGGTGGCCGTCGATGGTAAGAGACCTATAGCAGAGTGTAGCTTTCAGTGAACGCGCTATAAAATGGCTAGCTGCCTCTGCTAATTCTAAATCTGTTTATGTTAGAGTAGAGTTTCGCTGATTTAACCTATGTTCCGTACTCTGGGTACAAATTTTGAGGCAGCAAATGAAAGGTTGGATCCTATATAAACGAAACAAGCAAGAACTGACAGAAGCCGATCATGGTGTAAACAGGTTTTTAGCCGTCGCAGAGTCCCTGGATATTTCTCTCGAGGTATATAGGCCCGAAGAATTTGAATTAGTCATAAGCCGTGATGATAAGAAAAGCATCCTTCTTCATGATAAACGTGTTGCCCTGCCTGATTTTTTATTGCCAAGATTGGGAGCGGAAACCTCTTATTTTGCCTTAGCGATTATTCGGCAATTAGAAAAGCTAGGGGTTCATACCTATAACCGTTCTACCTCTGTTGAAATAGTCAAAGATAAGATGCTACTTAGCCAGATGCTTGCCCAAAGTGATTTACCTGCCCCAAAAACCATGTTAGTTAAATTTCCTGTCTCAGTTGCTGTTGTTGAGCGCGAGATTGGTTTTCCTCTGGTTATTAAAAATATTTCAGGGGCTCGTGGAGTGGGTATTCATCTCTGTGAGTCAGCCCAAAATTTTAGAGACTTAATGGAGCTTATTGCTAGCCATAGTGCTAGTAGTAATCAGATGATTTTACAAGAATTTATTGCCAACAGTTATGGACGAGACTTAAGGGTTTTAGTCTTGGGCGGAAAGGTTATTGGTTGCATGCAGCGCACAGCCAAGGATAGTTTCAAGGCTAATTACTCACTTGGTGGAGAAGTATCGCCCTATGTTCTTACTCCAGAAATTGAATCTCTGGCGATCAAATGTGCTGATTTATTTAATTTGGAAATTGCAGGAATAGATCTCTTATTTGATGCACAAGGCTTTAAGGTCTGTGAAGCGAATTCTTCTACAGGATTTAAGGGAATGGAGCGAGCTACAGGCAAGAACATTGCCTTACAAATTTTGGAATACGTGAAAGATTCAGTAATTGCTAAAAGGATTTCGTAGCCTGGATTCCGCTTCGTTGCATCCAGGCTACATTTATCTATGCTTATTCTTTCGCACGTGAAACGTATTCGCCTTTGCGTGTATCTACCTTAATCAATTCGCCTGTTTGCACGAATAAAGGTACGCGAACAACGGCGCCTGTTTCTAAAGTAGCTGGCTTACCGCCACCACCAGAGGTATCACCTTTGAGGCCGGGATCTGTTTCAGTAATTGCAAGAACGACAAAGTTTGGCGGGGTGACCTGAATTGGTTCATTATTCCACAATGTCACGACACAGATATCCTGTTCTTTAAGCCATTGTGAGGCATCTGCAATACTCTCATTGGTTATTGCATATTGCTCAAAGTTGTCGGGAACCATGAAATGCCATAATTCGCCATCGTTATAGAGATATTGCATTTCTACATCTGCCACATCGGCAGAAGTCAGGGTTTCATTGGATTTTAAGGTGCGTTCAACCACGCGGCCGGTTTTCAGGTTACGAATTTTAATGCGGGTAAAGGCTTGACCCTTACCAGGTTTAACAAATTCGCATTCGACGATGTTGCAAGGCGCCCCATCTACCATTACCTTCAAACCATTCTTGAGATCATTACTGCCATAGGTAGCCATTTGTGCTCCACTGTTGAGATTTTGTTGCAATTTCGTTAGAGTTCGCGCAGTTTATCAATTTTGTACAACTAATGCGAGATTACTCTGTGACTTGGCAAAAAATTCTGGCGCAAGGATTCGCTTCCGTCAATGAGTTGCTGGAATTTTTATCATTACCTCCAGAACTGGGGAATCAACTAGCTGAAAAGCAATTTAAAACTCGAGTTCCTCGTGGTTTTGCTGCGCGCATGCAAAAGGGGAATCCTAGGGATCCTTTATTGCTGCAAGTACTTGCGTCAAACGAAGAGTTAGAGCCAATCGAGGGCTATGTTGCTGATCCTCTGGCAGAAAAGACAGTCAATCCCATTGAAGGATTAATGCATAAATATAAGGGGCGAGTGCTGCTGACTTTTACAGGGGGCTGTGCCGTTCATTGCCGCTATTGTTTCCGCCGTCATTTTCCCTATCAGGAAAACAACCCTGGGCGTAATGGTTGGCAGAAGGTTCTTGATTATATTCGTCAGGATCAAACAATTCATGAAGTGATTTTAAGTGGTGGCGATCCGCTTTTGGCTTCAGACAAGATGTTTGCTGATTTTCTCCAAGAATTACAAACGATTCCTCATGTACAAATACTACGCTTTCATACTCGTGTTCCAATCGTTTTGCCTGAACGGATTAATGAATCTTTGCTGTCCCTGCTTGCTGAAACTAACTTAGCCAAAGTGGTTGTTTTACATGCGAATCACCCGCAAGAGCTAGATGAAAATGTACAAGATGCTTGTGTGGCTCTGCGCCAGGCAGGTTGCCATCTATTGAATCAATCGGTGTTGTTAAAGGGAGTTAATGATAAGGCCGATGTTTTGGCAGACCTCAGCGAACGTTTATTCATCTGTGGCATTCTGCCCTATTATTTGCATGTACTGGATAAGGTAGCAGGCGCTGCTCATTTTGATTTAGCCGAAGAAACCGCACTAGCGATTCACAGTGAATTACAGGCACTTTTACCCGGCTATTTAGTACCTCGTCTGGCAAGAGAGGAGGCGGGAAAGCCACATAAGACTCTTTTATTCTAATTCCCTTCGCTCCTCCGGGGAGCACTGCCATTTAGTTAATGACAAAACCTTCCAAATTAATGACAGTGCCTCCGTGAGGGAAGGTGCCCGAAGGGCGGAAGGCGGCTCAGAATTAATCACTCCTCACCCTTCGCATACAAAAGCATCAATTTTTCTTGAGCACTATAGTTCCCGCTTATCACAGGCTTGTAGCTGCCATCAGCTTGCATTTCCCAGGCACGGGAATTGTCCTTTAGATAATTTTTAAAAATCTCATTTTTAATACGCTTACGACAATTCTCATCAAAGATGGGAAACATAATTTCAATACGAGTGTAGAGATTTCGCTCCATTAAGTCGGCACTTGAACAGTAGAAATGTTCTTCTTCGCCTATGCGGAAATAATAGATCCTATGATGTTCAAGAAAGCGGCCTACTATCGAAATAACACGGATATTATCTGAAATACCCGGAATTCCTGGTTTTAGGCAACAAACACTACGGACTAACAAGTTAATTTGAACTCCTGCCTGTGAAGCCATATAAAGGGATTGGATCATCGTTTTGTCAGTTAACCCATTGACCTTAATGTTAATTTCCGTTTCCTTGCCTTCACTCGCTGCCTGTTTGCAAGCATCAACGAGCTGCAGCAGGTTTTTTTGCAGGGTAAACGGTGAATGGCTGATTGCTTTAAGTTTTACTGCTTTACCAAGACCTGTTAGTTGCTGGAAAATCGATTGTACGTCGGTAGTAATAGTCGGCTCGCAGGTTAGGAGGCCAAAATCCGTATAACGTTTTGCTGTTTGTTCGTGATAATTCCCCGTGCCTAAATGCACATAACGTTTTAACTTGCCATGGGTTCTGCGCACAACAAGGGTCATTTTGGCATGCGTTTTATAGCCCATAACACCATAAAGCACCAAAACACCTGCCTCATGCAAGCGATTCGCCAACTTGAGATTGGATTCCTCATCAAAACGCGCGCGCAACTCGACGACGGCTGTAACCTCTTTTCCTGAGCGTGCTGCTTCGACCAAAGCCTTTACCATGACTGATTCAGAATGTGTCCGATAAAGTGTTTGCTTGATCGCAAGAACAGCAGGATCAGCGGCAGCCTGGCGAACAAAATCAATCACAACATCATAACTTTGGTAGGGATGGTGCAATAAAATATCTTGCTCATCGAGGACATTGAAAACGTTACGTTTTTGATGAATAAACTCGGGATATTGCACAATCAGCGGGCTAAAATTCAGGTCCGGTCTATCAATATGGTTGATCACACTATAGTAGCGTTGCAAATTTACTGGTCCATCGGAATGGTAAGCATCCTCGTGATGTAAATGATGCTTTTGCAATAAAAAGTCAACAATATGAGCTGGACAATTAATATCAACCTCTAACCGCACAACATGGCCATAATGGCGGGCAAATAATTCCCGTTGTACTGCAACGGCTAAATCTTCTATTTCTTCTTCACGCAAGAATAGGTCGCTGTTGCGTGTAAGTCTAAAGGGATAACATCCATTGATTTCCATGCCTGGGAACAGGCTATGGATATGGGTTTGCAGAATTGATGATAGATAAACAAAATAGCTCCCGCCATCGACGCAAAGTTCTGAGGGAAGATGAATCAATCTCGGAATAGAGCGAGGGGCGTGGACAACCGCATAATCAATATTACGGTCAAAGGCGTCTTTCCCCTGTAGGGAAATAATAAAATTTAAACTCTTATTGAATAAGCGTGGAAAGGGATGAGCCAGGTCGAGGGCTATTGGGCTAACTATGGGTAGAATCTCATTTTTAAAATAATGCTTTGCCCACAAACGAATATCATCAGTCCAGTCCTCAGTAGAAAGAAAGTGAATATTCTCTTTTCTCATTGCCGGTAATAATTCTTTATTAAAGATGTTATACAGCTCATCACTGAGTAAATGCACTTTTTTACTAATTTGGCCGAAAATTTCATCTGCCCTGAGGCCATCAATATTGAGTTTCCTCGAAGAGAGCGCGATTTTCTCTTTTAAACCGGCAACGCGAATCTCAAAAAATTCATCAAGATTACCACTACAGATACAGAGGAAACGCATGCGCTCAAGTAAAGGGATGCGCTCGTTTTTGGCGAGTTGCATGACTCGCTCATTAAAGGCAAGCGCGGTGAACTCGCGATTGATAAAATATTCAGGATTATCTAAATCATTACTCACAGTTTAGGTCCTCTTTTTTAATTTGCCTTTACCAGGAAATAGCAAATCCCAATGAAGGCGAGAAACCCCCAAAAAGGCGAAAGATCAAAATAAACCAAGGCTAGGAAAAACAAAATACTAGCAAGGGCAATAGGCCAGGAATAGTAGAGATCAACTACGCCCTGGGCTACAGAATAAGAAGCAGCGGCTAACAAGGCTAAAGCCCCATACTGAACGGCCACCATAATTCTTTGGGTAACGGGATTGGTATTCGTTGAAAGGAGCTGATAACCAAAAAATGCCAGAACTAAACCGGGTAAATTCAGGCTTAATAAAGCAATAATCAAACCGAGCATGCCAGCTGCTTTGTAGCCAATAAGAGCAGCCATTTTGACACCTGTTAACCCAGGAAAAAGAAAGGTAGTGCCAACCATACCAACGAATTCTTCGTTGTTAATCCAATGGCGATAGGTTACTGCCTCATATTCTAGTAACTTCAACATGGAATTACCGCCACCCAAAGAGATTATGCCAATTTTGCCAAAACTGAGCATGATAGCGAGCAAGGTATTCATCATAAGGTTAAAGACTGTTTAAGAAAGCTGACATAGTCGCAGGAAACCTGCGTTCCCAGCAAGTGTTTTGCAATTAAACTAACGAGAAATTGCGAGCGGCCTTCAACGCAAAGGCTGAAATAAACCGCTTCCTTCAGTTTTAATCTTGCCAGCTCCAGTTTTATAGTCGGCTCACTCGGAAATTTATAGATCAGTGCTTCCTTGACAAGGTCAACTGTAGTTTGATTTTTCTCTATCTGCTCTATGAGGTCTTGTGCCCTAACTCCATTGCTTCCAGGCAAGATTTCATCGGCCAAGCATTCATCTAGATCAATTTTCTTGCCATAGGCTCGCAAACCTTCGACCTCGGCAAAAAGTGGCTTATAAAGCCATTGCATACGGCGTTGTTTGATATTGAAATTATGATTCGCCAAAAGCGCATAGCGATCCTGCCTATGTTTGGCCTCATAATCGGAAAGAGCAAGAAAACGCTCATCCAAGCCATTCAAACTGATGATGGTTTCACCTGGCCAAAAATAGCGCGCCTCCCAGCGTATGTCCTCGCGTTCAGCACTAAGGTTTTCAAAATTCAATAAATTATTTTGATTAATCTCAAAATTCCAAACCAGTCGCGTATTCATAAGATCGTTCCTGAGCGGATACCTGATAAAAGCGTTTACGCTAGAGGATTCTTCACCTTAAAGCAATAAGGAGTTTTTTTATCTTTTCCGAAATCCCGCTGCGTCCAGTTACAAATAGCCCCGAGTATTACTCGCAAAATGATTTGAGACAGGTATATACTTATTATTTTACAAAGCTTGAAAGGGATTAACATGGCTACTCTGTTGTTTCTCATCTATCTGATATTTACCCTCATCGTTTTATACCGTGGTATGAATGCTATTCACTGGGAAATTGGTTCCGCCCTCTATTTGTTTATTGCTACCTTTATTGTTGGCATGCACTGGCTTGGGGGACTGCTCATTTGGTTGGTCGTGATTGCAGCAGTAGTTCTTATTAATGCCGAACCGATTCGGACAGCGATCAGCGACTTTTTATTCCAAAAAGTCGGAAAATCAATACCCAAACTCTCTAAGACAGAAGAAGACGCCCTAAATGCAGGTGATACCTGGATTGAAAAAGACATTTTTACCGGTACTCCTGATTGGGAACGTTTGATGCGCGTTTCTTCTGAACTGAGTGCAGAAGAGCAGGCTTTCATCGACAACGAGGCGCAAGCTTTGTGTGCAATGCTGGACGAATGGACGATCAAGCAAAATGGTGATTTACCCGCAGAGGTATGGGCATTTATTAAAGAGAAGGGTTTCCTGGGGTTGGTTATTCCCAAAGCCTATGGTGGAAAAGGATTCTCAGCGCGAGCTCACTCAGATGTCGTGATGATGGTTGCCAGCCGTTCTGCAGCTGCGGCGGTCACTGTGATGGTTCCTAACTCCTTAGGCCCTGGCGAATTGCTAAATTATTATGGAACTGATGAACAAAAAGCTAAGTATTTACCCAATCTTGCCAAGGGGATTGATATTCCCTGTTTCGCATTAACTGAGCCTGGCGCAGGTAGTGATGCCACTTCAATTCAGTCTGAAGCGATAGTTGTTAAAAAGAAAATAAATAATAAGACAGTTTTGGGTCTTAATATTACTCTGAATAAGCGTTGGATTACGCTGGCACCAGTTGCAACGCTTATTGGGCTTGCAGTTAATTTGAAAGATCCGGACGGCTTACTCAAAGGAGAAGGTTGCGAAGGTATTACCTGTCTTCTGATTCCGCGCGATACGGAGAATTTGCAAATAGGAAATCGCCATTTACCTGCTGAGCAAGCATTTATGAATGGTACTATCCGCGGCGAAAATATTTTTGCGCCAATTGATACCATAATCGGTGGCCAGAAGAATGCAGGGCATGGATGGCAGATGTTGGTTGAATGTCTGTCTATTGGTCGCTCGATTTCCTTACCTGCTTTAGGCTCGGCATCGTCCTCAATAGCGTATTTAGCTACAGGGGCCTTTGCTAGAATTCGCCGCCAGTTTAACGTTGAAATTGGTAATTTTGAGGGAGTTGAAGAGAAGCTGGCGGAAATTGCGGGGCTGAATTATTTGGTCAATGCAACAAGACTCCTAACAGTGGCAGCAGTGAATGAACACAAAAAGCCCTCTGTTGCTTCAGCAATTACCAAATATTTTAATACGGAGTTAGCACGCATTACTGTTAATAGTTCGATGGATATCCACGCTGGCCGTGCGGTAGTAACTGGTCCACGAAATTATATGTTTGAGTTTTATCAAAGTATTCCTATATCGATTACTGTCGAAGGGGCGAATATTATGTCACGGAATTTATTGATCTTTGGTCAAGGTTCTATGGCTTGTCATCCCTATGTTCGTGATGAATTTTATGCAATTTCCCAAGATGACAAATTGGCGTTTCGCAAGCTGATTTGGGAGCATATTTCTTATTTTATGCGCAACTTTGCCAAGTCATTTTGCTCGTCCTGGACCGGAGGCATCTTTATAGATGCACCTACAAAGGCGTTAAAAAGAGAGTACCAGCGCTTAACACGATTAAGCCATTCTTTTGCCTGGCTAGCTGATTTATCATTAATGTATTTAGGTGGTGATCTAAAACGAAAAGAGCGGCTCTCAGCAAGATTGGCTGATGGCATGGCCTTTCTTTATATCGCTATGGCAGTCCTAAGATCCTATCAACAAAACAATGAAAACCCTGATGAAAAACTACATGCTGAATGGGCTTTGGCTTATTGTTTTTACCAGGCACAAAAATCAATGCTCGCTTTTTGCCGAAACTTTCCGTCTAAGCCTATAGGTTTTTTGATGCGTCTATTCGCCTTCCCCCTTGGCCAAACTATGCATTATCCCTCGGATAAGCTGGATCATCAGTTAGCACATCGTATGATGCAAAATAACCAATATCGTGAACGCATGAAGAAACTTATATTTTTAAGTGGAGATACAAAACAGGCTGTTGACAAGATGGAACATGCTTTGCAGTTAATTATCAAAAATGATGCGCTCTATAAAAAAATTCCCGATCTAAAACGTTTCAAATTTGCAGCGCTAAAAGAAAAACTCGCTGAAAAGCTTAGTAAGGGCGAGTTAACGCAAGTTGAAGTGGAAGCCATCACCGCGGTTGAACGAGCCTGCTGGGATGCAATTCAGGTTGATGAATTTTCGATGGAGTCTATGAAGAAGAAAAACTTTGCTTCTTTGGCAGATACCTTTCCTAATCCAATGGATTAATAACAGGCATGGAAGTGAGCAATGCTATATTTCCCTTCTCCCCCTCAGGGGAGAAGGTGCCCGTAGGGCGGATGAGGGGGGCATCCTTCCACAAGCATAAATCTTGCTATTCAATACAACTTTTACATTCTCTTAACGATTAGGGACCAATTAAATTGTCCGTGAACTAAGACGAATTTGCTATAATGACCTAAAACAAGCTATCTTGATTTATTCTGAGGCAGATTGAATTAAGTAATTAATTGAGGGATAACGATGGACACCTATTTACCTACTCTTGACGATATTTCTAAGGGGGCTGAAGTCGCCACAACACCAGAGTCAAAGAGCTATTTACGTCATTCGTTTACAAAGCGCATTAGTAAAGCTGATAAAGCGATGCAAGCAGCATCAGTAGGCATCATAGAGAACCTGAAAATCAATGAGGATATGGCAACAGAGTTAAACTCTGATAAAGCCTGGATTAATGGTGAAATGCCGCAGAAGACTCGGGAAACGGGTGCTGAAAGCAAAGCGCTTAGTATAGGCTTGCATCGAGCGATGGAGACTAATCATATAGAAGAAATCGATGTCGATCTGGCTATTAGCAAAAAAGATGGTGAAATAAAGTATGCATCTAGTTTTAATCATAATCCCTTAGAAGGTGACCCAGCCGCTATAACCAATGATCTACTTCTCAATCACTTAGAAGCTGGTCATTATCAAGTAGATGTTAGAGATGAAAGATCTTTTCTCCAATATGATACAGGCAAGGCGGTAAAAGGTGATGACGTTGACGAGGCCGTAGAAATGATTATGAATCCGGAGACTGGTTTCGAAGCCTATCTTCAGCAATATGGAACCAGGGCAACAGTAAGAATGCATCCCTTCCCAGGAGAAGAGCCTTTGGCTATTCCCAGTGCAGAAGCACCAGGGCTAGAGAGTAGGCATAGCCCGGACGACGACGAAGTCTTTACAATTGAGTAGACCTAAGTTTTTGAGCTATTGGCGTATCTCAGGCGTTCAGCAGAGCCTATATCAATCCAAAGACCTTGATACAATTCACCTGTAGCAAGGTTTTTTTGCGCTAAATCCCGTAATAAGGGGGTTAGGGAATACCTGCCCGCTTTACACAACGCAAAGGCATTGGGGTGGTAACAGGCAATACCTGAATAAGTATATTGCCTATTTAGGTTGCTGAGCCATTGTCCATCAATCAAGTCAAAATCACCCTTGTGATTGTATTGAGGATTTTCTACTAAAATCAGATGGGCCATTAGCCCCTCTTGTAAGTTTAAGCGACGAAAATCAAAGTCAGTAAATACATCAGCATTAACTGTGACAAAAGGTTTTTTACCTAACAAGGCTAAGGCATTATAAATCCCGCCTCCCGTTTCAAGTCCGCCAGGAGGTTCCGGTGTATAACAGATCTCAACTCCCCATTTTTGCCCCTTACCAAGATGACGGCGAATTTGGCCGCCTAAATAAGCATGGTTAATGACAATTCGTTCAAATCCTGCCTCAGCAAGCCTTTGCACATGATGTTCAATAAGAGGTTTTTGCTGAACAAGACACATCGCTTTGGGCCGTTTCTCGGTCAGTGGCCTCAAGCGCTCCCCACGGCCAGCAGCCAGAATCATTGCAATTTTCATGGTAGACGAATCCGGGTATGCATAAATTGATAAAAATCGTGTAACTCTTCACGACCTTCCAAACAAGCCATTACATAATGCAAGGTTAAGGGCAAGTCTTGTAAATAATTGGGTTTGTTATCACGTAAATAAAGTCTTGAAAACACGCCAAGCACCTTCAAATGCCGCTGCAAGCCGCAATAATCAAAGGCGCGAGCAAAGTCAGCGAAACTGTACTGCTGAGCCAAAGGTGTATGTTCATAAAAATAACTAAGCCAGGCCATAACCTGCTCGCGCGGCCATTGGATATAACAATCTTTCAATAAGGAAACCAAGTCATAGGTTAAAGGTCCATTCATAGCATCTTGAAAATCGATAATACCGAATTCAGGTTCATCATTAAGAATCATAATATTACGTGAGTGGTAATCACGATGGATAAAGACCTGTGGCTGCTGCAAGAGTTGATCACTTAGCCAGTCGAAGGTCTCATTGAGAAGCATTTCCTCGGCCTGGCTTAAATTGATTTTTAAATAAGCGCTTAAAAACCACTCTCTAAAGATATTCAATTCATACAAAATGAACTGCTTGTCAAAAAAGGGTAGCGTCTCAGTTGCTGCCTTTTGCATAGTGATTAAAGTATCGATTGCTGCAGTATAGAGCTTATTAACGCTCTGTGGATTGAGCTTGGCAAGCAAGAGCATATCGCCAAAATCTTCAAATACTGCAAACCCCTGTTCTTTATTTAAGGCGTACAACTTTGGTGTATGAATGCCGGCACTACTTAATAAGCTGGCGATTGCCAAAAAGGACTCAATAGATTCTCTATCTGGCGGTGCATCCATAATAATGCGAGTTGTATCATCATGATACAAACGGAAATAACGTCGGAAGCTGGCATCACCGGTTAAAGAGGTGATTGAAAACTGAGGTGGAATGAGAGTTCCTTCCAACCACTTGTTAAGTGCGTTTTGTCGATTTTGCATGCTATACTCCACAACCTTTAAGCTCGTTGATCATAAGGTATTTTGGTTGCGGTGAACATAATAAGCCAACGAATAAGAAAAATGATTTGCCATCGCTATCTGTTTGCAGGCCTGGCTGCTGCTACATCCGGATTGGCTGCCGTCATGTATCATGTGGTTTCTCATGCGTCTGAAGTGATGATTGAACCTGTGCAGGCTTGTGTTATTGCTCGTGATCTTGAGCTAACAGCTGTTAACCGTGAGCGAATTGCCCAATGTCTGGGCTGGCAAGAAGAGAATGCCTCAACACTTTGTAGAGGGTCATACAAACCTATTGAAATCACTCCTCTTTCTGATGATGAAGAAGTACGTATCATGGCAGATAACGTTTCTTTTTATCGTGAAGGCCGCTCAGAATTATCGGGAAATGTTGAAGTGCAGCAAACAGGGCGCGTGGTCAATGCGCAGACTGCTTATGTGTATCGTGATGCTAAAACAAATCAGGTCACGCAAATTGAGCTACTGGGGTCAGTTAAATATTTAGAAGCAGATCGATTAATGATTGCCAGAAAGGCGACTATTAACCCCCAAGACAAATCCGGTAAGGTTGAAGATGTTTTATACCGCTTTAACTCACAAAGACGTGCCGCTGTTTTACCTTCCTGGGGGCGTGCGAGTTTGATTGAACGCTTTGCTAATAAAGATTATTTCTTAGAAAAGGCAACCTATACAACCTGTCAACCTCAGAATGACTCCTGGCATATTGGTGCTAAGAGCATCAAGTTAAATAATGCCAGCGCTACAGGCGTGGCGCGGCATGCCAAACTCTATGTGCGAAATTGGCCCATACTTTATACCCCCTACTTAAGTTTTCCGACCTCTAAAGAACGTAAGTCAGGTTTTTTAATGCCGGTTATTGGTAGTTCCAATGTCGGGGGTTTTGATTTAGCACTTCCTTATTATTGGAATATTGCTCCAAACTATGACGCCACGATAACACCACATTTGTACACAAATCGTGGCATGATGATGGAGGGGCAATACCGGTATTTGTCGCTCAATTCTTATAGTACTATTCAGGGCAGCTTCTTAGGGCATGATAAGGCTTACAATCATTTTTTACGTGATAGTGAATTGCAATATCCGAGTTTGCGAGGAAAACGCTCCGATCGCTGGTCGGTTGATCTAAAAAACAGCACAGCGATTACCCAAAATGTTCATCTCGGTATTAATTTCCAACAAGTGTCAGATGATTACTTTTTAGAAGATTTTAGTACTAACTTTGCCATCATGACTGCAAGACAGTTACTTCGCCAGGCAGACCTGTCTTATACAACGGACCATTGGTTTTTCAAGGGTATGGCGCAAAGTTATCAAACCTTGCACCCCATTAATCAAACCCCAGTAGCAGAAGTTTATCAGCGCTTACCCCAATTATTAGCTGCAGGCTCTTATGATGATCTGCCTTTTAATGCAAGTTTCTCCTTGTTAGGACAATACGACAATTTTATCTGGCCTGTAGATAGAGCAACTAAGCCAGAAGGGCCGCGATATCATTTAAATCCTATTCTGTCTTTACCACAGATCAAACCTTGGGGGTACTTCACACCCTCGATAGAGTTAGTTGAGAATTATTACGATTTAAATGCGCGAGCAAGTCATTTCAAATCAGATTACAATCGTTTAATTCCCCGGTACTACATCGATAGTGGCCTTAATTTTGAGCGCAGGACATCCTTTCTACACCAAGGGTTTACTCAAACATTAGAGCCCCGCCTTTTCTATCTTAATGTTCCATACCGCAATCAAACGCCTGTGCCTGTTTTTGATTCGGGTTATATGATTTTCAATGCTGATCAGTTATTCAGAACTAACCGTTTCTCAGGGTTTGATCGTATAGGTGATGCTAATCAACTGTCCTATGCTCTAAGTTCACGTTGGTTATCCGATGTGACAGGAGGGGAAAAAGCGAGCTTTACCCTTGGCCAAATTCGCTACTTTGATAAAAGAAAGGTATTGCTCTGTCAAAATCCTGATGGACATTGTCATGAGAATCCGTTGACCTTGGGACTGTTATCGACAACTTCAAAAACTTCACCTGTTGTCGGCCGCGCTCTTTACCATTTCAACTCAAACTGGGTTATGACTGGGGACTATGCCTGGGATCCCGCAACCCGTGCAACCAATAATGGTCATGTGAACTTCCATTATGAGCCAGAACCAAACAAAATCCTTGTTGCTGGCTACTCCTACCTTGTAAATGGCGATGTGACTCGGGTAGCATATACCAACATTGAAGATAACCCATTGAATCAGATTACCTTTTCATACGCATGGCCCTTTAGTGCCAAGTGGAGTAGCTTGGGTGGATACAATTACAACATTAGTAAGCGCTATGAAATGATGTCCTTTTTGGGGGTGCAGTATGATAATTGTTGTTGGGCTGTACGGTTGATCGGCGGACGGGCGTTCCGTTATCTGGATTCGCAGGCAAGACCTCACTATAACAACAATGTATATCTACAAATTTTATTAAAGGGACTTGGTTCGGTTGGAAACTCAGATCCAGCAAGTAGATTACGTACCTTTATACCTGGTTATATGGATCAGTTTCATCGCTGAGTTATATAAATGAATAGGCTTTATATGGGACAAAAAGCTGTAGTTCCAGAAGAAAACCGAATTCCCGCGGCTTGACCGCGGGAGTTGACTGCAGTGAAAGCTACGTGGTCAAGCCGCGGGAATTCGAAACAAACTAGCGGATTTCTATTTTTTGCCCTGTGCAAAGAAGAAGGGGTTGATTTTGGTTCAATTTAAACAAAGTTGCTTGTATTTTGTTTAAGAATATCCTAAATTGCCTGGTTAACGATAAAAGTAGAGGATTAATGGCATGTTTAAGTGGATTTTAACATTGTTATTGCTAGTGCCGGCATTAACTGTTTCGGCTCAACCTTTGGACAAGGTAGTGGCTGTCGTCAATGATGGCGTTATTACTTCCAGTGAATTAAGTGCTCAGGTTGAGTTGTTAAAAAAACAAATTGAGGCTAAGCAGATGCAGCTACCCTCAGAGCAGGTTTTACGTAAACAAGTTTTACAACATTTGATCGATGTTGATTTACAGTTACAGTTGGCAAAGCGGAATGATATTACTGTCGATAGCACTGATCTAAATGATGCTATTGCTAAAATCGCAAGCAATAATAAATTAACTTTAACCCAGCTACGTGAAGAGATTGGCAAGCAAGGTTTAACCTGGGAAGAATTCCGTGAAAATATTCGCAAAGAAATCCTCATAAGCCGCGTACAGCAGAAAGCAATTAATACAGATATTACTGTGTCAACAGAGCAGGTTGACGATTATCTTAAAACTGTAAAAAACGAGAATAAACCAGAACAAACTTACCATATACAAAATATTGTTATCCGCTTACCTGAGGAACCCACTACAGAACAGTTGAAAAAAGCACGTCAAAAGGCTAATGACTTGCTAAGTAAAATCAAGCATGGCGCTGATTTTAGCCAATTGGCGATCGCGGAGTCGAGTGGTGAGTTTGCACTAGAAGGCGGTGATTTGGGCGAACGTCATCTGGCTGAGCTACCAGATGTTTTTGCTAAACAAGTCGTTAATATGAGTGTCGGGCAAGTCTCTGGTCCTATTCGCACTGGAAATGGTTTTCAATTGATTAAAGTTATTGCCGTAGCTGGCGGTGAGCAACGACATGAAATTACTAAAACCCATGTGCGCCATATTCTGGTTAAGCAAGCGTCCAATATGACTAGTGATGATGCAATTCAGCAAGCGAATAACTTATACCAACAAATTAAATCAGGAAAAGATTTTGCGCTGTTGGCAAAACAATATTCTCTTGATTCTGCTAGCGCGGTAAAAGGCGGCGATTTGGGTTGGGTAAATCCTGGAGAACTGGTGCCCGAATTTGAAAAAGCAATGAATGAATTAGCCTTGAACCAAGTTAGCAAACCAGTTAAGTCGGTATTTGGTTGGCATATCATTGAGGTTTTGGATCGTAAAAAGATTGATGATTCAGAAGCCTTCAAACGCCAACAAGT
>NZ_CCVW01000001.1:920000-1713511 GCF_000756815.1 Legionella massiliensis
GAAGGACGTGGAATCCTGCGAAAAGCTTTGGTGAGCTGGAAACGAGCGTTTAACCAAAGATGTCCGAATGGGGGAACCCGGCTGTAGTGATACAGTCATCTGCAACTGAATACATAGGTTGTAGAAGCGAACTCGGGGAACTGAAACATCTAAGTACCCGAAGGAAAAGAAATCAATTGAGATTCTCTCAGTAGCGGCGAGCGAACGGGGAAGAGCCTGGTGTGATTTATCATCAATAGCGAGTAGAACGCTCTGGGAAGTGCGACGATAGAGGGTGATAGTCCCGTATACGAAGCATTGATGAAGAACTAAGCACGCGAACAAGTAGGCCGGGACACGTGTAATCCTGGTTGAAGATGGGTGGACCATCATCCAAGGCTAAATACTACTTACTGACCGATAGTGAACCAGTACCGTGAGGGAAAGGCGAAAAGAACCCCGGAGAGGGGAGTGAAATAGAACCTGAAACCGTTTGCGTACAAGCAGTGGGAGCATGTCTTTGGATGTGTGACTGCGTACCTTTTGTATAATGGGTCAGCGAGTTACTTTCAGTGGCGAGGTTAACTTATTAAGGGAGCCGTAGAGAAATCGAGTCTGAATAGGGCGCGAGTCGCTGGGAGTAGACCCGAAACCGGGCGATCTAGCCATGTGCAGGATGAAGGTTGGGTAACACCAACTGGAGGTCCGAACCGGGTAATGTTGAAAAATTATCGGATGACGTGTGGCTAGGAGTGAAAGGCTAATCAAGCCCGGAGATAGCTGGTTCTCCCCGAAAGCTATTTAGGTAGCGCCTCGTGAATGATTACTGGGGGTAGAGCACTGTTTCGGCTAGGGGGCTGTCATGGCTTACCAAACCGATGCAAACTCCGAATACCGGCTAATTGAATCACGGGAGACACACGGCGGGTGCTAACGTCCGTCGTGAAGAGGGAAACAACCCAGACCGCCAGCTAAGGTCCCAAAGTTATGGTTAAGTGGGAAACGATGTGGGAAGGCATAGACAGCCAGGAGGTTGGCTTAGAAGCAGCCACCCTTTAAAGAAAGCGTAATAGCTCACTGGTCGAGTCGGCCTGCGCGGAAGATGTAACGGGGCTAAAACCATACACCGAAGCTGCGGATGTGCACTAAGTGCACGTGGTAGGGGAGCGTTCTGTAAGCTGATGAAGGTGAACTGAGAAGTTTGCTGGAGGTATCAGAAGTGCGAATGCTGACATGAGTAACGATAAAGAGGGTGAAAAACCCTCTCGCCGGAAGTCCCAGGTTTCCTGCACGACGTTAATCGGAGCAGGGTGAGTCGGCCCCTAAGGCGAGGCAGAAATGCGTAGTTGATGGGAACCAGGTTAATATTCCTGGACTTTTTATAGGTGGTGAAGTGGGGACGAAGAAGGCTAGGTGAGCCGGGCGTTGGTTGTCCCGGTACTTGCATGTAGGCTGAGAGACTTGGCAAATCCGGTTTCTCGCGACGGCTGAGGTGCGAAGTGGTTCCGACACTACGGTGTGCGGAGAAGTCATTGATGCCAGGCTTCCAGGAAAAGCTGCTAGCCATAACCTATAGAGAACCGTACCGGAAACCGACACAGGTGGACAGGTAGAGAATACTAAGGCGCTTGAGAGAACTCGGGTGAAGGAACTAGGCAAAATGGTACCGTAACTTCGGGAGAAGGTACGCCCTTTTTTGTGATATGCCTGCGCATTGAGCGAAAGAGGGCCGCAGAGACCAGGTGGCTGCGACTGTTTATTAAAAACACAGCACTCTGCAAATTCGTAAGAAGACGTATAGGGTGTGACGCCTGCCCGGTGCCGGAAGGTTAATTGATGGGGTCATCTTCGGAGAAGCTCTTGATCGAAGCCCCGGTAAACGGCGGCCGTAACTATAACGGTCCTAAGGTAGCGAAATTCCTTGTCGGGTAAGTTCCGACCTGCACGAATGGCGTAACGATGGCCACACTGTCTCCACCCGAGACTCAGTGAAATTGAAATCGCTGTGAAGATGCAGTGTACCCGCGGCTAGACGGAAAGACCCCGTGAACCTTTACTATAGTTTTGCACTGGACTTTGATGATAACTGTGTAGGATAGGTGGGAGGCTATGAAGTGAGGACGCTAGTTCTCATGGAGCCGACCTTGAAATACCACCCTGTTGTTATTGAGGTTCTAACTTGGTCCAGTAATCCTGGATGAGGACAGTGTATGATGGGTAGTTTGACTGGGGCGGTCTCCTCCCAAAGAGTAACGGAGGAGCACAAAGGTACCCTCGGTACGGTCGGACATCGTACCAAGAGTGTAAAGGCAAAAGGGTGCTTGACTGCGAGAGTGACGGCTCGAGCAGGTACGAAAGTAGGTCTTAGTGATCCGGTGGTTCTGAATGGAAGGGCCATCGCTCAACGGATAAAAGGTACTCCGGGGATAACAGGCTGATACCGCCCAAGAGTTCATATCGACGGCGGTGTTTGGCACCTCGATGTCGGCTCATCACATCCTGGGGCTGAAGCAGGTCCCAAGGGTATGGCTGTTCGCCATTTAAAGTGGTACGCGAGCTGGGTTTAGAACGTCGTGAGACAGTTCGGTCCCTATCTGCCGTGGGCGTAGGAAAATTGAGAGGAGCTGCTCCTAGTACGAGAGGACCGGAGTGGACGAACCTCTGGTGTACCGGTTGTGACGCCAGTCGCATTGCCGGGTAGCTAAGTTCGGACGGGATAACCGCTGAAAGCATCTAAGCGGGAAGCCTCCCTCAAGATGAGTTTTCCCATGAAGCCCGTTGAAGACTACGACGTTGATAGGTGAGGTGTGGAAGCGTAGTAATGCGTGAAGCTAACTCATACTAATTGGCTGATTGTCTTGACCATATATCCTGAATTGCTTCGGGTTGGGTTTGAGAACGAAGACAAGCTGTGCAAAAAAGCACAGGCGTTTGTGAGACCTGATTAATCAATCTTTACCAGACTGTTAAGTTGGCCAATGATAACCAACTGACAGTAACCAGTTTTCCTGGCGACCATAGCGGTTTGGAACCACCTGACTCCATCTCGAACTCAGTAGTGAAACAGACCAGCGCCGATGATAGTGTGGGGTGTCCCCATGTGAAAGTAGGTCATCGCCAGGGCTTTATCCTAAGAAGCGACTAATTTAGTCGCTTTTTTTTTAATGGAATTTTAAAAGGATATAGGGTTATGCTAGTTCGCAACATACAGGAATTTATACACAATTTAGAGCTTCGAACTGAGCGGCTAAACAGCTTTGATCGAGAGCATCTTCATTTGTTGAAGTCAAAATATGAAACACGTGACGGCAACGAAGAATTAACCCCAGAAGAACTCACCTGGATTCAGCAGATTCTTGCTGAGCGCTGTGAATCAATTAGCGACTCGCTTTACGATTACACCTTCAATATTTCTGCGGCAGCTGAAATACGCCAAGCGTGGATTATGCTCGCTAAGAATTTGGGAGCAACCCTTGAGGTGCCGTATTTATTGCTGTTGATACCTACGATGAGGCTTAGTAGCAATACTGACTTATCGGAACTAATAACTTCATTCGAAACAGGTCACCTCTTTCTTTCACATAATAATGCCCCAGACTCGACCCGTGATTTGTTCACGGCATTAGAAGCAGCTAGGACTTCTAGTGAACAAGAGAAAACAAAGAAATCACGACCAATTACCATACTCGAACTATACCGTATTCGTATGAAAGCAGCTTCGGAGGCACCACTTAGAGCCTTAGATGGCAGTGTCTATGCAAGTTTCTGGAAATACCTACAGGAGACAAAGCTGCCTTTTTTACAAGACAAAGGAGGGTTTCCTGGCGCTGCACTGATAGATTTAAAGATGATTTGCCGTGCGTATTCTTCAATACGAGTTAGTAGGAAGCCAGAGGATTTCGAATTCTTTTATCTGCAAATACAACAATTAATGAATACCTTGTCAACTTTTTCAACTGATGATGTACACCATTTATACGGGACTACAATCCAGGTACAGGGCAGAGCCTACTATTTAATTGATATCTTATTAGATTGTTTGAGCTACAGTAGTGATTTGGATGTGAAGCTAAAAGCTGTAGAGCAATGGCAACGGCAATTTCTTAGCCAAGCCTTAGATGCAGCGATGACTCAGGGCAGGTTAGCGGATATGAAACGTCTAATCAGGTATGGCGCTAAGTTTGATGTTCTCAACTCTTCTGGGAAACGAGCACTTAACTTAGTTTCGTCTCCAGAGGTCATTGATTTTATTGATTATTGTGAGATAAAAGAATTATTTTTAGCTGTGACCGCAGGTAATTTGCCAAGAGTGCAGCAACTTATTCAAGCAGGACTTGATTTGTTTGTACGTGACCAGGAAGGCCAAACGCTATTGCACGTGGTTAATAACCCTGCAATAGCAGAGTTGTTAATTCAACATGGTTTGACCTTAGATCAGAAAGATATCAAGGGGAATTTACCCTTACATTCGGCTGTTATGCGCAGCAATTTGGATGTAGTGAAGCGTTTTTTGCAAGATAAGACCGCACTTTCACAGGTTCAGTCTATTAACGAACTGGGAAATACCCCGCTTCATATTGCGGCACACCAAGATTTTGAACCCGTGTCTTATAGGCAAAGTTTAACAATATTGTCGGCAGCTAAAAAACAGCGCCTTAATAACCTGGCAATTATGAAATGTTTAGTTGATGCCGGAGCAAATCCAAATGCGCAAAACCACTTTGATTTTACTCCCTTACATCTGGCTGTGAGTTGTTGTCATGGTTGTTTTGGCGAAAAAAGAAATGTCATTAAAGCTGACTATAGCCATGTTAAAGATAAGGTTGATTTTTTATGCCGAAGTGGTGCTAATCCCGCATTGGAAACAAACTCAACAAAAATAATTAAGACGGAAGGCAGGTATCAAAATTACTGTTTTAATATTTTTGAGGAAAGTACTGCGCTAGGTATTTTGTACTTATATGGTGGTCAAGGCCCTAATATTGATCAAAAGAACAAAATTAAAACAGAAATAGCAAGCATCTTAATAAGTTACGGAGCAGCTGTCACAATCGTAGATCAGCAGCGTTTATCTTTGTTACATAGCTGTGCAAGACATGGAGATTGGCAGGGATTAGCTTATTTTATTGAAAAGAGGCTCAATGCTGATTATCAGCCAGCTCCTAATGAAGTGTCTCCATTGCATCAATTACTATATTGGCAAGGTTCAGAGTCTTGCTGGGCATCTACAGAGGCTTGCCTTGAAGAATTACTTGAAGCTGGAGCCAATCCGAATATCGGTGTTCTGTGGCCAATTAGAATCAATGTTGATATGCCTGTTGAAGATCTTAATGATATCGAAGTCAACGCTCTCTTTGAAAAAGATAATGTGATTAGCCATCAATTAAAGCTCCAAGGGGAACAAGTTGTTCCAGAAAAGCTAAGGCGGAACGTACTCAAGGCAAAATGGGTGGAGTGTGGCCGTAAGCCGCTGGCTGCAGATGTTTCGCTTTTGCCAGAAGAATATGCGCAAATGAGTCCATTTGTGGAGCTTTGTGATGAGGCAATTGAGTATTTAAGGGATTATAGGACTAGAGTAGCGCAGGAGCAGCTGAGGGTTGGTTGTTCAGGATGACGGAATGTAGGGGCGAGGGCGTGACCTATTACTCCCTTCGCCCCAAACATTGGGAGCAGGTGCCCGTAGGGCGGATGAAGGGAGGCTTGTTCGAAGCTCGTTCCCGATATTAGGCCTAGGGAGCTGACCTAAATCTAGTCTATCGCCAGGTACTTATTCTTAAGACGACTATAATGCTCAGCAGAGTACTCAAGATGATCTAGTTCTTTATCACTAAGGGGACGGACAAGCTTGGCTGGGTTTCCCATATAAAGGTAGCCGCTTTGCAAGATCTTACCCGGGGAAACAAGGCTACCTGCTGCGACCATGACATGGTGCTCAATATGGACATCATCAAGAATTAGGGCATTCATGCCAATTAAACAATAATCATCAACACGGCAACCATGTAAGACAACCTGGTGGCCGATGGTAACTCCTTTACCGATGATCAAAGGCTGGCCACCTGGGTTTGTGAAAGGACCATCGTGGGTAACATGTAAGATGGCGCCGTCTTGAACATTAGATAAGTCGCCAATAGTAATGTAATTAACGTCGCCCCGGATAACAGCCATTGGCCAAACTGACACATCGTTACCAAGCTTCACATCACCAATTACAACCGCTTTAGGATCGATATAGACTCCTTTGCCGAGTTCAGGATATTTATTATCAAAAGGACGAATTGCATCATTCATTTAAATTACACCATGGTTACTATTTCTTCTGCGCTAGTGGGATGTATAGCTACTGTATTATCAAAGTCGCGTTTACAGGCGCCCATCTTAACAGCAACCCCGAAACCCTGCAGCATTTCATCCGCACCATAGCCTATCACGTGCAAGCCGATGATTTTTTCTTCTGTACCTAAGGTAACCAGTTTCATAACAGTTGGCGTTTTCTCTTCACTAAGCGCATCAAATAAGGGATTAAAACGAGTTTTATAGATCTTGATTTGCTCAGCACCATAGAGTGCGATAGCTGCATCCTCAGATAGGCCTACGCTACCAATAGGCGGATGGGAAAAAATTACAGAGCAAATATTGTCATAGTCAAGATGGGCTTCTTTTTGGCCACCGAAGAGACGATCTGCTAAGCGCCGACCCGCAGCAATGGCGACAGGAGTCAGAGCCGGGCCATCGATAACATCACCAATAGCGTAAATCCCTGGAACATTTGTATTCTGATAACGATCCACTGTGATCAAGCCTCTTTTGTCTCTTTGTAGGTCGATCGCGTCGAGATTTAGATCATAGGTACGTGGAATTCGCCCCAAGGCAACGATAACAGTATCGAAATCTGACAAGCTAGATTCATTTTGGCATTTAATCGCTTTACGATGATCCTTTTGCAAACTAATGGTGTGGGCACGATGATTAAGATGGCAATGAATGCCTTGCTGCTGCATTATTTCAAGCAAGGTTTCTCCCAAAAGACTATCAAAGCGGCTTAAAGGGTGTTGACCGCGTATTAGCAAATGAGTTTCTGCGCCCAGGCTATGCAGTACGCCTGCGAGTTCAACGCCTATATAACCACTGCCTATGATCGCAACCTTGTTGGGCCTTGTTGTTAAGGAGAAAAACCCATCAGAATTAATGGTGTGTTCTGCACCATTAAAATCCTCTGGGATATAGGGCTCCCCACCTGTAGCGATAATAATGTGCTCAGCCTGGTAACGCTCCCCATTAACCTCGACGGTATCTGCGCTGACAAAGCTGCCCTTCCCATGCAGATAAGAGATCTTGTTTTGATCCAAACGGTTAGCATAATTTTCACGGAGCTTTTCTATAAAAGCATTACGCTTGTTTACCAGGTTTTTCCAATTCAGTTTGACATCGACAGGGTTAAACCCGAAATCAGGGGCTTTTCTGAGAGTATCTGCAACAGCAGAGGCATTAAACATAATTTTTTTAGGTACGCAGCCAAGATTAACGCAGGTACCACCTAAATATTCTTGCTCAACAATAGCAACCTTAGCGCCATAGCGGGATGCACGAACAGCACTGGCTATGCCACCACTACCACCACCTAAAACAATCAAATCGTATTTCATAGTTAGGCCTGATGTTTATATAGAGTTTTATTATGCTTTATTTTAGGGTGATCTATACTAAAGACAATAAATATAAAATAAAAAATAAATCTTAATGAGTGCAAAGTATTGCAGCATTATCCTGATCTTAGCTATGTTTGTCGGCTGTTGGTCCTCAGATAATGTAAAAACTTATCAAGGCTATGTTGAAGGGGAGAATGTTTATCTTGCCTCGCCCTATTCGGGTATTTTAAAAAAATTATTGGTAAGTCGCGGAGAACATGTCCAGCGCGGGCAATTGCTCTTTATACTTGACCAAAATCCCCAGGAGCTCATCGTTAAACAAGGTGAGGCCAATTTATTGCAAGCCAATAAGGTTCTGAATGATTTGGAACAACCGCGTAGAACCCCGGAAATTGAAGCGATTAAAGCCCAGATTGAGCAGGCTGATGCAGAGATGAAGCTCGCAGAGATCAGGGTAAATCGCTATGTTACCCTGTTGGAGAAGAATGCTGTCGATAAGGATACAGTGGATGCCATGATAACTCGCTACAGGGAACAAAAGAATTTAAAAGAGCAGTACGAGCAAAACCTGCAATTAGCAAGATTGGGTAGCCGTGACGAACAGATTAAAGCCCAAGAAGCCCAGGTTATTTCTCTAACGGCTCGTCTTAATGAGGTCAAATGGCAGTTAGCCCAAAAAACCATGAAGGCGCCTGACGATGGTTTTATTTTTGATACCTATTTCCGTGAGGGTGAATTCGTTCCTGATCAACAGGCAGTTTTATCCTTGTTGCCGCCGCAGTATGTTCGCATAGAGTTTTTTATTCCCTTGGACAAGCTTGCTGCTGTACATAGAGGCCAGCTTATTCACTTCAACTGTGACGGTTGCAAAGACAAGAACGAGGCCGAAATCAATTATATTTCGCCCGAGGCTCAATACATCCCTCCTTTAGTTTACAGCCGAGATAATAGTGACAAACTGGTTTTTCGAATCAGGGCTCAGATTAAGAATCCAGAAGGCTTTAAACCTGGACAACCTGTATCGGTAATTCTGCGATGAATGAAGAATTGATTATTGATGTAAAAGAGCTATGCAAAATCTTTGACGATAAGCCAGTGGTCAAGAGTGTCAATTTGCAAGTTAAAAAAGGGGAAATCTTTGGTTTCCTCGGGCCAAATGGCAGTGGTAAAACGACCACAATTCGCATGTTATGCGGCTTGTTAACGCCGGATTCAGGTCAAGGGACCTGCCTGGGTTATGACATTATTGAAGAGTCCAAAAAGATTAAACAGCATGTGGGCTATATGACCCAGAAATTCAGTTTTTATAATGAATTGTCTATCCAGGAAAACCTGATGCTGATGGCGAGAATTTATTGTCTTGATCGGCGGAAAGAGCGAGTTGAGAAAGCCTTGGAGGATCTTGGTTTGCAAAATCGTCGACGGCAATTAACCAAAGAACTATCAGGGGGCTGGAAGCAACGGCTTGCTTTGGCCGCTTGCTTATTGCACCAACCGAATTTGTTACTACTCGATGAACCGACTGCTGGCGTTGACCCCCTTGCCCGCCGTGAGTTTTGGGACAAGATTCATTTACTCAGTGAGCAAGGCGTTACCACCTTGGTATCGACTCACTATATGGATGAGGCAGAACGTTGTACCCGATTAGCCTATCTTGCCTATGGCCATTTGTTAATTACCGGAACTATCAAAGAAGTTATTGCGGCGACTAAACTTCATACTTGGATGATTTCGGGAGAAGCGATCACCAAGTTATTGCAAGAGAGCAAACAGCTCGATGGCGTAACACAGGTGGCCTTATTTGGTAATCAGCTCCATGTATGTGGTTATGAGATAGCAAGGGTAGAAAAGGGGCTTAATGAGCTAGCCAAAAAATACATTATTCATTGGCAACTCATCGCAACTACTTTAGAGGATGCCTTTATTGCCCTGGTGAATCAATCGCAAGGGGAACCACATTGAAATTCTGGTCTAGTACAAGGATGTTTGCCATCATGGCCAAGGAGTTTATCCAAATGCGCCGTGATAAGGGGACCTTTGCAATGATTATTGGTATTCCTCTATTACAGTTAATCTTATTTGGCTATGCAATCAATACAAACCCGCGCTATTTACCGACAGCAATAGTGAATACCGACCATAGTAATTTAAGCCGGCGGATTTTAGTTTCTATGGAAAATTCGACTTATTTCAAATTTGTCAGCCCAGCATCCAGTGAAAAAGAGGCCAAAGAATTATTACGCAGAGGCGATGTACAATTTGTTGTTAACTTTCCTATCAATTTCACCCATGATTTGGTCAAAGGGCTAAAGCCCTCTTTACTCTTAGAGGCTGATGCAACCGATCCCGCGGCAACTAGCAGAGCTATTTCAGTATTTAATGAACTTTCTTTGCAGGCCTTAAAAGAAGAATTAGTTGGTCCGCTGGCAAAGATAGCTGCTAGTTCTCCCCCTTATCAGCCCATAGTTCATGCAGTTTATAACCCGCTGGCGATCACCGCCTATAATATCGTTCCAGGCTTGCTCGGTGTTGTATTAACTATGACGATGGTGGTTATTACCGCACTTGCTATTACCAAAGAGTATGAATTAGGGACGATGGAAAATTTACTCGCCACCCCACTTAGGCCAATTGAGGTTATGGTTGGTAAGATTTTGCCTTATATCATTGTTGGTTATATACAGGTCTTAGTGATCTTAGTTATTGCTAAACTTTTATTCAGTGTCCCCATACAAGGCAGTATCTTTCTCTTATTGTTACTTTGTCTACCCTTTATTGCCGCGAATCTAGCGATGGGATTAACCTTTTCAACGATCGCAACCAACCAGTTGCAAGCTGTACAAGCCGCATTGTTTTTCTTTTTACCCTCGATTTTGCTTTCAGGCTTTATGTTTCCCTTTCGGGGAATGCCAGAGTGGGCGCAATGGATTGGTTCTATGCTACCCTTGACCCATTTTGTTGTAATCGTGCGAGGCGTTCTGTTAAAAGGAAATGGCTTTGTCGAAGTTTGGCAGGAGCTCATGCCTATTATTTTCTTTACGATAGTGGTTATGGGAATAGGTCTTACACGTTATCGTCAAACTCTAGATTAACGACGAAAAGCCATATTGGGCGCATCTTAAATACTTGTAATTTGTCGATTAATCCTAGGAATGTTAGGAAGCTAAAAATTGGCAGACCTTACTTTCTACCCGTTCATCAATTAATACACTGACATGATTGACGCCAGGTAGTAACTCTAATGAGGCATAGGGGTAATGCTCACAGAAAATAGTTGATTCATAGGGCTTGATCGAATGGTCTTCCTCACCATGAATGCATAGAAAGGGCGTTGTTGAGTGACTGATAAAATGGTGTAAATCAAGGTGTTTTAAATCGGTTGTTGCGCTGTCGCGAAAGATTTCTCGCAAAAGAATAAAACCCTTTCCACTAAGCCTTAGGCGTCTAGCTAATTTTGAAACGGGTACTCGCATTCTTGTGGGGGACGCGATTAATATAGCTTTCTCCGGTGCTTTTTTTAATCGCCACTCAGGGAACTTACTGGCTAGATTCAGTGTGTTTAACAACATTGAACCGCCAAAGGAATGGCCAACCACCCCATAGAAGGGCCCGAAGTTATTAATAGTTTGGCGTAAGATCATCACAGCATCCGTCCAGGGAAGCTGGATCCCTTTTGATTCGCCGTGAGCCGGGAAATCAATGGCATAAACCTGATAACCCTGCTTATGTAGCGCACGAATAAGGCGTGTCATATAAGCGGCACGAGACATCCATCCATGGGCAATAAGTATTTTGGGTGCTAAGGGGTTTTTCGGGTGATCAAAATGGTGAATGACATGATGCCGAGGAATGTCGAGTTTATAGCTGTGACTTCGATTCGTTGCAAAATACTCTATCGCTTTTCTGGCAAAATCGCGGTATTCCTTTTCTATAGGCAAATAAAGTGGGGTAATAAACACCTGATAACATAAATTAGCATGAATTGAATCGAACAGTTCGGCTATTGTATTGGCTATCATAATTCTTACCTATCCTTGCTTTAACTCTATAATAGTTCAATCAAAAACAACTAGTTTATATCTAGTAAGAATAGTATAAAAAATGGAAGTGTTCCTGGCTCTGCCGAAACAAGATAGCTGATCCTCTCTAAGGTCACCCCAAATGGAAATGTTTGAGAACAGTATAAATTTGGTGCTCAGACCCTGTTTGGCTTTCAAATAAAACAATCTCGTTAATCTTAGCGGCAGGGATCGGAGATAATCTAATTGCGTCAAGTGAGTAAGTCTGCTGTCTTCTATGGGCTAGACGCCCAATTGTCAGATGGCCGCGGAAATGCTCTTGAGCCGGCAGATAATTGAGGGCTGCTATTTCTGAACTGATTAGTTTTGCCAAATTTGCTAAAACCTCATTAGGTCCGGCTTGCAAGGCGAGCACAACAGGGTGTTTGATGCTTGGAAAAAATTCAAGTTGTCCTAACTGTAAGTCAAAGGCGTGGCTATCCCTTAGAATGCCTTGGATTTTCTCGCTTAACATGGCTAGATCGGCAGGTTGGAAGCTTTGTAGAAACTGTAAGGTAACATGCAAATTTTCTACAGGAGTCCAGCGTACCTGATGGGCCGGCAGACTCTGATTCAAAATAGTTTGGATTTCTTTGAGCAAGGCTAGTATAGGCTTAGGTAAGCGAATAGCAAAGAAAACACGCAGTGGTTTCATAGCTGGTTGAATTTTGTGAATTTATTTAAAAATTTATCATAAAAAATCTAAAAGGCGTTAGTACCTAAAAAATTTTATCCGGTTCAAAAGCTATTGCTCGCATTTTTCAAAGCTGTCTGGCAGAATCTGCAATACTTTAACTCAAGTTAGTGTAGAAAAAAGGATTATCTATGCACACCTCAAATTATTTATATCATCATGGTGAACAAGAACTACATGGCTTCCTGGCCTATGATGATAGTCACGATAGACCGCGACCCGCTGTCCTTGTTGTTCATGATTGGTCTGGACGTAATGATTTTGCATGTGAAAAAGCAGAGATGCTGGCAGAAATGGGGTATTTGGGTTTTGCTGTAGATATGTACGGTCATGGACGCATAGGCGCGTCAACCCATGAGAAAACGGGACTAATGGAGCCTCTTGCCAATGATCGTCGTATGCTTCGTGAGCGTATTCGAGCTGCCTTTGATGCCTTAGTTGCTATGCCTGAGGTCGATATTAACCGCATTGCAGTTATCGGCTTTTGTTTCGGTGGCTTATGTGCATTAGATCTAGCGCGCAGCGGAGCGGAAATCAAAGCGGTTGTTAGTTTTCATGGCTTACTAGGTAAACCAAAACAACTTCCTAACCATACAATCCATGCCAAGATTCTAGCCTTGCATGGCTATGATGATCCGATGGTCAGGCCTGCTGATGTCAATGAATTTTGTCTGGAGATGACCGAAGCCAAGGTTGATTGGCAGATGCACATCTATGGTCATACGCAACATGCTTTCTCTAATCCTCACGCGCATGATACCCAATTAGGGACAGTCTACAATGCCAAGGCTGAACGGCGCGCGTTACAGGCAATGACTAACTTCCTTCACGAGGTTCTTGGCTAAGAACTATTGTTATGCTTCCGGGTATTGGCTTGGTAGATACCCGGTGTTCTAATCGTTTTATAGATGGTTAAGAAACAGGGATATGTTGCAACAAATTTTCCAACGAGTGCTTGTATTAATTTTGCTTTTAGTCATGAAAAATGGGCTTGCTGAGTCGTTGGATCCTGAGCAAATAAAAGCATTGATTGCGGAGACTCGTGCATTAAGAGACGAGGTTGCCCAATTAAAAAAAGAGCTTGCTGAGCATCGCAATGAGCATAAGCCAGAGGCCATTAAAAAACAGCCTTCCTCGAAGAAAATCTCCCCTAGAGTCAAACCAGCTAAAAAGCCTAAAGCCAAGGCAACTCAAGTTACAACAAAGCAAACTCAAGCTACTCTGATTAAGGCGGAAAAACCCCAAGACAGGGTGCGAACCTTAGGCGGTTATAACCCCATAATTGCACCTTATCTCGGACAGGAACCCGCTTATGATGGCTCGGATTTATTGACCAATTTATCACAGCAAAATGCAGATCTATTGGCCTTACAATTCCGTGAAGAGATAGAAAATGCCTTTTCCAAGCAAAAGACCTCCCCGTTTTATCTAGTTCTAAGCGGTACCTTAGGTGCTCAGCTTGGCCTTGTCAGTCCTTATGTTGGGCGGGGAGATAGTGATATTGATTTAACCGTCGCTAATATTACTGGGCTTGCTGGTATCGGTAAGTGGATGACAGGGTTTTTTAGTTTTGACTATGACAACCTGTCTCCGAGCAGCCTGACGCCACCACAAATTGGTCCAAGAGTAGCGAACTCGCGGGTGTATCTTGACCAAGGGTTCATGACAATAGGGAATCTTAAGACCTCCGACTGGTACGCCTCTGTGGGACAAATGTATTTACCCTTTGGAGAGTTTAATAGTTATACAATTAATAGTCCTTTGACCGCTGCGCTGTTTACTACCTCGGAGCGTCCTTTATTATTGGGATATAGCCATAGTTCAGGGGTTACCGAGTTTGATGCCTCCGTTTATTTCTATCATGGCGAAACGGTTAATTCCGTTAATTCTAGTGCAGTTAATGAATGGGGTATCAATGCTGACTACCTGATTTCTAAGACAAATTGGAGTGCTGAGCTTGGGTTTGGTTATATTTCCAATATCGCTGATGCAGAAGGAATACAACGGAATGGCCAAATTTCAGATCTCTGTACAGTATTTGGCGGCTTTGCCTTTCCTTGTCAGCGAGGAAGTGTATTAAGACATAGAGTACCAGGGTTTGATCTCTATGGAAGTTTGACAGTTGGGCCTTATAGTCTGATTTCGGAATATATGACAGCCACTCGTGCCTTTGCTCCCATCGATATGACCTTTAATCATAAGGGCGCGAGACCACAGGCCTTTGATTTGGAAGCTGCCTATGCCTTTAGTTTCTTCAATAAACCAAGTAGCTTTGCTTTGGGCTACGGTTATACAAAGCAAGCTCTTGCCCTGTTATTGCCAGCTACAGAATATACAATGACTTTTACAACTTCCTTATGGCGAAATACCACGCAAAGCCTTGGCTATGAGCATGACATAAATTATGGCAGGCATTCTCTTGCGACTGGGCAGCAGTTACCTGTTTATCTGCCAAGGGATAGAGTTAATTTAGGACGCCGCAGTGATACAATTATTTTGGCGGTTAATGCTTATTTTTAGGTCAGCCCTGTCACCGTCATCCAGAGCACAGCGAAGGATCTCTTGAATAAGGCACTGTGCTCATCCCGGAGATCCTTCATTGCGCTCTGGATGACGGAATGTAGAGACAAGAAGGGGCGTGACCTAGTACATTTTTAGGGATTTATTTAATAGTGAGGGATTATGAAAGTAAGAAAATCTGGGATAGTACTAATACTTATGCTCTGTCTGGGTTTTACTGCCTGCAAAGAACTGGATCAGACTCCTACCTCCGCCTCAGGAGAAGAAGCGATCACTGGTACTGAGGGGGAAGCAAATAAGCCCTTAAAAATTAATTCTAATAAGAAATATGTAAAACATCGCCAGGTTAATCGACGCGTTATTCATCGAATTCACCGTTTACACAGAGCTTAGAGCCCACCCAACACTAGTGAGCCTGTAGAGATTTGTTCTTTAGAGCTTAGGCTCTTCTCTGATAGAGCTAAATTTTATTTGTTAACAAGCGATTGTCTTTAATTTATCCAAAAAGGTTACTAAAATCTTAGTTTAGTTTGAATTCTGCACAAATTTTAATTATTCTAGTGGGCTTAGTTTGCTGAATTTTCAGGTTTAATCAAAAGCCCGAAGTTTTATTGTTTGATAAATATGTCAATTTTGAAGTCCACTTTTTCCAGTATAGGTAGTGCTGCCGGGGTTGCCTGGCCGATTTTTGGTATTGTTTCAGCAAGCTTAGGCCTTGCTGGGCCGATGGTTGTAGCTTTAGGCACAGGCTGTGGACTATTGTTTGTACTCGTCAGTATTCCCGTTTTTTATATTTTGTATCGCAATGCCTTAGAAGAAAGAAATAAAATCGATGAGAAACTGAGTCGCAATTTATTGCTGTTTCTAGAAAATAGTCACGCAGCCTATCTCAACAATTACCGTGCAAATAGAACAGCTAGCCCAGGGCACTTTCTTTGTTCTTTACTTTTAGCGCAGGCTGATAATGAGCAGAATGCAATCCAAATCAAGTTCCTGGAGTTTATCAATAAAAAATACCCGTATTTTCTCCAAAAATATGCGAGATATGACTTAGAGCAAAAGAAAGAATGGATAGGATTGATAATCAAAGATTTTCTTATTAGCACTAACCTAGACAACGAGCTTGACCTTTTAGACGACCTGGAAGTGTTAAAAATTGCCGCTCTTGGTTTTATCGGAACCTTTGGTGCTGTCGCTGGTTGTAGCGCGGGCATGATGGGCGTCTTTGTTGCTATGGGGTTACTTGCAGGCTTTGGAGCCATGCCAATTTTAGGTTTTCTTGCCCTTGCGGCAGCTGTTTTGGCAGGAGTCTGCACGGCAGGTATCTCGGTGCATATTGCCTTAGAAAAAGACAAAAAATCGCAATTATCCAAGGACTTCAAAAAATTTAATCGTGACTTTGTTGCAGAATTTGACCTGACGCATTACCAAGCGCCTCAACAAGGGGACAGTGAAAATGAATTTGACATGTATAGAGCCAAGCTAAGGAAGAGAATAGTGAATCCTGCAAGGGTTAAAGGAGGGTTATTCACAGCAGAGGACGACAACCGAGATAATGTCGAACTGCAAATACTAGAACCTGCAATTCAGGGTGCTTCTCCATTGAGTATTGTAGCTAGCATTTAACAGTGATATAAAATTCAAGTTCATTTAATTATCAAGGAGTCGGTGAGATGTCACAAAAATTTAACGATGTAACTAAGGGAATCAGTACTCAACTAGCAAAAATGCGCAAAGAAATGCCTGAACTAATGGCTGGGTTTTCAGCGCTTGCTCAGGCTGCTACCAAAGATGGTGCCTTGGATAAAAAAACCAAAGAATTGATCGCTATGGCTTTAGCAGTAGCTAACCACTGCCCTGGTTGTATTGGCTTCCACTCACAAACCTTAGTCAAATTGCAAGCTAGCCGCGAAGAGCTGATGGAAACTTTAGGTATGGCTGTTTATATGGGGGGCGGGCCTTCTCTGATGTATGCTGCAGAAGCTCTGGAAGCCTTTGAGGAGTTTAGTGGTTAAGCGCTGTTCGCCCCTCAGGGGGAAGGGAAGAATCAAGGTATATCCCTTCTCCCTTCTAGGGAGAAGGTACCCGTAGGGCGGATGAGGGGTCTAGCCTGCAACTCTTAACTAAAAGAGTAACTCTCTTCGGAATCCAGCTCGATTTCCTCATCTGCATTACTCACTAAACAGTTTTTAGTTAGCAAAGCTGCGCCGACCAGTAGTATTAATAATCCGGTAACCAGGAGGCCGATACTAACTGGTAAACTCAGCGTGATAACTGCGGTAAGCGCTAAGGTAGCAACTCCCGTAACAGTGGCACCGATAAATAACAGGCCTAGGCTTGCTGTATAGGATTTGGAGTCAGTAGCTGGCTCGCTCGGTTTTTTATCCTCTGCTTTAAAAAAAGTTGCTCGCTTACTAAATCTAGGGCTCTCTGTTTCTGTGATGACAGTTTCTTTTTTCTCTACCAAGGGAATAGTTGGAAGGAGTGGGCTTTGTTCGTTTGGCTGAGGAGGCATCGCTTTCTTGCCCGTTTTTTCTTTCTTCACGGGTGGGAGGAGTAGTGAGTGTAATTCCTGGCCAAGTGTTCCTCCGCTCTTTTGCCGTTTATAAACCTCAGAGCATGTTGCTAGGGAAGCCAAATTGGCTAAGGCATGTATCCAGCAGGTCGATGTTTTTGGGGGCTGTTCTATGCCTGGGATAAATTGAATTTTAGAACTATTGGTTTGCAGGAAAGGATTAGTGTCGATATCGCGTTGGGCAGTAATCCCTTGTTTAGTTTGGGCTTTAGCGTTTAAGCGGGAGTCGGTGATTGTAATACTTTCTAATTCGCCCTTCTCATCCATTTGCGCAAACAAAGCGTGCCAATGAGCCCCTTCTCCGTTGGAGTAGTGGCGCATATGACAAATTTTAGCGTGGGGGGTTCCTGTTGCTAAAAAAACGTTCTCAGCAAAAACATCCTCCTGCTCGATTAAACCCCAAGCGGATTCATCAAAAGAGTCAATAGCGAAAGTTATGGAGCCCTCAGTGGGTTTGAAGGAGGGATCTAATTTGTTGCAAAGCTGGAGGAAGAGATCTTCGAGCGAGGATTCTACTGTTTCTCCACTCGCGAGGTCTTCATGTGTCCCTAAGGCTGAGCCAGATTTCAGAATGTCTAAGAGTGAAGGCATAAGACCTTGTTTGTGCAAATTTTGTGTTATTTAAACATATATGAGTCTGAACATCAAATTTATCTATAGCAGTGATCCAACCCACAAAGCTTAATTGATGAATATCCTTATCTAAGGAAAACCTTGATTACGCTGCGCTCTGAGTGGTCCTGGCATTTTTTTAATCAAAGTATCATTTAGATACCTATATGGACATTAATAAGTTACTTTGACTTATATTTGTGTCATTCCCGCGTAGGCGGGAAACTATTTCTGAAAGTGGTTCCTCACTTTGTTTGCACGATGGTTTCCCGCCTACGCGGGAATGACACACAAAAGAACAGGAAGAACTTATATGGCACATGCTTTCTGTTTAAAAAAATGCAAGGATTCCTCAGCGCTGCGCTGCATCAAGGTTTCATTTAAAATTCACTGCAACCAGTCTGCATTTATTTCTGCGCGTTTAAAATTGTCCCCATATGCTGCATTTGATTGATTGCACTTTGCTGCACTGGGTTCATGACTGGGGTTGTGGTAGTGTTTTGCTGTACCTGTTGTACCAAATTTGAGATGGTGTTTTGTTGCTGTTGGCAGGGGTATTTTTTTATAACGCCCAGCCAAGCAACCTGTGAAACAGTCATCCGGTTCTTATCACTTTGCTGGCTTGAAATGTCTTTATAGGTTTGTTGGATAATAGTATCGAGCTCTGCTGCATCCAAACTAGCGCCTCCTGGCAGACAAAATAAGGGTTTTCCCTGATTTTTTGCTAAATCATTTGCTTGGGTTAGAGTTTCAGCAATGCTTTCGCTGGTAATTGTTAGCACGTTTCGTGCTGAACGCGCCCAGGCTTGTGATTGTTGATCAGCTTTCATTTCCATTTGAGGGATGTTACTAGAAATATTGATGTAATTATCGATAGTGTCAGCTTGTACATTACAGGAACAGACTACGATAAATGAAAAAATTAAACGTCGCATAATTTGTCCTAAGGCCCCTAGCTGTTGTTGGCTTTATTTATATAGCCTTTTTCCAGCTGACGCAATAAGTCATCTTTATTTAGCGGCATCTGGCTAAGACCGATGTATTTATCCGGGCGTAGCAAGATTGCTGTTGCCTCATTAATTGCAAAGCGCTTATGGATATCCTGGTTATTATCAAACCATAGAGAAGAGTGCTGAATTCCCTGTTCATTGCTGTTAGCCAAAATAAGATGCGTTTTAATCAAACCTGAATAGTGCTCTTCGATGGCTGAGGCTGTTTTAATCAGCGGTTCTAATTGGCCATTATCGCGACCAGCGAAGAGAAGTAGATGATGTTCTGTGCCTTGAGTTAGGTCTCGGAAGGATTTTTTTTCCTTGGTTTGGGCCTCAGTCAAATTAAAATCTAAGAGAAACTCACCGATTTTAAATTTGGTTTTGGTGCCTAATTCAGTGACGATGGGACTTTTTGCATAACTAAGATCTAATTCAGAAACATCTTTTAAAATTGCCATTCTTACTGGTTTCAGGGAAGTAACGAGATGCAAGAATTGGTTACGTAAGCGGATAAGCAGAGGATTCCGCAGCATAATCATTCTTGTCATCAAACCTGTTTTTTGTAAAACGGCTTGTGCAATGGGGAAACGTTCAAGGTGATAACTATCCAATAATTGCTCCCTGGCCTGCCCCTTGTGAACCATGGCCAGTTTCCAGGCAAGATTATAAATATCTTGCAGTCCAGTATTCATTCCCTGACCGCCCATTGGACTATGGACATGGGCTGCGTCGCCAGCGAAAAAAACGCGATTATAGCGGTATTGATCGATTTGTTTATGGGCTATCCCAAATTGGCTGAGCCAGATCGGGTTTGACAAAGTTGCCTTCTCCGAGCAACGACGGCTAAACGCCTCTTCGATATCTGTCATAGTGGGATCTTTATATTCGATTTTTTCAGGAGCAGTCATCACTATGCGATAACGTTTTTTACCCATAGGAAAACAGACCATTGGGCCTTCATCACTAGTGAAACCGACCATCTTATTTTCAGGGAGATCCCAGTCAATGAAGAGATCCGCAAGCCACCATGTTTGCTTATAACTGGAGCCAATAAATGGGGCTTTTACCAATTCACGCAGGGTACTATGGGAGCCATCACAGGCAATAACCCAGCTTGCCTCTATCTGTTCACTGTTGCCGTCGTTCTTCTCTAAGGTCGCAAGAACCCTTGCTGATTGCTGTTCGATATTGGTTAATTCAGTATTCCACTCGACATCTAGCCCTTTACCGCGAAGGCCTTCATAAAGAATGTGTTCCGTCTGATCCTGGGCAAGATCAATGAGAAAATTATAATCTGCTTCAAGTATAGTGAAGCTGTTATCCATTAATTGCTTCTCTTTGGATTTGAGAATGATACCGTCGACCTTATGGCCTCTTGCAAATACTTCATCAAGAAAGCCACAATCCTTCAGCAGATCCAGAGTGCGGATATGGAGAGCTAAGGCTTTAGATTTATCAGTTATAGTTGGTTTTTTGTCGATAAGGCGACAGGGTAAACCATGGCGTGTTAATTCATTTGCACAAAACAAGCCTACAGGGCCTGCACCAACAACTAGTACGTCCAATGCTTCGTTAGACATAATCACTCCATAATTTTGCAATGTCTCGTTTCTAGCTTAGTCTTCTTCAATCTGAACAGCAAGAGCATCCAAAACCCGAGGAACCATTGCATAAAAACTGGCTGTCATAACAAGTTCAATAAGTTCGCTGGAGTTAAAAAATGCTGCTGCGCTCTTGTGTACCTCCTCACTAACCTTACCTTGCACAATGGCTTCTGTCAGTGCCAAGGCCGCTTTTTCTTCTGCACTGAAGGCGTGGGAGGAAGGCCACATGGCTAATTCGGCGACCTTATGCTCTGCGACGCCGGCTTTTTGAGCCATCTTGCGATGTTGATGCCACTCATAACTAGAGTTTTGTAACTGCGCGGTTCTTAAAATCATCAGTTCCCTTAGCTGCCGAGGTGTTTTAGCATCGAGACGCAGGCTATAAGCAAATTCTAACCAGGTATCGAGCATTTGGGGGTGATTGGCCAAAATGCGGTAGAGATTTATTGGTTTGCCGCCAAGCTCTTCAATGCGTTGTGCAGTTTGGGGATTGATATCAGCAAAAGAATAACGTGTCATAAAGAAATCTCCTTTTAATTTTATGTTCTAGCTAAGATCTATATTTATAATAAGCCTTAATGGTCGTTCCAGACAAAAGAGATTTAAAGATGGCTGAGTACTTAGAAATTGCTGACAGGGTTAAAGCCTGGACTCGCTACGTTCCCTTTGCAGAAAATGCCAAACAGCAGGTGCTTAATCTTGCTTCCTTGCCTATTATTTTCAAGCATATAGCTATCATGCCTGATGTTCACTTAGGAATAGGGGCGACTGTCGGAGCGGTTGTGCCTACTAAGAATGCTATTATTCCAGCTGCAGTTGGCGTTGATATTGGTTGTGGGATGATGGCTGTCCAAACCAATCTTTTCGCAGACGAGCTTCCAGATAATTTGTCAGGTTTACGTTCAGCAATAGAAAGAGCAATTCCCGTTGGTTTTGGCAAGTGGCGGGAGGATGAGATTCCCTCCTTGGCTATTGGCAAATGGCAAAAAGCACTTGATAAAGACTATGCAATAATCCTGCAACGCCATCCCATGCTTGGCCATAATAAAAAAACTAATAAGCGAATGATTAACGATATCAATGAGTTAGGCACTCTGGGAGGGGGGAATCATTTTATTGAAGTCTGTTTGGATGAGCAAGAACAGCTTTGGCTAATGCTCCATAGCGGCTCGCGTGGGGTTGGTAATTGTATCGGTAATTATTTTATTGAATTGGCCAAGCATGATATGGCGCAATTGCTTGGCAATCTGCCTGATAAAGACTTGGCCTATTTATCCAAGGGAAGCAAACATTTCGATGATTACATTTTTGCTGTCAATTGGGCGCAAAAATACGCACAAAACAACAGGGAAGTGATGATGCAACTTTTACTCAACACCCTGGCTAACGTACTTCATCGAAAAATTGATCCCCATCGCTTTGTGGTTAACTGTCATCACAATTATGTTGCCCTGGAAAACCATTTTGGCCAGGATATCTATGTCACACGTAAAGGCGCTGTTTCCGCCAAAAAAGATGAGTTAGGCATTATTCCTGGTTCCATGGGGGCGCGATCCTTTATTGTGCGTGGTTTGGGGAATGAGGAGAGCTTTTGTAGCTGCAGTCACGGGGCTGGGCGCCTGATGTCGCGCCGTGAAGCGAAAAGGGTTATCAATTTGGCTGAGCATAGAAAAGCGACAGCAACCGTTGAATGCAGAAAGGACAAGGCGGTTCTGGATGAAAGTCCTCGAGCCTACAAAAATATTGATGATGTCATGAAATCCCAGCAAGATTTGGTTGAGATTGTGTTTACGCTCAAGCAAATATTATGTGTAAAGGGGTAAAACAAAAGCACTGTGCTAATCCCGGAGATCCCTCACTATGTTCGGGATGACGAGGCCTTTGCCCCAAAGGGGCTGGGGCGCTCCCAAAGACGTACGTCATGTCGAACGTAGAGAGACATCTCCTGAGTGTAGCACTGTGCTAATCTCGGAGGCCTTTGCCCCAAAGGGGCTGGGGTGCTCCCAAAGACGTACGTCATGTCGAACGTAGAGAGACATCTCCTGAGTGTAGCACTGTGCTAATCTCGGAGATCCCTCACTATGTTCGGGATGACGAGGTCCTTGCCCCAAAGGGGCTGGGGCACTCAGGATGACGGAATGTATGGGCACCTAGGACGTGACTTGTTAGGAGTTTGAATTAGTTGTTTTTTAAATTTACTAAATAAACTATGAAGGATGCTAAAGTGCCGGTTAGCCAAAAAGCCTATCAATGGATAGCAAGCCTCTATTTTTTTCAAAGTATCCCCTTTGTTGTCGTTAGTTTGATTGCAACGATGATGTATCAACAGCAAGGGATGGATAATAGCCAATCTGCTTTGCTAACCAGTTTATTAGTCATTCCCTGGGCGATTAAACCCCTGTTTGCCCCATCTCTGGAAAAATTTTCCACCAAGAAGCGCCTAACGGTTTTGACAGAGGGATTGATTGCTGCATTATTTCTCCTTTTGGCTCTGAGCGCTGACAACTCTTATTTTATCTCGATTAGCACCTGTGGTTTCCTTTGTTTGGCGCTGAGTTCCTCAATTCACGATATTGTTTCCGATGGCGTTTATCTGCTCAATCTGGATGAGGAAAATCAAAAACGCTATGTTGCCCTGCGCAGCTTCTTTTACCAATTGGGGCGTTTGGTGATCAAGGGGGGATTACTGGCTGTTGTTGGTCAACTGGCTATTCATTATAAGGTGAATGCCTGGCAGGTTTTTTTTGCTGTAGTCTTTGCGATAACCTTCCTGCTGATGCTCTACCATAGTTTGAAAATCCCCGAAGTGGAAACGCGTTCGACGCGTTTTAATCGGGAATATTTTTCAATATTCAAAACCTTAATGACTTCAAGACAGGTTTACCTCCCGCTGATTTTTATCTTTTTATATAATTTTACCGACGCGCAAATGCAGAAAGTTGTCCCTTTGTTTCTGCTCGATAAACTAGGACTGGATCTTAGTTTAGCTCGTGTTGGTGAGATCTATGGCATTTCTGGCAGTCTTGCCCTAATGCTGGGGATTTTTATTTCTGGCTTCCTGTTGAGCCGTTTTTCGCTGGCTGCCTGCTTGAAACGATTTACGATCTTATTGCTATCCGGCCATTTCTTTTTCTTCTTGTTGGCTCTGCATAGGCCAAGTCTCTATGCTATCTATGTGACAATCTTATTTAGTCAATTTGCCTTTGGTTTGGCAAATGGTGCCTATATGGGCTATCTCTTGTCAGTAGCAAATAAGAGCGCCTATCCTATGTCAATGTACACGGTATGTACGGCTACGATGGCCCTAAGTTATGTCTTCTTTGGAGCCTTTAGCGGCTGGATTGAACAAGTTTTAGGATATAGTTATTTTTTCTTCTATATTTTTCTGGCGAATTCTATGTTGGTTTTATTAACTTATTGGATGATGCATAGACATGGATGAGTTGTTGGTGCAATTTGAAAATGATTTGGTACAGGCTAATCTCTTGAGCGAATGTGATGAGGCACTGAATCGCTATCTGAGCAAAAAGGGCATTAGTACCTATTCCTTTACGTACTATGCCTATCACCCTAATTCTTCGAACAAATTACAATACGATATGTGTTCTGCAAACTTTAAGGTCTGGCATCAGCATTATCTTGAGGAACAATACAACAATATCGATAGTACCTTGAGCTTTGTTTATAACAACCATTTGCCCATCTATTGGAATTTAAGGCAGCAATTAGCCCAGGCAAGTACCGAGGCTGAGCGCAAAATGAGGGAGGATTCTATTGCCTTTGGTGCAGAATCTGGTTTGTCGATTCCTATTCACGGTGCCCACAATAATTTTGCAATTCTGCTGTTAGTACAAATGCAACATGAGCAATCGAATTTACAGCAGCAGATAATACAATATGAATTTTTTGTTGCTGCCTATTTATATTTCCATTATATCCAGACTCATCTTCTTGCTGAGGCGCCAGAAAAAGAGTTATTCCGGCTGACCCAGCGTGAAATTCAATGCTTATTGTTGATAGCCAAACAGTATTCAGTCAAACAAATGGCTCAGCACCTTGAACTTACTGAGCGCACAATCAATTTTCATATTCAAAAGCTCAATAAAAAACTGGGAACGAAAAACAAATACCAATCTTTGGCAAAGGCACTGGAACATCGGTTGCTTACGCTTTGATAGATGGTAAACCTAAGGCAACGTCATCCAGAGCACAGCGAAGGATCTCCGGGATTAGCACTCTGCCACCGTCAGGAGATCCTTCGCTGTGCTCTGGATGACGTAGTGTTGAGACAAGAAGGGACGTGACCTATTATGATAGATGATAAATAATGAGATATTTCCCTCAATAACGATTATTCGAAGATGTTAGGCAAAAGTGAATATGGATTTTTTTCGACCCAAACTAGCGAAGTCAATAGAGCGTCGGCATGGCAGTTAATCTTATCAGATTTCAGCCATAGCCTCTTTTTTAATCCAGGATCTAAATCAATTTTGGGTTTTGGCAAAAATAGTGCCTATGAATCTGATTATTCATTCAGGCAAAAAAGTTGTGAGCCCTGGACGATTCCCCTTCGTTCTGAGCATTGGGTCAAGCAAGTTGCTGCCGGCGATGGGCATCTACTAATTTTATATGAGAATGGCTTATTGGAGGGCTATGGCCGAAGAACTGCTGGGCAATTAGGTATTGGGTCTTTTATCAATAGGAATCTAAAATCTGTATCAATTCAGCTTCCGGCTGATGACAGACCCCTGCAAATTGCCGCCGCAAGAGACTATAGCTTGGTTATTAGCGAAAGGGGAATCTTATATGGTTTTGGTGATAATCGGGATGGGCAATTGGGTTTAGGTAAGAGAAGAACCATTGAATTTCCAACAGCGATCCCCTTGCCTGAGGGGGTAATTCCTGATCAAATTTTTACTGCAAATAATCGCACAATCATCGCTTGTAAGAATGGTGAATTGTTTGGTTTCGGTTGTAATACTTCTTTCGAGTTTCCAGATGCATCGCGCCAATCTGATCAGAAAACCCCTCTGCGTCTTCATAAATTTGAACTCTTAAAGCCGCGTAGCTTTGGCATTGGAGAATATGCTGTCATTGTTTTGTCTCAGGAGGGGGAATGCTTTTTTTATGGCGTCAATATACAGAATCCCCTTCCTGTCGATTATATAAACCGACGAACCCTCATCCTGCCTTCTGGTGTAAAACCGGTACAGATAGCCTTTAGCCATAAACACCTTATTCTGCTGACTGAGCAAGGGGAAATATGGGAAACGAGGAAGGGTCAGAAGATGGCGGATGCCGCCTTTGTGCAATTGACTTTGCCTGCCAGGGAAACAGCAAAATCAATAGGAGCTGGCTGGGATAACAGCTTTATTTTCACAGAAAGAGCTTGTTATGGCTTGGGGCCTAATAGTGATTACCAGCTGGGGTTAGATGCCAAAACGAGCTTTAGCTCTCCTCAGCTCTTACCCTTGTGCACCACGTACTCAAAAAGTCCCGATAACGCTCTGCTAACTACTCCCTTAAAACCGGAAAAACTCTTTTTAGAACAGGAAAAATGGTCGAGTTATCAAGATAATACGGAAATAATTGAGATTCTGGCGAAGAATGAGGGGCGGGTTATTGAAATCATTCGCCCGCAAATCTATGACCAGGGATTGATTCTAAGTACGTTGTATACCTTTTATTCCAATAGGGTTGTGCTGGCCGAAGATTGTTTTCAGAATAAAAAAATTGCTGGCAATAGGGATATCATGAAAGGCAGGGGAACAATGCCAGTTATCCTGTTGGATTTGGGTGGCTTAGATTTCAGCTCAGGTTATGCCCTTGAGAAGAGTTACAGCAAATTAATGGCGGCCTTGTATTTAGAATATCGAATAGTTCTTTTTGAGGGATATTTGAAAGATAAAGGAGCAGAGCAAGAGGATTATCAGGAAATCGCAACAGAAGCAAATGACAGACTCCTCGGCAAAGCCTTGCTTAACTTGACCCTATATCTCTATCAGCAATATGGACAAAAGGTAAAACTTTTAATTAATAATGCAGATATTCCCCTACGATCAGGGTTGACTGAGCAAAGCTATCAGTACAGAACTGAGCAGCTTAAGGGGTGGATTAATCCTGCCATCGGTGGCTTTTTGCATGAGGCAGAAAATCCCTCTGTTTCACAAACAATTTTGATGGGAATACATCCCTCATCCTTAGGCCTGTCGAGCAAGCATATTCAGAATCTGTCGGATCTCCAGCCAAAGTACAGGCCTTTTTTAAAGGCGAGTACTGATATAGTCGCTCCGAATAAAAGTCATTTTCTCTATGGCATGAAAGTAAGTCCTGAGATTTGTGAGCAAATTGGCTGCCTCTTAGAGAAAAAGACGCTGCAGTTAGCACAGGAAGCAATAGCAGGGGAGCTTTTTCCCTGTTTAATTCAACTGGGATTGTTGCGGCAAAGTCCGCTCGATGATCGATGCTCTCTGCTATCCATTAGCGATCAGCAATCATTAACACTCATACAAGGCCTGCATAAAAAATGGCAATTACAAAACCTAAGGCGGGTCACTGTCGTTTGGGATATTGATCATGTCTTAGCTACCCATGAAAAATGCACGCCGGAAGCAGCCCTATTTTTTTTACGCCGAGGTTATATTATTTCTGCTTTGAATATTACTCATTACATCCCGCCGGGGATTATTGAGCTTATGCGGTATCAATATTCGAATCCTTTGATCAAAGTTGCCTTTTTTAGTTCGGGGGATCTAAGAAGGAACAAAGCCTTTGTTGCCGCCTTGTTAACCCTGGCTTTGGGAGAGGAACGTTATAAGGAAATTGCTGCGGATATCATCATTCTTTCTGGTGCAAATCTTAGAGACTCTAAAAAAGATATTTCTTTAGCGATTGCCGAAGAAGACGAGATTGAGAACGCCATTTTTATTGATAACGACCCAAGATTTGTCTATTTCAACCAGGATCAACATTACTTGCATTCAGAAACGGTTCAATCCCAAGATTTCGCTGATTTAAACGAAACAATAATCCCCTGTGCTAGCCCTGCTGATCCGCTTTTTCATAAGGTCAATGCGCCTTTTTATTTGGCCTCTATTTTGCACCACTGTATTAGCAATAAGGATACTGTACCTGTTGTGAAAAAGTTGGCTGAGATGCAGACTGGACCACAAGGGGCATCAAAGAAGAATCCTGCTATTTATGGGGAAGGGTTGGCTTTGTTAAAACCATTTAACTCTGATCTGATGCTGGTGAGTTCAGAAAGTTTTAGAGCCTGTATCGTAGATTTGCCTTCTGAGGAACAGAAAACAGAGATCGATGTCGCAAAAGAGCATGAATATGAAGAATGTCGCCTGATGTAGGCAGAGGTTGATAAATTACTAATGGGCAAAGTATAATTCTTGTCCACGTTGCAATTAGACCCAGGCAAATGAAATATTTCTTATATTTGTATTTTATTTTAAACAGTTTAATTCACGCCGAGACACATACTGTCAGACTTGGTAATACCAAGATCGCGATCATTAAGCATAAAGGAAAAGGAAAGACCTTTGTGCATTTGCATGAAAGCGAGGTCACTGCTCTGGCAGCTGCAAGGCTCTATGTGGCAAAAGAAGGTGGCACGTTAATAACCCTTAAACATTCGGGGGAGCGAAATGTAGTCTTTTATTTAAGGGGAGTGCGTTATGAGTTTGATCCCAATCGCATTTTTACCGACAAGGGCATTCGTACTACCTTAAAGCAATTTGGCCATTATTCTCCAGCAGCACATTTTGAAGTGAAAAAACTTGCTAACCAGATTTTAGTACTTATTCCTCCGGGCAAAGTCGTCGCGGTACATAATAATAACCGTAATTATTCGCTTAAGGAGTACTTTCCTAAACATAGCTTGGCGCGTGATGCTAACGCTTTGTACTACCGTTCCTTCTCTAATCTCAGGAATTTTTATTTTGTTACTAGGCGAGAAGAGTATCTCCGCTTGAAAAAGCTGAAATTTAATGTCGCCTTACAAGCCAAACATGCTCAGGACGATGGTTCTTTGTCCTATCATTTTGCCAACAAGAATTATGTCAATATTGAAAGTGCTTATGGCGCTTTAAGCGCTCAGCTTAAAATGCTGCGCTCTGCCTAATTTGGGGGGAAATGTTAGATAGATCAGAGAGTTCTTGAAATTTACAAATTCGCTAATTTGTTTTCTTTGGGCTATGATAAATTCGTATAAAGGATATTCATACCAAATTTAATGGAGGATTTTATGAGCTTTCATCGCCCCAAAATAACCTTGGCTGCTTTGTTTATTAGCCTCTGCCCTTTAATGGCCAATGCTGATGATACAACCACAACCAATACAACAACGACTACAACGGCACCTGCCGCAAATACCTCAGCCCCTGCTAGTAGTGGTGATTCAAATAAACAAGAATCTTTTGAAACCATTTGTATTTCCTCCTGGATGAAAAGGCTTAATGATGTTCAGGATAAGGTGAGCTATAAAAATTTCGGTGAAAAATATTGCGCCTGTGCTTTAACCCAGCCTCTGGATACTGATGCTGCTGTTGATAAGGCAATACAGGTTTGTATGTCGCGTATTTTGTTGCATGATGCTATGGATGCGGTAGAAGATGAGATTGGTTTGGACAAGGCTACTGATAAGGATGTTAATCAGTATTGTCAAGATAGGTGGAAGCTAATCTATCCGCAAATGTCAGAACAAGCTCAGCAAAATACTAATGCTTTCTGTACTTGCGCGCAGCCTAAGTTAATGACGCTGATTAACTCTTCTGATGGAATGACGGATAAAGAATATTATGCGCAAATTGATAGTGTTGCTGCATCCTGTTCTTCAGAGGTTAAACCTGCACAAAATTCTTCTTCACCATCATCAAATTAATTCCCCTGGGGCTATTAACTTAGCTCGAAATCCCGCGGCCTGCCGCGGGATATTGGCGCATGCTCTATACTAATAGTAAAGGCAGATGTTTTATCTGTTTGGCAATTATTTAGGGTAAGTGGTAATCGTATTATGAATACAATCAAAGTGTTAGATGTCTCTTTGCGTGATGGCGGTCATCGAACTAATTTTCATTTCCAAGATCGTGATTTGGAAGGAATTTTAACACCCCTGGATAATTCCGGTTTGGAGTATATAGAAGTCGGTTACCGTAATGGCTCGCTACAACCCACAAAAAATCTTGGTAGGGCAGGGCTTTGTACAAAAGACTATCTGCTTCTATGTCAGTCCTTGATAAAAAACGCCAAGATCGCAGTGATGGTTTATCCTGATAATGTCACCAAGGCAGATCTGCTGGAGCTAAAAGAATGTGGGGTCAGTTTATTACGCATCTGTATTCCTAAGGGTAAGATCGAAAAGTCTTTCCCTATCTTTGCGATGGCCAAAGAACTGGGCATGGAAACCTCAGCGAATTTTATTCTTATGTCCTATTATCAAGAACAAGAACTTGATGAGGTGCTTGCCGCGATTGTTAAACACCATCCAGATATGATCTACTTTGCTGATTCAAACGGTAGCATGCTGCCATCAAGAATTCAGGCTATTTATAGTAAATACACTAAACTTTATGCGATTCCCTTCGGTTTTCATGCCCACGATAACTTAGGCTTGGCTCAGGCTAATGCGCTCGCTGCGCTAAGCAATGGCGTACAATTTATCGATGTTTCGCTCGCTGGCATGGGCAAAGGGATTGGCAATCTCAAAACAGAGTTTTTCACCGCCTATTTACATGCTATAGATGTGAAAAAGTATCGTTTGGTTGAGATACTGGCCGCAGCTAATTATGTGCGAAATGCTTTAGGAGTTGGCCAGGAAGATATTGAGATGGAAGAGTTCATCCGCGGGATTAGCGATATTTCATAACCGATTTGAAACGGTTCTAGTCCTTATAGGTATCTACACAAGTGTCTGTAATAGATGAGCTCTGTCCCCCTAAGGCACGTCATCCAGAGCGCAGCGAAGGATCTCCTGAATGTGGCACGGTGCTAATCCCGGAGATCCTTCGCTGCGCTCTGGATGACGTAGTGTTGAAACAAGGAAGGACGTGACCTTATTATAGACACTTGTGTAGCTACCTATGGCCCCAGGCATGGGGCGAAGGTTGCATAGTAGTACTTAGATAAAAAAATTATTCTTTATGCTAAGCTGTGAATTCCCGGTGATTTCAATAATAGTTAAATAAGAGAGAAATTTTATGGATTACGAACGACTTCATGATGAGAATGGCAAGCCCTATATGGCAGTCCATGTTTCTGATTACAAACTAATTTCTAATCCCATTCTGAATAAGGGAACTGGTTTTACCAGCCAGGAACGCAAGGCTTTTAGTCTTTATGGTTTAATCCCTCCTGAATTAAGCACAATCAGGGAGCAACGTGAGCGCTCTTACAAGGCATTCAAAAGCAAGGGTTCTGATCTGGAAAAATATATTTACTTACGTGATCTGCAAGACTCTAATGAGACACTTTACTATAGCCTAATTTGCGAACATATTACTGAAATGATGCCGATCGTTTATACCCCAGTAGTGGGCGATGCTTGTCTCAGTTTTAGCCATATTTACAGACGTCCTCGTGGTGTCTTCATTGCTTATCCCGATCGTGATCGTATTGATCAGATCCTGGCAAATCCACGCTTTGATCAGGTCAAGGCAATAGTTGTTTCTGATGGTGAACGTATTCTTGGTTTAGGCGATCAGGGTGCTGGTGGGATGGGTATTCCTATTGGAAAACTTGCCTTGTATTGCGCTTGTTCAGGTCTTCATCCTTCTACAACCTTGCCAATTTTATTAGATACGGGTACGAATAATCAGGAGTTAATTAACGATCCACTATACATCGGTTGGCGGCATGAGCGAGTTCGTGGCCAGGAGTATGATGAGTTCATCGAAACCTTTATCAAGGCCTTGAAAAAACGTTTTCCGCATATTCTTTTGCAATGGGAAGACTTTGCTTTGCAAAATGCCACACGCCTTTTGGATCGATACCGAGACCAGCTATGTACCTTTAATGATGATGTACAGGGTACGGCGGCAATTGCTACAGGAACCCTGTTCTCTGCGGTGCAAGTGACAGGTATTAGTTTGTCGGAACAACGCATTGTTATTCTTGGCGCCGGTTCTGCAGGTTGTGGTATTGCTGAGCTTATCGTGAATGCCATGATGGAAGATGGGCTTTCTGAGCAAGCAGCGAGAGATCGAGTTTTTATGGTTGACCGTAATGGCTTGTTGCTTGAAGGAATGAAGGATTTATTACCCTTCCAGCAGAAACTATTAAAATCACGTCAACTTGTTGAAAATTGGCAATGTGAGAATAAAGAAAATATTAGCCTGAAAGATGTGATTAAGAATTTGCATCCGAATGCTTTATTGGGTGTATCAGGCCAACCTGGTTTATTTACCGAAGAAATAGTAAGAGAAATGGCGGCCCATGTTAAACAGCCTATTATCATGCCTCTTTCTAATCCAATTACACATAGTGAGGCTGTACCCAGTGATCTGATGGTTTGGACAGATAATCGGGCAGTTATAGGTACAGGTAGTCCTTTTGGCAATATCGTCAAAGATGGCAATCTGTTCCGTGTCGATCAAACAAATAATGTTTATATCTTCCCAGGAATGGGCTTAGGTCTGGTTGCCTTGCAAGTGAAAAATGTGACTGATAAGATGTTCATGGCTGCAGCGCGAGCGCTCGCCAGTTGTTCGCCAGCTAGACAAGATCCCAAAGCCAATCTCTTACCTCCACTTACCGAGGTTCGTGAAGTTTCCTATAAAGTAGCCTTTGCGGTGGCCAAAGAAGCAGTTAGATCAAATCTGGCAGAACCCTTAAGCGATGAGGAAATCGAGAAGCGTATCAAACAGCATATTTGGCAACCGGAGTATGTTCCTTACAAGCCTGCGAAATAATCGTAGGCTTTACGTGCTATTCACTGAAAGTTTGTATGTAATAGGTCACACCCCTACATTGTGCTCCCAAAGACGTACGTCATGTCGAACTTAGAGAGACATCTCCTGAGTGTGGCACTGTGCTAATCCCGGAGAGCCCTCACTATGTTCGGGATGACGAGTTGCCCTAAAGGGGCTGGGGCTCTCAGGATGACGGGCTGAACAGAGCAATTAGATTCACGCAACAATATCTGTCGAGCCGCGTTGGGGTAACTAGGCTGACCTATTACAAAACGTTACTAATAAAAAAAGGTAGTGAATTAAATTCACTACCTTTTTTATTATTGAGTCTTAGACTCTTATGAACCGGTATTACTGGTTGTAACAGGTGTAGTATTCGGCGCATTAAGTATCGGAGATGGTTGGGCTGCTTTGGCGTTTTGCAAGAGCAGTAATGTATTGGTCAAAAGTATACGCTCCTCTTGCTGACGATTCAGATAGAGCTGATAGTTAATTTCAGCAAGCAATACGGCCATTTCTTTTTGTACAGTAGCTGGAGATGCTCCGTTTATTTGTTTAATCCATAGGGTAGCAGAATCACTGCCACTAGCATTTGGATTTGCTGGATTAAAGAGACGCCAGGTTGCCATATTAAACTCATTAAGCGCTTCGCTTGATGGCGAGTTATTAGTACCAGCTGAATTGGGATTAGTTGGGATAGCTATCCTTTTTGACATGATGTAATAGAGGTTACTCAAGCCTACCGACATTTGTGCAGCATAAGTTCTGACACTTGTGAGGTATCCAACTAGGGTTGCTTTAGCTTGTTGTTGAGTTGGGCTGAAAGCGCCATTAGCAGTAGTAACTAGGCTATCGTATGATGAAGCGCTTGGTAAAGGCATTGGTGATACCAAACCTGAAACGTAACGGATAAAGTTGTTTGCTAGTTGGTTACCGTTTTGAGCAATCAATCCTGGGTTATCCGTTTGACCAGTTTGCTGTGTTTGAATATCTGTGTTGGAGTAGAGTAGAGGACCAATCAAGCTGTTAACATTTAATTGACCGATAAGCGTTGTATTATTCTGACTCAACAAATAGTCATTTGTACCAGGAAGAGGTGTAGATGTTATTGCAGCACTTCCTATTGCATTTTGTGGTGCGCCCAAAACGTTTGCCATAACCTGATATTCAGTTAGCTGTGGAACGTTTCCTTGGCAGGTTGCTAACCCATTTGAATCGACAGTATTTTGACAATAGGTGTAATCTGGAGTTGAGAGGATATTTAAAATGCCTTGGCTAATTGGGTCTCCTTGATAAGGCTGTTGATCAATCAAGTTAGATACTGAAATGCTAGAGGCATTATTCGGGGTATAATAACTATAGCTGCCATTAGAGCCCGTCGGATTGAAGCTAAAACCTGAATATTGGTTTATTGTATTGACTGAACCGTTAATATTTGGAGCGGTACTTGACAGGATATTGACAAGCGGGGTGGGATTACCTCGGCTATTAATCGAGACTGATGGCATTGTGAAATTAGCTGCTAAAAATGCGGTTACCGCGTTGAAGGTTGTATTTAGCAGGGTCTCTGGCATGCTTGCCGAATAAGAATCGGTAGCCCCAAGGAGGCCTTGATAAGGAATCGGTGGGACTGGCTGGGGTTGTCCTTGGGCAGGAATAGGATTAGTTGCTATGTTAATTCCAAGGTAGTAACCTAAATTTTGTAGGTATTGTTGTAGATAACTCAGATCCGGTCCGCTGGCAAAGCTGTTTGATGCTGCAGTGAGTAATAGACCTGGTAAAACTAGTCGAACAGATAATTTCATCATTCTTCCCCTTCAAGAGCGCGAGCTACAAGTTTTAAGCGATATTCAGAAAAAACGCGAGCCAGCAAGCGTAGTCGTTCAAACACAATATTTCGTTTGAGAAAAAAGCCAGCAGGATCATGGCTGCCTGTACTGGTTTCTTCTGCATGGATTAATATCCGCGAGGCACTGCCAGGATGGACTGTATCTATAGCTTGCAACAAGCGTAGACCTCTACCCGATTTTATATTACCAACCAAGCGAATAAATACATCTTCCTGAGCTAAGGTTCCCATGTCAATCTTTTCAATGTCATCTAACTCCTTACCAAGTTGATTAATTGCATTTTCCAGATCCGGGTTCCCATCAAGGGTCCAATCCTCAACGCTTTCCATAAAAGTAATTACACGATAAATCATGGGATCGATATATTCGTGCCAATACTGGGCAGATGCTTCATGACTAAGATCAGGCATTTTCTTACTCGTTTACTCTTTTTTTACGGTGAAATTAATTGATAGGATGCTCTTGTTATAACTACTATAGTATAGTAAGAAGAGTAAAAGTCTATTTATAAAAAGTAAATTTTATGAAAAAGAATCCTGGTTCTAGAACATTAAGCGTTTTTGGGCGTATATTTAATGTACGGGCATGGTTAGATTTTGACCGCATGAAATCCTATTCGACCTATTTGGGTGAGGGTTTCAAAAAGATGTTTGTGCCGCAACATAAGGAAGCCGAGGAAACTTTTGAGGAAGCGATGGTTCGAATGAACCTGAGCGAGAAGGATCTTCAGAAGAGGCGAAAGTCGTTACATCGATTAAGCCTTTTTATGTGTGGGGCCGCATTACTTATTTTTGCCTATGGCATTTATCATCTGTTTCAGAGTGATTACAAGGCAACAATAATTAGTTTGGCAGTTATGCTAATTGCGTTAGCGTTAGCTTTTCGTTATCACTTTTGGTATTTTCAAATTACAGAACGTAAATTGGGATGCTCGCTCCTAGAGTGGTATAAGAAGGGCTTAATGGGTGGTAAATGATGAAAAGAATGGCACTGAGTATACTGTCCTTATTCCTCCCCGTGTGGGCCTTTGCATCTTCTTCCTCAGGTGGTGCGCCTTTAAGCTTAGCCCCTCCGGCAAGTGATGTTTCCGTTATCTTTTTGGGCAATATCTTTGGTATTGTTGATGGAGTGCTCCATGGAAGTGGCAGCCAAATCATGGGCAACATGTTTGGTGTGTTTAACTCAGCAGTATTAGCCTTGGGTGGTATTATCATCATGTATACCTTGCTGGTATCGACGATGAATACAGCCCAGGAAGGCCAGATGCTTGGTCAGAAATGGTCATCCATTTGGGTTCCCCTGCGTGCGACACTGGGTCTTTCCTTATTAATCCCTAAGACCTCTGGTTATTGCCTGATGCAGATCTTTGTGATGTGGGTAATAGTCCAAGGTGTTGGGGCTGCTGATAAAGTGTGGTCTGCTGCTTTAAGCTATTTAAACCGCGGTGGTGTAATTATTGCGGCGCAAATGACTCCCTCAACATCATTAGCTAGTGGTAATGGGGCTGTTGCAACTGGTGCTGCAGTCATATTACAAGGCCAGGTATGTATGTATGGCCTGCAAACCGTATTGCAATCTGCGTTACAGACTTATTTAACTGCTGCCCAAGGATCAAGCCCATCAGGTCCATGTGCTCCATCAACCTCAGGTATAGTGGGACCGATGAGCCAGTTTTGTGCGGCGGGGCAGGTACCTGATTTTCTAGCTACAGTAAATCCGGTGACTGTACAGAATGCCAACCCTAATAGTACTGCAACTTATTCGGTACCAATGCCAAATTTTCCTGTTGGTTCTGCTTTTGCTTCGCTCAATGGTATCTGCGGTACTATCAAGTGGAATCCTTTCTCTCAGTCACAACTTAATTCAGTGACATCTAAAATTTCGAACGTTTCATCGTCTGAAATTCAGACAGCTCAATTATCCAGGGCTATAGCAATTCAGCAAATGTTTACGGATCTATCAACAGTCGCTCAGCTGATGGTTAATAATAATCCCGGGATTGTTCCATCTAACAATAACAATGGTCAAACTACTCCTTATTCTTCTGTTGCTGTTCAACAATTCGGTGTGCCTTATATGGGTGCTACTGGCGGACCATGTACAGGACCAGGCCCGAAATGTACCGCTTGGGGTCAGGATACAACTAATGCTGCAGCATCGAACTCAGCGCCTTTATTTACCGGTACAGAGTTTCAAGGTGCTATATCTGATTATAATGGCATTATGTTGCCGACACTCAATTTGGTACAGCAAGCCCAGTCAAATACTAATGCAAATAATCAACGTGCTTTTATTCAGCAAGCCGACGCACAAGGTTGGATGCTAGCAGGTAGCTATTTCTTCAACCTTTCTATGCTTAATGCTTCTGCAATAAATAATTCAAATCTGACAGATACTAATACAGGTCTTGATAGTAGTTCGATCGATGTGAGCTCACTGCTTACTCCATTAAGTTCTCCTGGATGTAATGGTACCTTTCCTAGTTTATGTACTTGGTTAAGTAAATATCCAAGTGGGCTAAGCGCAATGCAGTCTTTAACGATGTTGATCGATAACTATAATCCGGCTGCTGCTACTCCTGCCATAATCCTTTCTGTAATTCCTTCTGCATCTTCAACCCCAGTGCTTGGGAATGGGTCTGCAACGACAGTTGGTTTTATTAATAATTCTGTCCTTATAACTTTACCAGGCCAACCAGGGATGACTCCACCTGCCTTTGCGATGAAGTTTAATTTCAATGTGAATATCGGTCAGTTCAAGCTGCAAACCCAAACCTTCCCTTGCGGTGGTTTCATGTGTTTAGGCAGTCTCTTAGGTAATCTTTTCTATAACGTCATTATTGTGAACCTGTTTAACCTGTTCCTAAGTATTTTGGGTCCGGTTATCAATGTGATTATCCAGAGCTTCCTTGCTGCGCCCTTGGTCGCAATTGCGCAGATTTTCCAACAGTCTGTAGCGATTATTCAACAGCCATCAGTAAACCCAATCATTGCCTTGGCCAATATGGGGGTAAACTATATCAATTTGGCTAATGAATTATGGATTCTGTTGATTGGTTTATCTGGTAACCCATTAACCGTCATTGTTCTCCCATTGATAGGGTTAATCATGCCACTTTTAATGGCTTGGTTAGGTGTAATGGTTGCAATTGGTTTTGTTACGGCCTATTACATTCCATTCTTACCTTATATGATTTTCACCTTTGGCTCGATTGCCTGGATCATGGCTGTGATCGAGGCGATGGTTGCGGCCCCTATAGTTGCTTTGGGAGTAACGCATCCTGAGGGACATGATGCCTTTGGTAAGGGTGAACAGGCTATTATGATCTTAATGAATGTATTCCTGCGTCCCTCTATGATGGTGATAGGTTTTATAGCTGCAATTTCCTTATCCTATGTTTCGGTTTGGGTTATTAACGCGGGTTTTGCCAATGCGTCGGCTTTTATTCAGGGAACCGCTACAGGTACTCAGTGGAACTATTCGATGACGCAGTCGCAGAATGTATATAAGGATACTGCACAGAACCCAACCTCAAGCCAGATTGCAGCAGCACAGGCAAATAACTTTAGTTCAATGAATACTGGTTATAGTGGATGGGCTGGTATTTATGGATTCTTCTTCTCAGTTATTGTTTACACGACCATGTATGTCACGGTAGTTCAGAAGTCCTATACACTCATTACCTACCTCCCCGATAAGGTATTACGGTGGGTTGGTGGGCAGGCTGAGTCGATTGGAGAACAGTCTACCCAGTGGGCAGAGGAGTCTAAGAAACAGGTTGAAACTGCTGGTAAAGCAACCTTTGATAAGTCGCAAGCGATGGATAATCAGATGGCTGGTAAGGTTGAAGAGAAGCTTGCTGGGCTTAAAGAGAAACTTAGCGGAGGCAAGGGCTCGGATGTTGGTGGGGGTGAGTCGACACCGGGAGAATAGCGTTAATCTTGTCTATTCTTCCTGCGCTCTGTAGCTGGGAAGAATAGAGGGGCTGAGCACCGCGGTAGCCGAAGGAACTGATAGTTATATTATCAGAGATGAATTCCACTTATAAAAAGTAAATTTTATGAAAAAGAATCCTGGTTCTAGAACATTAAGCGTTTTTGGGCGTATATTTAATGTACGGGCATGGTTAGATTTTGACCGCATGAAATCCTATTCGACCTATTTGGGCGAGGGTTTCAAAAAGATGTTTGTGCCGCAACATAAGGAAGCCGAGGAAACTTTTGAGGAAGCGATGGTTCGAATGAACCTGAGCGAGAAGGATCTTCAGAAGAGGCGAAGGTCGTTATATCGATTAAGCCTTTTTATGTGTGGGGCCGCATTACTTATTTTTGCCTATGGCACTTATCATCTACTTCAGGGTGGCTACAAGGCAGCAATAATTAGTTTGGCAGTTATGCTAATTGCGTTAGCGTTAGCTTTTCGTTATCACTTTTGGTATTTCCAAATTACAGAACGGAAGCTGGGATGTTCATTCCTAGAGTGGTATAAGAAGGGCTTAATGGGTGGTAAATGATGAAAAGAATAGCGCTAGGTCTACTGTCCTTCTTCCTCCCTGCCTGGGCTTTTGCAGCTTCCAGTTCTTCAGCGCTGAGTTTAGCGCCTCCTGCAGGTGATTATTCTGTTATTTTTCTAGGTAATATCTTTGGTATTGTCGATGGAGTGCTCCACGGAAGTGGCAGCCAAATCATGGGCAACATGTTTGCTGTGTTTAACGCGGCAGTATTAGCTTTGGGTGGTATTATCATCATGTATACCTTGTTGGTATCGACGATGAATACAGCCCAGGAAGGTCAGATGCTTGGCCAGAAATGGTCATCCATTTGGGTTCCCCTTCGTGCAACACTTGGTCTTGCCTTACTAATCCCTAAGACCTCTGGTTATTGCCTGATGCAGATCTTTGTGATGTGGGTAATAGTCCAAGGTATAGGTGCTGCTGATAAAGTGTGGGCAGCTGCTCTAAGTTATTTAAACCGCGGTGGCGTGATTATTGCCGCTCAGATAGCTCCCTCAACATCATTAAGCAGCGGTAATGGGTCTGTTGCAACTGGTGCTGCAGTCATATTGCAAGGCCAGGTATGTATGGCTAGTGTGCAGGCAGCCTTACAAAATGCCTTACAATCGTACCTTGCTGCTAAAAATAGCTCAGCTGGCTCATCTGGTCCCTGTATGCAAACCACTTCAGGTGTGGTAACTGCAATGTCACAGTTTTGCAATTCGAATTCGGTTCCTGACTTTATAAACACAGTTAATGTAACAACTGTGCAAACTGCAAATCCTACAAGTACAACTCCCTATAAAGTACCAATGCCTAATTTTGGCACAGGTTCTATTTATGCATCACTTAATGGGGTTTGCGGGACTATTGTATGGAATCCCTTCTCCGCATCTAGTGTTCAATCCATTCAAAATAATATTTCCAATGTGACATCCTCTGAAATTCAGACAGTCCAACAATCAAGGTCTATAGCAATTCAGCAAATGTATATGGATTTGGCAACGGTGGCTCGGGCAATGGTTCAAAATAATCCCAGTCTTAACCCGCCGTCATCTTCACCTGGCAGTGCTGCTCAAAATAATTTCTCAACAGTAGCAGTTCAACAGTATGGTGTGCCTTTTCTAAGTTCAGGTACTCCATGTTCAGGGATTGATGCTCAGTGTACTACCTGGGGGCCGGTTCCAAACAATAGTTCTTCACCATTGTTTAATGGCACAGAATTTCAGGGTGCTATAACCGATTACAATGGGATTATGATGCCAACACTGAATTTGGTTCAGCAAGCACAGTCGAATACAAATGCAAATAACCTACGTAACTTTATTCAACAGGCTAATTCTCAGGGTTGGATGATGGCTGGAGGTTATTTCTTTAACCTATCCCAGTTAAATGCTGCATCAATTAACAGTTCAAATCTGACTGATACTAATACTGGTCTTGATAGTAGCACTATTGATACTAGTAATTTATCTGCTTCATTTGTAGGAGGAACTGGTTGTAGTACTACGGCTCCTTTCAACAACCTATGTACCTGGTTAAGTGGCAATCAGGGTACGGTTTCAACGATTATTACTGCCATAAATGGTTCAACTGCGGGAAATAATCCTATCCCTGCAAATGTGAGCCCGACTGCGCATCAGGCGGTAGGTAGCTTAGGTTCTTCAACGGCTACGGGTTACATCAATAATTCAGTAATGGTGAATCTACCTGGCCAGCCTGGAATGGCTCCTCCAAGTTTTGCAATGAAATTTAATTTCGATATTAACCTTGGTCAGTATAAGTTACAGCCTCAATCGTTCCCCTGTGGTGAGTTTGGTATCTGGCCAATTAAATTCTGTTTAGGCGCTATTTTAGGTGGTATTTTCTACAACCTGATTATCTTGAACGTGTTTAACCTGTTCTTGAGCATCTTGGCTCCCTTCATTAACGTTATTATCCAGAGCTTTTTGGCCGCACCCTTATTGGCTATTGCTCAGATATTCCAACAGTCCGTGGCGATTATCCAGCAGCCGGCAGTCAATCCGGTCATCGCTCTAGCCAACATGGGAGTAAACTATATCAACTATGCCAACGAAGTATGGATTTTGTTGATTGGCCTTTCAGCAACGCCGCTTATCACCATAGTTCTACCTTTGATTCTGTTAATCATGCCCCTTTTGCTGGCTTGGCTAGGTGTGATGGTGGCAATTGGCTTTATAACGGCCTATTACATTCCCTTCCTGCCTTATATGATTTTCACCTTTGGTTCGATTGCCTGGCTTATGGCGGTTATCGAAGCGATGGTTGCCGCGCCCATAGTTGCCTTGGGAGTAACGCATCCTGAAGGGCATGATGCCTTTGGTAAGGGCGAGCAGGCTCTTATGATCTTAATGAATGTATTCCTGCGCCCCTCTATGATGATCATTGGTTTTATTGGGGCAATTTCCTTATCCTATGTATCTGTCTGGGTAATCAACGCTGGTTTTTCCAATGCGATGTCCTTTGTTCAAGGAACAGTGACTGGTACTCAGTGGAATTACTCCTATACGCAGTCGCAGAATGTATTCTCTAATACGTCACAGAACCCAACCTCAAGTCAGATTGCAATGGCTCAGGCAAATAATTTTAGCTCAATGAATACAGGCTATAGCGGATGGGCTGGGATCTATGGCTTCTTCTTCTCCGTTGTGGTCTATACCACCATGTATGTTACTGTGGTACAGAAGTCCTATACACTCATTACCTATCTCCCGGATAAAGTGTTGCGGTGGATCGGGGGGCAAGCTGAGTCACTTGGAGAGCAATCCAACCAATGGGCTGAAGAATCTAAGAAACAGGTTGAGACAGGCGGTGAGCAGACTCAGAACAAGTCGCAAGCACGTGACTCTGCGATGGGTGGTAAGGTTATGGAAGGTGCTGCTGGGCTGAAGAAGAAACTCGGTGGGGGCGGCGGCTCGTCTGTTGGCGGCGGGGGGTAGAACCGCCGTATTTGGCGCAGCTTCCGAAAAAAACCTACCAAAAAAATGCTCACATACTGATGTATGCTCCGCTTTTTTTGGTAGGGTTTTTTCGAAATCTGCACTCAAATCCGACGGTTCTACGGGGCTCGGTATTATGTTTCTTATCCTTCGCTGCGCTCTGGATGGCGAGGCTCATTTATTATATTTCTCGAAATCTGCACTCAAATCTGAGGGTTCTACGGGGCTCGGTATTATGTTTCTTATCCTTCGCTGCGCTCTGGATGGTGAGGCTTATTATGCCAAAGGCTCCCCTCTCCACTGCGCGTAGCGTGGGGGAGAGGAGGATATAATGTTGCCGCGTAGCGACTACAAAACTAATTCTTTGTTAAGCAAGTTAATTTTTATCCGCCTCTCCCTAACCCTTACTGCCATTGAGCAAAGCCTTGGATTGCTTTGCTGTGGTTATGGGCTATCCCCATCCCGAAGTAATAGGTCACGCGATGATGTCAACTTAAGGAATAATACCCCTGGTTCGAAGACGATATGTCCTCTTGCCCCTTGGGGAGAGAATTAGAGAGAGGGGGGAGATGCGGCATAAATTTACTTAAGTTGACGCCATTGATAGGTCACGTCCCTCCACCTCTTCTCTAAGGAAAACCTTGATTACGCTGCGCTGGGATTTCGCTTTGCTATAGACTCCACGGTCAAGCCGCGGGAATTCAATACTGGAGTGGGGGCTGACCTATTACTCGCTGCGCTCGTAATGGCGGTGTGGTTGGTACCGCTCGGTGATTATTTCTGTACCGGAAGTAAGGATTCAATCTCTTTGCGTATTGTTTTAAATGAGGTGGTTGGTAGATAGCGCTTTAGGACCCTGCCCTGTGAATCAACTAAGATCTTAGTGAAATTCCAGGGGATGAAAAACCAGGGTTTTTTATCTATATGTTTTGCTAGATAAGTGTAGAGCGGCGCTTGTTCTTTGCCCTTAACGTCGATTTTGGCGAATAAAGGAAAGGTCACTCGGAAACAGCTTTCTGCGAAATTCTTGATCTCTTCATTTGAGCCCGGTTCCTGATGTCGAAATTGATTACAAGGGAATCCAAGGATACTAAAACCCCTTGCTTTATAGTCTTGATAAAGTGTTTCCAATTCGGAGTATTGTGGGGTAAAACCGCAGCGGCTTGCCACATTGACTATTAATAAAACCTGCCCCTGATAAGGCCCAAGGTTAGCATTTTGGCCTGAAGAGGTGACAACAGGGATCTGATAAAGATTACTTTGATTTGTGCTCATCATGACAGTCTTGCTGTTCAGTTGGGTATACTTAGTTTAGTAATAATTTAAGCGCTATTGCAACCTGTAAGAGATATACCCACGCAGCTTGAAGTTACTTGGGTATGTTATCGTCCTAGCAATTTAAGGATTAATTCAGTTTTATTTTGAACATGAAACTTATCTTTTAAGGATTCAATACGATCTTCAATAGTGCGAAACGAGACCCCAGTCAAAACGGCTATTTCTTTTGCTGTTTTTCCTTTCAGAAGCAATGAGGCACAGTCGATTTCCTTTGACGTGAGCTTGCTTTGTGAACGTCCGGCAGTGGCGCGTAAAAAATTCTTTCTTTTATCTGCTGTATCAGTTAAAAGCGCCTGCTTCGTTGTGATGGCGGTCTTTGCTGGTTTTTGCTCAGGATTAATCACAAGATCATAGGCCGTTGATAGAGTATTTGATTGGTTGATCTGTCTATTAAAAAAGTGAATAAAATTATCGAGTAAATCAAGATTATTAATATAGATTTGATGGATAGCTGGATCGTTAAGGTGGGTGCCGAAATGATAGAAATCTGAGAATTCCTCTTGTTGTTTGATAATGGTAAATACATGCCTAAAATCAAAAGCAGCAGCATCCTGCATCATTTCTGCTGTTTTACCCTGGCAATTGACAGCATCCCAAACCAGATACTCACCAAAATCGATAGGTTCAGGGTTGATATTGACACAGGGATCCGCGTCAAAATATTTTTTTTGCGCATAATTAAGAAGAAAATCAGGACGATTACAGAGCACGGTAAGGCGATTGTTCTTATAAACCCGCAGATGAGAAAAGGTGCTGATATCAAGATACTCCAATGGTTTGCATAAGGCCTTTAATTCTTGGGCATAGAGTAAGGATGGATGCTTTTGCCAATCATTGAGATTCATAACTGTAGGTAAGGGTTCGAATTATGAGAGCGGAATATAGCATATTTTATCAGATAATGAGTAAATATTGGCTTATTAGATTAACTTTAGTCACTTTAGTCTTTACCGTTTTCTGCAATATAGTCATAGATATACTTAGCCAATTGGCTTTTATCACCTTCTTTAGCGGTGTAGTAGAGAGGGAGTGTGTCGGCGAGTTTAGGGCTGCAATAGACTTTGGGTGTTGGAAAATTTTCAAAGAGTAGTTGAACCTTACCGGCTTCGTCTTTTCCAGCAATTTCTTCGATAAACTCAAAGGCTAAATCAATACAACTAGCGACCCCGCCTGCTAACCACAACTTGCCATTTTTGACGATCCTTTCCTCTACAATCTTTATGTTGGGTAAGGTATAAGCTTCAGGTAAAGCGCGCCAGTAGGTTGTGGCTAATTTATTGTCCAGCAAGCCTGCTTTATAAAGGAGAAACATGCCTGTACAGACAGAGAGAATATATTCTGCATGTTTGGCTTGTTTCTTAATGAACTCAATGAGTACTTCGTTGTTGGTGGCACTAAGTCTGCCCATGCCGCCGGGGATAAAAAGATAATCAATAGCAGGCGCTGAACTAAAGTCACAATGTGCTTTGACTGTAATTTCATTGACACATTTTACTTCGCCACCCTGTTCTGAGATCAGATGCATTTCGAGTGGTGCCCCTAAACCATTTTTCCAGGTGCCAAGTACCTCCCAAAGGCCAATAAAATCCATGGGTTGCACATTATCATAGAGCAATACTCCCAACACTTTTTTCATTCCTTAGTCCTCCTAGGTCGAATTTTGGGCAACATAGAGCATTACCGGAAGCGCGTCATTATTCTGTTGTCTACCTGTAACTTGCTCTTGATGCACGAGTTTCAAAGCATTCTTAAGGCATAACTGGCTAATATAATCAGGATGGTGGCTAAATCGGGCGGTGCTTTGTAATTGCCAGGGCTGGTCCTTAGAAATTTCGGTGGTAAAAATGAAATATCCTTCTGGGGCAAGCCGCTTTTTTAGAGCAGCAAACAGGTCGTCCAAATTCCCAAGATAAGGAAGGACATCCGCGGCGGTTGCTAGCTGATATAGTTCTTTATTTTCACTAATAAAACGCAGTAAATCTGATTCAATCAATTGATCATAAATACCTTTCTCGCGAGCCTGAGCTAGCATTTTTGCAGCTAAATCGACCCCAGTTAAATGCTGGCAGATGTCCCTTAAAACAATACCGGTTAAACCGGTTCCACAGCCTAAATCAACAACCCGAGCAAGATTGTTGAGCTCCAGGTTATAAATAACTCTTGCTATCTGTTGCGGCAGGCTGTAGTGAAGCTGATCTTTCATGTGCTGATCATAATAGAGGGCGTAGTTGTTAAATAAGTTTTGCGCGTATTCAGGACTGGCTTCTGTTGTTAACTTATCACCGGTTAGGGCATTGAGCATGTGGCGGCTGGATGCGTCCTTAGGATTAGCAGCCAGAGCACGTTGCAATAGTGTTTTGGCTTTTTCTTTGTCTTCCAGGCGAATATAGATAGCTGCCAAATTATTAAGCGAGGGAAAATGGCATTTATCGATATCAAGCAGTTTTTCAAAATGGAACATCGCTTCGCTTAAATGTCCCAAAGCCATCTGTGCAACACCAGAATTATAGAGATATTCAATATTGCCAGGCTCTTGTTTAAGCAGGACATCATAATGCATTAGGGCATTTTCAAAACGGTCATAATGCATAAAGATTGCGGCGAGATTATTACGGGCTTCAATATAATTGTTGTCAACTACCAGTGCTCTGCTAAAAAAATCAACGGCAAGCTGGCCTTGTTCTCTTTTTAAAGCAATGACTCCTAGATTAGTAATTGCCTGGATCTGGTTGCTGTCCTGAGTCAGCACCTTGTGGAAATGGTGCTCTGCCTCATCCAATTCATTGGCTTCAAGGCAGAGCACACCTGAATAGAAGGCCGCATCGGAGTTTTCTGGGTTTAGGGTAAGTACATTCTTAAACTGGGTTTTCGCTGCCTTCAGTTGATTATTCTTTAATAGCAGCAGACCCAGATTAAAATGTGCTGCAACAAAATCAGGTTCAGCATGAACTGCCAGACGATAATGTTCTAAGGCATCCTTATAGCTATTTTGTGCCGCATAGACTGTTGCCAGATTATGATGTGCCTGGGCATATCCAGGATTGAGCCGAATTGCTTCCTGGTAATGCTCTATTGCCTTTGCTGTTTGCTGGGCATTTTTGTAAACATTGGCCAGGTTATTATGAAAATTCGCATTCTTCGGCTCCAAGTAAAGGGCCTGGCGTAAGAAGGTTATTGCCGTCTGTAGTTCGCCAATCTGAGCATAGGCAATTCCAAGAAAATGTAAGGACGGGCTATGGTCTGGGTCAAGTTTGAGAGCTTCCCCATAGCTATTAATCGCTTCGGCTAGTTTCCCTTCGCATTGAAGGGCATAGGCCTGTTTAAATAACTCATCAACAGTCATGATAATTCAAGTTGTTTACCTAATTGGTTTAAAGCTTGCGCACGATGGCTGATACTATTTTTTATCTTAGCAGGCAATTCGGCTGCTGTGCAGTGGTGGCTGGGAATATAAAATACGGGATCATAGCCAAATCCGCTGTCACCGCAAGGTTCTAGGCTAATGGTTCCATTCAGTTTACCGGTCGCAATAATGGGTGTTGGATCCTCGGCATGTTCAACGAAGGCGATAGCACAATAGAAGTATGCCTGTCTTTGGGTTGGGGGTGTTTGCGCGAGGTTAGCCAATAATAAATCAATATTCGCGCTATCCGTTGCGTGGGTACCGGCATAGCGCGCGGAATAAATACCAGGAGCACCGTTTAAAGCCTCTACTACTAAACCAGAGTCATCAGCCAAAGCGGGTTTATTGCCCAGGCGGCTGGCGTGGCGTGCTTTAATAATGGCATTTTCTACAAAACTTAATCCGTTTTCATCCGCATCAGTAATATTTAGGAGGCTTTGGGGTATACAATGCCAGAGAGAAAGAATAGCGCTTAATTCGGCAATTTTACCTTTGTTTGATGTGGCTAAAATAATTTCTCTCATTATCTATACTCAGGATTTAATCAATATGGCTATACTATCAGTAATAGCCTTGGTTTCATAAGCATGGGAGCACAATGAATATATTTAATAACATGGGAATGTATGCCTCTTATTTACAAGGATGTTATCAGCATGTATTTGAAAAGACTCCTATTTATAGCTGGGGTTATTTCTATTATGACTTGAGTGGCCGTTGCTTGCAGCTCATGTCACATAAGCCGCTTCTCGATCTTTTTTTAGGAAAGGAATTATTTTTTGATCAAATTTCAACGCATCTTACGCAACATAAGGATAGTTTTTATTCATCAGACATTATTAATGACAAGATGATCTCGCCTTCGATCAAAGAGGCCTTGCATGATCAAAAATATACTTATTTTTTTGATATAGTCCATAAGCATGTTGATTACACAGAAATCTATACCTTTGCAACACTGACAGATGCCTTTCAATCAAACAATTTTATCCTCAACAATATCGATATTTTAAAAATAGTCAGCCAGGATATGGCTCATCGCTGCCGACGTTTGTTAACCAAAGAGAACACCTTAATATTGCCTAAGGATTTTGTCATTGACATGAATTCGCTTGTCGAAACAGCCCTGCCCTTTGATTCGTTGAATTTAAAAGATGCTATCTTAAGTAAGAAGGTTAACGCGCCAAAAATACAGGAAATGGTTAACGATTCTGTCTTCGAATTTAATAATTTGCCCTTTAATTTCATTTCAGCCAAGGATCTTACACTGAAAGAAAAAGAACTTATCTATTTATACTACCATGGCTTTAATCCCCATCGCATTGCCGATATTTTAGAAATATCAAAACGGACGGTTGATAAGCACTTTGAAAATATTAAGAAAAAGCTGGATTGTGAAAGCACAGGTCAGATTATTCCAACTTTATTGCGCTCAAATATTTCGATCAATAATTTCATTAAAAGTGGATAACTGAGATTTAAGCTGCATCCAGGTTGGGGACTGTGCTAACCCCTGCTATGTGCTTTTGTAGAGGAGCGCTGTTGCTCTTGAAACCACTCTTGCATATGTTCCTGTGCCTTAATAGGGTTATCGAGGGCAAAGGAGTTGCTTTCCGCCAAACCTCGGCCAAGGCTGGCATTGTGTATAGAGTATTTACTTTGATCCAGATATTCCTGCGCTTTATCAGTCGCATTTAAAGCTGCTTGTAGCGTTGCACAGGCTGCAAACCAATTATCGGTCTTCAGATAAAATTGTGTAACCTTGAAGAAGGCCTCTGCTAGCATCATATAAGCATAGCTACCGTAAAGCTCTAATACTGACTTGCAATTATTAATAATTTTTTTATAACAATCTTTCTTGAATTCAGCCGGTTGATTTACATCATCGATTAATTGATAAAGATAGCGGTTGTATCGTTGTATAGCATGTATGGATTGATATTTTATGGCCGCTTCAAGAAAGAGTAATTCATTATAAAGAAACTCATTTGGCGAAGATTCTTTGTGTAATTCACTTCGTACTACCTGCGATTTATTGAAGTAATAGGCTCCTCTCAATAAGTCGAAGGAGCTTGTGTTGTCATGCATTAAAAAATTGACTGCTTGCTCTTGGGGCGCTGAGATAGCATATCCTATAATTGCGTAAAGCGCTTCCCAGTGCTTATTGTTCTCTGCACTTTTACACTGCTCTTCAAATGAGGCATTTAAATGGGCAAGTTTGACAATACTATCAAGGTTATTATTCCTAACTAATTCATTGATTAGCATTTGGGCATCAAGAACCTCTTTATTTATTTTGCTTGAAAATAATAAATCGTCCATACCGGGTTCTAAGATACCCTTCAACGTGGTAAAGCTTTGTCCAATAGATCTACCTGTTTTCATGTCTAATAATGATCCTTAAATGTTAGAATGCAGACCCTACTTTTTGCGTTGTTTCTTTCTTCTCAACTATTTCTTCCTCACTATCATCAACTTTAGACTCAACTTTCTGAGCTATGAGGCTGCTCAAGGGTAAAGGAACCGTCGTGCCTTCTTTTGCTAATTTATCGCCTTTAATTGACGGAACCTCATATAATTCCGGGTCAATTTCTGTCTGGTTATCAGAAGGCGGGAAAAGACGATATCTTTCTCCAGATAGCGACAAAGGCGTCTTCGGAAGCACTGCAGGGGGGAGTTCTGTAATGCTTATGGGCGGTTGCTCTGCAACAAGGTCTAACTGCTCGATTAAAGGTACTTTGATATGTTTACCCGTTTCATCAAGTAAAACTATTTCACAGTTATCTCTATTATATTGTGTATTGGTACGCAAAATTTCCTCGATTTTTGTTCGCAATAGCTGATGATCAAGTGTATGCGGTGCATGTGCGATAAAAAAGGTTTTATTTTGTTCGCTATTATGCCGGGCAACAATATGCAGGAAGTCAGCTGGCTTATGCCCCCATTGCTCATCTTGTATAACAGTATAATGCAGAGAGAAACTTGCAACATCATCATAGCTAGAGAGGGGTAAGTGACTGAGAACCTCATTAACTCCCTTGATAAAACCTCTAAGATCATGATGGCGTGATTCGCTATTAGCCCTTTCTTCTAGCGAAGAGCCTACTCGTGTGCTGTCTTGGGCAAATTCGCTAAATACTTCGGGTTTATGGCATACGCCAAGTTCATCTCCGGCTATCATATACCAACCACCAGAACACATCATAGCTGAAATAAATACTTTTTCTCGCATGCGGAAGTTTAGATCGAGATAAAGTTGTCTTAGATCTTCATCGCTCAGTTGAAATTGTTCCTGTAACTGCTTGGCAAGATCGCTTGTATTTCGAATACCTTTTATCTTGTTTTTAAAGTCTTCATAGATGCCGTTTTTATTTGTGTGTTTGGATCTGCTGAAGGCAAGGTCAAGCATCACTTTAGCCTTAAGTGTCCCTGTATCATGATTACCAACTACACCGACTAATCCCCCAGTATTTTTCTGTTTGTAGTGGACTAAGGCAGCAGCTTTATTGATAACTGGTTGGTGAACTCTAATCTGATTATCAACGTTCTTTTTTATGACTTCTATAGCGTCTTTAATAGTCCTTAGCTGTTGATGACACTCCTGCGCAACAGTTTCTCCAATCGTTTGACGTATCGAGAGAATTCCTTGGTCCGATACCTCTTCAATGCTTAGGTTTTTTGCCAGCTCGAGAAACAACCCATGAAGCTCTTCTGGATTCCCGCCAATCGGGTGTAAAACTTGCTCATACTTCTCCGGTTTATTGTCAACTGGGCGTAAAAATTGCTCATATAACTGCTCTTCCGTCCGTTCTATAGCTGACTTGCAGAAAAACAAGGAATAGCCCCCGTCTTTCTTTAATACATAAAGTGTATTTTTCTGATATTTTTTGGGTGCCTTGGATTGTTCGAGGTCAAAATCACAGAGCTTTATGGATGCATATTTTCTTAAGGTTCCAGCTGGTTTGGGGATAGCTGCTTTGGGAGTATTAATTTGTTTAACTACAGCCGATAACAAATCAGTTATTTTGGTTGTTGCCGACTCTTTTTCTTTTTTAAAATCATTGATTTCTTCCTCATGTTCTTTCTCAAGAGATTTTATACGTACTTGCTTTGATGATTGAACACTCTTCTCAGATTGTAGATTTATTGCTTGCTGCTCGAAGCCAACCTTAAGTTCTTCTGATAACTCCCCAACAATTGGGACTAAATCCTGCTTAAGTAACGCAGTTGCAGTCATTTTTTCATTTGAATTGCATAGATACACATAAAAATTCCCTTCTTTTTTTAACACATAAATTGTATTTTTTTGATACGTCCTTTCCTGCTGGAACTCTGGGCTGTCTAAATCACAAAGCTCTGTTTGCGAATACTTTTCTAGGGCTTTAGCCTTAGTTGGTATTAAAACGACCTCCGAAATACTTTGATTCTGCCTAAGGAAGGGGGAATGCTCTGGCTCCGGATTGTAGCCACCGTCCTGGTTGTGTCCCCAAAAGAAAGAACAGGGGTGTAAACTATGGGTTAGGCCACAGGAGTTTAGGTACTTAATATAGGATTCTGGACCACCTACCATCAATTCCCCAACGACAATTGCCGCAGTCTTATATTGCGCTATTACTAGTTCTTGTACTAATGCGTAGGCTCGTGCTTGAACCTTTGGAGGCACATGGGTTAAGGCATCAGCGCGTATTCCCATAAAGCCATATTCAACAATATACTTTGTAATTAATGGTTCCCATAATAGCTTAAATACGGCATCAATTTTTTCATCATCCAAATCTTCATCGGTTGCTTCTACACCGTGATTTTTGGCCCCCTCTTTGTAATAGTCAATTCCCTGAACATCAGGCCAGCGTTTATCAGTTGAAGGAAGCAGCAAGTGTGCATCGTTTAATTTCGCAAAGAGAGGGGAGACTGGATCAGTTGAGTTATTCAGACCAACATGATTTAGCACTAAATCAAATAAGGGAAATAGTCCACATAAGCGAGCCTGTCTAGTCCAGTTCCTTAACTTGTCCTCGCATTGTTCCTTTGTACAACCAGGAAAAATCAGCGGATTAAACTCTTCATCGCTAGACATGGCGTATAAACTTCCGGAGACCTTATTGTTATTACCTGGCTCGGGATTGTCGCGAGCTAAGGTTCCTGCCTGCTGAATAGGGTTTATCCATACCGCATTGAATCCCATTGCAGCAACCTCTGGAAGGTAAGCTGTCATGCCGTCAATTCCTATACCGTCTTTATAGTTGCGGTAGGGGAACATATTATATAAACGTAAACTACCATTAGTCGGATAAGTTAAGTCTGGATTGTACATATCGATCTACCCGTTGAGTTGCTTAAAATTTAAGTATATAAGACCAAGCTTAAGCCAGGATTAAAGGTAATTAGGAAAGCTGGCTAAATTTTGCACTTTTTGCGAATGTGTAGTTCCACTGCTAGATAGACCCCGCGGCTTTTGATCTATTCGAAAGGGGCTTTATTTTGGTAGAATCTCGTTTTTTGTATATCCGCTTTCTCTTAATTTTTTCCCCATCTCGAATGTCAAAGATCGAAAAAACATCTAGGCTGGACTTCAAAAAAAGTAAAAATATGCTAAAATATAGCCCATTTATTGAACTTGTTGTTCTATTTTAGGAAAAAACATGCGTCACAGAATACACTCCGATCTCATGTCAAAATCAGAACCGTCCTATCCACATAATTCTATTTTACGGATGTATAACCAATTTCCTTTTCGCTTATATGCGGATGAAAGGCTTGGTATAGAACAGATGACAAGTTATATCCCGCAGATAGCTGCCATGAACTATAATGCGGTTTGGATAAACCCGCTGCAAGCAACCGGTTCAAAATCTCAGCTCCATCCAGATGGTAAAAATAGTGTCAGCGGAAGTTTATATGCCATGTCTGATGATAAGGCATTAAACCCATTAATTTTTCCTGTACCAAAGAGTATCTCTGAGGATGAAGAGCAAAAAGAATTGCAACAGCGACAATTAAGAAATTGGGCTAAGACGGTTCGTGACCATGGTATGTTTCCTTTGTTTGATCTGGTTTTAAATCATATCGGTATTGATGAGCAAGGTTATAACTCTTTGCAGCTGAAACTAATGGAAGCAGAGAGTCAAACTGGTTTGAACTTACTGCTTCGCGAAACTAATGCTCGTTGGCCAGATATCCAAGGGCTTGATTATTATAAAACAGGCACTAAAAAGCGGGGCATAAATACAGAGCCTAAGGATTTGGATGAGGCTAAAATTGATCTCATCTTTAAGCTGTTATGGGAACCATTAATTACAAAATATATTATTGACTATGGCTTTATGGGGGTGCGAATTGATGCCTTAACCCATATCCCTGTTCCGGTACAGCAACGTATTTATCAGTTAGTGCAAGAATTGGTGCGAGCGAAATATGGTACTGATGCGCTCATCGTTGGTGAGTTAATGGTGGGTAATGCTGAGCCCTACCTTGCTGCCTTAAGTGCATGCGGCTTAACCCATTGTATGAACCCTTATAGTTATTTTTGGGGCCCTGATATGGAGGGCGGGTATGATAACAGCCCTAAGACATCGCCCTTCTATCAGCAAAATGAACAGATAACTCATATAATCTTATCTCCGCCGAAGCCCATACAGTCTTTTAAGAGCCTTATTGTTTCACATTCTGATTTGAATACTTCGGCTAAGCTGCAGAAAGAGACACTGTATATTTTTAAAAGGGAAAATCTCTATTATTTTGCCTTTAACGAGAATGAAACGGATATCTGCTTTAATAAAGCTAAAATTACTCCTATTTATGCTCTGAATCGTCCCAGCTTGCTTACCTTACTGACGAGCCACGAATCAATTGCTGAGGAAATTAAGCAGGCAGGACGTTCTATGGGGTCACAAAAAACCATCAAAAGAGATCAGCAAAATGCAAAAGTCTTAGAAGAAGCTGAAGCACAAAGACAGCGAGTTCTTGAGAAGATGGCTCAAAGCAAAAAGGTCCAGGACACTTTATTGAAAGAAATTGAAGAGATTATGCGCTCTCCAAGCCTGCCCAATTTTCCGAGCCAAACAAAGTTTGCAGGTGGAACTGTGGCTGTACTAGGCAATCATGATGTTGGAACCCTACAAGCAAAAGTGATGCTTGATTCCGCCTATAGCCTAGCGCTAAATAATCCAATGAATGACCCTGTTTTTAAATCACAGTTATCTGAGATCTACAAAGAATTTAAGCAAGCAGTCATTAAGGGCGTAAGAAGTTTTAATGAACTTGTTGATAAGCTGCAAACTCGTTTTCAGTTAAGCGATATTGAAGTGCATCAATTGATTGTTGAATTGAACATGAAAATGCGAGAAAAGATTTTTATACAAACTATGATGAGCTCTGGTGGCTGGTATTCAATAGCTGGCGATGAGTTTTCCCTCTGTCACAAACCAGAAGTTTTTAGCGAGTTTGCGACGAGTCAATTTGTTGGTCCCTCATTAACCGAGCTTGCAGCCTCTGCAAACAGTCAAAATGATTTACGAGGATTTATAACCGGCATCAACGCTATCCTAGATAGGCTCCCAAAACCCTCAAGCCAGGATAAAGTGACTATGTATCACGCTGTATTGAGTAGCGAAGATTCTCACCCTGACAAGCATTTGTATATGGTGCTGCACTTCAGTGCAACAACCAATCAGTATCAACTTATTGCGCATAGCAGCGAAGCTATTTCCAGGAGTAGGTTGTTCCATGAAATCAATAAAGTATTTGGTGAGAAATTAACTTTATGTCAGCTGCTTACTATTGAGCAGGACGGGAAGGTTGGATCCTTAATTTATCAACGAGATTTTGCGGTTTCTGACGATGTGGAAGCTGAAGTGCCCGCAGAAGTAGAGGAGGTAGAAGAAGGTAGGCTCGGTTTTAAAGTTCTTTTAAAGAAGAATTTTTGGGCTTCTCCTCTACTAGAGTCTATAGATTCTTCTGCGGAAAGGAACGCAACAAACACCTCGAGCTCTCTAGGTCTAAGTTAACGTCAGCTCTGCTTATTATAGAGCAGCCCTAATCATTGCCAATTCATGACTAGCAAAGGCGTCTTGAAGCAGAGATGGGGCTCTTTGAAAGAGTTGTTGGGAAATAGCTGGCGCCATATTTTTAAGGATATTGATGGTTTCGCCAACGCTTAGGCAGGGCAGCATAAATTGCAGATTATCCAATACCTTCTCGGTAGACAGGCTTGCCCGGTAGCTTGTCATCACCGCACTTAACTCTTCTTCACTATAAAATTTCCATAAAATTTCCTGCTGAAGCCTTTCCTCCTCTGCTGTGTGTTGTAAGTACATCGCTATAAACTGATTAAAATAGCCATAAAGAAAACAGGTTGATTGTTTGTCGTTAATTATGTTCTCTATTTCTGCAAGCAACTCATCGATTTTCTCATGTTGTGTTTCGAGGGCAGTCAATTTGTCATTCGCTATACAATATAAAGGGTGTATGAAGGTTTCTTCATCTGCTGCGTGTTTGCGTAAATGAATGATCATCATTTTGAGCTCATTTTTTACGATGATACCCTCGCTTTGTTCAGAAAAATCGGTTTTACCAATTCTTATAGATAATTCAAAAAGACGTTGACGCTGTACTTTATGAATTAGTGTATATAAATCAGTTTTCATAATTGCTTACCTCAAAGTTAGTGGTCTAATTGCTGACAGTTCTAGTATCGACGACTACTAAATTAGAGTATTGTAAAAATGCGACAAAAGAAGCCTACTTACGAAATTGCTGTGGGGTTAGACCTGAAAATTCACGAAACTCTTTGATGTAATGTGCTTGATCATAATAATTTAAATCATTAGCAATAGTTGACCAACTAGCACCAGCCTCCAGTTTGCTTAAGACCAGCTGAAAGCGTGCAGAACGCATAAATTTTTTTGGGCTCAAGCCAATAGTGCTGAGAAAATGACGTTCAAGGCTACGCTTAGAGTAACCATAGTGCCTCGCTATTTCTTCAATCGTGCTTTTATCAGGGTTAAGACTCAGTTCTTGGCTGAGCCTGGTAATACGCCGTTCTGCTTCGTAATTGCTGTTTGCCTCATATAACTCGATAAAAAATGCTTGAATGCTGTTTATCATTGATGATAATGAGTCGGCACTAGCGATTTTTTCTTCGAGCCGATTCATTTTTTCTTCATTGATTAATTCATTAAGTCCAAGGGATTGATTCGATAACAGATTAGCTGGTTCTTTAAAAAATTTCGGAATACCCCAGGGATACAATTTGACTAAGACAGTCTTGGTTGAGGGGCTTAGCGCCTTAAACTCCTTATAGCTTGTTAGTAAGCCGGTGATGCCCATCCATGTTAGAGGCGACGTTTCTCTGTCTTTGTTCACTTGTGCAAGTTTGCCCTCATATTGCAGGCCAATGACTGGATAAAGGCCGGGATAAACCGTGTAGGGTGAAAGAGTATGTTGGCTAATAACGACTATTTCCTTGATATAAGGTGACAGCAAGGGATGTATTGCTATGGGATTATTCATATTGGTTTATATAGAAATCTGCTCAATATAAAATCATATTAACACTAATGAACATTATAACTTAATCTTCTGTTAATATTCCCATGTTATTTTGCCATCTAATTTAACTAAGAAATAAATTGCTATGCCTGGTAGAACAGAAGAAGAATTTCAAGAAGCAAAACAAACTATTGTCCAAGACGTTAATCGCAAAAATGCAAACTCTGTTTTTACTCAAGCCAGACAGGAACTCTTAGCTCGCTTAAAACAATTAAATATTGACGATCTCAATGCAATAGAAGATTTTTATCTGGTTTCATTCAGACTCTGTTACGCCCTAAGCCTCTCAGAATGCGATAAACGAGTTGCCCAGCGTGGAACAAGTTTTCAGCAAGAATTGAGTAGTTTTTCGACCGATGACACCCTTAATTTTTTAGTTGAAAACTTTGAAAATGAAATTTCCCAAGGCTATTTTGCCAAGATTATCGATATTGAAAAAAGATACAAACCTGGGATTAATCAGGAATGGTCAGCGATTCATTGCAGAATTTATTCTTTAGCAACTGAACTATCAAAAGATAAGCCGCGCTTTGAGCTAGCTAGAATTGTTCAAGAGAAATTGGACTTTTTAGAAATAAAGATAAATGAACTCGCAACAGAGGATGAGTTCTATGATATTGCTAGAACCTTAGCCGACGATATTCAGCAAGTCACTGAACGCTATTTGCTGTCGCATGATAAGACACAATGGCAGGTTGACATGGAGACTGTAATTAATAGAGCTCGTCCGTTTTTGCATGCTCAGGCAGGGTGGAAACAATTTCTCGACGACCTTGCCAATTTTATTATCGATATCTTCTCGAGTGCTGATCAACAAGTAGCGCTTGATACCCGTTTTTCCTTTTTTTCTAATCCCTTAAAAGAAAATATCTATGGGTTAAAAGCCTTATTGATCTCTGAGGAGCAAGAGCAGCAGAATCCGTCGGCGGTGAATGGTGGATGGAGCGTGGCGCAGCGTGGGGGCTAAGCCTCCAAGCAGTCCTCTTAATTTTTTAGTCAATCTTATTGGGGGCTTGCGGCTTATTCTATTAAACCGCGCAAACCCTCCATCAATACAACTAAACTACCTCTCCCTTTAAATAATGTGCTTATCCATAACTGACGTTAAGTTAAGGAAGGTTTTGTCATTCCCGCGAAGGCGGGAAACTATTTCTAGCAAAGCACAGTGCCAATGTAGAGATGGTTTCCCGCCTTCGCGGGAATGACAAATGCCCTTAACTTAATGGCAGTGGCTATGGGGCTAAGCCTTTAAAGATACATCGAAGAGCTGATTCCTGCAAAGCGCTCATCATCTCTAGCTTGTTCTTCTGCAGCAGCTTGTTCCTTCGCTTCCTCTTTTGCTTGTTTTGCCATTTGTTTCATGAGCAAAAGCATGTTCTGCTTTTGCAATTCTTCCAAAATTGCCGCTAATAAAAAGTCAGTGGTCGATTGCAAGTTCAATTCACGCTCAGCTGGTTTTTGTTTCTGTGGTGTCTCACGGGTTTCTAAGGGCGCAGCTTGTGGTTTTTGATTAAAAAAGCTTTGTAATTTTAGGATCGGTGGGGTTGGATTAGCTTTGTGCTCTTCATTTGCAACATTAGCATTTTCTTTGTCTATTTTGCTTTTGCCCATGTTGATCTCCTTATACTTGTGGGTCTCATCCAGATTAATATAATTCTCGAATAATTTGCAAATGTTTTTAGCAATAATTATAAAAATTGTGTTTTAACATTCGAAATAGATCAGAAAGTATAACAACTGAATCGAGTATTGATTAATTGCTCATATAGCTTGGTTAGCTGCTAGTTTGTCCATATTTAATGACCTCAATCATTCTTTTTATAGTTGAAACTAAAGTTCTAATAGCTTGGCTAGGTGGAATATGGACTATCAAAGAGAAATCCTTCTTGCTTAATCAAATTGCTGATGCAGAAGCTCACTGCTGGACTGAATGGTTTATTCAGGACAACCGTGGCAATTGACCAACTTTCGAAACAACCCTGAATCCCAATTGGGTATCTGACCCTACCGTTTGCCGGACAAAATGTAACGAATGATTGCTGATCGCTTTTTTGCGAATTCCCGCAGCTTGCCCATGCGTACCTACATAAGTGTCTAAAAGCCTTACAGATAAGGGTTTTAGGCAGGATAAGTGAGCCAACCCGCAAGGCATAATTGATGATTATCCTTATCTAAGGAAACCTTGATGCACGCAGTGCAATCAAGGTTTCATTTAAAATTCACTGCTCCCACTCTTCCCACTTTGGTAAGATTTGTAACAGAAATATCAAAATTAAAGAATGGGTTAAACGCTTTGTTATAATCGCCAGCCACAGAAAAACCTTCAGAATTATTATGTCTAGCACAACAGAGCTAACTATTCTTGCTAAGAAATTCAAATCGCTTATGGCTCAAAGGCCTAGAAAAGAGTTTCCTGATAATTTGCAGACTGAATTATCTCAGCTGCGCCATTTAATTCAGTCTGAAGACACTAGACTAAGCCAGGCGGCTGCCGTAGTTTTGAGTCGAGCCTATCTGATAGCGATTAATTTGCTCAATGCTAAATCGCCAATGGATGAGCGGGGAAAAGCGCACATAGCTGAAAACCTAGCGAGTTGTATCGCCTTAACAAGGGCTGTTCTAACTGAGCCCAATAATAAGAAAGCCAGGACAGCCCTAGAAAAAATGCTTCGCTCCTCAGCATTTGAATTGAGGGCTTTTAGCTCTTCCGCTAAGCACTATGCGCTAGCTTCGATAGATGCTGTCGTAAATACGATTAACAGGGGGCGTGCCTTTATATTTCAGACTGCTCCTCATCCACGAAGTCGTTTTGCTAGCCAAGATATTCTTGAAGAAAAACTGGAAAGTTTTTTATTGGTTGCTAACCAACCAAGCACAGCAAAATTATTAAGCTCTTTAAGTTTTCCCCTGAATTTGCCGGCGGAAAAGGGCGGATTTCATTATCTTATTCCTGCGCTAAAAGAGCGTTATAGGCAGTTTAGAGAGGACTATGAAGAGGATGAGGCACGGATTGTTGCAATATCTGACTTACTTAAGACTCTTGATGAGCTAGGCAGAGAGGCTGCTCTTGTAAAGGATAACCAGGCTTTAAGATCCATGGCTATACAAGCCTTTTATGCCAGCCAAGATTTTGTTATCGACCTATTGGCTGAGAAAAATCCCGCGCTGCCGCGTGTGGAGAATTTAAATGCCTGCCTGCAACAAACGATTTTGGTCATTAAAAACCCTGGCCAGCAGGCTGAAATTCTTAAACTAGACGCCTTGGTTACCAAGAGTGACTATAAGCGCTTTCAATGTGATAAAGAGAAAACAACCTACGCAGTTCTTCACATCATTGCTGCCGCTGCCTTATTAGCTCATGCGCTCTTTGAGGCTGTAGCTAGTCATGGTATTTCATTGATCATTACTGCCTGGGTAATCACTGCAGAGGCTAGCAGCCTGGGTGTTGGTTTGGGGCAGCTTTATTATTTCCTAACTGGTGAAATCAAAAATACTCTGTTCTCAGAGTCAATGGCTAACTTGTCTATCGCCGCAAGATTAAAGGGATTAGAAAACTCATCTGAAGATCGCGGGCATGCCTTATATTCGCCAAGCAATTTTGCAGATGTTGAATTAAACGAGGAAATCACAGAATTGCAGGTAGCGCTCATCCGCCTGAGAAACCATAGCAAAGATGCTAAAGCGGCCTTCCTTAGTGAACCAGCGTGGGCTGTATTGCTAACAGGTGAAGATTTAGCAAGTGATCTCCTGCGGGAAAGCTCGCCCTCAATCGAACGAATCCAAAAATTACGTGAATGTATTGAGGCTGCCGATGCTGTTGTCTGCCAACCCAATGATCTAGCAGCGACTATCCAACTGGCAAAATTAATCAATGAGGGCGACTATGAGGCCTCTAGGCTTGATAAATATGAACTCTTTATAGGTTCTGTAATTGCCTTAGCAAGCATTGCTTTATATGTCATTACCATTACTGCCACTGTCTTATCGGCAGGCAGCACTGCAGGAACAATTCTCTCCGCCGTTATGTTATCCGCTGTAGCAGCCCATAAATTGGCACACTGCGTTCATCGAGAGCAAACCTCATTTAGTGTTGAAGCCAAAGCCTTAACGGAGTACGCGCAGTTTGCTGGTAATACTTTTTTCCCGCCGCCAGAACAATCAAAGTATGCAGAGGATGGTTTATCGTATAGTCCTTCTTTTTAAATTCTCGCCAAAATTAACTATACTTTGACTAAAGGCTCGAGTTCCCGTAAAAACTCGGGGACTCACTAATAATAGGCGCATTAATTCATGGACTTGAACCGTGTAAATTTAAATTTACTAATTCATTTTGATACCTTGTTAACAGAATGCTCTGTTTCAAAAGCTGCTAGCAAAGCTCATCTTAGCCAGACCGCAATGAGTGCGATTTTGAAGCAGTTAAGAGATATCTTCGAAGATCCCTTATTTATTCGTGAATCACATGGCCTTAAACCCACCCCTAAAGCCCTAGCGTTGATGCCTAAGATTAAAACCTTTTTAACTCATGCTAATGAAATCTTTAGCAATGAAGAATTTGATCCAAGCACTGAAGTAGCGACCTTTAATTTGATTTTAGGAAGCCATGGTGAATTGCTGATTTTATCTAAATTATCGGCCTATCTAGCGCAATATGCGCCTAATTTTTCATTAAAAACAGCCTGGGTGGCTGAGAGCTTGGATTTAGATAAATTATTAGCGACTAAAGTTGATTTGACTATTGGTGCCGATTTTTTACCCCATGGAAATAGTATAAGAAAGGAGTTTTTACTTGAAGAGGAGATGGCTTGTGCGATGCGTAGCTCACATCCTTTGGCTGATCAAGAATTGACTCAAGACCTATTTATGGTCTCAGAACATGTAAACATACAATTTATTGAGCAGGCCTTAGTGAAACAATGGGTTGATTTTGGTTTTAAAAGAAATATTAAAATAACAGTATCCAATTTAATTAGTGCGCTTGAGGTTATTCGCGATACGGATTATCTAGCCATTGTTCCACGATATTTAGCTGAGTTCTTAAATGACAAGCAGCAGTTTGAGATAAAACTGCTGCCCTTCCCTAAAAAAACGTTTACGATCAATGCCTTTTATCATAAGCGTTTTGATAATTATCAACCCTTACAGTGGCTCATTAAGGTTATTAAAGAACGCTGTTTGTAAATATTCTTCCACCTTGCGATTAGTCCGTAGCCTGGATGCAGCGAAGCGAAATCCGGGAAGTCGTACCACTGCTCCCGGATTTCGCTTGGTTGCATCTAGGCTACATTCAACTTAAGCAACAATTCTTTGCTAATAGAACCTAAGAGAAAAGTGCTGCTAATTTACAAAAAAAAACTATAACAAATTGAAAATTAAATGATATTCAAACAATAAATACCAGATATCAAGACAATTACTTTGCCTGCAAACAAAGCCAAGTGGTTAAATATAGCACTAAATTTTTGTTCCACGTGGAGAGTAAGATGAAAAAAGATGAGATGAGCCCAGGTAATCATTTGGCTGCTGAAGTTTTACAATACAGTCCGCTAAATAATGAGCCCGAAAGCCATCATCAAGCCGGAGGCTATGGCGATATACATTTGCAGGGAAATAGACCTAGCCAAGAAGACGGCGGTCTTTTTGTGCAATTGAACTCTGCTGTGGAGCTAAGTCCAGCTCAAGTCGCTGAACGGATGTGGACAGCGCTCAAAAACGTTGATGACCTAGTTAAACAACAAGAAACTAATCAGCCTCAGATGAAAAACCAAGGCACCACCGCTTGTATAGCCAGTGTTCATCAAAAGCATCTTATCACTGCGAATCTTGCTGATTCTGTACTCTTTGCGGTTCTTTATAGTCCCGAAGGAAAAGTAATAGGTGCTACCCGCGTTACCCAGGATTTGCATAAGCCTACCCAAAAGAATGAGAGGGCACGCATTGAATCACAAGGTGGGAAAGTATTTTTTGGTCGAGTTAACGGATCGTTGGCGGTAGCAAGAGCTATTGGTGACCATCAGCATAACACCTATGGAGAGGTAGTTAGTGAGGTAATCAGTTCAGATGCTTCACTGGGGATTTATTCGCTCGATGAAATGCAAAAGGCTCTGAATCCCAAGGGTCTTGCAGTTGGCAAAATGCAATTCATCATGACTTGTGATGGGGTTACTGAGCCTGCTGAGAATTCTTTGGACATCGAGCATCATACATATTTGTATCAATGCTTAGATGCTATCAACAATGGCCAACCCGGAAATCTGCCTGAGTCTGAGCTTGCAAGGCTGCTTGCCGAACAAGCAATCGCAGATGGTTCAGGTGATAACGTTTCTGCTTCAGTAATGACTTACAACCCGCAAAATACAAACACAAGCTATTTTGCTATCTTTGATGGCCACGGTGGTCAACGCGTTGTCCATGAGGTTGTGCAGAATTTTGCTAATAGTCTTAACCAACAACTTACTATGACTGAAAATGTCTATCAGCAACAAGCCCAATCAGTTCAGAATAAACAAGCAAATTTCTTACGCGATAATGCAGAAATTTTCAAAACGATATCCGCAAGCAGTGTTCAACTAGCACCAGAGGCTCAGAGTCAAACTACGACAACCACGGTTGCGCCAACAGTTCAAAGTCAAACTACGACAACTACAGTTGTACCAACAGCGCAGAGTCAAACTCTAACAACCACAGCTGAGAATGACAGTCTTGCAAAACGCAAAGCCATTGAAGGCAAGGCTCACCAGTTGTTAGCTGCTGGTCAAGCTGACAAGATTATTTTCAAAAATCTGAATTATATTGCTGGCAATGCTGAGCATAACCAAAAGCAACCTTTAGGATTGGTGCAATTTATTTTTGCCAATCAAGAAAAGCAAGAAAAGTTCAAAATATTGGCAGAACAGCTGAGCAAAACCAAGGTAGCCTATTGCGGTAAAGCTAACTTAAATCCCTATGTCGTTGAACTGCTACCAGCGGTTGTTGCAACTATGGATCTCGCCGCTTTGCAACCAGCAAAAGCACCTGAACAAATGGTTGTAGAGCAGGTGCCTGCTCAGAAGAAAGGCATCACTAATTCACAAGCTGAGTTGCAAGCGCTGATGAAACTGTTGAACCTATCAGACAATTTTACCCTCGGTGAAGCAATTGATGATGGCGGTTGTTTTTTCGATAGCTTGGCACAAACCTTAAATCAATTAGGTAACACCGACATCTACAGCGAAAACTATCTACGACTCCTCTGCCAAGAATACTTTTTCGCTAATAAGGCAGAGGTCAATGCATGGAATAAGGCTGATAATGGACTTGAACTGGGTGATGACTATGCCTTTGTTAAATATAACAAAGCACAGTTAGAGGCTGATTTCTATGGTAGATCACCAATCTGGGGTAGACCCTCTGTTGAAGGCAAGATCCTTTGTCGCAAGTTGAATTTAGACGCCCTTTATGTGGTTGAGTTAATTATTGACCCTGACAATGGTTCATTAATTCCTGCTGTCTTTAAGGCGACTAAAACTGGCTATACACAATTGAGTGGTTTACCTCAGGATGTAATTGGTAAGGAGCCTGTGCTACTTGTTCATCAAGGCAAATTACACTTTGTTCCGCTCTTATCTCAAGTGAAACCTAGCCATGGGAAGGACAAGGACAAAGAGTTGCCGAAAAAAGCCGTGGTACAAACAACCACCACGACTACAGCCACAGTTGCTTCTCAAAAGAAGGGTTATGAGTTAAAAATCAGCCGTCATCCCACTGATAACAAGAAAGTATTAGTTAAAGCTAGTGTGACGCCGGCTATTGAGAGAAAACCACAGCATGTTGTTTTTGTTCTTGATAGAAGCGGAAGTATGAAATACTACGGTGCCATTGAGATGGTTAAGGAAGCTACAAAACAGCTGGTTCGTAAGGCCTTACACCCTGATGATAGCTTCAGCGTTATTGTTTATGACGGAAAACCAGAAGTGCTTGTTGCCAAAACAAAACAGAGCGAAGCACAAGCTGCCTTGAAAAAAATAAGCCAGATATCTACTGGAGGTGGAACTGAAATACAAAAAGGCTTGGCACTTATAGGTAATGGCGGCTCTTACCCTGTTCAGGTCGACGATGTTGCCAATACCAGCATTGTTTTATTGACTGATGGTGAGAATGGCACAACGATAACAGCTGAAAATGAAGTGGAACTGCTAAAACAGCGTTTGGGTTCAGATATTGCCCCAATTATCGTTTCTATGGGCGTTGGCCGGCATTACAAACCACAATTCCTCGCTGGCTTTGGTAAATTAACCGGCCTCGACACGACAATCCATATTAGCAATGGGAACTCGATGGCAGCTGGCTTTAATACTGCGGCAAAATTTATTAATCCTCATCTTGCAGAGAGTACTGAGTTAAAACTTAGTGTAACTGCTGATAATTTTGCCTCTGAACAAGCACAGAATCTAGGTGTCTTATTTGTAGATGAACCAGGGACTTATGTTTTTGAATTAGATCAAATGCCTAATGAGGTGACTCTTGCTTTAACCTCTACCTTTGATAACAAGCAGCTTAGCACAATGCAAAACCTATCTGAGATTGCTAGGGTAGATAGGGATATTGTGGCCTTGTATGCGAATCAATTATTGCTTCAGAAGGATGAGGTGCCTTATGTGGATTGGAAGACCTATGATGCGCACAAAAAACAAAGGGCTGTAGAACTTGAGAGGGAGATTCTGTCATTACTTTCTCCTGCTTATGCATCCGATAGTGATTTGGTAAAGCGTGTTCGTTCTAACCTGGTAACGATTATCAAGTCGCTCTATGGAGTCTTGGAGGATGATAATCAGGCTAAGGCAGCGAAAAGCGATTCCGGAACCACTAGTGTATCGTCAGGGGTAATCGCTGAATATGTGAAATTTGGGCTTACAGGCTTGGATAATTATAACCCTGAGACTAAGAGCCTAGCTCTAGAAGAAAATGAGTATCGCTTAGCCGGCTCAGATATCGATTATGTGAAAAGTCAAAACCCTTATCTCATTTCCTTTAGTGCTGCTTTTAGTAAAGACCACGCGGTTCTTATTGATCAAAATAGTCCTGTGATTCAAGCAAAACTTAAGTCCTTAGGTGGGGCGATTAAAGGAAAAATAACTGCCCAGGGCAAATTAGAGACTGTTGCAGAGCAAGTTAAGAGCACTTTTACACGTTCAAAGATTCACACTTGGAGTTATCACTCGAAACAGTCTCTTCAGCTTGGCGGTAATTATATTGCTTGTATTCCTTTTGAGGACTTTGTAAATACTGCTGAGGGCGAGTCTCGACATCAGTCCTTGTTATCTGCTCAATTTGTTGCTGATTTAGTCAAGAAGGGGCAGTTAGCTAATGGTTCTGTTCGTCAGTTTTTCGGGATTTCCGAAGATGGTCAAACAGCTCACTCCTGGCTCAGTTACCATCCCCAAGGTTCCGATAGTCTGTTTATTATTGATCCCTCTAATCACCCTTCTGTCTATGATTTAAGCACGCCAACAGCTGTTATTAAAGCGCGTAGAGATTATGCTGCACGAGGTCTTGCAGGCGTTCTTGATGGCTGTCTGGCTACTTATAAGAAGCTAAAACTTGAGGAGCAAGATCCTATCTCTGATAACCTGCTTGGTAGCATTGCTGACGAACAAATTTTTCAAGATAAGGGCTATGTTGATCCCATCAGCTTAGAAGTTATGGCTAAGCCAGTAAGAATCAAAGGACAGCCTGAACAGCAGGTCTTCGATGAGGCGTCACTTAAAGCTTGGTTTACTAGTTGTGGTGCTCATCCCATTAATCCCTTGACTAGACAACCCTGTTCGACAGAGCTTGTTCCTGCTATTGATATCAGAGATAGAATAATTTTTGAAATTCAATCACAGAACAATGCGATTCCGTCTGAGAAGGTTATCGAGATGTCTGAGAACCGCAAACAGAAGCAATCTAAAGCGCTTTCTAACGGTATCTATGCCTTAAAATACGCGGTGGATAATGGAATCGCTTATAGTGCAGAAGACTTAATACCCCAGAGCAAGAGCGACACAGCAACTGTAGCATTGCCTTTTTTCACTAAACCTGATTTAACTGCAATCTACCAAAAGTTCAGTGGTGTTCGTGCGGCTGTTGGGGCGGCTTCATTGATGTTAGTAAGTCCTGGTCAAGAGCTTCCTGCTACTGGCGAAATCCCCTTAGTGCAGTTGGGTTATTCTGATACTGACGAAGTACAGCTGCAGTTGTCGTTTAGAAATGAAAAAGATGCTGTTGCCTTAGCAAGTCTGCTAAATGGTGAGGGCTATGAAACAATAGGGATTGATAGGACTGTTATCAATAACCCTCAATATGGCTCGTTTAATGCGACAGTGGTGATTGGTGGTAAGGAAATTAAACCATATCTTGAGGACCTTGTAGGTATAACCAAACATGACATGGCATTTCTATTCCGCATTGTTGGTTTAGGTGGTCATTACTGTCAGCTCTACCTTGATTCTGCTAGATTGGACGGACTTGAGGCAGCATTAAGAGGGTTTCAAGAAGGTAAGTCTAAAGCAGAGGGTTCTCTGGGTATTATTAGCTCATACCTATCAGCAACATTCTTAGCGCCACCAACAGTTAGTGTTGTAGAACAAGCAGAGATTGCGACCACACTTCTGAGCATTATTGCCCAGGTTAGAGAGAATGAAGGAACAGCTCTCTATGAACGTTCAAGCTCTAAGCCAGTTCTTGAGCTATTAAGGCCTGACTCTGCTCTCAAGAATGCACTAAAAGATTATATGGACTTAGTCATAGCTCTTGTTTGTAGCAGTCAATATGTCCCGGCTAGTGCGCCAACACTGGCTGTCTAATCCTTGTCATGTCATTGCAAGGAATGTAGTGACGAAGCAATGACGGTGTGGGGGTGACCTTGTGGCGAGAGCCGCAGGATGCTTTTGCCGCCTAGGTACTGTTCTTTATACGTGGTACCTAGGCACTTTATTTTCGTCTTAGCCCATTATTGCTCCCCAAATCACTTCCTGCTAAGGTAATAACCAGCTAACATTTTTTTAGATTTAGGTGCAGGATGCTTCGTAAGGTCATTGATGTTATCCCATTTTGGTGGATGGAATTTAGCTGTATTAGTCTACTCGTAATACTCACTCTGGGAGCTGCTTATCTTTCCTCCCGATGTTTTTCAATACCGAATGATAAAAATCAGTTTGATCGCTCTAATACAGTGCTTGCTATTCTTAGTGGTGGATTCTCTGTGTTATTAGCCTTTATTATTATCACGACCTGGAATACCTTATTAAGAGCACAGGATAGTGCTGCTCAAGAAGCGAATGCAGTGGCAGTTATGATGCGCAATGTCGAGATTTTGCCTGAGAAACCAAGAGTTAAAATCACAAAGGCTCTTCAGGATTATGCGATTGCTGTAAGGGTTAAGGAGTGGAAATCTATGAAAAATGGCAAAGAAAGCCCCGATGCGGCTGGTGCCGTCACCGAATTGTACCGAGCCATGCAATCCTTTGAACCGACGACTAAAATTGAGCAAATCTATTATCAACTGGCTTTGGGCAATCTCAATACCATTCAGAAACTTCGGCGAGATCGCATTAATCATTTATATAGTGTTATCCCTGAGCGCCTGAGTTCAGCCCTCATTGTGGCTTCGATAAGTTTAGCGCTGATTATGGGTGGGGTACGTGGTTGGTCATCCTTTGCTGATTTAATTCCTATTATTATTTTTGCCGTGGTGATGGGATTTAATTTAGCAATCGCCTTTGCTTTCGATTTTCCTTTTTCTGGGGATATTTCGGTAAGAAATCATTTCTTTTATCACGGTGTTTTGGGTGCGTTTAAAGATTAAGAGGGATAGGCGTGGAGTAATAGGTCACTCCAGTTAAGGAAGGTTTTGTCATTCCCGCGAAGGCGGGAAACTATTTCTAGCTAAGCACAGTGCCAATGTAGAGATGGTTTCCCGCCTTCGCGGGAATGACAGATGCCCTTAACTTAATGGCAGTGGGGGTAGGGAGATGATCTGTCAATGACGTCAACTTAAAGAGCAATACCCCTGGTTCGAAGACGATATGTCCTCTCGCCCCTTGGGGAGAGAGTTAGAGAGAGGGGGGCGGCATAAATTTACTTAAGTTGACGCCATTGGATGCTCTATTACGAAATTAAGTTGAATCCTTCGTTGTATACCTCATCATCTGACTCAGCTGTGGGTGCAGCTAAAGATTTCATTGGTTTTGCTGAGAATATACTTAATGGCCATGCAACCGATGAACTATTAGGAATCGCTCTAGGTAAAGCCATCATTCGAATCTGATTCTCGAGACGAGTTAAACTCAAGGCTACGGGTAGATATAAGCTTGCTCCAGGCAATCTAACAGGGCCAGTTAACAACTCCTCTAAAAGGATATCTCGTTCTTGAGAGTCTAGAGGTATTAACGCATGTTTAGCTGTATGTTCATGCGCATCTTTAGCCTGGTTAGTAAGAAAAACTTGTTGTAAATAACTACTATGACAATCAGCATAACAAGGAGCAACAAACTCGACTGTTCCAATTGGATTAGTCCCTGTTTTTCTAAAGGAAATAGCAGTAATTTGTGGTTTAGAAAATTCGAAGCGTAACTTATCTGTATCCTTAATACCTACGAGCTCTTCTTTTAATTCAGAGGTAGCCGTTTCAACAACTAAATTACTCCCATCATGAAAATTTAGCCTTTTTTCTGCATCATGTGCTTCTAGAAAACCGCCTGGAAATGAATATAATCCAAGCGCTGCTCTTTGTAATAACATTGAAAAGCCGTTACGAGTGATTAATGGAGCAAGAACACCCGTTTTAAAAAAATTAAGCTGATAAAGGGTACTATCCACAGGGAATTTTTTATTACTAAGCGCAACAATAAAAGAGTAAGGCACTTTTTTGGCTTCTAAATAGAGCGTATTAGCACTTTCATCATAGGTTACGCCTGTTATAACCATTTGTTCGCCATCATAAAAACGCGGATTTTTGCTTTCTTGTTCTCTAACTACTGCAAGTCGAGCCTCTTCTTCTTCATTAGTTAGATTAACTCCTGGTAAATCATCATAAAAATCAGCAGGTTCTAAAGATGAAGTATTTTTCACAAAAATAACCTTTGGGGATTCTGTAAACTCAAAACTTGATTGGGTTGTATTCGTATCAAAATTAATTGCGGCTTGTTTTGTGTCCTGAGCATAAGAGCGAGGAAACTGCTCTGTATCTGTAGGTTGAGATAAGGTGTTTTCCCACAAACGAATAAGATCTAACATTAAAACCCCCATGAGATGCTATAAAAAAGCGCAATCGTATCATTAATTAACATGTTTGGCACTTAAACCGCTCTTTTCCACCCCTATTTCATCTCTACTATTTTTATAGTAACATCCATCTACTAAGAAAATAGTAGACAACCCTTTTTGTTGCCGGAGAAGACAATGTCCATAAAAAAAATTTCATCAGCTCAAGCTCAGGAGCGCATCCTTACTGAGGTAGAGCTTGAATTAATGACTATTATTTGGAGCCTTGAAAAGGTAACCATCAAAGAAGTAGTGGCACAACTGTCGGCAGAAAGACCTTTAGCTTATACCACTGTAGCAACGGTTATTAAGGTGCTTGAGCAAAAAGGTTTTCTCGAATGTCAAAAAAGCTCTTATGCCCATGTTTTTGTCCCCTTGGTTACCAAGTCTGACTATGAAAGTACTTGTATCGATCACATCGTTGCCAATGTCTTTGATGGCGAACCTGTTGCGCTTGTGCAAAGGCTTTTGAGTGCTAATAAACTGCAACAGGGTGATATTCAAATGATAGAAGAAGCGCTGAAACAATTAAGTGTTGCTGAGGAGCTCTGATGCTATTTATAGAAATTTTACTGAGCATTCATTGCTTGCTCTTGGCGAGTTCGTGGCTCATAAGTCGCCCTTGGTGGGTAAAACAACCGACTTTTAAACTGAAATTAGCACGCCTCTTATTAATCAGTTGTGTGGTTTCACCTTTGTTAGTGCATTGCCTTAGCCTTAATCCAACACCCAAGCAACTTCACTATATATCTCTTGATGTGCTGCAAAACTATGCGAGTCAACCGATTTTAAAAGGGGAGCCGGCAAGCTTATCCCCAAGTTCTGCACCCGAGTTTACTCTGAGTTCTATTAGTTATAGTCAGCTTTCTTATCTGATCTTTGCTTTGCTCATCGCCTTTCGTGCTTACCAGCTATTATCGGGTTTAGCTAGGTTGCGCCTAATGCTCAATGAGGCCATTCCTTATCGAAGCTCGGGCAAGTTGCTGATCAAAGTTTCTCATCGCTGCCATATCCCTTTTTCCATTTATTTATTCAATAAGGCTTATATCCTACTGCCTGTTTCCCTATTGTCTTCTCCCAGGAATGTGAAGATTGCGATTGCTCATGAAGGACAACACCATCGCAATGGGGATTGTCTCTGGGCTTATTTTATTGAAGCCCTGCGCCTCATTTTTTGGGGAAATCCTGCTGTCAAACGATGGCAGCGTGTTTTAAGTGAATTACAAGAATTTTCATGTGATGAAGTATTGGTTGGCCAGCCAAAAATTTCGGCGCATGACTATGGCCACTGTCTGTTTCAGGTTGTCCAGACAGTTTCTCAAAGTTCTCTACCATCAAACCGAGGGTTTGCATGCACGGTGGGTATGGCATTGAACAATGAAAATGAAGACCGTACTTTTATTATCAGGAGAATTTCTATGTTATCAACCTATCCAGGCAAAGTCTCTAAGCCCTTGTTTCTAGGGATGGCCTTTGCGGGGTTTGCAATTGTAGCGCCAATCTGTGTTGCTTATTCGGCTACTGGCTTATTAACCAGTCCGCAAGCAAAGGCAGTCGATATCTCTCACCTAAATCCTAAATTACAGGCTATTGCTGAGAAGGAAATTAGCGCGGCTGTTAATCGATATCATGCAAAATCGGGAGTGATTGCCATTGCTGATCCAAGTACTGGCAAGATCATTGCCTTTGCTGAATCCGCTAAGAATAGTTGGCGGTCACGAGTATTTTCACCGGCCTCTACTATAAAGCCCTTTATTGCTGCTGCGGCAATTGATTCGGGTCATAGTTCTGCGACAAAGACCTATGATTGTCGTTCACCCTATTACGTTGAGGGTAAGGCTTTTACAAACTACGATAGCGATCTTAGCTCTGCCTCATTAACAGAGGCTGTCGCAAAGTCGATTAATGTTTGTCTTATTAAGGTTTCGCAAGAGACTGGTGCCGCCGTTATTCGTAAAAAATTAACTGACTTTGGCTTTGACATGACTAGCTGGCAGGCGAAGCAAAATCAAGATTTACAGCTGGCTGAGGTGGCTCTTGGCGAGAATATACCGGTTACAGTAGAAACCCTGACAAAGTCCTATGCCATCCTTGCCAATAAAGGGCGCTTGTTTGATGCACAAGCAGGCTCTGCTGTTTCAGCGGCAACCACGGAATCCGTGACTTCTATGTTGGAACAGGCCGTAAAAAATGGTACTGGAAAACTTGCTGCTCTTCCTGGGGTTGCTGTCGCGGGTAAGACAGGAACCATAGTTGATTCTCAGGATAATCGTTTTGCCTTATTTGCTGGTTATGCACCTGCTGCGGCGCCACGTTATGTCATGCTGGTAATCATTGAGAATGGCTCCTTAAATAAAGGTTATCAGACCCTAACTAGTGGCGGCGATTTAGCGGCTCCAGTCTTTCGTCAGGTTGCAATGAATGGTGGGTTGAAATGATGGTAAATAAAACATTTATCGCCTTAGGCTTATTATTTTGCACGAGCACCTGGGCTGAAGGCACCTGCTTTCTAGCCAAGGAAAATCAAACCCTGTTAAAACAGGAAGGTAAGGATTGCGAGCAGCGCTATGCGCCGCAATCAACCTTTAAAATCGCCTTGAGTCTTATGGGCTTTGACTCTGGGATATTAAAAGACGAATCGCATCCTCTATGGCCTTATAAAAAGGGCTATGAGTTCTATTTTAATGTACAGCAATACCCCAAAGATCCCCATTCCTGGATAAGAGATTCCTGTGTTTGGTATTCGCAGGTTTTGACTCAAGACTTGGGTATGGAACGGTTTAAGGCCTATGTTGATGCCTTTCACTATGGTAATCAGGATGTCTCCGGCGACAAGGGCAAAAATAATGGTCTAACCCGTGCCTGGCTTTCAAGTTCGCTGGCCATTTCGCCAATGGAACAAATCCAGTTTATCCAACAAATCGTCAATAAGAAGCTAGCGCTAAGCCCAAAGGCTTTCACTATGACTAAAAAAATCCTCTATATCCAGGAGTTATTTGGCGGTTGGAAACTCTATGGAAAAACAGGCTCGGGTCAACAACAGGGATGGTTCGTCGGTTGGATTGAGAAGGATGGCCGTGTGATTGCCTTTGCAGACCATATGACTGAGCGCAAAGAGAGCAAGGTTCCTGCAAGTTTCAGGGCTAAAAATGATGCGCTGACGCAATTGTATTTTCTCATTAATGACTTGGAAAAAAATGCTTGACCCTATTGTTGCTATAGACCTTACCTTAGGTAATTAAGGAGGAAGCACGATGACCCAATGGTTCGTAAAAGACTTAAGTAAACTAACCGGTGTATCGGTGCAGACTCTGCACCATTATGACCGCATAGAATTGCTCAAGCCCTCATTGCGGCTAACCAATGGCTATCGTGTTTACTCTGAAAAGGATTTATTGAAATTACAACAGATTATTGCTTTGAAGTTTTTTGGTTTTGAACTGTCACAAATTAAAACCCTACTCTCTGGGGAAAGCGGTGCCTTACAGCATTTTAACAGCCAGGTTGAGGTATTAGAACAAAAAGCAAAGGCTTTGCTTGAGGGAGCGAAAACCTTGAGAAGCATTATCGGCTCTGTTAATGACAATCAATCCATACCTTGGAAAACCATTATTCAACTTATAGAGGTTTATAGAATGACAGAGAATCTTGAGCATGGCTGGGTTAAAGAAATATTTACCCCCGATGAGTTAAAACAATATGCCGCCTTTGAAAAAGAGATGAAAGCGAAGGCAACTCCTGAACAAAAAGCCGCTTTTGAGGAAAATTGGCAGCTGTTGTTGAATGAGTTGAAAGCGAATAGCAAGCAGGATCCTAAGTCAACGATTGGTATTCAATACGGGAAAAAATACATGGCTTGGGTGAATGGAATCTATGGTAAAAAATACGCCCATCTAAGGACTAAAAAATGGGAAAAAGGATTCGGAGAAGGAAAGGGGCTTGCTGAGGTTGGTTTAACACCAGAGCTTATCTCTTGGCTAAAAGAAGCGACCCATGCTTACTGGAGAGACAGGTTATATGGAATTCTTGAACAAGTAGGTAAATCACCTTCTTCTATTTTGTTGGTACGTTGGAACGAGGCCTTAGACGAGATGTATGGTGATGAGGTTTCGCGCAAAACTGCGGTTTATGAATTGATTTTAGAGGATGAGGAAGTCAGTTTAGATGCTAAAGCTTGGGTTAGAAGCCTTTTAGATTCTTAGAGTGATGCATAGGTACCTACACAAGTGACTGTAATAGACACACGTCATCCAGAGCGTAGCGAAGGATCTCCGGGATTAGCACGGTGCCACATTCAGGAGATCCTTCGCTACGCTCTGGATGACCTAATGTTGAGACAAGGAGGGACATTTGTGTAGATACCTATGGGGCGGCTCTAACTACAAAAATATTTCTCATTAACAATCCAAAAGTTAATCCCTAAAAGGCATGAAACCATCCCAAGCCTGATTTACAGTGATGAAAATTCAAACTACCATTGATTTATGTCACATAAATCAATGAGGTCTATTCATGGTGAAAGGTGGTTCTAGGCCTGGAGCAGGGAGGCCAAAGGGTGGGCGCTATGGTGAGTCAACAAAACAAATAAGGGTACCTATTTCTCGGGTGGAAGAGGTCTTCGCCTTTCTTGATAAGCCTATGTTGGCAAAATTACCCCTCTATGCAAGCTCGGTTCGTGCAGGCTTTCCCTCGCCTGCTGATGATTATATCGAGATGCATATTGATTTAAATGAACATCTTATTCAGCATCAGGCAAGCACCTTTATCGTGCGGGCTTCTGGCGATTCCATGACCGGCGCTGGTATTCAGTCCGGTGATTTACTGATTGTCGATAGAAGTTTGACGCCCACCCATGGAAAAATTGTTATAGCGGCGGTTAATGGTGAACTCACAGTAAAACGGTTGAGTTCGACTCAGGGGCGAATCCAGTTATTACCTGATAACGAGCGCTATCCACCCATTGATATTAGTGAAGACCTCGAGATGGTGATTTGGGGCGTTGTAACCTTTGTTATTCATCAGGCGGATTAATCATGTTTGCCCTTATTGACTGTAATAATTTTTACGCCAGCTGTGAGCGCTTATTCAGACCCGATTTGCGTGATAAACCTATTTGCATCTTATCGAATAACGACGGTTGCGTGATTGCCCGTTCGAATGAGGCGAAAGCACTAGGCATTAAAATGGGGGAGCCTTTTTTTAAGGTGAAAGCCCTATGCAAACAACACAAGGTACAGGTCTTTTCTTCAAATTACACACTCTATGGCGATTTATCACATCGCGTGATGTCGGTGATTCAAGAGTCTTGGGATGCGGTTGAGGTCTATTCCATTGATGAAGCCTTCCTGGATTTAAGTTCTTTGCCTGTGCCCTTACAAGAATCCTTTTGTATTCAGCTGCAAAAAAAGATCCTTAAATATACGGGGATACCTACCTCTATTGGTATAGGGCCTACCAAGACTCTTGCGAAAGTGGCTAATCATATTTCTAAGAAAGAATTAAAAATACCTGTTTTTAATGTGACGAATCAACGTGAATGGCTCAAAAAAATTGCTGTTGGCGATGTCTGGGGTATTGGACGTCAGTGGCATAAGAAATTAGTGGGGCAGGGGATTTTTACTGCTTTTGACTTAGCGCAAATGAATGCGCATCTGCTTAAAAAACAGTACAACGTCGTATTAATGCGCACCGCTATGGAATTACAAGGGAAGTCTTGCGCTGGCCCTGCAATAGACGAACCAAAGCAATCAATCATGTCATCTAAATCCTTTGGTGGCTTGCAAAGGGATTATGAACCGATTGCTGAAGCGATTAGCTCGCATTGCGCCAGGGCTTGGGAAAAATTAAGGCGACAAGGCCTGCTTGCCCATGCCCTTTTTGTGTTCGTGCAAACCAACGGTTTTCGCGACGATTTGCCGCAATACTGTAAGAGTGTGCATTTTAAATTAATCAATGCTACAGATGATTTATGCTTACTGACTAAGGTCGCAAAGTTGTGTTTAAAAAAACTGTTTCGCCAAGGTTATCAATACAAAAAGGTTGGGGTCTGTTTAGAGGATTTAAGCGCAAGAAATCCTCAGCAACTGGATATCTTTCATCAACCTGCGCAAGAGGTTTTATTGACTAAAGAAAAAATGATGCGGGTCATTGAGGAAATTAATCATAAATACGGCAGTCAAACCATTCGACTTGCTGCAGAAGGGTACTCTAAGCCTTGGGCAATGCGCGCGGAATTAAAATCACCGGCTTACACGACGCGCTGGTCGGATTTGGCAATTGTTAAAAATCAGACTTAGAAACCCTCATAGTAATAGGTCTCCCCGTCACCCTAACATACACTGCCATTAAGTTAAGGGTAGTTTTGTCATTCCCGCGAAGGCGGGAAACTATTTCTAGCTAAGCACAGTGCCAATGTAGAGATGGTTTCCCGCCTTCGCGGGAATGACAAATTCTCTTAACTTAATGGCAGTGACCCTAACATAGCCCGTCATGCCGAACATAGTGAGGGATCTCCGGGATTAGCACTGTTCTACACATCAGGAGATGTCTCTCTGCGTTCGACATGACGTACGCCTTTGGGAGCATAGCGAAGGATCTCCGAGACTAGCACAATGCCGCATTCAGGAGATCCTTCGCTATGCTCAGGATGGCAGAAGGGGAGTGACCTATTATCCCTCATCCTCTGCGGTTTTTCCCTTTACCCCTCAGGGGAGAAGGTGCCTAAAGGGCGGAAGGGGTTTCCCTTAATTATCTAAAATAATACGATAACGTGCCTTCCCTGCTCGTAAATGATCAAGCGCCTGATTAACATCCTTCATCGCAAAATGCTCTGTAATAGGTTGGATATTATGGCGAACACAAAACTCGAGCATATCCTGAGTGGTTGCAGGGCTTCCTAGCGGTGAGCCGGATAAACTGTGTTGGCCAAAGATAAGCGAAAACGCTGAAATAGGCATAGGATCCGGTATCGCGCCTACATTATGTAAGCGCCCGCGAGGAGCCAGTAGATTCATATACTCTGTCCAATTAAGATTTGCATTGGCTGTATTCAGGATAAAATCAAATTGCCCGGCTAATTTCTGAAAGGCCTTATAGTCGTTGCTGGTAACCACATAATGGGCTCCCATTTTCTTCGCTTCGGCTTCTTTGGATGCTGTAGAGGAGAATGCGGTGACTTCACATCCCCATTTATTGAGGAATTGCAGCGCCATGTGACCAAGCCCACCAATACCAATAACGCCTACACGATGAGTGGGACGCACGTCAAATTGCACTATGGGATTAAATACAGTAATACCACCACAGAGTAAGGGGCCGGCATCAGCAGCATTCAACTTTTCAGGCAAGGGAAGAGCCCATAAGGCATCGCAACGGACTATATCAGCAAACCCGCCATGTCTTCCTATAATTGTTGATTCTGCTGTTGTACAAAGATTATGGTCGCCGTGAAGACAGCTATGACAATACATGCAACTGCCGCTATACCAGCCAAGACCAACCCGCTGACCGATTTTGAGCGTTTTAACCTGTTCTCCCATTGCCATAACAGTACCTACCACCTCATGCCCAGGCACAACAGGATAACTACTAAGACCCCATTCATTCTCAATCATCGATAAATCTGAGTGGCAAATGCCGCAGAACTCTACCTTAATATCTACCTGATCTGGGCCTAATTCTCCCAGGGTAAATTCAAAAGGTGTAAGAGGGCTGGATTTTTTATTGGCCGCATAAGCGTGAACTTTGGTCATTGAAATCATCCTTGAATATAGTAACTATGTTTAATTTAGTTCATAAGAATCATTTGAGCAACTAGGCAGCGATGATGCACTCCTTTGTAGGGGGCAAAAAAATGTAATCTCATAAAAGACTCGAAATCCCGCGTCTTGGCCGTGGGATCTGCCAGTGGCACTAGCTTGAAGACCCCGCGGTCAAGCCGCGGGGATTCGGAGTGGATTAAAGGTTTTTATTTATTGCAACGTACAAAGGATGCGGTCACTAAAATAAGCATGAGGAAGATAATTGATCAATATGGTACTATGTTGCGTTTTTAGTTTTTAAAATTAACGGTTGATCATTCATGTTGCAAACAATTATCTTAAACCCTTCAAGCACGCATCAAGACATTGAGCAAGTTAAACAAAAAATTTTAGGAATACCCACTGAGAAAACAAGCGTTGAATTTATTCTAGAAAGTCAGAACAACATTGCTGTATTTGAAACGCTTTTTCCTGCCTTAGCGTCCCATATTGGTACTGTGGCGGTAAGGATTAAAGACATCAAGCAACAAAGCGCTAATGACCTGCGAGCGGGTTTTTCTGGACTCAAAAATAGCTTTGTTAATTCAGTGGATTTAAACCTGAATAAATTGATCAGGAAAACTGGCGCAGAACTGCAGCAAGCTTTTAGCGGTTTTATAGGCAGTTCGGTCACTGCAGTGACCTTAAGCTGGAATGATTTGGGCAAAAAAAGTGGTGCAGGCTTGCAGCAAGCCTTTAGCGGATTTATAGGTACTCCCGTTAGATCCGTGGCTTTAAGCTGGAATAAATTTGACAAAAAAACGGGTGAAGAACTGGGGCAAGCCCTTAGCGGATTTATAGGTAGCCGCGTTACCTCAGTCGATCTAAGCAATAATGATTTTTGGCAAAAAAATGGTATAGAACTGCATCAAGCTTTTAAGGGATTTATAGGAACCTTAGTTAATTCCGTGGATTTAGGCTGGAATAAATTTAGTGAGAAAACTGGTGCGGAGCTGCAACAAGCTTTTAGCGGATTTATAGAGACCTCTGTGAGATCAGTGGTCTTAAGCTGGAATGGCTTTGGCAGAAAAAGTGGTGAAGAACTACAACAGGCCTTGAGCGGATTTAAAGGAAGTTTAGTTAATTCAGTGGATCTAAGCTGGAATTGTCTTTGGAAAATAAGTGGTGCAGAACTGCAGCAGGCGTTTAGCGGATTTATAGATAGCTGCGTTACCTCGTTGAATTTAAGCAGCAATAGCTTTGGTGTCAAAAGTAGTGCAGAACTACAGCAAGCCTTCTTCAACTTACCAGCAACTATTCGTGAGCTTGATTTAAGTAATAACGGGTTGGGTAATAAAAGTCCCGAAGAGCTGGTCTCCATTATTTCCGCAATTCCTCCAACAGTGACTTATATCAACTTAGGTGGTAATAATCTTTTTCAAAACAAAACACCAGAAGCCAGGGATGCTCTGCTTAAGGCTCTATCCCCTTATAATAGTCATGGGCGTTTAAATCTAGATAGGAATGGAGAGCGCACTGCTGTTAGAGCGGCTTCATTACTGATTGATCTGGTCCGCCAAGAAAAAGTATCTGTAGATATAGCGAATGAGATTGCCTCCTGCCTTTATTCAAATCGGCCTTCTTTTTTTAGTGCCAATAAAATAAAAAGCTATCAAAGACAAAGCCAAGAGACTGCTTCAGTGGGTATAACAGTCTATTAAACCGATTAAATTTTGGTAGATACCTCGGCACGATGTTAGAGTGTTATATTCCTCGAAGAACTCTAAACTAGCGATGATCACAATTCAGAATGTTTCTAAGTCGTTTGATGGGAATCTAACTTATGCGCTTAAAAACATTAGTTTCACCATCATTGATGGTGAAACACTGGTATTGGTCGGTACTTCTGGGAGTGGGAAATCAACCTTATTAAAACTGATCATTCAAGCACTACAACCAACATCGGGGATGATATCAATTGATGGGAAGCGTATTGAGGATTACCCGAAAATTCAGTTGCGCCGCTCAATGGGTTTTGTATTTCAACATATTGGCTTATTTCCTCATCTGACTGTAGCCAAAAATATAGCGCTTCCCTTGCAACTGATAAATATTCCTAAAACGCAGCGTATGAGGCGTGTTTATCAATTGTTAGAGCTTGTTAATCTGCAACCCGAACACTATGTTGGGCGCTATCCTGATGAGTTATCAGGGGGTGAACAACAGCGGGTCGGTGTTGCTCGAGCTCTGGCGACCAATCCCAATTATATTTTAATGGATGAACCCTTTGCCGCTTTGGACAACATTACACGCGAAGCAATGCAAAATGAAATTATTGCCTTAAAAAGAAAAATCAATAAAACAATTATTTTCGTCACCCATGATATTAATGAAGCCTTTCGTTTAGCGGATCGCGTAGCCATCTTGCATCAGGGCAGTCTTGAACAAGTTGGCAGTAAAGAAGAGGTAGTCACTTATCCTGCTAGCGATTTTGTTAAGCAATTGCTTAGGGTGGCTAAATGAATAATTATTGGCAATTCTTAAATTCACATTTAGCTGAAATATACACCAAGCTAAGTGAACATATTGCCATCTCTGTTTCAGCTATGCTTCTAGCTATCCTGCTTGGTGTTAGCTTAGGACTGCTAATCAGCTCTTTGCCAAGGTTTAGGCCTGTTATCCTGGGCATGACGAGTCTATTCCAAACGATACCAAGTATTGCCTTATTAGGATTTTTGATTCCCTTTGTAGGGATAGGTTTGCTCCCCACCTTAATTGCTCTCGTTATCTATGCTTTATTACCAATTACTGCCAATACTTATACTGGCTTAAAGGGCGTTTCATCAGACTATTTAGAGGTTGCAAATAGCTTAGGTTTTACCCGTTGGCAACGCTTAGCCCTTATCGAATTTCCGCTTGCGTTGCCCGTTATCATGGCGGGTATTAGAACATCCATGGCCATGACTATTGGTATTACTACAATCGCAGCTTTTATAGGTGCAGGCGGCTTAGGGGATTTTATTACTCAGGGCTTATCATTAAATGATCCTCAGCTCATTTTGTTAGGTGTAATTCCAGTCGCCTTGCTTGCTTTAATCATCGACTATGTCCTTGCAACCCTGACCCTATTGCTATCGCCGCGCAGCCGTTTAAGGTTGCGCCTTAAAAAAACAAAAATAGCGCTGGTCTGTTTTGTCATCAGCAGCTTGCTTTTTTTTGCTACTGACAACTGGATTGCTGCAGCTAAAAACTCCAAAAACCAGATTGTAATTGCGACGAAAGATTTTACGGAACAATACGTATTAGGCTATTTGATGGCTGAGTTAATTGAGGCAAAAACAGATTTACAGGTTGTTAAGAAATTTAATTTTGGAACTACAGCGATTTTACAAAATGCACTAGAAGCAGGGCAAATTGACCTCTATCCCGAATATACCGGCACAGCTTATCTTGTTGTACTTAAAAAAGAGCAAATTAAAAGCTCACAACAAACCTATGATGAGGTTCGCAATCTCTACAAGAAAAATTTTGATTTGATCTGGTTAGCCCCCTTTGGATTTGAGAATTCCGAAGCCTTGGCTGTTAAGGACGAATTTGCCCAGCAACACCATTTGCAGAATCTGAGTGATTTGAGCCTCATTGCCAATGAGCTCATACTCGCCGCGCCAGCAGAATTCCTTAAACGTCCTGATGGCTTACCAGGACTTAGCCAGAAATATCATCTTGGTTTTGCGAAAATCGTACAGATGCAAACAAATCTGGTTTATCAAGCGATTAAGCACGATAAGGTACAAGTTATTGAGGCTTTTACAACGGATGGCAGGGTGCCTGAGTTTCAACTTCGTCTATTAAAGGATGATCAGCATTTTTATCCGCCTTATGATGCTGCTCCGGTTGTCCGCAGCCTTATCCTTAAACAATATCCCCAAGTTGCTTTAGCCTTGGCGCCCTTACTTGGGCGCCTCGATAATAAAACAATGCAAGATTTAAATTATCTGGTCGACGTCAAAAAAATCAGCCCGGAGAAAGTTGCCCATGATTTTTTAGTCAGGCAAAAACTTATCCCAAACTAACTTCGGCAAGGTTTTCCCCTTGCATAGTCCGTTGACTCCCTTAAATGTTTTACTTTCCTTTTGGGAATGAGTTAATCAGTTTTTCTTAAGCATCTTATATCGTTGCTGTATTGGTCGCATTTTTCTCGACAATAGTTACAATCAATCCATCAAGCTCTATCATTTGCCGAGCAATGTCTTCATGGGCTGTCTTGGTTTCAAACGCTAAACTTGCCAATTGCATTCGCTCATCGGGAGAGAGTAGGGTGGAGTTTGACAATTTATCAAGCCAGGCGTCTTTTAGTTGTTGGAATGGAGCAAGCTTTTGTTCTAATGACTTAGCCTTAGTGATAAGCGCATGCATATCATCCAAATCTGTATTTTCCTCTTTGCAACAACTGATTGCTCTGGTAATTGAACCCTTAGCGTCGCTTATTTTTTTTTCAAATTGTTTGTTAAACATTGCAATTTCATGATTTGGTGTGCCTTTATTCCACATGATTTTTTTCCTTATCTCAATGTTATTCGGCGTTGTTGCATATTCTGTAAGCTGGGCTTGTCGCCAAGATAAGAATACCCCCTCACCCTAGCCAGTTAAGGGCATTTGTCATTCCTTAACTTAATGCCTATACGCCTACAGTACTCTTTCCCTAATTATCTTAGCCTTTATAGAAAGTAGTCGTCGTAACATGTTCTTGTTCTAGCTCTGGCTTGTCAAACGCCTTTACGCTTTCTTGAAAGCGTGTTTTATATTTTTGAAAGGCTTGAGCCTTTTTAGATAAATCCCCTTCTTCCAGCGCTAGGTCTTCATATTTGCCATAAGCTTTTTTTCCAGTTTGGACTTCTTCAGCAAGATGATTTGCAGCACTCACCTTCACTTCTTTTGTGCGTCCTGTCTCAGGTTTAATATCTCTAAACTCAACCCAGGCATCTCGCAGAGGGGAGTCAGAGCGCTCATCACGATAGTGTTCAATATCGCTTTTCAGGCCGCGGAGCGACTGAATTGATTCAGAAAGGTTATTTTCTAAATTTTTATATTGTTGGATAAGTTCTTCAACTTGTTTAATTTGAGCATTTACATCCTCATAAAAAGACGCATCATTGCATCCTTTTTCTCTGGCATCTAATTTAAGGGTTTCTAATCTTTCTAATAAGGCTTGGGGATTTTGTAGACTCAACTGTTGCTGATAAGTTTGCAATTCATTGATATTGAAATGCCCGCCTTTATTCAACTCATGGGCAATCTGGGCAAAGGCTTTATGTTTTGAAATTCTATCCTGATTAATATTAGAGAGAGCTAAAGTAAGACTGGTAACTAGGGGCGTTAAGACATCGCCCACTTTTGTAAGTACTTTTTCGGTAAATAACATAGCTCTACTCAAAGCATCATCACCAAGATCATTATTTGCAACTCTATCGATCCTAGCATCAACCTCTTTCTCACGTTCAACACGTTTAGCACCAGAAACATTTTTAAGATGAGCTATCTCCTTTTTTTCTGTGATGTAGGTATCAATATTCTCGGCATAGCTTTCATTTTTGCTAATATCAAAATCATTTGTGGGTTGAAGCGAACTCGCAAGTTGGCTAGTCGCTACTGCAACTTGGGCAAAAGATAAGACCTCTCTACCAACTTGGCTAAAACTAGACCAGAAACTGTTTTCTTCCTCAGGGGGTTTTTCTTTAGTTATCTGGTTTTCTTGCTTACCGCCTTTCTTGTTCACTTCTGGTTTAGAATCGCGATTCTTAGTTGATTTAGTATCCATATTTTCAGTTTCTTTGGGTTTTCCCTTGTCTGAACCTTTCAATGAGCGCTTGATTTCATTTTTGACCTCTTCACCTATTAATGACTTCACTGTTTCACTAAAGAAGCTTTTTATATTATCTAAGGCCTTGCCCGCTTTGTTAATGGGATTTTTAAGTTCATCTATGGTCGTTATGCTATCAACGGCCGTTGTAAAAACATTTTTCCTATAGCGCGTACACTGCTCAGAACTAATTTTTTTATGCTCTTCCAGAATGCCCAAAATTTGGTGAATAGCGAAGGCCTTGGTCTTTACGTCTGCCTGAATGCTTTCGGCGTAGTTTCCCGTACGAGTTAAAATATTCATATTGGGCACTAAGGATTGCAGTGACTCTATTAGAATGCTTGAAATGTCAGGTACTTCTGGTACAGAAATTCCTAACTTATCCAAATAAGGCGCCATTTGCATCAGCATTAATGCATCAGGGTCCTTTCTCACATCGTTGACTACCTGATTGACCCCAGAAATAGCTTCAGTTAGCCCGCTAGTTTTATCCCACATAAGAACACCATATAAAAAATACAGGATATATGCATAATTATAATACAGTGTGGTGTGTTTTTTGTTTGATTGGTCTGAATATTAAAACAGGAATGTAGTAGAGCAGCCCATTAGGAATCCAGTCCTGTCATTGCGAGAAACAACGTGACGAAGCAAACCAGAGTTCGGTGCTTTGAACCTTGGATTGCTTCACTCCATTCGCAATGACGAAGGGTTGTGTTCCTAATGACAGACAGGGGTAACCATTAAGTAGCACTTAACATCAGGGGCGTGGGCTACTAGATTCTGGTTCCTTAGGCTGATCTGCTAGTTCAGTTTGGGTGTCTTTAGGCCCTAAATTATTTCGTTGGGCATCCAGTTCTTCCACTGTATCAACAGGACTACCTATTTGTGTATCAAGATAGAGTCGTTTTATTCTTGATGGATTATTTACCGGAGCAAAATTAATTTCGGCTTCAGATTGTTTCTTAATCTCATGCCATTTAGATTGTGCTGGCTTAGACATAAGGGCCTCGAAAAAATAGGACTTAATGAAAGTATACACCTTTTGTGGTCTTATTTTAACCTAACTGGTTAAAACACGTTGCGGCTCTGTGGTTAAATCTGGCTCTTGCTCTTGTCTCAACTCCGTTAGGTTTGTTTTGTAGGATTGCTGTTGAGGTTGTACTTGGTTGGCTAGAAACTGATTATATCCAGGGTGATTTACTAACATTTGCTCGAAACGTTGAAATTTAGCAGTTATCTTGGCAGTTACCTGCTGTTTACAGGTAGGATCGTCAATTGTATCTTCTAAAAGCTGAAAGATAGCCGGTTTATTTAGCAGCATTTTCTGCCAAAGGCCATACAACTCCGCCATGTTCGCCTCTGTCTTTAACTCTTTGTTGTGAAAATCTTCTGTTTGCCAGTTAGGGGATTCAAAATTTTGTGGATTATGAGGGTTCTCAAGGTCTTCTTGGCTAAACGAATATTGCTCAGCAGCAGTTCCTTTCACATTGAATATCAGAGTAGCAATGGCCCCATCATTGTCAATTTTGACAAAATTTCCTTTAGAATCGACGCCCATACTCTCTACTCTGAGATCTGCCTCTTCCAAGAACATGCTCAAAAATAAAGTAGGCAATACTCCTTTGAATCCATTTTCCTCTAACTTGGCGATTGGTTGGGGATTATTCATATTTGTAAATCCCTCTACCTCTTTGGAAAGAACAATGGCATGTTTTCCATCTTCGCTAAGTAGATACTTGGATTGAGGCAGGTGATTACCAAGGAGCATGCGGTAGGTTTCACTGATAAATACTTCTAATTGAACACGGGGTAATTTGGAAATGTCTTTTTTCTTGGCGTACCATACCGAAGAGTCGTCTCTTGTTTCCGTTACTGTATAAACATCAGAAGACACAAAAGTATTTCCAGTAGAGGAGTAGACTCTTTCCGCATCTCTCATTGCAAAATCAGATGGGTTTGCCTGATAGGGTTTTAAAAGGGTTGGTTGGGGGAGAACACTTTCACGATTTTCAGCAAAGTCCTTAACTGCCTCACGTGCTTTTCTGTTGGTTGAAATAAAGGTTGTTTCGCTTTTCGTTAAATTGTCAGGACTATAAGCATCCAATAGATCATATTGTATCTCGCCCAGTTCACCATTATTTGCTGCCGGATTCTCAGCATCCTCTATGAGCTCTTCGTAGCTCAGAATAACCAAGTTTTGTTCTAACTCAGCTTGAGTAGGATAGAGATTTCTTTCCCTTAGTTCATTTATTATTGTTTCAACATCTTTGCAGCCAGAGGTCAGGACGATTCTACAGTCTGGTCTTAATAAATCTTGGAGGGCTTTTTCAACGTTATTTGGTGGAAAATCCCAGTCAATAATGATGGTTTTCATTGAAAATTTCTCATAGAGGCTACATCTAAAGATTAGCACAGTATGAGCATTTTGATTTTTTAAGCGTCTTTTTGTTTATTATGTATTCACTGATGAGCAGTTGATTATCATCTGGTTGCCAAAACAGGAAGATTATTTGCTGTTAGCTGTTCTTGAAGCCATGATTTGAGGATGTCTAAATCATCCAATCTTGCCTCATAGAGGCTCTCCATTGCGCTTAAATCAATAGATACCCAATTCGACCATGTTGCTGCATCACGAATTACTCCTGATCTTACAGCTGCAAGCTGAGCGCCTTTGTATATCGCATAATCGCTCCCTAATTTAGACAGCGTACTAAACCAGTTTTCGTTCTCGTGGCTTATCCAATTATAAAATTGCTTTGATGCATTAGGTTGGGTACTGAATTTATGTCGAGGCTCAAAAGGTGTATCCGAGCAGTATTCATAAACAACATGCATAGGAAGAAGTTTTTGCGCGCCGCCAACCTTGGTTCGCCAAAGCAGATCTAATTCTTCCCAATTCACTAGCCTTGCATTGGAGCGATTAATCTGGGTATCAAGTGCATCAATGATGGTATTTTCGAAATCAAAATGTTTCTCTATAAATTCTTCACCATTGAGCTGATAGTGAACCCCTTTTTCTTGGACCTGCTTATATTGGCGGTCTAACTCGCTGAATATAGCCTTAGACCCTTCGTTCTGCGCTAAACAATCAAGCATTTTGGTCCATAGATGTTTATCCAGCGCCCAAAGTGCGTATTCAAAACCCGAAATATCTGCAAAGGTTCTACCGGTTCCATCTGTCACAGAACCTCTTTTAATAAGAAGATTGCTGTTTTTTTCTAATAGCTTTTTAACGGTTTCGTGATCGCTATTTACAACAGCCTGTAAGAATCGATCAACCTCCAACATTGGCTGAAATAAAGACCAGTTCTGTGTTGAGGTCGAAGCAAGATTGACTAAATCGGTGATTGATATTTTCTTCTTTATTTCCTGCCGGGTATCAGGGGCTAAGGAAGAAAATAATTCGGTTTTAAGATGCACAAATTATGCCTTTTTTGGTTAATGTTTGATTATATCATACGAGATGTGAGATTTGAGAATGATTGCTAGAAATAGGAGAGGGCAGTTGCAAATTCCACTTCCTGTGGTCAATACATCCTTGTATTGTTTCCCTTTAAGGACTTCACTGTCCCGAAATTTGCAACTTCCAACAATATTAGTATGGCTTAATTCAGGCTGTTCGTCATTAAGACATGTTTGGTAAATCTTGTAAGAAATGTCTTACAAAAAATCAGGTGCTCGTTTTGTTCGAAGACGATATGTCCTCTCTCCCCTTGGGGAGAGAGTTAGAGAGATACTGCGATTAAGTTAAGGAAGGTTCTGTCATTCCCGCGAAGGCGGGAAACTATTTCTAGCTAAGCACAGTGCCAATGTAGAGATGGTTTCCCGCCTTCGCGAGAATGACAAATGCCCTTAACTTAATGGCAGTGAGAGTTAGAGAGAGGGGGAGATGCGGCATAAATTTACTTAAGCCGACGCCATTGATAGGGCACAATCAGCACTATTCCATCCTAGCGTAATCTGTATAACCCTTTTCAGCTCCCCCATAAATAGTAGCTGGATCTGCTGTGTTAAGTGGCAAACCATTGGCAAAACGTTCAGGTAGATCAGGATTTGCAATAAATTTGTTCGCGAAGGAAATTGCATCAGCGCGGCCTTCATTAATTGCTGCCTCAGCTGTTTGTAGATCGTAGCCAGTATTAAGTACCAGCACCCCAGAGAATTGCTGCCTTATTTTCGCTGCTAAGGGTTTGGTTCCATTAAAAGATTGCACTGGTTCAACGAGATGCAACATACCCAGTCCTAACTTTTCCAACTGCTCAACCAGGTATAGATAAGTCGCTTCTGGATTGGAATCACTCATGCCATTGAAGGGGTTATTCGGTGATATACGCACAGAAACTCGTTTTGCTCCCCAAACATCAATAACTGCCTGTGTGAGCTCAAGTAAAAAACGTGCTCGATTAGCCGGGCTGCCACCGTATTCATCGGTTCTTTGATTGGAGCCATCCTCCAGGAATTGCGCTGGCAAATAGCCATTGGCGCCATGAATTTCCACACCATCAAAGCCAGCTTCCTTCGCAAGTATTGCTGACGTCTTAAAATCAGTAACAATGCCTTTAATTTCCTGTAGCTCCAAAGCTCTGGGCTTCACAATATCCTTAAAGCCTGAAGGAGTATAGGATTGTCCTGCAAAGGCAATAGCTGAAGGAGCAACTGGAAGCGCCCCATCGTGAAAGTCTGGATGTGAAACTCTGCCGACATGCCAAAGTTGTAAGTAAATTTGTCCTCCTCGAGCATGCACTTTTTGAGTGACCTTTTTCCAGCCAGCAACCTGTTCCTGGCTATGAATCCCTGGCGTAAAAGAGTATCCAACGCCCTGAGGACTGATCTGAGCTGCTTCAGAAAAAATAAGTCCTGCTGAAGCTCTTTGCCCATAGTATTCGGCCATCAAATCGGTGGGTATTTGTTGGGTAGCGCGTGCGCGAGTCATAGGAGCCATAAAAATTCGATTCTTAAAGGTCTGCTCTCCTTTACTAAGTGGTTCCTCAAGTATTAAGTTCTTCATGGTAGATTTCCTCGTTTTATCTTAATTGCGAATTTCAGGGGACTACCCTAAAATTATATTTGCCGACCAACTAATTTTAAATATAGTTGGTCGGCAAAGTATTTGTCAAGCCTTGGGCTATAAGGAGTTTTAAATGGTTAATATGAAAGGAAAAAGTGAGAAAGAAGACTTTCCCTGCAAAGATGAGGATGTTTTGCGTTTTCCAAATGCAGTCAAAGGGAATGAACTTAGTTATCTGATTTTCCTCCTTGCAAGGACACATCGGGGGATGGCAAGCGAACTCTTGCGGCCTCTTAATCTTTATCCAGGACAAGAACTCTTACTCATGCAGCTCTGGGATCGCAATGGCCAAAGCCAGATAGAGCTCATTTGCCGTCTAGGTTTAGACGCATCAACAGTCACCAAAATGGTGCAACGATTAGAAGCCCAAGGGCATATCACCAGAACCGCTTCCTGCACTGATAAACGAGTCATGCAGGTCAATCTTACTGAAACAGGCGAGAAATTAAGGGCAGAGGTTGAGAAAATGTGGGCCTCGTTAAACTCTGCTGTCACTCAAGTGCTCGATGAGGATGAACAAGAGCAAATGAGTACTCTTTTAAAAAAAATCGTGATAGGTATGCAGGAGCAGAAGAATAGAACAAATGATTGTCTCTTAGATTGTGGTCAAACCAAGCCGCTCAAGTAAATTGGTATTTTGTGAGCTTGTGTTAGAATCGTTTGCTGTCTGGATCTAGCTCTGGAGAATCAATGTTTCCTGATACAACTCAATTAATTTTCTTTCTTAGCGCAACTATTCTTTTAAATTTGACTCCCGGCAGTGATGTTTTGTACGTCGCGAGCCAAAGCATGAATAGTTTTAAACATGGTGTGGTTGCCACAATTGGTATAGCTACAGGGATTGCTATTTATGCCCTTGCCTCGGCCTTAGGCTTGTCCAGTATCCTGCAGCAATCTCCCTTAGTTTTTAATCTAATAAAGCTAGTTGGTGCTTTTTATTTGTTTTATCTTGCATGGCAGGCATTTGGCGCAAAAAACAAAACAATTAGCCCGCATAAACAAGGGGTTTCTGTTTGGAAATCCTATAAAAATGGCGTGCTTACCAATGTATTGAATCCTAAGGTAGGTATTTTCTTTTTAACCTTTTTACCGCAATTTGTAGATATTGAACGTGGGGCAGTATGGTTGCAATTGCTAACCCTGGGCTGCTGTTTTGTGATTTCAGGCACTGTGATTAATTTTCTCTATGTTTTCTTATTTGTCTATTTGAAGGATCGTATTTTTTCTAATGTCAGAGCTCAAAAAATGCTTAACAAATTAACTGCTTTTATTTTTTGTGTCTTGGCGTTGAAGGTTTTAAGTGCCGAGCCTGCTTAAATTTAAAAATTTGGATGTAATAACTAAAGGAGTGGTTTATGAAAGTATCTTTGATCGGGCTTGGCAAAATGGGGACCGTTTTAGCACAACGATTATTGCAGGCTGATTTTGATTTAACTGTATTTAATCGCACAGCAGAAAAAATGCTCCCTTTAATTGAGGCGGGAGCAAAAGGGGCTAAGACCATTGAAGAGACGGTGAGGGATGCTGAGATTGTTATCACTTGTCTTCTTGATGATCAGGCCGTTTTGGAGATAGCAAACAATTTTGCCCCCTTGATGCAGCCTCAAGCGATTCATGTCGGCACTTCAACGATAATGCCTGAAACATCCAAAAAATTAACAGAACTGCATCAACTATATGGCAATACTTACCTTGCTGCTAACGTTTTGGGGGTACCCAAAGCTGCCGCTCGCGGAGAGCTCACCACCATCGTGGCTGGAGCAACTGAAGCCATTGAACAATGCAAGCCCCTATTTGCAGCCTATTCCATAAAAGTAATTCCTGTCGGTTCAGAGCCTTATCAAGCCAATGTTATGAAAATATGCATGAATTACTTTCTTGTAACCGCTATAGAAGCGATGAGTGAACTCTATACCTTCGCCGAGAAAAGCCAGCTTGATACCTCGATGCTCAACACGATGTTTCATTCAATATTTGCCCATCCTGCCTTTCAGCTCTATGTTGATAAAATTAAAGAGCGCAGTTTTGATGATGTGAATTTTGATATGAAAGGGGGCCTTAAAGACATCAGTTTATTTCAACAAGCCTTTGCGCAAAAGGGCGTTGTGCCGGGTATCGCGAATGTGATTAAAGACAAGTTCATTATAGCTATGGCTCATCAGATGGAAAATAAGGACTGGAGCGCTATTGCCGAAATCACGCGCTTGCAGGCGAATCTTAAATGAAACCTTGATTACATAACTGACGTTAAGTTACTGTGTTTCAACAAAGGTCTTAAAATTATTTAAGATGCTTTGCCATCCCTGTTGCTGCTGTTCAATTGGATAATGCGACTCAGCGTCAAAGGTTACACGAACAGTTACAGAGTCCTCCGAAGCCTTGCTAAATTCGACCTCTACATTACGATCGCCTAAGGAATACTCAATTAACTGGTTTTCTACGATTTTTGTATAAGTTCCTGCGAAATCGAAACCCATGCTGCCATTCTTTGCTTCCATGCGTGAAGAAAAGCTACCGCCCACGCGTAAATCTACCTTGGCGGTAGTCGTATGCCAATCGTCTGATGCAGCATTCCATTGTTTAATGTCCTCGGCTGTTGTATAGGCTCGCCACACTTTTTCTATGGGTGCCAGGATGGTGGCTTCAACACTAATTTTCATGAGTTTTCTTTCCTTTTTTCATTGATTAACCAATACATCACTAAGGCCGCACGTTGGGTTTGCATCCCTAGTGATTGAATATCCAAGGTTTCCTTATCCGAATGAGCTCCAGTACCTATTGGTCCCAAGCCTGCTAATGAAGCAGACATCCTTGCCGCAATAAATGAAATGTCTCCTGCTCCTCTAACCCCTGGATCGAGCGCTTTAACTTCTCCATAGCCCAAAGCAACACTTGCCTGACTGTATTTTTTTAGCAGAGTTAAATTCTCCGAAGCAGGTGGCATGGCAGGAATGCCAGCTTGAAAAGCGATAGTTGCTTTTGTGCCAGCTAAATGCGAGTTAACAATAGTAGACATTGCTCCCTTGGCCTTATCTTCCTGCTCTTTACTAAGAAAGCGCAAATCGCCTTTGGCTAAGGCCGATTTTGCAATGACATTTCCCTTACCAAAGGCCAGGCCATGGGCATTTTTCTCATCGTAATTCAGGTCGGTTCCCCCAAGTATAATTCCTGGATTAATCGATAAATAACGTTCTTGTGAAAGCTGTTTACGCACCGTATCAAGAATTCGCACTAACTCATAAATGGCGCCATAGCCAATTTCTGGTTGAAAGATTTGCGAAGAATGGGCTTCATTTCCTTCAGTTTTGATTTCCCAACTGCTAATGCCTCTGCGGGCAATGGTTGCTGTATCTTTGGTAAAGGCCCACTCGAAATCTAAGGCGATATCACTTTGTTCAGCCGCAGCAAATAAGGGTTTTCTGGAAATTGAGGTGGGTTTACCGGAATCTTCTTCATCCCCAGTTAAGATCACGGTGATATTAGCATCAGCTAAGGCATCTATTGCCTGCAAGGCCTTTAGGGCATAGAGAATGACAAGATCTCCTCCCTTATCATCAATAATTCCGGGTCCAGATGCATAGTTTCCCTGCTGCTCGAACCTTTGGAAGGCTCCGTCTGCAGGGAAAACAGTATCAAGATGCCCAATAAGCAGTAGTCTTGTTCCCTTGCGCCCAGGGTGTTCGGCGATCAAGGTCCCAGCCCTGTGCATCTCAGCCGGCTCCTCTTGCCAACGCACCTTAAAACCGAGTGCTTCAAACTGCGGGCGCAAAAGCTCTCCTACCTGATGAACCCCACTGAGATTAGATGTACCGCTATTTATATTGACTAATTTTTCTAATAAGGAAAGTTGCTCTTGTTGGTGGCTAGAAACAAAATGGCTAATCTGAGCTACATAGGGTTGCTCAGTTGCCTTCAATGTTGGGGAAAATAATAAGCTGGCTCCAAGGAAAAAGAGAGGTCTTAATTTTCTTTCTATCTGCATAGTTCTACTCCCTATTCTTGATTTGCTAACCAATCTTCAAAGGTTAGGGCAAAACGAAAATGATCCTGCCAAATGCCATAGATTTTCAAATAGCGAGGAGAAAAGCCCTCTTTTAAAAAGCCATTTCTTGTTGCCAATTGGATAGATGAGGTATTGCCTGGTTGAATATTTGCTTCAATCCGATGTAAGTCTAAAGAAGTAAAGATCTCGCGAAGAACAAGCTTTAATGCCTGACTCATTAACCCTTTGCCAGCATAATCTATCGATGCGTAATAGCCTAAATAGGCACTTTTAAAGACACCTCGCATAATACCGCTGATATTAAAGACCCCAATAATCTGTTGCTTGTCATTCCAGGCAAGATAATACTGCTCTGTCTCTAGTTTGCTTTTCTTTAAGTAGGTTTGGAATTCTTCAGAAGAGCAGGGAGCCGCTATAAAAGGAAAATGCAAATCGCGGCTAGTTTGCATTGTAGAAATAAATACATCCTCATCCGCAGCGGAAGGTTCACGAAGTCTAATCATTTTTCAGCCAAGGTTTAAATTGTGAAACTTAGCTTAATGCGGTTATAAGAAATTTGAAACTGCTAGCATAGGAATATACCCAAGTAACATCAAGATGCATGTTTTCTGCCGCCCTGGGATATAGCTTTCAATACCTCAGATATCACTAAGTTCTATAATTACTAGTAAGGACAAATAGAAAGGAATGCTCAAAATGGACCGATCGAAGTTTTTAGGCAAAGTGCTTGGCCTCTACCTTATCCTTATCAGCCTCGCCATGTTGATAAACATGACTCAGTTTGCAGCCTACATACAAATTTTAATAAGCAATGCGCCACTAATGTTGGTTACAGGCTGTTTTACCCTGATCCTCGGATTGCTTATTGTTGTAAGTCACAATATTTGGAAGTGGAATTGGCAGGTTGTGGTAACAATTATCGGTTGGCTCATTTTGTTGAAAGGTATAAGCATAATTTTTTATCCAGCGGTTATTGATAAGTTAACAATCTTGTTTGTGCAAAACACAAAATTTGCCTACCTATCAGCTGGAATCGATTTAATTCTTGGTGTTTTGCTTAGTTATTTTGGATTTAAGCGTTAATTCCAAGCGCTCAAGAAGAGGAGGGAAAGCTAATGAACAGGCTACCACTAATTGTTGCAGGTATCGTATTTAGCATAGTTGCTTTGATACATCTTTTACGTCTGATTTATAGCTGGACGATCGTTGTTGCAGGTTATGTTATTCCAATGTGGTTTAGCGCTCTTGGGCTGTTTGTAGCGACTTCTCTAGCACTCTGGATGTTTAGAGCTACAATTAAAAAACATTAAATATGCATAATCGAGGAGCCTTAGATGCTTGTGACAAATACAAGAGTGCTCATTCTTCTTATCTTGATTGCTGTTTTCATAGAAGCGAAGGCTTATACAAAAACAATCACCTTTTCGAATCTAAAATGGGAGGTTAACGATGGCTTTGGAGGAGCAGGTCGAAATCATTGGTCTAGTGACAATGCATGGGTTGATGAAAAGGGTTCTCTCCATCTTAAGATCTCTAAGATCAATGGTATTGCTCAGAAGTTCTACCACAACTTCCTTTGGTTTCGGACAATATTGGTTTTATCTCATTGGACGAGTTGATAATTTAGATCCTAATGTGGTTTTAGGATTATTTAATTATCCTTCAAATGGAATTGGACCTGATAAAACCAACGAAATTGATATTGAACTTTCCAAGTGGAGGAAGCGTGGAGCTGACGCCGCAAATGCCTCTTATACCGTCTGGCCTGCAATATTAGAACCTAGCAGAACCGTATTAAGTTTTACAATGAGATTAAGTGGTCTTTATTCCACTTATGGTTTTGTATGGAATAAAACTAAAATTTTCTTTCAAAGCAGCTATGGTCATTATGATGATTACCGTTACCCGATTTTAACCTGGTTGTTTTCTCCACCAGATGCAATAAATTGTATTCCGCAAAGACCTCACTTCTCAATTTAGGATGTAGTCTATGTAAGTTCTTTATAAAGACACTCCACCCGCATCCAGCCCGGTTATGCAATGGGGATTTGGAATTAATGGACCTATTACCCAACACCTTTTTATCACTGCTTATTTTGCTAATCTCCGGCAAGCTTCGGCGTTTAGAAACTCACCAAATTAGGGCTATCGATATGGGGGCGTTAGCTTAAATCTATTGTTATAGAGTTTTGTATTGAACAATTCACCCAGTCGTTAACATCCCACAGGAAATACCCGTAACGGTTTTTCTTAAAAGAGGCAAGTCCTCTCTTTTCATCGCCTCAATTTGAATGAGATTCAAAGGATGGATTAAGGTTGATCTTAGTTGAATACTTTCCCCTAGCCAGGGTTGATGAAAACAAAAGTCTTTCTCACCTGTTATTTGATAAAAGAATAGGGTGGTTGCTTTGAGCTCTGACTGAAAAGGCTTGAGATATTTATTGGAACCCGTTAATTGCTGCAGGTATTGTTCCCAAATAGGGAGGTAAACCTTAGAAAGGGTTACGCCAAGTTGTTTTACAAAGGAAGCAAAAAAAGCGTTTTCCTTATAAAGCATCTTAAGTCTATTTTTTCCTAGATCATCGAGCTCTAACCAGGTAGAACCAATACCCCACCAAGTTGGAAAAAGAAGCCTTGTTTGAGTCCAGCATAAGATCCAGGGGATGGCTCGAAGTTTTCTTTGATCGGGTCCTGCTTTTCGTTTGGTCGGGCGAGAACCAATCTTCAATTCTGTCAAAAAATGATAGGGTGAGGCCTGTTCAATGGTTGGCCAAAACCATTCGCTTTGTATAAGCGCTTTGTATTTCTGACTGACTTTTGTGCAAAATAATAACAGATCTTCCCAAAGACCTACGTCATGTCGAACGCAGTGAGACATCTCCTGAATGCCAGGAGATCCCTCATTGCATTCGGGATGACGGAGATTTTTTCCGATGTTTGCCCCAAAGAGGTCAGGGGTCTCGGGATAACCATTATCAGTGCATTTATCTTTTTGTGAGTAGATATCAAGGAATTTGTCAATCTGACTTTTGAGTATAGAACTCGAACCAAAGAGTCGTGCAACCATCTCTCCTTGGATCGTCACCTTGTAATTAGCCATCATTTCCTTGGACCAAGAAGCGGTTTGCTCTTTGATGTCGCCACCTCCCCGCTCAATACTGCCGCCGGATCCATGGAAAAAGATGGGGCGAAGTTTTTTGTTTTCCAAGGTAGATTGAATCGAACTTAGACTTCTCGCAATCATGAGTCGTGAAGGCAATACCCCGCTTTCTTTCGATGAATCGGAATAGCCCAGCATGACCTCATAATTTCCACCCCAGAGCTTAAGATGTCTCTGCTTAACATCCTCAGTGATGGATTCATTTAAAATGGTATCAGCGCTGGTCAGGGCAAGTTGATTTTCAAACAAGGGTACAACAGGCAGAACGTAGCTATTAAAGACTTGTTTAACTAGGCTAATACCATTTTTTATGTCTTCAGCCGATTCAACCATGCTGAGGATGAAGCCTCGTATATAGTTTTTAGGATCAGTCCCATGAGTTATAGAATAAACTTGCTCAAGCATTTTAGTGATGGTTGTTTTTTTTATACTGGCTAAACTTTCTTTGACAACCGATGAATCCTCTCTGAGTTCTATAGGTATGACCAGAGTAGGGTAGAGCTGAAAAATGCTGGTGATGATGGAAAATTGCTCGGGTTTGAAATTTAAAAAACCTAGCGCGTCCGTTTGTATACTAGTTAATCCGTTTTTGAATGCAGAGACTCTTTCATAATCCCTTGTTTGTATTTTCCTAAGACCCTGGGCTTTTTTAATAAGCTGATTGATCTGAGTGACCAAGGCCTTGTTTTCACATAATGCCGTTGAGAGTTTAATAATGTCTAAAACTTCTTTTAGAGATTTTTGAATGTAGTGAATAAAAAAGGAGCGAGAAAGCTCAAGACTTTTAACCATGATCTTTTCATTAACACCAGAGTGCCCATCCTTATCACCGCCTACCCAAGAACGTAATTGAATGGGTACACCCTTGGTTAACAGATAATGATAAAGTTTGATGTTATGTGGGGTGAGTGCGTATTGATAGATGTAGTGTGCTTCGTCTTCTACACTTGGTTTTTCATGATTGGAAATATTAATCTGCAGCGAGATTTTAAGCATTTGATCCAGCTGAAATTCATTCATCAGATAGGGCGACTTCAGCACTTCAACAAGATAGTCACGAATGTCTTTGAAAAGCGTTAGAAATTCAGCTGTACGAGCCTCTGTTGGATGCGCAGTTAACACGTAATGCATACCATGAGGCAGGTCGGTATAGGCTTTTTCCTCTCGTTGATTGATACGAAAAATACGGTAGGCGCTTTCGCAGACATTAATGAGCTCCATCATCAGAGAAAACCCATGCGCAATTTGATAAAGCGCTTTCCTGTCAAGCTTAGAGAGCTCTATTTGCAGACTATGAAGCACATCCCTAAGTACAGAGGTTTCACTGCCAATGGTGTCTTGCATGGATAGTTGAATCTGCTCAATCCTTTCATAAGCGTCTTTTCCATAGACTTCGACGATGGCCTTCCCTAAACGACTAAGGGACCAGGAAACCATACGGCTGAGTTCTCTTGGTAGATAGGAGATATTTTGTCGCATTGAAAACTCCTTTTTCCAAAGGGGGCTTTTTGAATTGATTGTCAAATGATTCTAGTACAATTGAGAGAGGTTTGGCAGGGATCAAGCGTAAATGCAGGATGTAGGCTGGGCTTAACAGCCCAGCCTACGTTCGAAATGAAGGGGCTGACCTATTAAAGTCCAAAACTTGGAGTTTGATCTAGTTGTTCAGCATACATATTGCTGTAGGTAAGATAAAATGCAGTCATTGCGGCTACACCAAAAGCTACAGTGACAGCAGCCTTTACTGCTGGTTTTTTAAAAAATGCAAATTTATCCAATGTTATCTCCAAAAAATGCGCTATATTATGATTACTTCTTCTTTTTGTCAAATTTTAGAGCTAATTTGGGACTAAAGAAAACACTAAGCCTAAATTATAGATTACATAAAGAGAAACCAGGATGATGCCTTCTTTTGATAACGAGCACAGCTCCAATTAGGAACTTTAGAAAGTATCATAATTTCAGGAAACTCCAGGTGTTCAGCCAAAGCCTTAGATTCCTGATTAATAGATAGTGCCGCTAAACAGCAAAGCGGCCTATCTTGTATGTAATTATTGGCCACTAACGTCCAGTTCAAAGTCGATATTACCGCGTGTAGCATGGCTATAAGGGCAGATTTTTTCATGGGTTTCTTGCACTAGAGCACGTGCTTCAGCAGTTGGCAGGGAGGGGACATTAACCTCCATTTTAACAGCAATACCAAAGCCACCACCTTCACGAGGTCCAACAGAAACATGGCAGGTAACAGTTGTTCCAGCAACACTCTTCTTGTGTTGGCTTGCCACAAACTCTAAGGCTCCACCAAAGCAGGCAGCATAACCCGCTGCAAAAAGATGTTCCGGTGTTGTCGTATTTGGTAACCCTGGGCCTCCCATCGCCTTGGGAACGGAAAAATTGGCGCTGACAGAATGATCGCTTGTTTCCGAATGACCGTTTCGTCCTCCAGTGTTAACTGCTGTTGCAGTCACTAGGGGTTTTATGCTGTTAACTGACATGCTGCTCTCCTTGTTCGTAAGTATTTTTAGGTGTCATTAGAATTCTATTATTATCATCATTCTGTCTCAGGACAAAGCCTTTTCCTAGAGCCTCTGTGATTGTATCTAGTAAGGGACAAACAATAAAAATCCTCTAATCCGTTCCGAATCCCCGCGGTCAAGTCCATAGGTATCTACACAAGTGACTGTAATAGACGCACGTCATCCAGAGCGTAGCGAAGGATCTCTGGGATTGGCACGGTGCCACATTCAGGAGATCCTTCGCTACGCTCTGGATGACGTAATGTTGAGACAAGGAGGGACATTTGTGTAGATACCTATGGGCTTGACCGCGGGATCCGCTGGTTAGAAGCTCTTCACTCTGAGCCCATAGATCCCGCGGTCAAGCCGCGGGAATTCGGGATGGGGTATCCATAACTGACGTTAAGTTAAGAGAATTTGTCATTCCCGCGAAGGCGGGAAACCATCTCTACATTGGCACTGTACTTAGCTAGAAATAGTTTCCCGCCTTCGCGGGAATGACAAAACTATCCTTAACTTAATGGCAGTGTCCCTAACCCTCTCCCCCACGCTACGCGCGGTGGAGAGGGGACAAAAAGCATTTTTTACACAGCTTTCTAAGTGCTATTGGGCTGTTAAGCCCAGCGTTTATGTGTGTCGGAGGAAAATGCTGGGCTTGGCAGCCCATATCCTGACGGCTAGGAGCTTCGCGAAGAACATACTAGGATATAGTACAGACCTCTACCCTCTCTGCTTCCTCTATTGCCTGATGCTTGGCACGTTGAGATGCAGCAAGTTGCTTGATTAGGTCATAATTCTCCAGCGCATCCACATCAGATATTCGTCCCCAATCGTGACCGTTGCCAGTTTTACTACGATAAAACTCTAATTGGCCTTCGTTATTAAAGCTCGCAGAAATTAAATTATTCGATACATAGCAGGTTCCGGATCGGTAACTCTTACCCGCTCTAAAGGGAGTGGTATTGCCGAAGGCACCTTGTGGAATATCGACATGCGTACCAGAGGTTTTCGTCTTAAGACGGTGTTCTATTGTCTGATCACGTATAAATTGAGCGACCAGTTGCTTTGTCTGTTGTTGCGCTGGGGAAAGTTTTGGATCAAGAAAACTCTGGCCAACTAGGCTAGCTTGAGGTTTAGCACTCGCCTCCAAAATCTGATTGAGTAAGCCCTCATGCCCCAGAATATTTGCTAGATGAGCATCTTCAATTACTGGAATCCAGTCGCCTGAGGTTGCATCTTTATAGGCAATATTTAGCTGACCCTGCTTATCAACGTAGGCAGAATAAAAACGGTCGCCAACATAAGCTAGTTTTGACTTATGAAAATAACCGACTACAAAGGGATGGTCGCGACCGGCGAGCTCATCACTGGAAATCTCTTCGCGTGTTTTAATCTGTCTATTTTTTAATGTCTCAAGGATATAGGCAGTGATAGTTTTTTTTGCTTGAGCTACTGTAAGCACTTTACCAGAGGACAGTTTTATACCTTGAAGCTGTTGTGTTGGCAGGGGCTGTTTAGTGGGCTTTTCAAGAGGGACTGTTTTAGGTAGCGAATCGCCAAGCGGAGTGCGCACCGTTAATAATGCAGGATCAAGATCTTCCCCCACATTAATCATTGGCCCCCTGGCAGGTACTAGTCTTACCATCTCTTGATTAGTCTTTTTATAATTGGCATCGATAAAGCCTGTTCCCTTGATTTCTACCACTTGTTTACCCGCATCAACACCTTCTCGAGCTGCCTCATATTGATGTAAACGCAAAGTCACATTCTTAGGTATTAAATAGGGATGTTTTCTATAAAAACGTGTAAGGGAATCAAGTATATCCTGGCGATCATCAAAAAAATCAAACTCAATCTCTGCATCCGGGTGTTTATTGGCGATTCGCTGAATTTGGGTATAGATAATCGTTGCTTTATATTCATCAAAATCCCAGTTTGCATGGTGACCTTGATAATCTTTATCCATCGCTCGCCTGCAAGACTCGCCATCAGGTAAATCATCATGAATATCTGCGAGCAGGAAGGGATCGAATTCTAAGCCTATATATTCACAGACTCGCTTGATTTCAGGAAAACAAGAACCATTTAATTTGCTTATCCCGTTGCTAAAATCTACTGCAAACGACTGTCTGTTCGACCCAACAAAACCATAGGATTTTTGATAAGCCGCACTCTCCCTTTTAAGCTTATCCAACAGTATTTTGTTACCGACAAGTATATCTTTGTATTTGGTGCCACAAACATCAACGATGGGCAAACATCCATCATAATCAAATGAAACTACACGTATTTTCATCAAGCTTTCCTCTAATTTAATGCATTCGTAGAAACCAATTTAAGTTCGAGGCAATGACGGCTGCGCTACGTAGCAATGCCTTGTGAGCAACACAAATCCTTTATTCGAGTAAAGAGCTATAACCCAAAACTTTTATGGCTGTATAAGTTTATTTCTCCTTACTTAAGCCTTTATTGATGAAACTACGTAAAAACTACAGCAATAGGTCGCAGTGCTCTCTGATAATTATTAGAGTTGACCTCTGTTGTAACTTTCGCGATATCATTAGTGAATAAATTTTTTACCGAGCTACCTAATGAGTCGTTTTTTGGAAACTAAAAACCTAATTATTAATACGCCAGAACTCTCTGATTTTAATGACTTATATGCCTTACAAACTGATGTTGAGGTGATGAAGTATATTGGTCAGGGGGTGCGCACTAAGGATGAAATAATGCATGGCTTAGAGAAAGCCATTAGGCACTATAAGAAGCATGGCTTTAGCCTGGGCTCTGTATTCGAAAAGAAGAGCAGCCAATTCATTGGCCGGGCGGGATTAATCTATATTGCTTATGATGATAGCCAACCCGATATTGAAGTCGGATATGCCTTGCACAAAATTTCTTGGAATAAAGGCTACGGTATTGAGCTTGCAAAGGCACTAATTGCCTGGGGTTTTCAATCTCTTTCTATTGATAAACTTGTTGCCGACACGCATCTCCAAAATGAACGTTCACGTCGGGTATTAGAAAAAGCAGGCATGAGCTATGTAGGTATAGGGAAATATGGAGATAGCGATGTAGCTTGGTACTCTATTCACAATCCATCTGCTGATTACAATAAAATTAAGCTCACACCAGCTACTTTGAAAGACTATGTAACCATTCAGAATCTGGCTAGATTTTATGTTTATGACATGAGTGAGTATTTGGGCAGCGAAGAGGGTTGGGAAATTCCAGAAGATGGCTTGTATGAGTGCATTGATTTTAAAAAATACTGGGAAGATAAACATTCATTTCCGTTTATAGTCCGTTATGAAAACGAGATAGCAGGTTTTGCTATAGTCGACAAAAAGGGAAGTGAAGCTGAAGTTGATTTTAATATGGCACAATTTTTTATCGCTAGGAAATTTAAAAACAAAGGTATTGGCCGTTATGTGGCAGAGCAATGTTTTAAGAAATACCCTGGCGAGTGGGAAGTAATGGTTATGCCTGGCAATCAAGGTGCTTATCGTTTTTGGCGATCAATTATCAAAGACTATAGCAAAAATGACTTTATTGAATATTCTCGTGAAATTCCTCATTTAAATAACTGCAAAAAGAACATTTTCAGGTTTAACACTAAAGTCCCCGCCATAAAGAGCCATAGGCAGGTTAGGTAGATTTTTATACATCGTCAAATTTGCTTTTGTTCGGAATCTAATAATAACTATTAATAATCAGGCACAAACCTTAAGCTTATTTTAATGTCATCTAGTCATAATTTCTGGTCGCATTAGTCTCAACCAGGAAGTGATCATGCCAGGCGAATTAAGTACCAGCTCATCAAGCAGCCGTTCTTCTCTAATAGATTGGCAAATGCTAGTGCAACGTCACCTACCTTTTTTCTACAACCCTTCCATGCGAGCGACTAATGAGCAATGGGAAGGGTTTTATCAAAGCCACCTCATTGAGATTTTTGGAGCTTTTTATAGCCCAAGCGTTTTAGGTTCTGTAGAGCCATTACAATTACCTCTGTTATTGTCAGAGCCGGAGCAAAAGCGGTTTTTGCATAAACTGATGTTAAGGCTTATGGAACTGAGCAATTTTGATACTCAGCCACTGGACCTGGCTATTCTGCTTCACCATCGCTTATCTGACAGTTTTGCCAAAGCCTTGTATGATCACGCAATAAAGCATGTAACTGGCTTATCGCCTTTACACTGGGCACTTATCTGCCGTCAACCTATCACTGCCGAAATGGCAACAAAGATTAATAGTCGTTGCGCAAGGCCGCCGCTGCATCTAGCGGCCTGTTTCAATGATCCTGAACTTATTTCTTCCCTGGTTGGACTAGGTGCTAATATAAATCTTGCAAATTACCAAGGCCTAACAGCTTGCTATCTTGCTGCTGAAGGTGGCCAAACTGCAGCGGTTGAGCGCATAGTTCAAATTGATGGGTTTGCTGTTCACCAGAAGAGCTTCTCCGGTGAAACCCCGCTATGGGTCGCTGCTAAAAACGATCGTCTTGCAATAGTCGAGCTATTGCTGCAAGCAGGCGCTGAGGCTAATCAGGCAAATATTTTTGGTATTACTCCGCTTTTTACGGCTGTTGAACGAGGTCATATTGCAATAGTTAAGCGTCTGTTACTGCAGGAAGGTATTGCTGTTAATCGTACAGGAAATCAGCCTAATACCCTCTTGCAACTTGCTGCGGATAATAACCATATTGAGATAATTAAACTCTTAATAGCACATGGTGCCAGCGATGGCATGGTGGTTTTAAAAAAGGCTATTGAAGAAGGTAATACGAAGGTTATCGATGCTTTGTTTGCCAGTGGGCTTTATATATCCCCACAGAACAGTCCTAGTTGGTTACAACAAGAATTGTTCAAACGTCTAAAGCGTAATCGCCAAGGTGGCACTTACCTGATGCCTATTGGTTATGATTCTCAGGGCAAATGTTTACTTAGAGACGCACTTGAGGGCAACTCTGAGGCGCTTTCTTATTTCGACTCCAATTACCAAAAAGATTCGCAGGCCTTAATGGTCTGGTTTAAAAATGCCGGTAAAAACGCAGCCTTTTTTCATTTAGCGCTAAAGCTAGTGACTGCCCGTTTGGCGAAAGAGACAGGATGCTCTGAGTTTTTTGAGCTTGAGCGAGCTTTGATTTCAGGTCATATAGACGATCTAGCAAGCCAATTCTCTTATAAGATGTTTCAACGCTGGCTGAGTGCATTAACTACTGCACCGGAGATGGTTAATTTTTCTGAGCGATTCCTCATGCTGACCAAGGAGTTTCAAGAAAGGCATATCGCTGAATTTATGCCTGTGCTTGAGGAGGCTAGTGAGCCTGGCCCCACCTCAGAAACGCTCTCTGCATCTGCATCTAGTTCTTGTAATTGGCAAGAGCTTATGCAAAGCCATTTACCCTCTTTCTACAAGCCTTCGGAGCAAAGGAGCAATGAACAATGGCAGAAGTTCTATCAACATAGTTTAAAAAGGCTTTTTAAGGGTTTTTATCCAAGAACAAAGAAGTTATGGCTGGACTTCTTCTCCATGGATGCGCAGCAAGCGCCTCCTTCTCTGGAATCTGTTCAGGAAGAACTAATACTTGAACTTAAAAGCCTTTGGCGCGATTCAGCACTAAACTTGGCTACCTTCCTTCATCACCGCTTACCTGAGAACCTTGCCAAAGCCTTATATGATTATGCATTAACGCAGGAAAGCGATTTATCCCCCTTGCATTGGGCGCTCATCTTTAATCAGCCTATCAGAGTTGAAATGGCAACAGGAATGAAAAGTCTCAACAATCCGCCGCTGCTGCATCTGGCAACTGTTTTAAATAATCCCTCGCTTATTGATAATTTGCTAAAACTGGGAGCAGAGGTAAATATTACAAGTTTCCAAAATCAGGAAACTAGCTGTTTTATTGCGGCGCGGCATGGTCGTGTTGCAATGCTTGAGCGTTTACTGCAAATAGAAGGCATCGATATTAACCAGGCAAATTTTCATGGTTTAACCCCATTGGATGTTGCCGTTAGATTCGGACATCTTGCAGGGGTTGACCGTTTGTTGCAAGAAAAGGAGATTGCTCTTAACGCAGCAGGGACAGCCCTTGGTATCTCTCCTCATTGTATTGCTTACGAGGGGCGTAGCGCAGTCGTTGAACGTTTGTTGCAAGAAGGGGTTAATGTTCAGCAGGTCAATAGCGCTTTTTCTGCCGCTGTAAAAAATAAGCTTCATTCTACGATCAACGTTCTACTAAGGTATGGAACTAAAGTGGGTATGGAGGTTTTAGAAGACAGTGTGAGGAAGGCAAATACCAAGAGGGTCGATGCTTTGTTTACCAGCGGGCTTTATATTTCTTCGAGGAATACCCCGCCATGGTTAGAAAATGAACTGAGAAAGCGAATTGGAAAGAATACAGCTTTTCGCGAGAATTCCCTGCAGGAACGTGCTTTGTCTGTTTTAGAAGAGACTTTGTTTGATGAGAGTCAGATTCCTTCTCAAATCAAAGGGCTGGTAAAAAATGCTGTGATGCCTATTGGTTATACCCCTAAAGGCAGATGCATTGTTCCAGAGGCGGCTGCTGGCCAGCTGCAGGCGCTTGCCTATTTCGAAGCGGGTATCCAGAAAAATCCTAAGGTCTATGCTGCCTGGTTTAGAGATGCAGGCCAAGATCGCGAGGTCTTTCAATTAGCGTTAAATTTGCTAACCGCAAGATCTCTGCTTATAGAGTTTAATGCCGAAGAACGAGACGCTTTATACTCAGGCCGTATCAGCGATTTAGAAGTACTTTATAGCAAGTATCCCTATGAAGTGCTTAGGAAGGGGCTAAATACCTTGATTGCAGCACCAGAAATGATTAACTATCGTGAATCTTGTCTAAGGTTGGCCAATAGCTTTAATGAGAAACGCATCACTGAATTAGAGCTTTGTCAGCCGCAAAGCCAGGATAGAGTGGTGGAGACTGGCGCTTCGAGCTCTCGGTTCTTCAAGCCCTTGCGTCCGGGAGATAGGATGGTGTCTGCAGCTCAAAGCTCAAATTTAGCTACGGCGTTCTTACCCCATCCACTCTAATGCATCTAAGGAAAACCTTGATTACACTGCGCTCTGAGGAATCCTGGCATTTTTTTAAACAGGAAGCATGTGCCATATAAGTTCTTCCTGTTCTTTTGTGTGTCATTCCCGCGTAGGCGGGAAACCATCGTGCAAACAAAGTGAGGAACCACTTTGAGAAATAGTTTCCCGCCTACGCGGGAATGACACAAATATAAGTCAAAGTAACTTATTAATGTCCATATAGGTATCTAAATGATACTTTGATTAAAAAAATGTCAGGATCACTCAGCGCTGCTTAATCAAGGTTTCATTTTAAAAAAAGACTACGGACTGCTCGGAGCAAGATAAATTTTAGTTCGTATTTTTATCAAGAAAATCACGACATTGCTCCATGACCAACTCTTTCTCATTATCGACAGTAATCATATGATAGCTATCTTCTAAGATAGTTTGTTCTACAACAGATGAGGAAATACCCCCGGCAATTACCTCAATATTTTTTAAACTAGCGATATCATCCTCTTTAGCATGCATAATTAATGTTGGGCAGGTGACTAACGATAAATTTCTAACAGCTACTTTAGCTAATCGACGTGCCTGATAAATATCATAAAAAGATATCTGTGCACCTCCAGAAATAGAAACTGATTTCTCCTGCATCAATTTTGCAGAATAAGCTCTGCGTTCTAGATTTTTAATCCCGAAAGGCTCTGTCTCAGGAAGGGATAATCTATAACGTAATGGTGAGTAATAGACCAATGGAATTAACGATCTTTTCCAGTCAGTACTCCAACCATCGGTAAACAGCGCGGTTGAAAGAAGTAGTAAGGCGGATGGCTTGTTTTGCAATAGTTCAGCCAGTCTCAGCGCGACAACAGCTCCAAGACTCAATCCACAAAGTGCAACCGATTTATATCGACTATTCATTGAATAGAAAATCCCCAAGGCATCGCGAATCCAACTCTCTGAGCGATTGAATATTTTCTTTTTAACATCATAGTGATAACCCTCAATGAGTGGGATCTCAACTGAATAACCCGCTTCATTGAGATTTTTAGCTAAATCAAGAACTTCTAATGGGCTGCCGTTTAATCCATAGAAAAGCAATACGGCATTCTCGCCTCCTTCCAAATAAATATAATCCCTATTGAAACTCTGTCTTCTAATCAATGGTTTCTGATCAACGATATTCTTAGCTTCAAGTGTTTTGCTGGCATCAGCTATTACTGGATTACTCTCGGTAGTAACTATCTCCCTCAACAGATAGGCTACTGCATTTTCTATGTTTGGATTATCAAACACTAAAGTATTGCTTATAGTGATTGACGAACCGAGCATAGTTTGCAAAACATTTTTAAACTCCATTGCCATGATTGAGTCCATACCTAATTCAAAGAAGTTCTTTTTGATATCCAAACTATCAGGCTTAGAAATATTTAATATTTTGGCTAACACCCCTTTAATTTTATCAGTTAGAACTTGTTCACGACGCTCTGTAGGTGTTGCTGCAAGTAAACTAATCCAAGTACCTTGATTTAGGGTTTGAGGAATCACGCGAGGGGCAAAATGGGCTAGATAGGGATTGCTTGGAGAAACAACTTTAGACCAATCAATTTCCATAACTCCAACTAGGGCTTTAGGCGTACTAAGTAGTTCATCCATTGTCGCAAAAGCAGGTTGTGTTTTAAGTGCTGTTAGACCTTGTGCCTTATGCACTGCTTCAAGTCCTGCTGCCATTCCCACAGTACTAAAGGGCCCCCAATTGATACTTAGGGCTGAAAGCCCTTGTTGGCGGCGTTTCATTGCCAACCCATTCATAAAGGCATTGGCTGCTGAATAATTACTTTGGCCGGGATTACCCAACATAGACGATATGGATGAGAACAAAACAAAACAATCCAGAGTTAGAGCTTGGCTCAGTTCATCAAGGTTCTTAGCGCCCTGAACCTTCGGTGTCAGAACAACATCAAAATCCTCCTCACTTAAATTCAAAAGCAATCCATCATGCAGGACTCCTGCCGCATGAAAAATCCCTTTTAAAGAGAAACCACTTTGAGCAATCGCATCAAAGACCTCCTTTAATGCCTTTTTATCAGCCACATCTGTTGCATAGTGGGTAATACTGACTCCATTGGATTGCTGTTGCTCCATCCATAGCCTTAGCTCAGTTGTGGCTTCGCTTCGGCTAGTTAATGCCAAGTGTTTCACGCCTTGTGCAAGCAGATGTTTAGCTAACTCAAATCCTAGACCACCAGTACCGCCAGTAATTAAATAAGTCGCATCAGCCTGATATTGAAAGGACTGGGCTAAGGCTGAATCTTCATCGGCATTAATTAAATGAGGTACATAAACCGACTGTCCGCGTAAGATGACTTGTGGCTCGGGCAAGGAATTAGTACCAATCAAATTCAGAACTAGGTCCAAAGGCTCTTTGTCTTTAACATCAATCAGATAGCAAGGAATATTATTGGCTTCTTGACGCAGGCTTCGCCAAAAACCAAGGGCTTGGCTATGGTCTGGATTGATCTCATCTTTTGCATTAACACTAAAGGCTTGTTGAGTCACTAAGGTAAAACTCAAGGGTTTAGATACCAATAGTTTTTTTGCCAAAGAAACCAGAGTTTTAAAATTATTCTCATAAACAAAAACTATATGGCGATTGCTTAGATCTTCTTCACTAGAATCCTTAACCATCAATACGTCTCGATTGGCTTTCAACGCAGGAGACCAGTTGTATAATTCATAATGCTCAACATAACGGCCTAATGCTTCTTTCTTCGCTAGCAGAAGCTTTTCCAGCGCTTGTTTGGTTACTGCATAGGCAACGAAACCCTTTATCTCTGCTATTAACATGCCATTATTATCAGTGATTTTAATATCCGCATTTAAAGCATGCTCATCACGATTGATTAGAGTCACTTCAGCCCAGATTAAGCCCGACGCTTTTTGATACCAATCCAGGCGTCCGATAGCCAAAGGAATATAAGTAGCATTCAGTTCCTCACTCAGCGCTAAAGCTACTGCCTGAAAAACGCCATCAAGTAAGGCTGGGTGGAAATAGTCGTTATTGGAACGCTGTTCATTTTTAATCGCTACTAAGGCTTTATTGTGTCCTGTAAAGGCTTCTTGAATGGCTTGGAAAGCATCACCATAAACTAATCCTACTTGCTTAAAGCGTTGATACAAGGTTTTCATATCAACCTGAGCCAAGGTACTTTTTATCGCCGCTAAATCGATAACTTCATATCCAGGGTTTAATAATGATTCCAATTCAAAATCAGCATGATGGCTCCAAGCTAAAGCATCTTTTGGTTTAGCATAAATCGAACCTTGATAGCTATTATTTGTTCTAGGCTCTAAGTTCACCTCATAGTCTGTAATTCCATTTAAAGCTAAAGGAGTCTGAAATGAAATGTCTTTTACCCTTAAAGGCGAGTCACCCAACGCTTCTACTCCAGAAGCTAAGGCAGTTTCTATAAACCCTGCTGCGGGAAATATAATATGGTCAAATACACGATGATCTTTTAAATAATCCAAATCATTTAAAACGAGTTGATTGAGGAAGCGAAGGTCATCGCTATGGCCTGGCTGTTTGGCGCCCAAGAGCTCATGAACCATCTCTCCATAGGCTAAGGTCTTTTTCTTTTTAATCGCCAACCAGTGGGATTGCATTTCAAAGCGATAGGTTGGCAGGCTGACTTTCGATAATCTTGAAAGATAGGATGCATAATAAGACTTCCAATCGATATCCTTACCACTTAAATAAACGCTTAGCACATCATCTTCACTAGGCTTCTCCTCAGATTGCATAGTGTCAATTGGGCTAATTTGTCCTAACTTCTCAATTAACTCTTTTTTGCTAGTTGCTGTAACCGCAATACGCCATTGTAAATGAGCACGTCCTACCGCTGCGGTATAACATAGGTCTGCTAGTGAGGCGTCAGTCATCGCCAAGAATTCTTGGTAGGCCTTGATTAGCGAATCCAATGAGAATTTAGTTTTTGCAGATAAGACAAAGACATGTGCTGGAGGTAAGGGCAGTCCACTATCTTTGGTTTGTAAAGGTGCTTCCTCCATAATGATGTGTGCATTGGTACCACTAAAGCCAAAAGAACTGACTGCCGCCCTAAATTTTTTATCTGGGTTGATAGTCCCAAGCTGGGTGTTAATTTGCATGTTGTTGTTTATTTTTATTTTAGGATTCAGTGTATTGAAATTTATTTGAGGAGGAATGGTCCTGTGCTGCAGACATAAAAGCACTTTAATAAACCCAGCCATACCTGCAGCAGCTTCAAGGTGGCCGATATTGGCTTTCACAGAGCCTAATAGCAAAGGTTGTTTTCGTTGATTGTTAAATATTTTTTTAATCGAGTTCACTTCAATTGGATCACCCAAACTGGTACCTGTGCCATGGCATTCGATGTAATCAATCTCTGTTGCATCAATCTTCGAGCGTTCAAGAGCATTACGAATTAACTGCTGTTGCGCTTGTCCATTGGGAACAGTGAGGCCACTGGATAAACCATCATGCGCGACAGATGAGCCTTTAATCACTCCGATAATGTGGTCCTTATCACGTAGTGCATCGCTTAAGCGTTTTAGAATGACAACGCCACATCCTTCTCCGCGAACATAGCCATCGGCATTGGCATCGAAGGTTTTACATTTTCCATCTGGGGCAAGCATGCCTGCCTGAGAAAAACTGATAAATAACTCGGGGCTTAAAATAGCATTCACGCCACCAGAAACAGCCAAATTACAAAGTTTATTCTGCAGAGATAAACAAGCTTGATCTATAGCGGCTAAAGAAGAGGAACAAGCAGTGTCTACCGCGAAACAGGGTCCCTGAAACCCATAAAAGAAAGACAAGCGCCCACTGGCAGTACTTGTTGCGTTTCCCGTACTAAAATAGGGGCTGATTGACTTAGAATCAGTGTTTTCATAAATACAGTGCTCGTAGTCATGGGTTGAAATTCCGATAAATACCCCAGTATTAGAGCTCACTAAATCACTGACATTGATATTGGCATTTTCAAAGGCTAGCCAGGTATGTTTCAAGAGTAAGCGTTGCTGGGGATCAAGGAGCTCAGCTTCTTTAGGGCTAATATTAAAAAATGCTGCATCGAATTGATCAATCCCTTCAATAAATCCCCCTTTGCGGGTACATATTCCCCCTTTTTGACCTTGGATAGGGCTGTAATAGTCATTGATGTCAAAGCGTTCAGCGGGGATGTCTGTTACGGAGTCGCGTCCCTGGATCAAATTGTCCCAAAATTCATTAACATCATTAGCGCCAGGAAATACACAACTCATACCGATTACTGCAATGGGTTCTTGAGTAGTTAAACTTGCAACTGAGTTTGGTTTAAACTCTTTGATATTATCTCTATTAGTTATTTCAGGAAATAATTGAGAAATTAGTGCTGAAGCTGCTACCTGTATTGAGGGAAAATTGAAGAGAAAGTCTTCATCAATATCAATGTCATTACCTAGTTCTTGAGCAATTTTTTCTTTTAATTGAATAGCTTTTATGGAATCAAAACCAAGCTCAAAAAGCCCTCTATCTAGCGGAATTGCTTTGGGATTCTGAACGTCTAATAAATGACTGACTTCATTCTGAAGCAGGGTACTTAAGGTCGATTGACGTATCTCGCTTTTGACTTCTTGTAGTTGATTCAACCAGGTTTCTTTAGCTGGTTTAATTGCTTGTGTTCTAACTAGGATTGGTTGTTTGAATTCGCCATGGTAAAGAATAGTCAATTCATTTTTAGCTATTTTCTCAGCACATGAGCGGCGTTGTAATTTTCCACTGGTTGTTTTGGGGATCTTTTTGGGGGGAATGAAATAGATATTATTGGCTGTAAAATGAAAGGATTTAGCGAGGTGTTGTTGAATTTTCTCAGCAATAATCCGGTAATTTTCTTCAGATTCTCTATCTTTTATCTCACAGACAAGCGTTATTTGCTCTTGACCATCCTTCAATTCTGAATAGGCAATGACGTTGCCTTGGCGAATCTTATCAGAGCTTAAAGTCACTTGATTCTCAAGATCCTGCGGGTAAAAATTTTGTCCATTAATAATAATTAAATCTTTTTTTCGACCGCAAACAAACAATTCATTTTTATACATAAATCCTAAGTCACCAGTGTATAAATAATCCTTGTTGTCACCATTAATTTTATTGTGAAATGTGAGTTCAGTTGCTTCTTCATTATGATAGTAGCCTTGAGCAACGGATTCACCATGCACCCAAATTTCACCTACCTCGCCCTCTGGACATTCTAAGCGGGTCTGCTCATTAATGATTTTGAGCATCATTTGCGGAACACCGGAACTTACTATTTTTACTCCATTCGTATCATCAGTTAACTGCATGATGTTTTTTGTTAGCATTTCTGGGTCGATTGAAACAATTTCCTCAGGTTCCATAATGGGTTTTGCTGTCACCATGAGTGTCGCTTCTGCCAAACCATAACAAGGGAAGATAGCTCCGCGTTTTAAGCCTGATGATTGAAAGGTTTGATAAAATCGATTAACTGTATTGTAGTTAATGGGTTCAGAGCCATTAGCAATAACTTCAAGGGCGCTGAGGTCAAGTTGGGAAAGATCCAGACGATCAGCTTGTTTGACACATAATTCAAAAGCAAAATTAGGCGCTCCAGTTGAGGTGCAATGATAGGCTGACATGTATTGCAGCCATTTCGTTGGGTGAGCTATAAAATCGATTGTAGACATTAAGGTTGACGTAAACCCGCCATAGAAAGGTTCCAGTATTCCGGCGATTAACCCCATGTCGTGATAGGGGGGTAACCATGAAAATTTATGGCTTTGTGAATGATGTCTTAAGGCGTTATAGATAACGTTGAAATTGTCTAGCAAATTACCATGAGAAACCATAACTCCCTTAGGGTTTCCCGTAGAGCCAGATGTATATTGTATAAAGGCATTAGATTTGCTGTTTTTTTGATTAAGTGGCTCTAATTTCACAGCATTAATACTAAATCTTTCTTCGCTAGCCATTAAGGGGATCTGTTGCGATTTTAAATAGGTCAACATAGACGCAGTTTCTTCACTGATACCTGCCGCAAATTTTATGCTCTTAGGTAGAAAGCGATTAACAGTCATTCCTTTTGTTAACTTAGAAATTATTTCTTTATCACAAATTACTAGTTTAGGATTAGCATCCTTAAGAATGTGAATAAAGCGCTCCGTCATTGCTTTACTGACAGGAGGAAATACGGGGACCGCCACGGTACCAGCGTATAGACAAGCATAGAAACTAATGATGTATTCTAATCCTTGTTTTGCTCCTAAAATAACGGTATCTCCGGGCTCAGTGACCTCCTGTATTAAATAAGCTAATTTCGTTACTTCGTTTGCAAAATCCTGGTAATTTAAACAGTTGGTAGAACCATCGGTATTGATAAACCTATAGGCTATCCCTTCTGGATTATATTCTGAATTTATAAAAACTATATCAGCAACGTTTTTAACGTTCTTTTTAGAGTCGAACATATAATCTCACTTATCCTTAGGAGGATTGATGCTTTTTTGCTTTATTGTCTAACTGTACTTGGGTGGGAATTTTTATTTCTTTAATAAAACCAAACCAGGACAAGAACTTGATAAGCCCAAAAGAAATATCTATTTGCCATTTTTTTAGGCCGTGTTTTGCGGAGCTTGGAAAAGCATGATGACCGTTATGCCAACCCTCACCATAAGCTAAGATAGCAAATAACCAATTATTTCTGCTTTGATCCTTCGTATCAAAATCCTTCTTTCCCCATAAATGACATACTGAATTAATTGACCAGGTTACATGTTGTTGTAGACATACTCTAACCAGTCCGCAGACGATGAGTCCTTCCCAGAAATGGTACCAGCTCATATAAATTAACCCATTCAAAATAGCGGGTATTAATAGCCCGAGGGACGCGATTACAGAATAATGTTTATTGATAATTTTAAGGTCAGGATCCGTAAGCAGATCCAGAATATAATGACGCCAACTTTCAATAATATGGGTCGTCATCCATCCCATATGGGCATGATAAAAACCGAACCATGAAAATTTATCATTAATAAGAGGAGTATGGGGATCTCCCTCTGATTCGGTAAATTTATGATGGCGACGATGCGCTGCAACCCAGAAAAAAGGAGATCCTTCAAAAGCCATGCATCCAAAACAAACAAAAATAATTTTTAGCAATCGGGTTGATTTAAATGAATGATGAGTTAATAGCCTATGAAAGCCAATGGTCACACCAAACACGGTGCAACTATAGCAAATTAAAAACAAAACAAGGGTGGCAGTTCCAATGGAAAAAAGCATTCCTGAAATAATACTGTAAATTGTTGCTATGATAGGAACCCAAATAATTATTTCTGCATAAATTATTTCCGAACGATTAAGTCCTCTGTAGGGGTACAACTTATCTATTTTTAACATGTCATTTCTACTATAAAACTCTTAATGACAAAATAATTAATCCATGAATGATTTGTCGTTTACTTGGTTACATATCAGCCACTCTGTTGGTCGTTTTGTTGGTTTTCTTATAAAAAAGAATGGGGTTTTCGTCCTTTATTGCGTGAATAATGGCGGCTACATTCTTGTAAACGCCATATGAGTTTGAGTGTTTATAAATAAATTTTGATAAGCAGGACTTGGAAAAGGCCTCGTAAAAATTTATAAATTTAATATTGTTTTTGTCTGTGTATCTGCTATTAATTTTTATAAAATTTATTTGGCTTATGAAGAAAACATTTTGATGAGCTCTTATCTCATTAACCAAGGTCGGTGTCATGACATATTTAACAGATGGTCTTAAACCTGCCGCAATTCCATTTTTATTAATACCGCGAGTAACCACTTTTATCGAATACGCCATCTCATAATCCAAAAACAATCTCCTAAATTATCTCTTAATAAGGTTTGTTGTAGCTAACAGACTTTTAATCGATAATTATGTACAAATATTAGACAGCTGATCAAGAAAATGCAAATATTTGGTTTTGTATGACGGGTGATCTAAGGGGCTCTGCTATAACGTCAGTGGAGCCACCAAGGATGCAGTCTCGGAAGCAGCCGATACAACAGACTGAAAATACGCCATTCTTTCTCTATTTTGTTGTATGGATTGGCTGCATTCCCGCTGTTTGAATTCGAGAGCAACATAGAGTGGTGCATACAGTTGCTCTATTTCCGTGCTCAAGAAACGAAATAAAATATTCGTTTGTTGCCCAAAATAAGAAGACCTGGTCAGTTGGCGTAATGTGCCAACTACACGGCATGGATATTACAGTTATCAGCACCACCAAAGGAATAAACCAGATGATCCTAAGCATCAAGAAACTCTTGAATGGGTAAAGAAAATAGCTGAAGCCAGCCAGTATTGTTATGGAAGCCTATGAGTAAAAGAGGAGATTGCTGGGATAATAGTGTTATTGAAAGCTTCTTTGGTCGTTTAAAGCAAGAACGAGCTCAATGGCGAAATTATCAAACTCGATGGGAAGCTCAGCAGGATATTTTGAATTACATCACTATGTTCTATAACAGCCACAGATTGCATTCTTACTTAGGTTATTTAAGTCCAAATCAATTTGAAAAACAAAGCGATTGTTTAGTGAAAGTTGCTTAACAGGGGTGTAACATTTTGGTTGACCACACTATTTTCGTCGGGACCCCATTCTTGCAAGAACTTCTCACATCATTCAGCCCAAAAATCAATAACGTCTAGCTCAAAAGAATAATGGGCTAGGGATTGCGAAGATATTCTCTGACGACCTACAAAACTTGATTTAGCCCTTTTTGCCTAAGAACAAGCAGGCTTTGACAGAGTATTAGAGCATTCACTTTACTGTCTTTAAATAGTTTTATTAATCAATAAATTACATCATAGGGTTTAGATGCAGTTACCCCTGCAATCTTTGTTGATCACAATTTGAGCATATGTTAAATTATATGCCACTTATTGAGTCCAGAGAACAAAATGCCTCTTTCTAAAGAACAAAAAGAAACTTTATTAAAAAATTTATACAATCCACGTATTAATGGTAATTTTATTTCAACATTATGCATTGATCCTCCTATTCCTGCGCAGGATCCCTTGATGGATCAAGAAAAAGCCAAAGCATGGATATCACTACATTCCCAAGGCATAAGTCGTCAATGTGCAGAAAAGATTATTAGCAATACGGTGGTGTTCTCTTTTGAAGAGTTTTATATAGGACTACAGGAAAGTGTCGTCCAATTAAATCAATTATATAAAGATGGAAAGATTGATGCGAACCAATCTATTATTGTTGTTCCCCATACTACAGGCCGAAAAGAGTTATTGGGTGCTCGGAAAAGTCAAGCATGGGTGGCTTCCCTTGCTTTAACTTTCTTAGAATTTACTCCTTATCAAATAGTTGATCATAGTTATTTAACACCATTTTTAAAAACTCATCCTGATGTTAAACGGTTAATTTTTTTGGATGATACTGCTTATTCAGGTACAGATATGAGTGCCTATATCAGTAAATGTGAGACATATGGACTAACTGTAGATTTTATCATTCCTTTTTTAACTAATACTGCTTTATCTAAATTTAAACAATCGAATGATAAATTAAACCTTTTTTATTCTAGAATCATTCCGGTAATTACTGAAATGGATTTTACTACTGAAGAGTTAGACTATTTAAGAAAGCACAGGATTACAGGTGATACTTCAAGTCTAGATCTTTCTCGTATCACTTTGACTATTCACGCTCATAAAAAAGCAGATAGTTACTCAATTGCTGAAAAAATACTTACCTATGGTTTCCCTATTGAATATCCGAAGGAAACAAGGGATAAAATACAGATGCTCTTTTCATTGGAAAATAATAGCCTTCAAGATGATAATAGCCTCCAACGGGTTCAGTTTATTCCCGATGTTAGCCCACCTTACAAACTACAAGAGCCATTACGTTTTTTAAGCCATTTTATTAGCACTACTGTTTCTGTTGAGGAAGAAGGTAAGATGGTTAACTCTGTTGATTCTGATATAAAGGTAAAAAACAATATACAATCGAATGCATCTAATCTCTTCTTTGGACGAAATGCTACAAATAGTAATTCTTCATTCCAGTTGTCGGAGGGGACTAGTCTTAATGATGAATACAGCCCCAACTTAGATTCTGAACAGGAAACAACGATGGTCGCGCTATCTCGTTGTCATTCAGTACCCTAATAGAACCACCGCGTCATCACCTAATGGGGCCGACCCATTAGCAGCTAAAAGGACCACCTTATCTATCAAACTTTGGTTAAAAATAAGCGTGTAGTTTCTGCAAGTTTGCAGAAACTACACCAAAATTCGTGTTAGGCAATTTCATTATTTGCTTGATGATTAGTATAAGTTCGCCTAGCGGTTCTCCATTTTTCCTGAGCTTGCGGCAACAGTGCGTGACCAAGACAGGCCAGTAATTTAGCCTATAGCCTCGATGATATTAAGAGGAAGCTTTATGATAAGTGACATAGATAAACTAGACTCAGTCAAACAAGCGTTTAGACATTGGCGAACTACTCGAACAAAGCGGGGACGAAACCCCAATGAGTTATGGGAGCAAGTCAAAGAACTATTGGTTGATTATACGCCTGCAAAAATCGGCATTCATTTGGGTATCAGTCCCATCCAAATCAGGAAAAACTAGCACATCAAGAGAATAAAAACTCGCAGTTTGTCGAGGTAAAGCAAAAACATCCGATACCTGATTTAGGCGTTCTATTCAATAATGATGCTTTCTGTAGTGCCGAACTTCATCGTCCTTGTGGCAGTATACTGAAAATCAATGCATTACCTATACATATGGCATCCAAACTGATGTTGGATTTCATGGGGTAACGATGCTGCAGATTAGCCCACAACATCCTGACCTTTCTGCAATGGTGCGGAAAGGTCAGCGTACTCCTAACCCTGTCTGAATATATGATTTTCTTAATAGTAACTATTAAAAATATCCATTTCTTTTTAATAATTATTTAATTTATAAAAAGCACAATATGACTTTGCAAAATAGATGTGAAATCTATATCTCTTCGCACAATTATTTTGCAAAACGTTTTTTACTTATTTAACCTAAAAGAGTTATAGAATGCCCAAATTTATACCATATGAATCCCCAACATCCTTTCTCGCAGAGCGAATTGAATTTATTAATAAACTAAGAAATTGGTATTTTGAAACCAACAAATTTGATGATGAGTTATCTAGTTATGCACGAGATCCTCGCTCAAGATCTCTGCCTTATTTTTTGGGAGGACTTCATCCTTTTATTGCTATAAAAAAAGATATTATAGATACCTTTAAACCTTATAAGGCTAATTTTCATATAAAGAGAGATCTCATTCAACCAATTAGGGGTATTGCTAATCTAATAAAAGGAGTATTTCATTTAATTGCAGCTCCAACTATATTTTTAATAAACATACCAAGGCACATATATATGGGTGTTTTCTCATATATGTTTACTCGAAGTCTTGCCCGATTAGGTGGTGGTGTTTTAGATGGTCTTGGAAATATTATAAGAGGTTTATCTCAAATAGCATTTACACCTTTAAATTTATTGATAAAGATGCCTTTAAGGGGAATTATTACCTATATAAAAGGACAGCCAACTTTGGCACAAAATTTAGAAAATCAAATTCAAGATTTAGAGCAACTTATAGTTAAAAAGGATAAAACTAATGAAGAAGCAATAACAATTGATAGGGGAATGAAATCAATAGCTGTGAAATTAAATAAAGCTAATGAGAGAGGTCAAGTCATTGGTCCCGTTAGTTTTGAGGTGGCACTAGAGGCTTTGGATCAGTGTTCTACCTTTAGCGAAAGAAGAGTTAATGGTAGAGGAGTACTCGAAGCTGCTATATCGGGCATGCCTTCAAATGAGGGATATAGCTATAGATCAAAAGATTCAGAAATAAAACAAACCCGAGCTCTTGCATTTCTTGGGGTATTCAGAGGTAAAATTCCGGAGCCAAAGGAAGAGCCCTCTTTAAGCGAAAAGTACAATCGACTTATAGGAAATACATATATTTAATTGTTATTTCTTTGTGACTTTTCCGCAAGCTTGCGGAAACGTCACGACGATCCTTAGTCCCAGGCCATATTAATTGGTTGATTTATTTAGTCGCTTGAAAATATAAGGGAGCATGAGCTATTACTGTTTAGGTTTAGAATCGAGATTTTGCTGCTCCTCTACTAAAGGGTTTTTGCTACTTTGAATTATAGGATCACCAAGGGAAGACATAAAAAACCTGTTAGGATTCCGGTGTGACGGATGATAAAGGTCAAGTGCCTCCGCCAATAATTTTTCTTCTTGAGGAATATTACGTTCATCCCATACTTTGATGGTTAGCCAATTACTAGGTTTATCAACAGCAACAAAATACTCAGCTATTTTTTTTCCGTGCTCTTTCTCATACCAATAAGGATCACAAGCTTCCATTATGGCCTCCTCAGTGGTAATTTCATCTGATCTAAGTTTTAAAATAGCACCTTTAGTCTCATTTCCTTTACTGTTCCCACAGTCTACTTCAATTAATTTGCATCGATTATCCCATTCAAAAAACTTAACATGCTTCTCTACAATCGGCGAGTCCAGTTTTGAGTTTCCACTGAGCAAAGCAACTTGATAGTCACCGTCAATAACATCCTTCATCAGATTTATCGATTCATCTGACATTTCTAAAGCTTTATTCAAGTGTAATACCATATTTATACCAGATGCCACTTTCAGAACAATGATTAAGCACGCAGAAGCATCCTTGGAACCAATATAATCAAAACGCTGATCATCTTTATCGATAATCAACGCACATGACATGCCCACTAAGGCCAAACGAGAAAAATCAACATTAACCAAATCCACTGACTTTAAAGGAGTTATTTTTGCAACGGAGCCAGTTGAAGTATCTCTGTACTCAATATTTTGTTTGGTTTTCATTATAGTCTGCCCAATTTGTTTTGGTGTATGTTGATACTATAAACGGTGGATATTAAAAGAAGGTTAGATACTCATGACTTGTTGGCATAGGGGGATGCCAATTTGGAATAATAATGTGAATTAGTTGTGAAGTTTCTGCAAGCTTGCAGAAACTTCACGGAGGGGGGCGTGACCTATTACAATTGATCGAAGCAAGAGTTACGAGATTCAGCAACAATTCTAATGCGCATTCTGTTCAGAGTCGAAATTTACAACTCTGTTTCTACCTGCTTCTTTGTGAGGTTTCAGTAGAGTATCGATGAATGTGCTGTTAGGGGTTGTGAATGATTAGAACTACCAGCTTAGACCGACCCTGGTTATATAACCTATTGATTTTTAATTGTTAATTATTCAATCTTGCCGTCCTTAAATAAGTATTGGATTGAGAAATTACACTGTGCGCTATGCAAAGAAGTATTCTCAGCAACTATCCCCAAAAAGGTCAGCAAAGAAAAATATCATCCAAGCTTCAAAGCCATGTTGACCTTACAAAAATATTATATGGCCATGCCCTTTCATCGCCAGGACTATTTCCAATCACTGCTTGGCTTTCCTATTGCAGCATCGACTCAATGGCAATTGATGGAGGAACTGGTTTCCTGTGTGTTATTGGTATTCCCCGCATTAGAAAAAATGGCCGCCAATTGTTCCTTGATTCACAATGATGATACGGTTGTTCGCATTGTTGATGTCATCCGCAACAACAGACAAAATCCAGGGCAAAAGAGAACAGGGATGTATACCACGGGTATTCTTGCTCAAAATGGTGCCCATAAAGTCGTTTTATTTTATAACAGCAAACGCCATTTAGGGGAAAACATGGCGCGCTTGCTGAATAAGCGGGATAAGAATAAAGGGCAAGTTATTCAGATGTGTGATGCACTGAGCCATAATATCCCCGCAAACCACCGCACCATTGTTTGCAACTGCTTATCACATGGCTTTCGTAAATTTGAAGAGCTAAAGGTTTTTATCCCGAGCACTGTTAAACCTTCATGAAATGGCTGTCGATTCCATTTAAGGTTGATGAAAAATCAAAGCAATTAGGCCACAATGAGCAGCAACGTTTGCAAACACATAGCCAACCTCCCTTGCAGAAAGGTCACGAAAGAAATAGCCTGCTTTCAAGGGCTCCAAAGGACTAGCCAAAATTCAGCAATTGCAAATTTTACGTAGTACAAATAATCTTTTCATAATATAGCAAGAGCATTATCCACCTGGAGATTAAATTCATCCATGTAAACGACTTATCTTCTCTCAAAGGACAGTAGAGGACTGGAGTTTTCCTAGTTTTAATCATTAAACGGGTTTGTCGTTGAGGTAAAGATTGAGTGGGCAAAAGAGGTATTGATGAGAACCATCAATACTACAACCCTTCATGCAGCTTTTTGCTCAGCGATAAACGTGTCCTACACGACGCTCTTTCTTTATCTCTTAAACTATTTTTTTAATAGAGAGAACGAAAATGCAAAGCAAATATGAATTATTAAAACTAGGTCAGATACTCCATGAAGATACTTATTACCAGCTTTATAGCGCAGCATATAAGAAACAACCCGCAGTAGCCTTAAAAATTAAAGGGATTGTCTACGATTTTAATCTCGACGAAATTGACCAGTTAAAAGAAAAGATTTCTGTGAGTAACAATTCATCTGTGCTCAAATTGATTGATGTCGTGTCCGATCGATCTGGTTCTACAAATATGGTAATAATTGAAAACTTTTCAAATATATTCTATGAGCTTTTAGCTAATAATTTGAAATTTTCTCAACATGACATTCTAAATTATGCGCTTACACTGAGTGAAAGCTGCGCATCTCTTGTGAGTGAAGGCTATGTTCCCAAAATAAGCTTTGAAACGGTATGTCTAGACAAGCAAGGGGCGATTAAATTAATTCATCCTCATTTGCTCAAGACTCTTAGTGGATTGGTACTTACACCGCAAGAATGGAGAATGTCTAAAGCCAATAATAAAATGAAATTTCTTTTTAGGGCACCAGGATTTTCTAGATACAATTTCGATGAAGCCGCTTCAGTCTACGAATTCGGCTTGTTTTTATTGTATAGCTCTATTGGCAACCTTGATTTTATGAATAAATCAGATACTGAACTTGATAACATTGCCAAAGCAAAGGCTCACCCTGCTATTCCTGCTCATTGCCACCAAGACATTGCAACACTTATTACTAATTGTTTAAAACCTGAAGGTCGTCCCAGCTTTGCTCAAATCAGAGATTTCTTATCAATCCATCCAAAGATAGAGCAAGTTCAAACAGCAACGAAGAAGGTAGAGCAAGAAAAAAGTAGCCTGCTTTCAAGAATTCCTAGGGACATTATTAATCATGATCTGATGAAAGCAATTGATGCTTATGGTGTATTTGCTAGAAATAGTTCACTGCCTATAACCATTGATAATAGCTGTAATAATACTGCAACCCCTAAGTAACTCCTTTTACTTTTTCAACCTTTAAGGGGCCTGTGGAAGGACCCCAAAAAGTGTTAGTTCTGAGTTTAGTAGTCTTCCAGAAGTATTGTTTTAGGTGCTTTTCCATCGTATTGAGCATTGCAGCCACATCGATCTCATCATTGCTTTTTTTGAAATTATACTTACCCGTAAAAGCGATATGCGACCAAGCAATAAGTGAAGCCCTTGCAAATTCTTCAATAATTTCTTGGCTAACCCCCTTTTTTGAGCATCTTCTCATAAATCGTGTTTAGAATAATAGCATCGTAAGCAATAATACAATTTGCGATGAGACGAACAGCATGTGAAGGTAATCCCCCCATTTTTAACTTCATTTTTATGGCTTATTCTCGTTCCATTAATTTTGGCACTATTCTCCGGGTCCTACCCCTGTTGCTATGCAATAGGCTACCTCCACCCCAAACTCCCGCGGTCAAGCCGCGGGAATTCAATACTGGAGTGGGGGAGGGAACCTATTATGTTGCTATTTCAAGATCCTCCCGACATATTCGTTGGTTGATATATTTTATTGAAATAAGGAAGTTTTGACTCCACAGGAAAGAACTTTTGCAAGCACTGCAACGATTTAAAATTTGATATTCCATAAGGAGCATATTTTTCCTTTTGCTTTTCCCAAGTCATATTCTCGCCAGAATAGTCAATTTCATGCCATTCACGACCTATGATATGCGAGGTATTATTGTCAAAAGCAGGGAGATTCTTAAATTTATAAAATTTCACTTCAGTTATTAAATATTCTGCCATTTTCTCAGTTTCGTTCTTATTTAAACCTCTGTTATAGGTAGCCATCCATAACTCTGTTGTTGTTTTTGGCATCAGATCTTGTAATTTAGACAAATACAAAAAGTTAAAATCTGTGTTTTGTATATAATTTTCTAAGGCTTGTGCCTCTGAGTCTTGTAGTTTCATTTTATGCGAGGTCTGCTCAACTCTGGATTGCAAAACTGGACATAGCTTCTGCCATTCATTAGGTAAATGACATTCTCTGGCTATGACTGGTTTTGCAATGAAAATGGTTATAGCGATTACCATTGTTGCATGTAATTTCATCTCAAATGATCCTTTTTATTTTAGACTGATAGCAATATTTTCTATATGGTTAACCTCATCATCAGAAAGCTCAAAATCATTGATATCCAAATCGTCTTGCATATGTTGTGAGTTTGTTGAGCCTGTTAGCGGCAACATCCCCTTGTGTAAGGCAAAACGGAATATAAGTTGAGGAATGGTTTTATCATATTTAAGAGCCAATTTTTGCATATATGAGGTTGCAAGATAGGAAAGATTTGCAGTGAGTAATGAAAATCCTTGGTAGATAATCTTATGTGTTTTACAAAACAACCTAAGGTTTTGATCCCATCGGGAGATAGCGAAGCATCGATTTTGAATAAATGATGGTTTGATAAGGACCTTGTTGTATAACTCCTCTACCTGCTGGATGTTGACGTTTGAAATTCCGAGAAATTTGACCTTCCCCTCATGTACTAAGGTTTCCATAGCCTGCCAAATTTCCAAATCCGCATCGATTATTCCTCGAGACATTGTTGGTCCATGAAGAATATAGGAGTCAATATAGTCTGTTTGCAAATGATTTAGCGAACTGGCAAAGGATTGCTTAACCTGATTAGTCAAAGAAGCAAATTCATCATAGGGCAAACGCGAATCCTGGCCGTTTATGGACGTAAATTTTGTTTGTAAAAATAAGTCAGCGCGTGTTTTATCACTCGTTTTTAAAAATCTCTGCACAGCCAATCCAACACCTTCCTCAAAGTAATGCTTTCTCTGATTGGCGGTATCAATACCTTCATATCCTAAGGTTAAAGCCTGGGTAACAAGCAGCTCTGTATCCGCTTCTTTCCAGGCCGTCCCATATAAAATTGACGGTATTGATAGCTTATTACTACGTTGGTTCAATGCCATAATGGTTTGCCCCTTCTGAATCATTTTCGACCATAACCAACATCAACTAAATATTCATTATCATTAATTTGACTAATAATATTGCATGCCTAGGTGGGCGGCTACGAAACTCTGCACCATTATAAACTACTTCTGCTAAATGCAACTTAACGCCAAACCCAAGATAGGTAAGTACAGACTAAAATAACCCATTCATCTCATAACAATACCCAACACGATGCCAAGCGTTGATCCTACTGCACAAAATAATTTTGCAATTCGCAAGGCTGTTGGAAGGGGACCTGTAGAGGTCGCTAACTATTTAGCGTCTCTCCCTTGTTACAATCCTTTTGCAGCAAATATCTCCATTAATAAAAGGAATACAATTATTCAACTTCTAAAAGAACTCAAACTGGAACACCAGATTGTTTCTCATCGAATCAATCATAATAAAAATCTAACTTTTCTTTAATGGCCCAGGCAACCCCTTAAACAGTCTGGCTAAGGATGTTAGAGGAGTCATTGTAGAGCAAGCCAATGCTATTGATAATTTAATCTTGGCTTGTTAAGTCAACCATGCGTATATCTGTCACTATCAAAATGCGTTGAGCTATCTCAGAAAAACCGATAGCGGTTCTATAGTCAAGCATGCTGTAATGAGCCATTTAAGGTTTACTTAAGTCATTTATGATACAGTGTGCTTGTATTTTGTTCTCTCTTGGGCATTAAAATGCATTACTCAGATACTTATAATTTTATTAAGCAAATAAAAGATAAAGAGCTTGCTGCTCAATTAAAACAAGAATTAAAAAAGTTGGAAGCGAGCGCTAATGATCCTAGCTTTATTCATTACTTGAGAGAAAAACAAGACGGACAGGAAAAAGATATTTTTGCTTTACGCAAAGAGTATGACCTCATGCAATTGAACAAAGTTGTCATTGGTATTGAGGCGATAGACACTAAAATTAGTGAAGGCAAAGAAAAAGCTTATGCCGAAGATGTCAGTGCTCTGAATGCTATTCAAAGAATTCTAGCTGATATCAAAAGAACTGCTAAAAAACAAGTACAAACCTTAAACTATCGTTATAGAGATAATTATCAGCACTTCCATGAACTGGCTCAAGAGTTTGCCACACATTACCTACCATTTAATCAATCCAATGATCCGTTTAAAGGTTCTGATTTTTCGGGGTACTGCTGGGGGCATACTCACCAATATGGCAAGCTTATATCACAAGGTTTGCTCGATCATTTGTCGACGGCTTCTAACAAAGATCTATATAAAACGTTTAGGCAGAATTGGACTTTTGCAGACATTCTTTTTAGACGGGTTGGTTGGTATTTTAAAGTTAATTTAGAAGCACAAATGCGGGCGGCTATTTGGAATGCTTTAAAAGATATGGATGACCAAACCACCTTCAATTTTAATTTTCTTATTAAGAATCACGGCTTTCACTCAACCAGTTTGAGAATGGTTGGTGAGGGAATGGAATATTATGAAAACAATTATGGAGTTGTAAGATTCAATACGCGAGAAGAGGCTGTTAATTTTTTGGTTAGGCATTTGCTGCATGAAGCGAGTAATGTGTTTGGTGGTGAAGTTAGTTTCATTACCGTCTATAAGCTTCCCTATTCTAATGATCCAACTCAAGATCTGTTTGTTGACTTACCCCTGGCAAAGGTAAAAAAAGAGTCTAAATCAGAAGACCAGGTTGAACACCCTCAAGAACTGAAAACAGCCATTCATGCTTTGCAAACTTATATTAATTGTTTACAGACAGAGGGAGCTACGAAGGGAAAAATCAAAGCAAATGAACTTAGATACTTGGTTGATGAATTAAATTCGTTGCCAGTCGACGAAGTAAAGTCGCGCGTAGATGATATTCTTGCTAATAAAGAACATAGCCTTATGTTAAATAGGGGTACGGGATTATATTTCTTTATGTCGGGCTTCAAGAGTCATAGCACAACAGAAAGTTTATTGCAGGACATTTCTAACGTGGTAGGAGTTAGTGACCCCCTCAATATAATGATTTAACCAATAACAAAGCTAAATGAACTTATTGTCGGTAGTGATGAAAGAAAACCCCAATCGTTTACATATCTCTTCTAACAAGAAGAGATATTCCTCTTTCATGTTCTGAGATAACAAACTGATTTCAATTAATTCTCCCCACCGCTTATAAGTAATCCTCAATAGCTTCTAATGCCGCTTTAGCACAAAGACCATCGAGCTCTGGGTTAGCTCCACTAATACCAATCGCGCCTAAATGTTGACCCTCTTTACTAATAATAGGTAAACCGCCCTCAAGCAAGACTATCCCGGGAACAGAGGAGTAGGGGGAATTATCAAACGATTTATTTCGTTCCGCTAAGTCCTTAGTGGAGACTGGCATACTAGCAGAAGTCATCGCTTTGAGTTGTGACATTCGCACACTTACGAAGCCATTACCATCCATTCGCCGAAAGAGTTTTAAGTTGCCGTGGTTATCGAGAATAGCAACAGCAATTTTCAAATGAAGCTCAGAAGCCGTTTCTTCAGCACGAGCAGCCATTAATTCTGCCATTTGCAATGAAAGCTCTTTAACAGAAAGTAGCATAAAAGTCCCGTCCTTAACACCCAATCGTTGTAGTGAATATGCCATAACCAGAGATTAATGCAATTTACTGACAACAACTATTTTCGTTACTTTAGTAAGTGACCATAGTAAACCGCATTTGGCATATACAAATAATCTCCGATTTATTATTAATGCGGGTTAAATGGATTAGTTCGAATGCCTTATCCTCAGATACTTATCAAAGTGATTTCGCAATTGCAAAATCAGAGACAAACTGATTCTCTTTCTGATTCTTTTCATCAAAAAAGGTTTTAAGCAATTGATTCTGTGTATATGAAAAAGAGTAAATTTGCTCAAACTCATTTTCTTGTGATGAGATACTATCTTCATTAGTACAAGCTTTTTGAAATATTTCTTCTAGCTGAGGGCGCTATTAATTTCTCCCAGCATAGTATTATTCTCATCTAAATAGCTTTGCAAGATTTGTCGGCAATGCTGATTAGTAAAATCCCAGAATAAATCGGGATTTATAATATTTTCATCCCTCTTATTCATCTGCATATAATCCTGAATTAGCCTAATCGATTTTTATTAATTGCACATCGATTTCAATCGTTTCCTCGAATGATCTTAAAATACGAAAATGGGCCTCGCTCATTTGCAGTATTAAGCAACCCATTAGTTCGTTCTCCTTGTTTTAACAGGTTTTTATTTTTCGAGTTAGCTATCGTTAACTTATTTAACCATTCAAGAAATTCACTATAGCTCATAATAGACTCAATTTAAGTGTTTGATTCAGTATAAAATATGAATATTAAGAAAGTATTAACTGCAGCATTACTTAGATATGGATAGCTATCGCTATCAGCAGACAATAAGGTGGGTAGTCATTACCCTGATGGCGTTTTAGTGTAGCGGACAAAAAACCGCTTAAATATAGAACTCATTTTGTACTGATTTGTCATCAAATAGCACCATCAACTCGGATAACAGTAATTGATTGATGTTTGAAATTTGTGATTCGCGATTCGCAAATTGCGAATTCATGCTATATTTTGTTTATACCTCTAACCTGGCAGTGACAAATGCTAAAACCACAAGACATTGTGATACTGCTAAAAATTTTAGCAAGCAAACAACCTGAGCAGCTGCTTCAAAAAGATTTGGCGACATATCTTTGTATGAGTGCTTCTGAAGTACATGAAGGGATGAAGCGCTTAGAGTTATCAGGCTTGCTAGGGCCGGTTTATCGCAAATTAGGAGATTTATTTTCAAATAAAATTGTTCGAATGCCCATAAAAGCTGCTTGTGAAGAGTGCTTAATTATTGGAGTAAAATACTTTTTTCCAGGACAATTGGGATCTTATACGCGAGGAATTGCCACGAGTTATGCGGCTCCTTTGTTTAAAAAGCATATTATATTAGGTGACGATCCCATACCAGTATGGCCCTATTCTGAAGGAGAGCATCGAGGGTTAGCATTAGAACCTTTGTATCGTTCAGTACCTCGGGCGATAGCTAAACATCCAGATCAACTATTTTACGAATTATTGATTCTGATCGACGCTATACGCATAGGGAGAGCAAGAGAGCGAAATATCGCAATTAAACTATTAAGAGAGAAGTTATGCTTCAAAGAAACCAACGGGCAACCTCAAATCTAAAAATGCTGGAATTTGTCGCTCGCAAGCTTGGAGAGTTGAACAATGAGGTAGTCTATCTTGGTGGCTGTACTACCGCACTCTTTATCAATGATCCGCTTTCACTAGATGTTCGGCCAACATTAACGGTTGTGCTGATGGCCGCTTAGGCGATTATCAAAATAGCCCAGTATCGCTCAATGATAGCCGAATGATTGCTGTCTGTTCCAGGAAAAAATACTTGGTCGCTTCCAGCTATTACAAAAAATGCAGGAGCTAGCTGACATAGAAGCTAGTGCTTTGAAAAATGATTTAACTCAAGCGGTTAAACAACAACCTCAAAAAATTATTGTGTTAACTCATGTACCCCCATTCAAAGAGGCTTCTCAGCATATGGGGTAGATGAATGATGATAATTATCTACCTTACTTTAGTTCTAAAGAGATAGGTGATGCATTGATGTCTTTTGCTGTTGATGAGCCCTCAATAGATTTTTTAGTTCTATGTGGGCACACACATAGTGAAGCTGAATATCAGCCACGTGCTAATCTAATTGTGAAGGTTGGTAAAGCTGAATATAACAAGCCTGCGATACAAGAAATAATAACTATATAAGATAGAGCAATTCCTTCGATGAAAATGCTCTCATCCTTTTACAGAGCAGCTCTGGTCAACTTCTATTTCTTCATTTCACACCATTCCAGAACAAATATTTTGTATTGCTTATCTCTATATTGATACTACTCATCTGCAATACCAAGGTAAATAACGGTGTCCTTGAATCGTCTAAAAGCACCTTTACCTTGCAAGGCAATCAAAAGATTTTCTTTGTGACGCTCATCATTAAATGAAAAAGCAAAATCCTCCATCATTCTATACTCATCGACATCGTCTTGAGAGGGTAGTGTGGTAAAGTTTGTATTATCTTCTAAATAAGATTTAGCCAGTTGAACCATGTCATCCACCTACTATTATTTTAAATTGTCTTGAAGCATCTTAATATTTAAGAACAAATCAATTATTTCTGATGTAGACGTTGAGTAGGATACGCGCATCAGTAATGTTGATTTTTTCAATAAGGCATTTGAGTTACCGAGACTTAGCATATCTAATGGGAAAAGCAACGATTTAGATATTCTGTAAAATACTTCTGCCAAATCAATGCCTGTCATAATTTCTTTATTTAGGAAAAATTGTCCTCTAAAACTTGTAAAATCAATAATATGAAAAAAAGCTGCCTTTGGGTTATTGATTATGGAAATTCCGTTCAAACCATGTTTAATAAGATTTTTGTAGTTATTAACTCTCTTCTTTTCAAGAAGCTCATGAATTTTTTTTAATTCACTAGTTTTAAGATCTTTTACACTATTTAAGCCATTAATCAAAACCAACATCAATTTAGAGTTGAAGTTGAGATGTTTTCTTTTTTCTTCTAAAAAGTGATTCCTTAGTTTATCGTTAGATTTTTTGAAAAAAAAATACAACACAAGTTGTGAATGTATAGATGGAAACATAAACTCACTAAAACTGCTTATTTCTAGTGATTTGATAAATTCTCTATCTGACACAATAGATGAGACTCTAAATCCTGGACCAGCAATTTTTGATAATCCAAACATCATAGCGCTTTGGAACCCAGCTCCACCTATTGGATAGGTTTTTTCGCCATTATTTAAGTATGTGAAATGATAAGCCAGATCATTAAGAACAAAAATTTTACTGTTTTCAGGCATTCTAAAGATATTACTTAGTTCCAATGCTCTTTCTTTACTAGTAATTGTCCCAGTGGGATTATCTGGTGTGACATTATAATAAAGTATTGGATTCATATTTAGTTTTCTGGCTTTTTCAATTGCATCATTTATTTCTTTGGGGTGAACGCCATCATGGATTAGTATCTCTGAATTGGCAGAGAGAAATTTAACATTTGAAATATCTGGGATCGTGTAAAAATAATTATTTGTAATAATACAAGGGGTTTTGTCAGGCTGCTCTCTCAGACTTTTGTCACGTAAGTATTTATAAATTGTATTAATAGAAGAATTTATTCCAGGAGCTATTGCTATATTCTCTTCAGTTAGTAACTTATCATCAGATGTTTTATATCCTATTGATTTTACGGTGGCTACTAATTCTTTTCTTATAAATTTTAGACCGTTGCAGTCTTCATATCTTGTCAAAGAAGAAGGATGTTTCATAAGATATTCATTGGCTTGTTCAACTGCAAACATGGGTGGCCTACCGTATGGGTTTGCCCCGGCAGCTTCAATGCCTAGAAGTTCATGAGGCTCATCTTCTGTAATATTAAAATCGTCCCATAATACTTTAAATTTTCTCTCTAAATCGAACCTACTTACAGGTTGGTCAAGATTAATAATAGGGTTTAAAGTGTTTTTTTTATACATTAAACAACTCCGTTTAAATATCTAAGATGCTTCAAGGACTTAAACATGAACGCGTTTGGGGACGTACATGTTTGAGTCTAAATTTGCAATGCTCTTATTACTAACTCATGTTAGACACATATTTTAGGGTGACCTTTCTACAATCGTGTAGAAAGGTCTAAGAAAGGGGCGGCTTTAGCGTAACGGGACATTGGAGTCTTTTGCTCTGCTTGTCATATTGGTTTGATCTCCATCTATGAATGCAGAAGACGAAGATGGTTTTGCGAAAAACGACAAGTCGGAGTTCGATGATGGTGCAGAGACCTCTGATAATGTCTTGCCAGCAACAAAATCAATTAAACGAGCTAAGCCTGATGATAATTTTGCGACCGTTTTTTCATGCGTACTGTTGTATTGTTTAGCCGATTTCTCTTGAAGCTTATAACCATTACAATTACCCACCACTTTAATGAACATGACTGGAGTGTGAGAGGCAATTGCTACAGCAACACCTATAGCTTCCATATCCACATGACGGATTTCGCTGGTTAAAAGAGCCGCAGCTTCTTTTTTTCTCAGATAAAAAGAATCAGATGATCCCAGTGTTGCAATTTTGCAATCCAAAGATTTTGCTAGATAACTCGATGCAATAATACCGGCAGAAGTGGGACGTCTGGCAAAATTTTGCCACTTCTCATCGCCTGGGACGCGACGATCGAACGCGCAGACTTCATTGGCTATGACTAAATAGGGAAATGCTGAATCATCCAAAAATTCATCCTCGCTTCCCACTACATATCCGGCTGTACCCGCATTGATAAACAGATCCGGTTGCAAGAAACTCCTTATCCTTTCAGCCATCAAAGAGGCATCGATGGTACCAACTCGATCAACTTCTTCAGGCCCTTTTCCGGTAATAACCACAATCAATTCAACCCCACTCTTCAGTCTTTCTCCAGAGGAATAAAGGCTATAACCAAATTCAGCGATCAGCGGATTGTCCTCAGGAAGCGTTTCCAAAAAATATCTGTCAGAATAGTCTGTTAAAAATGGACGTGCTTCGACTTCCATTGTGAACTGTAAGACAACCTTTTTGAGTGGTTTGGGACCTTCTTCAAATTTTTCGATCATAATTTTGTACTCCTAAATAAAATTTTTCTGTACATGACAAAAAAACTGTCATGCTCGCGCAGGCAAGCAACCATTTTGCGTTCCGCATTGAAAGAAGTTGAAGTAACGCACTGATATACAATGAAAATAACATAATCTCGATCGCTTGCATTTTCCGATGATGTTGATCACTCGGAACGAAGTGACGGGCTCAGAGAGCAACGGAACCGCTAGCTCATGAGCTTAAAGACCTGAATGCATAAACATGCATTTTTCTCCTTCAATCTAATTTGGAATTATCTCAATGCTAGCTGAATGAATAATTAATAAAGATGTTGGATTTTTGATAGTTAGAATTAAAAAATAAGCAGAGCTAATTAAATATCTATAACTTTCTTCGCTTGGTTCACCGAAACATTGGTTGATTTACCTGGATATTAATGATTATGTCCTTAATGCACGTCCTTGGACGTAAAGCAGTAATGACTCGTCTTGAAGCATTTCCCTGCTAAGCGCTCTGACATTGAATTAGGGAAATGATTCAACCTTTATTAGAAAACGTGGTTTTTCGTTCTAATAACTTAGAGCATCAACTGATGTGGTCAACCAAAATGTTACACCCCAGTTAAGCAACTTTCATTAAACAATCGCTTTGTTTTTCAAATTGATTTGGACTTAAATATCCTAAATAAGAATGCAATCTGTAGCTGTTATAGAACATAGTGATGTAATTCAAAATATCCTGCTGAGCTTCCCATCGAGTTTGATAATTTCGCCATTGAACTCGTTCTTGCTTTAAACGACCAAAGAAGCTTTCAATAACACTATTATCCCAGCAGTCTCCTCTTTTACTCATACTGCCAATATAACCTTTACGCGTTAATAAGTTATGGTATTGGTAACTTGCGTACTGACTTTCTCTATCTGAATGAATAACGAGTCCTGCTGATGGCTTTCGCTGCCAAATAGCTCTATTCAGAGCATCACAGACTAATGTTGCTTTCATTCGAGAGCCCATACTCCAGCCCACTATTTTTCTTGAAAATAAATCCATAACAACCGCTAAATAAAGCCAGCCTTCCTGAGTCAAGACATAAGTGATATCGGATACGTAAGCTTTATTTGCTTCTTTAACATCAAACTGTCTATTTAAAACGTTGTACTGGATGCAATTTTGCGTGCGTTGAGTAGTAGAAAGGTAACTTATTGATACAATATCGTATCGAGAAGCAGCGGACTATCTGAGTTTTTCTTCTGCCAGAATAGGCTTGTTATTGAACAATAAGAGCTGATTATCTGATGATTCTTAATTAGGGTAGTTCAGCAGCTCGAATACTCATGTACTTACCACACCTCATCTTTTGCATGGTTTGGAACGAGGTCTATAATACATGTTGGGGTCGCGACTTGCCTTTCAGTTATAGTCAAATGACAAGACGCGATCCTCTTAAACGAGCCCTAGGATAATTAATGATGGTTGCAGGTTGCACCAAAATTGCGTTTCCTTATGTTATAAGCATCTTATAAAAAGCTTACCATAAGCTTAGAGGTTATCTTTTTCATAGGTTTATGCGGGGATAATATGGAAAGACCCAAAATAGGACTAGTACTTGGCAGCGGGTCAGCACGCGGCTGGGCACACATAGGCGTCATCCATGAGTTGGCAAACATGGGCATAAAACCAGATCTTGTTACAGGCTCATCCATAGGTGCTGTGGTCGCGGGGGCTTATGTATCAGGTCACCTCGACGAATTTGAAGAATGGATTTTCACACTTAGACGTGTGGATATTCTAAAATTATTAGATGTTCGCATAGCTGGTGGCGGTTTTATCCAGGGTAAACCTCTTATGATTGCCATCGAAAAACGAATTGGCAATCCTAATATCGAGGATCTGAAAGTTCCCTTTGGGTGTGTTGCAACATCGCTCTCGAATGGAAAAGAGCACTGGTTGAGAGAAGGCTCCTTACTCGATGCTGTGCGAGCATCTATCGCTCTACCTGGAATTTTTGCACCTATTGCTTTAAAACAAGATATTATGCTGGATGGTGGTCTAGTCAATCCTGTACCTATTTCACTAGCACGTGCTATGGGTGCCGATTACATCATTGCTGTTAATTTAAACAGTGATCTCGTCGGTAGACATTTCTCTTCACATCACAGCGATGTTGCAGCCGACAAACAAGAAAATAAAAAGAAATTGGAATATGCTGAAAAGAATGATCCAAACATTGCTAAGTGGGCGTCCATGTTGAAAGATAACTTCGATATTAGACTAGATTCATTTATTTCCTCACTGCGTAAAAAGAAAATCTTTGAACCAGGTCTCTTCGACGTGATCGCTGGATCCATTAACATTATGCAGGATCGAATCACCAAGTCGCGCATGGCAGAGGATCCGCCCGACGTTCTCATCACACCGAAGCTTGGCTATATCGGTCTTATGGAATTCGATCGCGCTCAAGAAACTATTAGCGAAGGTCACGAAGCGACTCGTCGCATGAAAGTCAATCTGGAAAAGCTTAAGAATAAATCATAATTTCTACTGCACAATTTGATTATTTATTTTGTATCATTGATTAGTGTAACTTTATCGTTTAGTTACTCTCCACCTTATTAACTAAAGACATATCCGTCTGCCCAAGTGTATACAGGTGGTTGAAATGTGCCTTTAAAGCAATCCTTAGTGTTGGATAACAATAATACTCCAACCCATATTCTTTAACGGTTTTCTGTACGATTCTTGCGATTTTAGGGTAATGAACGTGACAAATTGTTGGAAAAAAATGATGCTCTATTTGGTAATTTAAACCGCCAATAAACCAGGTTAATAGGCGGTTATTTGGTGAAAAATCGGAGGTGGTTTTTACTTGATGACTAGCCCAGTCATGTGCAATATTCCCACTGTTATCGGGTAATGGATAATCTGTATTTTCAATGACATGTGCGAGCTGGAATACAACCGCTAGAATGATTCCAGTTACAGCATGCATGACGATAAATCCTATTATCCACTGAAAAATATTAATATTTAGAATCATCATCGGTATAACAAGCATATAACTATAGTAAATAGCCTTTGAAATGATTAAAAACCTCAGCTCTTTCGTATATTGAGCTTTTGACTTAATTAGGCCCATTGAAAAATATCGCTTTAGTTGGGCAAATTCTTTATGTAACACCCATATTAGAGTCGTCAAAGCGTACAAGAAAATGGCGTATAGGTGCTGAAATCTAAATATAGATTTTTGTTTATCATGAGGACAAAAACGCATAAACCCATAAGGGTTTAAATCCTCATCAACGTCATGAATATTTGTGAATCTATGATGAAGAACGTTATGCTGTAGCCGCCACCATATTGGATTACCACCTATTATCAGCACATATATTAACGTACCCCACCATTTATTAATCTTTGATGAGGAAGAAAACGATCCATGGATACAGTCATGCATTACCCCCATACCCAAGCCCGCTATAGCTACTCCCATCGTTGCGGCAAGTAGAAGCATTGATATGGAATTAAGGTTATATGTTAATAAAATACCATATGGGATAAATAGCAAAGCCAACAAAACAACACTTTTTATGACTATTTTTTTACCACCATATTTAGAGATACCTAAACGGCTAAAATAGTTATTTACTCTTTGTCTAAGTACACCATGCAGGTCTGCTTTAGGGAATTGAATCATAGTTTAACACTTATATTTTGACAAACGATTTCATTTGAACCAGTTTTTACCTGAGTGTCAACATATTTAATAAAGATAGAGTATTACTCTTTACCATCGGTTTTGGTTACCTCGAAAATTCTCTTTTTTTCTTGCTGCGCTGACCCGGATAGTTCTTTCTTTTAGTTCCATTCCATCCATATTTAAAGCTTTTACGGCACTTGAATTGGATGAAAAAGTAATAAATGCAAAGCCTTTTGATTCACCAGTATATCTATCAATGATAATTTTAATATCATCAATAGAACCAAATTCTGAAAATGCCTCTATGAGCTCTGTTTCAGTTGTACACGATGATAAAGAACCGACATATATTTTATTTTGTTTCGTAATAACACCTTATGATTATTGGAGTGAAGAAAGGCGATGAAAATCCCATCCTAAACATATTCAGGGGTGTTTTTTGCATTAGCCTTTACGGTGGTTAAGAAGGTTTGGCGGCCTTGTTTATCAGAGTATGAATTAATTCCAATTAACTTTTGATTACATGAATTGCATAATCTGTAGTAGATAAACTTTCCTTCGTTCGTTTTGTATTGTCCTTGTAAGGAAAAACTATCAGAAGTTTGTAAACAGTAATGGCATATTTTAGGGCTCATAACATTCCTACCTTAACAGTCAGCTTCGAGTCAAAATGACTAAAAGGTAAGTGATTGCCTCATAATTATGAAAATTGAATCACATGTAATAGGCAAGTAAAAAAGAAGGGTGGATACAAAAATTTTTATCCACTTGGTTTAATTATATCATATTTCTAATATAAATAGTATTTGTCAATGAGTAAAAGGGGCATCTGCTGAAAATCTGAATTGTCCGGATGAAGTGCTGAAGCGACAATTTCTGAAGTCGAGTTGCATCGAATACTTAAAAAAGAAAAATGCAAACAATACGCCTTCCTTAAAACAATTATATGAGCTAGCAGACTAATTGCGACCAAAATAATGTTAAATTTCAATTTAAAAAAAATTACGCAAAACCCATTTTTGAAACCATTGTAACGACCTCCCTCAGTATAAATATAATTTGCTATATTCAAATATAGGTGTTAATGTGCTTCTATGGCTTGAGAGAAAGCCGGTTTTGCACATTACTAATTCCACGTTGTTTACCTAATTTACGCGCTATTATCAATAAAACTATCTTTTTCATCTTCCTAAACAGCTTAATATTTAAGCATATTTATAATTTTTTTCAGGTATATGTTATGTCAAAAACAACAGCTGGTACGGTTAAATGGTTTAATGAGTCTAAAGGTTTTGGTTTTATTGAACAAAGTACGGGGCCAGATGTTTTCGCCCATTTTAGCTCTATAGTAAGTAGTGGCTTTAAAACATTAACAGAAGGTCAACGTGTAGAGTTCGTCGTAACTCAAGGTCAAAAAGGCCCTCAAGCTGAACAAATCGTTTGCTTATAATTTTTTATAGTAACAAGCAACCTAGTGTCGTGAGCCCTGATGAAAAACGGGGCTTTAAACGATTTACTTTCGCACAAAATTTCTTTTCATCGCCTCTTAATCCTATAGCAATGAGTTGAATATTTTTTGTGTGGTAGTCATCTTATTGGGGTTACTGTATGGCGATTATGAATCTATGTTAGAAAGAAAATCTATTGAAACTGTTCTCTAACTATTCATTTTATCTTAAATTTTATTTGTATATATTTATTTTTAGCCAGTTTAGTCACTCCATCCTATAAGTATAAGGATAATATTATGTCAAATATAAAGACAGGAACTGTTAAGTGGTTTAGCAAATCGAAAGGTTTTGGTTTTATTAAGCAGGACTCAGGAGCAGACGTATTTGCTCACTTTTCCTCGATCATAACCGATGGTTTTAAAACTCTTATTGAGGGGCAGAAAGTAGAGTTTGTTGTAATCGCTGGAGATAAGGGGCCTCAAGCAGATAATATAGTTATAAGAAATTCATTAAGTAGTCCTCGCTATCCTTCTGCCAATGGGAGCTACTTCTCTAGGGCTCAAATGTATTTAAGACGATTTTTCAATATGTCTAACTAATAGCAACTTAATCGCTATTTTTAAAAAATAGAAATGCTATGAAGTAATAGTATGGACCCTGCCACTTTAACGAGGCTTCATAAAGAGCCAGAATGAGAGTGTTTAGTTTCATTCAAAAAAGTGGAGGATCCATAATGAATAATATTAAAGTATTAGGAATAGATTTAGCAAAAAATGTTTTCCAGCTTCATGGTACAGACAGTAATGGAAAAGGTGTTTTGCGTAAACGATTGAGTCGTGAAAAACTAGTTGAATTTATGGCAAATTTATCACCCTGTCTTGTTGGCGTTGAAGCCTGTGGAGGAGCTCATTATTGGTCTCGATTATTTGTTGAAATGGGCCATACAGTAAAAATGATGTCACCACAATTTGTAAAACCTTATGTAAAGTCCAATAAAAATGATGCAAAGGATGCTGAGGCAATATCGGAGGCTGTAACACGGCCGACAATGCGTTTTGTACCAATAAAGAATATGACACAACAGGATGTATTATTACTCCACCGAGCTAAAGAGCTTGCGGTCAAACAAAGAACCGCTCAAGCGAATCAAATTCGTGGTTTTTTAGCAGAATATGGAATTATTATTGCTCAAGGTATTCAGCGTCTTGTGCAACTACCTGAAATACTAGATGCTAATGAAGATAAGATAAGCTCATGTTCAAAGAAAATATTTTTACAGTTACACGAACAACTTAAACTTTATGATGAGCAGGCCAAGTACTACGATAAAGAGATACGTGAACAAGCAAAAACTGATCCCCGCTGTGTAGCAATTCAAAGCATAGAAGGCATTGGACCTATAACAGCCTCGGCAATAGTAGCTACAATTGGTGATCCCACTGTTTTTAAAAATGGCAGAGAGGTAGCTGCCTGGCTGGGTTTAGTGCCTCGACAGAATTCCAGTGGCAACAAGATTGTTTTAGGCTCTATCACAAAAAGAGGAGATCGTTATATAAGGACATTGCTGATTCATGGCGCACGCACAGTCATAAAAACATGCGGGAACAAAAAGGATAAAAAAAGCCAGTGGGTAATAGAGAAAAAGCTTCGTATTGGTTTTAACAAAACGGCAGTAGCATTAGCCAATAAAAATGCACGTACAATTTGGGCGATGTTGGCGACAGGCGAGTCTTATCGTAAGCCATTGGCAATTGCATAATGAACTCATAAATAAAATTTATTAATCAAATTATAGTTTCACTTAATATTACTGAATGTAAAAAGTACATTCAGCAATATTAAGCGATGTAAGTAAAACAAGAAGTTACTTTGTTCTGGAGATTGCTAAAGGTAGACAAAATTGATAGCAAAATAGGTAAGACCAGCTCTTTCAAAACCTGTATTAGACCAAGATCGTTTTCAAGATCGTTGACGTGATGAGGAGAAAGAGCGCGAATACTATCAGGGTTAGAGTGATTTATAACACTTATTAAAAACCGAATATATGACTGCATCTCAACCTATTTTTGTTAAAAATTGAAATTTACCTCTTGCGGTGCCTGGCAGGGTCCATATATGGTCTAATAGATCTATTAAACCGCTTCATTATCCATTAGGCTTTTTGCTTGACGACATGCCAAGAATTTCGGCTCTGTCGAAAATTTTTTGGATAATTGACGCTGCCCTGTCTACTTCTAACATCTCAAATGCTCCTCAATTTTTTTGGAGCATTTGATCATGACGCACTCTTTAATTCAATTCATATTTCGTGGGGATACATCAGTTCCGGAACCATAAACAAGATCTATCTTGTTGTTCTTCCTGGGAATCTTTTATTGTCTTAATTTCATCACCAATAATTTCCTTCAATCGACCTTGTTTTAGCGCCTGCATTTCATCTTCCGTCATCACTTCGCCATCGTCACCTTGCAAGATTTTAATTGCTTTTTTTGCAGCAGAAATCTTTGTTGTGGCACTATTTATGGGTGTAAAGATTTCAGCCCATTTGCTTTTATACTCAGACTTTGATGTTTGTCGCTCTCTTTCACGGTCGACGATATATTGGTTCAATTTTGCAATAGGATCATTTTCTAATTGTTTTTTAATTTCAGGATCGCGCGGATCGGCTTCATTACCATATTTTTCTTTAAACTTGGTGAGGGGGCAGCTATAGGAACCTGAGACAATCATGCAGGTCGGCTTATTGGGAAAATCAGTATCAATAACCTCTTTGAGGTTTCTCTGGCTATCATCATAATAGTCAATAACAAAATCGCTTGTGCCCATTAATTGGGGTAAATGATTTATAAGCTCCTGGCATTGTTCAACTTTTCCTTGAGGGTAAAAGTCACCAGGGCTTTTTCTCTCATCCTGCCCCAAAGCCGCCCTAATTTTTTCAACTTCTGTGCGTACTTCAAGATTAAAACTTGCAATGTCGACTTGATCACCCTTTGAGCTAGCCTCTTCTTTTAAGCGCTCTTCAAAATCTTTCAAGCGGCTCTCATAATACTCAGTAGGGTTACCGAAAAAGCGATCAACAGAGGTAGATACCTTTATTGGTTTGCCTAAAATAGTGCTAAGTGCCTGAACAGCATCGGGGGTATTGATTATCTCTTCTTTTGCAGGTACTTGTTCCGCTAAGATATATGGGCGAGAAACTTGTCCTACTTGCAAAAATTTGCTTCGTTGGGTAAACAAGATAACTTCGTCATAAGCTTTCAGTTGTTCCACTAAGGCCTGATTCAGCTTACCATTCTCAACCAAACAGCCATCAATATCTACAAAAGCGACTTTCTTAGGCATAAGGCCTCCTGACGGTTTCCTTATATTTGTTGTGTTTATTATAGGCAAGATTATATTAAGAAATGATTAAGGGGCGCGACAAACAACGGAATTAAAAGATACTCGGGGTTTGGAGTCCAATGGAGCGGAAACGGGCTGCGTTGCAAAAAATTAACTTTCCTATACTTACCTAATTAATGCTGGGGGTAAGATATGGATAAATACCAACCAAGGGATTTCAAATGGCGCCATTTTCATGGCGAAGTGATTATGCAATGCGTACGCTGGTACTGTAAATATGGAATCAGCTATCGTGATCTAGAAGAAATGATGAAGGAACGCGGGTTAGAAATAGCTCACACTACTGTGTATCGCTGGGTTCAGCACTATGCGCCAGAACTGAAGAAACGGCTGGAGTGGTATAAAAAGCGTTATTCCAACAGATGGCACCTGGATGAAACTTACATCAGGGTAAAAGGAGAATGGAAATACCTATACCGTGCAATTGATGAGCGAGGGAATACGATTGATTTCTACCTATCTGAAGTTTTGCTCAAAGTTTATGTAAATTTTTGAATGTAATTTACACATGACCCTTTTTCGCTAAGGTCCCGGCCGGAGGTCTATTAATAGGCAGTTTGGTTTATATAGCTGATTTATGTCTAAAATTTAGATTCTAGCGTTCATAATATTTTTTGCAACGCAGCCTTCATAATGACAAACTGATAAATTTGGCATGGCTCTGTGATAAGATCTCAAACGACTTTAAGATTTGATCCGGTGTGTGAATAGCGGTGATAAAAAATCGTAACCGGGCTGAATTTTCAGGAACAGCAGGATATATAATCGGTTTAACATTTAATCCATGCTCAAAGCATTGTCTAGATACATGGATACATTTTTGGGAATTTCCCAAAATAATGGGTAAAATTGGCGTATTCTCATTTAATCCTATATCAAAACCATAATGAATTGCGGTCTTTCTCGCTAATTGACTTAATTCTTTCAATTGTTTTACCCGCTCATTTTCTTTGCCCATCACTTTAATGGATGCTAATGCAGCTGCTGCATTAGCCGGGCAAAGTCCTGCAGAAAATACAAAGCCAGGGCAGGTATACTTTAAATATTCAATTAACTCTTTTTTACCAGCAATATATCCACCGCAACTAGCCAAAGATTTACTTAAAGTACCCATCCATATATCTACATCGAAGGGGTTGATTCCATAGTGTTCACCAATACCTTTACCACTTTCTCCCAGAACTCCGATAGAATGAGCTTCGTCTATCATGATCCAGGCAGCATGGCGATTTTTTACTTCGATAAATTTATCAAGCGGAGGGATGTCCCCATCCATGCTATAGACCCCTTCGATAACAATTAATACTCTTCTATAAAAACTCCGCTCTCGATTTAAAATATTATCAAGAGCTTGCCAATCATTGTGGGGGAAACTTATACGTCTCGCATTAGAGTATTCCGCACCTAACACAAGGCTATTATGTGCTAGTTCATCATGTAAAACTAAATCACCTGGCCCATATAAATGGGCAATGGTCATTACATTAGTAGCATGCCCACACGTAAAAACTACAGCGTCTTCAACACCTAACAACTTTGCTAACTCCCACTCAAGCTCTTGATGAATTATTTTTTGTCCCGAAACAAGTCGGCTCGCAGAAACAGAAGTTCCATATTGTCTAATTGCGTCGCAACTTGCAGAAACAACTTCGGGATGGGCCGCTAAACCTAAATAGTTGTATGACGTAAAATTAAGGTATTCTTTTGAATTGATAATACAAGTACTTCCAGATACCCCTTCTTGAGCATCAAAAAAAATATCATTGCCCAACGTTACTTGCATATTTTTTAGCTCAAGGTAAGGAGAGTATTTTTCAAAATCCGTATAATTTTCTGCGCTTCTCTTCTTCTCTATTTTTTTATGATTTATGTTAGAAAACACATTAAATTTACTGAAATCAGACTCGTATTTTTGCTCGTTAATGCATGTAAATAGATAGTTGGCAATTTCTTTAATATTTTCAAAATTAATAATCAGGTCATTATCAATTTTAATTTGAAGAACATCTTCAACATTTGCAAGAAAGTGTTGGATCTGTAATGAATCAAGAGCAAAGTTTTCTAATGGTAAATACACATCGATATTGTTCTTAGGTTGGTGTAGAACCTGCGCTATATTTTTTTGTAAAAAATCTTCAATTTCACTCACAGTGCAGTCAGATTCAATTGGCATTACCCTCTCCTAATTCCCATGAGTAAATTACATTTAGTGTATTTTCTGACACCATTTTCTTAATGATATTTCTTCGCAATTTACCACTAGTAGTTTTAGGAATTTTCTTAGGTGGCAGTAAAGCAACAAAATGCGGTATTAAGCCAAAACTAGAATTAATATTAGTTCTAATTTTATTTACAATATCTTCTAATTCATCTCGAGGGCAAATTCGTTTAATTTCAGCAACGATTGCCAATTGTTCAGAAGTATTAGCATTTACTGAAAAAGCTGCAATACATCCGGTTTTTAACCGAGAATCTAAAGAGCCAATAAGGATTTCAATATCATAGGGATAGTGATTTTTTCCATTAACTATAATGAGTTCCTTAATTCGTCCAGTAATGAATAAATCTCCTTTATATAAAAATCCCAAATCTCCAGTTCTTAAATATGAAATTGTATCCGAGTCTTTTAAATAGGCTTTAAAGTACTCTTTTGTTGCTTCGTAGTTTTCCCAATAACCCGAGGTTACACTGGGCCCGCTGAGCCAAATTTCCCCTATTTCTCCTTCTCCACATATTTTATGTGGGGCTTCAGATACTATACAAAGGTTTGTCATCGGTTTTCCACACCCGACTAAGACAGTTTTAGCATCATCGCTCAGTTCCACCTGATTCTTTTGTAAAGAGTTAATATCAACATTGAGTACTTTGGGGAGATCTGATTCATTTTTATTTCCACTAACAAATACTGTAGACTCAGCTAAACCATAAATTGGATAAAAAGCTTTTTTTTTGAATCCATATTTGCCAAATTTATTAAAAAAATTATTTAACGTTTTATGATATATATGCTCCGCTCCATTATAGGCAACTCGCCAGGAATCCAAGCGAAAATTCTCTTCGATAAGCTGTTCATCGATTCTTTTTTCACAAATTTCATAGGAAAAATTTGGGCCTCCACTAAGGTTTGCTTCAAAATCAGAAATGGCCTTTAGCCACAAATAGGGATGTCTGAGGAATGAAACAGGCGACATCATAAAAATACTAAAGCCAGCATACACAGGGAAGAGTAAGTTACCAATTAGCCCCATATCATGATACGGGGGTAACCAAGAAACCATACGTTCATGATTTGTCTCACCTATCGTTTTATAAACCAAACCCAAATTATCTAGCAAATTTTCATGACGTACGATAACACCTTTCGGCATTGAGGTTGATCCTGAGGTATATTGTAAATAACACATATCAGAACCTTTAATGGATATAGGTTTATATGAATTTGCCATATTAGAGGTTGACTTTTTAATGTCAATCCAGCGAACCCCCTGAAAATCCCATTCCAATAGCTCGGTCATTTTAAATGAAAATGTATTTAAAAAATTTCGAATTAAGGGAAGGGACGCAATATTTTTAATAAACCCGAGTTTCTTAATTTTTTGAATAATTTCAGTATTCGATAAAATAATCGCCGGTTTTGCATTATTAATAATGGCTTCTAATTTTTCCACAGTACTTTTATCAAAGGGTGGATAAGCTGGAACTGCAAGCACTCCTGCAAATACACAGGCCCAGAATGTGACGATATAGTCTAGTCCTGGAGTAAAAATCAGTAAAACTCTTTCTCCTGGTTTAGTTTGCTGCTGGAGTAAAGCAGATAGGCTATTAATTTTTTGGAGAAGCTCGTCGTAGGTAATTTGTTCGTTGTCTTCAAATTTACCCGTTGGTGAGAAATAATATAAAGGTTTAGATTGATTTAACTGACATCTATCCAAAAACATCTCAACAACATTTTCAAATTTATTTTTTGCATTCATTTAAATAATAATTTCCTGAGGATCAAATTTTTTTAGAACTCATTGTTTAACTTTTAAACTATAAGTTTAGTATTGTTCTAATTTTTCGCAAATCAAATTGTTTAAAGGATCCGGGGCAAAGGAGAGGTGCAGTATGCTGCGAGACCATAAAAATGAAGTTTGTAGGGGATCTGTGGAAGAAGTGACAAAAATGCTCGTTTTAGAAAAACATTAATTTTATCATAATGTTATACACACAAAAACATGATAAAAATCAGCCTAAATTAACTTTAATTTATTCATATAGTATTTAAATGTCACAAAAGTTGTGTGGTTTTTTATAGAACGAACATTCTTGTCACTTCTTCCACAGAACCCCTACATAGTTTTGAAGGATGGTTTGAGTATGAAGGAGTACAAATGATCTTGCCTCGAAATTCCGGACACCAACTTTATGCTACTAACTGAAATTCATCCGGTGTCTGATATCCCAGAGTAGAATGTAGTCGCTGCCGATTATAAAACACCTCAATGTAATCGAATACAAGTAATTGAGTTTCTGCTCTGGTTTTAAATTTCTCTCCATAAAGGCCTAGTGTGTACGTCTTCCCTATTTTCGGATTAGATTTTAGACCATTAATAAAACTATTAGTCTAAGAATTATTTAATAGTGGTTACTAATTACCATTAGTATTGATGAGAGCCACTAGCAATATGTAATTCAATAACAATGTTGATCAAATCCAAAACATTTAATGTTATTAATGCCAACTATTTAAGGCTAAAGGGAACTAATCTTGTCCGAAAACAGGTGCACGTACACACTAGGCCTAAATGCTATCGCTTAATAGCTAGGTGGTGATTCTTAACTGCTTACATTTGACTTTAAATCAATCGTTAGTGCGTTAAGGCTAGCAAAAAAATGAATTGGCTATTTCTTAAATTTCATTGCCCCTTCATACGTACTTAATTTGATTACTACAAAATTAGCTGAAACCAACAAGCGTGAGCTAATATGAAAAACCTCAAATTAACACAAGTGCCGGATACTAATTCATTTAACATTTTCGGGCCAGATCCTTTCAAACTACTACAAGTGGAAGGAAAACAAGAAGCTTTGCCCGATTTACCTGAATTACTCAATTTACATCAAACCGGCGTTCAGATAATGCCGTCAAATGGTTATGAACATAATAACCATTTAATTCCTAACCATTCTCATTTTATTTATCAAGTTAATCCTTTGCGAAACCCAGATCATCTGCAAACCATTGCACGTTTTAAAAGACTATATGAGAGTTATAATGTTATCCTGTGGGTTAACTTTTATTGCTATTCCGCAGAAGAATTACATCATCTAAAAGAAACTTGTATTCAAAATCAAGTTCATCTTATGGACTGCGCCGTAATAGATGGTTATATGGGCGAAGTTGAGCCTATGTATAAATTAGAATTACTTCGTGGAAATTACGCAGCTTCAACAGATACCTTTCGCATAGAATTGCTAAGCAGATGGGGCGGTTGGTATATGGATACTGATGTGCTCTCGCTTGATGATCCCGAAAGACTTATCGATGTAGTATCTCCCACTGGTCTATACCTACATAAGGGCCCGGTTAAATTTATTGAGCGGAATATACATCCGTTGCACCATAAACATAAAAAAAGTGATGATACCGGTATTATATGTTCCTTCGATGAATCTGATGATGAGGACGATTTAGATGCAAAATTTAAATATGATCTAATACAAAATAATCAAAATAATGATTTTATTATGGCTACTCGCCGTCATCAGTTTATCGAAAAAGTTAAAGCACAAATCGTAGAGAATTATAAGACTTCTGCGAAGGATCTTTTTGGAGAAGAAGAATTAAAGAAATATCGCGAATTAGCAGAATATAGTTATTCTCAGTTGAATGACCGCTATGGTTTATCCACCTCTGATTTTGTTTTAAACTGGACTATATTCTGCACAGGTCCAACCGTATTTAGAAATATTCATCATGAAGATTCTGACCTAAATTATCACGGAACACCTAAAAATGAAGGACCTGTACCTCTAGATTTTTTTCATTTTGCATGTGAAATAAGCTGGAAGAATCAATTAAATAAAAAAGATACACAAATTGCTGATGAAGATGCAATAAAAATAGCGATTACTGGATTATTGATTGATTTACTACGAGAACCACGCTATTTAAGATTGGATAGATATGCTCCACTTTTGACAGAAGCTCGAGCTTATACAGTGCTTAAAACCATAGACCAATATTATCCTGATTCTTTTGCAAAAGTGAGAAAAATCTATTCCTGTGGATATGATAATGTATTTGCTGAATTAAAAGCAGAAAATAGCCATTTTCTGCCTGAATATCCAAAACCAAGCCAGAGTGTGGGTTCAATATCAGGACATATCAGTCCTTTCTTTTCACCTAAGCCAGTTAATAAATCGATGGATAAATCAGCGGAAGAAGCTAAGGTCCATGTATCAACGTCGAGTGTCTCTTGCACAAGACAGTAATTCAATCAGACACCACAATTGGGCCTGGGACTAAAGATCGTCGGTTTTTCCGCCATTTGAAGGCTGATTTTTAATTATAGATTCAGCCCAGGCGCGGGATAAATGTTCATACCAAAAGAAAAAAATATAAGCGCTTAATCAATTTCACATTAAATCTTATTTTTATTAATTACTTGATAATAAACAAAATTATTAAATTACAAATTTTTTAAAATGTTTAAAATTAGCCAAAAAATTGTATTTTTAATAACGACATTATCTTATTGATTATATTGTATTAATTAAAAAATAACTCTCAAAAAATGCTTCCAGATGTCGGCAAAACCGACGATCTTTAGTCCCAGGCCGACAAGATTAGTTCCCTTTAGCCTTAAAAAGTTGGAACTAAACACTTGGAATGTTTTTGATTTGACTAACAACCTTGTTTACATAGATATTGCCATTGGTTTTCATCAATATTACTGGCAATTAATAACCATTATTAAACAATATTTAGGTTTATAGCTTTACCAATAGCCTGAAATCTTGTCCGAAAACAGGTGTTACGTACACACCAGGCCTAACACTATAATAAGTAAATTCTTCAGCAGCTCTTCGTGGTATATTTATAAAAAAACCGAATGTATTGTGCAGTGCTGTGCATATGACAAAACAATTAGATAATAGCTATGAAAATGATTTCGATGAAATTCATCAGATGATTATGGCTGCAAATCTAAGGTTTGGCAGCAAGTAAATAGTGCACTTATCACATTATATTGGGATATTGGTTCTTACATTAGTAAAAAACGAAAGCAGGTGGTTGGGGGCAGGGCGTTGTTGAGGAACTAGCGCAATATATTTCTACTAAAAGTGTATCGTTTCAATGATTTTCCGCCAGAAATATTTGGAGAATGAAGAAATTTTATGAAACTTATTTGCCCTATCCAAAACTGTCAGCACTGTTGACAGAAATCGGATGGTCTAACCATCTTCATATTCTTTCCAAAACAAAGACAATTAATACCTAATACTTGCGTCAAAACATAATTACTCTTCCAGGGAGTTTGCACGTCTTATTGATAGCTCATCGTATGAGCGAACGGTTTTAGCAGATCAGAAGCTGTCAACAGTGTTGACAGAATTTCCGGAAAATGCGTTTGGTGTTTTTAAGGATAGCTATGTTTTTGAGTTTTTAAATTTACCTGATGATCACTTAGAAAGTGATTTACGGCGAGCATTAGTGAAAAACTTAAAAAAAATTTTTATTGGAGTTAGGACCTGATTTCACCTTGATGGGAGAAGAGTATCCTATCCAGGTTGGAAATAAAGATTTAGAATAGATTGGCTCATGTTCCATCGTGGATTGAATACAATTTGTGCGATAGAGCTCAAAATTTCAGAATTTCATCCCTCACATATAGGCCAGTTACAATTTTATTTAGAAGCTTTAGATCGTGATATACGAAAGCCTCATGAAAATCCAAGTATAGGGATGCTAATTTGTAAAAGTAAAGATGATGAGGTGGTAAAGTATGCTATGAATCGCAATATGTCTCCAACTATGATTGCTGAATATGAAACGAAATTTGTTAATAAAAAACTTTAAGGGGTCTTGTCTCATCTATACCAGGTATAGGCGGATTGCTCGTTGAATATATGGATTTTTACCTTCCGAATTCTTTAGCCAACAGAAGAGATCTTTTTTTACAAGAGGTGGCTAATAGGCTAAATGAGTTAAAAGAGCAATCTATTGTTGATATTGAGTCATTAAGCAGTAACGAGTTATTTAGCACAATTATATATAATGCAATTAAAGAGTCACTTACTATTCATGAAAATGAGAAACGAGAGTATTTAAAAAACGCGGTGATTAATACTGCCCTTGAGATAAATATAACTGATGAACTACAGCTACGTTTTATTAGTGTAATCTCTTCGTTAACTCAATCTCACATTCAATTACTGAAATTATTTGAAGAAAGAGATGTTAGTAAAATTAAGTCGTATGAGAGCTTATTTGCCCTGTGTGAGTTTCCTGGCAATAAAGATGAGTTTAGAATGTTTTGTCATGATTTATTATCTCACAGCCTTATAAATATTAGTGTAGACTTTGATGACTTTGAAGATGTTGCAGCCTCTACAAAAATTATTGCTGATCAGTCTGAAGAAGAGGCGCCTTATATCAGAATTACAAGTATTGGATATGAATTTCTTCGCTATATCGGGACATAAAGACTTATTGCCTTGCTCAAGGAGCTCTACTGCTTTTATTTTAAATTCTTTTGTGTAGCTGTTCTTGCTCATCATTACTCCTGGTTTCTGGGATTATACCCATTAAACAAGATGTCCGGTAAATCGAGGTAGGTTCAGTTTGACAATGATGGTTATTTTAGTGACCATTAAAATTATGGTGGATTTTCTTCATTCAAAAATACAAATGAATTTAGCTATATTGCCCTTCTATCGGCTGTTCCTATTTTATTGAGTAATTAACGATGGATTTTTATAAAAAAATTGGATTGGGGGGCATTAGCTTTTTTCGCAAGCACTTTTATTCTTATGAAAAGTGTATGGGATAGTGGATTTTTTCAAGCGAATATGAACCATTTTCACATTTCTGTGGCACATATTGCAGTTGTTTTTTTAATAAGCATTATTCTTAGACAGTTTATTTCAAATGTTCTATTGGTCGCCTTGTACTTGCCTCTATTAATGCCTCATTCACCTTCTAATTTGAGCTTATTATCTTTAGCGGTGGGTAGCACCATTGCTGGTAATATATCTATTTTAGGTGTGGCTTCGAATATCATTATTATCCAAAATAGTGAAAAAGGTGGGATTAAAGGATTCGGCTTTTTTGAGTTTATAAAAATGGGCGTCCCACTAACATTAATCAATCTTTTAATCTATGCTTATTTCCTTCAAGGAGACTGAATGAAAAACTCACTACCATTTAGCCGTAGTTTGCTTGCATTAAGTCTAATGATATTTTTCATTGCCGATATTCAAGGAGGCATTGGTCCAATTCTCTCTATTTATTTACGATCCAAGTTAGGATGGGACCCAAGCCAAGTTGGTATGGCGTTAGCTACAACGGGTATTGCTGGTGTATTATTTCAAATACCTAGTGGAATAATAGTTGATGTCATTCGATTTAAGCGGTCACTGATAGCCTTTGCATGTATCTGTATTATTTTAAGCTGCACCATTTTGTTAAGCCAAACCTCTTTATATCTCATTATTGCAGCGCAATCTCTTGTTGGTTTGGCCTCTAGTCTGATTCCACCTTCAATTGCAGCAATATCATTGGGGTTAGTAGGGAAAGACTTATTTCCCAAGAGAGTCAGCATTAATGAATCCATCGTTCATACTGGAACCGTCATTGCTATTATAATCATAGGATTATTAGCCCAATTATACGGGCATTCATGGATAATATATGGCACCATCCTGTTTTCAATCTTGTCATTAATTCCTATCTCATTTATTAATGCAAATGAAATAAACTATTCTGCTGCTAGAGAGTTACCCCTTATACAAAATGGAATTGATGAAGCACATGCTACACCCGTTAGCTTCTTACAGCTTGCAAAATCAAAACCAATTCTGATTTTTTTTAGTGCCGTAATTGTTTTTCATTTTACTAATGCAGCACAATTACCGCTAGTTGGCCAAGAGCTTGCGAAAATCAACCCTGATAATGATTCTATTTTTATGGCAGGTTGCATTATCTTGGCGCAAATCGTTATGGTTATAGTTGCTTTTTCTTTAGGATTCATAATAAATAAAATAGGCCGTAAGCCCATTTTTTTATTTGCATTTATCTTTTTAATTTTACGATCTTTATTATTTTCTATAACAGAAAACTCCTTTTACCTACTCCTTATCCAATTACTAGACGGTATCAGTGCCGGAATTTTTGGAGTAGTAGCGGTGATTATAGTTTCTGATTTAGCAAGTGGAACAGGGAGGTTTAATTTTTTATTAGGTGTTCTTGGATTATGCGTAGGAATCGGTTCATCACTTAGTAACATTATTGCCGGATTCATAACAAAAATTTATGGGTTCCATGTGGGATTTATTTCACTATCTGTTATTGCCACAATTGGATTATTCACTTATACATTTGCATTGCAAGAAACTAGGGTACTGAGTGATAAATGATTGACCATTACTATTGGTTTTCGAGTTTAATTATATCTCATTGCCAGTTTGGGCTGGATATGCGGGAAAACCCTATTGAGTCAATGGAGATGCTCTCTACATAACCCTTTTTCGCTTAGCTCCCAGCCGGAGGTCAACATAGCCTATGGTGCTTGCAATTATGTCTTGATCATCTGTCGACTCTCCAGTATTGACCATGGATGAGAGTCTTTTAGCAATGAGCATCTGGATTTCACTGTCAAACCGCGGGAAGTAGACCACTCTCTATTCTAAATTAAAAAATCTGCTAAGATGTTACTTATCTTTTAACCCTATTTGGGCATAGTTATACCAATTTTTGTAAAGATAAGTTTCTCACGAAGAGCTCTATGACCTCTCATTCACTAGGAGAATTTGGTATGCAGCAAAAAAGAGAGATTAACAGTGCAACACGTTTATTTACTAAAGTTGATGCTCTAATTGACCCTGTGCTTCAAACCATCCCTGAAAACCCCAAATTTTTTCTTAATAGCGATAAACAATTGCGATTATTTGACAAAGATACATTAGCGGGCATGAGAGCTTCTACCCGGGATTGTCGTTCTTTAATTGTTGTCATCGATACTAGTGGGCCAACAGGTATTGGATACATCCTTACAGCCTTACCTGAAAATAGTGAACAAGCAGTTAACGCAGGGGATGAATTACTTAAGGCATGGCATGCTAAATTTCCTATGGCTAAATATTTAGACGCGGAAGAAGAACAGGATAGACAACTAGAATTATATTTTCATGAACGTAAACTAGCTACGATTGACCAGCTTTTTGATCAATGGGTTTGGGAGGCACTTCCCGAAGAAGTTCGTCAAATCCCTGTGATAGAAAAACAACTTTATGAATGCTACGATGATCTTGCTAATCTGACAGAAACCGAAGACGATGAAAATATTCAGGCTGAAATAACGCTACTCCAAGAGCAACTTGATGCAGCGAAGAGTATTCGAGCTACCCTTAGTCTTGTTGAGACAAAAGCAAAAGCCTTTATACACGCACAAGTGGCGGTGGCTATAGCTGTTGCTGAGCAAAAGAAATGGAGTGAATTACTGAATTTTGATCAAGATGATCCAGAGCACATTTTAAATGATGAACAGTTTTTGGCACTTGTCTTCCAAGCCGTTGATGCACTAGCAGCTCGCAATTATGCTCGCCTTGGTAAAGATGAATTGGGACCACTAGGAAAGCATTTGGAAGAGCGCAGAGAATTACAAAATGAAAAACGTTCAAATGCTGAAGGTAGTTTGCGCACTCTCGCAACGCTGGAGGGGGAAACACATCAACTCTCGTTAACTGAAATTAGGGATCCAATCAATCGCACCCTCTTTATCGATACTATTACAAGTAGATGTGGCAAGAAATTTCGCGATATTATTGTGGGTGCTTGTCTATTGGTAGAACAAGCATTGCCTACGGCTATAAAAGAATTTATTGATCAGAAAATGGAAACAGATAATGCTTACCCAGCCAAAGCAAAGAAGACATATTATCAATTCAGTAGAAACAGATTGAAATTACCCCCAGAACAAATGGAAGTCCTCGCGGATTTTGGTCTTCATTGTTCATTGCTTAGTATAGATATTGGAAGGGTAAGTCCTAATCTAGAGAGGTTTGGTTTGCTCAAAAGAACCAGAAGTTTAGATGATCTGGCCGATTTAGAAAGCAGCAAGTCAGCCAAGTTTTTGAACTCAACAACACCATAATCTAAGAGGATGGTAAAAGAAGGCTATCACTACCCTCCTTAGTGATTTTTCCTTTATTTTTAAGAGCCCCTAACAGATTTTCTTCTTTAGCATGCTGAATAACCGGCTTATTTGAGAGGTAATAATGATTCAGTGAAGAGGCCTGAGTTGGTTTCTAACCATTTTCTCGGGCAAACTTTATGCCCCGAATAAAATATTCACATGCTAGTTGGGCATCATTAATTGATAAGAATCCGTCTGTTTCCATTAAAACGTCTGAGTTTGCCCTTACTATTCCTATGTAAAAGGTTTTACCTAAAGTCTTATTTTCTTCAATTAAAATTTCATGCCAAAAATTGATCAACTTAACTCTCCATCAAACTAGTTTCTGTTTTTGGCCAATTATAAAACCCACGGCACGCTCAAAAGCTGATGAAGTGATGGAGTTAAAGCTCTGCCAGTCGGGTTATATGGCTTTTCGTTAACCGTAATCGTTTTAGCATAAACAAGTTCTAGTTAGCTTTAAATTGTGTTAATTCAATGCATCTCGATTTCCTAATTCACTGTGCTGTTGCCAGGAAACTTACAATAAAAAATGTCATAAATTAAAAGATCGCGGGTTATAGATATTAAAAGCAAGGATACAATGTTTATGACACCTAAACCACAATGAAGAAAAGCAACAGATTTCTCGAAATAGATGACGTCGGAGAATTTACGGCTTTTAAGCAAACTAAGTACCAAACCGTAAATTCTGTGACAAATGGGGGCGTTACCCCATCTTGAAGGCTTGTTTTGACTCCTTTATCGACTCCAATATTGACTCCTTATTCGTCTGCGCCATGGTCAATACGGCTTTAATTCTCTCATCTCCCCAATATCCCATTGCCATGTCATCTGCATAGGGTGTATTAGGTTCTGTTTCTGGGTGTTTAAATTTGAGTTCCGCACGATAAAATTCCCGGTGAACTGCAGTAAAAAACCTACCTCCGACACTCTCCAGGCTAATCTTAGAAGAAAAAAGCCAGTAGTTTTTAAGATCAGCACGGATCTCTTTCATCTTTTTAAGGGCAACTTCTGGATGTACCGGAGGATTATCCAGTATTTCAGACATTTCGAGCAGTTTTCGATAGAGCTCTTCTGCCTTCGGTATGTATGCAGGAGCCTTCGCAAAAAGAAATAAATTCTCATTTATTGCATTTGAAAAGGTAGTGCATTTTTGGCTTAACCTTTTTTGTGTATCTCTAATTAATTCTCTTACGCTATTTTCTTCAGCAGCCATGACCTACTCTCTTTGTTTATTGTGTGACCTGGATTATAGTAGAGCAATTCTTAAGTGATTATTAAAACTTCTTCTCATTTATTAAAGTGAAGTATTACGAAAAAATGATAGGCCTAGCTGCGTACAGGTGTTTGTGATGTGGTCAACCAAAATGTTACACCCCAGTTAAGCAACTTTCGTTAAACAATCGCTTTGTTTTTCAAATTGATTTGGACTTAAATATCCTAAATAAGAATACAATCTGTGGCTGTTATAGAACATAGTGATGTAATTCAAAATATCCTGCTGAGCTTCCCATCGAGTTTGATAATTTCGCCATTGAACTCGTTCTTGCTTTAAACGACCAAAGAAGCTTTCAATAACACTATTATCCCAGCAGTCTCCTCTTTTACTCATACTGCCAATATAACCTTTACTCGTTAATAGGGTACGGTATTGGTAACTTGCGTACTAACTTCCTCTATCTGAATGAATAACGAGTCCTGCTGATGGCTTTCGCTGCCAAATTGTGTCGGTTTACTAAAAACAACGGCATTACGGAAGGGTTCCATCGAAAGATGAAGCTAATTTATGAGGTTGTGTTATTTGTGCCCCACAAAATCCCCACAATGGGTTTTAGGGCTTTAAGATAATCAGTTGTATATTATTGAATTTAAAGGACTTTGTTGGTGGCCCACTAGGACTTGAACCTAGGACCAACGGATTATGAGTCATCTTTATCAATTTTAACCACTTGATTTTATTATAAATAATCCCGCGGGTTTTTACTACAAATGGCGTATTGTGTCGTACGACGTAGTACTCAAATACGACGATCTCCCGAAGGGGATTTTAATCCAGTTTATTCTGTAAAGGGAATTTGTTTTAGCTTATTAAGTACATACTTTCTGTCTTTGTTATAAGGTTCTAAAAATTGATCAAATAAATTTAAATATTATGATGCAGCCGGTGATAGCCCATTGGTTAAATTTAAAATTTGTTGATGTTGTTGTGCTAGATCCTTCCAAGGCCAGATGGGTTCGTGATGAAAAACTCGATTGCGTAGAAAGCGAATTCGATTAAGCTCTCGTGATAAGAAAGCACGAGTTCTTTGCCTTTTAGGTAGATACTGAAAAGTTCCTTTGAGTAATTTTGGCCATAAAACCTGGCTATGCTCATAACGTATATCAAATAGAGAAGTCCAGAACCCGAAAGATAACTCTGCAACAATACGACCTGCTTCTATTGATTTGTTCCTCTTTCTTAAGTCATCTATTACCTGGCTTATTTGTTTTCTCTCTCTAGGGTGCAAAAATGGTAAATCAAACCAATGTTCTGTATCAAAATTATCACTAATTGCTTGGTGCAATGAGTTACGAAAACTGATTTCTAAAATTTGTAATGCGGGATAAAGAGACTGGCTTAATTTAAGATTTCATGAGTATGTTACAAGAGCATTCATTTTACTTTGGTTACAAGTTACATGATTTAGATAACCCTCTAAACGCTCTTGAGAAAAGATAATAGATCAAGGAAATCAGGATATAGCAATGAGCTATGTTTTAATGTATCTTCCATGTCAGCCAGTTGTTTACCTAAGTTTATCGTAGGTAATGGCACAATATTTTAACCGGGCAGGGACAAAGCGCATGAAGATTGTTCGGATGTATCTAGCGGTTTTATTATTTCTTTTTTTCCATGTATTACATGCGGCATCTGATCCTGTTAGATGGTCTTATTCCCCTGCCACGGGCTTTGCAGTAACTAACGTGGGTAAGAGTTCTGTAGTAACTTATACCTTTACTAACATGCTTCCTTTTCCAGCTTTTATTGCGGTGGATGTTAATAGGCGAGACATTTTTTCTACTCAGGATTCTTGTACGGGTTTACTTATATTACCCCGCTCAAGTTGTACGGTTAGTATCACATTTACCCCTCAAGTTGCAGATCTCTATTATCTCCAAGTTAGTTATATCTATCACTATAATCGCATTAATTTACCTGCTATACCTGCAATTGCCGCTCCTATTGAGACATTTGTGGTTACTCCCGGCGGAGACAACAATGAATCAATCTTCCCAAATGCATCTCAACTGGTTAAGTATAATTATCCTCAAAGTTTCTTTGTGGTTGCTAATCAAGGCCATACCTTGACTAAAATAGTAGAAGGCACCTGTCCTATAGGCTCCTGGGCGGGTGATGTCTATACTACAGGTCCTATTACCAGCTCTTGTTCAGTTTTTTTTCGTGCTTTTCTCGACGTCTTTACTGTTTCTGCTACTCATGACGATCACGTAGCAGCTACACCTCCAGCACAGGATGTCTTTTATGGTGCAAACGCTCACATCAATGTGGTTCCAGATGCAGGCTATATTGCGCTGATTAAGAATGATACTTGTGGTGGTAGTTTAGCTGGCTCTACTTATACCACAGGAAAAGTAACAGCTAATTGTGTAGTGAACTTTATTTCCAGTTTGGAAAGCATTGTGGCGAAAAGCGGTACACCGCAAACTACTGTGGTCACTAAGGCGTTTGGCCAACCTCTGGTTGTCCAAGTCACTGATAGTAATAATAATCCTGTGCCTAATCAGCTTGTAACCTTTACTGTCCCAAGTAGCGGAGCCAGCGCAGTTCTATCGGCAATGACGGGTACAACCGACAATAATGGGATTGTTTCCGTCACTGCTACGGCGAATGGCACAGCAGGGAGTTATCAGATCACAGCTGCAATTGCAGGTATTTCTGCTCCAGCTGTCTTTAGCTTTACTAACAATCCAGGTGCGCCCGCTAGAATTAAAGCGAAGGGTGGTACGCCGCAAGCTACGACTGTCACGCAGCCGTTTGGTAGTCCTTTAGTTGTCCTGGTCACTGATAGTTATGATAATCCTGTACCTAATCAGAGTGTCATCTTTACTCTCCCCAGCAGTGGCGCCAGTGCAACACTGTCATCACTCACAGCTACAACCGATAGTAGTGGCTATGCCTCAGTAACTGCGACAGCCAATACCACTGCAGGGTTTTATGTAGTATCAGCCAAAGTGAGCGGTTTCAATGTCAGTACCGCGGCTTATTTTAGCCTGACCAATACAGCAGGAACAGCGGCCGCTATTGCTGTAAAAAGTGGCTCTGGCCAGTCTACGACAGTGGGCACAGCCTTTCCTGATGCATTGATAGCGACGGTCACGGATACGTTTGGCAATCCGGTGCCCTTTGCGATAGTGAACTTTACAGCCCCAGGCAGTTTGGCTAGTGCAAAATTGTCATCAGACACCGTTATAACTGATATTAAGGGCCATGCTTCTGTCACGGCGACAGCTAGTGATACACCAGGGGAGTATGCGGTAGTAGCCACAGTGAACGGAACCAGTGCTACGACTAATTTTGACCTGAGTAATACAGCAGGCGCGCCGGCCAATATTACTGTGAACAGTGGTACTCCCCAGTCTGCGACGGTGGGCACACAATTTACTCAGCCTTTGGAAGCGAAGGTCACGGATGCTTTTGGTAATCCGGTGCCCTATGCGAAGGTGACCTTTACAGCGCCAGCTCCTAATAGTGGTGCTGGTGCAACGCTGTCATCGTCAACCATGGTGGGTACAATAACAACAATCACGGCTACAACCGATAGTAATGGCCTGGCTTCAGTCACGGCGACAGCCAATACAAAAGCAGGGAGTTATGGAGTATCAGCCACAGTGGGTGGCGTCGGTGCCGCAGCTTATTTTACCCTGACCAATACAGCAGGGGCGCCAGCCGATATTGCTGTAAAAAGTGGTTTTGCCCAGTCTACGAAAGTGGACACGGCCTTTGCCCGGGCATTAGAAGTGAAGGTCACGGACGCTTATAATAATCCGGTGCCCAATGCGTCGGTGACCTTTGCGGCCCCTGGCGGTATTAATGTTGCTAGTGCAATGCTGTTATCGTCATCAACCACGGGTACAACAATCACGGTTACAACCGGTAACGATGGCCTGGTTTCAGTCGCGGCAAAAGCCAATACTGTCGAAGGGGTTTATCAAGTAGAGGCCAAGGTAACTGCAACTAGTATCCAGACTTATTTTTACCTGAGCAATACAGCAAGCAAGGCGACTGCGATTACTACGATCAGTGGCTCGCCCCAGTCTGCGACGGTGGGTACACCATTTGCTAATTCATTGGTAGCGAAGGTCACGGACACTTTTGGTAATCCGGTGCGCCATGCGATAGTGATCTTTACAGTTCCTGGTACTGGGGCTAGTGCAACACTGTCATCAACCACGGCTACTACCGATATTAATGGCTTAGCTTCAGTAACTGCGGCAGCCAATAACATTGAAGGAGCTTATCAAGCAAAGGCTATAATGAGTGGAGTCAGTGCTGAGGCTCATTTTGCCCTGACCAATAATCCAGGGACGCCGACCATTATTACCGTGGTCAGTGGCTCTGGTCAATCTGCGACAGTGGGTACAGCCTTTACTCATCCATTGAAAGCGAAGGTCACGGATACGTTTGGTAATGCGGTGCCCGGTGCGACGGTGACCTTTACAGCCCCGAGCGGTGGTGCTAGCGCAACATTATCATCGATGGGTACAACAGTCACAGCTACAACCGATAGCAGTGGCCATGTTTCGGTCACGGCGACAGCCAATCACACACCAGGGGGGTATGCAGTAACAGCCACGGTGAATGAATCCGGTGCTACGACTAATTTTGGCCTGAGCAATGCAGTAGGCACGCCGGCTGCCATCACCGTCAGCGGTGGTTCTAACCAAATGGTGGTGGTGGGCAACCCCTTTCCCCTGGATTTGGAAGCGACAGTCACCGACACTTTTGGTAATGTGGTGCCTAATGTGACGGTGACCTTTACAGCCCCTAACGGTGGTGCTAGTGCAGCATTGTCACCAAACGGAGCTACAACAACTACAGCTACGACCGATGCTGGTGGTGTGGCTTCAATCTCGGCAGTAGCCAATGATAAAGCAGGAGGCTACGGAATATCAGCCACAGTGGATGGCCTCAGTGCCTCACCTGGTTTTACTCTGACCAATAACGCAGGGGCGCCGGCCGATATTACTGTCAGCGGTGGTTTTGTCCAGTCTACGAAAGTGGGCACAGCCTTTGCTCATCCATTAAAAGCGAGGGTCACGGACTCTTTTGGTAATGCAGTGTCCGGTGTCACGGTGAGCTTTACAGCCCCTAGCGGTAGTAATGTTGCTACTGCAACGCTGACACCAACCGCACCCACAACCGATTCTGATGGTTACGCTTCAGTGGCGGCAACGGCTAATACCGTCGAAGGGATTTATCGAGTAGAAGCCAAAGTAACTGGTGTCAATACCGCGGCTTATTTTTACTTAGCCAACATAGCGGAGACGCCGAATACTATTACCATAGAAAGTGGCTCTGGCCAGTCTGCGACGGTGAATACAGCATTTGGTCAGCCATTGGTAGTAAAGGTCACGGACGCTTCGAGTAATCCGGTGCCTCTAGCGACAGTGAGCTTTACAATCCCTAGCAGTGGGGCCAGTGCCACGCTGTCGTCAATGTCAGTAAGAACCGGCCTTGATGGCAGGGCGTCAGTCACGGCAGTAGCCAATAGCACAGCCGGAGGACCTTATCCGGTGACGGCAGAGGTTGATTCATTGTCTACGCCGTTCCAATTAACCAATTTGCCGGTGATGTATCTAGTATCGGCTTATCCTTCTGATGGTAATGAATCTATAAGCCCTCCTACACAGAACGTAGTAGCAGGGGATACAACCAGTTTTACTGTTAACGCAAGCCCGGGCTACGACCTCAATCTAGGTGGTGTAACAGGCAATTGTCCACAAGGTTCCTGGTCAACGACGTCAACAACGACGAATACCTGGACTTCAGATGCCATCGAGAGCGCTTGCTCAGTTTACTTTAGCGCAACACAAATCCATTATCCGGTAACAGTATCGCTTACGGGTCTTCTCCCTCCCCCTCCTTCTGGTCCCGCTTACACGGTTACGGTAGAGAATAGTATTAATGGAAATGCGGGAGAGCAGTTGGTTTTTTCTGACAATATTTCACAAACATTTCAAACGGAATTAGTATATGGGGATACCTTCAGCGTCACTGTGACTCAGTCGCCAGTACCGGTAGAAAATTGTTTCATTACAAATGGGACAGGTTCGGGGACGGCTGGGACAAATCCTCCAGATCTTACTATTAAAGTTACGGCTGTGTGTACCTTAGCTCTGCCTTACTATGAATCTTTTGGAAACTCAGTGACAGATTTACCTTGGACATCACCGGGGCCTTCTACTACCGAACCACCTAGCCCTAATATTAATTCTGCCTGTTTAACTGCGTCAACAACGGAAGGAAGTACTAACGCTCTTGGTCGTTGTACAAGTTTAACTGGCAGCACATGTAATGCTAATTATGGATGTGGTGGGTATACTGGATCTCCACCAACGCTACCAGATACATCAGGGCCAGTGCCACCATCACCACCAGGGCCACCAGGGAATGGTTCTTTGCGATTAACTGATGCCGCTGGTAGTCAAGCAGGCGGTATTGTTTTTACATACCCATTCCCAACCACTACAAATGGAGTTTCTCCAATTCCAGGAATTGCAATCCAATTTACAGCCTACTCTTATGGCGAAGTGGGATCACCGCTGGTGAATGGTGCGGACGGTTTCTCTTTCTTCTTACTTGATGGATCGGAGAACGGAGGACTACCTAGTACGCTCGGTCCGACTGGTGCAGGCTTAGGATATGGTAATGGTACAAATTTTCCAGGTGATGGAATTGAGTTTGGCTACGTTGGAATTGGCTTTGACGAATTTGGTAACTTTGCGAAGGGAAATGTAGGCCAGCCGCCGACTCCTAATATGATTGCAATAAGAGGGCCAACTTCTGCTGATAATCAATTGATTACTAGCGTAGATGCGTCACTTCCATATATCTTATATTATAATAACTCCTCTGCGGACTCTACTTCTAGAAGCCAGATAGTTGATGTAAGTACCGGTCGCAATGTGTATAGAGTAGAAATCTCGTCCAGCAACCCCCCACTAGCTACAGTCTATCGTAATAATTCAGCGGTTATTACAGCATATAGTCTACCTACTGGTGCTTTGCCTGATGCAGTCTATCTTGGATTTGCAGCGAGCACAGGAGATGACTGGAATATTCATGAGATTACTGACCTGATAGTGGATAATTATGGTTACTTTCATAACATACTTGTTACTCTAAGTGGCTTTAATGGTACGGGAGCGGTTACAGTGACGAATGCAATGCGAACCTATAACGTAGATACGTTGCAACTGAGCGCTAATTCTAGTGCAAGTGTTGCTTTGCCTTCTGCTCTGCCAACGGGCTTTGCTTATAACGTAACTGTATCCACAACCTCGGGTCAAAACTGTACTGCTACTTCGTCTACTGGTACTTTGTCGGGAACAATGCCAAATGGAGATGTACAAATAAGTATCAATTGTAGTTGATATAAGAAGGATAGGCGATCTTAGGCAGACTAACGTAGGCTTGTCAGCCCAGTCTACGCTCTGTCAGCTATTTTTTGCTTGATTATCTGCGCCATAAATCAATACTTTCCTAAAAGCCGCTTTTTCCATTCTTCATATTTGCGGCGGAATATTTGCTCTGGGCGTGCTCTAAAGGACGAGGTATCAAAAAAATATTCAGCTCCTTCAGGGGATTGCTCAGAAAAATAATAATTAAAAATACAACATCTTGGCGAATCTCATAAAACAGGATTTAGGGCGTGCCGGGAAGCGCTGTTTGTTTCCATAACCAACAAGCGATTAAATAAGCGGTGGTGCATCAAAATTGTTGATCACACATTTCTAGCGAACTCAAATAGATTGATAAACAAACCAATAGCAGTGTCATGCATGAGTTCGGATTTAGAAAAGCAGATTGTTTTTCTAGCTAATCTTTTGATACGGGTACGGAAGGTTAAAATCTTACGCTCTATTTTTTGAGTATTACGCTTCCCCTCTTCATGTTGCTCAAAGGGCAATAATCGGTGAGCGCCCAGTCCATCAGTAAAATATTGAGTTATATTGAATGGTTCCAACAGGTGTTGTAATTGTTTGCAGGTCTTATCTGTTCGGTCTCCAAATGTATAAGCAAGTATTTCGCTACTGTAATGATTCAAAGCAAGCCATAACCACCGCTGATTTGACTTATCACGTACGAAAGACCATTGCTCATCAAGTTCTAACGCAACAGGTAAGAGTAAAATGGGTTGTTGCTTTAGCTCCGTATTGGTGGCTAACAGTTTTTCCCAATTCACTTTCTAATCGAACTTATCATATAAATGATTGATTTATTATTGAGATAATAAACAAAAAGATAATTATAAAGACATTGCCAATCAATTAGAGGAAATATGGTACTATTTTATAAATAAAATTACATTAAGAAGCGGTGAGGAAATTTCCTTTGACCAAAATAGCATCACTATAATTGTTGGGCCTAAATCAAAAAACATCTATGAGGAGTGAATAATGCAAATTAAAAGGATAGATCACCTTGTTATTACTGTTAAAGATATCAATACATCAGTTAACTTCTACACAACAATTCTCAATATGCAAGAGCTTACTCTGCGAGGAAAAAATGTTGAGATAAAAGCATTACGTTTTGGCGATCAACGTCTACACATTCATTTAGCGGGCAAAGAAGTTGAACCTAAAGCTTTGAAAGCTACACCTGGGTCAACTGATATTTGTCTTGTTACAGATACTGCAATAACAGAGGTAGTAAAGCATCTTATCAAACATAATATTACTATCGAAAAGGAACCCACGATAATATCAGGAACCTTAGGAGAAATGGAGTCTGTTTGGTTTCGCGATCCAGATGGAAATTTGATTGAAGTTGCACATTACAAAATAGATTAATTTTTTTCATTATCTTACCTGTAGTCTACAGTTACCAGTGAATTTGAGAGGATACCAAAAATATTTACTAAAGGTTCAGCGGATTGTTTCTGCAAATTTGCATAAATTAAGTAATGATGACTGGGGAGCGGAGAGGATTAAATAAGGAGTTGAAGTAACGCTCAGATTCCATCTATTGGTGAAATACATCCAAGTACAATAATTACTCAGAGGCTATGTTTGGCTCAACCCCAAAAGAAGGGGCACTTTAATCAAGTTAGTATAGACTAACTCTTTGATTTTACGGTCAAAAGGAAGATTAAAATGCCCAAGAAAGATTGTATCCTAAATTTACCGGGATATTCTATTAAAAAGGTGAGTGGTGAGAGCCCTGTTTATATCGAAGTAAGTTATCGTTGTGTTGTTCGTTGCATTCATTGTGGCAATAAAAAATTACGTATAAAGGATAGTTTTATAAGACGTGTCCGTCATGAGTCGATTGGCTTGGGTCGTAGCTATTTATGCATTAAGGCTCATAAATATTATTGTGGTGATTGTGGCCGTTATTTTAATCAGCGCTTTCCTGGAATAGGTAAACACCAAAGGGCGACCGAGAGCTTACGCAAACAAGTATTTCATTATCACAGCAAAGGGGTAAGTCAAAAGGACTTGTCACGCGATTTAAAGCTTGGAAAATCGACAGTCGAACGTTGGTATCATTATGGTTATGAACTTCGCTCCAAGAAGATTGCTACCCGCTCTTGTCCGAGAATACTAGGGCTTGATGAACATTCATTTAATAGGAAAGTGGGCTATGCCACCACGTTTTGTGATTTAGCGAAACATAAAATATTTGATGTGGTTGAAGGGCGTTCAGAAAAGGATTTGGAGAGTTATTTAGCGACCTTAGAGGGAAAAGAAAAGGTACAGGTGGTTTGTATTGATTTAAGCTCAAGTTACCGCAAATTAATCAGGCGCTACTTTCCCAACGCCATGATAGTCGCTGACCGCTTTCATGTGATTCGTTTATTGAACCAGATGAGCCTTCAGACTTATCATCAAATTGACCCAGACATGAAATATCAGCGAGGTCTTCTGGCCGCACTGAGAACCAATCCGAGTAATCTCAACCTAAAACGATTAAATAAAAGAGAACGTTATTTGCAGCAACAGCCTATCATTGCTGCTATCTATTATTTTAAACAGCGATTACATCGGCTACTCATGCGAAAACATCGCACCGCAAAGCAGTGTTCGCGTTTAATACCTCTCTTTCTGAAACTGGTTTCCAGTCTGAAAGAAAGCCCTTTTGAGCCTCTTAAAACTCTGGGTAGAACATTATACCAATGGCGTGAAGAAGTGGTTAGAATGTGGCGGTTTACTAAAAACAACGGCATTACGGAAGGCTTCCATCGAAAGATGAAGCTAATTCAACGGCGTGCTTACGGATTTAGAAATTTTGAAAACTATAGGTTAAGGGTTAAAGTTTTGTGTTCTTGATTCGTGCCCCCGGAAATGGGGATGAGCCTAAATAATACAGGCTGGAAAGAGGCTCGTAAGGAAGCTGGTTTGGAATTTGTGCGAGTACATGATTTAAAACATACCTTTGGCAGGCGATTGCGTTCTGTTGGGGTGAGTTTTGAAGATCGGCAAGATCTGTTAGGTCACCGCTCAGGTCGTATTACGACGCACTATTCATCAGCGGAACTGCAAAATCTGTATGAAGCTGGGAATAAGGTTTGCGAAAAACAGAAAAGTGGTGTGGTACTCACTTTGCTCCGCAATCCAAATAATAGGAAAGAAAAGGTAGTTACACAAAACCATAAGGTCGTAAGTTTATGAGATTGTGTTGTTTGTGCCCCACAAAATCCCCACAATGGGTTTTAGGGCTTTAAGATAATCAGTTGTATGTTATTGAATTTAAAGGACTTTGTTGGTGGGCCCACTAGGACTTGAACCTAGGACCAACGGATTATGAGTCATGCTTAACAATTTTAACCACTTGATTTTATTATAAATTTTGCCGCGGGTTTTTCCTACAAATGGCGTACTGTGTCGTACGATGTCGTACTCAAATACGACGATCTCCCGAAGGGGGATTTTAATCCAAGTTATACTGAATTGAAAGTTGGTTTTAGTATATTGAGCATAAATATTACATTCCATTTCTAGCTGATTTAATGTCAAAGAGATTGATCTGATTAATCTTATCCTTATGAATGATAATGGTTAGTTTTGCTGGATATTTAAATCTCATCTCGCTGATTCGAAATGTCCAGAGCATGATTTTTAAAAGATCTTCATCACTAATATTCTTGTGCCCTTTGATTCGGGTTATGCCCGAGCCAAAAATTGTAGTTGATACATTTTGTTGGGCATAAACTCTATTAACTTTGTCCCAGAAGGTAATCAGAAATTCTAAATACTCAGGCATAGTTAGGTTTGCTTTGTTGTTACTATCAAATTTTGAGAATGCTGTTAGAAGGTAATCTTCATATACACATATTGTTCCAATATGATACTGAGTGGTTTTTCCAGATTTTCTGGGTACATTGGTTGCTAAAATCTCGTTTTCGTCAAATTCATAAGTTTGAATATATTCATCGAGTTCTATGGGGCTGCTGTTCAGATGTTTGTTGATAAAAATGCCATTAAGTGACTTTTGCGCAATCACTTTATCATCAACCAACGTATCAAAATATTCATTGAACGCAATTACTTTGAATCCTTGTTGATGAAAAATATCTCCAACTTTGATATTTACGGCACTCCCTTCGATGTTTAAGTTTATATCTTGAAGGCTGTTGGCTCGATACCAAATAGCAATGTAAAGGATAGGTAACAATATCAAAAATGCTATACCATATTTAATGCGGCATTCGGTAGGTATATCAACAAAAATAACAATTGTTGTAATGACCATAGATATAACAGATATCTTTTCTAAAAATTTTCTTAATACACGTGTATCAGTGATTTTAACCTTTGTCATTTTTATTTCTAGGCCTTCCGACTTAAGTTTTATAGATGTAGATGTCCGCTTCTTTTTGGGTAGAAAACATGAAGCCCTGATTTGTTAGAGCTTGGCGAATTACTTCTTTGTCCATGGGAATATGGAGTGTGGGAACATTTTTTATTGAGTTCTTAAATATAGGTAATTTGTCCCATAAATTTTTTACGTCTTGTTTAAGATAACCATTAGTCAATAGGCTTGCTTTGGAATTGTAATCAGGATAAACAACAATCACCGGTAGTTTTTGATCGTTTATCCCATAGTCGATTTCTTCTCTAAGTGCATTAGAGTTGGTCGTTGTTGAACTGAGAAATAAAATAATGTTCTTTGATACTCGAAGCCGTTCTCTTAACCGTGGCTTCAATGTTAGTTCCCAACTACTACCGTCGCGGACATTGTATGTCTTGTCATGTGAGTCAATGAAAGGGAAAGTAGCGTCTGAGCCCTTCCATAATCTTATGAGATTGTAGTAATAGAAGTCTTTTGTTGCATGCGCTCCTAATGAGCTGGTACTAAAAGGCTCAGCGACATAGAAGGCACAATAGTTTCCATTCCTAACTGACATTCACTCACCTATTATTTATTAATCTGTTCCAATTTTTATTGGTTATTTTTATGAAAAATGATTGTCGGATAAATTACATCTTAATTCAATCAATAAATGACTACACTACCTTAATTTTTATCTTTTTTGTTGTATGTGGGTGTTGCTGTGTAAGCCCTCAAAGAGGGCTTAATAGTTTGAAAAAACATGAGTCTGTCCATTATGCTCAACCGAACAATAATCATTGATAAAAAGATCCCGGGCAAAAGCCTCAAAATCAAAATAGCAGATCAAACTATCCGGCATTTGATGGGCATAACAGTCATCAAATAATTGCCTGGCAAAATCAACCTCTGAATCATAGCAACCCTGGTAATGATCCTCCAACATGGTTTGTGCATCATCCACTGAATAATCACAGAGAAGGGCTAAGCCTAGTTCCCCATGTTCTTGAATAAATGAGGCATACTCCACAATGTTGCTTATTCCTTCATATTCATGGATTTTTATGCTGCCGAATCCCTCGTAATCATGTATGGCGTATTCCTCAGCCTTGGGTTCTGGGCTGTTATCTAGCATTTCCCAGATTTCTTTCATGATGTTATCTTCGCTTTGAGTAGCATCTATCCATACACCATGCAGGATGGCGTTGTTGTAAGAGGCTAAGCAGGCGACATAAATTGAAGGGGTGTCCATGGGATTATCTCCTTATGTGAATGGAGCAATCCCACACGGGAGCTTGCTCCCATGATTGGGTTTGACTAATACGGAATTTCTTCTGAATCCGGTTGCAATATTTCACGCATCTGAGCCATGTGTTCTTCTGCGGTTTTGTTACTGGATTCGTCAGCTGATTTTGATGAGTTGAGAAGCTGAATGTGGCTAACAACAATGCTTAAGGCTTGGCGCGTTTTGCCCTCATTGTCAGTCCATTGATTGGAACGCAATTTACCTTCGAGGTAGACTTGCGAACCTTTCTTTAAATATTCAGCGATCTTCGTCAGCTTGCCAAAAAGCACCAGCTGATGCCATTCCACTCTGGTTTGCCATTCATCATTCTGTTTGAATGACTCATTAGTAGCCAAAGTAGCAGTGACAAAAGATTGTCCGTCTTTTCCGGCGATGCTTTTAGGATCAGCACCGAGATTACCTATTAATTGAACGCGATTTAAAGATGCGGTCATTTTATTCTCCTGTTATTGTTGATGTGGGGGGTCATAACATAAAAACACCCGCATAGGCAGATGGTTTTCTGTTATGCGGATAAGGCTTTAATTACTTCAATTAACAAGCGATTCGCTGAGTATCGAACTGTTTGACAAAGGAAATTAGAGATTCCAATTTGTTTAAACTTAGCTCTGCTTGCTGGATGTCATGGGTGCTAATTTGAAGCCGGTGTCGGCTTAAATCATTCACACAACAATTCAGCTCAAAGAGCAAATGTTCAATCTCAAGTTGTACTGGTTCCTGTTGTTGCATGGTGGCTCCTTGGGGTAGGGAGGATTAGCCCCAAAAAGGACTGTTCATCCCAATTGGGTTATGCAAAAAAGATCACCGAAACATCGGTTGATTTACCTGGTTATTAATGATGATGTGCTTGAAGCACTCCTCGGGCGTAAAGCCGTAAAACATCTCTTGATGGGTTTTCCCTGCTAAACGCTTTGCCATGGAATTAGGGGAACAAGATGGCATATCACAAGACCTGGTGGTTTCGTCAGAATTACACTGACTCATCAGTTGTGTTGCTTTCAGATTATCAAGCCAGGATTGTAAATCAAGAGTTTTTTCTTGTTGATATTAAATGAACGCAAATGAAACTATTGTTCTCTTTTAATACGATAGAGGACGTGATTCGATAGTCGGTGATTCAGTGGCAGTTTGGGATGGGCGAAAGAGCCATTTATATCATGCGCCATACCAATTTTTTCCATAACTTTTCTTGAGCGTAGATTGTCTGGTACTGTGAATGCAACTATTTCGTTGAGCTTCAGTTGATTAAAGCCATAATCTAAGGAAGCCAAAGCACCCTCTGTTGCATATCCATATCCCCAGTGTTGCGAGCCTAAACGCCAACCAATTTCAACGGCAGGTGAAAAATGGGCAGGTTTATCAAAATAATTAAGACCTATAAAACCTATTAGTTCGCCCGTGTTTTGTAATTCAACTGCCCATAACATGTAATGACGGGTTTCTAACTGTGCATTTTGATGCCGCATGAATTCATTTATTTGCTCCTCGGACATGCTACCGGGCAAAAACTCCAGTACCTTTTCATCCTGGTTTATTTGAAAAAATGGTTTGCTATCTTGTTCATGCCAGGGTCGTAAGATTAACCGGGAGGTTTTGATAATGTGCATGTTATTTAACTCCAGTTACTGGTTTGTTAACCAATCTTCAAAGGTTAGGGCAAAACGAAAATGATCTTGCCAGATGCCATTGATTTTCAAATATCGGGGTGAAAATCCTTCTTTGATAAACCCGTTCTTCTTTGCAAGTTGTATTGATGCAGTATTTGTTGGTTGAATGTTGGCCTCAATTCGATGAAGATCAAGGGTTGTGAATATTTCTTTAAGAACCAATTTAAGTGCTTCACTCATTAATCCTTTTCCAGCAGACTCCGCAGTGGCGTAATACCCCAAATAAGCACTTTTAAATACGCCTCGCATGATACCGCTAATATTAAAAACACCGATAATCTGCTGGTCATCATTCCAGGCAAAATAGTATTGTTCACTTTCTTGATCGCCCTTATTCAAGTAAAGTCGAAATTCTTCGGCGGTTGTTGGGGCTGTTATAAAAGGAAAATGAAAATCGCGGCTTTTTTTCATTGCTGAAATAAAAGCTGTTTCATCTTGGGGAGATGGTTCGCGAAGTACAATCATGTCATTCTCATTGGCTAAATTATTTAGCCAGATATTATATCATGGTTAAAACAATATTTTATTTTAATAGGGCTAAGGAATTGATGAACCAATTTTACATATTAACTGGAGCACCAGGCAGCGGAAAAACATCTATGTTAGCTGAATTAGCAAAGCGGGGTTTCCCTGTTATTGATGAGCCTGCCAGACGAGTTTTAGCGCAACAAAGGCTCATTGATGGAGAGGGCGTTTATGACAAAAATCCCTTTTTGTTTAAAGAGTTGATGTTATCACGAATGCTTTATGACTATGAGAACGCCCCTAAATATGATTTGGTTTTTTTTGACAGAGGTCTTCCTGACCTTATTGCTTATAGTAAGTGTTTTGGTTTAGATATTGGTTCTGAGCTAAAGGCCAGTCGTATAAATCAATATAATTCAACAGTGTTTTTTGCTCCAGCATGGGAACGGATTTATATCAATGACGAGGAGCGACAGATCTCTTTTGAAGCGGCTCAGGTATTTGAAAATGATTTAAGACAAGCGTATTCAGAATTAGGATATCAATTGGTTGATATTCCTTTAACAACTGTTTCGGACAGGGTAAATTTTATCTTGAAAACTATTCAGGGTGTTTGAATTACAATTTATATTTTATCAGAGTTCAAATGGGTATCGACGACTTTAAAAAGCATAGATTGTCAGCCCAAGTAGATCTTCGTTATACTCAGTCTGGAATGCCCAAGTTCTTGGCTAATCAGTTCTCTAGCGGTTCTATCCCAATATTTTTCAAGGGGATTAAGTTCTTTGTAAACTCTACCCCCTTGTATCGGACATATAAGCCCTTTACCAGCTTTGTCATAGGATTTAGTTATTTCCTGATATCTTCTCTGAGCATAGGCGTGGCGAAGCCCATGGCATTTGCTTAAGCCCATTTTTTCTATTACTTCATGATAGTGTGCCAAATGATTTTTATAAGTCCTTTCTTTAGGAATGAGGGATTGTCCGGGAGGAACCTGTTTTATTGCATTGAGTAGCCATTGCCGTTGTTGTTCATTGGTGAGTTTAATATCGCGGCCAATTCCCCCTTTTGTCCAGCTGGGCTTAATAGCCAGTTTATTTCCTTGCCAGGCATCACTGAGTACGATTTTCATGGATTCTTCACGGCGAAGGCCAAATAGGGATTGAGCTTCCAGAGATAAACGGATCATCGGGTCTGGGCATTTGGAGAAATCGACGTTGTTGATTGCTTTATTGTACAGAGGAATATAATTACGTTTGTTGATTTGGTAGCTGTCGTTGCCTTGCTTTACCAGCTCTGGCTTGTCTAGTACAGAGGCTACTTTTCGCAGTTTAGCCATGTAATTTTTAATTGTTGCAGGGTTTTTATTCTGGGCTTTCCAATGTTCAACCAGGATATGGATGTGTTTCGGCTTTAATCCTTTAATGTGTGTGACCATGTAGCCTAGTTCATGTAAATCTTTGACGCAGCGATTCAGCATGTGTTTCATATCTGCCCGGCTGGCGTGGGAGTAGTTTTGGATTTTCTTAATACATTCATTGATTGAGTACTGGGCATTTTTAAGTTTGGACTTACTCATTGAGATACCTCCATAAAGAATCCCGGGATTTGATGCCCATTTCGCCGCGTATAACCCAATAGGCTTCATATTTTCCCAATAGGGGTAAAAGATACGGAGCCATTTGTTTTGCATAGAGATAGCGGTAGGCTTTGTTAATTGGTAGAGCATGTTTTTTTAACGCCTTACGCCAGGCGACTTTAGTGTCTTCGTAATCGTTAAATTCAGCAATGGATTTACCCTCAGTCAGCTTTTTGATTTCATCCAGGATGGCTTTTTGCACTTCAAATCTGATAGGGATTGTTCGGTCTAGAGAATTGAACGCGATATTTCTGGTTATCCAGATGCCGTCCTCTTGGATGTTAATTTCAGGTTTTATATAAATCGCTTCTTGAAAGGTCAGGCCAAATTCTGTTTGTAATGCCATGATGAGGCGTGGTATGGGATTGTCCCATAATTGCCAGTGGTCGTGCTGGATTTTGAGTTTTCTTTTGCGTTTCTTGGTAACTTTGCTGAGTTGCAGGGATTTATTGTCGATATTGGGAATGAGGCAATCTATGCTGGTTAGATAATGCCTGACAATAGTCATGTGATTCATAATAGTGCTTGCACGAATTTTACTCTTTTTCCAATGAGCTACCAATTGGTGGATATGGTGTGCTTGGATATTTTTCCAGGAAGATGGCACATCACCAAGGGTATATAGATCATCGATCATTTTACGAATGACGTATGCCCTTTGTTTTTTGATTTTGTAGCTGCCTTGATTGCCTAACTTTAAATATTGATTGGTAGTTTGTCTTAAGCTGTATTTTCTCATCATCCCATCCGATAAAAATTTATTTGCCCTGTCTTTGGTTTAGTGTTGAACGAGCGGCTCACTCAAAGATGAAACCTGGCCTAAGCCATTAAGCTCGAAGTGGGGGACAAATCAATCGTTATAAGGCAAACGATATCGCCGATTTACAACAGTTTTTTAGTGCTTATTTCCTCCTTTTTTTGATGATTAATAAAAACGACAAGACAATGGCTCTTGTCATACAAGTCCATGGTCAAATTGAAATAAATTGACTTAAACTCCCGAGAGAGTTGCCCTGTCGGATGACAGAGATTCCTAGATGGTTTTCCCTACTGAACGTCCAGCCACGGGGTTAGGGAATGAAGTGGCTTAGCATAAGACGTCGGTTAACGTTTCGCCGGAGTTTCACCAGCTCTTCAGTCATGCTTGATTCCAAATTAGCAAAGCGGTGCTTGCTTCGCAAGGGATTTTGGAAAGAATTTTGTCCAATCCCGATTGGCGGGATCGGACAAAATGCTGAAATGTGTTGATTTTACGCGGTAAAATCAAGGTGATTTTTCTGCGTCACTGCTGGGAAATTTGCAGTGACGCAGAATTGTAAAATTTAAGCTTGTCGTTTTATAGGTATTATAGAAGTGTCTATAATTGAAAGAAAAACAGGAGTATTACCTAATGATAGAGGAAAAATATCATGATTTTAAATATGGGGCAGTATTTAAATTTGCTCATGATATACAAGAGCAAATAATAAATCAGAATTTGGATTGCATAATAGATTTAGCATCTGATCTTGAAAAACAAATTACGAAGCCGCAAAAGAATACAATTTTACATGATGTTATTGAATATCATATTAATGATTATTTTAGCGTTGTTTATTTTAACCCATATTTTGATGTTCACAGCATAGATGATATTGAGATTTTTGAGGACAATGAGGTGATAAATCTTTTCGAAGAATATCAAATAAAATATTTGACTATTAAACAGTATTTGAAAAAGCATCCCGGAGATTATTTCACGTATGGCTATGAATATTTGCGAGGAATATTAGAAGACAAATTATCGCCGATTTTAAAAGTCGAAGTTTTTAATTTATTATTTGATGATCGAAACCTGATGAAAGAATTCAATATTTTAATTGCTGGTGAATTGGATGAAAGAGTTACAAGATGCAAATCTTGGCCTAAATGGTTAGTGCGGGCTTTATATTGTCGTGAAAAGGGGCTTTGTGCCTTATGCCAAAAAGACTTAAGTCATTTATTACACACAAAAAATAAACCTGCTATTGATCATATAGTGCCTATAGCTTTAAAAGGTGTGAATGACCCAACAAACCTCCAAATGTTATGTGATAAATGTAATGGAAACAAAAGTGATATTCATATCACTACTTCTAATTACAGGCCACTCTATTGGTAATACTCATGTTTGTCTAATTAATTTTGTATTCAGTGGAATGGGGATACGGATCTTATAAATTTCTCCGCCATTTACTATTATGAAAGCCTGTCCCTTTGGTAAGGAAATTATGTCATCCACCCCAATCATAGGCACAGAAGAAGTCTGAACCCGATCCTCATTGGTTGTATTAAAATAAACCCCATCGTCCCCATGCGGCGTATCATTCACCATAGAGACCTGGGTATGTCCAACAACGCCAACTTGAGGCAGCACTTTAACCAGTAAATTAGCTGTTTCCTCATTTTTTACGCGCAGCATAATCAGGGTATTAAAATTCCCTTCAGATACCTCAGCTTTAGCCCTGGAACCTAGTGCAACTTCCATATCCTGGATAGTCTGAGCATAAGCGGTGACCTGAAATCCAGCACCACCTGCCTTATTAAGAATCTTTACAAATGAATCTTGGATAATCTCTGACAACTCATCGCAATGCAGATTTAAAGTGTATCGTGCGTTGGGTTCTTTATAGATCTTACCAGCTGTAGACACCAGATCAGACAAAAAGGCTTTTCCTACTGCTTGGGCAATATTGGGATTGGTTAGGCTATCTAAGCCGATATAAAGCACTTTCTTATTTTTAATTACATCCATCAGTTCAATTTCACCAGGTTGAGCTTTTGACGATAAGATTTTTGAGGCATTGCTTTTATTGATTTCAGAAAGTACAGGACCAACACTGGCCGTGATTTTGTCGTAATAGTGCTTATCCATAATGGCTGCATCGTATAGGTCTATTAAGATTTGGTCGTGTAGGGCTTCTGCATTGTTGTTTTTGATGGTTTTGTTGATGTGGTCTTTGACATATTGCACGACTGCCTGGTGGCGTTCCATTGGGGATTTTGTCTTATTATTTTTGCCTATTTTACTATCATGTTCCTCGATGATTTCATCTATCTCTTGATGGTAGTTTGGGTAGTGGTTAGGAAGAATTTTATCAGCATAGGACATTAATAATTGTTCTAATCGGCTGATATAGAAAGCAATTGTTTGGTAGGTAATGGGTTGTCCCATTTCTTCTAGGCATATAGCAACGATATTTACGTATTTCCAGGCGAAGGCTGCGAACTGTTTTCCTTCACCTTCTGCGGAGATTGCATCGGTGATCCTTGTTGCAACTTCGCTGATTTGGTCGAAATTCTTTAAAGGGTTGTATTGTGCCGATTGCTCTGGAAATCCTAAGTGTACGATTTTGAAATCTTCTGTCCGGCCTGAAACCTTACAGGCTGCCATCATGTCTCTAACCAGGTCTTGATCTCCTTTGGGATCTACAACGATAACAGCATCACCATTACGGATGTCTTGGTTAATTAGAATGCTGGCCAAACGTGTTTTTCCTACTCTGGTTGTACCAACAACGAAGGTGTGGCCTACACGTACATCTTGAGGTATGTATACAGGTTTATCTTCTTCACCCACGCCATGCAAGAATGGACTGCCACCAACAGGCGGATCAGGTCTAAATGGGTTTAGTTTTGAATTGGTATTAAGCCATTTGGCTAATTTCGTGTGTTCATGTTTTTGGCAAAATCTTCTGGCAAACTGGTAGCAATAGTTTCTTTGCATGAACTTTTCATTTTTGACTTGTTTAATTTGATGCAGCTTTTGAGTGTGGCTTGGTCGCCAGCGAAAGCCCTTGCCCAGGAACAACCAGTTTTTTGATAAGGGTATTTCTGTGGTTGATAGGGCATAGGTGGGCATTGCTAATAATCTTCTGTGATAGCGCTTTACTTTAATTGCCTGCCAGGCTCGATAAATTCCAGGGATCAATAATGCGAGTGCAGCATATAATCCCATGGTTTGGGTTAGTAAAAATAAATGCGGTTGGGTATATGCCAGCATGGCGAGAGACAAACATGTAATGGCTGACCAGGCTTCTGTTGGTTCTCTTAATAGGTTATTAATGGGGTAATTGCTCATAATCGGCTCCCAATCATCAAAGCATCAATAAATACAAAAATAGCCAGCAAATACCAACGCGCTTTTAAGGCAGTATTCAGCTGCTCTGTGGTCAGCTGGTGTTGTTTCTGTAGGCGTGAAATTAGTCTTGGCCATAATAGGGCAAGGGCTAAATACAGCACACCATGAAGGCCAATAAACCAGGGTTGGATAGTAGTGAAAGTGCTTTGCCAGCGAGTAAGCAGATTGCTATTAATGAGCCAAGGAGCAATCGCTAATAAGGCAATGATTGGTAAAACGGTTTGAATTAATACTATAATGGATGAACGGATGTAATGTTTAATCATAGGGATAGCTCCAAATGAGAAAGGTATTTCGGTTGTTGGCGGTCGTTCTTGATGCTATTGTCGGCGTGGCAGAGAATAAACCTGCTAAACGCTACTTGACTGTTTATGAGGCTCAAGAAAAATTTGATAAGGGTTTGATTAGTATTCGTGAATACAATGAATCCCTTGAGTCTAAATAAGGTCTTCATCGAAGACCTCCTGAAATTACTTTAGCGCCGGCTTGGGCGACTTGCATACCTGATTGGCTTACGTTATCGCTATGACGTTCAGAACCACTGACTAAATCCATAAGACCCGCCCCAGCATCACCGCCAAAATGACTTGATAACCTTAGCAATAATACCGGTGCAACAAAGTAAAACATCACAGCCATATTCTTCATAGCAGAAATTGCTTCATTTTCCCCTAAAGGATCAAGGACTGATCGTTCAAGAAACCCGACTAAATGCCACAGGTACTGAAGAAAAATAGCCATGACAAATAAGGCGCACAAACTGCCTAATGCCCTGGGGCTGTAGCAACTTAATGACAGAACCATTGGGGTGAGAATGATCAGAAAGAACATGAAAAACGCCTGCATGACGGGCAGAGTTTGCATGATGGCTTCTCGTTTCAATGGGGTAGATGTCCAGGATTTTGTCCATTGCCCGACATTGACCAAACTATGGGTAATTGCAGATGCAACTTTGCCATTGTTATTGTCCATCAGGTTTTGTACTGAGCTTGCCTGCATGTCTTTGCTTTCTTGCAGGAGCATCTTGGCTATAAAATCTTCTGCGCTGATCTCTGCTTTCCAGGCTTTGGGATGTTTCGCTTTATACTGCCTAACTCTATCCAGCATGGCGTAGTAATTTAAGTGTTTGTTAAAAACACTGGCTTGGTTAGACACATCAACCAGATCAGATTTGATTTTAAGCCACCATTGTTGACAGCTAGGGTAGCCGTCTTCAGGTAATTGTTCTGGTGGTATATCGCCACGGTTGGCTGCTTTTTCAAGATTGCGGTTAGGGGCTTGATTAAAAGTAAATCCTGGCACAGGTTGGCGTGCATGGAGTTTGCTGTAATACATTTTTTGCAGAATTTTAGAACCCATCCAGTTTAGATCATCTTCACCGCCATAGCGTTTTAGCATGGGATCTAATTCACTGGCTTCATGCTTTTCACTGTTGAATTGGGTTCTCGCTTCAATAAAACATTGCCTATGAAAATCCAAGGCTTGTTTGCGTATATTCTGTGGCAGATAGGTTGATATCAAATCGCCTTGAATGGATTGGAGACTGTCGGTACAACCCGTTACCTTCATGAGACTGTAAGTAAAGCTCGACATAAAGTTCTGGATGATGGAAAAGCCTATAGGAATTTTGACCTGGTTAGTTAGCAGATCTGCAAAGGCCTCATCATAGGTTGTTCCACTGTCGCCAATCACGGCTGTGGTTGGATTCTTCAATCCACATAGGGGTTTAAATTGCAGGGCTTTGGTTTCCAGTGGTACACAGGGGTAGACAAAAAAACTGCATATCAGGAAAGTGATTGCCAATTCATACAGGAAATTATTTAAAGCATGTTCAACTGCATAGAACGCGCTAGCTGGATTGAGCACGTTCTTAAGAAAGCGACAACCAATGGCCAAAAAGCCAAGGTACAACAGCCCTGTTTGCCACAGGGCGTTGAATAGAACCTCGTACTGTTGCCAACCTAGATAGGTGGTGTAGAGGGATAAAGGATTAAAGACAATCATGATTATGCCCCTTTATTTTCTTTAACGTAGATTGCGCCGTTTTTAACGGCAGGCTGTTCGTGATCCTGGCCTGGTATATTTTGGCTTTGGGCTTGATGGCGTATATCCATGATGGTTCCCAGGGTTTCGGTCATCATTTTTTTACGGACATCGTTTTCAAAGGACAAGGAGTGAATGTCATCATCCAGCTTTTTCAGGGCAAATAAGACCATATTCATTGCAGGCTTTAAATTCTGTACCTCTTGAACTTGTAATCCTGCCTGTAAGATACGGCGCATCATCATGGCCTTATCCAGCATGTTTTGCACTGCGATTTCCTCAGCCAGTTTTGAGACGGTAAGCATCTGTTCTTCACGGGGTAGATGCTGAATGGTGATAATCACTTCATCGGTGATCAGTAAATTAGATGCACTGACTTTTCTAAGATTCTCTTCGGTCAGAGTCCAGGTACCATTGACCAAATTCCATAAAGCCTTGGCTATGTTCTGACTACAGGTATTGGCGTTCGCACAGCTTTGTAATAAGGTCGACAAACCTATTCCTGCTTTAGCATCATGATTTTGCTTGTTCTCACTGCTGCTGACCTGAATATCGCCAAGAACTTTCACTGCCCAATTCGCTGCATCGGTAGGCGTTGGCCAGCTTTGTGTCATGGGGATCTGGGTACTTGGTTTTTCTATAGAATCTAAAGGTTTTCTCTCTAACAGAATGTTGTAGCCAGCAATGACCACATCATTGATTACCTTGATAGGCCTTTGAAACTTACCGCCAGCATTGCCTTTTTCACTGCCAATCCAGGGTAAGCCGTAATCATCGCGTTTCTGGGCAATACTCTTGGCCGTTTCAGTGACATCAACATTTTCCTTCTTAGCCCGCTTGTAGGCTTCCAACCAGCCTTGACTGTCTGAGACGGAGAGCATGCCTTCCATGGGTGATTGATTTTGTTCCAGGGATTGTTTGACCTCCTGGCAATCTTTAACTTTCAGGGAAAACTCATTCTGGGCGCTTGATGCCGCGTTTTGCAAAACATTATAAAGCCCAGGCATGGATTGCTGGAGTTTATAAAGTGGAAACCCTGCAACAGAACCTTTTAAGTTATCAATAACACCGCCGGGGATATTGATCGCCGATTTTTTTAAATCCTGAAATGTATTGGTTATGGACACAGCAGGATTAAATCCGCTACAGGAAAAACCCAGACGGCCATCGACATCTGCCCCGATTCTCAAGGTCTGATCTTTATTGACTGGAGGGACGAATAAATTTGAAGTTCCTCCCAATTCATAATAGTAATCCGACTGAGTGGGCATGAAGCTTCCGGCAAAGGTTAAGCTTGGAATGAGTAAGGGTATTAGTAATATTTTTTTCATAGCATCGTCCTATCGTTTTTGAGGGTGTCCAACTTTGGGAAATGATAAATAGTGAATCAGCTTACCGCGGTGCTGAATGCAGCCACGGTATTTACGCCACAAGACAAAGACATAATTACCATTGCCAGCTTTTTCATCATCCAAACCGTAATCACCGGGATCGCCAGGATGGATCGTGCGGTTGAGGGGGTATACTTCCTGCCAGATCACTTTTTGATTTTTGGGGTCATAAATGGCATTGGCCACCACACAATTTTTACCGCAAGAATTGGTGGTAGATTTAGTCACATGCAAAGGGTTTTTGTTGGTAACAATATCGGCTGCATGCATGGCAGCAACAACAGAGGCGCGATAATTATAAGGTTGAGTCACTCGCATCAGTCTTGGGATTTCAAAGCCCCAATGTTGAAATGTGGTGCCAATTGGTGTGACCAAAAGATAAGGATGGGTTCCCATATAAAGAACTTCCGCAGCCTCAGTCCTATCCATTACTGCATCAGCCTCAGCTAGATAATAAGGCCGGCCAAACCCCGTTTCAGGTTTATGCGATAAGTATGGGATACGATAGAGTCCAGCAGGGCTTCCAATCACATCAACGATACGGGCGCGATCATCATTCATATGCTGATCTGTTGTTTGACCGCTGTCATTGCCGAAGCCAAGCTCAGATCCTGTCGCTGCTTTATAGGCTTGTTGGTAAACCGTCCTTGAAGCCGAGTTCTCATAAATTGCCCGAGCTTCTAACCAGGGGTTTTCCTCTGGCTTATTACTAACGGTAATAATCAAATCAGGCAAGAACTGTTCAACAGCAGGGGTGATAACCAGTTTTGGCGGTAAGTGACCAACCGCCCAGGTGCAGGAACCAATGACTTTGTAATGGCTGTTGTGAAATAATTTTTCGAGAACTCGGGCTGCAATCGTAAAGCTATTCGTAGGGTTTGGCGGGCTAGTGCTTTCCAGGGCATAAGATAAATTAGTCATAAAAGTAAACCCTGTTATCAGACTGAGCCTTAGGTTGTTCGAGCTTTTTAGCCATGATTTCAGCGGCTTCAAGGACATCATATTCTTTCTCCAAAACGTGGCGTTGTGCTTTTTCTGATTTTTCCGTCATCAAAAGGGCGAGCAGGTAGCGAGGTGGAATAACTCTAAATAAGCCCTGATACCTTGAGCCCAATAAAACGGCTTCTGCATACAATCCTTTTTGTGAATCAATATCGCGGATTAGGGTTTCTTGCTGAGGGGTTAGGGATTTAAACCGTTTCACATCAGAGATTTCCTTTTCATCAAGGCCTAATAAAATCCAGGTTTCAATCAAGGATAAAATTTTGGTAGCTTTCTCAGAGTTCATGTCAGTGACGTTTTGAGTAATCGCAACCAGCCAAAGCCCGAGTTTTCTTGCGACCTTGGCAACCAACAAACACACAGTCACCACGGAAGGGATTTGAAATTGCAAATGGGACTCATCAATAAAAAGGAAGGTTGGTCGGTTATCGTTTTGGGTGGCCTCTGCCATGGCTAAAATTCTGGGAAGCAAGGACACCATAACCAAAGCCAGTTTTCCGGTATCATCTTTAATGGCTGAAATATCGATATGAAAGATATCAAAGTCACCCAAGGGTTCGGTCGGTACATTGAAAAAGCGGGATTTGGCACTGTTAATGACATAACTATTTAATCGGTCATGCAGATCAAGAATACGGTCTTTCTTGCGTGGGACTGCTTCCTTATCCAACCGTCTTTTAAAAGCGGCTACCACATGCTCCGTCAGCATTTGCGGGATGTCATTATTAAACGAGGTAAGGATGGCATCGATTAAGACTTCAATTAATAGCGTTTCATCCGCCAGGGTAAATTGCTCTTCTTCCTGGGAATTGGCTTCAGTAATCATGGTGCGCAAAGCCAAGGCGAGCTCAGCTAGAAAGGAACGTGAACCATCACCACAGGAAAATTCTTCTGAGTTAGCTGGCTCTTTGAGGTTTTCTTTTAAAGCCATTATTTTCTGAGCAATGGAGGTTGCTTGCTCGGTACTTAGATTATCCGTGATTTCAGGAATAGCCTTATAGGCCTCGCAAAATGGGTTTAAGGGAACGGCTTCTTCTTTCTTATTGCTCAACAATAGCTGTTTGGTTTTTTTACCATGTGCTTTGGCATGAATGAGCATGCGATCAAAAGAATTACCCATTTCAAAAAGCACCACTCGGGCATTTTTCATTGCCAATAATGATTGAATCATCCACCCGGTCAAAACCGATTTGCCACCACCAGAGTTGGCGAACAAGGCACAATGTGAATTTTGGCTGATAAAGTCATGGTGCAGTAAATCAAAGAACACAGGTTCACCCAGCCGATTAAAAAAGGGAAAGCAGGGTAGATGCCTTGCACCTTGGTTACGGCCATAAACGGGAAGCAAAGCTGCGAGTTCAGTGGCATACATCAGGCGGTCAAAGCATAGGTATTTACGGGCATAGTGAGGATCAAAATTAAAGGGCAGGGCATTGAGCCAGGAGTTAAGAGGGTGAATATCATAGGAGGAGTGAATTAATGGCATTTTGGCATCATTGAAAATCGCATGCAGGTTTTTTTCTATAACTTGTGATTCTTGTTCATCTTTAGCCTGATAGATGACAGCCTGATTGACCCAGAAAAGCCGATTGCCCACGCTTAGTTCATTACGGGCGGTCTTAATGTCATCTCTGACTTCTTGCGGTTTCAGGCTGGTTCCAACAATCCCTTTTTCCAAACGGGTCAAATGGGCATCGAGGCTTTCATCATGACTAAATACAACCTGAATGGTATAAATGCTGCCCTCAGGTAAGGTATCTAAAAGGGCATATCGGTGCTTAGGATTGGCCTGCTGCCTTTCTCTCGAAACCAAACCAATTAGAGGCGCTTCTTTTAGACCATCTACATACAGGATTTTTTGTTTTATCCCTTCAAGGACAAATCCTTGCTCATCGCTTTCTGGCGGAAAAAAGAAAACATTTTGCGCCAGATTAAAACCAGCAGGGATGGGATTGGGGTAGGGATATTGCTCAAGTATTTTATCCGCAGATTGAGGGTTAAACCAATGAACCCACCATTGGTAATAATCCTGCCCGCTCAGTCTTTTAAGTTCTAGTCCAGGTGAGCGGAGTTTACTTTCTATTTGGCTAATGACTTCCTGATGCTCTTGCAGGGCTTGTTCTCGGCTTAGATTAGTTTGATGGAGATTGCGGTAAAACAGTACCCGAGTTCTGCGCCTTCTTCCTCGATAGGGTGAGCCTGTTTTGGGGTCTATGAAAAGCCCCTCAGGCCGCGTCATTTTGTTATAGAGATCTTGCAGGCGTTTTAAATAATCTTGAGTTAAAGGTGTATCGATCAGGGCTGGTGAGACATAATTTTTTATATGTTCGATAACTGGGGTTAGGCAGTATTCATCCTGAACATACATTTGCATCACCCAAGGAGCAGTAGAATGTAAGGGAACAACAGCAGCAAAGGTATCACGTATTTTATGAAAGACGGCTTCCAGGTATTCAGGCGAAGCAGCTTCAGCAGGAATATCGCCTAATTCAAAACCAGAACCTATGCTTTTCCCGTCGGCAAATAAAAAGACCTGCTCTTGCTCGTCAAAATCAACAATAGCCAGTCTGTCGGCTAAAGAGGGCAGGGGATTTGCATAACGCTTTTTGATGTCTTGTTCGGTGATAGCCTGGGGATTCGACTCCCCAAGCAACCAGTTGATTAATGACTTCATCGCTTCTCCTTAATACAATTCTGAGGCCAGGGCATACTGGTTTTGTTTATAGAGAAAAAAACGTGTGGTATAGGCAGGTTTAATCAATTGTTCATCGCCCAGTTGAGCCACATGCGCAAAGACATGAATTGGAACTTCAGGATTTGGCAGCGATTTAAACTCCTCTCCAGATTCCCCCAATTTCACCTCATGAAAGACAGGCTTATATAAAGGCTCTTGTTGGCTTTGCTGATTAAGCTGGCTGACCGTTAAGCCTTGCTCAGGAATTGCGCTTTGAGACATTCTCGCCGTGGAGCAGGCGCTTAATGCCAAATTAGCGCAAAGAATTATCATAATTTTTTTGTTGATGGTAACCATAATCTAATACCCTCCCGTGGTGTTCTTTATCAATGGCTATGGTTTGACTGAAATGTAAACTTAAGTGGTTAGGAATAAATCCAGACGGAGCGCGAAGGCTGGCTGGTACAAAGACCATGTCAAAGCTTCCTTCAATCCGCTTTTCCAGCCAGTCTGATACTTTCTGACTGCCTTCATTAATGGCACCTCCGGCAGCATAATGAGCCATATCGCCAGTCGGTGTGGTGATAGCAGTACCACCTTCAGCCTGGTAGCTCATTTGCCATTTTGAAAGGGCAGTGCCTGCACCTTGTATACCGCCAGCAACCATCAGAGTGCTTAATACTCTCGGGGCATTGGTGATGTATTGCCCTTTGATGCAGGGATTGCCAAATTGAGTCGTGAGATATCCGATGCTGTCGTTATTGACTAATTCGGCAGAACTTTTCATCTGTTCCTGGCCAACGGTTACGAAATGTCCATCTTCGAAGACAAATAAGGCTGAGGTGACGTAAGCTCTGACGCAGCTGATGTTGTCGAGAAAAGAACCTACTCCAATTGCATAACCGCTGATTTTCATGCCGGTAATTTCTGGGGGCAATTGCATGCCATTCGCAGTCATTAAATCCCCACGGCTGACGATGGCCGAGAAAGGAAATAAGGGTTGCATCAGTTTACCTTCAACTGGCACCTCACCTATTAGAGCAGAGAGCAAAGTTACTTTACTAAAATCGCTTCCTGCTGGAATGGTATAGAAAGGGGTTTTGGTCGGTTCTTCCTCTTTGGTTGGGGATTCATTATCCATAAATAAATTGGTTTTCAGCGAAGCTTTATCAAGCAGGGCATCCAGATCTTTAATTTGCCCTCCTTTGGCTACAGGACTGCCATCCATTGGATAGGTTTCGGTTTTATTGTTTGTCAGTGAAGATATTTGCTCTTTAAGGGCTTGTATTTCGTCTTGCCAAACATGGCTTGCTTCTGGTTTAGGGTTTTTTAATTGTTTTTGCAGGGATTTATTTTCCTTATTGATTTGATCAAGCTTCTTTTCCGTCTCTATTAATCGGGCGGAAACATCTCTGATGTTGTCATTAAACTGACTGGTGATAGCCTCGCCGAAGTTATTGGGATTAGTCGGATTATCATTGGCTGGAGTAGTATGACGGCTGTTCATCAGAATCATGATGACAGCAAAGACTACAGAGCCAGCCAGGATTTTAATGCCATGGTTTTTATTCATCGCTGGTACCTCCTATGGGCGGAAAGGGCTTCTACAAAGGGCTTATCAGAGACAACAAAGAGGGTGGTGCTCTCATGCTGATTGCGTTCAGGCAGGGTGCTCTTGGGGAAAAAACTTGCTGTTTGCCACTGCCCAATGATCTTGGAAAAATGTAGTTGCAGGGGTTTATTCAGCAAATTTTTGAGCTCGACTGCCGTCACGTAAAGATTACCCCCACGCCAGGAGGCTAGAGGACGAGCCTCAACGCTGGCCTCATAAAATAAGGGAATGATTTTATTGGTTTGCATAGGTGTGCGATAAATCCCCTCAGGAATTTCTCTCACTCTTTCTGGTGAATACAAGGCCTGGATGGCAAAGCGAGTGAGTTGAATGGCGTTGTATTCATACTGATTAATATTTTGTGATGGAGATAATTTAGGATTATCAATCAAGATCTCGATAGGCGTTGTATTCTTGGCAGCCTCATCAGCCTTAAGATTTAAAATAATAACCTCGCCTTCTGGCAGAAGCTGGGCTATTAAACGCGAATCTTTAAAGGGTTCCTTGGCCTTAAGATAAAGGCTGTCTTTGACCTTTAAAACTTCCAGATTGGCATTTAATTGCTGATCTATGATTTTGATGGGCTGAGGAAATTGCACTAAACGCTCTTGATTAATGGGCAACTCAATGGCAAGAGGAACCTTTTCCCAAACCAAATGTTCACTTGCCAAGGCATGGCTCAATTGCGTTAAGGCAAGACCAAAGGCAAGCAGGGTAAATTTAACGTATTTCATGGTGTTCCTCCGTGTCGACCAGTAAATCTTGTAAGCGTTCCTCAGGGCGGGTGTACCCATCGAGCGCTAATTGAAAGGGGTTATGTAGACGGGATAAATTGACTTTGACTACCCGCAAATGGAAACTAACCACTTTGTCGGCAATGACCATCGCCGAGTTGTCCTTCAGCCTTTGGGTGATCCTTAAAACCAATTGCACTTCCCAGGTATCAGGACCAATTTTTTGAATGTCTTGAGGCTCCATGAAACGATAAAGGCTTGCGACTTGAGTGCGATCAAACAACTGGGCATTTTTATAAGCTGCCAGGGTTTGATGAAGTAGTTGTTCGTGTCTCGGGGTAAAGTAATAATGAAAGGCTCTAATATTTTGGGTGAATTCGTCTTTGCCTTTATTTGTCCAGCTATAAAGGCTAGGCATTAATGAACTCACAAATCCTTGAACATACTCATTAGGCACTTCGCTGGCTTTCATGAGTCCACCATTAGCCGTCATGTTAGGGGTTAGCCAGAATTCATAGCGTTTGGGCAGGGTCATTAAGGTTATAATCAAGGCCAGCATTATCACTGACAACAGGCCTATAAAAGCCAGTAGTAATCGATTGTGGTGATGCAGGTTGTCTATTTTCTTCCAGTAGTTAAACATGAGGCTCTCCAACAGATTTATTCTTTTGCCATCGACCCTGATAATGAATCCAGGGTGATTGTTTGAACCTTAATCGCACCATCCATAGAATTGTTTTCTTCATGACATAACCATAGGGTTTACCTGCTTTTACGCGGGCAACAACTTTAGGCCAGATGGTAATGGAGAGAATGAACCCCACCACAAAACCGATGCAGCCTGAGGCCAGCGAAAACCCAATCAAAAGTCCAAAAAGGACAAATAACAGGGCGGTAACTGGTGTTGTAGTGATGACTATCCAAAACAATTCCCTCAGACTTAAGCCTTTCCAGGCTGGGAAGTCATGCGACAGATGGCGCGAAGAAGGCTGACTCATCGTTTCACCTCCTATATTTTAAATTTGGTAATCATGGTGTAGCCCACATAACCAGAAGCAATGCTGATGGCCAAATAGGTGATACCCATTACCGCAAAAGTCCCAAAGGCCACCATGGAGCCTTCGTTCTTTTTAGACTCCTCTATGCCGTGCTGCACGGTGGTAATGAACTTGATAAAGGTCACCACAGCAGTGATGAACAGCAATAAGCCCAAGCCTTGTTTGACATAGTTTCCAGTCACCGACATCATGTTTTTCGAACCATCGCCGATGTTGTCGGCATCGGAAATTTTCGGGAACCAGTTATCAGCCAGCAAGACTGGGGCATAAAGCAGGTTGACTGCACCAAGATAAATTGAACGAAGCATTGATTTCATGTTGTCTCCTTAACGAATAAAATCAGAATAAAAAGCATCAAGCCAATCACTAATCGGACTAGCCTTGAACCCAGGCGCAGCATATATCCATGCTGCTGTTTTTCTTCATCGCCCATCATGTGGTTTACAGACCACATCACCGCTAATATCACCAAAGCGATGGCGATAAAGCGGATACTGCCGGAAAAGACCTGTGCCGTGATGTTGTTGCTGGCCTGTTTAAAGGTGGTGGCAAATAGTCTGGCGATTTCGTCTTTACTCATTAGGGTTTCCTCACAAAGTCCATTTCTAGGGGTTTAATCTTGCGAGGAGCAATGATTGGCTGGTTGATGTAATCAATCAGCTCATTGCGGATATTTAATAAATCTTCCCTAACCCCTGCATGATGCTGACCTTGAGCATCTTCAAATCCCTCAATTTGCAATTGGATTCTGGTGTTAGGGGTGAGTTGGGTTTGTGCTTCATCCAGTAAAGGCATGATGGCGTTAATTTGGTTAATGATGCGTACCAGGGTTTCGTTTAAATCTGGGTTATTTGCCCAGCTGTTGAGGCTTAGAATCATCAGGGTTAAGTAAAGCAATCGTTTCATGGTTTCTCCCTATAAATACTTTTTAAAGCGGCTGGCGGTCATTGCCACCATTAAACCCATAGCTAAGCTGATGGGAACAAAGACATAAGCCGGTGTAATGCTAACTGGCACCGCAAGCCAAAGCATCAGCAAGATAACCAGCAGTTTTTTCAAATAATGATTAAGGCGGTGAAAAATATAAGAAGACTCTCGGCCTAAACAGGCGGTGCGAATAGCTCTTTGATTAAGCCCGTCAACCAGGCCTGCCGTCATGGTTAATGCAAATAGAGGCAGGGCAGCGAATAGGATAATTAATTTGATCAAAAGGCATTGGCTGGCGAGTACAACCAGTTGTATAAATTGTTGTATTTTTACCAGAAGATCGGCTGCAAATTCATTGAGGGTGAATTTATTCAAGTAGGGGATGATTAGAAGCCAGCTTGGTTTGGCTTCAAGAGGCAGAGCCGCAAGTAGTGAGCCTTGGTAAACCGGTGTAATCGCTTCTCTTTGGGTATTTACTAAGGCAGTTACAGTATCGAGGGCAGCAGGATAGCCATAGAGCAGCCATTGGCTGATAGCCCATAGAATGAGAGCCAACCAGCCCAGAAATAAAACCAGGAACAGTTGCAGGGTTAATTGCCGGGAATATTGTTTTACTGCCATACAGCCCCCTCAGCAATGATCAAGGGGTAATGGTGCTCTTTTATAAAGTCCAACAGGGGATCAATATTGACTGGCAGCAAAGGTAATTTGAATTTGTTCTGTAATGCAACTATGGTTTGAAAATCGTTGACATTTGTGATGAATCCCAACGCTTGCATAGATTTTAATTCTTCTTGGTGAGCTTCTAACCATTGGTAGGAAAGCCTGTCCGCCCCTATGATAAATAGGTTCATATTCAATAAGTTTTTCGGGATATCTTTGCGGGTTACTTTACCGACAGTAGCCTTGCTCTTGGCTGGAACTCCGATTGGGCTTGATAAGTTGAGCTTCATGGCATTATCAGATTGAGCCACTGTTAAGGGGATGACATTCATGCAATGGGCATGGAAAGAAACGATTAATAAGAGCAAAATTCGCAACATCAAAATCTCCCCAAATCGACAATCTGAGAAGTCTTGCCATTGGATAACAGCAGCAAGGGCGTTTGTTTTTTATCGAGTTTTAATGCTTCAAATTGTTGCTGGCCTGGATTTAGGGTTATTTGATGGCTATTTACCAGGCTGATTGGGATTTGATGCCGATTTGCCCATAGCTGGATTGCAGCTTTATTCATATCCAGAAAAAATAGGTTTAATTGGGTGTTAGGTTTGCGGTTTATGGCATCAATCAGCTGCATGAGGATGGTGGTAACTGGATCGTCAGGGCTTATAAAGAAATACAGTACCTCGCCTTCTTTAAGTTCAATGGGATGGTGGGCATAAGGGGAGTAGGGCGAGGGATCAAAATCGCCAACCACAGGGACATCTTTAAATAACTGATTGTAGGCCTTGTAAAAGGCATTATTCCAGGCAATGTTTTGTGCCACTTTCTGGGCTTCTTGTTGGGCTGCCAGTTCGGCAAAATGATTGCGTTCAGAGTCATTTCTGGCATTAAGTCCAAGGATATCGACAGGGGTCATGCGCAGTTCTTTATAATAAATACCGCTCCTGCTTTGCATTAATTGCAGATAGCGTTTTTCTTCTGATTCATTTAGCCCCCAAACTAAAGCTTCTTGTTTTTGTGCTTCATTCAGTTGAAATTCTTTACTATTAATCACTTCATCCTGAAGTTCAGTCAGTCCTGCCTTAGCCAAGGCATTGTCTGCCGTTTGCATAGACGGGTTTACCAGGCCTGGAATATATAATCCTGCCATGGCTTGCTGGCCTAGTAATAGGCCTAAGGTGAGGGTGGTCAGCCTATTCATTGCCCACCTCTTGTTGAGTCAAGTGAATCAGGACATGGGCTTTCTCTACATTCTCAAATTCGATGGTTTGCTTGGCAAAATTGATATCCAGAATTTTCCATCCGGCCAAGGAATCTCCTTTCTCAAGGGCTTTAGTTTTATAATCGTAAGCAACCGAAGCGACTGAAACTTCCTGTATGCTGTCTATGCTTAAAACTTTAAAAGGAAGAGCGCTTGCAGGCAGCATTTTAACTGGCTGCTTTTGGCTATCTAAATGCTTCAGTAATTCCTGGATGCCATCGAGTTGGCTTTTAATGGCGGCTTGTTCAGTTGAAAACAATTCACCTAATTGATGGTCGTCCTTGTTTTGCATTTGCTGGATAAAGTCCCCCAGCTGTTTGATATGGTCAGTAATGGGGGAAAGATCAGGCTGTTGGGTAGGTTTATTTAATTGCGACTCAATGGTTGTCAGTTTTTGTTCCAGGCCATTTAGGTTGTTATTAGAGGATGAAGATTTGTGTTTAACACACACAAACACAACCAACAGAATGTTTAAAGCAACCAGGCCAAGCCATTTGGCATCCAGGAATTTCTTCATTGCGCTCTCCTTGCATTAAGACTGAAATTGATTTCTCTTGAGAGGTCATCCTGCTTGAGGCTGAACAGGGATTTTCCAACCAATACTCTAAGCCCGTCGGCTAAGGTTAAAGGACCAAGGTTTCTGGCAACCTGGGGTAGGGGTTGCTTGAGGATCTGTTGAAGGCTTTCGCTTTGTTTATCCTGAGGCGCAAGATGGTAGCCTGAGTAGCGGAGCCAATACTCAACCGCTTCACCTATCGACTGCACAGAGCTTGGAAAATGAATCTGCTGAACAGTTTTAAGCGGGTTGATTTGTGCAGCCAATGGTTGATTATTAACCGTGGCATAACGCCCAACCTGGGTGATATTGGCAGCTTGGAGTTGCAAGCTGCTTAGGGCTAAAAAGCCGATAATGGTTGTTCTCAACATAATGACCCCTAACTTTGATTTGACTTGTTTTCTTGGTCTAACTTTTCAATGAACTTGCGGATAAAGACTTCTTTGCGATCAATATCGATGTAGTTAGGCGCTCGGACGCCAATCCCTATCAGGCCATTTTTTTCATAAAGAACGGTGATTTTGATTTTGCCTTTATTGATGTAGATTTCTTCACCAATTTTACGGTCTAAGATCAGCATGATTTTTTCTCCTTAACTGAAGGGCTGGTTAGTTTTGTCATCATCTCTTTGATGTGGGATTTAACGACTTGTGGATCGGTTCTTTTGTAGTTTTCAGGTCTAGCTTGTAGGGCTTCTTCTCTAGCCTTGATTGCTTTTTGAATACTGCTGCAAAGCTCTACAAAGACGGGGAGCACTGGAGGGCGTTGTTGCGTTCTTTTAATTTTTTCTACGGCAAAGGTTAATACCTGGCTTTCGAATTCTTTAATGCTGTCAGACCATTCCAGCTTGGCTGCTTCAAGGGCTCTTTCGTTGTTATAAGCTGACAGCCACAATGCGCCATAGATGGCATTAAAACGTAAGAACAAAGTATCCACCCGCTTGTCATACGTTTCTTGTTGAGTTGAAGTGGAGGACGTTGCTTCCTGTTTGGGGTTCGTCTTCAAAGTGGATGCTGAAGCTAGATTCTTTGCAGGATTCAGCGAGAATATCTGCGGCTGATTTTTTCCTAAAACTTGTTTGAGGCTTTGCATGATTTTGCTCCTGTTTTCTTACGGGTAAAAGTTCATCATTCCAGCATTGTTGAGCTAGCCAATTGGCAGGAAATTTCCATTTAGGAACCCATTCGCCACAGAGCTCCAGGTATAAGCGATTTTCAATTTGCGCCTTAAGGGCATCCATCATCTGCTTAAACAGGCTTTCATCAGGCTTGAGTTTATAAAATTCCTCACATGCCCTGGTCTCATCCTGCTTCTGTGGATAAAGTTCCCAAAATTTTTCAAATTGGGCGCCCACATACACACACAAATTTTCTGAGTTATGAGGTGTGTCGGGTTTTATGTTTTGAGCTGTGTTGGGTTTTTTAGAGAAACCATCGTAACTTGATGATTTGTAATTCTTTTTGTTGTCCTGGTTTGTGTCGGGTTGCTGTGTCGGGTTTGTGTCGGGTTTATTTTGAACAGAATTATCCGCATCCGCTAAAAGACATTTTACAATCAGGTTCATTCCTATAGACTCAATCTTGATTAATCCAGCTCTTTCCAGGGCGTAGATGATTCTTCGCAGTTGTTGACGACTAGGACTGCCAGATTGTTCAAGGCCTTGATGAGGTTCAATATATAAAGCCTCAGCCAGTTGCTGATAACTGATTTTCCGTTTAACCCCAACCAGAAAGGTTTCCCTATCCATATAAGGCCGAATCCCCAGCAAATAGGCTGACTGCTGGATATAAGGCAATCCCATCAGCGCTGATAATTCGGTAGTGGTAACAAACAAAAATCCCATTTTCATCTTCTTCCATCTAAAAGCACCGCTCCAAAACCAGTGCTTGCAATATCAAGTAATTTCATTTAGTATCAATCAATAACACGAAGTGTGTTGCCAATAACCCATTGTAAATAGCCACTTTTTAGAGTCAATGGGGTATTTCCTTTTGATAGCAAATGAACCTAAATGAATATGAAAAAAATTATCGGTGGTAGGATTACGCAGGCTAGAAAGGCGAATGGGTGGACGATTAAGATCTTGGCAGAGAGGACAGGGTTGGGGGCTGCTAGGATTGGGAATTGGGAGCAGGGTACGAGGAGTCCTGGGCCAGAGGAGGCTAAAATTCTTTCTAGGGAGTTGAGGGTAGCTGCTTCTTGGTTGCTTTGTTTAACAGACAACCCCCAAGGAGAGTACTTAGACAGTTTGGAGGTTATATTTTAGATGCTATTTCGACTTTAATTTACAATCCATATTAAAATAATCCAAGTAATTCATAATGATGGCGTTTGCGTGCTAACTTCTCATCTCCATTTGCAATTTTTAAGGCAGCTCTCAAATAACCTGAAGCTGAGTTGTAATCTCGACTTTGTTCACAAACTAAGATGAGTCGAGAAAGTACATCAATCAACCTAGGGTTCCGTTTATTAATTGTTTCAAGTTTTTTTCTAGCATCATCATATCTGGCCTCCATAGCATCTATTGATGCTTCGCAAATCGCTAAATCTAAGGATTCATCATTACAATGTTTTGAAATATTTAGTATGTGGGTAGCACTATCAAGACGCCTTAATTTCATGAATACCTTTATCGTTAACTCACGAATATGTGTAGTCGATTGATCTTTAGATTCAAGCTCATCTTGATCTAATTTATCTACTACTTTCGCAAAATCAAACCATCGTTCAGCACGATATAATGCATTTAGCTGTTGCAATAGGGCCAGTTTTTCCTTGGTCTTGAAATATTGATTTCCTGCTATATTGGCTGCTTTAAGGTAATCTGCTTTCTCAAGCGATGCTACAACGTCGGTAGTCCAATCTCGAAGTGACATGTTATTTGCGGGAGCAAGATGCATAATACTATTTTGTTTATTTTGAATTTCAACAGCGCTAGTAAATGCAATTTTTAGTTCTTCTATTGATTGAAAACGATTTGTTGGCTCCTTTTCCAGGCAACGTAAGATTACCTGATCCAGTTCTTTACTGATTGAATGATTAATTTCACTAGGTTTTCTAAAAGGATCATATCTTAATACTTGTGCTTGTGTATCATGTGGTAATTCACCCGTCATTAATTGATATAATAAAACACCCAAGCTATAAATGTCGCCGGCTAATAATTCCGCAAAATTACCTTTTCGACTAACGCAATCACAAAATTCCGGTGCAGAATACAGAACCGTACCGCCATTTTCTCTTGTGCGAACATATATTTCTTCTGGTAGTGCCGAGCTTCCAAAATCTGTTAATTTAACTAACTGGCCTTGGCCAATTAGAATATTATGAGGTTTTATATCTCCATGAGATATCGGGCGATCTAACTGCGAAAGAAATTCAACTGCATCTAATACCTGGGTGTATATATTAAAAAGTCTTTGATAGGTATTTCCAAAATGATGACTGCGTTGTTCAAGCTTTTGGGCCAGGCTCTCGCTGGGGAAATATTCCATTTCTATAGCATACCATTCTTTTTCTGGGGGAACTCGTCCCATATCATATATCTGGATAACATTAGGATGAGGTTTAATGCCAATTAGTTCTTTCCCTTCAGCTAGGGACCGATCAGACAAGGTGATATTTTTTGGTATTTTCACCGCCACAATTAAATTATCTGAAAGGCGTTCTGCTCGCCAAACCCAACCATGACTACCGTCACCTAAACAATCAAGTAATAAATATTTATTACCTAATTGTTTATCTCTTCCTGGTAAAAAATGAGCTGAATTTATTTTCACTTTATGCACCTATATGTCATATTCTTAAGTCGTAACAGACCATCAGAACCTTTTATAAACATCATACGATTAATTAATAGTTGGCAATTGTTAGGCACCTGTATAAATGCGCCTTTATTATTTAGAGCTCCATTTTGAAAAACTTGCTCCAACTCATTAAAGTCGGGTAAGGAAACCAAATCTTGACTCCAAAATGAGAGCACTAGTAATTCAGTGCTGCTTTGCCACCGAGCTGCCGCATCTATAAGATTAATTAATTTTTCTAGTAATTTACGCTTTCCTTTATAGGTACCGTCAAATCGTTCATATTCGATCAAGACTTTTGGTGTAACAGTTTTTTTGTCAAACCAGACGGAGTCAGAACGAATATCATTTCCAGCTGCACTTGGAGCAGGGCCTTCAACTACTGCCATATAATCAAATTCGTGTCCAAGGGTATTCCATAAGCTACAACCAATGCTGTGCACGTAGACATGCTCATCTTTAACTCCATGATGTAGCAGCACTGGAAAAGCGTTTTCAATAAAATCACTGTCAAGCTTATTTTGAATTTTCTGAATTAAGTTACTCACTGAAACTATCCCATATTTTCAATACCTCTGGTGATTCGCCCCCATGAACCAGTGCTTTTGTTCCAATCTTGACTAATAACGGTGCAGGAATAGAACGACCACAAATTAATGCTTCACCAGTTGATAAGCTTGGTAATTCGTCTAAATCAGCTTTACTCACCATATCAGATGCTTTTGCAATAAATCGCTGATCATCAGGATTTTTTAATCTCATGGTAATCAACGTATTGCATTGGGAGGTTACATCAGAATCAAGCTTAGATGGTCTTTGGCTTACAATGCCAAATCCAACACCAAATTTACGGCCCTCACCAGCAATTTTCTTAATGATTCTGTGGCTAACGGCATTGCCACCGGCTGGTGCAAAATTATGTCCCTCTTCATATACAAGAAAACAGGGGCGTAAAGGATCTGTTTTGCTAGAAGCTGCTCTGAGTATTTCACTACTTAGCAAACCACAAACTACCTGTTTTGCTGTATCACTTAGGCCTTGAAGATCTATGACTACAAGACGACCTTTACGATTTGAAGGACGACCTACCATTTGGTAAATATCAGTTGGTTCTTTCATAGTTGCAGAGTAAAAGCTCTGAGCTTCATTTAAAATTCGGCTTAATTTCATTGATGCTACAGCAGCGCTGCGTCCATTTAGTGCTTTAGCTTCGGCCTCTGACAGGTCATCCCATGCTCTGATTTCCTCAATGCCATCGCCAAGAAAAAATCTGAGTCTATTAATATCTCTTGGTTCTGTCTTATCATGTGTTCTCCAATAACGAATCGCTACATCAAGAACACGTTGTTGAGGTTCTGTCAGCCCAGGTAAAATTTCTGAAATATCATCCATTTCGAATCGATCAAATTGCAGGGCTAAAGGATTGTTTTTATTTGCATACTTATACTTGAAGGATTCATGCTGAGGTGTATAAATCTGTATTCCCGCTCCTGAACTATGAAGACGCTCCATCATTGCTTTAATTTCAGGTAACGTTTTTTGGTCGCGAACATCTTCAACATCATTAAAGTTATTATTAAAATGCAATTTACCTTTTGCAAGAGCTTTACCGTATTCCCCATGAGGGTCAAATACCACGACTGTACCATTATTAATAGCGACCAAGCGTTCAATAATTCTACCAACGGTGTAAGACTTACCTGAACCCGTCATAGCCAAAATTGCCATATGTTCTGTTACCAGTTTGTTTACATCTAAAAAAACTGGAACGGTATTTTCACCACGCTCATAACCTATTAAATTTCCTATATGAAGGCTTGTGTGCTCATTAAACTCATAGAAATCAGATAGAAATTGAAAATCAACGGTTTCAACTTTAGCACCAGGATCTAATGGCCTTCTTGGAATTTTAATCTGTCTAGTTGCAGGATCACGGTAGCCAACTAATTCAAGATTTGCATATAAATGCTCCCCGGTTACATTGGCACCAGGCAATAATTCCAGTTCGGTCACTGCATCTCCAAATCCAGAATTATAGAGCATATTGGACCGATGAATTTTCATGATGCGACCTAAAACCGGGACTGCTTGTTCATCTTGTCTCTCTTTATGCATGATACGAACAAACTCGCCCCGTCGGACTGAGAATGAATCCTCTATAATCATGGTAAGTTTTGAGGCTTCGCCTGTATTACCTACCAATTTACCTAATACTTTATGTTTCATATTTTATTCATCCTCAAATAATCCAGATAGCCATATATCTTCTACTTCATTTTTCTTCATTTCTGAAACCAGTGTATTGCGATAATAATCGGTAAATTGTTCTAGCATTTTTAATTGCTGCAAACCAAGTATTTGGGGTAGGGGTACGCTCTTATGATGGCTTTGCATATCAAGAATCATTAGCTTCCACGCAACATTATCTAATGCTACAGAATCCCAATCGGTTTCTTCACCTGCCATTTGTATCATCTGAATTTCACCCTGGTTCCCCCCTTTAAAATGAAACCCAATCAACCCCTCAGAAACGATTTCGACTGGTTCAATGCGTGTATGTTTTTCAGTTATTCGAAATGCAATGGTACGGTTAAATGATCCTAATATCCCTTTAATGAATCGATAGTCCCCAATTCCTTTAAGTTTAGTCTCTATCCCAATTAAAGAAGTTGCCTTTTCTGCTTTAAAACCATCAGACAATAACAAATGCTTACGACCTTCTTCCGTCCTTAAATCCTGATACGCTATATTGACAATGGCGCTAAATCGTTGTGCCATGATACTCACAAGAACAGGACCATTCTTATTCCATGGAAAAAGGCTATTTCTATATTGCTCCCAAAACTTTCTTATAACAGAAAGAGTTTTTGCATATTCAGCAACATGTTGAAGATGATGGCTAAGTGGTGCCATCTCCCTTTCTAAAAACAAAGGGGTGTCTATGATTATTAGTTGTGGCACCTCTTCTTTCTTGAGTGTTCGTTCAATCAATTCATAAGATTGCCTGATTGCAATTAATTCCAGTCTTTTGGTTTGTGCTTCAATGTCAATATCATCTAGCTCTGCCACTGAATCACTTCCTTGAGTGCTCACTTTATTGTCTGCAATCAGCATGTCTGTTCTGACTGCTGCTGAAGAATAAATAAATCCACCTAATGCTTTTTTGATGCAATACTTTGTTGCAATTCCAGTTAACGACAAATTCATTTGCGCGGGTCTATTTACTGGTTTTATCAACCCGGCTTCACGAAATAAGGGCGCTACAGACTCTATATCTCTAATTTGTTTTAAAAGACGGCCAGCACTGCCTGGTAATCTAATTTGACTCTCTACAGCTAATGTTTGCGCCAGACTAGCTTCTCTCATTTGACCATTCCTCTTTTAGTCGTTCAGTATAAATCCAGTATGGGGATTGCTGTAATGCGTTGATTCCTTTATCAGATAAACCATTGCTGCTTAAAAAGCCTGCTTGTTCTAATCGTTCAAAGCCAGTGTCAATCTCCTGGTCACTAAAGGAAAAGATACCCATTCGATTTTGTTTTAATAAATGAATAATTTCTTCTCTATTTTGTAGGTTAAGGGCATCTATACAAACCATTAAACCAAAATCAGTCTTTTCAAGAGATGGTTGATGTTCATCTGATATTTTATGAGGTTGAGTTCCTGGTTTGCCAGCTAACCTAAGCAATTGTAAAAGCCAGTCAGTCACTTCATCAGTGTGATTCAATAATGAAATAGACCACAAAGGCAAACAAGTTGCGGAAAATACACCACTACCTGAATGTGTTTTAAAATAGCGAGTATTAATGGTCAGATTTTTCCATTGATATCCTAGTTGTCGATCAGTCTCACCATCCATCCCGTCAATTCGTGTGGCAACCTCAGGAACGATTTGGGAATAAAGAGTTTTGAAACAATTGATATCAGCAAGATCTACGACTGTTTCTAGAAAAGAAATTCTCCAATCTAAGGATGAGTATATCTTGCCTGGATTAAAAGGAGGAATTAGTAGCAAACAACACGCGGGTTGGGAGGCCCAACGCCACCAATTTAATTTTTGATTGTCTTCTAATTCTTGAAATTGATTACCATGAATTAATACCATTCCACTATGAGGAAGCTCTTCAAATATTAGGGCGTTTAGTTGAGATTGAAAAAATCGGCCATGTCGATGTTGGCTTAATTCAGGCTCTAAATAGAGGTTCATACATTGCCTCCAAAAGTTAACTGTATTTTTAAAATACCTTCGTTTACGAGTAACTTTTGTTCATCATCTGACAGTTGGGGACTCTGATTTTTTAATAAACCCTCGGCAATTTGACACCAGCGCTCTAATAAAACTGATGTACCCGAAAGTGCTTCTTGAGCTTGTGATTTCCATTGTTGCAAATAAATATCTAAGCCAATGTTTAAATCATGTAAGGACAAGTCTTTAATATCTTCCTCTGATATGGCTTTTATTTCCTCGAGTCCTTTCGCACGTAACAATGGATTAATCAGCGGACGAAGTTGGCTATTTGTCTGATTGAGTTTCTCTTGGCGATAACGATTAAGTGCGTTTTCACAAGACCTCAATTTTCCGCCCAAGCCACTCAATTGTCTTTTTATAGGACCTAGTAATTGTTCTGGTGCATTGGTGATGGCAGAAAATTGACCTCGATGTGTTTGCTCAACAAACCGCTGACGAATTAAATCAATCTCATCTTCCATACCTTCAAAGCTTTCATGAATCAGAGCAAGTTGATTTTGTAATTCCAATAATATGAGAGGATGCTCATTATCCGGATAATCAACTGGTAGTTGCTCATCTAGGCTGGCGATAGCCTTTCTAATCCGAGCATCTAAATCCAATACTGTATCATTAACATCTTTATATTGTTCAAGAAAATGATGATAAGTTTTTAAAATGTATCTACTGATATCCTCAATTTTTTTAAACGTATTACTCGGCAAATCATAACCGACTTCTTCCGCTAACAGGGAAAGTCTTTCTGACGCTTTGTTTAATTGCAAAGATCTTAAATAATGCAGCAATGTTTCAGAACCTGCCTGAGCCTCCTTTTCTTGAGTGGCTGTGTTTCGACTCCCCTGAAGGGCGCCCTGAATAATATTACTGATTGTTTGTAGTGATAAGGTGAATAACCGGCGTGGAAATGGAAAGGCTGCCTTGAGGTCATTTTCAATATATTCTAATAAAGCGTCTACGCGTTCATTGATATTTTTAGCGCCAGTTGAAACAAATTCCGCAAATAATCTCGCACGTTCAATACGTTCATATAACGAAACTTCTTTGTCTTCTAAAGAAATATTACGTAGATTATCTAGTCTTACTCTAGGCAAGGGATTTGGATAAACTTTTTTCAAATCAGCGATAATCGCTAATCGCCTCTTAATGATTAAAGGAAGTTGTTCAAGAGCATCTTCCAGGCTACCGATTAAATTTTCTTCTTGATTTTTTAATGCTGAAAAGCACTCATCAGCGTCTTTTAAACAATCCAATGCTTCAGTAGTCTGTGTTCCCTGAGGAGACTTACCCCTGGGTGCAAATAAGTCACTAATTTTGGTAAAACCATAAACCTGTTCTAATGTAGCTATTACTTGAGGATAATCATCAGGACCAGTGCCTTCAAGCCAGTTGTTGGCTTCTGTAAGTGCATTATCAAGCTCAGCTCGAGAAATGTTGATATAACATGATGACTTTGTAGAGTTATCTTCTAATTTTAAAAGATGTAGCTCGCGGCACCACCACATCCAGTCATCAAAGACATTCTTATCATTCAAACCATTACTGGCGCCAGACCACAAATAACCCCAGTACCATTCTTTTCTGGCCTTTTCGATTGTCCATTTTGTGAGTTTTGCTGGGTTAGCAATTTTTGCCAAAAATGCAGGAAAGTGAGCCTGCGCATTTGCTGGCTGTTCAAGATCCGTAAATAACCCAGCCTGTTCATGACGGCTATAGCCTTGGGCTTGAGCTTTACTTCCCACTAACAAACGCCCAAAGAGTGATACCAATGCCTCAACGTCAATGTGATGCTCTGGTGTGAGCGCGTGCAAACCACCTAGTTTTGGCTGTTGGATTGCAAATAATTTCCACGTATTTAATAAAAGTTGACGTTCATCCAGATTTAATTTTCCAGATGGACGTAAAGGCCAGGCTATCAACCCTCGGTAGGATAGTGACCGTCGCCATTGGTGAATACGTTGATAAGCAAAATCACGTATGCTATTCAATCGTCCTTTGAATTTGGTTGTAAAAATTTCTTCCTTTAAATTAAATTGAAGGCAATGTTTTTGAGGTAACCCGATACGCTCTAAAACATCAATTTCACTAGTGTTCAAATGATAGATCAAAATATCATCATGCAGTTGTGTATCGCTTTCATTTCCATTTGCTATATACCAGTCATTTACCGCAACCGAGCCTGTAAACGCCATGACAGGTATACGACCTTCACCATCTTCACGAACTCTGGCTATTAAAGCATGTAAGCTTTGTAATTCTTGTATATTGTTAACCCAGGCAAACCAGGCTAACCCTTTCGGGTGCAGCTTCAGCCCATCACAAAATTGTAGTCCTCCTAATAATCCTCTTCCTTGGCCTCGTGGTGTTATCTGAATAGCAAGACCGTCTCGTGTTGGATATGCTGGTTCATCATATTGCCATTGTTTATCCAGTAAGCGAAACAATCCTGTTAATCTTGCCTGTGCTCGGGATAAAGGGTTCTTTGACCATTCTATCTCCGCATTTTTCATTGCTGCTTCATGATAGTCGGCCATCATAGCATCGCGAAAGATCATTGAATTATGATGTTGGCTGCGATAGCGCAAATCCAGGCGTAATAACATTGCAACACTAGGGCCAATATGTGTACTTTCAGATTCTGAAAGTTGCTGTTCTTGGCCAATAAATTTTTCCCATAGTGCATCAGCTGCAAATTCAGCCGCAGAATGACCATAAAGTAAAGCGACCAATTGTTTGAAATCGCTTCGTATTAACGGAATTAATAACCCATCAGGACCAGCATTTTTTTCCGCAACAGCAAAGGTTTTAAGATTTTGCAACAAGGTCTTTAGGTTCAGTCCTTGGTCAACACTGGGATAAAACCATTCATCTTTATCCCGTTGAAACTTGGCATCGCTCAAAGCCAATCGACAATCGCTCTCGGACCATTGGACCAGTCGATAGAGACTGACGACAGGTTCATCATACTCATTGACTAAAGGAAGTAATTCATTAATTCGTTCGTCTGCATTATTTAAAGATATTGGCAGTTGACCAAATAAAAGTGTGCGTGCTAACTGCAGCAATTGTCGGTCATTGGTTTTAATCCCTTCAATTGCTTCCGCATCGAGTACATGTCTGGCCACACGTCCGGATGCATCCAAAACACTATCAAACAGTTCACCTGTAGAGGGAATAGCTTTACCGGCATTGGAAAAAGTCTCTAGCACAGCATCAACATTAGCCATAATGACATTAAACCAGCCAAAATTGGCTCCACTCATAGCATAGGCTGCTTCCACCAGGCCAGTAGGGTAATCAAATCGAAGTTTCGAATTCTCTTTGAGCTGAGCCACATAATCAGAGACGTCAGAAAAGGCATTATGCTCAAGTTCCACTAATTCAAATCGACGAGCAGTCGATTGAATTTCTCGCAATTGTTGACCTAAAAGAGGGGAGCATAGGGCTACATAACGAAGCCAGGGTAATTTTCGGCGGGGATCTTCTTCTTTAATTGCTTTACCAATTAAACGAATTGCTTGTCCATCTAGTTGGCTCGCTTCATCTCGTTCAAGTCCGAAAGTAGCCGCTTCTGCAACTGTTTCTAATTCATCTAGGACAACCAGTACGTATTGAATGCCAAATTGTTTTAAATATTGATAAGCTGCCTGCACCAGATTGGTGGCCAGTGTTTCATCATAATAAAGTGATTCATCGCTATGTTGTTGGCTCAGTTCCAATGCTTTGGCCAATTCTTCGTGCTCAAATCCCATGGGTTCCAATCGCCTCAGCGCTTGTTTGGCAATTTCACTTTGGATGGAATGATCAAATTTTTTGCTTGCCAAAGGCAATAAGGCTTTATATAACCCATAAGCAAACCAATTATCTGAATTTTGATATTCTGAAGCTACTTGAGAATAGCGTATATACAAACAAAGGTATTGATCGCGTCGGTGTTCATCATCAAAAAGTTGTGCTGATTCCAAACCGCCTTGTTTATTACGAACAAACCAGCCTTTAGAACAATCATTGATTTGAGCGATTAATTCATAACCTAAACGTGATTTACCTTTTCCCCATTCCCCCTCAACGGCAAAAACATGAGCAAAACGATCGTCCTCATGATCAATGGTTTGAATAAAATTTTTATAGCGGTTAAAAAAAGTACTTTGTCCAACTAAAGGATCTCGAGGTGGATAATCAGAAACTCCGGTTGCAGCCCAACGGTGCTCCTTCACTGCCTTGGCAGTATAATCCTCAATTGATGTATGACTAATTTTACTCATAATTCGCCTTTATTCTTGGAGATAACTCTAATGATTTTTCATTAATTTTAGCAGTTTTTGGTGATTTTATTTCATCACGCCATTGATTAGCTTGAGATCGTATTGCATAACGCAAATGTCTGGCAAAGCGGGAAAATGCTGGTTGGCCTTTTCGTCCATAACAGACATCAGAAAAATCGGGGTGGATTTGATACTGCCCCTGTTCACCACCAATACCTTCTCTGTACTGCCAGACTTTGTGAGCTAATAGTGTGGCAATTACTGGTGATAATGCGATATTTAAATCGTGTTGCTTCAAACCCGCAGGATAAAGCGACATATTAAGGCTATTTAAAATTCTTAAGATATAGGCCCCAAGAGAACCGCAACTGAGCTCATCACTCTCTTTGCCTAGCACTAAAACCTGAATCTCAGCAGGATGGTAGGGTGATTGGCCTTCTGGCAACTCTAATAATAATCCTCCACTCCCTTCAACTTGAAGGACATTTTGCTCATATGTAATGAGGGCCAATAAATAGCACCAGGGATTTTTTAATACCCAATCAAGATTTTTAAGTGCATGATTTTTCCCTGGAGTATCTTCAGTGGTATGTTTTTTTGATAGTGTTTGATCACTCAAAAGCCAAGCGCCATCACCAACAAATAAGCCTGGCTGAACAATCGTCCGCCCAGAGCACCAATTAATATCAGGCCGACTGCCATCGGTAATGACGCCTGGCAATTTATCTAAGGATTGCTTTTGCCATTGAGATAACTGATATGCTGCCCGCAAAACTCTGGCTAAAATTAAGCTTGCTTGATTTTGTTCGGCTGTTGTTCCCAATATTGTTCGTTCAAGAGATGTAAAAGTCGTCATGGCAAGACTGGCCTGAGGATAGAATGTTTCAATCCAAGCACTCGCATCACCTAATTCGGTGATTAAATGAATTAATACATTCTCATCAGTTAATTGACCAGCTTCCATACACCGCGCAGCCATGATTTGACACCAGCTTTGTTTAATCGTCTCATTCGTGGCAAGAATTGCGGCAATCAACTCGTAATCATTAAGCAATTGTGAGCGCACCGTGATCAAGCGCTGGCTTAAAACCCAATGGTAATTGTCAACGGTTGGATGGGCCAAGCCTACCAGTAAGCCATGTAATTCACCTTCCTGTAAAGGGCAAACACCTTGGGTTAATAATTGATTTAAAGGTTTTATCAAGGTATCTAGATTCATTCATGATCCTTCTGTTCAAATGCTTCCTGACTTTCTTGTAATAAGTCATAGAGGTTATCAAGATCGTGAAACAAAGATTTTCTCTCAAAATCAAAGCCCTTATCGGTAACCCTTGATAAAATGTCTCTATCTAGTGAGTTATCTCCAGCTTCTAACGCATTTTGAGCATCGATTATTTGTTGTTCTGTGATTTGACCTTCGATTAGAGCTTCTACAAGAAATTTTGATATATCTACAAGTTGAGTGGATAGTTCATTTGCCATACCTGCTTTTAGCATTTGTTCATCACAGGCAAACCATTTTTGCTTCAAGTGACTTGGAATATTCGGGATAGGAATATTGATTTGTTTTACATCGGTAGGGTAGCTGTGAGCAGAAATACCTCTAATAGTTGATTGTATCTGAATATAGCCTATTTTTGTTTGCAAATAACAACGCACAAATGAAGCAGGGATTTGCTCGTTAGGTATTCTTATAACCATTACTTCTGTAGAAGGTAATAATGGCTTATTCGTATGGCAGTATGTGATATCACGACCTATGTAAGATTTATTATGGGCAGCGTTACAAAGGAGTAAATCATGTTTTTGAGTATATCTAGAATTATTCGATGGTTTTATAACTTGTCTAGGATTACCTTTCAGAAATACGGGTGATAAGTGAGCTACAGTAATTTGATTGGCACTATTATAATCTGTTGTTTCGTCTTGTGTTTGCCCATTAAATACTTCTATTGAGAGGTTATCCAAAGAATCAAACTCTATGTTCGAAGATGACAAATAATCTTCAACTACTGCTGGATAAAAGTGGGCATCAAATCTTTCTGTCATATTACTTGATTTTACATACCTGGTTTTTTTTCCATAATTCAGTTTGTTTTGTTCAGGAATTAGTTGGAAGTGAAATTGATTAACCTTATTTTCAATTTTCTTTCCCCAAGTCCTTAACTGTTCAGCTTGGCGGACTTTATCGCCGATGTATTTTTGGGTTTTATTTTGATATATAACTACATTTAATTTGCCTATAGCATGTAAGCTCACATGATCAAATATAGCGCCACCACTTAATCTTTTAAGTTGACTTTGACCATAAGAACTATTTAAGAATACTACTAAAAAGGCTTTGTCTATTCCTGAGTTTTCTTTAAGGCTAAAACTTATAATATCTGAAACTGAGTTCACGTATGGATATGGTGAAGCATCCAGAATAGCAGCTGCACCAACATTGCCGCTTTTATTAATTAAAATATCACCATTATTGACTCTACATTTAGCCCATTTTTTATCAGCTAAACCATTTATGTATTTAGAACCACTTATATACGCGATAATGTCGTTTACTTGCTTAGTTGTTATATAAGGAATGGCATTTGGAGTGCCTAATTCAACATAATCTTTGGCTATTGAGCCTGTAACTCCTAATTTCACTTTTCCTTCGATATAATTGCTTAGCACATCACATGATTTTAATTTATTACAAATTTCTACCAGTTGTGGTTCATACGAAGAAGCAGATAAAATATCTATGAGTTCGTCATTAGCATAAAATTTAGCAAACATCATGCCCCCTTTTTATAAGCACCAATGATTTTATCCAAATCATTAGGCACACCAGCGGCATAATCTTCAATATTATTCTTTACCAAATACCCTAAAGTATCGGCTACAGCCATAAATACATCGGTTTGTAGTTCAGGTAAGAATTGTTTGGAATCATCTTCACGAGCGGCTCGTTTTTGCAAATATAAAATAGACGTCTTAGCGCCCGTTCCTGAGAGCTTGAAGGTATCGGAAGGCAAAGAAATCACTGCTTTGACAATCGCTTTTCCGCCAACAAATTCCCCTGTTTTTTCATCTTTTTTACCCATGATGTATTCGCGCACATAACGATCACCTGAATTACACAATACGCCATCAGGTAATACGATTAATAAACGACCACCGGGCTTTAACAGTTGTAAGCAGCGGTCAATAAATAGAACTGCAGGATCGATTGAACCACCTTTAACAGGATTCCAGCTTCCTTTACTGTCTGGTTTACTGCCCATAGCAAGACCTGTAGAAGTAGGGCGTAACTCAAATTTGGATTTGTTCCCAGTGCCAACATCAACTAAATCAGTACGAAACCCGGGCCAACTTGATCCATTATCGCGATTGTAGCCTTGCAAAATACGATTCATATTATTTTCATATTGAGCTTTAGCTTCTTTACCTTTTTTATCACTGCCAAACTTAGGGGTACCGAAGGGAGGATTGGTACAGATTAAATTAAAACTATTCGGTTTTAGAGCATCGGTTGTTAATGAGTTATCGGTATAAAATATTTGCGCTTTAGGTGCTCCTTGTAAAGCCATATTGACTCTAGCCAGCATGACCATTCTGGGGGCTGAGTCAGCGCCAACAAAACCGCCGTCACGCATTTTTTGTTTTAAAGATTCTCTTTGATTATCAGAAAGTCCACCTATATTATCGATGACCGCATCAATCCGACTTAATGCTACTGAGCCAAAACCAAAAGAGCCACAGGTCGGATCGGCAAATCGAAATTCCCCTGCAACCAGTTCTTCCAGGGTTTTCTGATCATTTTGAATGTCATGTATTGCCATTTCCAACATGGCCTGTTTCACTGGGTTTGGGGTTAAGTAAACTCCAAGACCACCTTTAGATTCAAAATTGGCACGTAAAAAGACATCAAACACTCGTCCCAACATATCACCAGCGACGTCTCCCAATGTTCCCTGTTCTTTAATGATTTTTCCTTCATTAGTCGTCACAGGGCCTAAGTTTTGAATTGCTTCAAGTAGAGTACGAAAATTTTCTGGTTGAGAGAGTCTTAAGTGACTGTTTTTATCAAAAATGGCATTTCTCTGACCATCATCACTAACAGTGACATAATCATCGTGAGATTTAAATTCATCAAAAGCAGCTTGGATTTGCACTACCGCTTTAGCCCCATTATCTGCGACATATTGGTAATTAAATACGTCTCTAAAATTAAGTTGCTCACCCTCGAAATTAAATATGAGGCTTTCATCATGATGAATGCGGAATGTTTCTAAAAACAAAATCTTTGCTACTTCTTCAATAATATCGTTTTTATCAGAAACTCTATCCTTAACCGTTTGATAAACTTGTTCATGAAAGGCATCTAATTTGTGCATCAATCGAGTGTATATCTGCATGGACCATTTCAGGGTGGTATTTTTATTTAAACGTTCAAACTCTCTGATTAAATGAAGGTCGGGTATTTCATCTACAGAGTGGGTCCCATCAGTACCATCAAGACCAAACAAAGCAAAGCAGCGTTGATTTTGACTATCTGAAAGATGGGCGAAAACAGGCCAGTCATCAGGTACATTTGCCAGTAATTCATAGGCTAAATCATCTAAAAAAGCTTCTTTGGAATATTGCCAATTCCCGTCCTCTAGTGCAATTAACATAATGCGCGGTGTTAGATTACCTTCAACTTCTCCCCAGATTAATCCTGCTCTTATAAAATCATGTTGGCTTTCTAATGGCTGAAACTCAATATAACCACGTTCATGGTATTGATTTTTTAGGTTGGTTAATGATTTGTTGCTATCTATATTTTTATTCATGAGACTCTCTATTAATTATGCTCTAATAATTTCAGGATAAAATCCACAGCTTTTAAATTGTAAATACTTGGTATATTTTTATGCACAATTTGACTTTTAATATATTCATCTTCTTGTCTTTTATTTCTGAAGTTATATGCAGAATAATCTGAATTTGATTTAATATTATTTTCTTTGATTATTTCCCAAATTTGATTTTGAGCAACATCTGGACGACGTTTTTTAATGTGTGATACAAGATCTGTTGCTGATAGGGGATATGTCTTTACCAAATTTTCTTTTACTCTTTTGGTAACTTCAATTTGTTCAACAGGATATACATCACCAATAAGTTTTAAAGTTTTTTCACCGTTTTTTTCAACAAACTCGCCTTCTTTAATGAAAGAAATTTTAGACGCTAATTGGTCATCCATGACTAAAACTTGCGCATCATTTTTTTCAATTAACCCTCTTTCAGTATCCAGTATTGCTGCATTTTCAGGTCCAGCTTTACCAATTTTACTCACTAAATCCATCCATGCTAGATTATTTGCTTCTATTCTTTTCCTTATTATGCTTTCAAGCTCCGCATATTGTATTTTCTGTGTTCTTCCACCATAACGATAATAAATTTCACCGTTTTTAATTGTATGGTCTTTCCCTTCATCTTTTTTAGCAATTATAGGTTTATTGGTGCATTCTTCTATTTTAAAAACGCCAAATTGCTTTCCATAAAGTTCTATAATAGTTTGTTCCCAGCGTATATCCGCAGAAAATATTTCCAGTAAATAACCGGTTATCTTTTCAGGATCTATGTTATTAAATTGTGATATTGAATTAATATTCATACCATTAGGTATTCGTGGTGAATCTTTAACACCAAAAATCAAATAACCACCGCGGTTATTAGCAAAAGCAGCAAAATCTCTAAAATAATCAGCTAATCCTGCTAAATTAAATTGCTCTTTGAACTCCAGTTCCTGACCTTCTCTATGGTAGAGAAAATCTCCTTTCATCTTTAGTAACTCTTTAATATGAGATTCATCCATTTTTAATTCTTCTTATCAAATTTCACCAAAGGTCCAATCATCGAAAGATAAGGATGATCCTCTATTGTACTTTTCATCATTGTTTCAGTAACTATTAGTTCTTTGGGTAATTTATTTTTTATAAATGTCAATGGTAAAGGTCGTTGTTCTATTTTTAGTATTTTGATAATTTCTTCACTCAAATTTTCTTTAAAGTTCTTGTTTTGCTGACGATTAATATAGGTTGTAATACCTTCTTTACTATCATCTTTAAAAATATCAGGTTGGCAGGTCAGCCATAAACTTAACTGTACTTTACTCCAGGCAAGCGTTTGCCAAAATTCCGGATATGAAAACCATAATTCATCCAGTGTTTGTGGTTGCTGGCGGAGGTTCTCTTTGATCCGCTTAAGTTCATTCAGATCAATGGGTTGGTTCATTCGATGTCCTTGTTATATTCTGCTCAGGGTGGATAGTGCGATAAATGCTATACATTTGTTCAAGCAATAGTGATATTTCTTGCTCAAGCATTTCTTTTTCTTGTTGTAACTCTAATAATTGTTGGTGCCATGAGTAAGCTAAAGACTGCTCAATCTCTGGTATAACGATCTGTTCAAGCATTTTATGCTGAATAAATCGTTGGGTAGTTCCATGAGCCAAAGCTCGCATTTGTTCTATAATTAATTCTGTTTCCATCAGCAATGCATAAGCTCCAGGAGCATGATGAAATCGCAAGATTGCTAATTGCTCACTTACCAGAGGTAGAGTTTTAAGTTCTTGGGCTATGATTGCAACTCTAGGTTCTTGCACGAAAGTTGAAATCAAGACATCAAAGGGCATCAAAGTACTTTTAAGCGTTCGCCAGCCAAAGTCATTTTGCTCAGGTTTATTTACAGAAAGCTGGCTATTTATATCACTAATTTTAACAACATGGGTTTGCTGAAGAGGGTCAGAAACGTATTTTGATTTAGGATTAATGAGTGCTAATTTAGTGAGTTTCTGGCAGTTATAGTCAGATATTAATTCCTCAGATAAGCTGGCTTGCCAAGAGGCAGCATAGGTCAATTGATCATTTATATGCCTGGATTGTATATAAGTTGACTTAATATCTGGAGTGCCGATTTTTGTATAAAAGTTACTACCTGATAGTTTTTGTGTTAGCCAATTATTAACGGACAATCGCAAGTTGTAGAGGCGTTCTTGTGAGTAGGCTAAGGCGCTGTATTTTTTATAATAGATCTTAGCCAAGGCTACAAAGCCTGTTGGCATTTCGGCAATAGGCATTTGCTCAAGTTGTTTAACACCCGCACGGATCATCGTTGTGCCGGCACCTATTTGTTCAAGATAGCGACGGTACCATAATTGATTAAGACAAAAGCTCAACCAAATTGCCTGATTTAACTCAAGCCCTCTAATAATGGCGACATTTGCATCAACAGGGTGCTGACGATGATAGTTTGAAACGATACTTGCACAAATACTTCCAATGCGGCGAATCAATACGTCACCTTTTTTTACACAGGAAGTCAGGTGATCAATAGAGGGTGGTCGCATCAAATGAGATTCTACATTTAATTTCATTGGTTCTATATGACGCATTCTGTAAAAAAGACTTTGCTTAATTGTTTGTTCATATCGTTCAGCTAAATCAATTTCATTTGAAGTCGCTTTAGATGTTCTTTGAATATTTGTAATATGCTTTTTATACCAGTCAGACTTCATGTTTTCACTGAACCGCCATCCATCAAGAACTGTCGCATTTATTTCCTTTAATGTCGTCCAGGAATTTGTAAAGTTCGTTACTTCATCTCTCTTGCAAAGATAATTCTCTGGAAGCCAGCTATCAAACTTATCAATATTTTCTTTTTTGATGTAAATGCTATCCACAATGGCCTTTTTATTATTTTTTGAAAAAGAATAATGGTTTATTGAATTAATGTCAAATTATAGTTATGCGAGTATAGACGCTTAAATTAAAAATATTTCTGAATATGTATTGATCTTTTATCGATCATAATCGTACCATTACCGCCTGTATAAAATATAAAAATAATGTTTGCGAGTGTAAACGCAAAACAAGAAAGGATGTGTCTATGATAAAAATTATTGCAGGATTGGGTTATGGGAGCAGATTACCCAATCATCTCCCTGAATTATTGAACACTAAGATATGTGGTGAGTTAAGCCTAATTGACGAACTTGAGTTTCGCGTCGGGATTCCAAAACAAAATGAAGATAGGGCATCCAGGATTATTGCTTATTTAAATGCGTTAAAGAAAGCAAATAAACCTTCGTGCTTTTATCATGCTTCTCTTGACACTGACGCTTTATCAACTGCTGAAACATTACTTCAATGGCGGGACTGGGCATTGGCCTATGGTTGGAATCCATCTGATCAAGGAAATAATCATGGCCGTTTAGTTGATTTGGCTGAAGTTGAACATCATTTTTTTTGCGAAAGTTTAAGTCTTCCTGGACGTATTTTTCGACTTATCCCATTAGTTGGTATTTTAAAGGGAACTATTGAAGGAGTTATTCTACATACTGAACATTCTCATTGGCCTCCTGTCTATCAGCAACTTTTTAATCAACTTCAAAGTTCTGGAATTGATATTATTGAAGACGTACCTAAAATGCTTTCACCTTTAGCGTTCGAGGGATGTGATCTATGGAAAATACAGAAAGCAATATTGAATAAAAAAGTTGAGCCTCTCAGACTTTCCAATGATGGCAGCTTGCGATTATATAACTGTTCAAGTAACCAGGTTGTTGCTGATTTCATAGCTCATTTTAATCCTGATAGTAGTTTGATAATTACCCAAAGTCAGGATTATGGGATCGAAACTGCACTAAATAAGTTAAATCAAGTTTCACTTGGGCTGGGCAGTTCTTCGGTATCACGTATTCCAAATCATTTGTTGCAATTAAGTTTGCAGTGCGCCTGGCTTACACCTTCACCAGAGATAGTACTTCAATACTTAACTTTACCCACCGGTAAATTTAAGACGTTACGAAGAAAATTAGCACGTCAGTTTAAAGATCTTCCAGGATATAACCACGATGAATGGCAATACATCATCGATGAATATGTTGCTTCTGAAATTAAAAAGCAGCCTGCACTTAATGAATCCGTATTACGACAATCAATACACGAATGGCTTCCCATTAGTTGCTGCCAAAATGATGAAAATATGCCGGTCAAACATGCTATTGAAATAGCTAAGAGAATTTCTGGTTATTGGAAAACCTTATGTTCTGTTGGTGATGATGTAACCAAGGATATTTACTTGGCTTCATATAGGGCTGCAGATGCAACGGTCGAGGCTTTATCAAATTGGCCTGATTCTGAAATTAATAAGGTCCAATTAAACCGATTACTTACGATAATTAGAAAACTGAGACCCAGTACATTTTGTCAGCCAAGAGAAGTGAGCAGATTTGATGTAGTCAAAAATCCTGAAAGTATTAACTTAACCCCCCGAAATATTGAACATATAATATGGTTAGACCCTAATCTTCAAGAGGAAGCAGGCGCTCCGCCATTTTCAAAAGATGAGCTATTATCAATTCCTTGGGCGCCAACGCATGAACAGCAAGCATTAATTAAGGAGTGGGCATTACAAAGAGCATGTTCTGTATTTTTAAAAGCTAGAAAATCAGTGTATTTAATTAATTTAAATCAGCATACGGATCTGTTCAAACTATTTATAAACCAATTGGTATGCAATAGAAGGTGGTCTGATCTTGAGTCGTCATTGTTATTAACCACCACAAGAGAAGTTTCTTTGTCTCCAATAAAAGAACTGTCACTTCCTCATCCTCAGCGCTGGTGTACACTTGGTGCTCCAATCCAATCAAATAGAGCGAAAGAATCTTATAGTAGTTTGTCGTCATTGGTTAATAAGCCTCATGAGTATGTTTTTAAATATTGCGCAAAAATATCTGAAGGTACGATCGAGGCCATTGCAGTTGATCATCGTCTAAAAGGTAATTTGGCACATAGAATTATTGAAAAATGGTTTACCGCTAATCCATGGACGGGAAAAGAAGTGACGCAAGAATACATTTACGAATGGTTGAATGTCCAACTTCCCATATTTATTCGTCAATTTGCTCTTCCTCTGGCACAGCCAGGAAAGCATGTAGAGCGACTTGAATTTCATGAGGTCATGTTTAATGCAATAAGTGGCTTATGTAGTCTATTTCATCAGGCTAATGTTAAGGGAGTTGTAACAGAGAGGCATATGGAAGTACCTTTCAGCAGCGGTAACCTGGAAGGTAATATGGACATAATCTGTGAGTTTGGCGAAGAAAAATTTGCCATTATTGACATGAAGTGGGGTGGCTATGATCAATACAAACAGGAGTTGAAATCGAATACGGCTCTTCAATTAGCAACCTACGCTTATATCGCCCAAAAAGACCAGAAAAAAGAATTAATTGACGCAGGCTATTTTATCTTGAGTAAAGCCGAGTTGCTCTGTAATTCCAATACGATATTCCCCACAGCAACAGTCATTTATCCCGAACAACCTGGTTCTTTAAATAATTCCTGGGCGCAATTTGAGCGCACCATACAATGGAGGCGTGCACAGTTAAAGGAAGGATTAATCGAACTAACCTATGGAGTGGCTGCATCTGATGAATATTCAATACCACCTGATGGTTGTCTTTCTTTAGTTGATTCTGAAGAAAAGAATCTAAAGGGTCAAACAAGTTCTTATAAAAAAAATTACAAAAAAATTGATGTTTGGAGAAATCTGACAGGCAATATCAAGGAATAAACCCATGACTATCTATTATACACAAGCCAGCGCCGGTTCTGGAAAAACAACGAGCATTGAAAATGTAGTTACTGAAAAACTTATTAGTAAACAGCTTGAGCCACATCAAATCATGGCAGTTACATTTACAGAAGATGCAGCTGCTGAATTAAAAGAGAGAATCAGTCAGTCTCTTATAGCCAAAGGTAATCTATTTTTGGCAACGAGTATAATGAATTCACCGATTGGAACGGTTCATAGTGTTTTTGGTCAACTGCTTGTGGATTTTGCCTTTGAGCTTGGTCTTTCACCTGAACAACAAGTAATTGACCCGTCTGATACAGAACAAATACTTGCTGAGGCCTTGGACAACAGTCTTGATGCTAAGAGGATTAAACAGCTTAATTATCTTGGAAATAGATTGAATGTAGACGACTGGAGAACAGTGATACATGATCTGATTCAATTATCTCGTTCTAATAATTTCTCAGATGAAGATATGGCTGTTTTTGCTGAGTTATCTATTAAGGATCTTATAAATTTATTACCTCCAATTGATGAAGGGATTAATGAATCAGCATTTAGGTTGGTTATTCAACAGGCTATAGAGACTGGTCGTGTCGTAGACAATCCAACAAAAGGATTAAGCTCTACTATAGAAGATTGTGAAAAAATTTTGAGAAAGGCCAGATTTGACTGGCAGGACTGGATTAAATTAAGCAAATTAAGCCCAACTAAAAAGGGGGAACTTGCATTCGCTCAAACCAAATTAGTCGGTGCTTCTGTCCTAAAATGTAAAGATTTTCAGGAGGAACTATTTGGTTTTATCCGTGAGATTTTTACTACAACTGCAATTGTTTTGAAAGATTTTCAATTAACCAAAAAATCCCGAGGCTTCATTGATTTTGTAGATCAAGAACAATTGGCATTACATGCTTTAGATAATCCCATCATTCAGGAACGAATAAAAAATGAGATACGTTTTTTGATTATTGATGAATTCCAAGATACTAACCCAATCCAATTGGCATTGTTTTCTAAACTGTCATTACTGGTAGAAGATATTCTTATGGTTGGTGATGCTAAACAGGCTATTTATGGTTTTAGAGGTAGTGATCCTCGGTTGGCTTTAAATGTGTTGGATTTTGTACAAAAGGGAGGCGGTGAGATATCAACATTACCTAATTCATATCGTTCAAGACCAGGACTTGTTGCACTTACCAATGAATTATTTACTCAACCTTTCAGTCATTTGTTAACTCCTGAGCAGGTTCAATTGGCATCAGTTCGAAAAGATAAATTAGAAACAGCTGAAGTGGAATGGTGGACCTTGGTAACTGAAGGTAGACCAAATAAAAACATTATGATAAATACACTTGCTCAAGGTATTAAGGATCACATCCATACCGGTGTTAAGATTATGGACAGAGAAACTAAAGAGCATCGATTTGCTACCTGGCGTGATTTAGCGGTTCTTTGTCGTGGTAATTCAGAAATTTCTGAGTTAGCGGGTTCTTTGGCAAAGATGGGGGTCCCTGTTTCGTTTAAGAGAAGTGGACTTCTTGAGACGCCTGAAGTTAGTTTGGCTCTAGCTTGTTTACGTCTTCTGATAGACCCCTCTGATTCTTTAGCCAGTGCTGAAATTGTATGTTTGGCAGCAAATACTGGTCCCGAAACTTGGCTGAGAGAGCGGTTAAATGGAATAGAAACCTCCAAATCGAATATTTGGGATGAAAATGCTCATCCTATTTTAGATAAGTTAGCCAAGGTAAGAAAACAAGTAAGTATGTTAAGTACTGGCGAAGCTTTAGATTTAGCAATGCTTACGGCAGATGTTTACTCAATTGTAGCTGCATGGGGGGAGAACACAAAACTTGCAGAACATCGGTTCGCTAATCTTGCAGCACTCAGTGAGTTTGTCAATGAATATGAAAATCATTGTGAAACTCAATTTATGGCAGCCACCCCTTCTGGATTTATTCTTTGGTTAAAAAACAAAGAGCAGAATAATTCAGATAATCAGGCAGCAAATCCTGGTGATGCCGTTACGTTAACAACTTATCATGGCTCAAAAGGATTAGAATGGCCCATAGTAGTTTGCTCTAGTTTAGATAGTTCATTGAAATTATCCCTTTATGGAATCAGGATCGTTCAAGATAATTTTGATTTTGATTGGAATAATCCATTAAAAGGTCGGGCTATTCGCTATATCCCTAATCCATTTCCAGACCAGAAAGCTAATGAGCCTCTTAATGATTTGTTGAAACAACTCAATGATTGGACTGCAAATGAACGACAAGAAGTTAATGAGGCTATTCAGTTACTTTATGTTGGGATGACTCGAGCAAGAGACCAATTAATCCTCCCAACCTTGAATAAGAATGAGTATGTTGGTGAATGGTTAAAATTATTAAACAGTAACTTTTTACCTTTAAAAGGAGGGGATTTACAAATTGGTTCGAATACTTTGAAAGTAAAATCGAGAACAGTATTATATCAGGTTGAAAATCAAGTCTTACCTGCAGCCAAAAGATTGAAATATTGGTTTAATTCAGAGGCAGAGAAATCGTTGCAAGACAGGATGGTATATAATCAGCCCGCCTCTAACTGTTCTCCAATAGAAACGGCCCAAGGGAATATTATTCATAACTTTGATTCAAGGATAAAATTAAGCGGTCCTGTGGAAATGGAAGATCTTGGTGTAGCCTTACATCACTGTCTTGCAATATTGATTAATAATCCAGAAGCTGACCATAGCATCATTAATAGTATAATTAATAATAAAGTTCCGGGCATAATTAATCCTGAGCACGTCATCGCTCGAGGCAAGGAGCTATTAAACTGGATTAATTCAACTTTTCCTGAATCTAAAATGCATACAGAACTACCTTTTACTCAACATCTTGATAATGGCGGCATTAGGCAAGGTGAAATGGATCTGGTTTTGGAGACCTCGACGGGGTGGTATATAATTGACCATAAATCCAATCCACAACCATCAACAAATTGGGTTGATATTGCTCTTCAATATAGCGGGCAATTATCAGCATACAAACATACACTGGAAGCTCTCTCCAATAAAAAAGTGTTAGGTACGTTTATTCACTTTACTATTGGTGGGGGACTAGTTGAGGTAATAGTAGATTAATCACTGAATTTATAGAACTATGGTTTTTCAAGTTCAAGTATACAGCTTAAACTTAAGGAATTGGCGATGTTGAATCGCTATAATCAAAAAAGAAAATAGAACTAAAGCAAAAACTAATATTGATGGTGAGGATGCAATTTTTGTAGTTCTCACCAATAACAGCGATGCTAATGGTGCCAATCCAGCAGATAAACTAGCAGCAGTAGAGTATAAAACTGATAAAACGGTACACCTTAATTTGATAGGAAACATCTCAGATAATATCACGGGAACTGTTGCATAGTAGGCTCCAGCTGGGATTGCAATTAAAGCCTGCCCCAATAAAAGATTGTAGATATCATGATGAGAAAGGGCATAAAAAAATGGCTGGGACAGGATTAAAAACCCAATACTCGCAGCTATAACAATCTTCTCTCGATTCACTTTATCCGATAATTTCCCAATTAATGGAAATACACCCAACAAAACAATTAACGAAAGAATATTTGAAAAAATAATTTCATGATCTTGAAAGTGCCCATATAAATGAGCCTGAAGGGGACCATATATAAAAATCTGAAAGGTAGTGGTTACCCCTAAACAGCTTAAAACGAATACATAGAGCGCTTGAATTTTATTGTCTTTGATATAGTTGATTGATTCACTTAGTAAACTCCTGAACTTGGGCTTTGGTCTATCTGAATAATAAACGATGTATTCCATACTCTCGGGAATGCATAGACGGATATACAGGCCTATTGATGATCCCAGCAAAGCTAACACAAAAGGTATTCGCCAGATTAACCAATCATGTTCAGGGCTATATTTAGTAAAATAGGACACTATGAGTGCTACTAGGGAAGCTAGTAATAATCCTGACATGGCACCGAAAGAAGCCCAACTTCCTGAGTATCCCTTTTGTGATGCCTCTGCGTTTTCTACCAGATAGGCTGATGAATTCAGATATTCTGCGCCACACGAGAAACTTTGGACAATCCTGAGTACCAATAAGGTGAATACAGAAAATGCCCCTATGGCGCTATTAGGGGGTATAAATCCAATGAGCGTTGTAGATACTCCCATCGTTAGTATGGAGGCGGCGAGTATGATTTTTCTTCCATAGATATCAGAGAGCAAACCCATAAATAATGCGCCTATAGGTCTGGCAAGATAGCCGGCAAAGAAGGTTAGTAAGACAATGAAAAAACTTGTAGGTGCATCCCCAATTAAATATTTAGCTAAGTAGACAGTAAGTAGGCCGCAGATCGCCATATCAAAAGATTCAATTAAATTGCCTAGTGTGCCTGCCAATATGATTCGGGTTTGATGCTTCATATCACTATCCTTTAGGTTGCATAGCTGATCGGGTAGTCAGGGACTCTTGATCTTCCATTCTATCTAGGAATAAATAGCCATCGAGGTGGTCTATCTCATGTTGGAGTATACGGGCTTCAAGTCCTGTGGCTCTTTTAGTAATCTGATTGCCATCCATGTCAAAGCCTGAATATTCAATTTCCATAGCACGGGGTACTTGTCCCATTAATTCGCCACAGTTTAAACACCCCTCATAACCAACTTGGATCTCATCGGATAAAACTCTTAGAGAAGGGTTAATGAGCACTGTGTCTGGTATGGGATATTCCGGTTTTCTACTTTTGGTATAACCCGTACTGAAGACAATCACTCTTTTGCTAACGCCGATCTGTGGTGCTGCCACCCCTACAGCTCCTTTATCAGCCATGATGTCAAACATGGTTTTAACTAAATTCTTAAGCCATGGGCTGCCGAATTCCGATTGTGTAACAGGTTCGGCTGTCTGTTTTAGTAGAGGATCATCTTTATCCAGTAGTTCGTTCATAGTTCACCTGTTGGTTAATTATTAAAGTTAGTTTCGGTTTGGTTGAAACACTGGGTAGCTTGTCTGGAAAGGTTAAATATTGTTGAAGGTTTCTTAATGCAAATTTCCCCATGGCCAGTAGTCTGTCGCAATGCGCTGAACTTTTACTTTGGACATTGGGATTTATTCTTTTTAATCCACAGGAAATGACCACTCGGTAGGAATCATAGTCTGTTGGAATGGAGATGCCGGTTATCAGTCCAGGTTCAATTTGTTTATACTTTTCAATTTCTTCTGCGCAGTTCCAATGCGACAGCTCAGCCCATAATTTAGGTTCATCTTGATAAATAAAGTTGGTTTGGTAGCTGCCGTCAAACAACCAAAGGTTTTTCTCAATCAGGTTTTGTTCTATGGAGGGTTTTGATGAGATGAAAAAAATCTGACCCTTAGAGTTGATCAGGGCAATAGAAATATAGTCGGTTTCTATTTGCCCCAATACATCCGAAAACACTTTGCGCATAGTCACATAGTGCTCAAAGAGAAATTCCTTGGCATTGGGGTGTAGTCTTAATTCAACAGCTGATACATCCATATCTACAAACTTCTTATACTGCATGACTGTGCTTTTTTCTCTTTTCTTCGTAGGAAGAAATTGAACCAATGGCCAAGTCTATGATTTTTAGTAAATTATTGTCCGAAGTGTCAATCACTTTGACCTCTTTGATTAATCCTAACACAAAGTCAGCGTAATCGTCATTACTCCCATGCGAAACGGGGTAAAGATGATGGCTTTGTTTTAGGATGTAGTGAAGCAGCTTTTCATCGACTTCATTCTTCTTGGAAAAATTATCCCCCTCATCTCCGAATAACAGCCAACCCGGGTTAACCTGAAGATGTTGAGCCAGCTGTTTAACTTTCTCATAATCTGGAAGGGCATCACCGCGAATATAACGTCTACAGATTTGTTCAGAAGCCCCAGTGAACTCCGCCAGGGTTTTAATACAAATACCATTGGGGGAACGGGAAGCAGTATGTCCTTTATCTTTGAGGGTATTAATCAAGCGATTAGCAAATGATTGATAGGTTCCCTTACTCATAGAATTAATCCTTGTAATGCTAAGTCCAAAAAAAGTTACCATAATAATCGGTATCAATCAATATCATATCGTATCTTAATTAAAATATCTTAAAAACCGGTATTGATAAAATAATTAATATCATATTAATATCAATTTCGTGGAATGATGCTAAATGTTAATTCGGCTTGGACTTTATTAGAAATGATTTACAGGAGTATGTCGTATGTTTCACGATCAGAAGATCTCAATTTATAAAGGTATCATTCAATATTTATTGGACTCTACCGAATTTTCGTTGCAGCGCATTGCAAACATGTCTAATTCAGAAATATGTCATCTGCAATTGATTTATAACCATAATCGCTTACCCAAACATGGCAAGGTTGAGTTGAATCTACTCAAATTATTTTCCCTTGTCGTGGACATGGAACTAAAAGGCGAATGGAAGGCTCGTGTAGAGCTTAAATAACCAGGGAATGGGGGAATCAAGAATGCAGGCAAAAGATAGCAATTTCAAGCAACAGCTCTTATTTATCAATGACATTGAAATCATCATTGGAAAAGACCGACTGACCTTGAGAAGGTGGTGGATGGATGGAAAATTTCCTAAGCCAGTTAAACTTCATGGCAGAACCCTGGTCTGGCATAAAGATGATATTGATGAGTGGATAAGCCGAAATATAAGAAAGAAGCCATAAATTCAGGATGAAGTGATGAGTATGTTTAATATATTACCAAGATTGATAAGACTTAGGGATGCGCCAGCTTATTTAGGTATGGATAGGCATCGATTTAATAAAGAAGTAAGGCCTGTGTTGCGAGAAATTCAGATTGGTTCTCAAGGAGTGGCTTTCGACAGACTTGATTTAGACGCATGGGTAGACGATTATATACAGTGTAGTGATCGACCCGCGGCATCCGAGCGTAGGAGTTTGGAATTATGGGGCGAAAACGCATACCAGGGATCTACAAAAAAGGTAGTCACTGGCAAATTGACAAAAAAATCTTTGGATACAGACTTTGCGAAAGCACTGGTACAGGCGACCTCGAAGAAGCCGAGAAATATTTAGCAAGACGGATTGATGAAATTCGCCAAGCGACAGTATACGGTGTCAGGCCTAAGCGAAGTTTTATGGAAGCCGCGACTAAATTTCTGATGGAAAATCAGCATAAACGCAGCATTGATGACGATGCAGGGCGTTTACGCGAGGTAGTAAAGTACATTGGTGATTTATCGTTGGAATCTATCCATATAGGTTCGCTGCAACCTTTTATTGAAGGTAGAAGAAAGGATGGCGTATCAACCAGAACTATTAATCATGGTTTGAAGGTGGTACGGCGAATCCTGAATCTTGCAGCAAGTGAATGGATGGATGAGTTTGGCTTAACCTGGTTGGCTAACGCGCCTAAAATTAAGCTCTTACCGGAGCATGATTTGCGTAAGCCTTATCCACTGAATTGGGATGAGCAACATCGACTCTTTGATGAGTTACCGTCACACCTGGAAAAGATGGCTTTGTTTGCCGTTAATACGGGTTGTCGAGATCAAGAGATATGTGAGCTGCGTTGGGAATGGGAAATTAAGATTCCCGAAATGCCGCATATTATGGTGTTTATCATACCAGCTGAGTTGGTTAAAAATGGTGAAGAACGCCTGGTTGTTTGTAATGATACAGCCAGATCGGTTGTGAATAGTGAGCGTGAGAAGCATCCAACGCATGTGTTTAGCTTTAAAGGCAGGCCTTTAGCCCGGATTTTATCAACGGGCTGGCGAAATGCCAGAGTTAAAGCAGAATTACCACATGTGCGGGTGCATGATTTAAAGCATACCTTTGGCCGTCGGCTACGTGCTGCTGGGGTAAGTTTTGAAGACAGACAGGATTTGTTGGGACATCGTTCTGGACGAATCACGACGCACTATTCATCGGCTGAGTTACAGAACCTATTTGAGGCAGCCAATAGAGTTTGTGAGAAGCAAAAGAGCGGGGTGGTTTTGACTTTATTGCGGAACACAAATTTTAAAACCAGGAAGGTAGCAAATGGTGGTGTAAGTGCAATTTCACTTTAGATTTTGCACACAGCTCCCGAAGAAGTCCCGAAGCGGGTTTCTAGGAGTTTAAGGTATCAAGTGTAACTTGTTGATTTATATGACTTTAATTGGTGGGCCCACTAGGACTTGAACCTAGGACCAACGGATTATGAGTCCGCTGCTCTGACCAACTGAGCTATGGGCCCGAAGAGATGACATTGTAATGGTTCGTGAGGGGGATTGCTACAAAAATTTTTGTTTTTTATGAGACAGGCGTTAGCCTGTCTCAGTTCTTTTGGGGTTAGCTGTCATCGCCTTCTAGGAAGCTGCGCAGCTTTTCTGAGCGGGAGGGGTGGCGGAGTTTGCGTAGAGCTTTTGCTTCGATTTGGCGGATTCGCTCTCGGGTTACGTCGAACTGTTTGCCTACTTCTTCTAGAGTGTGGTCGGTGTTCATCTCTATACCGAAGCGCATGCGTAATACTTTGGCTTCCCTTGGTGTTAGTGTTTCTAATATTTCTAGGGTTGCTTCGCGTAGGCCTTCGGCGGTTGCTCTGTCGATTGGTGATTCGATGTTGTTATCTTCAATAAAGTCGCCTAAATGAGAATCGTCATCGTCACCTACAGGGGTTTCCATGGAGATGGGTTCTTTTGCAATTTTTAGAACCTTGCGTATCTTGTCTTCACTTAGCTCCATCTTTTCTGCTAATTCTTCAGGCGTTGCTTCTCTTCCTGTTTCTTGCAGAATTTGGCGTGAAATACGATTGAGTTTGTTGATTGTCTCAATCATATGAACTGGGATACGAATAGTTCTTGCCTGATCAGCAATTGAGCGGGTTATTGCTTGTCGAATCCACCAGGTGGCGTAGGTTGAAAACTTATAGCCGCGTCGGTATTCAAACTTGTCTACTGCTTTCATCAAACCGATGTTACCTTCCTGAATTAAATCAAGGAATTGTAAGCCACGGTTTGTGTATTTTTTGGCAATAGAAATAACCAAGCGGAGGTTTGCTTCGACCATTTCTTTTTTAGCTCGTCTTGCCTTTGCTTCACCAATAGACATTTTACGATTTATGTCTTTGATTTCGCTGATTGTCAGGCCATATTCTTCTTCAAATGAAGCCAGTCTTGCTTGTAGGCGTCTGATCTCATCGGTGAATTCTTCAATACGAACCATATCTAGCTTTTTCGCATGTTTCTGAATCAAATCATCTAACCAATTCAGATCAGTCTCTTGGCCTGGGAAGGTATCGATAAAGAGCTTGCGGGGAATACGGGCTTTTTCAATGCAGAGTCGCATGATAGAGCGCTCAAATTCACGAATATGATTTCTTAATTGACGGAAATGGCGTGTCAGTCGGTCAACCTGTCTTGAGGTTAATTTCAGTTTGAGGAAAGAGTCTGACATGACATCCAAGAACTCTATTGTTTTGCTATTGCTACGGCCATGTTCTTTTAAGGCCTTCATGGCATTATCAAAATTGCTGCGCAGTTCATCGAAATAAATTTTCGCTTGTTCAGGATTTGGACCGTCATCGGCTTCGCTTATGCCGCCGCCTTCGCCATCCTCATCTTCATCGTCAACAGCAAGTATTTCTTCTACGATTAACTCATCCTGTTGGGCTTCTTCGAGCATAGAACCGATGTTTGCAGGCGGTGCTTCTTCCTCAGAATCAGCAAATCCACTGATGATTTCGCTTAGCCGCATCTCTTCTGTTGCGACACGTTCGTAATCTTCTAGGACTAACTGGACAGTTTCAGGATAATGTGCCAATGCTTTAAGAACTTGATAAATACCTTCTTCAATGCGTTTGGCAATGCGAATCTCGCCTTCGCGAGTTAGGAGCTCAACAGTTCCCATTTCGCGCATGTACATACGAACAGGATCCGTCGTGCGTCCGGTTTCTTTATCCACAGAAGCAAGAACAGCGGCAGCTTCTTCGACGTCTTCTGGTACTTCTTCAGTGTTTCCGAGTAGAGCTAATTCATCATCACTCGGCGGCATTTCGAATACCTTGATGTTCATACCCTCTAACATGGAGATGATAACGTCAAAGTGTTCTGTATCGACAATGTTGGGTAACAGGTCGTTAATCTGGGCATAAGTAAGGTAGTTTTGTTCTTTACCCAAACTGATGACTTTGGTGATTTGCGAGCGCTGCTGTTCTTGATCATTCATGGTCATAGGCACTTAATAAGATGAGTGATTAATAAGGTACAAAAAAGGGTTTGATTATAAACCCGCCATCGCAAACTTGCCAGCATCTTATGCGTTAATTTTTATCATGAGCATTAAGATGCCGTTGTTTCATCATTTCTTGTAACATATGTCTTTCAGAAACAGTTAAGCCCTGATTTCGAGATTTTGCAAGATATTGGTTAATTTTATTTTCTAAATTTTGTTTTTGTAAAAATAAAATGATGTCTGTAAATTTTTTTACTAGCTCTTCTTCAGGCTCTTGATGTTCCCATCCAGCTAGTTTCCCCAGGGCTGTAAAATAAGATGTATCTCGCCAGGCTTCAATAAGTGTTGCTGTGTTTGCTTCAGGAGATTTTTCAACCTGGGATAAAAGTTTCTGTAGGACTTCCTGTTCTTTACTATCTAGAGAGCTAATGTCTATTTTATCTTGGCATGCCTTAAAAATTTCGGGGTTTTGAATAAGTAGGGCAATCGCTAAACGAATAGGGGAGTTCGTAATTTTCTTGCTGCTTTCCTCAGCTTTGATGGCCAAATTATCATTGATAATTTGCAGAATGCGGTAATTTTCGATATGCGTCATGCGTGATAGTTCGTTTAATAACAATTGCTTGTATGGGCCATCTTGCATTTTTAAAAGATAGGGTTTTGCCGCATTGATTAATTGGCTTTTGCCGGCATGACTGAAGGTGTCTATCTCCTTAGCAATTGTGTCGAGAAAAAAACGGTTCAAGGGGGTGGCATTTTCTAAGCGAAGCTTGAAATTTTCACTGCCTTCAGCTCTGACAAGGCTATCTGGGTCATGTTCTTCCGGTAGAAAAATAAACCCGGCATCAAGACCTGAATTTAATTCAGGCAAGCAACTTTCTAAGGCGCGCCAAGCGGCTTGCCGCCCCGCAGCGTCGCCATCAAAACAAAAAATTAACCGTTTGCTGTGTTTCGATAGCAGTTGAATATGGTAGCTACTTGTTGCGGTACCAAGGGTGGCTACAGCGTTGCGAATTCCGTGTTGGGCTAGGGCGATGACATCCATATAGCCTTCAACAATGACGAAGTTAGAGATGGCAGTTTGCTGTTGCAGAATTTGGTGTAAACCGTAGAGTTCGCGGCTCTTTTGAAAAATAGCTGTTTCAGGCGAATTGAGGTACTTGGGTTTTTGCTCATTATCAAGAACCCGGCCACCGAAGCCGATTATTCGTCCATGGCGATCATGGATAGGAAACATTACGCGGTGGCGGTAGCGATCATAAGTTTTACCATCATCTTTTTGGATGAGCATCCCGGTTGCAATAAGCTCATTGCGGTTTGCTCTGAATTTTGCTTCCAGAGTCTGCCAACCTGAGGGGGCATATCCTAGTTGATATAATTTGGCGATTTCCCCGCTAAGACCGCGTTGACGCAAATAATCAATAGCAGCCTGGCCATTAGTTTTTAGTGTTTGTTGGTAGAATTGACTGACTCGAGTGAGTAATTGGTAGAGGCTTAGCGATTGTTGGTTTTTCTCAGCCTTGCCATCTTTTGGCACTTGCATGCCTAATCTAGCGGCCAAGGTCTCTACTGCGTCAGTAAAACCTTGATTCAAATAACTCATAACAAAGCTAATAGCATTACCGCTGGCACCACAGCCAAAGCAATGATAAAACTGTTTTTTTGCAACGACATTGAAGGAGGGTGTTTTTTCGCTGTGAAAAGGGCAACAAGCGATAAAGCTGTTTCCTCGTTTTTTCAGGGGGACATAGCTATCGACTAGCTCGACAAGATCAGTACGGCTAAGCAGTTCGTCAAGGAACGGCTGCGGAATTAAGCCTGACATGATCGATGCTTAACTCAACTTAGCCTTTATTAACGAACTCACTTTGCTCATATCTGCTCTGCCTTGTAATTGTGGCTTTAGCAAGGCCATAACCTTACCCATATCACTCATTTTTTCGGCGCCGACCTCAGCAATTGCTTTACTAATTAGGGTTTCGATTTCTGCTTCGGATAGGGGTTCAGGCAAATACTGGCTGATGATGTCTAATTCAAACTGCTCTTGAGCAACTAGATCGTCGCGTCCTGCAGCTTGAAACTGAGCTATGGATTCTTTACGCTGTTTCGAGAGTTTATCGAGGATAACGAGCATACGCTCTTCATCGACCTCGATACGCTCATCAACTTCGACTTGCTTGACTGCAGCAGTAACAAGACGTAGGGTATCCAGTTTCATTTTATCTCTGGCACGCATGGCGTCCTTTAAGTCATTACTGATGCGGTCTTTAATAGTCATAATTACTTGCGTCTGTGTTTTAAGCCACGGCGGCTGGAGGTATCACGAGAAATCTTCTTAAGATGACGTTTTACAGCAGCAGCTTGCTTGCGCTTACGCTCAGCAGTTGGTTTTTCATAAAATTCGCGACGACGTAACTCAGTTAGAATTCCTGCTTTTTCACAGGATCGTTTGAAACGACGTAGTGCGTATTCAGGATTTTCGCCCTCTTTCACACGAACGGTAGGCATTAACTATTCCTCTGGTTTAATTGAACACAATAGGTTGGCAATTCTAGTGCCAGTTGTCTTCGGCGTCAAGTGTCTTTGCAGACAAGTTATTTTTGATAACGAATAATTTGCATAAGGCCGCGATTTTAAGGTTTTTTGTACCTCATGTATAATTCACAGACATTTTTCGTATCTGGAGCATTAATGCTTGTTTTAGGAATTGAATCCTCATGTGATGAAACTGGAATTGCTATCTATGATTCCGAAAAGGGTATCATTGCACATGCACTTCATTCTCAGGTGGCAACCCACCAGCGCTATGGGGGGGTGGTGCCTGAGCTGGCTTCTCGTGATCATGTTAAGTACTTGGTTCCCTTAGTTGATGAGGCTTTGCAACAGGCTGGGATCGCCAAAACTGCTATTGATGCTATTGCTTACACAGCAGGACCTGGTTTAGTGGGGGCTTTATTAACCGGTGCTTGTTTTGCCAAAAGTCTTGCTCTCGGGCTTAATATACCTGCTTTAGCTATACATCACCTTGAAGCGCATCTGCTTGCTGCCAAGCTCGACTCAGCACAATTGGATTTCCCCTTTCTGGTTTTGCTGGTATCCGGTGGCCATACGCAGTTAATCGAGGCAAGCGCTTTAGGTGAATATGAGCTATTAGGGGATACCTTGGATGATGCTGTGGGTGAAGCTTTTGATAAGACTGCAAAATTAATGGGGCTACCTTATCCAGGGGGCGCAATCCTCGCCGAACTTGCTGATCAATGTTCCATGGACGAAGGGTCGTTGGCTCCTTTTCCTCGCCCGATGACAGACAGACCCGGTTTGGATTTTAGTTTTAGCGGGCTGAAAACCCATGCCTTAACAACCTGGAATAATAGTGAGAAAGATACGAAGGCGCGTGCTGCTATTGCTAAGGTTTTTCAGGAGGCGGTTGTTGATACGCTCCTAATTAAATGTAAGCGTGCTTTGAAGCAAACTGGTAATCGTCGATTAGTTGTCGCTGGTGGGGTCGGGGCAAATCGCAAGTTACGTGCTTTGTTGACAACTTTAATGAATGATTTAAATGGAGATGTGTATTTTCCTAGAACGGAATATTGCACTGACAATGGGGCTATGGTTGCCTATGCGGGATATTTGCGATTAATGCAGGGAAATAGGGATGATAGTCAATCAATCGAAGTAAAAGCGCGTTGGCCTTTGATTGGGGAGTAAGAGAAGTCCATTCTCCCACAAGAGAGAATGGACTTGTTGTTTAGGTCTCTTTATTCTCGGTCTCTTTTGCTTCATCAGCTTGTTCTTCTGTTGCTGGTGATACAACTCGTGTTGGTTCAGTAAGCACCGCGTTAATTTCTTCATTAAGGTTATGGCTGGCTTTGATCTTAGGTTCTTCCCCATCGATCAAGCGGGTTATGTTGTTACGATGTTGGTATATAACTAGTAGAGTAATAAAAAATAATGGTGGGAAAATCTCCAAATGGCCTATTGCAAGCATCGCATAGATGGGAGCAAGGATGATCGAAACGATCGATGCCAGCGATGAGTAACGTGTGAAATTTGCTACCAAAAGCCAGGTTGCAATAACCATAACGCCAAGAATGAAGTTCACGCCTAATAAGGCGCCCAGGGCTGTAGCGACCCCTTTTCCGCCGTGAAAACGAAAGAAAACAGGATACATATGACCTATAACTGCGGCGAGGGCGGTGAAGCATATTGCAACATGGTCAGCGCCAAGTATTTTCGCTAGTAAAACTGGGAGCAAGCCTTTGAGCATATCCCCGAGCAAGACTATAGCTGCGTATTTCTTACCAGCAAGACGTAGAACATTAGTAGCCCCTGGATTTTTTGAGCCCTCAGTACGTGGGTCAGGGAGGGAGAAGAGTTGACTGACAATTACGGCGGAGCAAACTGAGCCAAATAAATAACCAACAACTATCACGAATGTGTATAACAGGGCTGTCATTAGGTGCCTCCAAGCGCAGGGATGAGTTCTGATTAGACTTAGAATCTTATTATCAAGTAAAGCAGGTTGCTTGTGAAGCATCAATCCGAAAATTGCTACTCGGGGAGGAACATCGCTTGTAAATTATTGGTATAACGACGGCCAAGCGCTGTAATTTGCCAGTTTGACTCAGTCATGGTTATAAGGCCAGTTTGCTCTGCCTTAGCTAATAATGGTTTTAAATTGTCAAAAGGAAGGCCGGTGCGCTCTTGGAATAAACTATTGTCAATGGCTTGTTCTAAACGACTGGCATTTAGCATGAATTCAAAAATCAGCGAGTCTGTACTAACTTGTTCACTCGCGGCCATGAAAGATTTGTCTGGGCTTAAATAATCATTAGGTTGGCGTTGTTTACGAGTGCGGACGATTTGACCATTTTCACAGGTTATTTTGCCATGGGCACCAGCACCAATGCCGTAATAATCACCAAAGAGCCAATAATTCAGGTTATGGCGGGCGGGTTTGTTGGCTTTACAAAAAGCAGAGATTTCATAGCGTTGATAACCCTTGGCCGTTAAATTCGCTAAACCTTGCTCCTCTAAGAGACAAACTACTTCCTCGTCCGGTAAGCTGGGTTGTTGCTTATAGAAAACCGTGTTTGGCTCAATAGTAAGCTGATACCAGGATAGATGTTCGGGGTTATGGGATAGTGCGGTGTTTAAGTCTTCGAGGCCTTGCTCAATGGATTGTTCAGGCAAACTGTGCATGATATCGATATTAATATTGTCGAAACCTGCTCGCCTTGCGGTTTCAATTGCTTTGTGTGCCTGTTTATCGTCATGAATACGTCCCAAGGCTTTTAAATGATTAGCGTTGAAGCTTTGTATCCCTAAGGACAATCGGTTAATGCCGAGTTGACGGTAATCATTAAAACGTTGTTGTTCAATCGTTCCTGGATTTGCCTCGAGAGTGATTTCGATATCACTTGTAAAAGGAACAAGCTTTTGTAATTGTGCGAATAAGGATTCATAAGCCTGTGCTGAAAATAAGCTGGGTGTGCCACCACCGATAAATATTGTATTGATTTCACGCACAGAAAATTGAGCCAAATCCGCTTTAAAATCTGCGATTAAGGCGGAGACATAATTTTCTTCCGGTAAGTTATCGGGGCTTTTATGAGAATTAAAATCACAATAGGGGCATTTGCGAATGCACCAGGGAATATGGATATATAAAGAGGTAGCTAACATCGTTTTTTAAATCAGGCTGGCTTGTTCAAAGGCACAATAGTATCATAATTCGCTGTTACTATTTAAGATGGATTCCTAGGATGCGTGAAAAACCGGTTTGTCATAAAAAAACGGTTATTGCAAAGTCAATGCTGTTCACTATCGAGCAAATGCATCTTCGGTTCTCAAATGGTGCAGAGCGGATTTATGAGCGTATTCGTAGTCATGGCCACGGTGCAGTACTAATTGTTGCCCTGACAGCAAGTGAGTCCTTGCTTCTAGTGCGTGAATACGCTGCAGGTACAGACTCTTACGAACTTGGTTTCCCCAAGGGATTAATTGATAAAGGCGAGTCTGTATTTGAGGCAGCGAATAGAGAGTTGCGCGAAGAAGCTGGCTTAGCGGCAAAACGTTTTGATAAGCTTAAATGTCTGACTTTAGCACCGGGGTATTTTGGAGCCCGTATTGAAGTTGTTGTGGCCAGGGATTTATATCCTTCTCCTTTACCAGGCGATGAACCAGAAGCGCCTGAAGTAGTGGAATGGCCTTTATATGCCTATAATGAATTGCTGGAACGTCCTGATTTTTCTGAAGCGCGCAGTATTGCTGCGCTTTTATTAGTTAAACAATGGTTAGAAGAGGAAGTAAATAATGAATAAGCGAGTGAGAGTAGCTGTCACAGGTGCTGCAGGGCAAATTGGTTATGCTTTGCTGTTTAGGATCGCCTCTGGTCAAATGTTCGGCCCAAATACCGAAGTCGAACTACAATTACTGGAGTTAGAGCAAGCTTTACCTGCTCTTGAAGGCGTTGCGATGGAATTGGATGATTGTGCTTTCCCCTTACTGAAGAATATCGTTTGTACTTCTAGCCTTGACCAAGCAATGGATAGAGTTAATTGGGCCTTATTAGTAGGTTCAGTTCCCCGTAAGCAGGGAATGGAGCGTTCTGATTTACTTAAAGTAAATGGCGGAATTTTCACCAAGCAAGGGCAGGCAATCAGTGATAATGCTGCTGATGATGTTCGTGTTTTTGTTGTTGGAAATCCTTGCAATACCAATTGCCTGATTGCCATGAATAACGCTAAAGATGTACCTAATGATCGCTTTTATGCAATGACCACGCTGGATGAGCTGCGCGCTCGTACTCAATTGGCCAAAAAAGCAGGTGTTGATGTGACCAATGTTAGTCAAATGACAATTTGGGGTAACCATTCATCCACACAGTATCCTGACTTTTATAATGCAAAAATCAATGGTTTCTCAGCAGCGACAGTGATTGATGATGAAGCTTGGTTAAAGGATACCTTTGTGACCACAGTCCAACAACGCGGTGCTGCAATTCTTAAGGCGCGTGGCCTGTCTTCTGCTGCTTCTGCGGCGAATGCAATCATTCATGGCGTTAGCAATCTAATTACTGATACTCCTGCTATGGAATCATTCTCCGTATGCCGCAACTCTGAAGGCGAATATGGTGTTGATGAGGGCTTGATTTTCTCCTTCCCATGCCGCCGTGAACATAATGAAGTTCGAGTTGTTGAAGATCTGACATTTAATGACTATGGCAGAGAAAAATTCAATCTAACCTTAGATGAATTGCGCCAAGAGCGTGATGCGGTAAAAGAGATGGGTCTTTTGGGAGACTAAGAGTAGATAGGTAACCATTCGGCAGAATGGTTACCTTTAGTAAAAAGATAAATTTTTGCCATACTTTAAGTGATTTTTCTTTTAGGGACGAAATAATGAGAAAAGGATTAATTTATTTCTTGACCGCTTTTGGTGCCTTCAGTCTCTTCTTTATTATCCTTTCAGCGAGCCTAAGTCGAACTGGTGCAACGATGTATGGTTCTATTGGTCCTGAAGGTGGGGCTATCCCAACCATTGCTACTCCTGGTAATACTACCCCGGTAGGTATGCAAACAGGAAATCAACCTTCTGATAGTGAGGTAAGAGGGATGATTATCCATAATGCTGATATTTCCTTACAAGTCGAAAATATCGATAAAGCTATGGATCAAATTACCCAGTTAGCTGATCGTTCAGGTGGTTATATCGTTAATTCCTCTATAAGCCAGTTAACTGCCGCAGCGGATAGTACTGCTCAAATTAGTATTAGAGTGCCATCACAGGGTTTAAATAATGCATTGACAGCTTTGAAAGCCTTAGCGACGCGCGTTATGCAAGAATCAATTACTGGCGAAGATATAACACAACGATATATTAGCCTTGAAAGTAGGCTTAAAAATCTTGAGACGGCAAAAGATCAGTTAGCAAAGATTATGGCTGGGGCAACAAAAACAGCCGACGTTCTTAGTGTTTATCAAGAATTAAGTGATACTCAGGAACAAATTGAGATCATTGAAGGGCAAATAAAATATTACAAACAATCAGTTGCTTATTCATTGATTAACATCAGTTTGAGCCTTAATCCCGCGACGGCAAGCGCTGCTGAGAAGCATTGGATGTTAGCTGATGTAGCCAGGGAGTCTTATCATGCACTTATTGACCAATTGCGCAGTATAACTTATGGTTTTATTGAGTTTATTATCTATTTTGTACCTTTAATTTTGTTATGGGCTGTGGTTTGCTTGATTGTTTTTTGGATTGGAAGGAAGATCTATGTTTCATTCAAAAAATAGCAGGCGGTTATCCGTTCCCAAAGGCGTACGTCATGTCGAACGTAGAGAGACATCTCCTGAGTGTAGCACTGTGCTAATTCCGGAGATCCCTCACTATGTTCGGGATGACGGGGTAAAGAGGCTGGGGCGCTCTGTAAGACGGCCCCTTGGCACTATATCCTGTTATTGTGTTCGCAATGATGTGACCTATTGCCTAGGGGAGAACAACTATCTTTGATTCCGAACAAGGGCGTTTCTGTGGCATTTCTTTCCAATCCAAGTCATAAAATATCCAATAAGAGTTATTTCTGGAGTCTTGGAATACTCTGTTTGGCCTATCTAATTTTTGAGGGTTTTTTTGTATTTTACGCCGCCCTTTCGATGGATGATTTTTGGCTTAGCTATCACAACTATCAATATAAATCAGCGCTTCCCTATCGTGATTTCCCACCCTATAAGACTGTGCTTGGTTACTATCTATTTCTTATTCCTTTAAGTCTTTTTCATGGTGTACTAAAGCCCTTAATTTATACCAAACTCTGGGTGGCAATCCTTAATGCTCTGTGCATGGGAGGGCTCGGAATTTGGCTAAGAAAATTTTTCGATTCCCTGGCAATTCTCTATGCTTTGCTGCTTGTTGCAGTATTGGAGCTTTTTCTTTTTTACTCAGTCGATATTCGCGTTGATATTATTACTTATTGGACTTGTCTAATCGCTGTACTATTTGTTTTTGAAGAAAAATATGCTTTTGCAGGTCTGACAATTGGGCTTAGTTTCTTGGTTTGCCAAAAAGCTGTCTGGTATATTATTGCGATAAATTGTGGGCTAGTCTGCCATTGGATGGTTGATGCACGGCATTGGAAGATGGTGAAAGATATCTTTATTTTCAATCTGTCTGCTTTGATTATCCTTTGCAGCTATATTCTTTTTTGGACTTATTTTTCAAGCTTTCAAACTGTATTAAATAGTATTTTTTATGAGGCTTATATTGTCTCTTCAGACAACTGGTTTGTTGACCATAAATATTATAATTATTGGCGCTTTAGTTTTATTGTGAATAATAATCCTGGTTTTCTTCTATGGCCAATTGCTTATTTAGGCCTATTTGTTTTTCCCATAAAGAAACGCGCGTTTATTACTAGTTATGCTACAGTTATTGCAATTTTTATTCTTCTCTGCAAACAACCCTTTTCTTATTATTTACTTGCAGGGCTCCCTATGTATTTGATTGTTTACTCTGCCTTTTTTTCTGCAGTTCTTAAAGGTGATAGGCTGAGTAAGAACAATAAAAAATTAATCGTTATTTTTTCCGTTTTATATATTTTATTCTTGCTGTTTTTGTTTTTTAAATTATCTATGCAAAGTAGTTATTTAATAGCGGTATTTATTCCCATTTCCTTAATAGTTTTATGTTCAGTTGATGTGGTTGAAAATTGGCAGGCTATTTTCAATAATTTAATTTTTAGTTCATTTTTGATGATAGGGATAATTTTTCCACTATTTATCGTTGCTACCCTCCTACCCTCAATGGATGGACGTTACCAGAGGTCGATGGTTTATCTGGTGCAGGATTTATTAGCAACTGGTGGCACTTACATTGCAGGTGTTCCCTTGCTCCATGATATCAAGCAGCCAGTACCGGGCCTCGAGCATATAGTCGGTTCTTCAGCTAGTTATTTAGAACATCCAACCAAGGAGCTTGCAACCTTGATGCAGCTCAAGTCACTTTATTTTAGCCCTGATACTATGCCTGAAATCATCGAGTCAATTAAAAAGGCACCTATTAAGCTCTATGTGGATAATAATCGCTTTCATTTGCTTCCCCAGCAAATCCATGACTATTTAGCGACTCAATACCAGCACTTCTGGGGATCTATTTTTCTTTACGCGCCTTTAGTGAAAGCGGGGGAGCAAAGCTTGGACCTAAAATTTGCTGGTGACTATCAGGTAGAGGCTGAAAAGGGTGCGGAAATTGATATTGATCATCAAAGGGTTACAGCAGGCTCTATTATTTCGCTTAAGCAGCAGAGCCATGTTAGCAAAGCAAATAGTGATTTTCGTTTAAGGCTGATTCCGCCATCCCTTAAACAGCCGCTTGAGCCGCAATTTAAGGATAATGCCTGGCAGAAGGTTTTGAGTTGGAATTAGGTTAAGCCTGTCAGCCTAAGGAATTTCACCATCCAAAGCACAGCGAGGACATATCACCTTCGATTGGCGCCATTACAGGTATTTTACCTAGGCTGAAGGTAGTGCTGGTACAATCGGAGTATTATCGCTTTCCTCTCCCTGTGATTGATTCAAAAACCCTAACTTCCCTAAAAGAAAACCGACTAAAGGTTCATTGCCATTTAAAGCATTTAGCTCGCGGTTTAGTGATGGGCTATATTTGCTTGTATCTCCAAGATGGAGGGTCTTGATGTTCGACGCTTGCAGAGCAGGGAGCATTGCCCTTATCTGATCCTCAGAGAAATCATTATCAGATAAATCAAGCTCGTCTAACGTTTCAGGCAAATGCCTTATTATATTTTCCAGTTCGTCTCCCGTTTTGAGGTTCAACATATTGCTACTCAAATTAAGACAAGTCAGCTTAGCAGGGAGAGCGTAAAGAGCTTTTGCCAATCCATTTCCATCTTTAGTGCCCAAATGATTGTAATATAACTCCAGCGAAGTCAGGCTAGTTGGCAACGCGGCAAAGATTTGCTCCAGCTCAGCTTCAGTTTTGGTGTCTAGTTCATTCCAACCTAAATCAAGGAAAGTAAGTGGGGCGCGAATAGCGGCTAAAGCTGCGACCAATTCAGCTCCATTGCGAGTACCCAAATTATTTTGGCCCAAACCAAGCCAAGTCACGCTAGTGGAGATAGCAGCAAAGATTTGCTTCAGGTCAGCTCCCGTGTTAAGGCCCAGATCATTACGATATAATTCAAGTGAGGTCAATTCAGCACGAATAACAGACAAACTTGCAGCTAGGTTAGATCCAAGTTTATCCAAATTATTAAAACTCAAGCCAAGCGAAGTTATGCAATCAGGGAGAGCAGCTAAAAGATCGACCCATTCTGTTCCAAATCTATAGTTTAATCTAATGTGTCTCATATCAAGTGAGGTCTCGTCTAAGGGAATGTTTTTGATTTCTTCAAGCAGTGTTGTAACAGGAATCAAACTTCGACCACTAACTCGCTGTAGTTTATATACCATTGTAAATATTTCCTTAAAATTAAAGATTGGCGTTATATACGATTAATTCTACTGATTACTGTCCGACCAAGGTCATCACTCATTACAGTTATTACTCAACACTATCAGCAAAATGCATTTTAAGAGGATAAAATTACACCGATATTAAATATTGATGTTATTTTTTAATCAGTTCTATTCGTTTTTTGATGTTCACTACGCCCTGGATGAAGGGTTGCTTAAAAAGATGCGGGCGTAGGGACAGGGAGGGGGATAATGCTTAAGTTGATATCCTTGCCTGAACGAGTACGGATCTCCGGGATTAGCACTGTGCCACATTCAGGAGATCCTTCGCTCTAAATGGCGTATTTATGCTTCAGACTTATTAACAACAACCCCAAAAGGTACAAAGAGTTCTTTGCCTTTAATCTTTACCTGAGCAAAGAGCTTAATAAATCCTGTTTTTTGCGGCTCAATATGAAAATCAAGTTCAGGGCCGCCGCGGTCAGCCGATTTTTGTGGTTCTGTGCCCATTGGATGAATGTGGACAACGCTATTAAAGTCATCAGAAAAACCGACAATATGCGCATAAGCCCCCATTACTGGTTCCAAATAATGAACAGGCTTGCCTTGACTATCGCTAATATCAATTTTCCCCATGACCGCCTTGCCTTTTTGTAGCTGTGCTTGGTCAAAACTGAGTTTGAATTTATAACCATCAACAACGCTTTCCATCCTAATCTTAGGGACAATTTCTGTCAGGCTGGATTTAGCTCGGTGCAAATCGGTGATTACATATTCCTGCTGCTTAGTTTTCACAGGGACAAGATCAGCCCAAATACGATAGTTTGCATCTTTTTTGACCGGATGCCAGTTAAAGGAGTAGACGCCAGGTTCATGGGTTGGCATGGGATGCACATGGCTATAGTCGTTAAGGTTATCATCAATGACCAACATATGGATTTTCTGGGTATGAACCTCTGTGAGATCCGCTAAGCTAATTGGTTTATGGGTTTTAATATCGCTTAGTTTGATGAAAACAATTTTTTTATTGCCTTGATCCACAATCCTTTGCAAGGATAACTGGATTGTAGCTGGCGTTGCTTGCATTGAATGCGCTGGATGAGCATGGCCGCCATGAGCTAAAGCACAAGGCTGATAGGCCAAGCTCATAAATGGTAAGCTTAGAATCAGGAGCCGTTTGGTAAAGCGATTAACAGTTAACACGATTAAGAACCTCCAGATTGATGAGCAGAGCGTTTTTGCTGATTTTGTTTCATTCTATTATAGATAGTTGGCACGACGACCATATTCAATAGGGTCGAGGTGAAGAGTCCACCTAATAAAACCTGGGCCAAGGGCCGTTCCAATTCTTTACCAACAGGTGAACCCCACAGTAAGGGAATCAGGCCTAGTGCTGCTGTCGCGGCGGTCATTAGCACCGGAACAAGGCGATCAATAGTTCCCTGGGTTACAACCTCATCTAAAGTTTTTCCTTCAGCCGCCAATTGATTATAACGGCTGACCAAAATAATACCATTGCGAGCTGCGATACCAAAGAGCGTAATAAAGCCGATCATTGCGGCCATGCTCATTTCTCTGCTTATCAGAAACAAGGATAAAATACCGCCAATTAAGGCTAAGGGTAGATTACAAAGGACTAACAAGGCTTCACTGTAGCTACCGAAGGCTTTAAAGAGAAGTAAAAACATCGCAATAACCGCTAAGCTACCTAAGAGAAGTATAGTGCGTTGGGCTTGCTGCTGGCTTTCAAATTGGCCGCCGTATTGCATAAAGTAACCTTCAGGGAGATGCAAATCGGTTTTAATTTTTTCTTGCACCTCTTGGATCACTGAACCCAAATCTCGCCCCTGCACATTGAAGCCTACTGTAATCATGCGTTGCACATTTTCTCGGCTAATGGAAAAAGGCTGTTGTTCTTCAGAGATTTGCGCAACAGCGCGAAGCGGTATTTTGTCACCATTTTCAATACCGTTGCCATGGGCATCAATAAGCATATCCTGTACGTCTCTTACCGAATTCCGTCCCGATTCAGCCATGCGCAGATAAAGGTCAAAAGAACGTTGACCTTCCAATACACTGGAAACACGAAAGCCATTTAGCAAGATTTGCACGTCCTCGGAAATCTGTCCTACTCGGATGCCATAGCGAGCTGCTTTTTCTCGATCAATTTTAATAATTAACTGCGGCACATCAATTTGTTGTTCTTTGTTAATATCAACTACGCCGTGCATTGTTTTTAGCAGCGATTCAACGGATTCACTAAGTTGATTGAGCGTCGTTAGATTTTCACCAAAGATTTTAACTGCAACCTGCGAGCGGACTCCTGAGAGTACTTCATCCATACGGTGAGCGATAAATTGCCCAACATTGAAGGCTGCGCCAGGGATTTGTGTTAAATCCTGACGAATTCTCTTAAGCAAATCGATGGGGGCAACGCTTTTGTCCTTGTCAAAATCAAGATTGACATCAAATTCACTGACATTAGGGGGAAGGGCATCCTCATCGATAGCGCTCCGACCTGCGCGTTGGGCTATAGAAATCACCTGTGGGTACTTGAGCAGTTGCTTACGAACTTGCTGGCCAATACGCATGGATTCGTTAAGCGAGGTGCCAGGCAAAGTGGTCATCGCAATAATAAAATTACCTTCATGAAATTCAGGTAAGAAAACGGTGCCAAAAAAAGGAAGTAAGGACAGGGTTAGGGCAAACCCTAGGCCTGCCAGACTGACAACTGACCAAAAATGGTTTAACGACCACTGTAAAATTTGCTGATAATGCTTTTTTATCCAGAGAACTAATTTTGTCTCTTGTTCTTTATGATTCTCATCAAAGGTTTCTGGTTCTTGCTGCCGTTCTTCCTTAGTCATCGCTCGTAAGCGAAAATTTTGTTCATTTTGCTTTTCGCTGGGATAAACCAAAAGCAGATAACAGAGGGCGGGGATTAGGGTAATCGATACTATAAGAGAGCCAATGACTGAGGCGATATAAGCAATGGCGAGAGGACTGAAAATTCGCTCAGCAACGCCGGAGAGAAAGAAAATGGGTAAGAATACCAGGCTGATGATCAGCGTTGCATAAATGACTGAGCTTCTAATTTCCAAGACCGCATCAAAAACTATCCTTATAGCAGGCTGGGGTTTAGCTAACTGACGATTAAGGCGTAAGCGCTTTAAGGCGTTTTCGACTGTGATGATACCGTCATCAACAACTTCACCAATTGCTATAGCAATACCGCCAAGGGTCATGGCGTTGATCCCAAAGCCGAATAAATATAAAACCAGAATGCCGCCCATAAAAGAAACAGGCATGGCTAGAAAAGTGATGAGTGAAGCGCGTAGATTCATCAAAAACACGGCTAGGACAATAATGACTATTAACGCTCCTTCCAGAAGTGCTTGTCTTAGGTTTTTAATAGCTGATTCGATGAAATTGGCTTGGCGAAAGACCGTTGTTTGTAATTCTACGCCCGGAGGAAGAGCCGCTTTTATTTCATCCAAGGTCTTCTGGACTTTGTAGGTTGTGGCCAAGGTATCAGCACCATAGGTTTTTGAGATAGTGCCAATGACTGCTGCTTTAAGGTCATAAGCCCCATCGCCCCTTTTTATCTCGCCTCCATAGGCCACTGTTGCAACATTGGCGATGGTAATTGGGATCCCTTCTCGCATGGTAATAATCGTATTTTTGATATCATCGAGGGTTTTTACCCGACCAATAGCGCCGATAGTTAGTTCAGCGCCTGATTTTTGCAGAAAAGCGCCGGGAACATTGCGGTTTGAGTTTTCCAAAGCCTGACTGACTTCTTCAACACTGATACGGTAGGCGAGCATGCGGGCTGGGTCCATTAACACCTGATATTGTTTAACTTCGCCACCCAGAGAAACGACAGAGGCAACACCACCAAGAGCCAGAATTCGCGGACGAATTACCCAATCTGAAATGGTACGTAAATCTTCAGGTGTTATGGTATTGCTAACAAGAGCATATTTAACTAGCCAACCAACCACGGAAATTACTGGCAGCATGACTGGGTTGGAGCCTTGGGGTAATTGTCCCATGACTTGCTGGATACGCTCGTTAATTAACTGTCTGTCACGATAGATATCCGTTTTATCATCAAAGACAATAGTAATTGTTGAAAGGCCTACCGCAGTTTTTGAGCGTACATGGGTAACTCCTGGAGTACCGTTAATGGCGCTCTCCAGGGGGTAGGTGATCAAGGCTTCAACTTCTTGTGGTGCTAAACCTGGTGCTTGGGTTTGGACAACAACCTGAGGGGGAGCAAATTCTGGAAACACATCGACAGGCATACTTTGTAAGGCATAGCCGCCTAATATGCATAAGCCCGTGATTATGGAAAGGATAAGAAGCCGGTTTTTTAGAGACCAGGCAATAAGGTAGTTAAACATCACTCAGCGCCCTCCGGTGACGGTGGATGGCCGCCGGTTAGCCAATAGGTGTAAAGCTGGCGATTTCCCTGGGTTACAACCTGTTCTCCCTCAGAGAGTCCCTCTAATATTTCAGTGTAATTGTCATCGGCCATGCCTGTTTTAACCATTACTCGATCGTATCGGTTGCCTTGTTGCTTAAAGACAAATTTCTCATTATTGGTTTCAATAATTGCTGAGCTCGGTATAACTAAGGCTGACTTGCTTTCCTGCAGAATAAGATTCGCTCGGGTAAACATTCCGGGTTTTAGTAAATCTTGTAAATTATTAACAATAATTTGCACGTTTACAGTTCGGGTTAGTGGATCAAGATTAGGCTCTATCAGGTTAACCTTGCCAAGAAAGGTGAGGTGGGGGTAACTCAGAACCCGAATTTTTGCGTCTTGTCCGACCTTAACCTTATCCAAATCCTCCTCATAAACCTTAGCAACAACAATCAGTTTAGAACGGTTTGAAATATGAAAGAGTACGGTATTAGGCACGACGGCCTGGCCGAGGCTAACATTACGTGCATCAATAACGCCTGCCATAGGCGCATTCATAACAATACTGGGCGGTGGATCACCAATTAAAAGGGATTGCACCTTAATTAGGGGTTGATTGACCTTAACCTGATCACCCAAATTCGCATAAAGCGCGGTTACATTCCCTGAGATCCTGACGCTAACATCGGCTTGTTCATTGGGCAGTAACTGAATTTCACCATTTAGTCCCAATAACTGCGCAAGTGGTTTATGACTCGCCTGAACTGTCTTAAGGTCGATTAGCTTTATCTGCTCGTTGCTTAGCTCAACAGCCCCTTTCGGTTGCCCAGAAATTTCCAGTTGCTCGCCGTGGGCAAAGGCAAAGGAAGTTGGAAATAAGCAGGCTGCAAAAAACAGCAAATAAATCAATTTATTAGGGTTTTTCTGGCGTGATTTCCCAATAAGTCCAGGCAAAACGTCATCTCGGACGCAGTGAGAGATCTCCGAAAGCAGGCGCAAAGCTAAATCCAGGAGATCCTTCACCCTGTTCAGGATGACGGTAGCCGAGTTACTTAGTCGGTTTTGCAAAAGCATGTAAATTCCCTCTATCAGACAAATATGGGCACAAAGAAGTAGTGGAGTCGTTACCAAGTGCCGTGCATAGTTTAACCAAGGCTTGCAGGTATTTTTCGAGCATATTGAGATAGGCTACCTGTAAATCATTCTGTTGGCGCTGGATTTGAAGCACTTCTAACAACGAAATCTGGCCATTCTTATAGGCATTTCTCGCCAAATTAACATTCCTGCTTCTGAGCTTTAGAGTACCTAAGCGAGATTGCTGTAGTGCCTTTTGTAAGAGCACTAACTGCCTGTAGTTAGAGGCAACCTCAGTTCGGATCGTTAAACGAAGAGCCTGCATCTTGGCAAGCGCTTGTGTCCCTGTTACACCAGCCTCTCTGATTTTGCCTTGATTGGCGTTGAGTATTGGCAGGGGGATGGCGAGGTTAACACTCAAGGCGCGATCGGGGTTTTGGGGTAAACCGCCCTGGACGAAAGTTTTGCTCTGCTGCACAGCTAAACCGAGAGTCCAATCAGCCCAGCGGCCGGAGCGAGCTAATTGTTGATCTGCTTGGGCACGATTAAGATTTAGCCAGAGAATATGCATATCCGGGCGTTGCTTGACGGCCAATTCCTGGGTTTCGTTAAAATTAGCTGTGAGGAGTTTTATATCGGGCAAGGATTTCTCTAAGGGAAGAGGGCTTAGGGCATCGCGTCCTAACAACTGATTGAGTTGTGCTATTTGGTTAATACGCAGACTATCCAAAATTTCTTTATCCTGGAGAATTCGTTGATATTCCAGACTTGCTGTATTTGTGTCTAGCTCTGAGACCTCTGCCGCATGAAAACGGTTCTGAGTCACGCGAACTAGTTTTTTGTTAATCGCCAAAAGTTTATTCTGTTGTTTTAAGCGATAGTCGGTAATAAGAATCGCATAATAACTATCTGCCACAGCTCCTCTAAGCAGGCGTTTGGCATTGTTCACTTCGGAAATAGCAATTGCTACATCAACACGCGCAACATTTTTCTGCCGACCTATGCGCCCAGAAATAGGAAAGGCTTGGCTAAATCCTGCACTGCGTGTGTATTCTCCTTCATTGGTAAACAAGCGATCATCAGTATTTGCTAAATTGATGCTGGGATTAGACCATAGTCCTGCTTGTACAAGGCGTGCCTTAGCCAGTTTGATATTGTACTGAGCCGCTTTTAAATCGTTATTATTTTCAATGGCGATTTGGGTTAATTCATTGACAGTCAAGCTGGGCTCAGCATTGACAACAGCGACTATAGCCGTAAAAAGAAGGAGACCTAAACAAAAACAAAACTTGCTCATAAACTTGTCCATCGTAAGCGCAGCGCATTGATAATAACAGAGAAAGAACTAAGTGACATGGCCGCTGCGGCAATCATCGGATTTAAGAGTGTTCCAGTGAAAGGATAGAGAATACCAGCTGCAATTGGCACACCTAAGGCATTATAAATAAAGGCAAAAAAGAGGTTTTGCCTTATGTTGCGCATCGTTGCTTCTGATAAATGGCGAGCCTTGACGATGCCCTCTAGATCCCCATGGAGCAATGTTAGGCCAGCACTTTCAATCGCAACATCAGTACCTGTCCCCATCGCAATGCCGATATCGGCTTTGGCCAGAGCGGGTGCATCATTGACACCATCACCTGCCATAGCGACCACCGCATGTTTCTGTTGTAACTCTGCCACAATACGGCTTTTATCTTCTGGCAATACTTCTGCGATGACCTTTTCTATCCCTAGTTTTGCTGCAACAGCTTCGGCAGTTTTTTTATTGTCGCCAGTGAGCATAATTACGTTGATATTCTTGCGTTTTAAGCTAGCTATTGCCTCTGGAGTATTGGATTTTATAGGGTCTTCAATAGCTAAAATCGCTGCTATTGCTTGGTCAATTGCTAAAAACATGACTGAGGCGCCTTCGGCTCGTAGTTCATTTGCCCTTGCTAATAATTCAGGTTGAGCCAAACTTAGCTCCTGCATCAATTGACTAGAGCCAATCGCAACTAGCCGGTTGGCTACTCTAGCGCGCACACCTTTTCCGGTCAGAGATGTAAAATCTTGGATTGCTGGGAGAGTTAAATTCTTTTCTTTAGCGGCTGTGACAATGGCATGGGCAAGCGGGTGTTCGCTATGATTTTCAACGGCGGCAGCCAGAGCTAATAATTCATCGGCCTTTGTTTGATCGACGCAAATGAATTGGGCCAGGCGGGGATGACCTTCAGTAAGTGTTCCTGTTTTATCCACAACCAGGGTGGTTACTTTCTCCATTAGCTCTAGGGCAGTTGCATTCTTAATCAGGACACCATTTCCCGCGCCTTTGCCTACACCGACCATAATCGACATCGGTGTTGCCAAGCCTAAGGCACAGGGGCAGGCAATGATAAGGACGGAAACAGCTGCGATAAGGCCATAACTGAAGGAGGGCTGAGGGCCAAGGAATAACCAGATAAGAAAGGCTAATGCCGCGATTAAAATAACTAAGGGAACAAACCAGCCTGCGACTGCATCGGCTAAGCGCTGAATAGGAGCCTTACTACGTTGTGCCTCGCTGACCATTTGTACGATGCGTGCAAGCATAGTGTCGCTACCAACATGTATCGCTTTCATAATGAAGCTGCCAGTCTGGTTGATAGTTGCGCCGATAACCTTATCACCACTCGTTTTTCTAACAGCTAAGGGTTCACCGGTAACCATCGATTCATCGACGTTAGACTGTCCTTCAATGACCTCGCCATCAACAGGGACCTTCTCGCCAGGACGAACTCTTAAGCGATCACCAACAATGATTTTATCTAGTGAAACCTCAAGGTCCTGGCCATTTTCATCAAGACGGTGCGCTGTTTCAGGCGCTAAGCTTAGCAATGCGCGAATAGCACCGCCAGTTTTCTCTCGTGCCCTTAACTCAAGCAGCTGGCCTAGAAGTACCAAGGTTGTTATTACTGCTGCTGCTTCAAAATAAACCGGGACTAAGCCCATGTCCTTATGAAAGCTTAGTGGAAAGAGATTAGGTAAAAGAGTTGCGATGATTGAATAGCCCCAGGCGACCCCGGTTCCCATCGCAATTAAGGTAAACATATTTAAGTGACGAGTTTTTAGTGATTGCCAGCCACGTTGAAAAAACGGCCAACCACACCAGAGTACAACGGGTGTAGCTAGTAGCATCTGTATCCAGATTGACTGCTGTGGCGGAAGTATCCCTGCTAATCCAGGTTCTGTCATAGCTAAAATAAACACAGGAAGACTTAGTATTAGGGCTATCCAAAAGCGACGGCGCATATCCAGATATTCGGGATTGGTTGTTTCTTCAACACTAAGGGTTTCAGGTTCAAGTGCCATACCACAAAGAGGGCAGTTGCCTGGGGTGGCTTGGCGGATTTCAGGATGCATCGGGCAGGTATAAATTGCAGCCCCCCGTATACTGGGTTTAGTTTGCTGTTTGGGGGCTTGGCTATGGCAACAGCTACTTGGCTGATGATGCTTGTGATGATCATTGTGTTCCATAGCTTAGACGATTCCTTGTTTTTAAATTTGTTTTGTTGCCAATTCTGTTCTACATTTAGCAATAGCTAACGTTTTGTTTTTTATTTGCATTTGATGTACGAGGAAATAATATCATGATTTTAAAAACATGGGAGATTGCTTCAGTCAATCACCTGATAACACCAGATGAAAATTTTGAAATAACTCTTGATTCTCCAGCACTTGAGATATTCACAGACTTCAAGAAAACGGAACCTCTTCTGATTGAGCAATCGATTGATTTGGTTACCGCGGAAGATTTAATGAAGAAAACACATGTTAAATTAAAGTTGGTCATGGATCATGGAAATTTTGTTGGAACCTTGGCCTATGAGGATCTAATTAGCGAAAAGGCCATGTCGCGCGCGAACCATATGAAGCGTTCTGATATTTTTGTCAATGAGGTCATGACACCGAGAAGTTACTTAAAAGCGATTCAATTTGAAGACGTGAAGCGCGCTAAAATCAGGGATATCGTTGAAACCCTACAGAATGAAGGGAAACAACATTTTCTGGTTGTTGATGGCGAAGATCATTGTATTCGCGGCATTTTTTCGGCTTCTGATATCGCTCGTCGTCTGCATGTGCCGATTAATATTGATAGGGTTTCGACCTTTATCGATATTTATAAGGCTTTGCGGCATTGAGAGGTTGGGTTTCCCCTCTCCCCTAAGGGTATTTGTCATTCCCGGATGAGAGGAATATTTAAAACCTTGTTCTCTACTTATATGTTCAGGGGGATATCTAGAATCTTGGAGAACAGTCGGAGTTGAGCGCAGGTTTCGAGAAAACAAAGGAAAAAAAGCGCAGCATAGCATTCTATGTGAGCATTTTTTTCCTTTGTTTTCTCGAAACCTGCGCCAAATACGGCTGTTCCTTGAATCAGGGTGCGATCTAATGCTTAAAATGCCTATATCCTGTGAACACCATAACTAATCCTGCAGCATTAGCTGCAGCAATAACTTCCTTATCGCGAACAGAACCACCGGGCTGAATAATGGCACTAACACCAGCCTGGGCAGCCAATTCTACGCTGTCGGCAAAGGGAATAAAGGCATCAGAAGCCATTACGGCTCCTTCAGTAGAGAATTTGGCTTGTTCTGCCTGCCACAATCCAATCCGCGTGCTCATTACCCGGCTTGTTTGACCTGCTCCAATACCGATAGTGGCACAGCTTTTTGCGAAGACAATGGCATTGGATTTTACATGTTTCACTGCTGCCCAAGCGAATAATAAGTCTTTCATTTGTTGGGGAGATGGCTTTTTCTCTGTAACAGTTTGGAATTCCTCGGTTGACACTAGAAAATCATCATGTTCTTGAACCAATAAACCGCCATCCACCCGCCGCATATCCAATTTGAACTCGTGGGTATCCTGCCAGAGACCTGTGCTAAGAACCCGAATATTGGGCTTAGCTGCCAGCACTGCTTTAGCTTCCTCGGTGATTTCTGGAGCAATAATCACTTCAGCAAACTGTTTTTCAATAATAGTTGCCGCTGTATCTGCCGTCAGTGGCTGATTAAATGCCAGAATGCCACCAAAACTTGAAACAGGATCGGTGAGATAAGCGCGTAAATAGGCATTTAGCTGGCTGTCACTCAATGCGATACCACAGGGATTACCATGTTTGACAATCACGCAAGCCGGTGTGTCTATAGGGAATGATTTGACACAATCAAAGGCTGCATCCGCATCAAGTAAATTGTTATAGGATAGTTGTTTACCCTGAATTGCTTCGGCTGTGGATAAGGAACCTGCAGGCGGATTTTTGTCAGAATAAAAAACTGCTTGCTGGTGGGGATTTTCGCCATAGCGTAATTCATATTGTTTATGAAATTGGCAGGTCAAGGTTGAAGGGAATCCGCTAGGCGATTTGTCAGTATTCAAGGTTCCTAGATAATTAGAGATAGCCGCGTCATAGGCTGCTGTATGGGCAAAGGCCTTCTTGGCTAATTCAAAACCCCAGTCTGCAGGCGCTTTTTTAGCTTTAACGTATTGGCCTAATACACTGTAATCTTCGGGAGTGACGACCACAAAGACACGAGCATGATTCTTCGCGGCTGAACGTACCATCGCAGGGCCGCCAATATCGATGTTCTCTATTGCTTTTTGAAAGTCGCAGTCATGGTTACTAATGACTTGTTCGAAGGGATATAAATTGACAACGAGCAAATCGATATGTTGAATCTGATGTTCTGCTAAAACTCTATCATCGTCTGCTGTATTACGTGCTAATAAACCTGCATGAATTGCCGGGTGCAGAGTTTTAACTCGCCCATCTAGCATTTCGGGGAACTTAGTGCATTCGCTGACATCAGTGACTGGTAGATTATGTTGACTAAGCAGGGCTGCGGTATTGCCAGTAGCAATCAGTTCTATATTTTGTTTATGCAGAGTTTTGGCTAGCTCCACCAATCCACGTTTATCGGAGACGCTTAGAAGGGCTCTTCGCGGTGTGAAAGGGGAAAATTCTTGCTTGCTCATTTTGTTATATCCGTTCGGGCTTCGAAAGTTGGGTTTTGAAGTTTGGCAATAGTACCGCCAAATAATCCATTTTAAAACGAGCTTAGGTAAAATTTTTACGTAAAGCTGTCATGATTAGTCGTTTGTAGTAGGTTGGGTTTGACTGTGGGGTCTATGCCGCGTGCACCACTGGCAGATCCCGCGGTCAAGCCGCGGGAATTCCGGTCTTTATGTGTAATTCTTAACAACGGCTAAATGCCAAAAGTGACCAGCCTTCATGATTAATCGTTTCCAGGTGGTTAAAGTCTTCTTGATAGGCCTCAATCAATCCTGCGGCTTGTTCAGCTAAGATGCCTGATATAACTAACATCCCCCTATCTTTGAGCAGCTCTTTGAAGCGGCTGCGCAGGTTTAAAAGAGGTGCAAGTAAGATATTAGCTATTAGTAAATCAACAGGCTCTTTGAGAATTTCAGGGAATCCAATGATTAATTGCTTGGATTCGACGCTATTGCTAAGGGCATTATTCTGAGTAGCTTGCAGCGCTTGCTCATCAATATCAACAGCATGCACTGAAGCTGCACCTAATTTAAGGGCGGCTAGGGCTAAGATGCCTGAGCCACAGCCATAATCGACGACTGATTTATTAGTTAAATCGGCCTGATCAAGCCATCTTAAACAAAGAGAGGTCGTAGGATGGGTGCCCGTACCAAAAGCCAAGCCAGGATCTAAGATAAGGTTAACTGCCTCAGGTTCCGGTGGCTCTATCCAGGACGGACAAATCCATAGTCGCTCACCAAAGCGCATGGGCTTAAACTCATCCATCCAAGCACGTTCCCAGTCTTGATCAGCGATTTCATTAATTGCATAGCTTAGATGTTCAAACTGAGCGCTTAGCATCGTTTTTGCCAACTCAGCCTCATCTTTTTCCTGGTAGAGTGCATTGACAATCACATCAGGCCAAAGAGGCGTAGTACCTGGTTCTGGCTCTAAAACAGGGTCATCGTTTTTATCAGTAAGGGTAATCGACAAAGCGCCAGTTTCTTCTAGCGCTTCGCTTAGTAGTTCCACCTTATCACGATGGCATTGTTCAATTTGTAATTGATACCACACTCTTTTATTCCTTCAGCATTTTTTCTAGGTAGTGAATATTTGTCCCACCTTGTATGAAGGCTTTGTCACGTAAGATGCGATGATGTAATTCAATATTCGTTTTAATGCCATCGATAATAATTTCATCCAGCGCATTACGCATTCTGGCAAAGGCTTCAGCCCGTGTTTCACCATAGCTGATTAATTTGCCAATCATCGAATCATAATTGGGTGGAACTGTGTAGCTGCTATAGATGTGTGAATCAAAGCGAATGCCGGGACCGCCAGGCTGATGGAGCAAACGTATTGTGCCAGGACAGGGCATAAAGGTTTTGGCATCTTCAGCATTGATTCGGCATTCGACAGCATGCCCTTTGATGTGGATATTCTCTTGTTTGAGGGTAAAGGGCACATCGCTGGCAATTTTAATTTGCTCTTTGATCAAATCAATACCAGTAATCATTTCTGTAACGGGATGTTCAACCTGAATGCGGGTATTCATTTCGATAAAGTAGAAACAGCCATCCTGATAAAGGAATTCAAAGGTGCCTGCGCCACGATATTTCAGGTCACGACAAGCGTTGACGACTGAGTCACCAATTTCTTTCCTTAGTTCGGGAGTAATGCCTGGTGCCGGTGCCTCTTCAAGCACCTTTTGATGACGGCGTTGCATTGAGCAATCGCGTTCACCCAGATGTATCGCATTGCCATTACCATCACCTAGCACTTGAAATTCGATGTGGCGGGGGTTTTCCAGGAATTTCTCCATGTAAACCACTGGGTTATTGAAAGCAGCCTTTGCTTCACTGCGGGTCAGGGCAATTGCATTGAGTAAATGTCCTTCATTGTGGACAACACGCATGCCACGTCCACCGCCGCCGCCTGCTGCCTTAATAATGACAGGAAAACCGATTTTGCGGCCTAGCTCAATATTATGAGCATCATCATCAAGCAGGGGGCCATCAGAACCTGGAACACAAGGAACCCCAGCCTTTTTCATCGCAGCAATAGCGGATACCTTATCACCCATCAAACGGATGGTGTCGCCTCGTGGGCCTATAAAACGAAAACCGCTTTGCTCGACAATATCAGCAAAATCAGCATTTTCAGCTAGGAAGCCATAGCCGGGATGAATGGCGACTGCATCGGTGATTTCAGCAGCAGAAATAATCGCTGGAATATTTAAGTAACTCTTTTGCGAGCTTGCTGGACCAATACACACCGTTTCGTCAGCGAGCCTTACATGCAACAGGTCTTTATCAACGTCAGAATGGACAGCAACAGTCTGAATGCCCATCTCTTTACAAGCACGTAGAATACGAAGCGCAATTTCGCCACGGTTGGCGATAACAATTTTAGAGAGCATCTAGATTACCTTTTATTCTTCGATAATAAACAAAGGTTGGTCATATTCAATGGGATCACCATTTGCGACCAGAATATCAACGATTTTACCGGCACGATCGGCCTCAATTTCGTTAAACATTTTCATCGCTTCAATGATGCAAAGCGTATCGCCAACTTTTACTAATTTTCCGATAGTAACAAAGGGGTCTGCATCCGGTGAGGGAGAGATATACATCGTACCAACCATTGGCGAACGTACCCGATGCCCTGGTTTTCCCGTCACTGCGGGTTTGTTATCCGCAACTGGAACAGCTGGAGCTGCTACTGGTTGGGCAGCTGTCATCACTGGTGGCGCTGCTGCGTAACGTACTTGCGTAGGAGCTTCCATAGGATAACTATGGCGGCTCAAACGAACAGATTCTTCACCTTCTTTGATTTCGATTTCTGAAATACCTGTTTCTTCCAGTAATTCGATCAATTTTTTGATTTTGCGAATATCCATCGATAATAACTCTCTATTAATTGAATTCGTCTATGATTGCTTGCAAAGCCAAGGAATAACCCTTAACCCCCAACCCGGATATAACCCCGCGGGCTATATCAGAAAAATAAGAATGATGGCGAAAAGTCTCGCGCGCATAAATATTACTAATATGAACTTCAATAAAAGGGATTGCTGCTGCGGCCACGGCATCGCGAAGCGCGATACTTGTATGGGTAAAAGCGGCAGGATTGATAATCAGATAGGCCACTCCCTCATCGCTCGCCTGATGGATAAACTCAATCAGTGCTGCTTCAGAATTACTTTGCTTGCAGTTTAAGTCAAATCCAGCAGCTTTAGCCTGTTCACTCAAGGTATTGTCCAGTTCTATGAGCGTTGTTGAACCATAGACCGCCGGTTCGCGCTTTCCCAGACGATTTAGGTTTGGACCGTGCAGGACAAGTATTTTCTTCATTATGAACTGGGTTAGCAAAATTCCAGGAATTCTGCCTGAACTTTGCAATAATGTCTATATTTAAGATGATATCGGCAAGATGTCGGCATGATAGGCTCATACTCTGTTTAGAGGAGCTTACCAGCCTTCAAAATACGCTCTCTGACTCCTTGCCATTGTTCCTGTTCAGGAGGTAATTCAATCACAAGGCAGTTTGCCTGCGATTGATCAGCACAACGCAATTGAAAATAAAGCTCATAGGCTGTTTGTTCCGGGGTGTTGGGAAGGCGATAGCATAGTTTGGGATTGGCTTGGGCTATTTCAGAAAAGGAAAGGACATAAACGCTAAGATCGTTCTTTTGTTTTATAAAATTGGAGATTGTGGTTGCATCATTGAAACAAAAGAGTGGTTTTTCGGGTTGGTAATGACTCTCCAATTTTCCTGGTACTCTGATAGACGTCTGATCCTTAAATTGTTGCCTGGCTAAAACGGAATGGATGTGGTTTTCATCAATGGTTCCATGCCTTAAAATTTCGTAGCTTTGTGGATTGGTTGCCGCAACAATAGTTGATTCAATGCCTACTTGGCAGCGGCCACCATCCAAAATTAATAAATCGTCATGCTGAAAACTATAGCGCACATGTTCGGCTGTTGTCGGGCTAATCTTTCCAAAAGGGTTTGCTGAGGGAGCGACCAAAGGAAAATCAAGCTTTTGCAACAGCTCTTGCGCAAGAGAATGCTTGGGGCAGCGGATAGCAACAGTATCTTGCCCGCCAGTTATAGACGGACTGACCTGCCCAGCTTTGCTTTTGAAGACTAAGGTAAGGGGGCCTGGCCAGAAGTTATCAATCAAGATCTGCGCATAATCAGGCACATGAGCAACCCAGCGGGATAAATCAGCATTTTCTGCTACATGCATAATTAAGGGATGATTTAAGGGTCTGTTTTTTAGCGTATAGATTTTGCGAATTGCCTGCTCATTCGCGGCATTACCCGCAAGACCGTAAACAGTTTCTGTAGGGATAGCTACAATATCGCCTTGTTGCAAATGAGTGAGGGCTAACTCAAGATCGGTTGTAATAGTGCTCATTTAAATTCATCAATCTCCCAAAGAACTTATCTGATTTTCCCTATCAGGAAAAAGCGAGTGTCGAATTATTACTCAAAACTATTGTGAGGCAAAGTTAAATTTATAAAATAACGTCAGTTATGGACGAGAATCGTTAAAATAATTTTTTTAAATACATAAATACAATAGTGGTATCAATTTTAACTAAGATAACAAATTGAATTACATATTGGTTCGAATTCAGATTCCCAAGCAATAAAAGTTATGTTAGCGTGAATAAGGCCTGAAGATTATTTTACGGACATTAATGAGGCCGATCTTCATTCGAAACTCGGAAAGTCAAACTTATAGGTCAGTTCCAATTTGTTGTTATCTAGCTTTAAAAGCATGGAACGTTTTTTAAGTTTAAGAGCTGGCTGCCAATTCGTACACCCACTCCCATTATTTTGATTTTTAATGCTTTTCTGACGTAATTATGCGGAGCATATTGTATTGGCAATAAGCGTTGGCATGGAAAAGTTAACAATAGGGCAAACTGGTCCTGTTTGCCTCAAGGATTAAAAGGAGAAAATATAAATGCGACCAAATTATCTAACCCCACTAGCAGCGTCATTAGCTATTATTTTAGCTCCCTCTGTGAAGGCAGCTGAAGAAGTCCTACTGCAGACTGAATCGTTCAACGTATTAAAGCAACAATTCCAGTTTTCCCTACCAGGTACAGCCAAAGCAGCTCTAACATCCCCAGAGACTCTGCAATTTATTAAGCAATATAAAGATGAGAACCAGGTTACCCATATTCGTATGCAACAAAAATATTCTGGCTTTGATGTTTATGGTGGCTATGTCATTCTACATGGTAAACGTATTGCCAAGAATTTGTTGACTACGCAAAATGAGGTGCAGGTCAATGGAAGAGTCTATCGTGATTTGCAAAACGAATTGGGACAGCCAACCGCTGACTTGGTTAAGAATGCGGATCTTGCCTTAGAGCAGTTCAAAGGACAATTTGCCGGATTGGAGCTCAGTGAGGGACAGGTTAAGCCAATTGTCTATATTGATGAAGCTCATAAAGCCCATTGGGCTTATCGTGTTAGTGTCTTTATTCAGCACTATGATCGAATCCCAGAAAGACCCTCAGCGATTATTGATGCCAAAAACTATACCCCCTTTTTACAATGGGATGATATCAAAACGGCAAATTTAGCCGTAAAAGGAATGGGTTATGGTGGTAATACTAAGACAGGGCAGTATATTTTTGATGGCCAAACCTTCCCACTTCTGGATATAACCCGTAATACCTTATTGCGTACCTGCTATATGGAAAATACTGCTGTGAAAGTGGTTGATATGAAGCATGGTTACGCCTCTTTTAATAGCCCAATGAAATTCAGTTGTAAGAAGAATACAGGGAACGATAAAAATACGTTTTGGACTGGCTATCAAGGCGATGGTTACGATAAAGAGAATGGCGCTTTCTCGCCAATGAATGATGCAATGTATTCTGGTTATGTGATCAAGCGCATGTATAAAGATTGGTATGGTATCGAAGTATTAACTGAAAAGAGCGGTATATTCGGTGAGACTAAACAGCCAATGCAGCTCATCATGCGTGTCCACTATGGCAGCAATTATGAGAATGCCTATTGGGATGGCAAGCAGATGACCTTTGGGGATGGTGATGACATGATGTATCCCTTAGTGTCGCTGGAGATTGGGGCTCATGAAGTCAGCCATGGTTTCACTGAGCAACATGCAAATCTTGAATATGTTGCTCATTCGGGTGGAATTAATGAATCGTTTTCAGATATGGCTGCGAAAGCTGCTGAATTCTATTCGACACAAAAGAATACCTGGACTATCGGTGCAGACATAGTGAAAGAGGGCAGTGGAATGAAAGCTCTGCGTTATATGGATCAACCAAGTCGAGATGGAGAGTCAATCGATTCTGCAGATAAATATACTAAAGGGCTAGATGTTCACTTCTCCAGCGGTGTGTTCAATCGCTTATTCTATCTAATATCATCAACCAATGGCTGGAATGCTCAGCTAGCATTTAAGGTGATGGTGAAGGCTAATATGGCTTATTGGCAGCCAACAACAACCTTTGCTGAAGCCGGCTGTGGTGTTCTCAATGCGACAAACGACTTTAAGCTCCCGCTTGAAGATGTGAAAGCCGCATTGCGTAAGGTTGCAATAGATCCTGACACTTGCCCTGCGTTGATCAATAGCTAATCTTGATAAAATTGAGCCAGGCACTGAGCAACAGCGCCTGGTTGCTCCATGTGTATATGATGCCCGCCCTCTAAATGGTAAATTTGTAAGTCGTTTACTGTCTTAACTCTTTCGCTCATGATGTTGCTATCAAACCCAAAGCCCTGAGATGCCCAGATTAAACAGGATTTAGCGCGAATTCCTTTTAAGCAAGATAATACTTGCCCCTCAGTCATTGTAAGAGGGCTTGTTAGTAACAAGCGCCGGTCATGGCGCCAATAGAACTGTTCTTCTTTTTCTTCCAATCCGCGCTGCGCAAGAATTGCTGCTAATTCTTTGGATAAATAACCTCGTTTAGCTCGGGCTAATGCTGCTTGCTCGAGAGATTGATAAGGTTTTGCGCTTTTGTTCGCTTCCTTGCTAATTAACTGCGAATACCTTGACAATTGATCGCGACAGCTAAAGTCTGGATTAGAAAATGGGCCTAGACCTTCGATTAATGCCATTGACAATATTTGCTCGGGAACAACACCTGCAATAAGGCTGGCTAAACAGGCACCCATAGAATGTCCCAAAAGATGGATCTGACCAAGCCCCAGGGCTTTGATAACTTGCAAAATATTAAAGATGCCATCTGAAAAATGGTAATAGCAACCCTCGGAAAGGTGAGAAGAATAGCCGTGACCCGGGAAATCAATTGCGATGAAATAAAACTGCTTCTCCAAATAAGGCGCTAATAAATCAAAGGAATTAGCATTATCGAGCCAACCATGAAGAGCTAGCATAGGTGGCAATGCCGGATTTCCCCAGGTTTTATAGCCAATTGTGAAGCCAGGAATAGTTAGTGTTGTGGAGTCCATCGCTAAAATTACAAAGAGAGAACCTTTATTAATCATAGCTTAGTAGATGCTTCATTGCTATTGGCTAAACTATCGAAGCGGGATCTGCTTGCGGGAGTCATGTATTTCATACCACCGACAGACCCCGGAGTCGGTCGGCGCCGCGGAGATTCGGCATTATTCCACATCTCACCCCGAATTCCCGCGGCTTGACCCATAGGTATCTACACAAATGTCTCTCCTTGTCGCAACATTACGTCATATTACGTCATCCAGAGCGTAGCGAAGGATCTCCTGAATGTGGCACCGTGCTAGTCCCGGAGATCCTTCGCTACGCTCTGGATGACGTGTGTCTATTACAGTCACTTGTGTAGATACCTATGGGCTTGACCGCGGGATCTAGGTATCTTGGGCCATTGCTAGTGCAAATGACTAAGCTGCTTATCTCTATAGATAGTGTTATGCTTAAATGAGTTAATTAACCAAAAGTTAGTATGTCTCAATCGCCACGCAGCCTATCCCTGATAACCTACAATATCCACAAAGGGTTTGGGTTAGGCAAGGTACGTTTTCTTCTGCCGGAAATGCGAGATGCTTTGTCGGCATTAAACCCTGATTTTGTTTTCTTACAAGAGGTGCAGGGTGAGCATCGTCGTCGTGAAAAACGTATTACTGCCTGGCCTGACTCACCGCAATTTGAATATATCGCTGAGGAGATTTGGCCTCATTTTCTGTATGCAAAAAATGCCATCTATCAATCAGGTCATCATGGCAATGCTATTTTGAGCAAATATGTGTTTGATCGCTTCGAAAATATTAATCTGTCCACAATGAATCGGGCTTCCCGCAGTATTTTGCATGGCCAAATAAGAATAGAGGGAGAGCCACCGATTACCGTACATTTACTGTGTGTCCATTTAGGCTTGTTCAAGACAGAACGAGCGTCACAATGCAGGGCTTTGATGCAAAGGATAAGTGAGGCTGTGCCTGAGAATGAACCTCTCTTGATGGCAGGTGATTTCAATGATTGGCGTCATCATTTATCAGGACTATTAGCGGATGAGCTTAATATTAAAGAGGCTTTTTATAGCATGAAAGGAAAACATGCACGTTCATTTCCAGCTATAAGGCCAGCCTTGTGTGTTGATCGTATCTATTATCGTGGTATGCAAGTTGCTGATGTGCAGTGTTTAAAGGGCAAGCCATGGCGAATGTTGTCGGATCATGTTCCATTACTAGCACGATTTGAATTTACTAATGAGTAATGTTCACGGATTCATGGAACAGCCGTAATCGCTCCACACCGTCATTGCGAGCAGAGTGAAGCAATCTAGAGTTCGCAATGACATAAGGCGCTGAGATCTATTACATCTCGCTTTGGTATTCACCAAAGCAGGCAGCACTATTCAATCGAGCGCGTTTTAGCAAAGCGTCTTGTGCAGCTTTGACATTCTCTGGTTTACCGCCCCAGGTTTTCAAACAATCTTCTTGCAGTGCACGACCGTAAGAGAAACTTAGGTTCCAAGGTTGGTAGCCTGCACTATTAATCGCATTCAAATTGGCAGTAGCTTCAACAGGTGTTTGACCGCCTGACAGGAAATTAATTGTTGGTACTGCTGCGGGAACATTATTGCGGAACACTGAAAGTGTATAATCAGCTACTTCTTCAGGTGAGCTGAAGGGGCTTACGCTTTTACCGCAGGTAACCATAGATGGTTTGAGGACAATGTGCTCTAACTCAACCTGATGAATAAACAGTGCATGGAACAGTTCATGAAGTACCATTTCGCACGCTTCTGCACAATGTTCGATAGTATGATTGCCATCCATCAGAACTTCAGGCTCAACAATTGGAACAATTCCTAAAGATTGGCAGGTTGCGGCATAGCGAGCAAGCATTTCTGCGCCGGCTTTGATTGCTGTTAAACTTGGAGTGTATTCAGAAATAGTATAAACATTACGCCATTTTGCGAATTTGGCACCTAACTTCTTGAAGTGCTCTAAACGCTCGACCAAACCATCTAAACCTTGAGTCACTTTTTCATTATCTGTATTAGCCAGGTCAACTAAACCCTTGTCTACCTTGATTCCAGGTACAATTCCCTTATTGGCAAATAATTCAGCAATTGGTGTACCATTCTCATCTTTATGCTCGAAGGTTTCTTCAAATAAAATCACGCCATTGATGTATTGCTCCAGATCGGGGGTTGTGGCTAGCAACAGGCGATAATCACGGCGACTTTCTACAGTGTTTTCAACACCAATAGAGTCGAAACGTTTTCCAATAGTGCCACTGCTTTCGTCAGCAGCAAGAATACCTTTACCATCTTGCAGGAGTATCTCCATAGTTGCTGATAATTCATCGTAATGCATAGTATTAATTCTCCTCATCTTTACATTAAATTTTGTTTGTTTGATTTATCTCGTTGGCGCAGAAATATATTTTTCACGAATAATTTGCTGCATGCCAAATCCTTGTTCTTTTAAATAATTGAAGGCTTCGTCGATCATACCGGGATTTCCACATAAATAAACGGTATCTTCCTGGGGATTTAGAGAGAGCTCGGGAAAGGCGTGTTGAACATAACCGCTGTACTCATAGTCACTAAGATTATCTTTTTCTGCACGACTTAGATGGGCACGAAAGGTTACTTGGGGGAATTCGGCTGCAAAGTCTTTAAATTCATTCCCATAAAGTATGTCTTCACGTTTTTGCACTCCTTGTAAGATAGCTACTCTTAGCTCGGGAGATATTTGCAGGCGGCGCTTAAGTTCATCAATCATAGCGCGATAAGGCGTGACTCCCGTGCTGGTCGCCACTAAAATGTAACGCTTTGGCATTTCATCTTTGAGGATCAATCGACCAAAAGGTCCGTTGATGTTAATAGTGTCGCCTGGTTTTAAATTAAATAGTAATTCAGTGCCTGGTCCACCCTTAACATAGCCAGCAGCAAACTCAATACGATTGTTTTGTCCTGGTACATTAGCGATACTATAACTACGCTTGAGAATTTTTCCATCTTTCTCAAAATGGATAGTGATAAATTGCCCAGGTAAATAAGTGAACACTGAGGGGTTCTCTACTCTGAAAACAAAGTGTTTCACAAAAGAAGACAGCATGTAGGCATCTTCTAAAATAATAGGAAAGGTTATGACTGACATAATAATTTACAACGTATTTTAAGAGAGCTACTAATATAGGGGAAAAATTATGCATTGCAATAGTAAGCAAAAGAATTGAGTATATAATTAGACTATGAGTACTGGTACTGACCTGGTCACAATCATCGGCAACGTAAGCCGTTCGATGTTTCCTGTACAATATCTTCTCTCCGCCTTCGCTTACGTGTTGGGAACCGCTTTCTTTATGATAGGAATTGCTAAATTAAAGAAAATTGGTGAATCTCGAGGACGGTCACAAGAGAAATTATTTGTTCCCATTGCCTATTTTTTAGGCGGGTCAGCCCTGCTTTTTATTCCGACAACCGTATCAGGTTTTGCGAATACTGCTTTTGGTACGGGCAATATTCTGCAATATACCAGTTATAATCCTTTTGACGTCTATAGCTCGATGGCAACAGTCATTAAGACTGCAGGAATTATCTGGTTTATACGTGGCTGTGTCTTGTTGGTAGGCTCAAGCAAACCAGGGGAGCAGCATGGACCAAAAGGCTTAGCCTTCCTTTGTGCAGGTGTCTTAGCAATGAATTTTCAAAATACCACGGCGATGGCCTCGGCAATAATGGGACAATTATCCAATCTGACAAAAGGCAGCTAGCCTAATCCTCGCAACAGTTCATCAAAATTCTGTATTGCCCCCTGAGCGGATACTATTCCTCTTCACCGCAGATTTTCAAATTATTCGCTTTAGCGAAGTCAAGAATGGCTTGATAGACTTGTGGGCTTGATTCTTTTAGTTTGGGATCAAGTAGTACACATTTGTAGCCTTCGGTATTCACGCTAGGTTGTAACAGAGGAGAGTAATGAATTCGTCTGTCTTTAAAACTAGCCATGGTCCCGCTCATCCGCTCAGCCCAGTCACTAGGACGAAAAGCCTTACCTTGCGGTGTTACTCCTTCAATAACAATTTTTTTGTTCTCGGGATCAGTCATATTTAATGTATTTTAAAAACAGTATGTCTATTATAGCACCATAGTGGTGAAACAATGAAGCGATAGCAGGCAGGGCGTTTGTTATGTTAGCATGTTAGCGTTTTTATTTAAGACGGAAAACTGTTGTGAATCAAAAAGAAAGTCATTCTGGTATTTATTTACTACCGAACCTGTTTACCACAGCAAGTTTATTTGCTGCTTTTTATTCGATTGTTGCTTCAATGAAAATGCAATATGAAGTCGCAGCAATTGCTATTTTTATCGGGATGATTGCAGATGGTCTGGATGGGCGTATTGCTCGCCTTACCAATACACAAACCGCTTTTGGTGGTGAATATGACAGTTTGTCTGATATGGTTACCTTTGGTGTTGCTCCATCTTTGTTAATGTATAGTTGGAATCTTCATAATTTGGGAAAAATCGGCTGGCTTGTTGCATTTATGTATACTGCTGCTGTTGCTTTGCGGCTTGCTCGTTTTAATACTCAAATTGAAACCTCGGATAAACGCTATTTCCAGGGGCTTGCCTGCCCACCGGCTGCTGCAATAGTCTCCTCGCTGGTATGGTTCAGTTATCAAAATCAGCTAGAACATTTTGCCTTTACTATTCTTACGGCAATTATTGCCTTCTTCGTCGCGGTGTTAATGGTAAGCAATATCCGCTATTACAGTTTTAAAGAGATTGATTTTAAAGGAAAAGTCCCCTTTCTTTATCTTCTTTTAATGGTAATTCTTTTTGTAGCGATTGCTGCAAATCCTTCCGTAGTTTTATTTACAGGATTTGTAATTTATTCCTTATCGGGGCCTGTGCAAACGCTTTTTATTTTGCAACGAATGCGCAAACAGCGTCAGCAAAATTCGGATGAGGGTTCTTAAATCTGGTTCACCTTCGGGTGAAGGGATAATAAGCGAGGGAATAGATCACTCCAAGATTTTTACATCTCACGTGAGCTATTACTAAGCAAGGGTGTGAACGCTTACAACTATTCAGCTTCGCCAAATAGATTATTGATCAAGGCTGTAATAGCTTTTTCCATTTCTACTTCGTCAGGTCCATCAATCTGTAAAGTCAATTCACTACCTTTACTGGCAGCAAGCATCATAACTCCCATAATGCTTTTACCATTCACAGTTTGGGAATCTTTGGTGACGTCAAGATGGCTTTGAAATTTCGAGGCAGTAGAAACGAATTTCGCAGAAGCTCGAGCATGCAAACCTAATTTATTAATGATTGTAATTTTCGTTTTTATCATGGCCCCTGCAATTTAGCATGTGTTGCAATTTTCTACAATGATTGTTAAGCCAATTCCTCTTGATGTGTATCTTCAGTGATCAATAAGTTATAGAGCGCTACATTATTATCGGTTCGACGGCAAGCTTCGCGAAAAGATGGCACACTACAACGCTTGATAATTGCGGCTAGGATCTCTAAGTGATGATTAACCTGCTCCTGAGGTACCACTAAACCAATGGCTAAATCGATGGGTTGCTTATCTGCCGCACCAAAATCCACGGGATTTAGCAGCCTAATTATACAAGCCTGAGCTTTTTCGAGTTTTAGGCTACGAATATGTGGGATAGTAATTCCTTGACCAATGGCAGTACTTCCCAGGCATTCTCTTTTCCAATAGGCTTCAAAGAGTTCTTGCTCATTAAGCCCAGGATGAAGCTGGCTGAGAATTTGGCTGATTTTAAGAAGCACGGCTGTCTTACTTTTTGAGACAGAATCTATGTAAACAGCGTTTAGATTAATAATATGACTAAGTTGCATGATTACAGACCAGAAATTGCTAAACACCTTTTAACTAAGATAAATTTAATAGCCAAAGCGGCATCTAGTCGTCGATGTAGTTTATATTTTACCATATTTGATCGTTAATTTAACATGTTCTCGCTCTGAAATTTATGCAACGAGCTTGAATCAGCTCAGAAATAGCTTGCTTCAAGTTGCGTGCAAGGCATTGCTGCATGAAACGTTGCTCTTGTTCCAACCAGTCCGTAGCCTGGCTGCAGCGTAGCGAAATTCGGGAAGTTGGAACACTGCTCCCGGATTTCGCTACGCTGCATCCAAGCTACATTGAATCCACAGCGAGCAATTACGTAGGAATTTTTAAATTCAGATTAATCAAATAGCTATTTTATGACCCGCTCTCAGCAATTACTCGCGGTGATCTCTAGTTTTTTCCTTATGCTTAATCAGCTGTCTATCCAGCTTATCAACCAGGGTATCAATAGATGCATACATATCTCCTGATTCTGAGCTTGCATGTAACTCACCTTTGGCGATCATAATCGTGGCCTCAGCAAGTTGGCTTAATTTTTCAATATAAAACACCACGTGAATGGATGTGATTTTGTCAAAATGTCTTTCCAGCTTGTTAAACTTCTCTTCTGCATAAGATTTTAAGGCAGGGGTAACATCGACATTATGTCCAGTAAAATTAATCTGCAGCATAACGTTCTCCTTCAATTAAATAATCTAACTACGAATAGTTTTTCGTTCATTTGATGGGGCAATACCCATCGCTTCACGGTATTTAGCTACAGTTCGACGAGCGACTTGAATACCTTGCTCACCAATTAGCTGGGCGATCTTACTATCACTCAGGGGTTTTTTGCGATTTTCTGCGGCAATTAATTTCTTGATTACTGCTCGAATAGCGGTTGATGAACATTCCCCACCAGTAACTGTTGTTACATGGCTTGAGAAAAAGTATTTTAACTCAAAGACGCCTCGAGGGGTATGCATAAATTTTTGTGTTGTAACCCTTGAAATTGTTGATTCATGCATATCCAGAGCAAGTGCTACATCATTGAGAATGAGCGGTTTCATTGCTTCTTCACCATGTTCAAGGAAATCCTGTTGGTATTCCACAATACAACGGGCTACTTTTAGCAGGGTTTCCTGACGGCTTTGAATACTTTTTAAGAACCAGCGCGCCTCTTGTAAATTGTTTTTCAAAAATTGATTGTCTGCACTGTTATCTGCGCGTTGTATCAGAGAAGCATAATGATTATTAATACTAAGGCGTGGCAGTGTGTCGGGGTTGAGAAAGGCTTGCCATACATTATCAGCCTTTTTAACTGTAATATCAGGAATAATATATTCAGCTACTTCCTCTTGAATTAAATTGCCTGGTTTAGGATTGAGGCGTTGAATAATTTGCAGGGTTTTGTCCAAATGGGATTCATTAACCTGATAGTTTTTCATTAACTGGCGATAATTATGTTGGCCAAGTAACTCAATGTCATTGCGAATAATCCGCTTAGCTAGCTCAACATCAGTATTAGTCGTTGGTAGCTGCTCTAACTGCACCAAGAGGGTTTCGGCCAAATTCTGTGAAATACAGCCAACTGGATCAAAATGTTGCAAACGATGGCGTACAGCTTCTATCTCTTCCAGATCAAGTGGATGGGCTTCGCTATCGAGACTTGTGTGAAGCTCATTGAGTGGTAAAGACAAAAAACCATCCTCATCTGTAGCATCAATCAGAGCTGTTGCAATGACTCGGTCAACATCGCTCATAGGGGTTAAATCTAATTGCCAGCGTAGATGATCCTGTAAATTGGTTGTAGCGCTGTGCAGATTTTCAAAATTGAAATCTATCTCGTCGAAACTAGTTCTTTTGCTTGGACTGTTATAAAGCTGTGACCATTGAAAATCCGAGAATTCATCTAAAATTTCTTTATTTTCAGTGGGTAAGTCAACTTTTTCATCATTAGGGGTTGATTCAAGCATAGGATTTGACTCAACAGCCTGTTGAATCTCTTGTTGTAAATCTAGTGTTGAGAGTTGCAATAGCCGAATTGCTTGTTGAAGCTGTGGTGTAAGTGTTAGTTGTTGACTAATACTGAGTTGCAACGACGGTTTCATGCAAATCCTCTTTGTTATTTTCCTCGCCTTTTCTTAAGTGTAACTGATTCGAGGGGATTATCCAGTAGGGTGTTAGATTATTTTTTATCCATTTTGATTGAAAATAATTAAAAAAAGAGGCGAAATTTAAATATCGATTAAAAAACGTCTATCACAGACATTCTTTAGAAAGAACATAAAGGAAGGGTTAACATCTCATTTTTTTTAGAAATTAAAATAAGATGTTAACAAGTGAAAAAAAGTTTACTTAACTTTTTTCTCTTTGAAAATCACGTGCTTACGAATAACAGGGTCGTATTTTCTCAATTCCATTTTTTCAGGATGATTACGTGGATTTTTTGTGGTCGTAACGTAATATCCTGTCCCTGCTGTAGATTCCATTTTGACTTTAACAGTAACAGCTGCCATGGTTTTTCCTCTTCAGTTATATTTTTTCGCCGTTGGCTCGGAGCTTGTCCAAAACAGCTTTAATTCCTAATTTATCGATAATACGCATGCCTTTAGTGCTTACTCTGAGGCTTACGAAACGATTTTCTTCTTCAACCCAAAAGCGATGTCGCTTAATATTGGGCAGAAAGCGTCTTTTGGTTTTGTTGTTGGCGTGCGACACATTGTTGCCTGTTATTGGTCGCTTGCCGGTAACCTGACATACTCTTGACATATTGTGACTCCAAAGTATTCGATAGATTTGGCTCTGCTCTGTAAAACTCAGCAACTGCGAATTTCCAACACAAGCTAGGCTAAATCAGCCGGGTGTAAAATACAAGAGCGGTTTTATAGCAAAAAAAGATTGATTATGCAAGATTGTGGATCAGAATAAGTTTTGGTTTTTAAAATCATTAGTGAAATGTCCTTGTAATTTCTCAAGAATTTATAGAGTACCTATTTTGCTTAATATTAGTGATCACAAAATTGTCATTAATGAGTATAATTCGCGCTGAAATCATGATAGGTAAATTGAATGCAACGAACAATCAAGAGTTTTGTCATAAGAGCAGGACGTATCTCTAACCGCCAGCAACAGGCTTTGGATCAAGATCTGCATCGCTATGAGTTGCTTATAAACAATAATCCTTGGGATTTACATGCCATTTTTGCTCGTGACGCAGATACCGTAGTCGAAATAGGATTTGGCATGGGGGCTTCATTAATAGCAATGGCACAGCAGCAGCCTGAAGTTAATTTTATTGGTATTGAAGTGCATAGAGCCGGTATTGGCAGCTTGGTTGCTGATTTACGTGATAATAATATTAATAATGTACGCATAGTTGCGGGCGATGCTGTCGAAGTATTTAAACATCAATTAACTGATGGTGCTCTTGCAGGCATACAAATTTTCTTTCCCGATCCCTGGCATAAAAAGCGACATAATAAACGTCGTTTAATTCAACCTGAGTTTGTTAGATTGCTTATTCAGCGACTTAAGTCTGGAGGGTTTATTCATTGCGCGACAGATTGGCAAGACTATGCGGAACATATGCAGGCTGTGTTGGCTGCAGAAGCAAATTTATTGAATACGCAGCCTGATGGTGGTTTTTCACCGCGCCCTGAGACCCGACCCTTAACTAAATTTGAACAACGTGGTCAACGACTTGGTCATGGTGTCTGGGATCTAATTTACACTAGAGTCTAAACAAAAGTGAAAAAGAACATTGCAAAATCCTAAAGGTTTTTGAGCCTTATTATTCCACTAGTTAAGATTGGTTTTCAGAAAGCCAACTGCAATAAAACACTATAGGAAGTTAAAATTATGAAATCGATTAGTGAATTAGATGGTGTCATTGCACGGGGGAACCAGGCTTTTTATGTTTTTATTGAGCAAGAGCTTAGAAATGATAAGGACCTACTGAAACGTAGATTTTCACTTAAAAATGGCGAGAAAACTACCGTATTAAACTATTTGATTCGCATTCATAACCGCTCTAAGGGATGGGATATGTCCGAGCCTATTCGCTGGCTTTTAGAGCGAGGGGCGGATATTAATAAAGATCAGCCACTGCATTTGTTAATGTGGTTGAGAAAAATGGACCTCTATTCAATTTTTGTGAATGAACGCTATCTTCCCCAAGATAGAGAGCTATCTGACTATGCAAGTAGCCTCGATACGAGCCCTGAACAACAATTGCAACTTCACTGCCGAGACAATGAAGGCAGGACCTTGTTATCACGAGCAATCGGAACCAGAGATAATCGCCTAATTTCAGAACTCGTCCGATTAGAGTTAGATCTTGATGAAGCGAGTAAAATAAAGGTTTCTGGCGAATATATTGAGTTACAGCCACTCCATCAGGCTGTGCTTAGTAATTATCCAGAGGCTATTCAACTATTTATTAATGCAAGGGCGGAAGTTAATAATCCCTGCGGTCCTAAGTTCGAAACACCGCTCATCCTGGCGGCAAGATATGGACGAATTGATGCCCTAGCTGCCCTACTTGCTTGTAGTGATAAGGAGCTTGATTATAGCTATGAGAATAAAGACGGGATGCGGGCTATTGATTTTCTTTGCCAACGTTTGCAGGATGGCGTGGATTCAGAGGAAACACTTCAGGGGATAGCGATGTTGCTCTGCCATGGCGCAGAGGCTCCCCTGAGTGAAGAGTATCGATCTTTATTGATGGATAACCGCATTGCTTTGCTTGATGAGGTTAAAAAATACACTAAAGCATCACAATATCCAGCCACCCAATTTGTCAGAGCTTGCCACGATAAAAATAATTCTTTACACAAGATTATCTATGCTTCCAGCTCCTGGGCAGAGTCTTTTCGCCGTACCTTTGGCTTCTCTAGTAAGGAATCCTTTCTTGTTGAAGAATTAGTGTTTAATGTGAATGAGCTACCTAAGAGAAGAGCATCGCTCCTTATGCGTAGCTCAGGTCTGGAGACATCTCAGCAGGAATCGCCTTCAGTTTCTCACAATCAATCTGAAAGTTTTACTCCAAAAGAGCGGCAATTTGCTGAGTTTGTCTGGCGCTATCGCGGGAGTTTCCAAGGATTTTTTGTAAACCCCTTTAGCAAGATGCATTGGAAACTTGCTACTGGAGAATACACAACAATAAAACAGGTGAGTGACTACGTTAAAGAAAATCATCAGGAAGAGCACGAGAAGAAAATTCGCTCAGAGCTGATTTGGGAGCGGATGACAAAGGGAAATCTAATTATTCATGATAGATTAGATGAGAATTATGAAGATGGGGCTAGATTAAATTACTCATAAAGCTTACTTGCTTAAAGAGAGCAGACCCCATAGAATCCTAGTTTTCTGTGCAAAAGCGGGGAGAGATTAATGGGTTGGAATGAGCCAGATAAAGGCAAAGATCCATGGAGTGGGAAGAATCAGCCACCAGATTTGGACGAAGCGTTAAAACGATTTCAGGAAAAGTTAAAGAAAACCTTCTTTGGTGGTTCTCAGCAACCGGAAGGGGATGAGATACCCCCAGCAAATAAAAATGGCGGCCTACTGGTTCTCGCGGCTGTCTTAGTGCTTTTTGTTCTTTGGGCGCTTTCCGGAATCTTTATTGTTGATGAAGGTGAACAGGCGGCGATTCTTCGTTTTGGTAAATATGTAGATACCGTTGGACCTGGACCGCATTGGATTCCGCGCATTGTTTCTTCAAAAATTGTCAAAAATGTAGAAAGGGTTTCCGACTACTCTTATTCAGCCCAAATGTTGACTAAAGATGAGAACCTTGTATCGGTCTCTTTGGCTGTGCAATACCGTATTGGCGATTTGCAAGCTTATCTGTTTAATGTTGCTGATCCTCAGGAAAGTCTACAACAGGCTACTTCAAGTGCTTTACGGCAAGTTGTGGGAACCACAACACTTGATCAGATCATTACGGAAGGCCGAGAAGCTTGGGGATCTAATGTTCAGGATTCCTTGACGAAAACTCTTGCCCAATACAAGACAGGGATTGTGATTGTCAACGTATCGCCTCAACCTGCGCGCGCTCCTGAAAATGTACAGGATGCCTTTGATGACGCAATTAAAGCCCAGGAAGATGAAAAACGTTTCAAAGAGCAAGCCTTTGCTTATCAAGCTCGAGTAGTACCTACTGCTGAAGGGAATGCAAAACGAATTAATGAAGAAGCGCAGGCTTACGCCCAGCAGGTTGTTTTGCGTGCTAAAGGAGAGGTTGCTGAGTTTCTTGCGTTATTACCCCAGTATATGCAGGCGCCAGCTGTAACCTCAGAAAGGATGTACTTGGATACAATGCAACAAGTTTTGTCCAAGAGCTCGAAGGTTATAGTTGATTCTAAGTCAAATAATCTTTTGTATTTGCCGCTCGACAAATTAGCTGCAGCTCCTAATTTAATGCCTAAGGCCGAGACGGCAAGTGGTGCTAATGCTAAATCAACGTCTGGAGTTGAAGATGAAAGTTTGGCAGTTAGCAGTCGAGATATTAGCCGACGAACTTATAGCAGTGGCCCAGGGAGAAACTAGTCAATGAACGCAACAAAAACAACCTTAGGTATCCTGGCCTTTATCGTCTTGATGGTCGTGTTAGCCAGTGTATTCACAATTACTCAGGGACAGCATGGTATTTTGCTTCGTTTGGGACGATTGGTGAATGATAAAGATGGCAACACCTTAGTCTTAGGTCCTGGTTTACATATCAAAACACCTTTTATTGAGAATGTGCGTGTTTTCGATACCCGTATTCAAACGATGGATATCAAATCTTCAAGGATTGTTACCAAGGAAAAGAAAGACGTAATTGTTGACTATTATGTGAAGTGGCGAATAGACGATTTGGCACGTTATTACAAATCAACAGGTGGGAATGAGCTTAAGGCAGAAACTTTGCTTGAACAGCAATTAAACACGTCTTTGAGAGCAGAATTTGGTAAACGCACTATTTCAGCGGTTGTTTCCGGTGGCCGTGATGATGTCATGGAGTCCTTACGCGACAAAGCTGAAGAACGGGCAGCTGAATTAGGGATTTCTGTAGTTGATGTTCGTATTAAAGGGATAGAGTTGCCAGAAAATACTTCTAATGCAATTTATCAACGAATGCGTGCAGATATGCAGAAAATTGCTAACCGCCATCGTGCGGATGGTAGTGCTGCAGCGGAAGCGATTCAGGCGGCTGCCGATGCCCAGATTACTGTATTACTTGCAAAGGCGCATAGTGAAGGGCAAATGCTACGTGCTCGAGGTCAAGCGGAAGCTGCAGGAATCTATGCAGCTGCTTTTGGACAAAATAAAGAGTTCTTTGCTTTTTATCGTAGTTTGAAGGCTTATGAAAGTAGCTTTAATGATAAGCAAGACTTATTGGTACTGGATCAAAGTTCCGCATTTTTTAATTATTTTAAACAAGCACTCAATAGCGCTAGCGCTAATGCCAAAAACTGATTATAATTGCGGATTTTGCTGAAATCGGGTTAAGCACGCTTAACCCTTTTTTATTGGGGGTAAAATTCGTAATAGGTCAGCTCACTCTGTCATTGCTTGGTGGGTAAAGGGCTGACCTATTACTAAAACTCTACTCCCTAGTGATTATCAATGTGCAGAATAAAGAGTCGATTATGGGTAAAAATGTTGTAGTAATAGGTACGCAGTGGGGCGACGAGGGCAAGGGTAAAATTGTCGATCTCCTAATGCATGACGCGCAGGTTGTTGTTCGCTATCAGGGTGGGCACAATGCTGGTCATACATTGAAAATTAAAGGGGAAAAAACAGTTTTGCGATTAATCCCTTCAGGGATGCTCCGCCCACATGTGCAATGTTACATTGGAAATGGCGTCGTACTTTCTCCCCAAGCCTTGCTTGATGAAATTAAAGAGCTGGAAAATAAAGGGGTGAGTGTTCGTAGTCGCTTGCATATTAGTCAAGCTTGTCCCTTGATTTTACCCTGCCATATTGCCTTGGATAAGGCTCGCGAAAGTCATAAAGGTAGCGTTACGATAGGCACAACTGGCCGTGGTATTGGCCCTGCTTATGAAGATAAGATCGCTCGCAGAGCGCTGAAAGTTGGTGATTTGCTTCATCCACAACGCTTTAAAACTAAACTTACAGAGCTTTTGGCCTACCATAACTTTGTTCTGAAGCATTATTTTGATCAACCAGAGGTTGAATTACAGCCTTTGCTTGAAGAAGCTCAGCTTTGGGCGGAAGAGTTAGGCGCAATGATTTGTGATGTGACTACTTGCCTGCATGAACATCGAGTAAAGGGCGATGCGATCATGTTCGAAGGAGCTCAGGGTGTTTTCTTGGATATTGATCATGGCACTTACCCCTTTGTAACCTCATCGAACACCTGTGTAGGCAGCGTAGTTAACGGCGCAGGTTTTGGGCCTCGCTATCTCGATTATATCCTTGGTATTACTAAAGCTTATACAACCCGTGTGGGTGGTGGACCCTTCCCAACTGAGTTAAATGATGAAATTGGTAAAACCTTGGCTAGTCGCGGAAATGAATTTGGTGCGGTAACTGGTCGTCCACGGCGTTGTGGCTGGTTTGATGCGGTGCTATTACGACGCTCAATTGAGCTTAATAGTATTACCGGACTGTGCATGACAAAACTTGATGTTTTGGATGGTTTAGAGACAATAAAAATTGCAGTGGCTTATCGTGATTCTAAGGGCACACTGATATCTCGACCTCCCCAGGCAGCTGAGGATTTTGAAGGGTTAGAGCCTGTATATGAAGAAATGCCAGGCTGGTCTGAGTCAACTGCTGATGTGACAGAGTTGACGGAGTTACCGGCTAATGCATTGGCCTATATAAAGCGAATAGAGGCCTTGCTAGATGTGCCCGTGGATATTTTATCAACTGGTCCAGAGCGAGATGCTACCATTATCTTACGTAATCCTTTCGCAATCTAATCTCTCTTTGTACGGGAAAAAGTAAAAATCCTCATACTCATTCTGAATCCTCGCGGCTTGGCCGCGGGAATTCGAATTTTTCTAATAGCTAAGCCCCGTTGCAAGGAACGTAAGCTGGGTTGTTAAGCCAAGCCTGACCTATTACGAATTAGCTTTTCCTATTGTAAGATGTATTTCAAAACGCAGGAGGCGAAAATATGTTTAGCAGTACTTGTGGCGCGATTGAACATAGCTCTAAATGGCTTTTTTCAGAAAAGGGATATTATCTTAAGAACTCTAAATTTAAGATGCCTCCAGCACTGGAGCCCACATTAGGAAAGAATGGTCTGGCTATCTACTGTTTCCATGGTACGGCTGATTTTCCTGCTAGTTTTCAACAATTTGGTGTGGATTTAATGGTTGAAGGCTTGCCTGAGATTATCTCTGAAATCCGTATCATTAGTTTTTCAAACCGTTTTACCGGAAGTTCCATTGAAGACCAAGCTATAGATCTTATCGAGCAGATTGTGGCAAATGGCGATACCCACGTTGTTTTGGCAGGCCATTCAAGAGGAGGGCTTGATGCACAGCGTATTGATAAGCTTAGCGCCGAATATGGCATCAAGGTTCATTTGGTACTCAATATTTCCACTCCCTATCAGGGGTCTTATTTGGCGTTGTGGCCACTAACTACATTTTCAAAGTCAGTTGGGGAAATGGCTATTTCCACTAAGTACTTGAAGACTGCTGCTGAAGAAGTTTTGAGCTCTAAGGCAGAGTATCATTTTTTTGTGGCACCCTGGGATTGGATAGTTGAGCCGAAAAAATGTTATGTCCGCGAATATGTACAAAAACACCCTGATTCATTGACTATGTTGGATGACGAGTCGCATTTATCAATAATGGGTTCTAAACGGCTGGTATCTGTCAGCCATGGTCTTATTGTAAAAAAGGCTAAATCATTAATCGCGGAAGCTTTGGCCGCTAACTTAAACTCCAAGAAAGATAGCAAGCCAGAAGATGAGCTGATGGATATAGAATTAGAGTCGATGAGTTGCAGTTAAAAGCCAGAGATAGAAAGAGAGGGCGGCTCTTCATCGGGTAGATTCTTTAATTCCGCTCTTAATTCTTGCTTTCTATTTTTAAGAGTATTTATTTGCCCATTAACAGCGGTAAAAAACAGAACGCGCTCCCCAGGACCATCTTTAAAATCCTTTAGGTCATCCTTATACCTCTTAATACTTTCCTTTACTTGGCTTAGCTGATTTTCCAGAACCTCTCTCCGTGTTTTCATTTGTTATCCCGTTGGGCTAAGGTAGATCTATCATACTGAATTTATAGAACAAGTCACGAAGAGGCGGCATAGCTGCTTTCAAACTTATCGAGTTCAAGCTCTAATTGCCGTTGTAATTTGGCTTTTTCATTCTCATTGACAAATTGTAGACAGCTTGGGCTATTAAGATTTTGGCAAGCATTTTGTGGTGTAGCCTCATCAGCATTCAGCCACAAGCTTTTACCCGGCAGGAAACTATAGGTTAGAGCATTGCGGCTAATCATTTTTAGAGTGGGGTAATCTAGGTGATGGTTTAGCGCTGCTTCAACATACTGCCGGGTTAAGTCTGTGCGCAAAACTCCCTCATCATCGGTAGACAAAACTACAGGTACACGATGCAACAGGTACTCATTGAGTGGGTGTTGGGCGCCGGAAATATTAAGAATTTTTTTATTAGAGATTAAATTGATTTCGACAGCAATTTTATCTGAAGCCATTTGTTGTAGTAATTTTTCAGCCTTGTCTTCGTAACTAATATCGACCCCATGACCAATCCGTTCGGCCTGACCTGTGAGAATTGCGTCTTGGATATGAAAGCGCAGGTTTTCAGGAACAACTCTTCCTGGGGCTAACTCACCAGCATGTAAGCTGATATGCACATTAGGATAATTCTGATGTAAAAATTTGAAGACTTGCATTTGCTTGTGATAATCACGCAGTGAAATAATGCCATCCTCAGCTTGTACTAAATTCACACTGACCAGGTCCTGTGAATTTGCGGCGGCGGCAAAGCCATTGAGTGCTTGAGCAAAGACTTTCTCAAGGGGCTGCTCCCTTAATACATAGTATTGGAATTTGACAGTTAGGTTACAGACTTCTTGTTGGGGGGCCGTTTCACAGCCAAGATTTTTACGGGCTTGTTGCAAGATGCGTTTTGTTTCATCAACGGTAAATTGGATATTGTTGCTGAAATCTTTGTTCGCAAGTAAGTCTTTGCGGGCAGCGGCAAAATTATCCTGATTGAGCTCTTTGGGGGCAAAATTTGTCGATTTTGCATTGTCGGGTAGCATCATAACTTCCAAATAAAGCTCATGCTGGTTTGCTGCTCGCTGCATAATTTCAGTAAGTAGCTCGGGTCGATAATCAGCAAGCACCCGCATAAATTTGAAAAAAGTTGCGAAGAAATGTTCATCACTGGATTCTTGACCAGCAACAAAATCTTGCAGTGACCAAGCCCTGATAGTTTGTTTGTAGAGCAGGGGTGTCTCTGTGAGCTCACTCGCGCTAATACCAATACAACGTTCAACTTTTTTGCTCATCACAAAGGTTTGCTTATCCAGACAATAATCACCTTTAGCCGCAAGTGCTAACATCGTTTCAGGATAAGCTCCTCCCGCTAGGTGATAGTGTAATTCGCCACCCTTAGGCATTTCCTTTAAAAAGGCATAGAGTGCATTGGGTCTTGTTTTGATGGAATTAAAATAGTTACTCACAGCTGTTGTTGAGTCAGCGAATACTTGGTAGGTTGGGAGTAGAAGCAAGGCGAAGAGCTTTAAAAGTCGCATGGGAATACAAGTTGATTAGCGAGGCGCAATTGTCTCATAAGGAAGGCAAAAATTAAACGCTAGATCTCGAGGCATTGGTTTTGCGTAGCTTGCTTCAGTGCTGAAATGATCGCTGAGGTAAAAGACTCGGACAAGGAGAATAAATTCTATGAAATTTGATGTCTTAGTGTTGGGTGGGGGTATTGTTGGGGTGTCCGTAGCAACTCATTTGCAAATGCGTGGGCGTTCGGTGGCTCTGGTCGATTTGAAGCAGCCAGGGAACGAAACCTCATTCGGCAATGCAGGCTTAATTCAGCGTGAAGGTGTCTATCCCTATGCCTTCCCCAGAGATATTGCTGCTTTGGTAAAGTATGCATTTAATCGTTCTCCTGAAGTGAGATATCACCCACGGGCAATGTTAAAACTAACGCCTTTTCTTTGGAAATACTGGTTTAATTCTCATCCCTTACGTCATGCTGAGATTGCTCGTTCTTATGCGACCCTTATTCAGCACAGTGTTAGAGAACATCACGCACTGGCTGATGTGGCTGGTGGCAGGCACTTAATCCGACCTGGAGGATGGTTAAAGGTTTTCAGAACTGCAAAAAAACAAGATAGAGAGTTAGAGTTTGCGGAAAAATGCCTGGCTGAATACGGCGCCAAATATGAATTTCTTGATGCAGCTTCTTTGAGGCAGATTGAACCGGATCTGCAGCAAACATTGCTATCTGCTTTGCGATATACCGAGTCAGAATCAGTTAGTGATCCCGGGGCTTTGGTTCGAGCCTACGCTAAATACTTTAGCCAACTTGGTGGTCGATTTTTTATTGGAGATGCATTCACGTTGACAGAACCTTGGTCTGTTAAAACAGACGAAGGGAATATTAGGGCTAAGGATGTTGTGATTACTCTGGGTCCCTGGACCGATGTGTTAAGTTCGCGCCTTGGTTATCATTTTCCTCTAGCAGTGAAGCGTGGCTACCATATGCATTATGGCGCAACTCCCCAAGTAAAACTCAATCATCCGGTTCTCGATATTGAATATGGCTATCTGCTCGTGCAGATGGCTCAGGGAGTGCGTTTAACTACGGGCGCAGAATTTGCCAGTCGTGATTCCAAAAAGACACCGGTACAGCTTATGCGGGTTGAGCCTATTGCCCGCAAGCTTTTTCCGATTACTAACCGACTCGAGGGCTCTCCCTGGATGGGTAGCCGACCCTGTACACCAGATATGTTACCAATTATTGGCCCAGCGCCTCGCCATGCTAATCTTTGGTTTGCTTTTGGCCACGGACATCATGGCTTGACTCTGGGGCCTGTAACTGGGCGTATGCTTGCTGAAATGATGACCGGGGAGGATTTGATTACTAACCCGACACCGTTTCGACCTGATAGATTTAAATGAGTTTTATCCCTAACTGACGTTAAGTAAGGAATTTCATCCCCCAACGTAGCCTGTCATCCAGAGCGCAGCGAAGGATCTCCGGGATTAGCACAATGCCTCATTTAGGAGATCCTTCGCTGCGCTCTGGATGACGGAATGTCGAGTGACCTACTTGATGGCTAATTTAAAATAGTCGCATATTCCTGAAAGGTACTGGTGGGTACATGACTAGCACTGGGTGCTGTATTAGTTAAGATTACTACCACCGAGCCAGTTGCCGGATGATACATAGCAAGAGATTGATATCCCAGAGAGCTACCAGTATGACCAATCCAGCCACTTAATATTGGGCAGTCGCAATACCATTGCCTGCAAGTTCTAAAGGGGCTTTCGTGATAGGAACTAGGCTAAATGTTGATTGAGAGTGAGCGGTTGAACATAGGGTGATGAGTAAACTGATAATTCTAATTATTGTATTTTGGAGCATGAGATAACAGATTGGAAGGGTAATGCGCACAATGATATCTAATTTATAGAGAGATTAACAAGTTTTCTCAAAAATTAGCCATCCTGTTAGAGCTAGCCGAATTCCCGTGGTCAAGCCCATAGGTATCTACATAAGTGTCTAAAAGCCTTACAGATAAGGGTTTTAAGCAGGAGCAGTGCTCCAACCCACAACGCTTAATTGATGAATATCCTTATCTAAGGAAAACCTTGATTACGCTGTGCTGCATCAAGGTTTCATTTAAAATTCACTGCTCTCGGATTTTGCTTCGCTGCATCCAGGTTACTGATTGATTGGAACAAAATGCCGTCATTGCAAGTATGGGGAAACCTCGCCCAGATAAAAAAACTCACTACAAGCTTGGGGCTTGTAGTGAATTAATCAAGCTTTGTTTAGCGTTTAGCGACAGCCAAACCTTTTAAGATAGTTAAAGCAGCATAAAGTTGATAATCTTCGTGCAGCAAGGTGTCATCATCTTTAACCGCTTCATTCGAGTTTTTGGTTTGTTGATCACTGTTGAGCAAGTGACCACTCAAGTCAGCTTCGCTAAAGCCAGCAAAGGCATCGCTTTTAGCTGCGGCTTTAGGTACTTCTATTTCTTCTACAACGATATCAGGTGTAATACCTTTAGCCTGTATAGAAACCCCTGATGGTGTGTAATACAAGGCTGTTGTCAGCTTGATTCCTCTCTTGTCATCAAGTGGTAATACAGTTTGGACAGAGCCCTTACCAAAGCTTTGAGTGCCAAGGATAATAGCTCGTTTATTGTCCTTTAACGCACCGGCAACAATTTCAGATGCAGAGGCGGAACCGTTGTTAATCAATACAACCATGGGTGCATTATTCAAAATGTCCTTAGTATTCGTTGACAGTGCAGTAAATTTCGAGCCAGGCAGACGTCCTTGAGTGTAAACAATCATCTCTGGTTTTCCATTTTTGTCACTGGCTAAGAATGCATCAGAAACCTGAATTGCTGTATCTAATAGGCCGCCAGGGTTATTGCGCAGGTCAAGGATAAGACCTTTTAATTTTCCGCCAGATTGTTGTTTGAGCTGATTAATCGCTTTTTCCATATCTTGACCAGTCAAGGCTTGGAACTGGGTAAGGCGAACATAACCGTAGCCATCGTCAAGCAATTTGCTTTTCACGCTCTTAATCAAAATTTTTTCACGAATCAGGGAGAAGACTAAAGGTTTGTTCTCACCTTTACGCAGAATAGTTAAATCAAGCGTTGATCCTTCTTTACCGCGCATCAGGTCAACAGCATCTTTCAAACTGAGACCTTGCACTGATTTTGAGCCTAATTTAATAATGTAGTCGCCAGCTTTAATACCGGCTTTAAAGGCTGGTGTGTCGACGAGAGGAGTAACGACTTTAACCACGCCGTCCTCCATTGTGACTTCAATACCTAAGCCGCCAAATTCGCCACTGGTAGACGTTTGCAGTTCTTTGAATGCGTCTTCATCAAGATAGGTAGAATGTGGGTCAAGTCCACTTAGCATGCCGCGGATCGCGTTATCAAATAACTCTTTGTCGTCAACAGGTTTGACATAGTATTTTTTAATTTCACCAATTGCATTAGAAAATCGCTGTACGTCTTCCATCGGAATTTGTGAGGTTCCGCTATTACTTTCTTCTGCTGTAAATGCTTGGACTGGGAAAAGCAGGGCGGTTGTGACCAATGTTGCCATGGCGCCGTTATAGAAACGATTCTTATGCATACTGTTCTCCTTGGGTAAGTTTGGCGCGCAGCAAGCGGCCTCCTTCCGGTATCAATTTCTCTACTGCAATTTAAGTGCCAGGGGCAAATTATGACAACCAATCAAGTGGGGGTACAGCCTTACCTCTATGCCTCACCTCAAAGTATAGTCCGTTTTGTTTTATACCACCGCTGTGCCCAACAGCTGCAATCTGCTCTCCTTGCATCACTGTTGCTCCTTTTTGCTTAAACAGCGATTGATTATGGGCATACAATGTCATGAAGCCCTGGCCATGATCAAGGATTAATAATAAACCATAGCCTTTTAGCCAATCACTAAAGACCACTTTGCCAGGATAAACGGCAGTAACTGGTGTTCCTTCTCCGGCAAAAAATGTCAGTCCTTGGTTCATTTTTTGTATAGATTGCCTTTCAGTTTGAACTGGGCGTGGTAATTTTTTTCGCATCTGAGTGAAAGGTTGTCTTGTCTGTATAATACTTTGTACGGCTAATGATTTTAGTAAATTCGATAGATTTTTTTTATCACGCTCATAGTCAGACAAGGTCAGTTGCTTGGTTTGAATTTCATTGTTCAGCGACTCAATAACTGCCGTATGATAATGTTTATTGCGCTCAAGCTCTTGCTGGTGCTTATTAAGTTGTTGTTGCAATTGTTGTTGGTCATGGAGTTCTTCTTTCAGCGTATCTTGACTTAAAGTGAGATTACGCGTGGTCGCATCAATTTGATCAATGATCTTCTGCCTTGATTGCACTAAATATTGATGAAAGGTAAGCAAGCGGCTGATCGTATAAGGTTCATCCTGATTAAGTAGCCATTTGAGCGGTTGGTATTCCCCCATTTTATAGCGAGTGCGGATGTGTTCGGCGAGTAACTGTTGTTGAGCAACTAGTTGCTTATTTAGCTCATTGACACGCTGTTGCAGATTGCTAATTTTCTGTTGTTTCGAATTCATATCTTGCTGAATAATTCGCAACTGATGCACACCTTCACCAATTTGCTTCTCGGTACCAGCAAGCTCTTGGTTCAGCAGGCCACGTTTATCATTGGCTGAAGCTAAGGTTTGTCTGAGCTTATGAATTTGTGTATCAAGTGCTTTGAGCTTGCTCTTTGTTTGGACTAAAGAAGAATTTTCTGCCCAAACAAGCGATGAGGCAAAGAAAACGATAAATAGAAGCTTATTCATTAATCGCTTTGCTTTGCCCCAGCCAAAATTACCGGGTCTGTTAAATAATTCGTTAATTCTCAAGATCATGGGTTTCAGTCAATAATACATTACCTGTCATTTCAGCAGGTTGCTCAATATCAAGCAAGGCAAGAATAGTCGGAGCAACATCAATTAAGCTACCTTTATTTGCCTTAAAATGCCAATCGTTATTACCGATGTAAACGAGCGGGACTGGTTCGCAGGTGTGGGCTGTATGGGCTTGTTGTGTACCCTCATCATACATTGCTTCGGCGTTGCCGTGATCGGCGGTAATCAATAATACCCCTCCTTCCTCAGCAAGAGCTTGCCCAACATCGCGCATGCAGCGATCCAGGCATTCAATCGCCTTGACCGTTGCCTTAAAGTCACCACTATGGCCAACCATATCGGCGTTAGCATAGTTACAAATTATCAGATCATAGGCTTTGCTGTGAATAGCGTCGACTAAAGCACGGGTTAATTCTGGAGCACTCATTTCAGGCAGCAAATCATAGGTAGCTACTGCAGGGGATGGGATAAGGATTCTATCTTCATTAGGGAAAACCTGTTCGCTACCACCGTTAAAAAAGAAGGTAACGTGAGCATATTTTTCTGTTTCCGCAATACGTAATTGGGTCATCCCATTAGCGGAGATAACTTCTCCCAGGGTATTACGCAGGGTTAATGGGGGGAATACACATTCAGTGTTTAAGCTTTTAGCATAACGAGTCATGCTGACAAAGTGAGACAGTGTAGGTTGCTTGCTACGAATAAAGCCACTAAAAGCATCATTAATAAAGGTTTGAGTCAATTGACGGGCGCGGTCAGCACGAAAATTAAAAAAGAAAACTGCATCTTCATCCTCAATTGCTTTGGCTTCACCAATTAAGGTTGGTGGAATGAATTCATCGGATTTCTTTTCTGCATAAAAACTTGCTATTGCCTCTTCTGCCATATCGAAATGATAGTTAGATTTTGCATCAGCTAATAAATGATAGACAGGAGATATACGCTCCCAACGTTTATCACGGTCCATAGCAAAGTAACGCCCACAAATTGAACGGATTGTAGCGACTGGATATTGCTTAAGCTGCTGATTTAACTTTTCGATACTTTCCAGGGCACTTTGAGGAGGCGTATCTCGTCCATCGAGAAATAAATGCAGGGAGACTTGATTGAAGTGATGTTCGGCACAAAATGCAAGAAAAGCAAATAAATGATTTTCATGGCTGTGCACGCCGCCTGGCGAAAGCAAGCCCATGACATGTAAGGTTTTGCCGCTTTCTTTTAATTCATTGATAAGACTGATGAAAACAGGGTTTTTCGCAAATTCCCCATTGGCGATTGCCTTATTAATACAAGTAAAATCTTGATTGATTACGCGCCCAGCACCAATATGCATGTGGCCGACTTCTGAATTCCCCATTTGCTCATCGGGTAAACCAACCTGATGTCCAGAGGCATCAAGCAAAATATGAGGTCTGCTAAGCCACCACTCATCCCATTGAGGGGTTTTTGCCGCCTTAATAGCATTGTATTCTTGGTTAGAGCTGTAACCCCAGCCGTCAAGAATCATTAAGACGAGCGGTGTATTTTTGAGCATCTTAAATCTCTGAATATAAAAAGTCCTGATTATTACCCAAGCTCCTTCAAAATGCGAGTTTTGTTGGGGATGACCTTTGTATGGGACAAAAAATAGAAATCCTCTAATTCATTCCGAATCCCTGCGGCTTGACCGCGGGGTCATGTAGCTTTCACCACGGTCAGATCCCGCGGTCAAGCCGCGGGAATTCGAATTTTTTCTGAGATTACAAGTTTTTGCCCGGAACAAAGTTAATTTTGGCTTTGTACAGCATAAGACTTAATATTTTTCTACAAAGCAGTTAGACTATTCGCCATTTTGAGTTGTAGGATGAATTGGGTTGAATGAATTAGATCCCCAGCATATTGCTATAGTGATGGATGGTAATGGGCGTTGGGCACAAAGCCGAGGTTTATTACGGGTTGAAGGGCATCGCGCAGGGGCTGAAGCGGTGCGGGCTGTTGTCCGGGGTTGTATTGAACATCAGATTCCGGTTCTTAGCTTATTTGCTTTTAGTAGTGAGAATTGGTCTAGGCCAGAAGAGGAAGTAACTTTTCTTATGCAGCTTTTTATGGATGCCCTGCATTCAGAAATCGACGAATTGCATCAGAACGGGGTCTCGTTGCGATTTACAGGTGATAGAAATCCTCTTTCTCCCGCATTGCAGGAACAAATGCGCGACGCTGAAACCTTGACAAAAAACAACACACAGTTAATTTTGAATCTTGTAGTTAACTATGGTGGCAAGTGGGATCTTGTTGAAGCAGCCAAGACAATAGCAAAAAGAGTAACAGCTGGTGAACTTAATATAGAAGCTATCGATGAAACAGTATTTGCACAGGCTTTAAGCACGGCAGGTTTGCCTGATCCTGATTTATTTATTCGAACCAGCGGTGAACAAAGGATTTCTAATTTTTTCCTTTGGCAGCTTGCTTATGCCGAACTCTATTTTTCTGATATACACTGGCCTGATTTCAATGCGGAAGAATTTGAAAAGGCTTTGGCCAGTTTTAGCCAGAGAGAGCGGCGCTATGGTAAGACATCACAGCAATTAAGTGAGGCAGATCATGTTTAGACAACGACTGTTGACTGCGTTAATCCTAGTTCCTCTTGTTTTATTTGCTATTTATTATGCAAATAGCTGGATTTTTATTGGTTTGGTTTTGTTGCTGCTACTAGGCTGTGCGCTTGAATGGCTGCCATTGATTCCTATTAGTCGCCTGGGATTGAAATTAGGTTTTATTACTGCGTTAATTATAGGGACTTGGCTAAGTCATTATATTTATGATTATTGGCTTACTTTGGGGTTGATCCTTTGGGGCGCTATTCTAGTTGCTGTACTTAACTTTCCAAAATTCCAATCTGTGTGGGGCTATCCCTGGGTTATTTTTCTTGCAGGAGTGATACTCTTATCCTTATTTGCACAAAGTATGCTCAGAGTCTATCATCAGAATCAGGGCAAGGACTTAATTGTTTATTTGCTGTTTATCGTTTGGGCAGCAGATATTGGCGCTTATCTGGCCGGGAAGCAATGGGGCAAACATAAGTTGATTCCTCAGGTGAGTCCTGGAAAAACAATAGAAGGACTTTGTGGTGGTTTTATTCTATCGATGCTTATTGCTATAGGAGGCTATTTCTATTTTCAGCCTGTATATCCACTTAGATGGTTTTTGATTGCAGTATTCACTACCCTTATTTCTGTGCTAGGCGATTTGTTTATTTCTATGCTGAAAAGACGTAGCAAAGTGAAAGATACTGGCCATTTATTACCTGGCCATGGTGGTGTGCTTGATCGTCTGGATAGCCTCATTGCGGCCTTACCTTTATTCAATTGTGGGTTGGTGTTAATAACCCCGGGATTATAAATATGGTATCAACCTTATTTTATTTTTTTTTGGCGCTTTTGTTACTGATTAACATTCATGAGTTTGGACATTTTATAGTTGCTCGTTTATGCGGCGTTAAAGTGCTGCGGTTTTCTTTCGGCTTTGGCAAGGTATTGGCTCGTTGGTATGACAAGCGTGGAACTGAGTACGCTTGGTCCCTGCTCCCACTAGGGGGATATGTGAAAATGCTTGATGAGGCCGAAGGAGAGGTTCCTGTTAATGAGCGTCATTTAGCTTTTAATAACAAATCAGTTTGGGCGCGTATTGCTATCATTGTCGCGGGTCCTTTTTTTAATTTCATCTTTGCTTTTGTTGCCTTATGGCTGGTGCTAGTCATTGGTATCCAATCCTTAGCACCGATGATTGATGATGTGAAGCCGGGAAGTATCGCTGCGAAGGCAGGATTACAGGCGAAAGAAGAAATTCTGGCTCTGGATAATAAGCCAATAAATAGTTGGCGTGATTTCCAGTTTGCTCTGATGCCTCTGCTAGGAAGTCAGGCTGAGATTCCTATTTCTGTAAAGTCACTGGACAATACCCAGAGAAAGAATTTAGTATTGCCACTTGCTAATTGGGAGCTTGACTCAAAAAAACCTGACCCACTAGGTAGTTTGGGGATCGTGCCTTTTATTCCTAAAATTCCACCGGTGATTGGTGAGGTTGTAGCAGATACGCCTGCGCAGAGTGCTGGGCTTAAGCAAGGCGATATTATTAAACAACTCAATGGAAAACCATTGGATGATTGGTTGGACTTGGTTGAATTTGTCAGGTTGCATCCCAATGAGCAATTATCCTTGTTGCTTAATCGTCAGGGGCAAGATGAGACAGTTAGTCTTCATATTGGCTCCAAAGGTGATAAGGGACAAAATGAAGGTTTTCTTGGCTTACGTTCACAGGCTGTAAATTGGCCTAAACAATGGCTTCGGCTGGAACGACAAGGGCCGATAGATGCAATGGGAACTGCTTTTCGGCAAACAGTAGAATTGACGGGCGCTACCTTCTCTTTGATTGGTCGTTTTGCTACTGGAAAATTAGCAATGCAAAGTATAAGTGGGCCAGTAGGAATTGCCCAAGGTGCTGGAGAATCTGCCCGTAGTGGTTTAACCTATTACCTGTCTTTTTTGGCTTTGGTCAGTATTAGCCTCGGAGTGTTAAATTTATTACCTATCCCGATGCTTGATGGGGGCCATTTATTGTACTGCATTATCGAGCTTATTCGTGGGCAACCACTTACCGACGGCGTAAAATCGATAGGTATTTATATGGGACTAATCTTTTTAGTGGGATTAATGTTATTGGCGTTATCTAATGATATATCGCGCTTAACGAATTGATAAAATTGAAGTATGTATTCAGCACAGTTCACTGCTAGGGGTTCTCATGAATCTTTCAGTGATAGGACAGGAACCTTCACTTTATTCAATTTCTTGACAGGGTCAGTCAGTTCCTATAAAAGGGTTGCAATTTTTATTTTCGCTGGGCGAGAAGGGCATAATGCTTCCTTTGAACTCGGTGACAAGATTTGATGTACTGGACAAAATATAATAATGAAAAAAGTCAGTAGAAAAATTGTATTGGGTATTTGTTGTTCAACAATGTTGGCCTGGTCATTACAGGTAAGTGCAGCAAATGGTTTTATAGTTCGTGATATTAAAGTTACCGGATTGCATCGAATTAGTACTGGTACAGTATTAAACTATTTGCCAGTTCAAGTGGGTGAAGAGATTAGTCCTGCCTCTACGGCACAGATTATCCGAGCTTTATACGACACTGGTTTTTTCCAAGCAGTAGAGCTTGAGAGAGAAGGCAATACCCTGATTGTCAATGTTGTTGAGCGGGCAACTATTGGTTCGGTAACCGTTACTGGCAACAAAGAAATCCCTGCTGATAAAATGAAAGAGCTTCTCAAGCAACTAGGCTTGGTAAAAGGGCGTGTATTCCAACGCTCTTCGCTGGAACGCCTAGAGAAGGAATTAAAGCAATCATACAATGCCCGCGGGAAATACAATGCCCGAATTGAAACAAACGTAACTATTCTCACCGAAAACCGTGTTGCCATAACCGCAACGGTTTCGGAAGGTCGTGTATCACGTATCAAAGAAATTAAATTTACTGGTAACCATGATTTTTCCAGCAATGAATTAATGCCAGAGATGTCTTTGTCTACCTCCAGCATATTCACTTATTTATCGAAAAAGGATCAATACTCCAAGGCTGCAATGGATGCTTCATTAGAAGCTTTGCGTTCTTTCTATCTTGACCGTGGTTATCTGAAGTTCAGAATTGTTTCTTCGCAAGTTCTATTATCGCCTGATAAAAAGGATGTCTTTATTAACATCCATGTTGAAGAGGGGCCTCAATACCGTTTTTCAGGCTATGCAGTTTCGGGAAATGCGGTGTTGCCCAAGCCACAAATTGATGCGCTTATTCAAGTTAAAAAAGGCGAAGTGTTTTCAAGGAAAAAGGTTACCGAGAGTATTTCTGCAATTGGTTTAGCTTTGGGCGATGTTGGTTATGGTTTCCCTGCAATTAATGCTGACCCGCGAATTGACGAGAACGATCAGACAGTATTTATCACCTTCATGGTTGAACCAGGACGCCATGTTTATGTTCGTCGAATTAACTTCCAAGGTAATACCAAGACTGCTGACTATGTATTACGCAATGTTATCCGCCAGAATGAAGGGTCATTGCTTTCTTTGCACAATATCAAAGAGTCCGAACGGCAAATGCGCCTTTTAGGTTACTTAAAGAATGTGAATGTAAAAACAACACCTGTGCCTGGGGCGAATAACCAGGTTGATTTGGATGTGGAAGTAGAAGAAGCGCCTTCTGCGGAAGCTACAGCTTCCTTAGGCTATGGTACAAATGGTCCTCAATTTAGTGCGGCCTTTAACCAGCATAACTTTATGGGAACCGGGCGTTCAGTGGGTTTTGGCTTTAACGCCAGTTATTGGGGTAGAGATTATTCATTCAACTACTATAACCCCTTCTATACTAAGACAGGCGTTGGTCGCGGATTTAATCTTTATTACCAAACGATTGATCCTAAGCATTTAAAAGATATCTCTGTCTACTCTGCAGATCGCTTTGGTGGCGATGTGAACTATAACATTTTGCTCAGCGAATATAGCAGCTTACAACTTGGTTATGGTTACCAGGATTTACGCATTAAATCGCCTGGTGTTGTATGGCAAATTCAGAATTTCGTAATTCAAAATGGACGTAATTTCCATGAACTTCGTTTAAATACGGGATGGAACCGCAACACTTATGATCAGATGCCTTATCCGACCAGAGGATGGAACCAACAGGCAGGAGCTGTGGTTGCTTTGCCCGCTTCATCCAGTTCCTTGTCCTATTATAAACTCTCGTACATGACGCGTGTTTATCAACCGCTTGTTAAAGGCTTTATCTTTACTATCTTAGGTAATGTCGGATTTGGAGACTCCTTTAATGATAGCGGGTTACCCTTCTTCGAAAACTATTATGCCGGGGGTATTGCTTATCCTGGACAGGTGCGTGGTTTTGATAGCTATTCACTGGGTCCTAAAGATAACAATCGCAACGCGCTTGGTGGTAACTTGTTAGTTAATGGAAGTGCTGGATTGATTCTGCCTTATCCCTTAAGCCGTGATACTGTGCGAACTACAGTCTTTGCTGATCTTGGTAACGTATATTCGAATGGACTTCCTCCTGCGTTGTCTGGTACTGATTCAGGCCCACTACGCTATTCAGCTGGTGTGTCTGTTGAATGGCGTTCACCCTTTGGTCCCTTGGCGTTTAGCGTTGCTAAACCATTGAATAAACAAAAACACGATGATACCCAGGTATTCCAGTTTACTTTATCCTCTGGATTTTAATTAGACCAAGAATCCGCAGCTGGGATTCGGTGGAAGTTCAATCTCTCGAATTCCCGCGGTGTGACTGCTGGCTCTTTATATCTTCAGTCACCTCTGTCAGCCTGCCCAGTCTTCCATTATCAAAAAAATACTATTCTGTAGCAAATTTTGTTGACAGGATGAATTGCAATTATCGCAACCTAGAACGAAGTGTGGTAGCATCAGGGTCTTTTTAATCAGGAGAGTAACAAATGAAGCGTGTTAGTGGGATTTTAATCGCGTTAGCGTTAAGCGTTTTTGGTTTCAATGCGTTTGCTGATGGTGCAAAAATCGGAGTTGTAGATTTACAAAAAATCATGCAAACATCCAGCCAGATGAAAACAATCCAACAAAAACTCGAAAAAGATTTTAAACCTCGCCGTGACAAACTAGTCGCAATGGAAGAAGGTTTAAAGGCTGATATGGAAAAGTTCAAGCGTGATAGCGCTGTTATGAGCGATACACAAAAGAAAGAACTTGAGAAAAAAATTGTTGCTACTCAACAAACCTTTGAAAGAGAAGGCCAACAATACCAACAAGAATTGAGTACTGCTCACAATGAAGCTATGGAAGAGCTCTACGCTAAAATCCGTAAAGCGATCGCAAAAGTTGCAGAAACTGACAAATACGACATCGTTTTACAAAAAGATGCAGCTCCTTTCAGCTCTGACAAATTAGATATTACTGACAGTGTAGTGAAGCAAATTGCATAATAAGTGAATCTTTTGTGTATACCCTCGCTGAGTTGGCAGATCGCTTAGATGGTTGCTTGTATGGTTATGCTGAGCAACCTATCCGCAGTGTTGCCTCTCTGAGCCGTGCCACTAAAACTGATCTGTCCTATTATGATAATCCTAGCTTGCGAGAGTCGTTAATTGCGACTCAAGCTGGCGCGGTGCTGTTGACGGAGACTAATGCTAAGCATTGTCCGGTTAATCTCATTGTTGTTGCAAATCCCTTACTCTCAATGACAATTGCTACTGAACTATTAATGCAGGTTGGCGATCGTGAAGAGGCAGGTATTCATCAAACAGCGTCAATAAGTTCCTCGGCCTTAATAGGAAGTCAGGTTGGTATAGGCGCAAATACTGTTATTGCTGAGGAGGTTTCTCTTGGCGATGGCGTGCAGATTGCTGCAAATTGTGTCATTGAAGCAGGGGTTAGTATTGGACAAGGAACCCTGGTTCATAGCGGTGTATATGTCCACAGTGGTTCAAAGTTAGGTGAGCGTGTAGTAATTGAAAGTGGAGCGATTCTCGGAGCTTCTCCATTTAATAGTATAAAGATGCAAGGGCGCTGGCATTCTGGACCTGCAGTTGGGGGTGTGATCATCTCTGATGAGGTTCATCTAGGCGCTAATACAGTTATCGCCAGAGGCGCTCTTGGCGATACTTATTTAGGGAAAGGCGTGCATATCGATAATTTAGTGCAGGTCGCCCATGATGTGACTATCGGTGCAAACACAGCGATTGCGGGTTGTGCCGCAATAGGCGCCTATGCCCGAATTGGTTCGCACTGTATTATTGGGGGCGCTTCGTGTATTGCTGCTGAAGTGCACTTAGTGGATGATGTTGTTATAACGGGTATGTCGACTGTGAGTAAATCCCTGTCTAAGTCAGGTGTTTATTCTTCAGGTATTATGGTGAGCGAACATCAAAGATGGCGACGTAATGTTGCGCGTTTCCGCAGACTTGATGATTACATGATGCGGCTTACCAGGTTGGAAAAGGAATGTAGCAACGCTCATAAATAGATTTAGATAAACAAACCAAACCTATGAGCAAGCGTAAAACTATGAATTTAAGTAATAGAGCAAGGGTGCCAAAACCTTGATAACTGGCTGGATTTGCGTGCAAGCTGCAGCAAGCAAAGCTGTGAATGGTAGAGGTATGAGCTATTACGAATATAATGAGAGCCTAAGGTATGAGTGAATCAATAGATATAATAAGAATTCTTGATTTATTACCACACCGATATCCATTTATCTTGGTGGACCGTGTTTTGGAATACAAGGAGTTTGATTATTTAGTTGCGACTAAAAATGTAACGATTAATGAACCCTTTTTTATGGGGCATTTTCCAGGTAACCCAATAATGCCTGGTGTGTTAATGTTAGAAGCTTTGGCTCAGGCCAGTGCTATTTTGTCTAATTTATCGCGCACAGCTACAGAAGGGCATGAGTTTTTATATTTTTTTGCGGGGATTGATAATGCTAAGTTTAAGCAAATTGTGACCCCGGGTGATCAATTACGATTAGAGGTTAAATTAGTTGGCCAAAAACGTGCTTTTTGGCGGATGCATGGCGAAGCATTTGTTGGTGACAAGCTTGTCTGCTCTGCAGATTTAATGAGTGCAGCGAAGGAAATTAAAAGTGATAGATGAACGTGCGATGATCCACCCCTCAGCTAAACTGGCAGAAGGGGTATCGGTAGGTCCGGGCACCGTTATTGGTGCGGATGTGGAAATAGGTGAAGGCACCTGGATTGGCCCTCATGTAGTTATTCAAGGTCCTACCGTAATTGGGAAGAACAACAAGATTTTCCAGTTTGCCTCGGTTGGTGATGAGCCACAGGATATTACCTACAAAGGGGAACCAACTCGTTTGGAGATTGGAGATAACAACGTTATTCGTGAATACTGCATGATTAGCCGTGGCACAGTAAAAGGTGGCGGAATCACGCGTCTGGGTAATAGCAACTATTTGATGGCTTATTCACATATTGGCCACGATTGCATGCTAGGTAACAATATCATTATGATTAATTATTCAGCGCTGTCGGGTCACGTTATTGTTCATGACTTTGCAACTATCGGTGCTTATGCTGCAATTCATCAGTTCTGCCATGTTGGTGCCTATGCATTTATTACACGTGCTACCTATATTACTAAGGATGTTTTACCCTATGTGATGATTGCTGGTAATACAACAGCAGCCTGTGGCCTTAATACAGTTGGTTTACGCCGTCGTGGTTTTTCTGCTTCTGCAATTGAGCATCTGCGTCGTGCCTATAAAATCATTTTCCGTAAGGGATTAACGGTGCAACAAGCTGTCGCTGAGCTGGAGCTTATGCAACAGGATTGTCCTGAAGTTATTCCTATGATCGATGCACTAAACCAATCAACTCGAGGTATAGTGAGGTAAGCATGTTAGACTCTCAATTGCTGCGTGATAATCCACAATCTGTCGCTGAGCGATTAAAACAACGAGGATTTCATTTTGATGTTGATGCCTTTGTTGCCTTAGAAGAGCAAAGAAAAGCCCTTCAAGTTGCTACTCAAGCTTTGCAAAATGAGCGGAATCAGCGCTCAAAAGCAATTGGTCAGGCAAAGGCTCGAGGCGAAGATATTGAGCCTATGCGGGAAGAGGTAAATCGACTTGCTCAGGAATTAGATAGTAAAAAAATAGAGTTGGAGCAGGTTTTAGAACAATTAGAGATAATAGTTTTAAGCTTACCTAATCTACCACACGAATCTGTACCTACGGGCGCTGGCGAAGATGATAATCAAGAGGTTAGGCGCTGGGGAACAATTCCACAGTTTGATTTTACGCCTAAACCCCATGACGAATTAGGCGAAGCCTTAGGGCAAATGGATTTTAGCCTAGCCGCTAAAATCACGGGTAGCCGTTTCGTAGTAATGAAAGCTCAGTTAGCTAGACTTCATCGAGCCTTAATTCAATTTATGCTTGATATTCATACCCAGGAACATGGCTATCAGGAAATCTATGTTCCTTATATCGTGAATGCTGACAGCTTATTAGGTACAGGACAGTTGCCTAAATTCGAAGATGATCTATTTAAGTTGCGCGGAGAGCAGGATTATTATCTCATCTCAACCTCTGAAATTTCTGTTACAAATACTGTGCGAGATACCATTATTGCCTCAGAGTCCTTACCAATAAAGCATGCTTGCCATTCTCCCTGCTTCCGTAGTGAGGCCGGCTCTTATGGAAAAGACACAAAGGGAATGATTAGGCAGCATCAATTTGAAAAGGTTGAGCTTATTTGGGTAACCAAGCCAGAAGACTCTTATAAGGCTCTTGAGCAACTCACTCAGCATGCCGAAATTATCTTGCAACGCCTGAATTTAGCCTACAGAGTGATTGTTTTATGTACAGGCGATATGGGGGCAGGTGCTGCAAAAACCTATGATTTGGAGGTTTGGCTACCAAGTCAGAATCGTTATAGAGAAATTTCTTCCTGCTCGAATACTGAAGCTTACCAAGCTCGACGCATGAAGGCACGATACAGACATCCTGAAACAAAGGAAACAGAGTTAGTCCATACTTTGAATGGTTCTGGCCTGGCAGTAGGCCGTACCTTGGTGGCAATTATGGAGAATTACCAAGACAAAGATGGAAATATTCATATTCCTAAGGCTTTGCAACCTTATCTGGGTGGTTTAGAACTTATCAGACTTTAGGATTAACCTGGCGGAGCAGCTGTATTTGACTCAGCTTCTGAGAAAATTAGGAAAAAGCGCAGAGTGTTAAGGCTGCGCTTTTTTTGTCTTATTGTAATAAGGTCAGGCTTAGGTCACGTCTCTCCTTGTCTCAACACTACGTCATCCAGAGCGCAGCGAAGGATCTCCTGAAGGGACATAGTGCTAATCCTGGAGATCCTTCGCTGCGCTCTGGATGACGTTGCGTTAGGGGGGGCAGGACTGATCTCTAATGCCTTATTTTCTCAGAATGCACCCAATTCTGGATTGTAAACTCCGGTATTTCACGGATAGTCTAATTTTATTCAATGGATTATTATTCATTGAGTTCAGGATGGATATTCAATGTATCGGGTGTCTATCTTGAAAGTACCGTTAATAATTAATAAGGATTATAAGATGAGTTTTAAAATATTGGGTTGTACTGCTTTCTTAGGCTTTTCCTTAATCTGTCAGACAGGATTTGCTGCTGAAACCATGGTATTTAAAAATGAAAATGGCTCTGTTTTGGAATTGTCGGCAGGAGAAAATTCTACGGTTAGCGGCTATTTTACGACAGCAGTAGCAACGAAAGAATGCCAACAAGCTGTTGGGCAAAAAAGACCTGTTGTTGGCTTTTTAACAGGGAACGCCTTAACACTGAGTATTGCTTATCCTGATTGTGGTTCTGCTCTGAGCATTATTGGTAATTTAAAAGATGATAATAAAGCGATTGATACGACCTGGGTCGTTAGCCATCAATTAGCTTCAGCAAAAAACCAAGGCTTAGCCGCACAATTTATTGGTCATAATATTTATCAGCGTATTAGCTAGTCATATTCTTAGCTTAATAGATCGCTTCTCCTAGATTCCGTCATCCCGAACGTAGTGAGGGATCTCCGGGATTAGCACTCTGCCACATTCAGGAGATGTCTCTCTACGTTCGATATGACTTACTTCTTTGGGAGCGCAGCGAGAGATCTCTTGAATGCACACCGCGTTAATCGGAGATCTTTCACTGCGCTCTGAATGACGGTGCATGTGAAGGCTGCTTATCGCCCTCATATTCAAACAAAACTCATTTAAATTGATCAAAAATTAAACAATTATTCTATAATTAAGGAGACCTTTTTTTTTATTCTTTTAACTGGTGCATAAGCTCCAATAGGAAAAGATGGAAAAGATGTATTTAATCAATCAGTTAAAGCTATGGATAAGCGAGTTATCACCTGCGGAAACAATGAATAGTCGGCAGTACAGACTAATCCATATAACAAGTTTGGAGCTTATACTTGTTAGTTTCTTCTTGATTTTTATTAACGTCTCCTGGGAGCTGTGGCTGATGCTCTATCTGGTTATCGCCGCTTGTTTCTTAATCGGGATTAATTTAGCGCTATTAATAATCACTAAAAATACCCTTCTCTGTGGCCATATATTAACTTTCCTTGCTTTCGTGGCGACCAGTTTAGCCAATTATTGGATGGGGGGAATATCGACCTCTTACTTTGGTTGGTATTACGTTGTTCTGATCATTGCTGCTGTGACCATCAATTGGCCTGGTTTAATCATCTACTCGATAATGTCTTTGATAATGGTCATGATTTTTGCAGCTCTTAATATTAGCCCAATCTATACCTTGTCAGATTCCAATGCTTTGATAATGAGTTTTCTTAATCGCTCCTTCTCCTTTTTTATAATTATTTCATCCTTATATACCTTGCTTCGCGAAAATACAGAATATGAAAAAGCACTTTGGGAACATAATTACTTATTGCAAGCCGATAAGGACAAATTCCACTATCTGGCGCGTTATGACACCCTAACAAATCTACCTAATCGCGCATATTTTCAAGCTTATATTGATACTTTAATGGAAGGAATCAATATAAAGACTCATAGTGTAACCGTGTTCTATATGGATTTGGATGGTTTAAAAATTGTCAACGACCGCTATGGCCATGATGCCGGTGACTCGCTGCTGCTACAAGCAGGGAAACGTTTACAGTCCTGTTTTCGTGATAATGATTTTCTAGCCAGATTAGGCGGCGATGAGTTTACAGCAGTTATTAGCCACCTTGTCGATGAGCAAACTCCCCAACTTATAGCCCAGCGCATCCTGCAAGAATTTGCTCGGTCTTTTGACATCGACTCGAATCAAATTCATTCGACTATCAGTATTGGCCTTGCAACTTATCCCTCAGATACAGTGACGGTTGATCAATTGATTAACAAAGCAGATCAGGCGATGTATCGAGCGAAAAAGGCTGGAGGGAATACCTATCGAAATTTTGCAGCCAAAAAGCTCTTTGTAGATCTTTAGCGAACTCCGCTTAAACTTGACATTAATCGAGGCGCACCATAGCATGCATATACTTTTTGCAACACCAAATGTAGGCAAAAAACATTTGGCTTCGGGCGAAATGACAATTTGAAATCAGAGGATTAACAATGTCGGTTGACCGTTTTAGAGCTTTAGTTAAAGAAGATTTTGATGCTGTAAATGCCTGCATCATTGACAATATCCAGTCGCAAGTTGGTTTAATTGATGATTTGTCGAGTCATATAGTTCAAAGCGGCGGTAAACGTTTACGTCCATTAATAGTCCTATTAACAAGCCATGCCTCTAATTATCAAGGAAAAGACCATATCACCCTGGCGACAATGATTGAATTTTTCCATACAGCTACCCTGCTTCATGATGACGTGGTTGATGAGTCAACATTAAGACGTGGCCGTGAAACGGCAAATGAAATTTGGGGTTCGAAGGCGAGTATCCTGGTTGGTGATTATCTGCTCTCTCAATCAATGCGAATGTTGGTGAGTGCGAATAATCGACAAATATTAGAACTAATTGTCGATACTGTTAACCAAATTAGTTGTGGGGAAGTCAAACAACTTGCCAATCGCCACAATGTTTCCTTATCCATCGAAGATTATTTTGATGTTATTCGTTCAAAGACCGCATTATTATTCGCGGCCTCAGCCAAAATTGGCGCGTTCCTGGGAAATCTTGGCCAGGAGGCGGCAGACAGTTTATATGCCTATGGACTGCATCTGGGGAATGCCTTTCAAATTATCGACGACACACTTGATTACTGCTCTGATGCTAAAACTATGGGGAAAAATGTAGGTGATGACCTAGCCGATGGGAAGCTCACACTCCCTTTAATGCACGCTTTACAAGAGGGTACTGCAGAACAGCAGCAAATAATTAAGATAAGCCTTCAGCAAGAAGGGGGTCTGAAAAACCTTGATAAGATATTAGAAGTGATTGAAGATACCAACGCTATAGAAATCTCGCGTAATTATGCTGCACATGAGGTTGAGCGCGCCCTGTCTCATTTGCAAGTTTTACCAGATTCCATCTACAAACACGCACTTGCAGAACTCGCGCAATTTGCTCTAGAACGTAATCATTAATCGGAGTGTAGCTCAGCCTGGTAGAGCACTGCCTTCGGGAGGCAGGGGTCGCAGGTTCAATTCCTGTCACTCCGACCAATTAAGTCAATGGGTTATTTAATGCGCCGTCATATTGATTGAATAATAAAGTGCATATAAAGTGCAAGTTTATTGAATCATGGTGATTAATACAGAAGAGATTAGTTGTATTTTCCATTTTAAGTGGCTGCTATGATTATCTATAGAGCACCATAATTCGTAAACTATCATAACAGACAAGTTTGATTGTATTTTTCGATTTTCCTCTTAAGAGAAACTACTCTGCTAGAAATTATAATGCAGTAGTTCAGTCCACATAAAATACCAACATGAAATATAATTATACACAAAGAGAGAATATATCCGGAGAAATCCCATGATATTATTAAAAAGAATCTGAACTTGCGGCAACTGTGCGTGACTAGGGACAGCCCCGTTGTATAGCCTATAGCCTCGATGATTTTAAGAGGTGGCCTTATAATAAATGACACAGTAAAACTAGACGCGGTGAAACAAGCCTTTGGCCATTGGCGAGCTACTCGGACAAGACGGGGACGAATTCCCCAAGAGCTATGGGAGCAAGTCAAGGGATTATTGGTTGATTACACGCCTTCAAAAATAGGTGTTCATTTAGGTATCAGTCCCATCCAAATTAGGAAAAAACTAGAGCTTCAAGAGAATAGAAACTTGCAGTTGAGCCGGTTGACTTCAGGAAAGGCATCGATACTCTAAAAGCGCTATGCTGACAAAAGCTGCTTGATGACCCATTTAGCGGTACTGTATTTGTCTTTACCAATCGTAGCCGAACCTCTGTAAAGCTGTTGGTCTATGATGCGAATGGATTCTGGCTCTGTTTAAAACGGTTTAATCGAGGAAATCTGTCCTGGTGGCCCACAGGAGAAACTCATTCGATTCAGATACGCGCCAGTGAGTTGGTGATACTGCTTGCCCAAGGCCACCCGATTAAAGCAGGCCTACCAGACGATTGGCGCTCTATTGCTTAGGCAGCCATGGAGGATTCCAACAAAGCCTTGGGGGTCTCATAACACCAGGGAAGCCAGGCTTTAGGCTTTTTAATAATGTGGTCTTTGTGCACCTGCAGAGCAATCAGGTACTCAAAGGGATTGATGCCAGCAAATTCACAGGTATAAATAATACTGGTTAGGATGCCGCCTACCATGGCGCCATATTCAGTCTTATAAAACAACCAGTTGTTACGTCCTCGGATAGGGATTTTTAATCCCTGCTCCATATTGTTGTTATGGATAGGCGCACCAGAGGGTTTTGTCGCAGAAAATTTGAGACTCTGTAAGTGTTTCGAAATTTTTTGGAGTTCGGCAATGCTTAGTTTCAAATGGAAGCATTTCAAACAAGATGTGATCTTGCTGTTAGTCAGATGGTATATAGGCTATTCCCTGAGCTATCGTGATGTTGAGGAGCTTGCTCTGGAGCGTGGCCTGAAAGTAGACCATTCAACCATTAATCGCTGGGTAGTTGAATATTCTCCACAACTGGAAGAAGCTTTTCGCAAGCGCCACAAGCGTACCACAGGAGGTTCCTTAAGGGTGGATGAAACGTATATTAAGGTGAAGGGACAGTGGATGTATTTGTATCGCGCAGTGGATAAAGAAGGCCATACGGTTGATTTCATGTTGTCAGAGAAACGGGATGAGCTGGCAGCCAGGACATTTTTCCTAAAAGTCATTGGTTCAAGCGGTATTCCGCAGACAGTGGCCATGGATAAGAGCGGCGCCAACAAAGCTGGCATTGATACCATCAACCTGCATCTGGCACTGCTATTCATGCTTGGCGGACTTTTCGTTCAGATCAAAGTGAGGCAGGTCAAATACCTCAACAACATTGTGGAGCAGGATCATCGGTTCATCAAGAAAGTCACCAAACCCATGAAGGGATTTAAAGAACTTCACTCGGCCAAAGCTACACTGGCTGGTATTGAACTCCATCACATGCTACGAAAACAACAGCATCTACAGGCAGAAAACCAGTCCATCTTCGAACAGTTTTATGGCCTTACAGCATAGCTGCATCCAGTATTTATCCTGCCTCGCTCTAAACAATTTTTCGCGACAAAACCGGTGTATTTGGCCGAACGTTTACGATTATTTAAGAGCAAATGAGTTACTACGCTATCCCAATATTATTCCTTTTCAAAACCTGCCCTATCGGTGTCCAGCATTTTCCCCTGATAAATCACAGACTGCTGAACTTATTGAGTTTCCCCAAAGCTAAGTTTGGAAGTTACTAGGGTATATAGTTAGTCTTATGTTGGTCTTCTAAGCTAAGGCTGGGGTTATTTTTAAAACCAAAAAAGGTGTTTATAAGAGCACCACATATTTGATCGAGTTGCTTTGAAGATAAGGCCATCGGCTTAACAACAGGAGTGGGCCTTTGTAAAGCAGCGAGACGCTCCTCTGATTTTTTTAATTCAGGATAGTTAAAAAGCAGGTAGTCTATGGCTAATACCCCTGTATTACAGTTAAATAATGATAAAGGGGTAAATTGATATCCGATTAATTGTGGAAATAAACAAAGGGTGTTCAATTGAGTATTACTCTTTTTCAGTCCATTGATGAGTGTAGTGGCGGTATCAATAGACGCTTGGTTTTCTTTGTTGCCTCCCCATAAGATTGCCTGAGTTTCTTCTAAATCAATGTTATCTGTACTGAACTCCTGTAGCATCTTTTCGAGGCTTTTTTCTAGGGCGGGATTGTCAAAATAACAATGCGCCATAAGTGTTTTTTTAGTTGTAGGATGATAAAGAATGAGTCCTATACAGGGGCCTAATCCAGATGTCTCAAGAGTGGCATCCTCTGAACTTGGGGTAGTTATGAGATATTCATCAACGTTTACAACGACAGAAGAGGTTGCAGATCGTTGAAATTGTCTTTCGCTATCATAGAGATCATAGGATACGGAAAATTCATTATAGAAGAAGGTGGTTTCGTCAAAAGTATCTGGCTTGATTTTTAGATCAGCGTTAGATTCTGAGTTTATACCTTGAATTTTACAAATTTGGTGCATAAGGCTCTTACAACTTCAATTGCCCATTAATTATACCGACTATTCATGGTTTGTGCAATCGCCGTGGTGATAGGTCACCTAATGGGATCAAGGGCAGCGTCAATTTAACAATGGGCTAAACTGTCTTTAGTTTACTTGGAGAGAAAGATGCTAAAGACGAAGCCCAAAAGATATCGCTATCCATTAGAGCTGATTAGCATAGCATTATGGAGCTATCATCGGTTTAATGACAGTTACCTAGAGGGGCGTTGTTGAGGTGTGGCAATGTTTACTGAGCGGGATTAGCTATTCTCTATGTTTTCCCCCTTCGTCCAGTGATAAAGAATTGGGCCAGGCTCTGAGTTGTTTTTTAACAGCCTCAACACACACATCAGGCCTATAACTAGTTCTTATTGATTCGTGGTGCGCAACATGCTATATTTATTGCATGATAAAATCATTTAAACACAAAGGTCTTAAGCTCTTCTTTGAGAAAGGCGAATATTCCGGTATTCAAGCCAAATATCGAAAAAGATTAAGGTTACAACTCAGTGCGCTTGACACTGCTCAAGTTATTGAGGATATGGATTTACCAGGGTATGGCTTACATAAGCTAAAAGGAGACCGTAAGGATTGTTGGTCTATTATTGTAAATGGTAACTGGGGTCTTACTTTTGAGTTTATTGATGGCGATGCTTATATTGTTAACTACGAGGATTATCACTAATGGCACAATATAATCCCCCACATCCCGGGGAGTTTATTAAAGAAACCTATATTGATCCCTTAAACATTAGTTTAAGGAAAGCGGCTTTAGATCTGGATGTTGCTCCATCGACCTTTTCTCGGTTGATCAAAGGCGAGTCGGATCTTTCGCCTGAAATGGCATTAAAGCTTTCTAAAGCATTTGGCAGAACACCTGAAAGTTGGATGCAAATGCAAGCAAACTACGAGCTTTGGAAAGCAAAGCAGACAATTAATTTAGATCGCGTCCATGTCATTTATTCTCATGCTCAACAAGCCTGAGCCCTTGGATCTACCCTGAATTCATTTTTATAAGATAGCAAATTTGATTTGAAAGTAGGCATTAGCTAATCACAAATGACAGACAATTTATTTGTAGATGCCAGGAAAACTATCTGTAATTCTTACGAGAAAACTATGAACAAAAAAATCGCTTTGCTGGTACTCGGACTATCTACCTCAACTTGCTTCGCTGCAGTTTCCTTAGAGGGAAAATATAATTGTCACGGTACGGAAATTGTGTCAAATACCTCTTTTGGCTGTGAAATGCTGATTAAAAAAACCGGCGAAACCTATGCGTCGACAGCAAGCTGCGATGATGGCAACGCTTATCAGGGAAACGCCGTTTACGATGAAAAAAAACAGATCTTAGCTACTGGCTTTATCAACCCTAAAAAAGCTGAAGAAACTGGAGTTGCTATCAGCTATGTGAAGGAAGATGGCAGTTTGCAAACTGACTGGACATATATCAATGAGACCACCATTGGCCACAGTTTGTGTATTAAGAAGAAATAAGCATGGCAAAAGCGATAGCGTAACGAAAATTGGCTTCTTTTGATTACATTGATAACGGTGTCGCTGTATCAAAGCTACATTTTATTACTAATCAGTCGATTACTTCTTGATTTAATCGCGACAAAATGTCCTCTATCGGCAAGCCCATCACATAGTAGTAAGACCCCTCTATATCTTTAACAAAAGTATCCTGCACTTGCTGAATGCCATAAGCTGCAGCCTTGTCAAAGGGCTCCCCTGAATCAATATATTCCAGTATTTGCAGTTCACTAAGCGAATGAAAGCGAATACGGGTTGTTGTGTAATCAACCTACCATCGCTGTTCTGGTAAAAAAATCAGCGCGTAACCGGTATAAACTTCATGGGCTTTGCCGCTTAGCAGACGCAACATTCGATAAGCATCCTCACGGTCTTTGGGTTTTTCTAAAATATGATTTTCATAGGCCACTGTAGTATCTGCAGCCAGGATTAAATCCGCACACTCTTCCCCAAGCTGAGATAAAACAGTCTGCGCTTTTTCTCTGGCAAGCCGAGTTACATAATTTTTAGCGTCTTCACCATTTTGCAGAATTTCTTCGATATTGGCAGGCATAACAACAGCAGATAAATCATGCACCTGCAAGATTTGTAAACGCCGTGGTGACGCACTGGCGAGAATTGTTTTTAATTGATGATTCGCTTTCATGTAGTTCAACGTCTAAACCAATTTCCTCGTTGTCTTGTATCATGAGTACTTTACAAGTGCAATGAAAGAGGATGTCTTGAAATACATAAATGATTATCAAGAGGACAACAATGACAAATTCACATGGAGGGCGTCGTGAGGGTTCTGGGCGACCCAAGAGCGAAGGAGTAAAACTGGTCAGGGTACCACTTTCCAAAATAGATGCGGTGCTCGCAGTACGCGATCGCGATTACCATCATACAATGCCACTCTATTCAAGCAAAGTCGCTGCGGGCTATCCTACACCGACTGATGACTCTATCGAAGAGGGAATTAATTTACAAGAATTTCTGGTTAAAAAGCCGAGTAAAACCTTTGCGGTTAATGCAAACGGCGATTCCATGATTGATGCCGGAATTAAATCAGGCGATATGTTAATTGTTGATAGTAGCCAGCCAGGGAAAAGCGGGCAAATCATCATTGCTGTGGTTAATGGCGAACTCACTGTTAAATTTTTATCGATTCGGGCAGAGCAAATTTATCTGTTGCCAGCAAACCCTCTTTTTTCCCCAATAGAGGTCTCTGAAGATGCGGACTTCAAGATTTTGGGAGTCGTGATTCACGTTATTCGCACAATCTAACCTTTCGTTTTAAGCAAAGAATGAAAAAGAGGGGGCCACTACTCGTGGATTCCTATTGTCCAAAATTTGTAAGAGAGAGAATGAGATGTCAAAATCAATTAAACGTATTTTACTGGTAGAAGACGAGCTTGAATCACAAATAATCATCGAGCTACTACTCAATCGCCACCCTAGTCAGATTGATATAGTCAGCGACGGGCTAACAGCTCTACAGAAAGCCTGCCCAAAATCCTACGATTGCATTTTTATGGATTTGGGCTTACCCAAATTAGGCGGTATCCAGGCGTTCATGACAATCAAAGACGTATTTAAAACCCGCGCCTTAATTTTGCCACCTGTGATTGCCATGACTGAATTTATTAATTACCCGCTCATTGAGCAATGCTTCGAATTGGGTATGGTCAGTGTTCTGTTTAAGCCACTTAAAGAGCGTCATATCGATCAATTGTTTGCACGTTTGGCAGAATTAGAAAAGAAGAATGAACGAAGCAATCATGCCCCTAAAAATACAGTCATTAGTACTGGGCATAAACCAATTTTAAAGAGCGTGAAATCTGACTCAGAACCATGCCTATTAGGAGTGCAACGGTACTCGTCATTCTTAATGGGAGCGAAGAGGTTATAATTTTTATTTTTGCCTTGTGACTGCGTTTACTTTGGATACAATAGCCGTACTTCAAATGTTGATGGATCGACATGCTTCCTCTAGCAAATTGCAAAATTTATCTTGAATTCTCAGTGTTTTTACTGCTGTTATTTAGTGCGTTTGCAATGGCATTTGCTATAGACAGACAACCAATCTATGTTCCTTGCCTAGAGGTTCTCCTCTGTTCTTTAATCATTGTTTGGTGACGTGAGAGAAAATTTATACAGGATGTGCTTAACCTATTATTCATAATTTTACTGATTATGATTTTTGTTACCATAAAAAATCCATGTAGCCTATTATTTGCGGAGGTTGCTCATGTTAATACAGTCAAAGAAGCTACTTTAAATCAATCCGCACGATACTTTATAGTCAATAATTTGTTTTTAGATAAAAATCCCCATCAATATTGGGGTTTGAAGTCCTCACAACCGAAAACGTACGCTAAGGTAAAAACCGGTGCTATTTAAATTCAATACGACTCATTAACGCGCATTTTTATTTATCAAACATTGCTATTTAGCTCATTTATATATTTTTTAATTCATTATAAATCAATTGGTTAGATCTTGGCGTGCGTTTTCGGTTGTGAGGACGGCATCGTCAACTTAACTTTGAGCTAAACTGAGTTCGATTATGACTCGACAGAGCCCGCTGCATCTGTTTTCCTAAACTATTTTTACGTCATGTATTGTTAAGTGGATACAGCTGGTAGCCATCATTCTTCTTTATGATTTTTATAGTTGATCCAATCTTCATCGTGAGTAAAAATATACTCGCAAGCGCGTTGGATAAAATAATCTTTATATGAAATTTTTGCCCAACTGCAATAATCCTCGATCTCTTTTAGAACAGATGTATGAAGTCGAATACGTAGTTGGATTTTATCATTCTCTTTTTCTTGATAAATCAGCATATTAGGTTCTCCCATTAACAAATAACTTATGATAAATCAATCATATTCAAGACGAAACATATGGCACATACTTTTAGGGTGCAAGAGACTAAACCCCAGACGAATTCAGCCCCAGGAATCCTTAGTTATTTATAGAATACTGAACTTCGCCAATGTTACGATTTTTTTGCACAATATAATCGCTTTGAATCGATTTATCAGTATGCTCACAATAAGCTAATTTATTTTCTAAAGTATACTGAATTTTAATGACCCTGCTGGGTAAAGTAATTGTATAAAGGACAATCTCACCTGCCATTGGCACTTCTTCACTAGTACCATTAATTGTAAGTATTTGCTCCGATTTACCCTTTAATTTTTCAAAAAATTTAGGCTGGATGGCTGCTCCAGTTAAGTTATTTGTTGTCATTAACAAATCATCAAGAAGATTATTTCTTAATCTGATTATAAGCCCATCGCAAGAGGGGGCTGCTGAGACAACGCTTGTCCACAAAGCTGATGCAATAAGGGTTATTTTTAATTTATTCATTTTATATCCTTTTGTCTTTTAGTGACAATTAAAGTTAAACATTAAAGCCATTTAAAGTCAACAATAGATTGACATTGCCGTCACCACAAAAAACAAATAAATGCCACCAACTATTGACAATGTTGTCATTTAGTGATGAAAATATATTTAATTCATCAACATGGGGCTTAAAATGAATAAAAAACAATGTGGTTGAATATTTTAAATAATCGTTTTTACAGAGAAACAATTATAAAGATAGGGGAAGTTGCTAGTTTTCATCGCTACTCCTCTTTAAATTTCAGTAATAAGTTTAAAAGAGGAAAAAAGTTACAAGCCATATTATTATCGGAGGAAGCGCTGGCTAAGTAATTTGAACACAAAGGACTGAAACGAAGATAGTATTGAACAATTATTATTTAGATGCAGTAACTACTGTTTTAATATAAAAGTAGAAGGAGTCTGATATGAAAAAGGATAATAAATTTCACACTATTGAACTAATCAATGATCTTTTCAAGCAAAATGGCCAAAAAGAAATCCCTGATATAAAAGAAATATGTTCGAAAGCTAATACCAATCGTAACACGGCTATAAAGTATCTTTATGAATGGTGGGAAAACTATTCAAGCGGAAAAAATGGTTTACTAAATTTTAAATTCGTAATAAATAGCGATGAATTGGAACAAGCTCTGGCGCAATTGCAATGTTTAGCTAAAGAATTAGAGGTTCATTATGATTCTCTAAATTATCTTTCTAATCAAAGCTACCCTTTAGGAAATTTTATTCTTCACTCGTTACAAGACATTGAACATAAGCTAATTAGTAATTATGAATATCTAAGAGAATTAAAGGAAGATAAAAAAGGAGTAGAAGAACAGTTAAGTGATGCCTTGCATGAAAATAGACGTTTAGAAGAAATGCAGCGTATTACAACTAGAAAGCAAGAGCAAATACAAGAACAATTAGATGCTAAACGAAGAGAGATTTTAGCAGCAAAACATCTAATTAAAGCATTAAAGCGTGAAAAAAGGAGGCCTACCCAGAAAGACATTTTTTACAATTACAATGCTATAAGTAGATAAAAGCATTGAACTAACCACTGTACAAACCCGAAATGCTTACCCTAATTTTGCAATTAACTATGGGTGAGCTTTGCTGAACCTCATTTGCTGCGCGCCATGGAAGGCTGAAAGCCGAGGCGCGTAGTCCGCGATAGGCTGTTATTTTTTAATCAACCGAGGGATGTAAAAAAAATCTATCTGCAGCCGTAGAGTCGTTATTTGAGATTGATAACGTACCTCTTTTATCACAAATCATACAAAATGGATTCTGTATACAAGTTAAAATGGTTTATTTCGATTCAACATGTTCGTAACTTCGGGCTCAGTAGAGCTTATTGCATTGATGTGCTAAATGAATAGCCTGTGGGCAAATTAATTTCCAGTTATCCAGGAGAAAGCAGTTAAGTCTTGGACTCAACTGCTTTTTCTAGGTTTAACTCAAACACATTTGTAACTTTGCATTCATTTTCTGTTCATATCTTGCGCAATCAGTGGGCGTTAATATCACTCCATTTCCTGGTTGAACTGTTTTAGCTTGGCCAGTGGTTTTTGATACAATCCCTTTCTTAGCTAAATCTGCTGTAAATAGTTGTGCTTCATTCTTTGTTTTGAAAACAACAAGGGCATTTGTTTGACCTGCAACATTCTTATCGATCGATGGAACGATGGTTGCAATCCCCTTCGCAATACCTTGTAGAAAGGTACTTTCGTGCTTAATTTTATTGTATTGTTGCTGGATAGCTGTTACATCATCTTGCGTTAATACAATTTTATTATCAACCACTGCTTTCTTATTCCCAGTCGTACTAGAGCTAATCCCCATATTAAAAAACTGGGTGCTCATTTGTTCAGCTTTATCATTGTTGCTAAACGATAACACCAAATTCGTTTTTCCTGTCTTCTTATCAACAGAAGGACTAATGTTAGCCCCGCTCACAACGCCTTGAAGAAAGTTAATTTTTTCTTTGATTGCTTGATGATGTTGCTCAATAATTACCGCATCCTTTTCTGTTATTATAATTTTGTTATCTTCAAGAATGTCTTTACCCTCACCAGGTCTTGTATTACTACCAACTTTCATAGAGAGGAGTCGCTTAGACATGAACTCTGCTTCTTCTTTGCTAGCAAAATTCAACAGTAGATTGGTTTTGCCATCCTTCTTACCAATGGACGGTTCAATATTTTCATTTCTCATCTGAAGGCAATTTATTGCAGCGTCTTTAAGCATAATAGCTACTGTTTTATCAGGAGTTTTGGGCGCAACCATCATAAGAGCCATTTTTTTATGAGAATCTGAGGGGAGAGGTAATTTAGGAGTTTTTAGCTGATGTTGTTTTTCAATATTTATTAAGGCGTTACTTACGATTTGTTTTTCTGCAGTTAATGTACTGGGATCTACTTCTCCCTTTGCTACTTTAAACACTGGGGCATTATTCCCATAAGGCAAATAAAATTTGCGATCTGCTAATGACTGATTTTCATTCATTACTTGTTTTAAACACAAGCCTTGAATTTTTATCGCCTGCTCTTTAACGTTGGCCTCATAACCCAAATAAACCCCTGATCCTGGCAATGTAAATATAATAGGTTGGTTAGGATCTTTATTAGCAATAGCTGCGAAAACATTTCGATACATAGTTAAGACTTGCTCAGCATAGGCTTGGGCTTGAAATGTGCCTTTTACAAAACACTCCTTTTGGTATTTTAAATCTGGGGCAGCCACTAGTATCTGATCACATTTTTTACCATTAGGACCAGGCACATTAGAAACATCAATAGCACCTCTTTGCAACAGAAAATCATGATATGCTTGTGAATAATGAATATCCCCCTTATCACTTATAGAATGTGCAATACCAGGAATACTTGCAAGTGCAAGGGGGCCAGCATAAGTGTCTCCAGCTTGTTCCTCTTGGGCATCGCCTGTTTTTTCTGTTCGATATAGAGAACCACCAATATGCTCAGCATTCGCAGCAATCAGCATAATGGGTTTTGATTTGGCAAAAGCCGCCTTTTCTATTGCAAGATTACCACCATCAATTGCCCCGAATGTCTCAAAATTAATAGTAGGCTTGTTATCCATCAATGATATTGCTGGTTTAGCTACGGGCGCGTTGTAACGTTGTACTTTGATTTCTTTTCTATAATTATCAAAATTTTTCATAAAATCTTCAAAAACCTCTACACGTTCTCTCCACCTTGCAACAGGCTGGCCGCTGACTGATATTGGAGGTGGATTTTGATTTTTGTTGAGTGTTTTAAGATAACTATCTAATTTCGCTTTCATAATTAATGTTCCCGTAAATAGTAAAGTACTAACTTTATTGTATTGCTTAAATATTAAGCAGTGGTTTCATTAGCTACGCATTTTGAGAACTAAACCCATGCTAAAAAACAGATAAATTCTCAGGAACATTGATGAATGGTAAGTAGATATGTTTAATTTTTAAGTTTTGGATTGCGTGCGTATGTCAATTGGACATACTCAGCTATAAATTTAATTTGCGATAGATAACGTACCTTATCTTTCACAAAGTAACAAAATCGCTTAAAATGCCATTTAATGATCCCTTGAATTCATTGAGCGCGAAAAATGATTGAAAATGAAAAAACTCAAATGTTTGTGATAGATAAGATTAATCATCCTTTGGCTGTACATTTTGACACCAATTCGCTTTCAGCTTGGTTGTCCTATTATTACTCAGTGCATGTGAAAGGGGCACCTGAAAAAACGGAACAAGCGAAAATGAAGGATTTGTCTAAATTTGTAAATTTCTTTCAAATAGAAGTTGGACATGACTTGGTTGATAGTTGGACGCCAGCGGTAAGCAAACAATTTCAACGACAACTTTGCCAAACAGTTTCGGAAAAAACAGGAAAACCTTATAAAGCGACTTCGGTCAATCGCACAATGGCAACGATTCGTCATGTGGGTCGTTGGTTACATAAACAACACCCATTACTAGCAGGAGATCCGCTAGCCCAAGTTAAAGATTTGCAAACGGATTCGCCAGATTGGAATGGCCTTACCTCCAAACAATTGATGCGCTTAAAATCAGCTTGTGAGCAGAGGCTTAAAAGTTGTACTCGTAAAAATCAAAATCCATTAATGGAAACAGCTATTTTTTATACTTTGTTGAGTACAGGTCTTCGTGAGTCAGAATTAGTTTCGCTAGATGTTTATCAATACCATAGCAAGGGACTACATCAGGTCATGCGACATAAGTCAAAGCGAATTTCAAATAAAATCCCATTGCCGCAAGAGGCGAGGGGAGTACTCGAAAGTTATCTTAAAGAGCGAAGCCCTGAGCCAGAAGAGCCATTATTTGTGAGTCGCTATGGAGCACGTCTTAAGACCTTGGATGTGTATCGGATTTGCCAGCGAGTATTAAAACAAGCTTTGGCTTTTTTACCTGACCATGAAAGATTTGCATTTACTCCACACAAATTAAGACATACTTTTTTAAAGAGGGTTACTGATAAACACGGCGTTCACTTTGCACAGGAAATTAGTGGTAATGTGTCAATAAAGGAAATTTTTCGTTATGCCAAGCCAAGCCAAGATGAGATTCAATCTACAATTGAGGAGTTATTTTCAGTTTAATAATCTGTTATCTCTTAACGGTATTTAATAGTTAGGAAAATTTTATGGGTCTCGATTTAGTTCAATATGAACAACTATGTGCAAAACTTAAGTCTAAAAAGATTTATACCTCTAAATATGGATTGAGATTTATTAACTCCATAAAAAAGGAGCTTAATCCTTTTGTATCTTATGACGGACTACCAAATATAAGGAATTTCTTCTTTGAAATTGTACCCATTGTACGAGTCGCTCAGCACTTAAATTATTCCCATTTTACTTATTTTGGAGCGAATTTTTCTTTTGATGGCTTATTAATAGATAATAAAAATAAAACGTTGAGGCACATTGAGTGTACGAGTGCTATAGATGGTGCAAAGGCAGAGCTTCTAAATCAGCATCTCATAAAATATGAGGAAGCTCCAGCGTATGATAAACCATTTACTAATAATAAAACAAAAGCATCAGGCAAAAGACAGGTATTGTTTACTCCCAGCCAATCGCATAAGGATGAGGATTTGGTAAATTTAAATCTAAAATTCTTAGTAGAGGACTCTATAAACAAGAAAATCAAAAAATCTTATGATTTTAAAAACGCAGTTCTTACGATTGTTTTTGTAGAGGATGGATTATGGAGAGTATATGATAGCATTTACCAGATGCTTGATAGTGTTATTGATGCGCATATGGATCAACTTAAAGATTCACCGTTTAGCGATATTTTTTTTATTGGTTTTAGAAATTTTTTCTATACACGATCTTTGAAATTGTAAAAAGCTTAGTTATTAAGAGAGCCATTCTAATGGTATCTATTTCCCTGCGATTTAAATAATATTGACTAAAAAGCTTCCTAAAAACGAAGGGTTTGTGAACGTATAAGCTGGGGCTTTGGATCTCAAAACCTTATAATGAATCAGCTCGATAACACATTTCATTAATCATAGTTAGATTTTAAGGCAGCGATAAAAATTATCGAACTTGTGCCTACTTACAGAGGAGGCAGATGTTCGCTCCAATGTAGTTTGCTCCTTAATGTCTCAATGTATGTTTGATGGAGTTTAGTTTATTAGCGCCATTTACTCTTAAGTCATCTCCTAAGCTCATCGTGGTTATAGGTATCTGTATTTAGCCATTTAACCTATTGTAAAACCAGATAAATCCTTTTATTACGTGACGTAAGAGTACAAAATTTTCCCTAATTATTATAATAAGACTAAAATTAAAACAATAAACTTGAAAAGAAAATTTAAAATAAAAATACGGGTTATAGAAAAAGGATTTACATGAATAAATATCAGGTTTTACCAAATAAAAAGGGAGAATATTTTTTAGGCCCGCAAAAAAATTATGTGCTTACCAAAAAAGCTTTACAACATATTATTTTAGGGGATTTTACTTCTCAAAAGATTAAAAATAACGGTTCAAGTAAGGAGATTATCCGCCTTGCCGGAGGGCTTCATACAGTAAATGGTTGGTTGTCTTTTAAAAAAAAACTTAATCAGATTGTTCATGGCAGGTTTTACGATCCAAATTTACATAATGATTGGTATTTTGCTAAAGAGTTACAAAATGGAGTTATTTTGCTCAAGTTGCCGATGAGTATATTTAAATCAAAAGCAGCAAAAATAACTAAAAATTTAGAGGTATATTATAAATCTGGCTATCTATGGAAGACATTGTTTCCCAAACAATTCTCCACCTCAGAAATTGTCGCGCTAATAAATGAAGCATTAGAAAAAACTGATAACGAAGAAACAAGTAAAAATATAATTACGGGATATGCTTTAACCGGCGATGATACCTCTGCTATAAAGATATGCATAAGTCTTCATGGTAATAATATAGGTACTGCTTATCCTACTTGGGGGCAACCAAATAATAATAATTTTGGTAGTCCTTTTTCCTCTATTGATTCAATGGGTTTTATTTTATCTTTAGCGGCAGAGATTTTTGATGAGGATCTTTTAATTAATAAGGTTTATACAAGGTTTCCCACGCGTCCAAATTATCAAGAGATCACTAAAATTACCCCTAGCATTCTTTCTGAGAGACCTATAATAAATAAAAATTTATCTTTGCGTAGATACTTAGACAAAAGAAAGAAGGCAATCGAATTAGTAGCTATAAATATATCAGAGGGAAAAGTAGATGATTTAATTAATTATTTATATGATTTTAGTGTGAGTAAAGATCCTGCTAATTTAATGATTTATGAATATGCTGAGAATTTATCTAAAATACAAAAGAATTTTAAATTTAAAAATATGTTATCTATATATCAAAATATACATGAAATATTTTTTTTGCTTTTTAAATATGATAATCACCATAAAACACAATATTCTTTGCAGATGATGGAGTATTACCTGAAAAAGAAATTTATTCATTTTGATGGGATTGATGGATGGGAAAGTAAAAGAATATTTAGTTTATTTATTGACATAGCGATTAATCATCATTGCTCTGATTCAGTAAAATTATTCATAGATTACTTGTCGGTCGCTCCTTCTCGTATTGCTGCGTATATTTCATTTAATTCTGAGTTTGCGGCGGAGCTGCGTGACTAAAGACATCTCTGTTATTTAACCTATAGCCTCTATGATTTTAAGAAGTGGCCTTATGAAAAGTGGCATAGATAAACTAGACTCAGTCAAACAAGCGTTTAAACAGTGGCGAGCAACCCGAACAAAGCGTGGATATATCCCTGATGAGTTATGGGAGCAAGTTAAAGAACTATTGTCTGATTATACGCCTTCAAAAATCGGTATTCATTTAGGACTCAGCCCCATCCAAATCAGGAAAAAATTAGAGCCTCAAGAGAATGGATGCATGCAGTTTGTCGAGGTAAAGCAACTTGGCTTAGACGTTCTCTCTAATAATGATAAGGTCTGTAGTGTTGAAGTTCATCGTCCTTGTGGCAGTATACTGAAAATCAATGCAGTACCTATGCAAATGGCATCAAAGCTGATGCTGGACTTCATGGGCTAACGATGCTGCAGATTACCCCACAACATCAGTTATTACTTGCAGTTGAGCCGGTTGACTTCAGGAAAGGCATCGATACTCTAAAAGCGCTATGCCGACAAAAGCTGCTTGATGACCCATTCAGTGGTACCGTATTTGTCTTTACCAATCGTAACCGAACCGCAGTAAAGCTGTTGGTCTATGATGCGAATGGATTCTGGCTCTGTTTAAAACGGTTTAGTCGAGGAAAACTGTCCTGGTGGCCCACAGGGGAAACTCCTTCAGTTCAATTGCGTTCCAGTGAGTTAGTGATATTGCTTGCCCAAGGCCATCCTATTAAAGCAAACCTACCAGAAGATTGGCGTTGTGTTGCTTAAGCTGCCATAGATGATTCCAACAAAGCCGTCGTGTTCGCATAGCTCCAGGGAAGCCAGGCTGTAGGCTCTTTAACAATGTGATCTTTATATACTTGCAGTGCAACCAAGTATTCAAAGGGGTTAACATTAGCTAATTCACAGGTATAAATAATACTGGTCAAAACACCACCTACCATTGCGCCGTATTCAGTTTTATAAAACAACCAGTTGTTACGTCCTCGGATAGGAATTTTTAATCCCTGCTCCATATTGTTGTTATGGACAGGCGCACCAGAGACGGATAAAAAGCGAGTAAGCTTGTCCCAGTGCTTGAGCATGTAATTAATCGCTTTGCCTAAGGATTCGTTGGGCTCAATTTGCTTGGTAGAGAGCAAGTCTTCCATATAGGCTTTGGCTTTCAACATAGACAGCTGGCTATGTGTTTGGTGATAAAGCAAACGCTGCTGCTCATTGTGGCCTAATTGCTTGGATTTCTCATCAACCTGAAACGGAGTCGATAAGTACTTCATGAGAGTTTGGCAGTGCTCGGGGTAAAAGGCGAGCAGCTCTTCAAATTTACGAAAACCATGTGATAAACAGTTGCAAACAATGGTGCGGTGGTTTGCTGGAAGGTTATGACTCAGTGCATCACACATCTGAATAACTTGTCCTTTATTCTTATCTCGCTTATTCAGCAAACGCGCCATGTTTTCCCCTGAATGGCGTTTGCTGTTATAAAATAAGGCAATTTTATGGGTACCATTTTGGGCAAGAATGCCTGTGGTATACATGCCTGTTCTCTTTTGCCCTGGATTTTGTCTGTTGTTGCGGATGACATCAACGATGCGAACAACCGTATCATCATTGTGAATCAATGAACCATTAGCGGCTATTTTCTCTAATGTGGGAAATACCAATAACACACAAGAGGCTAGTTCTTCCATCAACTGCCATTGAGTCGATGCTGCAATAGGAAAACCAAGCAGTGATTGGAAATAATCCTGGCGATGAAAGGGCATGGCCATATAATACTTTTGCAGGGCTAACATGGCTTTGAAGCTTGGATGATATTTTTCTTTACAGACCTGTTTGGGGATAGTCGCAGGGAATACTTCATTGCATAACGCACAGCGTAATTTCTCAATCCAATACTTATTTACCGAAGCCAGATTGTGGCCTTTGATATTAACAAGAATACCCGGGGGAATGCGGTAGAGCTTTCGAGTGGTTTTAGCACCCTTGCCAAAAATAAGGCGTTTTAAATTTGATATCGTTACTTTGTGCTCGACCAACGCTTTAGGTATCCATGAGGCAAGGTTAATGCAGCCAATCACAAAAGGTTTTGTTCTCTCAGGTAAGTTTGATGAGTGCACCAATGCAACGATCTGCTCAACTTCTTCCTGTGATTTTTCAATGATGATGGGTAATTCTTTGGCTGGTGTCATTAGTAAGCCTGCTCCTATAAAGGGCAGCAAGGTTAGCCAGTAGTCATAATATAATCAATAGGTTGCGGTTAAAATAATGACTCAATATTTTTTTGCTGCAAGGTCACGAAGCTTCAGGGACAATCTAGCCGCGGGCAACCGTAGATGAATCCGTAAGGAATGCGTTGAATCTGCTAGCACAAAAGCGGAGAGGAGCTAGAGATGGGTGGTATGGTTCATGGCGCTCTCTTTTTCTGAAGAGTGCTTGTTAGGCCTCTAAAGTAGTAATTTCATAGCAACTATAAAAAATCAAGAATCAATTTTAATTTTTATTTAATTTATTCCTTTCATAATCATTACTTATTTTTTAGCAGTTCAAGAGCTCCTAAAGAATGACCGCAGGCTCGATGAGAGGAGCTCCGAAGTTTTTTCTGACCTTTGTTCCTTAGTTCTGAGTCTCTATATAAAGATATTTTAAGCTGAGAAAATGATTATGCCTAAAAAATGTCCGGTAGATCTTGCCCTGTCACCTAATCAGGATCGCCAAATAGATTTTTCTTCTAGTTCACCCTCATCAAACGGTTCTGTGCTGAGTGATGAGTGCTTAAATGAGCTTGGGGCCTAGGAGTGAGACATGAGACTTAATCTTAATAATAAAACGCAAGAGAATATTATTGCATCGTTGGAAGAGCTCTCCCCGGGTACTTCCCAGCTCGATTTGAGCTGGAATGACCTCCGCACCAAATCCGGTGCTGAACTTGTAGCCATCATGCAGGCACTGCCACAAGGCCTGCAGTCGCTCGATTTGAGCTGGAATGACCTCCGCACCAAATCCGGTGCTGAACTTGTAGCCATCATGCAGGCACTGCCACAAGGCCTGCAGTCGCTCGATTTGTGCGGGAATAACCTCGGCACCAAATCCGGCGCAGAACTTGTAGCCATCATGCAGGCCCTGCCACAAGGCCTGCAGTCGCTTGATTTGGGCAAGAACCGCCGTTGCACGAAGCCCTTTCCGAATCATCAACATCTGATAGTCCGGTTTGCATGTTACGGTGAGGCTTGTTCGCAAAAAATATTCCGCGCGTGACGCGCAGGAATTTGTAGTTGTCTATGTAAAACGTGACCTTTCTGCAATCTTGCAGAAAGGTCACATTTAATTTAACTCCTTATTATTTTAACGAAATGGGAATAATTAATGTTACTCAATATCCTGAAATAGCAATACCAGAGGAAGCACCTTATAAATATGTAGCGGAAAATTTTGATATTAAATACTTTAAAATTTATGATTTCTCTGCACGAATTAATTTTGCTCGACAAACAATAAGAAAATTTGCTCCTAACATAGAACAAATGATTAAGGATTGTTTAATGTATTCAATAGGTTCTGAATTTAACTCATTTAATTATAATTTTGAAAAATTACTTAAATGCTTACTATCTGGAGAAAAGGAAATCCCGAATATTTATTCCTTAGAAAATGTTTTAAATGATTTTTATCGTTGCCAAATAACTCAGAAATATAAGAAGCTTGTTGAAAGAGAATGTATAGGGCCTCGAGAAATTGATTATTCACGCCCTAGAACACAGATTTATCAAAATCAAATTCGAGTAAAACGAGAATTACTTAATATCCGAATTAATACGTTTAATTTTTTGGATAGTTGTAAAATCTTATTTTCTAAAATGGGTAATAGTAAGTTGCTGGTAAAAGTAGATGAATTACAAACCGATTATGTTAATACAACAAAACCATCATTATTACCTAAATCTATGCCTCCCTATATAGAAAGGTAATTAGTAGCTATGGAATATTCAAAAAAATGTTTTGGGTGCACTTTGACCTTTCTGCAAGATTGCAGAAAGGTTCGTAAGTAGCCTAATAATCTATAAAAGCGGCTTTTTCATTACCTATCAATGGAGTCTAATCTTTGTGATAAGCAGCTATCAAAAAATGAAAAATCAATTTATATGATGGGGTTTATGTTATTTCGTAGCCATCTAATAAGGGTATACCTTAGTGATAATTATTTAGTTGTTTATAAAGTGAACTTTCTGCAAGCGTGCAGAAACACCACGAAAGTACAGATTACAGATTTTATTTTTGATAGTTTAATATCTTAATTTTTTATGTTACAAATTTTAAATTAAGAAATAACTATATTGATTTTAATGAGCAAATTATGGGATTGGGCAAATCGGGGTTGTATAGCTTGGACGATTGGCACTATTGTCTATCTTATTGTATGTTTGTTTAATTTGGTGCCAACTTATGAAACAAAATTTATTAAAAAAAATAGCGTGATTCCAAAAATTAATTTATTTCCTGGCCAGAAAATTCAATTAACATTTGATTCAGTTGAACATATTGATTCAACGGAAATAACCAAGGTCATATGGCAAATAGCTTACAGTGAAAGAAAAAAATTCACAGCAAATGAATTATATCCTACCATAGTTTTACCTCCATCAGACGCAGGAATTTTTAACCTTTCTCTACAAATATTTCTTCAAAATAATGAAACCATAGAAGGTGTGACTAATTTGAATATAGTTCAACCTACCCCAACAGTTATGAAAATTACGGAAGAAAGCAAGATAATGCTTAATAATAGTGATTACCCGATCATAAATTCGAGTGATGATGAGCTTGAAATATACTCTGCAGAGAACCAATGGATAAAAAAGACTATTAATAAAAATGGCGCTAGTTCATATTTAAAACTCAATCCAGGAGATCAAATTTCTCCAATTAATAATGAAATTATTATTAGATCTGCAAAAAATCCCAACAAATTAGAGTCATATAGTTCTGTACCGTTTAAGAAGTGAATTTAAAATAGAGATAATTATTTAAATAGTAAAGTTAGAGCACCTTAAAATCTCAAAATATTGAGATCAATATAAAGTTGGTCTTGAAATTCTGAGTTCCCTAGAAAAGTATAAGTCAAATAATAAAACCTTAAAATAAAAGGAGATACTATGGATTGGAATACAATTATTACCCCTCCAACTCGCCAAGGTGAGTACTGACGTAATAGTATGGACCCTGCCACTTTAACGAGGCTTCATAAAGAGCCAGAATGAGAGTGTTTAGTTTCATTCAAAAAAGTGGAGGATCCATAATGAATAATATTAAAGTATTAGGAATAGATTTAGCAAAAAATGTTTTCCAGCTTCATGGTACAGACAGTAATGGAAAAGGTGTTTTGCGTAAACGATTGAGTCGTGAAAAACTAGTTGAATTTATGGCAAATTTATCACCCTGTCTTGTTGGCGTTGAAGCCTGTGGAGGAGCTCATTATTGGTCTCGATTATTTGTTGAAATGGGCCATACAGTAAAAATGATGTCACCACAATTTGTAAAACCTTATGTAAAGTCCAATAAAAATGATGCAAAGGATGCTGAGGCAATATCGGAGGCTGTAACACGGCCGACAATGCGTTTTGTACCAATAAAGAATATGACACAACAGGATGTATTATTACTCCACCGAGCTAAAGAGCTTGCGGTCAAACAAAGAACCGCTCAAGCGAATCAAATTCGTGGTTTTTTAGCAGAATATGGAATTATTATTGCTCAAGGTATTCAGCGTCTTGTGCAACTACCTGAAATACTAGATGCTAATGAAGATAAGATAAGCTCATGTTCAAAGAAAATATTTTTACAGTTACACGAACAACTTAAACTTTATGATGAGCAGGCCAAGTACTACGATAAAGAGATACGTGAACAAGCAAAAACTGATCCCCGCTGTGTAGCAATTCAAAGCATAGAAGGCATTGGACCTATAACAGCCTCGGCAATAGTAGCTACAATTGGTGATCCCACTGTTTTTAAAAATGGCAGAGAGGTAGCTGCCTGGCTGGGTTTAGTGCCTCGACAGAATTCCAGTGGCAACAAGATTGTTTTAGGCTCTATCACAAAAAGAGGAGATCGTTATATAAGGACATTGCTGATTCATGGCGCACGCACAGTCATAAAAACATGCGGGAACAAAAAGGATAAAAAAAGCCAGTGGGTAATAGAGAAAAAGCTTCGTATTGGTTTTAACAAAACGGCAGTAGCATTAGCCAATAAAAATGCACGTACAATTTGGGCGATGTTGGCGACAGGCGAGTCTTATCGTAAGCCATTGGCAATTGCATAATGAACTCATAAATAAAATTTATTAATCAAATTATAGTTTCACTTAATATTACTGAATGTAAAAAGTACATTCAGCAATATTAAGCGATGTAAGTAAAACAAGAAGTTACTTTGTTCTGGAGATTGCTAAAGGTAGACAAAATTGATAGCAAAATAGGTAAGACCAGCTCTTTCAAAACCTGTATTAGACCAAGATCGTTTTCAAGATCGTTGACGTGATGAGGAGAAAGAGCGCGAATACTATCAGGGTTAGAGTGATTTATAACACTTATTAAAAACCGAATATATGACTGCATCTCAACCTATTTTTGTTAAAAATTGAAATTTACCTCTTGCGGTGCCTGGCAGGGTCCATATATGGTCTAATAGATCTGTACACCCCAGTTAAGAGATAATGCACTTAGCTGGAGAAAGTAATGACTATAAGAAAGAAGCCGCCGGATGAAGAATGCTTTAAATGCATTAGGTTATCCAGTAGGTCGAAGACGAACTCAAAGTTTAATGAAAGAGGCGCAAGTTTTTGTTCGTTATCGCAAGAAATATAAAGTGACAACAAATAGCAATCATAAACAACCGGTTTATGAAAACGTTTTAAATAGACAGTTTGATGTTAAAGAGGCAAATAAAGCTTACGCATCCGATATTACTTATGTCTGGACTCAGGAAGGCTGGCTTTATTTAGCGGTTGTTATGGATTTATTTTCAAGAAAAATAGTGGGTTGGAGTATGGGTTCCAGAATGAAAGCAACATTAGTCTGTGATGCTCTGAATATGGCTATTTGGCAGCGAAAGCCATCAGTAGGGCTCGTTGTTCATTCCGATAGAGGAACTCAATACGCAAGTTACCTATACCGTAACTTATTAACAAGTAAAGGCTATATTGGCAGTATGAGTAAAAAAGGAGATTGCTGGGATAATAGTGTTATTGAAAGCTTCTTTGGGAGTTTAAAACAAGAACGAGTTCAATGGCGGAATTATCAAACTCGATGGGAAGCTCAACAGGACATTTTGAATTACATCACCATGTTCTATAACAGCCACAGATTGCATTCTTATTTAGGATATTTAAGCCCAAATCAATTTGAAAAGCAGAGTAATTTTTTAATGAAAGTTGCTTAACTGGGGTGTAACAATTTGGTTGACCACGTCATATTTGGCTGGCTGAGAAAATGAAGAGACAGCCCCCGGATTTTTATACTTTTTGCAACTGTATTGAAACTTACTCATGTGAGAAAATAAAGAAAATCCAATGAAGTAAGAGAGCAGTGGTGGATAATATTCAACCAGTACTAGGCCACGAACAAAGTTTTGAAGAAATTCTTAATTTAATTAACTCCTCAAAAGAGTTGGCTTATCAAGCAGTTAATACTGTCCTGATTGATTTATATTGGCGTATTGGTGAGTACATTAGTAAAAAAATAACTTTATCTGAGTGGGGAGATGGTGTTGTTAACCACCTAGCGAATTATATTTCCAAAACACAGCCAGGAATCCGTGGATTCACACGATCAAATCTTTTTCGTATGAAGCAATTTTATGAAACCTATCACGCTGATAAAATTGTTGCACCGTTGGCGCGACAATTGCCATGGACACACAACCTGATTATTCTTGGCCAAAGCAAGAGCAAAGAAGAGCGTGAATTTTATTTGCGCAAATGCATCCAAGAACATTGGACTAAGCGAGAATTAGATCGGCAATTTAAGTCCGCTCTTTATGAGCGAGCAATACTTAATCCCGTGCAAGTTTCAAGTGCCTTAGAGAGTGTTTACCCAGAGGCAAAAAATGCTTTTAAAGATGCCTATATGGTTGAGTTTCTAGGTTTAGAAAGAGGCCATGAAGAAATTGACTTTCATAAAGCATTATTGGCAAAACTTAAAGATTTTCTTATCGAGCTAGGAAGAGATTTTTGTTTTGTTGGCACAGAATATCCACTTCAAGTAGGCGGAAGAGATTTTTTGATAGATCTTTTATTTTTTCATCGTGGTCTAAACTGCCTAGTGGCTGTAGAACTTAAAGTAGGGCGGTTCGAGCCAGAGTATCTTGGAAAGATGTCATTTTACCTAGAGGGCTTGGATCGCACAGTAAAAAAATCTCATGAAAATCCAGCAATCGGTTTATTGTTATGTGCAAGTAAAGACAAAGAGGTAGTGGAGTTTTCATTAAATAGAACTTTGTCGCCTGCTTTGATTGCAGAATATCAAATCCAGCTCCCAGATAAAAAATTATTACAAGACAAGTTGCATGAGCTTTTTTTGGATGATAGGAAAAATGATGACTGTATCTAATATTTAATTTAATTATTAATGCATGATTCAAGAACTTTTATATGAATTCAAATTGTCGCACCACTGGTGCAACTATTGCCCATAGATAAGTGCAAGAACACTAGCTTATGATTTGCTATATCGTAAATGCTATAAGACAATACACTATTAAAACAAGCATAAATGTCGGCAACACCGACAATCTTTAATCCTATGTCGATTAATGGGGTTGAGGCTCAATAACAATTATGATCAAAGGTAGTGTTTTAAATAAGCGGGTTATCTCTTCGAATTTATTGTTTTTAATTCGCATCTCCATCATTAAATCCGGGATTAAAACCAATTCTTGGCGGAAGATCGGTCATAGCATAATGTATAAATTGTTGCCCTAACTCTGTCAGTTCATATAAATCTTGCTCGTCAAAGGCTGATTTTAAGATTGAATCATCACGGTTGCTTTTTCTTGGTGTTAGTTTAATGAAATTACCTTGGTTATCAGTATAGCGATGCTGTCTTATTATTCCTCCAGTACTTAGCTCCCTGAATATTAATTTGTATAAGTCCGCATCTGCTGAATTCTCTCTAACTTTTTCTTTACCAATTTTTGCCCAAATGGCGCCGCGACTTATACCCTTACTATTATATATAGCGCCGACGATTTGAAAATGTAGTACTGAGTATTTATTTATCCAGTCAATAAACAAACGAATAACATCGTCAGATGAGATATTAGTGGATGCGGCATTTGCTAGAATATTTCTAATATATAATCTTTTTTCAATGCTTTCAGCGCCAGACCACTCTCGGAATGTTTTTCTTACTAACGATTGGTATTCAGTACTTTCTACTCTTTTTGCAATTTTGTCATCTTGTAAATCTAATCGTGCAATTATTTCAATTATTGTTTGTTCTTTTTCTCTAATCTCATCTTCGAGCATTCTGATCCATTGCTCAACAAAACGATTTGCTCTTGACTGTTCACTTTCAGACCATGCACTTGCGATAGTAGAAAGAACTCCACCAGCGAATGGTATAGCTCCGCCAGAGACTTGAAGGGCGGCTCTAAGAGTCTTTGAAATTTTGCCACTTTGGGGCATATTCATATTTTGATTGTTTTGAAGCTCTTCAGTCATACCCAGCCCTCTTTTACACTCTCTGAGAAATTAACGATATATGGCTGTTAAGATAATCCAAACTATTGTGGCAAGCAATAATAGCGTAATAGGGGCTTTGGAATTATTAAGTGTTTGAAGCCTAATGAAGCTATACGTAAATGATAGGCAAATCAGATGAGTTTATTTTGCTAGGTTTAAAAACAGGTTAAAGAGAAGAGAGGATTGTATTGGTAGTAAATCCTGTTAAGTTTCTCCAAAAAAACCAAAATGTCTGATTAATACTATAATCAGACTTATCATAATGGCATGATTTAATTGATTATAAATCGGAAAATATTGTGTTAAGTCTGGTTATTTAATAAAATACATGTGTTCTTAATACGGATAGTTCACCCAGGAAATTAGAATGTCATTTGCAAAATTAGATCCAAAACTAATTGGTAAGATTGATGTCCAAATTAATGCGATGATTGATCAAGGGCATACGAACAGTGATATTCTTAATAATCTTCAACAGTTCGCGCCTGTAGTGCTCTCCATGATTGAACGAGTAGAACCCAAACAACTTGAATTATATAATAATGCCTATCCCGGATTTCGCAGTTATCTTGCTTTGGTTCTTCGCAAAAATTGGAATTAGTACCTTTTTGGGGCGCTGTCAGACTTTTATAACCAAAAGTCATGTTTTATTAACTTATAAGGGGCCGTGGTTGAGTAGACTAGCAAGACCACTCTAGCCAGCCCCTTACTTGCTTGATGAGGTCTATGTGTCTGTGAGTCATTATTTACCCCGAACCTGTAAAAAAGGTTATTGCTTATGACGCTTTCAGAGCATGAAAAGGAAATAATTCGCCTCGTGGATGAACAGGTAAAACAGCTCGTTGAGAAAAACGCCTCGGATATATTGATTGTACAAACCTTGGCTGATTTTATTCCTGAGCTTCGATGTCTGCTCAGTTCGACGAGTGAAAAACAGTTAGACTTATATTGCAGAGAGTATCTGCATTTTAACCGCTTTTTACAGTTAATCACTCATTCACATTAGAAGAGGTTTGAAGTCCTCAAATAGATGTGTAAGACGTATGTCTTTCATTTGCAGCTACTAGAAATCAAAGTGAATCCTGTTTGATAATATTTTTATCTCCTGCTAAAGGCTCAAGAGGTACAAGTAGCCATAAAACGACGTATACAATAAAGGCTGCCCCTCCAACCAGAAAAAAAATGATAAAAAATATACGAACCCAAATTGGGTCTATATTAAAATAGTTTCCTAATCCACCACATACACCTGCAATTTTTTTATCATCTCGGGAACGATAAAGTTTTTTATAGGTTCCATTCGTGCTTTTCATGAATTACTTCCCCTTTATTTATAAGCGCCTAAAATATGACATTATAAAATTATTACTAATTGCTTTTAAATCAGCCTTGCTTGCTTTTATATCAAATTTAGCTAAAGTGTAGGCTATAGAATAAAGGAAAATATCTCTTCTAACCTTAACATCCCCTCTTCGTTGCTGAAAAAACGGTTCTGTCGCGAAAAATTTTCAGAATCAGGCTGGAGAAAGGCTGGGCGAATTTATGCAACAAGCCCATAGAATTGTTCAAGAATAGACTGATTTCCCGCCTGCAGATGCTGTCCTTTTCGGAGCATATGATGGAGTTCAATTCCAGCCAGGGTCGCTTCAGCTGAATGGAAAGCCTTGTATCCCTTCATGGGTTTTGTGATTTTCTTGATAAACCGATGATCCTGCTCCACGATATTGTTGAGGTATTTGATTTGCCTCACACCAATCTGAAGGAATACACCACCCATCATGAAAAGGAGAGCCAGCGTACGGTTGATGGTATCAATACCCGCTTTATTGGCACCGCTTTTATCTATGGTTACCTTCTCTGGTACACCGTTTGAACCAATAGCCTTGAAGAAAAATGCACGAGCTGCTGCCTCATCACGTTTTTCTGATAGCATGAAATCAATTGTATTGCCTTCTTTGTCAACTGCACGATACAGGTACATCCATTGACCCTTTATCTTAATATAGGTCTCATCCATCCGTAAGGAAAGGCCTGTTGCACGCTTGTAGCGCTTGCGAAAGGTCTCCTCCAAAAGGGGGGCATACTCAATCACCCAGAGGTTAATGGTTGAATGATCAACCTTCAGTCCTCTCTCTAGAGCTAGTTCCTCAATATCTCGATAGCTCAGAGCGTAGGCAAGGTACCATCTGACCAGCATCAATATCATATCCTGTTTAAAGTGTTTCCATTTGAAGCTGACCATCTGGGCTGATCCTGAAAAATCCGCCAACATTATCAGGTTCAAAAAATTTTCGCGACAGAACCCTTGAATTCTCTCCAGGATTGATGAGTCGTTTGAGCTTGCCATGATCTGCTTCAAGCCGTTTGAATGGAATTCAATCTAATTTTTATTTATGAAACAACGCCGATATTTTCCTGAATCTTTTCTACAACTATTCTTCACTTAACATTAAGTATTTTCCTAAACCTGTTCTAGTAAAATCTTCAAATCTAACCCACTGCTTTTCCTGGGTTATTGTAGATGGTGCATATATCAACTTGAACATTAAAATTTTGAAATTACTCATTATAAATACCTTGCTCTTTTATTGATCTTAAACATTATAAGTCTTATGGTGATTATTATGAAATTTTTTCAATTATATTTACGCCTGGCGCGTATGTGGCCTTCATTTTTTTGACAATATTTATATCGCAATCGGGTCCTATTTTATTAGGTGTTATTCCTAGTTTTCGTCATAGGACCATTTGGCTTCAATACCTGGATAAAACTCAGACAATGTCAATTTATTAGTATGATAATTTTTCATTGTTTTATCGCACAAAAAACAAAATTTTCAGATTGAAATTATATAATGATTTTTGTGAGTATCCAGATCATTGATTTTGTAATATATAAAAAATAAGAAAAGGCGTGCTTATCTAAGATGAAGCTCATCTTTTATCTTCGTTCAAGTAATTTGTGAACTTTCGGCAAATCTGCGTGACTGAAGACAGGTCTGTTGTTTAGCCTATATCCTCGAAGATTTTAAGAGGCGACTTAATGATAAATGGCACAAATAAATTAGACACTGTCAAACAAGCATTTAGAAATTGGCGAGCGACACGAACAAAGCGAGGGCAAATCCCTGATGAGTTATGGGAGCAAGTCAAAGAACTATTAAGTGATTATACCCCTTCAAAAATCGGCACTCATCTAGGCATCAGCCCAATCCAAATCAGGAAAAAATTACTGCCTTTAGATAATGATGAATTACACTTTATTGAATTAGAGAGAAAGCCTTTGACATGTGACTCAGCGTTTTTATCCAATAAAGGCAATCTTTGTACTTTTGAACTTCTTCGTCCCTGTGGCAGTACACTAAAAATCAATGCAGTACCTATGAATATGGTATCAAAGCTCATGCTGGATTTTTTGGGGTAACGATGCTTCAGATAAGTTCTCAACATCGGATATTATTGGTCATTGAACCGGTTGATTTTAGAAAGGGTATCGATGGCTTAAAAGCGTTGTGCAAGCAAAAGCTATTCAATGATCCATTCAGTGGAATTGTATTTGTCTTTACCAATCGTATGCACACGTCGATAAAGCTCTTAGTGTATGATGCCAGTGGATTTTGGTTATGTCAGAAGCGTTTCAGTCGAGGTAAGCTCGCCTGGTGGCCAACCGGAAGTAATCCTTCAGTAAGCCTTCGTGCCTGCGAGTTAATGATTTTATTGGCACAAGGTCACCCAGTCAAAGCGGGATTACCTGAAGACTGGTTAAGTGTTTCTCATGCTGCTCGTGTTGATTCTAGTAAAGCCAAAGTGTTTTCGTAATTCCAGGGAAGCCAGGCTTTAGGTTCTTTAACAATTTGGTTTTTGTAAACCTGGAGTGCAATCAGGTATTCATTAGTTCTTCCATGAATTGCCTTTGGGTAGAGGATGGAATGGGAAAGCCAATGAGCGATTGAAAATATTCTTGTCGATGAAATGGCATAGCCATGTAGTACTTTTGTAAGGCTAGTATGACTTTAAAACTTGGATGATATTTTTCTTTGTGGACATGGGTGGGAATATCGGCACTAAAGAGCTCATTGCATAAAGCGCATCGTAGCTTCTCAACCCAGTATTTATCAATCGATGCCAGATTCTGTCCCTAGATGTTAACGATAATTCCAGGGGCAATGCGATAAAGCCTGCCACCGCAGTCAAATGGGCAAAGTTGGCCTGCGCTTAGCTGTTCCAAAGTAATATGGTGTTCGACTGCATTGTTGTAGGCTGTATGTGGTAGTCTTCCGTGTCCTTTGGGGGCTTTGGGCTCATGGCTCTCATCATTTGATGTGCTGGGTGCGGGCTCTTCTGGAGCGGTGTTATTCTGTTCTTTTTTTAGAGAGTTGTCTTGTTGTTTCGTAGCCTTATCCCCTTTGCCAAAGATAAGACGTTTTAAATTGGATACAGTGATTTTATGCTCGACCAATACCCTGGGAATCCAAGAAGCCAGGTTAATACACCCAATGACAAAAAGTTTTGTTCCCTCAGATAAGTTTGATGAGTGCACCGATGCAATAATTTGCTCAATCTCATCTTGTGATTTTTCAATGACCATTGGTAAGTCTTTTGCTGGTGTCATTTAGTAACCATGCTCCACTTGGGGGCAGCAAGGGTAACTAGCAGTTGTAATAAAATCAATAGGTTAATTGGGGAAAATAATCAATCCACGCTTATTTGCTGTAAAGTCACGGATCCGTCCATTGCTTGTTGCACCCCATCTTTGCCTGGCATCCCTGGTGGATCCACGTCATTAGGTATCTTAATATTAATTGATCTCTTAAAAAGATAAGTTTATTTGTTTACTTTTTCAATCCATAACCAGTCAGAGCAAGATTACGACGCCAAAGGAGCAAAGAGTGAGCTTAGGTTATTACTGATTGGATAGCTTATGCTAAGAGCCCCAATAATACATTCTAAGGATTAGGCTATATTTAAAGAATGTAGAGTAAAAATTGACAATTTTCATGCCTTTTCCTCTAAGAAATAAATTATTGGCGCAATTATCCAAGCTAAAAAAAGGACATGATGCTGGGCTTGATGCCGAGGGTATCAAGGTAATTTTGCATAATCATAATAGGGTTAATCCGAATAAAAATCCAATTACTCTTGTTCAAAATGACAATTTTGCTGAAGTAATAAATGAAACGCTAAAGAATCATGATAAATCTAAGCCTGGACGCTATCAATTTATTGTGAAATCCGGTGCTCATTACACAACAGTTGATCTTGAAATAGATGAGCAGGGGCATGCAAAAGCGTTAGTACTTGATGCGGCAAATGATATGAGATTTATTCCTTTACTAACAAAACTTTCTAGTATTGAGGGCATAGAGCGAGTTTATTATGCTGAAGGTAAAACAAATAGAGACAATATCCAAAAAGACAATATTAGCTGTCCGGTATTTGCTCTTTCACATGCCATGGCCTTACAATCCCTAGATATATATAATCATTTAGAACAAGAGGAAGTTGATAAACACAAGATGCTTGGAGACAAGATTGTTGGAGCCTCTTGGAATCATATGCCCCCAGCAATTAATATAAACTGTCAATCTTCTACTTTATGGAATACTTATAAAAAGGAATACCAAGAAGCCTTTGGTTTGGAAGATAACTACTTCGAGAAATATGATCAATATCGAGATGAAATGCATAGAAAATCAGCTGTTATTGAACCTTCAATCTGTGATCAAGTAGGTAATATTATCCCAGCAGTTTTTCAAAGAATCGTGGTGCCGGCGCTTGGTGATGTTAGACAAATGACAGAGTCAGAGCTTAAGGGTATTATTTATGAAGGCACAGCAATTTCCAAGAAAACAAATGAGTTATTAGACTCTATTTCAAATCTTATCCAAACTACAAATTGGGAAAAATTAACTCGAGCAGGCGATAAGCCAAAAAATGTAATTGCAATTGAGCAAATTCTTGGTAATTCTGGTATGAATGTCTATGATAGGCTTGAAAAAATACAAGAAGTATGTAAATCGGCCCATGCTTCTGACTTTGAGTTTTTATTTTCTTCTGCCTTTAGAGGAAGAGATGCTTTTACTAATGAGCTATATGGTATATTAGGTGATGTAAAAGTTACTGATGCAAAGTCTCTTGATACTGCTCTTCTCACCTTGAACCAATTATCCTTAGATCAACCTAAAGCTGCGAGGCTGCAATGAAATATTTTGGACCGGCATCTGGAAATGAAAAATACTCTTACAATGAGCCAACTTATCTGAGAAGCTTCGGAGTTGCCTCATATATGATAAATGAGACTGATTTTAATAAATTAGAAAGAAGTGTAAGAGATGCATTGGAGAGAGGGGATGACAGGTCTTCACTTTTATACGCAGGCAAAGCAGCTATCGAGTATGGCGTTGCAGGACTTCTGCTTTACATCGATACCTATATTACTATTTTGTCCAAACCTTCAGCCAAAGATGAAATGATTGAGCAGGAGGTTATAAAATTGCTTGCTTATATTGGTTTCGCCAAGCAAATGTTAGAAATAAAAGACGCTAAAGCCCTAAAGTCAATGCAAATAATCTATTCTGATGATTATGATTCCGATTCCTACTGGAAAAAAAGAGAAGTAAAACTTTTATCTCTAATTGATGATACTGAACTAGTTCTGAGTGAATCTAAAGATATGGCAGATGCGTTAGTTAAGGAATGTTTAAAAGATAATCAGTCACAAAATAAACACCCTACTTATAAATAATTAGCAATTAATAGGTAACATCCCTGAAGTTTTTTTAAACACCATTTAACTCTTTTTGAGCACAAATTTTAAACATCCCCTCGATCTGCCCCCTCTCCCGCGCAAGGAATTAGAGTAGTATTATGATATTTCTCGCGGGATGAGGGTTGGGGAGAGGGAAGTGGGCAAATCTGTGCTAAGACAACGCGCTCGCGATTTACGGAAAAACAGTACAGATGCTGAAAGACATCTTTGGTATCATCTTCGAGCTAATCGACTTGGATTTATATTCAAGAGACAAGTACCAATAGGCACATACATCGTTGATTTTGTTTGTCTTGAAAAACGACTGATTATCGAGCTTGATGGCGGTCAACATAGAGATAATCAAATTGACGATATGAAGCGCACAGATTGGTTAATGGCACATGGTTTTAAGGTCCTGCGCTTTTGGAATCACGATGTTTTTCAGCAAATGCCTTCTATCCTCGAAATTATCATGTCCGCGCTACTTTAGAGCTAATAATATATTGACGAGTTGTCCGAATGAATCGACTTTAGCATGAATTTTAGTGCTAAGCCCACCAACACTAGAGCCAATAGCCTCTGCGGCTTTGTCATAGCTGCTTCTCAGCGCATCTTGATGCACTTTTACAACAGAACCATCAAGCATGTGCCATTCGTGATCGCCATCTTTTTTTTAATTCCCCCAATATTGCGGTGATATAACCTTTTTTCGACCAATAGTTATAACGATTATAAACATTTTTCCTGTGACCATAGTCTAGTGGCAAATCTCGCCATGCAGCACCAGTACGAAGCATCCAACATATTGCCTCCATAAATAGACGATAATCTTTACCATGACGTCCTTTTGGCTTTGGAAGTAATTTTTCCAAACGAGACCGCATCTCGTCATCAATGACCATCCGTGACATTCCGTCTCCCCAACCCTCATCCCGCGAAAAATATCATAATACTACTCTAATTCCTTGCGCGGGAGAGGGGGGAGATCGAGGTGATGTTTAAAATTTGTGCTCAAAAAAGAGTTAAATGGTGTTTAAAAAAACTTCAGGGACGTTACCTAATTAAACTTGTGAATTTTCAGCAAAGCATCAACAAATGCGTTTTCATGTAGCCTATCCAGTTGCAATGCAAACAAGTGAAGTTGAGAGTTCGCCTTATGGTGTCGGATTATAGAGAAATCAAATGATTTTAATAGTGTGTGTTGACAACTGGCTCCCACCGCCTACGTGCCTCAGCTTGTCCGAGGCATCCAGTGGATGTTCAAATTAAAACCTTTAGTCTAATAAACTATAATGTACACTGATCTTTCTGCAATCTTTCAGAAAGATCAGCGTTCAAGTAATTTAGCTCAGGCTCTAGGGTGTCTGATTCACAACTGTGTCCAAGTTAACTATCTTATTTAAATCAATAACATCTTAACTTAGAATAATTAACCACATATGGTTACTAATTTTATGCTTAACTTCAAGTGGCTATATAAAGATATGGGCATAGTAAATAAACCCCCCGTTTTAATTACCTATTGGAAATTTAATAATTAAGTGGCTGGCGAAGGGAAGGAGTTATCAACCCAGAAATTCTTTTGAACATATGATGTTCTTTGCTGTGTTTCTTTTGCCATGAATCCTACTTCCTCAATACTTGTCTGGCACAGCCATGTTGTCATCTGGGCTGGTGCCTTACTTTGAAAAGCTTTAGGAGTAAATAGAGCTATATTCTTTCCTTTATCTTTATCTCTTGCAGAAATAAATTGAAATATTTCTACACCAGATTCGCGCATATTTGTACCTAGTTGTTGTGTTTCAATATAAGATGAGGGTGAGGTTAAAACTAACTCGTATCTTGAAAATGGAGCTTGATCTAAAAAAATCCCCTTGTCGCTTCTCACTTTTACCGAAAAAGATGTGTATTGATTTGATATTGGATGTGCATAGGGTGTTTCTGGGCCAAGCATATAAACAAACCTATAGTAAGCAGTTTCAGATAAAGCTGTGCTTATATTTAGTGACCCATAGAACATTCCTTGTTCAAATGTTGTTCCAAATCTAGAGCCATATTTTAGAGGTGGATAGCGAAATGGGGTGGTGAGTAAATAATGTAACGAGCTTGTATCAGTAGGTAATGGGGTTTTGGTTGACTCTATTAACTCTTCTAATACACCTTGCTCATATACATCGTTTACTAATCCCAACGTTGCAATTTGTTCTTGGGATTCAACTAATCGATAAATTTTTGCCATCAAAGGCTTTATATGATTTTTTCCTTCTGATTTTAACCAAATATCAACCATTAAATCTTTCCTCTAATAGCATCTAAGTAGTTAACAACTCGAGATAAACCCAAAACTGTTTTCATCGCTTCCAGAGGGACTCCTTGAATATGTCGATTATTTGTTCTTAGCCAATGTTTCATTGCATCTATATTGCCGCCATTTAATGCAAACAGAGAGCGATAGGCCCTTATCAACAACAAAGAACATTCTCCTTCTTTGCTTTTATAATCAATTTTCTTGTTACTCAATGAACGTGATAGGGTATTGCGATGCATCCCGATAATTTCACTTATATCATTATTTGAAATATCTAGTATGTTTTTTAAATTATCTAAAGCTGTAGCTAGAACTTGGCTTTCGCTAGGTTTGGATTCAATGTTCATAAAAATCTCCCAAAGCACCATATGTTACATAATAGCATAAAATGAACAAATTAGTGCAAAGAATTGTAAAAGAAATGACAGAAGGTAAGCTGATTCCACTGAGTATCGCTCAAGATCTGGAATTGGCTTAAGAATATTGGGGCCATGTGGAGGAGGTGAGGAGAAGGGTATTAAAGGGGCCGATTCAGAAACCGACTTAGCGTGCTTTAATTTCCGTTTTCTGAATCGACCCCAAAATCAACGTTAAATTTGTATAAACCGTCGTATACGGAAGCGTACGTACGGTGGTGTGGAAGCCGGGCTTGGGAGGCTGAGCCTAGCTATCCGATCCAAGATTCCAATTAGTAATGGGATTTATTCTACGTTTTCGACAGGTTAGTGACCGGAATTAATAAACTAGGTAAGAGGCAGCAATTCTATTGATAATATGCATTCTTGCGGAAAGATAGCATTCATTCCAAAGAAGAATGCCCCATTCTAACTATTCATGCATTGTTAAGAACCACTTAATTTTGTGTCGTTATCCTAACTCAACCATTTAAAACCCATGGAGATAAATTGTGATAACAGAAGAACAACTAGATAATTTATATAACAATTTAATTGCTTTTGCAAATTCTAAATCTAATTCTAAATTACGTATTGGCATAGAATACATGGATTCTAATATATTGATTCACCTAGCTCATTTTAATATCTCTCATGTGAGCCTGTCGCTATTTAATCATGTAAATCCTGACATTAGTACACTTCAACGCTTACAAATTAGACCTAATGGTTTATCTTTTAATGCGATATCTTTTAGAGTTGAGGACGGAGGCCCAGGGGTAGCAACTATAAAATTTGAAGAAGATAAATTTGTTCTTCAAATTTACGAAGAGAGTAAAAAATATGAGTCGGATATTTCTTTTCTGTGTGATGAATTTAATCAAGCAATTGGTTACTTAAGCCCTAACCCACATTAAAAATGACATCCTGTACGCCGAAGGACTCAGAAGGTGACACAGTACAAATCATGACGTTTCTGCAGGCTTGTAGAAGAGGTTTGTCGCACTTCATGCGAGATTCTCCAAAAGTTACACTAAGTCTGATTGCTTTGATAATCAGACCTGAAATAACATATTGATTTTATAGATTATTTTTTAAAATAAGCTCACTCTAAGAAAGTTTTGGCATCATCAATTAAACTTTTGGTCTAGACTGTATTTTATTTAGGAAGACCGCGATGTTAGAAAGGAAGCCGAAAAGATACCGTTACTCATTGGAGCTAATCAGCATCGCAGTATGGAGTTATCATCGATTCAATGACAGTTACCGGGATGTATCGGAGCGCTTGCTGTATCGAGGTATTAACGTCAGTTATGAGACGATACGCCAATGGTGCATTAAATTTGGTGCTCATTTTAAGTGCGTCATTAAGAAGCGAGCGCCCAAACCATCGGATAAATGGCATCTAGATGAGCAGCAACTAAGCATTCGAGGTGAGTCTTATTATCTATGGCGTGCCGTGGATGATGAGGGTTATAAACTGGATGTATTTCTGCAAAAGCGGCGCAGCCATCCGCTTTCTGTCTCGTTTATTAAATGCCTATCCAAAGCCTCGGGTGATTGTAACGGACAAGCTCAGGAGCTACATGAAACCAGTTCGCCAGATGTGCAAAGGGGTCGAACATCGCTCGCAAAAGAGGCTCAATAATCGGATAGAAAATGCCCATCAGCCCACGCGTAGAAAAGAAAAATGCCTCATTCGTTTTAAATCACCTGCAGGGGCGCAGAGCGTCATCGCACTCATGGGGAGCACCAGGAATCTCTTTGCTGTCGTCGTGGGTCGATACACCAAACCAGCCCACCAGCGAAGATTCCAATTTCAATCGGCCAAAGACATTTGGAAGGCTGCTGCCATTGAGCTGCTTTGCGCCTAAAATTCGATAAATCTACTATTTTGAAGATTCAAAAGTTAACTTGACGGGGCCATCTGTTAGCCTTATGCAAATTACTGCGAAATAATTTCTAGGTACAACTTCACTCAATCCCTACGATTTGCATAACATTATCAAGCTATCTGGTACGATAATCATTTAATCTAATTGCCAAAACTTGCCAGTAACCAATGGGACTCAGATGGCTCAGACTCAATTGATTCAATTGCAAGAAAATTACCTCAAACAATAGCTATTCTTACTCTAGAGAAACAACCACCAAATTTTTTGAGGGCTATTAGCTCCATTTGTTCTGTATAGGACAATTTCATAGTTTGACCAAATTTCAGGACGGGATTAAAATCGCCTACTTTGTTCTTAATTGAGACACCTCATGCCTTATAAAAATTTTTCCGATTTCAAAAATATTGAATTAAAGTTTGGAAATATAGATGAAGGTTTAAATTATGGCTATACCGCAACGGCTAATTTTTCTTCTATAGAAAACTCATTATTTGACGATGAATTTTTCTTATTATTTCGACGCAGCGAATATGCAGCACAAGTTGAATTAGCCTGCGCTAAAATCTTTAAGCAATTAATGGGCTATGGTTTAGAAATGGAGCTCGTACAAGAAGGAGAACAATTTTTTATAGCAAGTCGTAAGATAAGAAATTTTACAGAAGGTTGTGAGGATGTAAAAGATCAAAGCCCTTCTACTATTCAAGGACTAATATCAGTATTTATCATTTGGTATTTTATTGGACAAACAGATACACATTCTGGCAATTTTGGCTTAGCAAATAGCGCCGGTATAAGATTGGCTTTCGGTCTAGATATGGCTGAAGCGCTTGATTTTGAGATGTTAAGCCAGCCATTAACCCTCCTTGCTTTAAAGCAAATTCCATATATTGTGGAAGAGCATTATCACGGTGTGTGTGAAGATACATTGCCACCTAGCTTTGTAACCTCTGAGCCCTTCCAACAAGAAAAATTAGCAATTACTAAAAAAATTGCAGAAACACCCTTTGAAATTTTTGAGACTATCATTAGAGAAACTATCACTTCAAATTTTTCAATTCATCAACGAATTATGTTAGAAAAAACGCTCCAATCAATAGACGATGCTTCTATAAAAGAGGAATTACTAGCTAACTTTGAGCAAGAAAATTTCAAAGATTACTCTATTGATGCACTAATCCAAGTTCTCAAAACTCGACATAAAAATTGGAAGTTATTATTTCAGGAAAATCCAGAAGAAAATTTCTCTCAAGACTATTCTTTATCTGCGCATTCAATATTTTTTGAGGCATTAGATCAATTCCATGGAGGAGCTTCTGATAGCAGTGAGAATGGTGCTGAAGAGCATCTAAATAGTTTAACCGAATATTCTAATCATCTCTTTTGGGCTAGTGAGCCTAAGGAGGTTGGACCCAATAGTGCTTCTCTTCAATACAGTTCTAACCCAGGATACAATTCTTTATAAGTTTAGAAATTGGCGATCTTAAGCTCCCCTGATATTTGGGCACCTTTAAGTTACGGATACCTGGGATTTTCAAGCAGAGCCTTTTTATTTAAAAAATGATCATGAAACGCATAGATGAAATAAAAAATTACTGGTATGAGCATTCAAGAATTTTTCTTAAGAAGAATTTACGCCCCTAAGTCCTCCGTTCTTTTGCGCTAAAATGACTTGATTGCCAGACTGATCACTTTTATCAGAGAGAATACTGAACCCCTCCTTTAATACCAATTGACTATTTTCCTCAGCAGGTTGGCCACTATGATAAAACTGCTCATCGAAAATAGCTGATTCAATGGTATATTTATCAATCTACTTAAACTCACCTTCTGGTCCATGATTGGTATCAGCAAAGGTAATTAATAGCAGACCTTTTGGTGCGATTGCAGAACGTGAAGCACTGCATGAGAAAATTGCTGATAATGTTATGAAGAATATTGATGTCACAATAACTTTCAGCATATTAAAAAATATAATTATTGAAGATCTTAGAGGACCATATTATTGTCATTTTTCTTTAATCAGGTCACAAAAATACAATGAAAATGATTTAGATAATGACGAATTAATTTAGGGTTTCATCTAATCAGGGGTATGTGTTATAACTAGTAACGCTATTAAATGGACCTGCCTCCTTTGATTCCATTTCCCTACAGGAGTAAAGGATTTTAAATAGATTTAGGAGATTTATATGTATTTAAAAAAAGTTTTATATGCTCTTAGTTTCTCTACTCTTATATCCAGTGGTACATATGCAGCATCAACTTCTATCGCAGTAATGAATCACTGGATATTGCATGATGATGCACAGATCACAATACAAGCCCCTTCAGGATGGGAAATCAGCGGCCCAAATCCTATTGCCTATAACCAGCAATTATTCATTTCAAGTTCAGATTACCCAAGCAGTTCTGTATTTAAATTGACAGTTAAGGATCCTGGTTCCTCTGCTGATGGTGATCAATGCCTTATGCACATTGATTATTTATCTACAGGAATGAATGTTTATACAACTGACTGTACAGGTGATACGATTAATGCTGCTTATAATAATGATTTTTCTGCCATTATGCTCAGTGCAATGGGATAAATAATTTATATTATGGGTGACGACCCCATCAGTGTCAGAATTTGGGGTCAAATGATTTATAATGAATTAAAAAATATAAAAATGAGCTAGAGCAGAGTTTCAAAAATTACAAGATGAAATTTTGAGAACTGATTTCTGCATGAGAATATAATAGGGTAAACTACATATCTAGGGCTCTTTAATCCAATAGTTATAAGTTATCACTGTTTAGTTAATAAATAAGGATATTAAATGTTCCGTATTACAAATAAAAAAATTTTAACTAAATTATTTGTTCTCACTCTGCTTAACGGTATCAGCTGTACTTACGCAGAAACGATGCCAACCAAAATGACTTTTTACAATCAACTCGTTGCTAGTAATTACCAATGACCTGTCACAAAATAGGTCCTATTAATTAGACAGTCTTTGTTTTAGAAAGTCGCCTACACTTGAATAGTGGAATTTAAATCACTTCGCTCCATTTTTATTCATATTAACTTTGCTTGAGGCGAGCGACATCTCGGGATACTTTGTCCCCCTGGGAAAGAATAGAGATTTCCTGAGCCAGTTATGGATTGCAGAAATGGCGCAAGTTAATCATGGTGTAAGCAATGGTTTTCATGCCGTAATGGTAAGCGCTGTGATGCTCCAAGCGTTTAAACTTGTCTTCCCAGGCAAAGATACGCTCAATTGTACGAAATCGCTCTTTGGGGTATCTATGCCCTGCCTGAAGCCAACCGGTTCAACCGCAAGTAATAACCGATGTTGTGGGGTAATTTGCAGCATCATTATCCCATGAAATCCAGCATCAGTTTGGATGCCATATGTATAGGTAATGCATTAATTTTCAGAATACTGCCGCAAGGTCGATGAAGTCCAACACTAGGACTAGCGGGAGCATTTGAACAGAAACTAACGGTTTTACTAATTTGAGTTATTCAGGAGTTCTCAGTGCTTTCAGACATGCATCAAGCCCTGGACGACCGTCCTGTTTGCCGGATGCATGATCTTGGTAAATATGATTTTCTTCAATGCCTTCCGCCATAAGTGCATCAATCTGTAAGTCCAACACTTGGCTTCCTGCATGTAAATTGTGTTCCATAATGCCAAGGAGTTGATCACCAAACCCAATGCACCAAGCTGATCTTCCTGACCTTCCTTATATCGTTTCCGGATTTCACCGCGTTGCCCGTGGCGGCACCGTCAAGTTAAGAGCTATTTATCGGGTGGTAATTCGCATTTGCCCCAGTTATGTAATTAAACCCTATAGAGGATTTTCCCGCCTGATATTTAAATTTTTGCGTCAGAGCGCAAGTTCCGGAGCGATAGGCCTAAAAGAGCCCTACATTAGAACCAGAATAAGGTATATTTTTTCGTATCAAATCGCTTCTCAAAAGATTCTCCGATTCTTTTGTTGTTAGCGAGTGAGGGTTAGACCAAAATGAATTTTTGTTTAGAATTTTTGATGGATGATGTATGACTAAAATTTTATTCTTTAAACCTCCGTCCTCTGGAGGTAATTCTTTTGCTTTTCTTTTTTCTGAAGGGGGTTTTACAAAAATTTCTGGAGGATGAAATTTCATAGAATAGACATCATGCCATCCTATATCATATTTGAAGAACACCTCAGGAGCGCGAGATTCGGAAAGTTGACTCGTCGACATATAAACATCGCTGGCTTTCATCCAATAATAATTTCCCCATTGACTAACTATGAAGCATAGCTCATTTTCCTTACTAAAAAAATATCCTGCAACCACTGCTGCATGCTCACGATTACCCGATAAATTAGTTGGTTCTCCGTCTTTATCGATATCAATAAAAATAATAGGCGCCTCATCGTTTCCTATAGATGAAATAATCCTCGCTACATAATTTGCAAATTTATCTTCCCTATAAATGCTAGAGTTTACGAACCCATTATCTTTTGCGATGGAGGCCAAAATTTTTGCACTATATACTTCCCCCACTTGTGAGTCATATTTTTCTTTAGCATGCTGACGCAGAGAATAGGTAAATTCACCTTTATTTTTTCTAAGAGGCAATGGCTTTGGCATTCCTCTGAATTGATTTAAAGAATTCATGACAACACTTAAAGCATTTAATTTGCATACTTGTCCGTGTTGTATTTGTGGAATAATGGGTAAACCAAACTTGCAAAAAAGTCCCGATTCTTTTTTTAGAACTTTTGTTTCTAGGAAGTGAGAAAAATCTGTAATAAGTGGCATGGACAAGACTGTAAAAATAAAATTCATATTTAATTAAATTTAGCTACATTGTCAAGTTGTAAGTGATAGGGGGTAACTTTGGGTTTATCCTCCTGAAACTCATACTATAAGGGGTAGTGACCGGGTAGCTGCGATAACCGCCAACTTTTAAGCGGCAACTTCAATGGGTAATCTCGTATTCATATCCAGTTCAAATACCCCATAGGGATTCACATGAGAGTAGATTAACGGCGTCAATGCCCTGAGATCTTCCAATTTCATTCGTGACAACCAGTTTGGCTCGTTAAGCACCTGCTGAATCATCAAGGTGTTAACGTATACCAGGGAGATTTGCAACAAATGCAGTGCCAGCACCGATAACTCCTGAGCCTCAAGTCGATTAGTCGCGACTTCACCACCTTTGCCATAAAAGATGAATGAATTTGCGCTGTTCCAGTTTTCTACGACATTCAGCCCTTCGTGGATCTCCTGACGAAGTTCTTCAGAATCAATGTATCGGCACAGGAAAATGGTTTTGACCATTTTGCCCAATTCGGCAAGCGCCTTGTACGTGGGATGTTGAATGTTATTTCGCGTAAAACGGCGCAGTATAGCTTCTGGATCGGAGGTGCCTTGCTTGAGCGCGGTCGCATATTTGATCATCTCATCATATTGTTGGATGATTAGTTCCCAGTTAATAGGACGTGTCAGTATCGACTCCAGATTTGGGTAATCACCAAATTTATAGTCCCCGGGCCGATAGAGTTTTTGGCTGGCTATCGCCTTAAGGCGTGGCAACAAATCAAACCCTAGCAAATGGGAGAAAGCAAAAGCGACCTCACTTTGGCCGTGACTATCAACATACTGCCGGTCAATCTCCATGTCAGTGCAGTGACGCAAAACACCTTCGATCATGGCAGCCACCTCCGACGAGGAACAGCGTTTTAGCTGCGAGTAGATGCAGGTCGATTTTTTTCCACATGCCAGTAAATCATGACGCCACGGCTACCATATCGAATGTGCCATTCAGTCATCAGGTTTTGATCCCAGGAGCCAAATTTCTTGGAATCTGAGGGACAGGAGGTCGTGCCCTCTCCCCATATCGATGGGGTACGAGCAGTAAAAATCGCATTGGCAACCTGTTCAATAGCATTGGTAAAGCAGCTTTGTGAATAAAATGGCGACGCACATTGAGCAGTTCTTTGTGGCTGATCCCATGGCGACTACCGCTGATCCGTTTCAATCCCGTGTTGGTTCCCATGCCATAGAGGCATAGCAAGATCCGCTGCTGTAAACTTTGGCGGTCAAGGTTTTCTCGGTTTGCTACGGTCTTGAAATGGTTGCTAAACCCAATCCGCAAGTCGGCTTCTTTCAACACATCGAGCAAGCTGGTCATAGGCCATCGACCGGTAATCTCACGTTTCAGGTAAGCCAGATTCATTGGCTCTTGTTGCGGAGTGAGTGGCGTAATGGATATCCGGTTTTTACCCTGAGATAAGATCCGCACCTTGCGATTTTTCGGTATCTCTCGATTAAGTAATTCCAGTGCTGAACCCATTTCGCTACGTAGTTGTTCAACAAAAGCCATTGTGTTTGTAGTCTGACCGAGATCTTGATAATAGTTTTCACGATTGGCTTCGAAGTCTAGTGGAAGATCGTCATCAAGGTTCCGATAACGGTCGGCATCCGCGACCCAAATCTCCTTGAAGGATTTCATCGCCAAATACGTAAATACACAAAAAACAAAGGGGCCTTTACCAGTGAAAACGCGCTTATTAAGCTTATTTATTGTGCCTGCCAAAAAGTAATGGAAAAATGGAATCAACCCATGCACAATTGGGCCTTAATTATCTCTCAGCTATAAATATTTTTTGAAGGACGTTTGAACTGGGAGTTAAGTTAATTTTTCTTAGCTGACACAGTTAGATGAATACTCTCATATATTTGGCGTTTTTGCGTCACAGCGCGAGTTCCGGAGCCCTAGGCCTATTAATAAAACTATGGATAAATTTTTAGGGAATTAAAAATGAATTTAGATAAAAAAAATTGGATTAGTATTTTAATCAGTACGGTAATAACTGCAAATGGAATAGGGGAGGTATTCGCTGAACCTCTTTTTGTCGGCCCGGAAGTTATTTACGCAGCTAGTAGTTATGCCCCAAGTGGGAGCAATCGATACATCTACATGTTTAATATTGATCCCCAAACTGGATTATTAACACCGCTTACAGAACCGGTTATCAATACCAATGGCATAGGTCTTTTGACAATAGACCCTTCAGGAAATTTTTTATATGGATCAGGGTGGGATAAAGACCTAAAAGGATACGCATTAGGTGCATCTCCTATTGATCAGTCAAATTTTTCATTAACTTCATTTACCTTCATGCAAAACCCAGGAAATACGCCGGGTTCATTAGCCTTTACTCCCTCAGGTCAATATGCTTATATAGGGAATTACAACAATAAAAATGGTACAGCTGGTACCATTACTGCCTATAGGGTAAATGATGCAACTGGTATGTTAGAGTTGCTACCTGATAATTACATTGTCGCCGCTGGCAACAATGTACAGAATCCCATTGTCGATCCTCAAGGTAAATTCGTATACATACCTAATTCTGGCGATAATACCATTGGCGTATATCAAATTAATTACAATGTAATGGACGGCCCATTAGGGTCTTTAAAGAACATTCAAACCATACCAAGTACGAATAATAATGTTCCACCGTACGGTGCGAAGTGGCCAATGTCACTTATCTTTGCGAGTGGTGGACAATTTGCTTATGTTCGAAATCTTTATGCCCACCCTAATCTTTCCAGCACTATTGCTTCTTTTAAAGTAGACCCAGCAACAGGCTTATTAACTTATCTTCAAGAAGTCCCAACTGGACAAAATCCTGCTAATATGATTTTGTCTCCGGACAATAGATTTCTCTATGTAATATGTGCCGGTGCTATTTATAGCTATCAAATTGACCCAGTCCAAGGAACTTTATTAGCTCAGACTCCACTTAATGTTGGAGGAGTTGATGAGGACAGGCCAGTTAATTTCAGTATGTCTCCTGATGGAAGAAATCTCTATGTCCCTACAACTGCCGGCAATATTTATATGATAGGTATAGCTAATGATGGTACATTAAGCTTACTTACCCCTGCTTCAGTGCAAGGAGGTATGGGAATCATTGATAGAATGATTTTTAGCCAAAATGGGCAATTTGGGTATGCTGTTAACGGTTATGCTTACCCAAATACTGAGCACTGCAGCCAAAATGAAGAGAATTCTATTGCCATGTTTAAACGTGAGATAGAAGGCGATAATTTTGGTCTATTAACTCCTGTAATCAATCCCCAAACCAATACTAATACAGTTCCGGTGGGACAATGCACCTATAGCCTTACTGTATCTAGCTGTTGGATAAATGGTAATTGTCTGGCATATGGTTAACAATAAATATTTTAGGCTAATAGAATCAATTGCCCAGATATCTCTATCTGGGCTTATTGACGTGGTCAACCAAAATGTTACACCCCAGTTAAGCAACTTTCATTAAAAAATCACTCTGTTTTTCAAATTGATTTGGGCTTAAATATCCTAAATAAGAATGCAATCTGTGGCTGTTATAGAACATGGTGATGTAATTCAAAATGTCCTGTTGGGCTTCCCATCGAGTTTGATAATTTCGCCATTGAACTCGCTCTTGCTTTAAACGACCAAAGAAACTTTCAATAACACTATTATCCCAGCAGTCTCCTCTTTTACTCATACTGCCAATATAACCTTTACTCGCTAATAAGTTACGGTATTGGTAACTTGCGTACTGACTTCCTCTATCTGAATGAATAACGAGTCCTGCTGATGGCTTTCGCTGCCAAATAGCCCTATTCAGAGCATCACAGACTAATGTTGCTTTCATTCGAGAGCCCATACTCCAACCCACTATTTTTCTTGAAAATAAATCCATTACAACCGCTAAATAAAGCCAGCCTTCCTGAGTCCAGACATAAGCAATGTCGGATACATAAGCTTTATTTGCTTCTTTAACATCAAACTGTCTATTTAAAACGTTTTCATAAACCGGTTGTTTATGATTGCTATTTGTTGTCACTTTATATTTCTTGCGATAACGAACAAAAACTTGCGCCTCTTTCATTAAACTTTGAGTTCGTCTTTGACCTACTGGATAACCATGAAGCTGGAAAACATTTTTTGCTAAATCTATTCCTAATACTTTAATATTATTCATTATGGATCCTCCACTTTTTTGAATGAAACTAAACACTCTCATTCTGGCTCTTTATGAAGCCTCGTTAAAGTGGCAGGGTCCATACTATTACGTCAGACAGAAGAGGAACCGCCGTATGAAAAACGGAGAAACTTACCAAAACCTCCACTTTAAATCTCATCAGGTCTATAGCTCATCTGAAAAAAATGAAGGCTACAGTTATCCATTATGACCTAAGGTTAGGCCCTCTGTTGTAGCAACGGATATTGAGAATAAAGACTGATATATGAGATTATTTAATTAGTAATATTCTATCTTCGATAAAGCATACCACTATGAATTTATATTCTTATTTTATGACACAGTCTGGGTTACAAATGATTAAAAACGCCCACTATTTTCAAGCTTATGAACGGCATTTGCAGCATTTGGTGAATAGACCTGTATTGTTATTTGAGATTGGCACAGGAGAAGGTGGTTCTTCTTTAATGTGGAAACAGTATTTTGGTCCATTGGCACGCATAGTAACTATAGATATCCGTGAGTGTCGAAAAAAATTGGATAACAGTCAGGTTTTTGTTCGTATTGGGGATCAAAGTGATGAGCAATTTTTAAGTGGTCTGCTCGATGAATTTGGTAGCCCCGATGTAGTAATAGATGACGGGAGTCATCACATGGACGATGTTAATCGATCATTTACTTATTTGTATCCACGGATGACACGTGATGGCATCTACATCGTCGAGGATTTGAATACAGCGTATTGGGAAGAGTTTGGCGGCGGTGTAAAATCGCCAGGTTCTTTTATTGAACGTTGTAAAACGCTCATTGATGAACTAAACGCTATGCATACAAGAAATCAAGTAGCTGTAACTGACTTTAGTAAAAGCACTTCATCCATACATTTTTATAATATGTTAATTGTATTTGAACGAGCCCCCTATCAGAATACGGAGCTTTTGCAATTACCGCTCTCTGCTTTGCCTTAACAGCATAAAAACGAAACGTAAGGTCACCCCCATCCCGAAATCCCGCGGTCAAGCCCATAGGTATCTACACAAATGTCCCTCCTTGTCTCAACATTACGTCATCCAGAGCGCAGCGAAGGATCTCCTGAATGTGGCATCGTGCTAATCCCGGAGATCCTTCGCTGCGCTCTGGATGACGTGCGTCTATTACAGTCACTTGTTTAGATACCTATAGGTCAAGCCGCGGGAATTCAATACTGGGGTGGGGACTGGCCTATTACAACGAACTACCCTTAAACTTGTATTTGATGATTACTGTAGGACGCACTTCTCCTCGTCTTTTGGTTTAGGAGCAGGTTTAGGGGCGGGTTTTGGTAACTTTTTGAAAATTCCAGGGTTTTCACAATAAATCGTATATGATCTTTGATAAAATTGCCTATCATTTGTTCCCAGGTGCACCCCGACTGCTTTGCTAAAGAACAAGGGATACATTATTTTTGCATTCTCCTCCGAGTGACAATCAATAGCCACCGCCTCCTTGTGGGGAGTGAATACACCAGCTGCATGAAAGCTAGTGTTTGAACCCTCTCGTTTGCCAATGCTAATAGTATTTTTATCATGTTTCACGGTTCGAAGAGGATGTTTTGGCTTCTCTTCGCTTACTTTTAAATGCTCTGGAATTGCTGCAAAAGCACGTTGAGCCTCCTCCTCACTAGGATAAATAAAACAGAGACCAGAGTCAGAAACATAACGCTCTTTGGGTTGAGGATAAGAATTATCTATAGAAGTATACTGGGCTCTTAGTTTCTCAATGTTTTTAAAATCTATCTCTATGAATTTTAGCATTAACACATTTCTTAATTCTTTGGGAAAAGTTGCTATTATTGGATTCTCATCCTTCATCAAGAAATAGAAAGCAAAAAGATATTGCAACCTCAGATATCTTGTATTATTGACTTGAATTGTTTCCCAAACCTCATTTCTAACGATTGGATTATCAAGACTTTTTGATTCCATAGAAAACACTTCTAGCTGCGGGCATTCATCCAGTAATTTAAGAATAGGGGCTTTATCGTTAATTCCGTTATGAGAAAGGTCAAGTTCTTTTAAATTTCTTAAGTATCTACAAGCCTTCATGATTGCAATACAAGCATCACTACCCATACCAAAGTTTCCAAATACAGCTAAATTAGTCAGTCCTAATTGACGGTTTTTCCTTAGTGCTTGAGCGATTGCAAGACCACCTGTCTCATTAATCCTATTCTCCCTTAACTGAAGGACCTCTAATTTGGTGTTTATTGCCAATCCCTGTGCAAAAAGCTCTGCCTCACCACTTACCATGTTACAGCTAGCAATACGTAAGTAGGATAAATTAGTATTTTGCCTTAATAGATCGGATAAACTTTGCCAATCTTCTTTAGACATCTCGACATGATCTAAATTGATTCTTACTATTCTTTGATTAGTTTTTAGTGCTGTAAATAGAAGATTGCCAGAAATATCATCTAATTTATGCCAAGATAAAGCCAATGATTTAATACTCTCGTTGCTGCAAAGCGCCTTTGAAATTTTGTTTAGACTTTCCTTAGTTATGGTTACATCGCTGAAGTTGAGCTCTTGCATGCCCTCTAATTCTCCAGACAGTTTCTCTTCATCTAAATCTAAAATAGTAGATGTGTCACTTTCATAGGTTCCGCTTATTGGAAATGGATTGTCTCTGAGAAATCTACTTTTCATAAATTTTGCTCCTAAAATAATTGGACAATAACAATCTAAATAGATTGCTTACTCGTAAAATTTCTGTGAGAGAGGATAGTTTCTAAAGATTAACGAGAAATTAAGTTGACTACGTATTGGTGCAGTTATCCAGAGATTGATATTGGGGTCAGCCCCCGATATTCCTCGTAGCCTGGATGCAGCGCAGCGCTGAGAGATCCTGACATTTTTTTAATTAAAGTATCATTTAGATACCTATGTGAACATTAATCAGTTACTTTGACTTATATGTGTGTCGTTCCCGCCTACGCGGGAATGACACACAAAAGAACAGAAAGAACTTATATGGCACATGCTTTCTGTTTAAAAAAATGCCAGGATTCCTCAGAGCGCAGCGAAATCCGGGAGCAGTGGTCAGACTTCCCGGATTTCGCTGCGCTGCATCCAAACCACATTCAATTAAGAAAAGGTTGCTCTGTTTTCCATATTAATTTCTGGGTCCTCTTTTCTAAGGTTTTGCATGAATTCCTTACCTGCTCTTGCCTTCTCAGGTGCAAACACGACTTGATTTTTAAGATTCCTATCGATTGGCTGACCTATCTGCACGTCAGATGCGAAGCGGGTGAGGTCATTTAAATCAATACTAAATTGACCATTAGAGCTTGATGTCAGGATTAGGGAGCCATATTGTTCTAAGTATTTTGCGCCGCCTTCGCCCCAGGGGTTAGCCAGCGTTATAATTTTGCTATTCTTTCCAAGCTGATTCGTCTCTTCTCGACAGCCGATGATTGTATAGGCATGCTGTGCATGTAGCCCTTGTGCTTCATCTATCTCATAAAAGGCATTATGATTTTCTGTATTCCCCATTCCACAAGTTACAGGGCAATTCCTCTCTAGTGATCCTTTGATTTTATCAAAGAGTTGATTTTGGTAGGTTGAGTATATTCCTGTTCCTGTGCTTGCGGCGACAACAGCCTTTGTTGCCAGATTTGATTTGGGTAAAATCAGGTCAGTATAATTTTTTAGAATGGATTTTATAGCTGGATTTCCATCAAAATGACTTTCGTTAAACCTTAAAAGTTCATTGATAGTGCGAGTATAACTGGCGGCATCAAATTGCTGCCCTGATGGATTATCTCTGATTTCTTTAAATTTTAAATATTCATTGATAGTGCGAATAAAATTTGTATCAAATTGCTGTCCTATTGGAGGGGTGGTGATTTCTTTAAGTTTTTCTACAATTTGTTTCTCTGTTAAATTCTTAAATAGTTCTTGCCCTGCTGGATGGTTTTTGATTTCCTCGAGTCTGGATTGATTAACTGTTTTAATCTTAGCTAAAAAGTCAAACCACAGGTTCAAATTTGCGGGATCTTTATTAAATACCTTTTCAACCATTTCTAACACCATTGGATTTACATCTAACTCTACTAAGGTATTTTTCAAATTTTCGAAAAATTTGTCATTATTTCCGTCTGTCCTCAAACATTGCATTCTGACAGTAGTTACCATGTTGTCGTCATTCCAAGGAGTGACTATTCTTCGCTCGATCAGTTGGGTTGTAGCCGCTTGCCCAGTGAGTACTTTTAACGCTTGCTCAATACTTCCTCCTTTACCATAGATAGCACGGAAGGATGGATAGGTTTCCTTACTATTTGAACCATAACCTAAACCGGCATAGGCTTTTTCAATCATATGCACCCAAGGTTGGTGGTGATGAACTGTACTATTTCCAGAATCTCGTTTATGAAACTCAGACATACCTACTTTACAAATTAGAGGTTGGTTAGTTTTTGGATCGAACAGCCTGACATAGGCAGTATCTCCTTCCTGTTTAATCATGCTCATAATTAACTCTGGCCCACCTTCTCGACTCATAATTCCATTTAGCGCAGCTAAGAGAAAGCAATCACCAAATTCACTGCCTTGTTGGATATCATTAATACTTGGTTTTTTTACAAACAAATTTTCTTTCTTGGTTAGTTTGAATCCATTAATTAATTTGACATGATCCTTTTTGATGTATCCTTCTTTTATTATTTTTATGCCTTTACCACTTTCTGGTAAATCAGAATTCATTCCCTCATTATCAACCTCATAAAGAGCTACGTGTACGTAACCGGTATCAACAAGTTGTCCTTTCTCATTTTTTACATGATAGGGACGTGATAATACAGGATGACCTTTTTCAAGAAGACGTTCGGGTTCACCTTTACATACATACTTATTGTTTTTAAGTTCTGGAGGCGCATCGAAGAGCGCGATTTGTTTTCCGGGAGTCAAGCGGCTAACTTCAGCTTCAACACCAACTGTTGCACTGATAATCTTATCAGTGCTTTTTATTTCTAAAAGCCCTTGTGCGGGATTAACAGTTTCTTTGCGTGATATTTTACTAAACATGATAGCCTCGATTTTTAAGATCAAACTGGTCTCTTATTGATCAGTATATCGGTGGCTGGTTAAGGAAAAGTGAGTTCGCTAGTAGTATTTGGAATAGGGGGTATGCTTTTGTTCATACCTTGCTAAGCTAAGGCCTACTATATTAAAAATTGTTAATTAAGATGACAAATTTCACTAAAAATAAATTTTTTGGTTGAATGAATCAGGCCATCCACTTAAAATTTCACGTCCTCTTCTGCAGGAATCGACTTAGAACGGCATCAACAAAAATTAAGGATAATTATGCGATCAAAGAATACCTCTATTAGCAAAGCTCGCGTTGCTATTGATATTGGGGGGACATTTACCGATTTAGTTGCATTTGTTGAATATGAAGATGGCCAAAGGGAAACGCTCACCTGCAAAACGGATTCTACTCCAGAGGATTTTTCAAGAGGTTTTTTTAATGCTATTGAAAGTGTTGGCTTAGATTTCTCTAAAATTGAATGCCTTGTCCATGGTACAACAATTGGTATTAATACTATTTTACAGCGAAAGGGAGCTAAGGTAGGTTTTATTACCACGGAAGGATTTAAAGATATCATTCATATGGGCAGAGGCGAGCGGCCAGAGTTTTTTAATCTCAATTTTCAAAAACCTGAGTCCTTTGTGGAGCGCCACCTCTGTTTTGAAATTAAAGAACGAATTAATGCCAATGGAAAGGTTGTTAGCCCCGTTAAGCTGGATCAAATTCCTCAGATTCTCAACTATTTTCGTCAGGAAGGTGTTGAGGCAATCGCTATTTGTACTTTGCATTCCTATGCTAATCCGACACATGAAAGAGCAATCGCTGATGAAATAAAAAAACTCTGGCCTACTATTCCGGTGGTTGCCTCAACGGATATTAGTAAAGAGCTTCGCGAATATGAAAGAAGCAATACCGCCGTAATGTCCGCTTATATTAAACCCGTTATTGAGCAATACCTTGACCAGCTATTGATAAAACTAAAGGAGCGACAATTCAAGGGTAATTTTTATATTATGAAATCGAATGCCGGCATTGAGACCGTTGAAGGGATAAAAAACTGCCCGATTCAGATTGTCGAATCAGGACCCGCAGCTGGTTTTATTGCTGCAGGTCAATTTGGCAAAAAAGTCATGGGGATCGATGTAGGAGGCACCTCATTCAAAGTCGCAGTAATCGTTGATGGAAAACCCGAAATTAAATCACTCTATGAGATTGGACGTAATGAAACCTCGCCAGGCTATCCCTTACAAATGCCCGTCGTTGATTTGTCTGAAATCGGTAATGGTGGCGGATCAATTGCTTGGGTTAACGATTACGGGCATCTATTGGTTGGGCCGATGAGCGCAGGTGCACAACCCGGTCCAGCAGCCTATGGAAAAGGAGGTTTGGCTCCTACGGTAACCGATGCCTGTCTGGTCTTAGGTTGGATTAATCCCGAAAAATTTGCTGATGGCACAAAAACAGCAGATCTTGAGGCAGCCCACAGAGCGCTTAATACCCTGGCAGCTAAACTGGGATATGAACAAATTGATCATAATAGCAGTCGAGAAATCGCTAAAAATATAATAATGATCTCACAGAATAATATGCTGCAAGCCTTAAAATCGGTTTCGGTCAGCCGTGGCTATGATCCAAGAGAGTTCGCCTTGGTTCCCTACGGTGGCGGGGGAGGGATGCATGCAGGTCGATTAGCCCAGTTTTTAGGCATGACTAAGATAGTTATTCCTCCGCACTCAGAAGTGTTTTCCGCTGATGGCATGTTGGGCAGTGATTTACGGCGTGATTACTCACAAACGGTTATAGCATCCTTAGCTAGTGAAAATTTTGCAGACTTATTAGCAGAGAGTTTTCATCAACTTGAATTAAAAGCAAAGAAATCTTTTGCAAAAGAGCTTAATAACCCTGAAGTAAATCTAAGTTATTTTGCTTGTTTGCAGTATGAAGGGCAGGGACATTCCGTAGAAATTCCTTTAGGAAAGAATGAATTTAATCGCCAAGCAATAGAGGCTATTTTTAGCGAGCAACATCGCAAAGCCTTTACTTTCAGCCTCGATAATTCACCCATTGATTTGGTTAAAATACGTATCGAAGCTACGGTAAAGATCCTCGAGTTAAATCAACAAAAACTCCAGGCCGAGGAGTCAACATCATCTAATACTAATAAAAAACGCATGATCGATTTCGTTGAAGATGGTTACTGCGAAGCTACTGTTTACGACGGAAGTCAGTTTAAACCGGGTATGAAATTTTCAGGTCCTGCCGTTATTGAAAATCAAGGTGGTACTTTTTTAGTTCTTCCAGGAATGACAGGCTGTGTCGATGAATTTGGCCAAATCAATATGGATGTTGCGCCCTTGATGAAGGATCAACAGGTTCTACGAAAAAATGAATTGATTACCCAAGAAATTATTCAACATTCCATTGTGAGTATTACCCAGCAAATGTTTAGCCAGGTTATTCGAACGGCCATGAGTCCTATTATTTATGAAGTCCTTGATATGAGCACAGGGCTTACTGATGCCCAGGGAAATTTGATTAGCTCAGGTGCTGGTATGCCGGGGTTTACTGTCTTACTCGATTTTCCAGTGAAGGCCGTTATTAAGGCGCTAGGCGGTACCTTGAAAAGAGGCGATATTATTGCCGTTAATGATCCTTATCATGGTGGAGTAACACATCGTTCGGATTTAGTTCTGGTGATGCCTATTTTTGATGATCATGATCAACTAATCGCTTTTTCCGTGGTGATCGCCCATCAAAATGATATTGGCGGCATTGCCCATGGAAGTTTGTCTCCTGAAGCAAAGCATATCGATGATGAGGGCTTCTTTGTTCCTCCTACCAAGCTTTATTCTGAAAATATTCGTAATGAGGAGTTCTTCAATAAGTTCGTAGATGCAAGCCGGATGAAAGATAATTTGAAGGGCGATATTATGGCTGCTGTGGCAGCAGTCCGAAAAGGAGAACAGGCGACGCTCGAATTAGTAAGAAAATACAGTAGCCCTGTGTTTTTAGAGGCCTTAGACGCCTACCAAAAATATGGCGAGGAAATTACTCGAGCTAATCTTAAAAAACTACCTCAAGGACGATTTGAATTTTCAGAATTACAAGATGATAAGCAAACCTTTAATGCGGTCATCACGATTAGCCCTGAAGAAATGATTATCGATTTACGCGACAATCCCAAGCAATCGACAGGCCCTTTTAATTTAAGTGAAGATGCTGCAATTGTTGCTGCGCGAACTATTTTAGCCTCGGTGACCTCTGCTGCCGTCTGCAATGAAGGAGCCTTTCGTTGCCTTAAGGTCTTAACTACCAAAGCAACCATTTTTAATCCTAACTATCCTGCGCCCCAAGGTTTTTATTTTGAAACCTGGGTCGTACTGCATAGCTTACTTCAGCAAACCCTGGCCAAAGCAGCAATCAAAAACATCCCTGCGGGCGGATTTTCTTCGATCTGTGGAACCTTGTTTGGCGGGAAGCATGCGGAAACAGGCAAATCCTGGCAAGTCGTTGAACCGCAATCAGGTGGCCATGGTGGATCCGATGGTTTAGACGGTGCCTCAGCAACTCATTCTTTTTTTCATGGAAACACCCAAAATACCTCAAACGAAGTACTTGAAGCACGTAACAACAATATCTTAATTCTTCGCCATTCCTTTAATCCAGAGGAGGGTGGCGAAGGCAAATACTGTGGTGGCAAAGGAATTTGCAAAGAGATTTTGTTTTTATCTGATGAGAATTGGGCTACAGCCTTTTACACCAGGTCAGATGTGAAACCCTGGGGCTTAGCTGATGGTAATCCTGGTTCGAATAACTATATAGAAATTGTCCATGCTGAGAATGGTCAGGTAGAGCATCGTTCCACAGTCACAGAAATTGAATTGAAACGAGGGGATATCCTAAGAATCGTTACTGGAAATGGCGGCGGTTGGGGTAAACCTTGTGAACGGCCACCAGAGCAAATCGAAAAAGATCGCAAGCAAGGTCTTATTAGTGAGAAACAATATTGGCAATTTTTTAAACCTGCAATAGTATCTATTAATTCATCCAATGCTTTGCAAAAGCAGGTTTCACTACAATGAAAGAAGATGATTTTAGATTAAAGATATCTGGCTTAATAGCCAGTTCTGGCTCGAATCAACTATTCTTTGTGAACGGCATGAAGGAGCTATTTGCACAAGGCCTGCCACATTTAACTAAATCATTTTTACTGGCAAGCACTATCCAATCAGTTGTTGAACAACAACCTGAAATATCTAATGAAAACTTATGTGACCTAATCTGTGAACTAGTGAGTTTTCTGGAAGACCCAAAAGAGTGTCTGGAAATAACCACAAAACTTAGACAGACACTTCAGCTTTTAAAAATCTATGATGAACAGGGAATTGCTGCTTATCTGGGAATCAATGTCGTTATTTTTGCCACGAATGAGAATTTTTTTAAAATCTTTAAATTTCGACGAACAGCAAATTATGAACTCTATATCGACCCTAAATATAATCTTAATACCCAATTAGAAATGCTTCAGTTAGATGCGGTTATACCTCATCAATCTAAAAACTGTTGGGTTATTCCTATAGCAGACCCTTCAAGCAGCGGCGAGGTCAAATTAGTCAAAATTTACCCGGCGTGGAGCACCCTGTTGCTTACAAATTCTGGTCAGATTGCCAATCAATTTTATAAGGGCAATGTGAGCGATCAAAGCATGCAAACAAGATTAGATAAAAGAAGAGGAAACACGCAAAAAACCATTGATAATTTTATCAGCGGATTACAGTCAACTGATAAAAAGCAAAAAATACCGGATATCAACAGCCATATTAATATTATTAGAGGGGAAGCAAACAATAATTCAGATCAATTTTCAGTTTTAAACTTACTTGATAGCTTTGCCTTGCTTGTCGAATTAGGTGGTGTGTTACACAAAAAAATTGTTTCTCATTTCAACATTGATGCAAAAACACTTAAATCGAAGAATACAATTTTGGCAACGATATTAGTGCAATTATTTAAGGACGCAATTTGTTCTAATTATCATGACGACCTTAAAGTTACGCTTGAAATTAGCGGCAATGAAGTTGTTTTTTCATTATTGGCAACACCTAATCAATTTTTTTCAGCGCCTAGTGTCTATGACCACAATACCAAGGGCGTTTTTGCGACGCCCAATTATATTAGTAGAATTCAAAAATTAATAAATGGAGTAGATATCGAATTAATACTAAATGGTAGACAAGGGATTACTCTTAAAACAGCTTTAGCCAATATTGAATTACGCGCCGATCATTTTGGCTTATATCCAAATAGTCTGACTGAGAGCGCAACAGTTGATCGAAGCAAAATCGATTTTAAGTCTAAAATACTCAATGTCGATTCTGATAATCCCTTAGAGCCCTCTTTATTTGATCAAACTCGTGGGGAACTATGCGCCTTAATAATTAAATTGGAAATCAGAAAAGAAGAGAGTAAAAAGCCAAGCGCTGAGGAAAGTACACCAGTGCTAATTTTAGAACAACTCGATTCGCTTTCTTCTAAGTTGAAAACGCGAAGTGTCACGCCCCAGAGAAAATTGACAAATAATGTAGAGCCTTTATCGATGCCCTTAAAGAAAGGTCTCCGACGAAATACAGCGACTAGTTTTTTTACATTCACAAGAGAGGAACCCTCTTGTGCATTAAAATCGAATAGCACGTCATTAGATAGTTCTAGCGACCCAGATTTACTTTCAAACTCAGGAACTATCAATAAAGTAACTGCATTAATTAACTCAGTAGTGCCTTATTTGTTAGCTCCCGAAAAATTAGCGGAGTATGCCGCTCTAACCCAGCAGCCTAATAAACCAATATCGCAACTTATTGAGATTCTAAAAACCATCGATCAACAGCTGCAAGAAAACAATACTAATAGAAACTACCATCGAAAATTACATGAACTTATTAGTAGGTTGCTACAAATTTATGTCGATTTTTCAGAGCACAGCCAAGATTTTTTCCATAACGCTCAGCCAAAGGCATTAATCACTGGCCCTCTCATTGGTGCCTGCACTATTGAGCCTGCTCTTGCCTTTCATTTGCTTGGCTTAAGTCCTAGGGGTGAAAGAGTGTGGAGTGAATATCCTGGCGCTTCTCACCCTGTGACTCAAAGACAGGGCATTCATTATAAAGCGGAGAGGAGTTTGGGGACTGATAATGGCTTAGGCACGGGTTTAGAGCAGTTCATTCATACTTTTTTGAAGGAATTCTCGCCACAACATTGGCAATCGATGGTGACCCCGATTACCCCCTTACGGATTTCAAACCTGTTCAAACCCGATCATTCTGAAATTGAACCGCAATATTTAAACGCCAGTCTCTCTGTTCCAGGTGTTACTCTAGCCAATTGGTTAGTCCTTAAAGAATGGACTGAAACTATTGCAAGTCGCGGGGGTAAGGCAAGTCTCTTAAAAGCCGTAAAACAATGGATAACTAAAGAATACTACCGTAGAGATCAAACGGTAGATGATATGATTGAAGAAATTATTAAAAATCATCTAACTATCGATTCGCCAAATCGCTTACGTGATTTTGCTGAGGCCCCGAAGGGAGCTGATCCCTCTGATCGCTTACGAGGGAGTTTTAAACGCATCTTGGCTGATTATGGCGAAGAAAAATGTCGCTTGATTTGTTCCTTTATTCATCATTGGCCTGAGTTGGTTTCTGGCTTTGAACTGTTTGAGGTCGCCAAATGGATACCTAGCTTTAGCAAATTACCCGAATATTTTCTCAATATCCCTCCCGATAAAATTAATTTAATCGTAAAAAATGAAGCTGCCTTAGAAAATGTTGTTAATAAAATTTACGAACAACTCGATAATTTCTGGAAATTACTCAATACGCCCAGTGCCTTATCCTTAGCTCTTGGTTGTTATCTCTTTGGTTTTGAAGATGGTAATGGCGATAATTTTCAAGTTGAAATTATCAAGAAAAAAATAGAGGAAAAGGGTGAGCCCTGGTACATCATTGATGAATGGCGGATTGTATTAATTGACGTTGGTTTACAGGCATTCGAAAACCAAGTTTTGATTGATAAATCAAAGCATCGTGCTGGAATCAAATGTATTTTGTTTCTTTTGGGGCAAATACAGCAATCTATCCTTGCAGATAATATTCAACTCAATGGCTCCTTAGAGCTCTTAATCTTACGCTGCCTTGAAGCCGCTAAAATTCAAAATGACGACTATACAAAATTGCAGCAAATGGAGCTTTTTCATCCACCGAAGAGTGATTTAGGCTTTCCACTTAGGTTACCGGCCAATGCCCTTTCCGAACTCTATATTTCTTTGCAGCAACTCAAAAGCTTTCTAGAAAGTCATCCTAAGGGAACCTGGAAAGATTATTTTAGCTTGAGCTCGCCTTTGCTAGCTAAAGGCTATGAAATTGCCAGGCAACAATACCCTGGCAGCACACTTAAAGCCTATTTGAAAATTTCCAAGACGCCCTTGGAAGATATTTTGCCCAATAAAGAGGCCTTCGTTATTTCTATATCGCAATTAAGAGCCTTAACTCATGAAAGGCCTCATGACTCATCAGAAGAGAAGCCGCGAAACTCACAGTCTTTATTAAGTTTATGGAAACCAAGTTCTAAAAAAACAACTAGTACTAAAAAAACTTGTGAAACCTATGGTGAGGCTTTGGCAATGTGTGTACGCCGCTCACGTATCTATGAAAAGACTGACATGGAACAAGCCCTTTGCGAATTATTAAAGGTGTTCCCCTGGAATGATGGTATTCTTATGACTTATTCCTGGCTAAATATGATAGTAAAAATATACCCGCAACTGTGCTTTTACCAATTGAAGGTAGCAAATTACAGCCTAAGTTCGCAGTTATTGGAATGTGCAGTAGCTAAGGGAAATTCAGAGGTTGCTTTATGGCTCGATAAAAATAATGTCCTAGCTATTACCGACGATTCAAGGAAAACAATAGAAGAGATGCGTCGGGAAGATGATATAAAACAAGATATGCGCTTACATCGATTTGAGTCTGATAGGTCCTTGTCACTAAGAGACCAATTAGAAGTTGAACATATTACCCTCTTGGCCTACCAATCCTGGGAAGAATTTTATGAGGCCTTTAAGCCTCTTGAACCTACAATCAAATTGGCTATTTTAAATAGTTTAAACTGGGCAAGGTTGCCCAAATTAAGTTACCTTGAGCAAAGACAAGCTACTAAAATAGCAAAACTATGTCGTTTTACACGAGTTTTTATCAATGGCGAGTTTCAAAACGAAGACATCTTAGTCCAGATCATTAAAGATTCAGAAATCCAAGAGCTAACGATAGCAAATAGTAAGAGCTTGACTATGGCAAAATTGCGCAAAATTTTGGCTGCCTGTCAAAATAAATTGATCTCTCTAACGCTTCATAATTTATCTAATATTAATGGTTGCTTGGGCAATGAACATTCGGAGGGATTGAGCTTTCCGCTGCTTATTAAATTAGAAGTCATAAAATTACCAGTGCAATCTATTTATATGACGATGCCTCGCTTACGCGAACTTAGCCTAAGCTCTTGTGATGCGCTTACCACCTTTCCAATAAAGAGAAAACCAAAGTTTATTGAAATCAAAGACTGCGACAGGCTAAAAGAAAATACGCTTGAGTCTGAGGAGTCTTCTCTCTATATAACTAGTCCAAACTAAATGATTATCATCTGTTAAAAGAACAGAATGAAACTCTGGTTAAAAGAAGACCATTTGGATTTGGTTGTGACCTATAATTAAATCATGCTGTACCTGAGTTTGTTAGCAAATGGGTCTTACTGTTTATACTTGGAAAAGTGGCTCTAAGGGATGGAGAGGATTTAAGACACCTATTAAATCAACCTTACTAGGCGGAAATGTCGGTCATGCGGCTATTGAGCTAACCTGGCCAGCAAATGAGGACGGCGATGCTCTAGCAGCCAAGTATCAGGATACCAAAGGACTTTCGATTAGCAAAAGAACGGAACTTGTTACTAAAAAGGTGGATGGCCGATATATGGCGGAAGAGAGGGTGGTTTACTTTGCTTATTTCAGTTGGTGGCCTGGTGCAGTGAATGGCCATCATATCAATAACTTTCAGGAAGACAGCTCAGCAGAATGGCGGCATGAACCTGGTGAAAAAATGGCAACGAGGTATCACAGAGGATTTTTTGGTGAAGAGGAAATTCCTTCAGCAAATAAAACGGTAGTCAAAGGAGCTTTAGTAGCTGATAAGGAAATTGTAAAAGTATTTGGAGTAGATCACCCTAGTTTGGTAAAAGATCTTGAAGACGATCTAGCCTACCAGCAATTAATAGCTCGCCAGGAAGAGCTTGTAGCCGAAAATGATCGTCTTGCGGCAAAGGGGAAAATCTTTAGTGAGGAAATTGCTAATGCACAAAGAGAGGGGCGGCCAGTTAATCAAGAGTTAAATCTGACAGAAGATGAATATGCCAGAACGGAGGTGGTTATTAGGGAGATAAATGCTCTTAGGCAACAGATTAATATCTGCAAGCTGGATTTTTCTGAGCGGCATAGAAGCCGGGGACAAGCACCAGAACATGTTGTCAACCTCCCTACAGATAAAGATGGAACAGGTATGGAGTTTACGCTCGATACTGAAAGTATGCTTGAGGAAATGGTTCGGTTAACAGAGAGTACTGACAAATATAGTTTTTGTAGACTTAATTGTTCCACAACCGCAGCTCAGGTGATAAGAGCTGGGGTGGATAATACGCTCCACGTCGCTATGAAAGAAGAAGGATTTAGTGCGTCTAAGCTGACAAAAGACACAATAATAACGCCGGCTTCTTTGCATAAACGAAGTTGCAACTTACAAACCACTTTAACTAATCTTAATAGTGCTCCTAGGTATCATTCTAGCTCTGCTAGTGCTGCTGCAGTCTCACAAAGAGATGAGGACAGGGTAGCACCTACAGAAAGAAAGAGTGGGGCAAAAACAACAAGATTTAAAGAAAAACTGCGAGAATCTGTGGGGGCTGATGAAGATGTAGCTAAGGCGGATTCAGAAATGGGTCTAGGAACCCCAAAATAGACCTCTTAGAAAGTCACATCAATCCCGCTAAAAAGTGCATAACTGCCTTTATTTTGTACGCCGTTTAATCGCTCACTAATAGGAAAACCAGCGCCAAGATAGGCAGAAATATTATTACCCATATTTAATCTTAAGCCAGGCTGTAAATAGATAGAATTACCACCGCTATTTGGATCCTTAATGTGATTGGTTTGGCTTTTAGCTAAGTATTCACCGATAATAACCGAGTTCGGTAGTACTCAGTTCTTTGATTGATTGACCAACTACTTTTCTCTAAAGTACCCGTAGTACTGGTTGTGATCGGTGTACCAATACCAGGCGAAAAATTAACTGAACTTTTCTGTGGTGTATGCGCATAACAAGGTTGTAGGGTTAAAAAACACAAACTAAGAATTATTCTTTTCATTCAGTTTTCCTCTCAAAGAACTAGTCTCATTTTCCCCTTTTCCCCAGACATGGGGAGAGGGTGCCCGATGGGCTGATGAGGGCTGCTGGTTCAAAGTTCTTCCTGATATTTGCCCCCAAGTGAGGGGTTCTTTGCTACATGAATACTCTATTCCAAATTTTCATTTAGACCTAACAGAATTTTGTAAAACAAACTACCAGACATCAGTAAAAAACGAGGCACTTACTACCGGGTTAAGTAGGTATATATCAGAACGTTCGTTTCAAAAAGAATATACAACCAGTTTTGAGATTTTCGGGAAAGAGTTTAACTTTGGGTATTCTCAAGATGAAAAAATTCAAGCAGCAAAGGCTTTAATTCAAGTATTACTTGGTAATAAAACTTTCGATACCTTAGCACCACATCAAGGTGCCTTATCAAATGGTAAATTGGATTCCCTAGTAAGGGGGCAGCCAATCAAGAAATTAATTGATTCTTATCAGCAGCAAAATTTATATACTTCTTCTGGCTATGTCTCAGACCGCTTTAAGCAAGAGATACAGGCTTTGAACACAACACAAGCAACTCACTTAACGATAGGTAGTAATTTCAAATAAGCTATACTGCATTTGCTGGTTAATTTATCAACAAAACAAAGGTTTTCCTCTATTTCCTGAGCTTTCAAGAAATTTTAGTATCGATGAGTTTCACTAGGCATGTAGAGAAAAAGATTTTGGGATCTCAAGGTTTTTTTTATGGAATCAGCTAGCAGAATTTAGTTAGCGCTTTGGATTTTGGAATTTTTTTGCCCAACAACCCCTGTAAATCAATAAAAACAAATATTTATAAATAGCAAAAAAAGTAAATTTTCCTAGCTTTTGGTACGCTATTTTGATAATGTGCCCCATTGTCGCAGGGGTAAGTTTGGCTGAGATATACCCTTATACGAGGCAAAGAAAGCAATCTCAAAAAAATTCGAACTCCCGCGGGTCAAGCCGCGGGGATTTGAGATATCTAAGAGGATCTTTAATTTTTGTCTCATACAAAGGTGATATTCATCTAGCCACTATTTTTGTAATAGCCCCCCCTTCACCCTAAGATAACCCGTCATCCAGAGCCAGCGAAGGATCTCCGGGATTAGCACAGTGCCTCATCCCCTCATCCAGGAGATCCTTCGCTGCGCTCAGGATGACGGAATGTAGGCAAAGGGGGAGTGACCTATTACCTATTTTTAAGGAATGGACTGTGAGGGAAACACCAATGAGTATTCTTTTAGATCCAATAGCTATCAAAAAACGTTTTGAAATCAAAGAAGCTGACTTAATTGCCCTTAGGCAATATGGTGAAAAAGTTCAAGAAGAAGGTGCTATCAAGCAATTTCTAGATGAATTCTACAATTGGATGGAAACCTTAGAGGAATACAATCAATTTTTTTCTGATAAGTCCGTTCGTGATCGTGTCAAAAATCAACAACAATTCTACTGGGCCGAATTTTTTAATGCTGAGATTAATGAAAAATTCTTAAAAGGCCGGCATCGAATTGGCGAAGTTCATGCAAAGATTAAGCTACCCCTGGTTGTCCATATTTCTGCAATTAGTTTTTCAGCAGAATGGTGGCTAAGCCATATCCAAGAATCGGGTCTTCCCAAAGCACAAATTAAAGCCACTGTTTCAGCCTTTACCCGTTTAATCAAGTTAGACTTAGCGATTGTATCTGAAGTATTTAGCCAGCAAAGTACAGCAGGCTGGTATCTTGAAGCCTTAGGAAAGGTTCAATGTCTCGTTGAATTTAATATGGATGGCAGCATCATTAGTGCTAACGAAAATTTTCTGAATGTGATGAACTACAGTATTAGCGAAATACAAGGGAAGCATCATAATCTTTTTGTAAGTGCTGAACATCGGGATAGTCAGGACTATAAAGCGTTCTGGGATAAACTTAACCGCGGACAGTTTGAAGCAGGCGAATTTAAGCTAATCGGCAAAAATGGCAAAGAAGTTTGGATGCAATCTTCCTATAACCCGATTCTTGATTTAGTGAATCGACCATTTAAAGTCGTTAAATTTTCTACTGACATTTCAGAACAGAAATATTTAATTGAAAAATCTCGCAAGGAAATGGAAGCTGCGATTACCAATTTAGATAGGCAAAACACGCTTAAAACCAGTTTATCGGAGTTATTCAATGTCATGCGTGGTGAGCTAAATATCGAAGAGCTTGCCAGTAATCTGCTTAATAAACTGTCTGAATTGGTCAATGTACACATTGGGGCTTTTTATCTTTTAAACAAGAACAAGTTAGAGCTTGTCGCAAGCTATGCTTATACCAAACGAAAAAATATCTCCAATATTTTTGAGCTTGGAGAAGGTTTAGTAGGGCAATGTGCACGAGAAAAGAAAGCGATAGTTATTTCTAATATTCCTGAGGACTACATAAAAATTACCTCCGGTCTTGGTGAAACCGCTCCCCGGATGATTATGGTTATCCCTATTATTTTTGAAAAACAGTTAATTGCTGTTTTGGAGATCGGTACCCTTGATCTTTTTACTGACGATCACCTGTCATTCTTGCAAAGTGCCTCGGAAAATATTGCGATTAGCCTGAATTCGGCTAGCGCAAGATCTCGTTTACAAGCGTTGCTCGAAGAGACACAGGCACAACAGGAAGAGCTGCGTTCCTCCAATGAAGAGTTAGAAGAAAAAACCAGAGAGCTAGAAAGAACCCAGCAAGGGCTTAAATTACAAACTGAAGAACTGAGAGTTTCCAATGAAGAACTTGCTGATAGAACCAAGGATTTAGAACTACAAAAAAACGATATTGAAAGTAAAAATAAGGAAATTGAAATTACCAAGCAAGCCTTAGAACGAAGGGCTAAGGAATTAGAAATTGCTAGTAAATATAAATCTGAATTTTTAGCCAATATGTCCCATGAGTTACGCACCCCCTTAAATAGTCTATTAATTTTAGCTAAAGAGCTGGCGGAGAATGAAGAACAAAATCTCACGCCACATCAACTAGAGGCAGCTAAGATAATCCACGAGGGGGGTATTGATTTATTAACCTTAATTAATGACATTCTCGATTTATCAAAGGTTGAAGCAGGTAAATTAGATATCCATATCGAACCCTTTGCCCTAAACGATCTTGTATCTAACTTGGAGCGACAATTTAGTCCTCTGGCAAAAAATAAAGACCTTCAATTTAAAACCAATATTTCGCCCAATTGCCCGCGCACTATATTCTCCGATTCCTTAAGGACTGAGCAGATTTTGAAGAATCTGTTATCGAATGCTTTTAAATTTACCTCCAAAGGTTCCGTTACCTTAGCTATTGAAAAGGCATCGGCAGAATTGATGCCACTGCAAAGAAAATCCTCTGAGGAATTCTTTGCCTTGTCTGTTGTTGATACAGGTATTGGTATTCCAGAAGATAAACAGCGCGAAATTTTTGAGGCCTTTCAGCAGGCAGATGGCTCAACTAGCCGTAAATATGGTGGCACTGGTTTAGGTTTAACTATATCAAGACAACTAGCAAAACTTTTAGGAGGAGAGCTTCACATTCGCTCAAAAACGGGTGAAGGCTCAACGTTTACGCTTTATCTCCCTTGTAAAGTAGAGGGTTTTTCCAATGAGAAAGAATTTATACGTGATTTGAATACGGTTAATCATCAGGTAAAAACGTCTCCGCCAGCTCAAAAAACTGGAGATATTAAAGCAAAGGTTCTTATTGTTGAGGATAATCACGAAAGTCAAATTGCTATTGCCTCTGTCATTCGCAATGAAAATGTGATTATTACCACGGCGCAAACAGGTCAAGAAGCTGAGATGCAACTCAAAGCGAATCAGTTTGATTTAATCATTCTTGATTTAAATTTACCTGACACCACTGGTTTTAATTTAATGAAAAAGCTGAGTGACGAGAAACAAATCGTCATTCCTCCCGTCATTATCTATACCGGACGAGATTTATCCTCAAAAGAGCATAAATTACTTAAGGAATATTCGAATAGTATTGTCATTAAGGGTGTTAACTCCGCAGAGCGTTTATTAGATGAAACGCAGCTATTCTTGCATAGCATGCAAGCTAATCTTCCAGCGAATCAGAAAACAGTCCAGCTACTTCATGCTGCTGAGGTTGTCCTTAAAAATCGTAAAATTTTACTTGTTGACGATGATATGCGTAATGCCTTTGCCTTATCGAGCGCCTTAACGAAGCATGGGCTAAAGGTGATTATCGCTGAAAATGGCAAGCATGCTATCGAAAAACTGGAACAGGAATTCGATATTGAGATAGTCCTTATGGATATTATGATGCCGATTATGAACGGTTTTGAAGCGATGACCTATTTACGCAAACAAGAGAGATTCCAAAAATTACCCATTATTGCTTTAACAGCCAAAGCGATGTTGGAGGATAGGGTCGCTTGTTTGAATGCCGGGGCTAATGATTATTTAACCAAACCTATTGATATGGAAAAGCTGGTCAATCTGATTAAGGTTTGGCTATTTAAAGAGGCGGGTGCAGAGCAGGGTGTTGCGGCGGAGTTAACAACTGAGGATGCTGTTTAAAACCATAGGTTCCCCTCTCCACCGCGCGTAGCGTGGGGGACACTACCGTTAAGTTAAGGGAGATTTTGTCATTCCCGCGAAGGCGGGAAACTATTTCTAGTTAAGCACAGTAACAATGTGGAGATGGTTTCCCGCCTTCGCGGGAATGACAAATGCCCTTAACTTAATGATAGTGAGCGTGGGGGAGAGGGATAAAATACACAGCTTTCATTCGCTATTACCCAAAATAAGAAGAGCTTATGAATCTTAAACAAAATATCGAGATTGAGCTTTTGTTGGAAGCCATGAAGAAATGTTATGGTTTCGATCTTAGTCTTTATGCGACGACCTTTCTCGAAAGGCGCATTCTCCATCGCTTAAAGTTATCTGGCTTAAAATATATTTCTGACTTACAAACTAAGCTGATCCACGATGTCAGTTTCTTTGAGCAGTTATTAAATGATTTCTCAGTCACCGTCACTAGTTTTTTTCGTGATCCTGAGGTCTTTTTAGCGATTAGAAAAACAATTGTTCCCGTACTAAAAACCTATCCCTTTATTCGAGTATGGGTCGCTGGTTGCGCTACTGGCGAAGAAGTTTATTCGCTAGCTATTTTATTGTATGAAGAAGGGTTTTTAAGTAAAACGCATTTTTATGCTACTGATTTTAATAAGGAATCTCTAGGTCATGCCAGTGCTGGAGTTTTTGATTTAGGACAGCTTGAACTTCACGAGAAGTCATACAAAGAAGCTGGTGGAAAGAGTGGCTTTTCTGATTATTATGATATTAAAAATCAAACACTAGTTATGAAGAGTTTTTTAAAGAAAAACATGATTTTTTCTTATCATAATTTGGTCTGTGATGGGGTGTTTGGTGAAATACATTTATTACTCTGCCGTAATGTTTTGATTTATTTTAATCGTCCATTACAAGAGCGGGTTATTAACTTATTTACCGATAGTTTAATTTACAGAGGATTTCTATGTCTTGGCACTAAAGAATCCATTCAGTTTTTAGCTACAAAACATCAGTATGAGGAGGTTGAAAAGGATTTAAAGATTTATCGTAAAAGAGGCATACCTAATTCAAATACTATTGGAGAATGATTTGAATACTCTAGCTTCACTTCAAAAAGAACTGCCAAAAATTTTAATTGTTGATGACAACGATAAAAATTTATTTGCTATGAAGACAATCCTGCATAGCTTGGCCGCCAACCTCGTCACCGCAACCTGCGGTAATGATGCTTTAGCCTTAATACTAAGACATCAATTTTGTTTAATATTATTAGACGTGCAAATGCCCGATATGGATGGCTTCGAACTAGCTGAACTCATCCGAGAAAATGAAGGAACCAAGCATATTCCTATTATCTTTCTTACGGCTTTGAGTAAAGAAGATTGCCATATCATACGTGGTTATAACTTAGGTGCTGTCGATTATCTTCTCAAACCAGTTAACCCAACGATTTTAAAATCTAAGGTACATGTATTTTTAGAGCTGCGACAAAAACGGGATCTTGAGGAGCTCGTAAAAGAATTAGAGGCTGCGCATAAAGAATTAAAAAACTCCGTCCACCTCATGATCCAAAATGAGAAAATGAGTACTCTTGGCCAGTTTGCAGCGGGGATTGCTCACGAGCTTAATAATCCCATGATGGGGATTTTAAACTTTGTACAATATTGCCGCACCCATACTCAGCAAGAGGACAAACGTTTTAAAGTGCTCACTGAGGCTGAACACGAAATTAAACGTTGCGCGGATATTTTAAAAAACCTTTTATCCTTTTCGCATCAAGATCATGATAAGCCAGAGTCACGAAATTTAGTCTCGATTGAGGAATTATTTGACCGGGTTATTTCCTTGTTAGCCTATCGTATTCGCCAACACAATATAGCTATCTCAGCAGTGATCGAGTCCAATCTTTCTTTAAGAACGCATAGTAATTCGCTCATGCAAGTTCTTATTAATATTGTTTCCAATGCGATTGATGCTCTCGAGACTGCTCCTCTGAGAAATATTGAGTTATCCGCTGAGATAAAAAATGACAGGATCTTCATTCAAATAAAAGATAGTGGAGTTGGTATACCTCAGGACAATTTAAGTAAAATATTTGAATTTTTCTTTACTACCAAACCGCCGAATAAAGGAACAGGACTTGGTTTGCCCATTTGTAAAAAAATCATTGAAAATTTAGAGGGTGAATTATCTTGTGAAAGTCTGCCTGGTAGAGGTACGACCTTTACAATTTTATTGCCTATGAACACTAAGACTAATCAACAGGAGTTAGATAATGAACAAAGCTATTTTAGCAATTGATGATGATCAGGCAATTCGTAAATCGTTTGTTTATGCACTAGAAGAAACTGATTTCAATATAGAGGTTGCTGAGTCAGGAGAAATCGGTATAAACAAGATTAAAACTGGCAATTATCAGTTAGTCTTTCTTGATTTAAAAATGCCAGGAATGAATGGGGTGGAAACCTTAAAAAAAATCAGAGAAACCCATCCCGATTTGACTGTTTATATTGTTACTGCCTTTCACCCGGAATATTTTGCTGAGCTCAAACCACTTTCAACCGTAGGTATTGGATTTGAACTACTCAATAAACCTGTCGGCGCTGAGGAAATTATTGAAGTAGCCATGTTTGTTTGCAATCAACCTGCAGTTTAAGGAAAAACCATGAAGTATCATTTGCAACTTTATATTGCAGGGCAAAATTTAAGATCTAAAAAAGCAATTACTAATTTGAAAGAAATTGAAGAAACCTACTTAAAAAATGACGCGCTTATAGAAATTATTGATGTGCTCGATGAGCCCGAAATTGCTATGAAAAATGGGATTAACGCAACGCCAACAATTGTCAAATTAATTCCTACGCCTATGAAGAAGTCAATAGCTGATTTAATGGATATTAGAGAGGTTTTATTTTGGCTGGGTATTGCAACCTAAAAAGGGCCAGGCTCCTGGAGAGTGTTGGGCTGTTAAGCCGAGCACTCACTGCCGTTAAGTTAAGGGCATTCGTCATTCCCGCGAAGGCGGGAAACCATCTCTACATTGGCACTGTGCTTAGCTAGAAATAGTTTCCCGCCTTCGCGGGAATGACAAAACCTTTCTTAACTTAATGGCCGTGAGCCCAGTACTCTCCTGGGCATTACAACAAATGCTGGGCTTAACAGCCCAGCCTACGTTCTGATTTTTTAGATTCAAATTGGTAATTCCATCTATGTCAAAATCCTTTTGGGGAAAATGGTCATGATTATAGAAACTCAAGCTATGTTGATGCAGCAATGGTTTCAACAGCAGGTCCATGAAAATCCTAATAAAATTGCTTTGTACTGTGAGCAGGAAAGCCTAAGCTATGGCGAACTTGATCAATTATCTGATCGCCTTGCCTCTTATTTAAGTCAATTAAAAATCCCAGCTGGAGCGCCTATTGGCATTTGCACCGAACGTCATTTTAATATGGTAGTCGGCATCTTAGGCATTATGAAAGCAGGCTCACCCTATGTTCCGATTGATCCCAATTTCCCCTCGGAACGAATCAACTATATTTTGCAGGATAGTCGATGCGCCTTTCTTCTTAGCCAAGATAGTCTTAGCGCTCATCTTAAAAGCACTATTCAAGATAGTGCCTGCGATATCCTTGCCATCGAAAAAACGCTAATAGCCAAGGGTCAGAAATACCCAGTAAACAATGAGGCCTCTGATCCCCTCGCCTACATTATTTATACCTCAGGTTCTACTGGTCAGCCCAAAGGCGTTCAAGTGAGCCATTCGAGCGTTATTAATATTATTAAGGAAATGGCCAGGGTCTTTCGTCTTTCGTCTAATGACAGTCACCTGATGGTTATTCCTCTCTGTTTCGATGTGAGCGTATCGGATATTTTTATACCGCTCTGCCTAGGTGCATCGCTAGTGATCGCAACTGAGACAGAGACAAAGAATAGCCATAAATTAATTAAGCTTATCAATCAGCATAAGGTTTCATTTATGCAGGCAACACCTGCGACTTGGCGCCTATTATTAGATGCGGATTGGAAAGGGGCTTCTTCACTGAAAGCCCTAACAGGGGGCGAGGCCTTAAGTTTGCAATTAGCAAAGGATTTAGCTTGTCGTGTTAGGGAATTATGGAATGTCTATGGGCCGGCTGAGGCAACAGTCTGGGCTAGTTATGCAAGAATAAATCCTGACTGTCAAAAAATCACAATAGGTCTCCCCTTCAATGGCGTGGCAATCTATGTCTTAGATGACGAAGGCCAACTGCAAGCGCCGGGACTGGCGGGTGAATTAGGTATCGCAGGTAAGGGGTTAGCCCAAGGTTATTTAAATCGTGATGAGTTAAACCGTGATAAGTTTATCAAGCTAGAACTTCCTAATGGTGAAAGGATACGCGTGTATCGCACAGGTGATCGTTGCCGCCAATTAGATAATGGCGAGTTTGAGTTTTTATCCCGCTGTGATAATCAGGTGAAAGTGCGGGGCATTCGTATTGAACCTGGGGAGATTGAATATCATTTACTGCAATTTTATAAAATTAAACAAGCAGTTGTGGTGGCTAAGCCGGTATTATCTGAGGACAATGATCTCATCGCTTATATTGTCCCGCATGATAAAGCCAAAGAACTCTCTAGCACAGAAATCTTAAGTTTCCTGCGGCTTTCACTTCCTGAATACCTGATTCCCAATTTTATTGTTGAACTGCATGAAATCCCCCTGACTGACAACAATAAACTGAATCGCAAGGCCTTACCTGAACCCCTGACCAATCATCTGCGCAATCATTCAGACTATGTTGCACCGATAAGTCTGACGGAACAGCGTTTAGCTAAGATATGGACTAAGGCGTTTAAATTTAGACATCAAGACATTAGCATCCATTATTCTTTTCATGATATCGGTGGCCATTCGCTTATTGCCTTATCCATTTTGAACCAAATTGAAAGTATTTTTGGCTTGAGCCTGACTATCGATCTGTTCTATAAACATTCGACCATTGAAGCCTTGGCTGATTTTATTGACAGTTCTTTGGAAGGTTCTCAGTTAAACCCAGCGGAACTTTCTTCAGAACAAACTAGTTCTTTCAAGGAGTTAGATAATAAGCAAATTGCAGCCTCATTATCACTAGAACAGCATGGCATCTGGCTGTTTGAAGCCTTATTTCCAAATCATGCTGCCTATAATATAAGTACGATTTTTCACCTTAAGGGTCACTTAAACATTGCTGCCTTGAATCTCGCGGTCAATGAGGTGATTAAACGCCATAGTATTTTAAGAACAATTTTCATTCATGATGGTGAGGAGCCAAAACAGGTCTTGTTAACTGAGCAAGATTTTGAATTAGCAATTATTCGACCTGACCCGAATGGCATTATAGATTTTTCGATAGCCTATGAATTTTTAAAAAACCAAGCAGAACAACCCATTGAACTAGAAAAATGGCCTTTGTTTAAACTGAGGCTCTACCCCTTAAATGAGAGAGAATACTTATTTTTAATCTGTATTCATCACCTGATTATTGATGGTTGTAGTCTAGCTGTCTTTCTAAATGAAATGTCATTTTTTTATAAACTGCATTGCCTAAAATATGAAACCACGGTTTTAGAGTTTCCGACCCAATACCTGAGTTATTCTCAACGGCAAAAAGAGCAGCTATTAGCCTTTTATCAATCGCCAAAATATGACTTAGAAAAAAACTATTGGCTGAACCAACTCGCTAATCTTATCCCCGTGGATTTCCCTACTGATTATCCAAGGCCAAGTGAATTATCCTTTAACAGCAAGCTTATGCAATTAACTTTGCCAAACGAGCTTGCTGAAACAATGAAAGAAATCGTTTGTAAAACAAAAACCAGTCAGTATGCATTCCTCTTAAGTATTTTAGGCGTTTTACTTTCGCGATATTGTGTGCAAAACGATCTGGTGATTGGTTGTCCCAACTCAATTAGCCAACAGGAATCAAGCGAAAATAGAATTGGTCCAGTGGGCGGGCTCTTTGTATTGCGGATGGATTTAAGCCAAAACGTATCCTTTATTGACCTATTAAAAACAAATACTAGAACAGTCAATGACGCCTTAACTCATTATCAATTGCCCTTTGAACGGCTAATAGACTTACTCAAATTAGCGATGGATAGAAGCCGGCATCCAGCTGTTCAAATCTTGTTAATTGAGCTAGCTGATAATTTTGGGACGTTTTTTTTGGACAATATTTCAATTCAATCCTATCCCTTACATCTTGGTAGTGCAGGTTATGACTTAGTATTTTTCTATCAGCTGAGTCACTCAGGGTTGCATTTAATTATTGAATATAATTCTGATTTGTTTAATTCAGAAACAATCGAAATGTTCCTGCAGCATTTCAACAATCTTCTAAAAAATGCCTTAAAAAATCCTCAATGCGGTATTTATGATTTATCACTCTTTGATATGGGGGCTAGCCCTTTGTCTTGTCAACAAAAGGAAACTCAGAATCTTGATCAACAATCAATTCCAGAGCTTTTTGCTGCTATAGCTACCCAATTTGCTGCAAAAATCGCGGTGAAGGATCAGGGGCGTCAGCTCAGTTATTGCGAGCTTGATAAGCAATCAAACCAACTAGCTAATTTTCTTATCGCGCAAAAACTTAGGCCGCAAACCCTTATTGCTGTATGCATGGAACGCAGTGTTGATGCGATTATCTCTATACTAGCCATTTTGAAGGCAAACTGTGTCTATTTGCCCATTGATTCAGAGTATCCCGAAGCAAGAATCACGCAAATTCTTAATCATAGCCAAACCCCATTCATGCTCACGCAAAATACTCACTTTTTGAGAATGAAAGCGCTTTCTGCACTCTGCCTGCATCCGCTTCATCTAGTTTCGATCGATGAGATTCAATTTGATCGTTTTTCTGATCAGCAAACCTTAGTTGGCAATAATAATAGCGATCTTGCTTATATTATTTATACCTCTGGAACTACTGGAATACCCAAAGGTATTGCTTTAGAGCATAAAACGATTAGCAATCTTGCCCAATGGCAAATGAAAAATCCTTGGTTTGCGCAGATTGAAAAAGTGACACAGTTTGCCTCTTTAGGCTTTGATGTCTCTGTTCAAGAAATTTTTTATACCCTATTAAGTGCCAGGGAATTAGCTGTGATTCCAAATTGCATGAAATACTCGATGAATAATTTTCTAAGTTATATTTCGCGAGAGCAGATCAATCAAATTTTCCTCCCTACGGCAATTTTGTGCTATTTCGCTAAGGAAGGCCTTTTATTCGATTATTCTTTGGATGCCCTAAAAGAAATTATTGTCGCTGGTGAAAAATTAATTGTTGATGATCAGATTAGAGAATTTTTCATTAAATACAAACATATACGTTTGACAAATCAATATGGGCCCTCAGAAACCCATGTGGTGAGTGCTCATACCTTAAGTGAAGATCCCCTAAGTTGGAATTATAATCCGCCAATTGGCCAAGCGATCGATAATGTCGATCTTCATGTTTTAAGCAAGGAATTAAGGCCTTTACCTACTGGAATAATTGGTGAGTTGTATATTGGTGGCTGTTCTTTAGCCCGGGAGTATATTAATCAACCAGACCTCACTCAGGAAAAAATGATTGCCAACCCCTTTGTTATGGGCGAAAAACTATATAAATCGGGTGATCTTGTTAAACGCTTAGCCAATGGCGATTTGTTATATATTGGTAGAGAGGACAACCAGGTAAAAATTCGTGGATTTCGTGTTGAACTAGGAGAAATTGAAGCGGTTTTACTGCGTCATCCAGAGGTAAAAAACTGTGTGGTGCTTGTCGATGAGCAAAGCAGATCTAAGTTGCTTGCTTATATTGAGCCCTTTGATTATCAGAATCATCCTGATACTCAAGCTATTTTGCAATGGTTAAAAACGCAATTACCGAAATATATGGTTCCCTCACAGCTGTTTTTTATTGCTGATTTTCCCTTTACTTTAAATGGAAAAATTAATAAAACGGCCTTATTAGCAAATCATCATTACATGCCAGTTGATGAGCAAATCCATGTGCATCCAAGAACAGCCAATGAAAAGAAGTTAGTCGATATTATTGTCAATGTCTTAGAGTTGGATGAGGTTAGTACGCACAAAAATATCTTTGATCTTGGGGCAACTTCTTTAAATATCATCAAAATCTTGATTGAAATTAAAGATAAATTTGCAATTGATTTACCGGCTGCACAACTATTTGAACCGATTTCCATCAGGGAATTGTCAGAGGTGATTGCAAACTGCTGCCCTCTGTCTTCTCAAAGAATCCAGAAAGTGAGTTTGGTTTAATAACCTCAGAATCTGAGTCTTCTAAAAAGGACTTTTCCCTATTCCTAACTATCCTAAAACCCTAAGAATGCATTAATCCTAAATGGGCACCATGGTATTTGAATTTAACAAATGGAGAATACCATTTGCTTGGTGGAAAGCAGGTCTTACATATAGGCTTTGGCTTTCAGCATGGAAGGTTGGCTATGTGTTTGGTGATAAAGCAAACGCTGCTGCTCATTGTGGCCTAATTGCTTTGATTTTTCATCAACCTTAAACGGAGTCGATAAATACTCCATGAGGGTCTTGCAGTGCTCGGGATAAAAGGCTTCTAGCTCTTCAAATTTACGAAAACCATGCGATAAGCAGTTGCAAACAATCGTGTCATGATTTGCAGAAAGGTTATGGCTCAATGCATCACACATCTGGATAACTCGTCCTTATTGAGCAAGCCCGCCATGTTTTCACCGGAATGGCGCTTGCTATTATAAAAGATTTTATGGGCACCATTTTGGGCAAGAATACTGGTGGTATACATACCTGTTCTCTTTTGGCCTGGATTTTGTCTGTTGTTGTCGATGACACCGACGATGCGAACAACTGTATCATCATTGTGAATTAAGGAACCATTAGCAGCCATTTTTTCTAAGGCAGGGGATACCAATAGCGCACAGGAAGCGAGTTCTTCCATCAATTGCCATTGAGTCGATGCTGCAATAGGAAAGCCAAGCAGTGATCGGAAGTAGTCCTGGCGATGAAAGGGCATTGCCATATAATATTTTTGTATGGCCAACATGGCTTTGAAGCTTGGATGATATTTTTCTTTACTGACCTGCTTAGGAATAGTTGCAGAGAATACTTCATTGCATAAGGCACAGCGCAATTTCTCAAGCCAGTATTTATTCACCGAAGCCAGATTCTGACCTTTGATGTTGATAAGAATGCCTGGAGTAATGCGGTAGAGCGTTCCCCCGCAAGCCAGCTGACAGGGATTCCCTGCGCATAGAGACTCATGGGGTATAATGTGTTCATTAGCATGGGCATACACGGTGTAGGGTAAGCGGCCATGTCCTTGCTGGAAATACACGAATTATTAGAACCAGAAGTCGTTAAATTTGCCAGTAAAGAAAAATTCAATGCCTCTTTAAAGCGAATTCAGAAAATGGATGCCAAGAATATAAAAGCTTTAGCCGAGCTAGTTTGTGATATTCAAAAGGCAACTCTTTCTATGGCTCCATCACGCGACATTGGGCTGGTTGATGGAGCTATAAATCGCGTTATTAGAGGGGGAGATAAAGGGGTTCTCTGAAAAAATAACCATATCTTGCTACTATCATGAAGAGCGCGAGGACTCTAAAATAATTAAGTATTCAGAGCAATTACTTAAAGAGTCAATAGGTTATTTTAAGAGTTAGTAATAATTGTAGGCTGGGCTGATAAGCCAGCCTACTGATGATTAACTCATTCGAGATAGATTAAATGAAGATGGATTCAGTGAAGAAACCGCATCAGATACCCTTTGAGCAGCCCTGTTGAAAAACCCTAAAGCAGAGGATTGGCTAGCTTGCATGTTAACTTCTCGACCGCCAAAGTGAGCGCTAATAACCTCGAAGGAATCAATGTTTAGTGTTGCATATTCAACCATCGCTGTTTGCCGATTTGCAGGAATATCAAAGATACCTCTACTGTAGGAAACCTCTTTTTGCTGGAACTTAGTATAGATGGCTTCATTGTCTTTAAGTTTTACCGCAAAAATCACTCGCATAGTATTTGGACTGGTCATATCCCCAGAATCTGCATGCGAAGCATTTTGCTTATGTTTTGCTTCTTCTAAGGTACGATATACATCAACCTTGCTACCTCTTGCTGGTGTTGCATTTATTATCTCCAGTTGGGGGACGTTTCTAGCTTTTAAATAATAAATACTAAATAAATCACGTGTAGTAGTTTCAACTGACTTACCGAGAATAAAATAAACTCCATCAGCAAAGATACCCTGTAAATCTTGGCGATTTTCTTTCTCTTCTTTAACTAGAGCTGCGGAGGTTTTATTAATACTGGCAGCATTTAATAAGTTTTTATTATCAAGAAAAGAAAAAATTACTTTTTGCGCTCCAACGGGTATATCGGAATAGCTAACTTTAACTTCTTCAGTTTCAGTTTGGGTTTGACTATTTGTTTGTGGCATGGTGTGCTCCGTTTATTAAATTCAAAGACCATGGTAGCTATTTAAAATTAATGCATTCTTAGAGGTTTCGGATAATTTGGAATAGGGAAAAGTTCTTTTTAGAATAATAAGGGTTTCGGCCAGCAAATTACCATTTTAGCTGGTCTTGCTTTAACCACATGAATTTACCAATCTTTTCCAAAGCACAAAAAAGTGAGATTTAACCTAAAAGGGGTTCTGTGGAATAAATGACAAAAATGGTCGTTTCAAAAAAGCATAAATAAAATTAAATGGTTATATGTGACTTTTCGGTAAATTTGCGTGACTACATAACAACTTTGCCTTTAGTCACGCAGATTTGCAGAAAGATCACAACTTATTAAATGCTGCCAGCGTTAATAAATCTTTCGAAACTCTGGTTAAAGATGAGAAAGAAAAACGCCAAGATTTACAGGGTATCTTTGCTGATGGAGTTTATTTTATTCTCGGTAAGTCAGTTGAAACTACTACACGTGATTTATTTGGTATTTATTATTCAAAAGCTAGAAACGTCCCCCAACAGGAGATAATAAATGCAACACCAGCAAGAGGTAACAAGGTTGATGTATATCGTACCTTAGAAGAAGCAAAACATATGCAGCAGGCTTCGCATGTATATTCTGGGAATATGACTGACCCAGATACTATGCCAGTGATATTTGCGGTAAAACTTAAGGCTAATCAACTATCTATACCAAGTTCCAGCAACAAGAGATTTCCTTCGGTAGAGGTATCTTTGATATACCTGCAAGTCGGCAAAAAGCGACGGCTGAATATGCAACACTCAACTTGGGGTTTTTCAGCAGAGCTGCTCAAAGGGTATCTGATGCAGTTTCTTCACTGAATCCATCTCGAATGAGTTAATCATCAGTCGGCTGGCTTATCAGCCCAGCCTACAATTATTACTAACTCTTAAAATAACCTATTGATTCTTTAAGCAATTGCTCTGAATACTTAATTATTTTAGAGTCCGCGCGCTCTTCATGATAGTAGCAAGATATGGTTATTTTTTCAGAGAATCCCTTTACCGTTAATCCTGTTAATCCCTGGTCACAATACTGCTTAGGCAATACACTCCAATCTAATCCGATTTTCACTAATTGTGCAATTGAATCTAAAGAAGATAATTCATGGTTAATGAGAAGAGGTAAATCTTTTTTATAAAAAACTTGCTCTAGGGAATCACGGATTGTAAAACCTTGCTCGGGTAAGATGCAGGAATAATTAGATAGCAATTTTATATCAATATTTTTTTCATTAGCTAAGGGATGCTTAGGAGAAACAGCTATTACCAGTTTTTCCTCTATAAGTGGATGGTGGATAAAGCCCTTGTCAATGTTAAAGGATTGAGTTGTTATAGCTAGATCAATGATTCCATTAGAGAGTATTTGCAGAATGTCCGGTCTAGCTATTTGCTTTATATGAAATCTCGGAAAATTGTCTTTTTTCTCAGATAGGTAGTGAAAAAAATGAGGTAAAAAACGCAAGGATGGATAAAGCGAGGTACCTAGAAAAACAGGTATTTCTGCAAGCTCGGGATTTTTTATATTATCAGCAGCATTATGCATAGTATGTAAAAGGAGTCTGATTGAAGGGGCAAGTAGCTGTCCTTCAATAGTTGGGAATATTCTTCCTCCTCTTGTCTCAAATAATTTTGTTTTAAATTCATTTTCTAACTTAGCGATACGTTTAGAAATAGTCGATTGAGTTACAAACAATCGCTTTGCAGCGAGAGAGAAGGAGCGGTATTCATAGACCATTAAAATGATTTAAATTCGTTACTATTCATAAAAAGTCCTTTGTATCTTATGATTCATCATAACCTATACTTAGTTTAAATAAATTTCTTTTGTAGGGGACAAAATATCTAATCCTCAAAAAATTCGAATTCCCGCGGCTTGACCGCGGGATCGCTCGTTGGTCTAGCTATATAGACCCCGCGGTCAAGCCGCGGGGATTCGGAATGAGGATTTTTATTTTTTGTCCTATACAATGTCAAAACACTTTGAGGCCGTTTATGTTAATTATCTTAAGCATCATATTATTAGTGGTTATCATCATTCCAGTTCTTTGGTTTGTCTTTGCTTATAACGGCATTATCCGCTTGCAAAACCAGGTAAATGCTGCGTGGAGTGATATCAATGTACAATTAAAGCGCCGCCATAATTTAATACCTAATCTAATTGAAAGTGTTAAGGGCTATAAAGAGTATGAAGGCGATATTCTGAAATCAGTAGTTGCCCTACGTCAAAATGCAATTAAAGCCAATTCTATTGAGGAAAAAGCAGCGGCGGAATCAGCATTAGGACTTGGTCTTGGGAAAATTTTTGCTGTTGCCGAACATTATCCTGAGCTAAAAGCGAATGAGGGTTTTCTCGATCTACAGAAAAACCTTAGTGAGCTTGAAGAATATATTCAAAATGCGCGTCGATACTACAATGGTACTGTTCGTGACTACAATACAAAGATTCAGTCTATACCTAACAATATTATTGCTAGTTTTTGTAAGTTTAACTCAAGAGAGTTTTTTGCCTTAGATTCTGACGCGGAAAAGGAAGTGCCAAAGGTAGCGTTTTAATCAGAACTACCATGTTAAAACGCTACGCCTGCTATCTCTTTATTTTGGCCCAATTCTATTGCTCCATTTTATGGGCCAACACAGTGATTAATTCCTATGATGAGATAATTAGTTTCAAGCCAGATAACCTGATGGTAGTCCAAGACAAAATTACTCTGACCACTGATGGCCTAGAAAATGCAGAGGGCCTTTATCGGGCAATTCCTAAACTACTCTTTGAAGAACGATCCGCTAATATCGTGTTTTCCCAACTCAACGTAATCTCTGCAACCCTAAACAATTCAACTATCCCTTATAGTCAAGATACAACAGCTGATGATGTTCGCATCTATTTGGGCGATAAAAACAAGCCTCTTGCTCAAGGAACTTATAGCTATTCCCTAACCTTTAGCGTCGTTGCTAAGCCATATTTTTATGATCATAAAACGCAGCTAGTTTGGAGTGTTACTGGCAAGGGTTGGAGTTATCCCATTTTAAAAGCAAGTACCTATGTGCAGCTGCCTAGCGAGACTTTTCAAAATGCAACAGCTTATGAGGCCTTTAATGATGATATTCAATATAAAGCTAGTTTATATCCCCACGAGAGTGCTATTACTTTTCAAGCAACAGATGCAATAGAGCCAGGGCAGCAATTAGGCTTTATTATCGGATGGAAAAATATGGCCGCAGCTGATTCATTTTCCCCTAGGGTTAGCGAAAAGAAATATCCAGCTGTAGTTAAGTCCGATAGCAAGCCTTTTAAGCCACCAAAAAATCTAGTATTGCTTATTTTTGGCTCTGGGGTATTTTTTATTTTTATTTTTTATTTTTATGCTTGGAGCAAATCGAGAATAAAAAAATCATCTCAAGTTATCATTCCCAGATATAAACCGCCCAAGGGTGTTTCTCCTCAAGTGTTACGCTATGCGATCCAGATGGGATATGACAGAAAAGTTCTTACCGCGGCTATCTTGAATTTGGTTGCTAAAGACTATTTGAAATTAGTTGGGGGTCAATTATTGTCTAATAATTATACCTTGATAAGAAATCCCGATTTCAAAGGCCAACTGTCATCAGATGAACTAGCTTTAACCCGGGCTTTATTCGCTCGAGGAAGGAATATTGACTTACACTCTGCCAATTTTGCGGAAGTGGAAAGAGATTTTATTGATGCATTAATGGAAGCTAATCACGATAAATATTTTGTGACTAATTCTAGTTATCGATTTTTAGGAGTCTTATTCAGTAGCATGCTCTTAGGTTTGAATTGCCTATATGATGAAAATTTAATAGGAATAGTAGCTCTGTTTATTTGGCTTATCATTATTACTTTTCTAATAATGCCGTATTTGAAAAAAGCAAGGGCTCGATCTTTAAAAGAGAGGTTTTACGTGTTGGTTATGTCAACCATGGTAGTTGCTACTTTTATTCTCGTTGGTGTGGAAGGGCCAAGAGCTTATTTTGGTTCTCAGGCCTGGGTCTTTACTTTGCTATATTATATTCTTGCTGTTATTAATCTGGTTTTTATTTATCTTTTAAAGCAACGGACTAAATTAGGCCAAAGGATCACTAAGCATGCTGAAGGTTTTAAATTATTCCTGTTGGCAACAGAAGAAGAGCGGGTGAGTTTACCTGAATTGACGCCAGTGATTATTGAAGAATATTTGCCCTACGCTCTTGCCTTGGATATTGAGCTGCATTGGAGTCAGCAATTTGCAAATATACTTGCTGCTAAGCTGGGTATAGATGGTGTTATTCAATAATTGGTCCGCTCTGTTTTGGTGATTTGTAATTCATATAAATCATAAGATTAGAAATCATTTCCTATTCATTTAGAATGAACATCTTGCAATAATAAATTCCTTGTTTTATAAACATAAGGCATGTTGCTGTATTTTTATTATTAATGTGTCTAAAAGCTAATAGGTCAGCCCCCACTCCAGTATTGAATTCCCGCGGTCAAGACGGGGAATTTCGGGATGGGGGTGACCTATTACTCTAAAAGAGCATTAATCCCTTGTTGTATTGCCATTCCTAAGGAGAGGATAGCTTTAACAAATAAGATAATGGCCATTTAAAAGGATGAATTCTGTCTTCGTGACACCGCCATTAAGTTAAGCTTATTTGTAATATCTGCAACACATGCAGAATAGCTATCTAGAGGAATGTACTCTTGTCTATACAGGACTCTAAACTTAATCGCCCCTCATCAACTCAGAAATCATTACAATCCTTATTTAATTGGCAGTGAAAAGGAAGAGACTGACATTTTCATGTATTAAATCCCTAAAAATTAATAATAAAAAGGAGTTTTTATGCAAACTAAAATAGATCAATGTCTTATTGCGATTGATGAACAAATTAGCAAATTAACAGAGGCATATAGAAATCCCCAACTGATTCATTCAGAAATTCAACCCCAATTAAGAAGGATACATGAAGAGCTTAGAGGGGAAGCCAACAATGAAATTATGAGAGCTAGAGCAATGGCTGATGCCTGCTGGAAAAGTAATTTTTATCGTTTGGATCATGCAATTAAGTGTAGTAATGAGGGGGTATTTGGTATGTATGCCATTGATAGATATTACAAAAACCCATTTTTCCAAACCCGAGAAGGCTTTGATTTTTTAGTTGCCTTGGCTGCTGCCTACGTTGCTGATGGCGGCGATATTTTTCCCGCCGTAGACTGCTGGTATCATGCTCAGAAGATTGCAGACACTTACCACTTTGAAGTCAAAGTGAATTTTGCCGACTTTGTTTTCACCCATAAAGAGCGGATTATGGCCTCCCTAAGAGCAGAAGAAAGTCGCTCTATAGAGCAGAGTCAGCCAATCTATAGCGTTCCTTATGGTCTAGTTAATATTGAAGCGATGCTACTATCGGTATTTCCCGCTGGGTCAGAAGAGCATGATTATCTAAGTCATAAAACTCGCCCATTGACACCACCGGGCGAATTTGAACGATGGGAACCAGAAAATCTACCAAAGCCAACTAGTTCTAATAGAGCTCAGTTCTTTTATTGGCAACAACAAAGGGGGGCGGCAGCTCCTGCTGTAGCAGCTACGCCAGGATATGGTAGCTAATTTTCTGAGTGAGCGTAGATAACAGAAGGTAGGTGGGGGTAATAGGTCACCCCCATTCCGAATTCCCGCGGCTTGAACAGAGTAGTGAATTTAAAAAATGAAACCTTGATTACGCTGCACTGCATCAAGGTTTTCCTTAGATAAGAGGTGGGGCGCTAAGCCAAGCCTACCTTCATCTAGTTCCTAAGGCGCTGTCTCTTGCCTGGCTCGAAACCAATTTAATGCGATTAAGGTAGCGCCATCAACAATTTTCATTTCATCCATTAAGTCGTAGATCTTTTTTCGCGGAATAATTTGGGTCAGAATCTCTTCGTCGCCTACACCATGTATTCCACTCTTAGGTGCTCCATTCACTTCTGCATAGTAGATATACATTTTCTCGGTAAGAATACCTGGGCTTTTGTAGGCTTGGGCAATTAGTTTTAGAGAATCTACTCTAAGCCCTGCCTCTTCATAGACTTCAATTTTTGCTGTTTCTTCCGGTGTTTTGTTGCTGTCAATTGTTCCTGAAACACATTCGAAGACAAAAGGATCATCTTGGCTTGCATTAAAAAAAACGCCAGGGCGAAATTCTCGACACATAACAAGACTATCCAGCATCGGGGCATAAACGAGCACGAGAACAGAATCATAGGTCTGCACTATTTCACGTTTCTTAGAAGCAATATGCTCTTTTTCAGCATCAAAACTGGGAATTTCTAAATCGTAGTTGTAGAGCTGCAAATAACCCTTGTAAATAGCTTCTTTTGTAATGATCTTTATTTTCTTGTTCATAATAGGCCTTAAGGAATGCAGTTTTGCACTTTTAAGGCTTGCCGTACTACGTTTCTATCCTGGCCCTTGTTTTGGCTAAATGGAAATAGGGAGGTGTAGTAAAGATAAGGAAGGGAGGCACTATACTGAAAATTACGATCCCCCTTCATTAAATTAGGGCCAAAAGTATTGCTAATTTGCGGGCTATTTGGATCCAATACGCTTGGATAGGCCTGGCCATACGTTGTTTGGCAGTTCACCGTTTCACAGTCTTGCCACTGGTCAAACCAGGTAATTTCTCGCAGGAAATATTCTTTATAAATGTTGTCGCTGGTATTGGTTGCTGCACTAATTACTCCGGTAGCTGGGTCTAAGTTGGCTAAGGTATAAACAAAGGCCTCTATAGGACTATTACTCCCCGGTAATTGAAATTGGCTATCAAGGCCAATAATGACGAATTTATTTAATACGACATTATAACTCCAGGAAAAGCGGTATAAGGGCGGTAGAACAGCCTTACAAAGATAAGTTGCAGGATTAGTCGATGAGTTGGGATAGCTCGGTACTAAAGGAACTGTATAGGCTCTTCCATCGAAGCCTAACCAGGACCGAGGATTCGCGAGGTTGTTGGTGCGATAAATACAAACGCCTTGAGGTGGGGCGCTCGAATTGATGGTTTTTAGATCTTGATCGATCAGAACGTAATAATAATCACCCCACTTGATAATATTGCTTTGCGCAAACATACCACCAATACCAGTCATTGGGTAAGGATAGGGGGCAACAAATACTGGGACATTATTAACAGAAGAGCTTTGTATTAGTTTGAAGGTGTTACCAGCATCCGTAGATTGGGCTGCTACCAAATTGCCATATTCATTCTCCACACTGACCTTGCAGTCTTTATCTGTGCTGGGTGGAGTACAAGGATGATATTCATTATGGACTAAGGAATAGATAGTCTGGCCATCTAAGGTATAAGGAACGACCATCCACAGTTCGTTGTTATAACTTTCGATGGGGTTGACATTGCCTTGACCTGGGCTGGTTAGCCAGGCAATACACTGTCCACTGGTATCGGTGGCGCGAACCATTTGCGCAAGAATATCCTGAGCACCCTGGCTTAGAGGAACCCCATTCGTTTTGAAGTATCCCTGGCTATTGCTGGCAAACCATAAGATAGAGTTGTTATTGCCTACAATAAAGGGTCGTACCGGAACATCAGAGTAATTACCATTTGGGGCAGATGCACAGCCATCTGTTTGAAAATTATAGACGGTTTCTTCAATACCATTGATTAGGGACATGGGACCCTTAACAGGATCACAACGCTGACTGTTTAATGATACATCAAGCGGTTGAGGAGAGGTCGTGCAGCTTGAACCATGGCAGATAGCAAAGTTAGATCTGACCGCTGAGCTGATCGTTAACTTTAGAATACAAGTTTCCAAGGCGGCTAAATTTATCGGATTTGTACAAAGATTACTAACACTGGGATCAGAAGTGCTTTGTTGCACACCAGGAGGTAAGCCAACCACAGAATAACCGTAGCGTGGAGAATGAGTTAAATTGCTTAGAGTATAATAAGCGGAAACTGTGCTTCCAAGGAGTACTTCACTAGGTAAGGTTGCGCCAGCTAGTGGGGCGATTCTAAAATTGGCAGCGGCAAAAGAGGTATTCAATCCAAAAATTAAAAGACTCAAAAAACTGAAACTTAGGCTCGGTTTACTCCTGGTTCTCAAGCAAACAAAAATAAATTTTAGCTTCATGCTAGCACGATCCATCTTTTTCATGAGTAGGTGAGGATTCTAATCTGAATTCAATGCCTTTATCAATTAAAGAAGAGGATGGATTTTATCGCTGAGTTCTGCGATGAGAGAAAATTAAATTGCTGTAGCAATGATAAAAGCAAATATTCTTAAGGTGATTTTTAACGAAGGAGCAAAATATTCGGTTCTACAACTGCTACAGATAGGTTGATTATAAGGGGAGAAGATTAAGGTCATATTAAAGTTAGTACTAAAAATGCGCAATAAGAGCATGGTTGGCATCAAAAAGGTTTAATATTGTGCTAATTATTTTGTGTTATTTTCTATTAATAAGAAAAAGTAAATGCCTATTCGACCTTTTTCTCTCATCCTGAAGTAGACCTAGAACACAACGACTAATCAATCCTATGATGCAATTGCACCAAGCTGTTCACGACAGAGAAATAACTGTGAATGAATTAAGTGACATTGCCAAATTATCCACTGCCGATTTAGAAGCTAAGACCAATGATTTACTTGTTGGAAACAAGAAAAACCACTGCTCCTGGATTTGCATCCAGGCTACGGACTGATATAAGCATAAAACCCAGTTTCAAACCCTAAGCACAACATGCAGCTGTATCTGTAGGAGTCTCGTGATGATAATGGGGATTTTCCAGCTCAAGCTGATTTTCGGATTTGAAGAGTATAAGGCTAAGAATTTCTGTCCTATTAAAATTGAGACAGCCGCGATAAACACTGTTCTGACTATTAGCAGCAGTTAATTCTTGTCGTTCAGTATCGGTTAACATAACTTTGTAGCAGGCTAACAAGCTAGGAGGCGCTATTCTTGCTGATTCTGCCTGTTGTAAGGATTCTGCTGAGCTGTAAAATTTGCGTATTCTATTTTCTTGCTTTGCCAGATCCCAGTTGGGAACGCTCTCTCTAATTTGTTCGACGATTGGAATATAAAAGCAAAGTTCCTTTTTTTCTTCTTTAATTGGCTCGCTTGTTTCCCTATTTAAAAAAAACTTCATCTTTTTCTCCATATTTAGAGGTTGTCTTATTTTCTTACCTATTCCTAATTTCCGGATGCTAATTAATATAGCCTTAATCTTTATAACATAAAATGGGCATGATGTGTAAATTTTACAAAGATAACCATGCCCAAAGAATATACTCAAATTACAAATACAGTCCGCATCTGGAATGCCTTTTTAGAAAGGATGAAGCGGAAGAACCAGGGATTTTTTGGTGATCTTGCTGGCTACTATTTTCTTGATAAATTTTTTAAAAGTCTGCAACTCAGTGACAATATGAGTCCAAGCGATTTGGTCAACGCTTTACGGCTCCTTGAAAGCATTCCCATCAAGACCAAGTCTACTATTGCACCGATGGCACAGAACCTTGGCAAAAACCGATACCGTACTTTGCAAGCCTTTGATATGGCAGCAAAACATGTACGGCTAGGTTTTTACGTTACTGAAAATTCATGGTTACATCGATTTTTGATTGAAAACCACCAAATGCTTTTATCTAATTATGAGCGCGCTTACTTACATGCTCAGGGAGAATTGCCTTTCTCCGAGGTTGATTATAACCAAAAGCAAATTTCTGAATCTCAGGCTTTTTATGATATGGAAACTACTAGCCAAGCGACGGAATTACCCGATAAATCAACAATCATGAATGATTTAAAACGTAAGGGTGTGACAATCTATAATGCGGAGATTTGTCTAGGCAATAATAATAACCCTCGTGATCCAATGGCTATAAAGTCAATTGAAGGTTTTGCTGGCGACTCGATTGATGAGCCTAATTCCAGGGCCAACAAAATTTTTAATTTTGGCGGACAATTTTTAGAAGCAGTGATGCTACAGGAATTTACCAATACCACCCAGTTCGCTGATTCTGAAATTTCCGGTATAGAGCGTGGTGCGGTGAAAGGTCATATCAATTGGACCAAGACGCCTGATACTGGGGAAATTTATGCCCAGATCACTATGAAAGTACTCAGCTGTTCCTATGCTGATCAACAAAATATCTTTGCACCTCAAAAAATTTATGCGATAGCGAGTGATGGTTGTTCGTTAATAGAGGTCGATGACGAGGCTCTGGGAACGGTTCTACAACGCTGTAGCGCTGAGGTGCTCGGAAAGACAGAGGGTAATGTAGTGCCTATCTGTGAGATGAATGCAACAGTGAAGTTAGTTCCCGATGGGATGGACGGATACAAGTTGCAAGTAGACCAATTTCATACCCAATACTTTACCCCCGATTTGGTTTCTACCAAGGCCTATAAATTTAATTACGATTTTTCAATGTAATTGACTAAATCATTCCTGGCCTGGCTTTTCGTGAATCGTTGATAAAAAATCGGCAAAAACGAAAGCAAGGCCAAGCCCATTAAAGGTAATAAGATTGCCGGGTTAAATAGGATATCTAAACTGGGTTTTTGATTCTGATCAAAGATTTGTCCCAGACCATTACCGATTAACACATAGATCGTTGTGCCAGGAAGGGTGCCTATAATCGTCGCAGAAATAAAGGTTTTCGCCCTAACGTTTAAAAGCCCGGACACAATATTAACGATAAAAAATGGGAAGATGGGCATTAGTCTTAAGCTAAGCAGATAGAAAAAGGCATTTTGCTGAAATCCTTGTTTCATCTGATTAAGCCATCTGCCTGTTTTCTTATCTAACCAGTCATGACAGGCTATTTTTACGGCAAAAAAGAGGATGCTAGCGCCAATTGTGGAGCTAATAAGCACATAGAAAATTCCTAAGGGACCAAATAAAAATCCACAGGTTAGCGTTAAAAAGAGAGCGCTTGGTACCGCTATGGCTATGGTCGAAATATAAATCCCAATAAAAGCCAAAATAGCCAAGAGGCTATGCGCTTGGGTCCAAGCAAGCAAGACCGCCCTTTGTTCATGCAGGAAGTTAAAATTTAAATACTGATCCAGATGGAAATGAAAAAACAGCAAAAACAAGATGATTAAGACTAATAATGGTGTTAAACGCTGTAATAACCTTGCTTGCATCTTTGGCCTCTTAAACCCTGATTAAATTAATTGTAATAGGTGATGCCTCCCTTGCCCCTATATTTCGTCATCCTGAGCGCAGCGAAGAATCTCCTGAATGAGGCACTGTGCTAATCCGGGAGATCCTTCGCTGCGCTCAGGATGACAGGCTATGTTAGGGTACCGGGGGGTGACCTATTACACCTATTACGACTAAATTAATTATAGGATTGAAATGATGATTTGTATCACATGTAATAGGTCAGCCCCCGCTCCAGTATCGAATTCCCGCGGCTTGACCGCGGGATCTGCTGGTTAGAAGCTCTTCACTCTGCGCCCATAGATCCCGCGGTCAAGCCGCGGGAATTCGGGATGACCAATTACTATCACATCGTCTTGCATTCTGATAGATAACACAAGTTATGACTAAGATTGAAGCCTTGCAACAAGGCTTCAATCTTATAAAGTGGATTACCTGTCAGAAGATTCTTTATGAGCAGGCTCTTTCTTCTTAGCTGATTCTGCTTTAGGAGTTGCAGAACGAGGTTGCTGGCCAGGCTGATTTTTTCGTCGTTGTTGATTAGGTCGTTGTTGCTGTTGCTGCTGTTGTTGCTGCTGCTGCTGACCTCCAGATGGGCGACGACGGCGGTTTTGCTGACGCTTTTCACCACTACCACCAACAGTCTGAGAAGAGTATCGATGCTGTGTGCCACTCCTTGAGCCCTTAGTAGTAGTCTGACGACTAGTGGGCGAACTCTCAGCTGGTGTGGATTCAGAGCTGGTATCAGTAGTTCCAAACAGACTGGACCAAAGCCGTTTAATAAAGCTGTTCTGCTGCGATTTAGCAGGTTGCTGACCAGTAAAGCCTTTAACTGCCGGCTCATCTAGTTTGGTTGCATCTTGATCAGAGCGGTCAACCGTTAATTCAGGTTGTTGGATAAGTGAAAAACTCGCTTTCTTATTTTTACCAACATTGTCTTCTTTAAGACGAGTAATGCTGTATTGAGGTGTATGCATGTAAGGATTAGCTACAATCACAACATTTACATTATGGCGCTTCTCAATATTCAGAATAAACTCTCGCTTTTCATTCATAATGAAGGTTGCTAATTCAACAGGCAACTGGACTTGGACTTCAGCGGTCTTCTCTTTTAATGCTTCTTCTTCTATCAAACGGGTAATAGATAATCCGTGAGATTGTATATTTCTTACAGTACCGCGTCCTTCGCAACGTGGGCAAACTTCTTGCGCACTTTCACCCAAGGATAGACGTAAGCGTTGACGTGACATTTCAAGCAGGCCAAAACGAGAAATACGACCAACCTGGATGCGGGCTCTATCGGCTTTCAGTGCTTCCTTCAAACGGTTCTCAACATCACGTTGATTCTTGCTGGAGCTCATATCGATAAAATCGATGACCACCAGTCCACCAAGATCGCGTAAACGTAATTGCCGGGCGATTTCATCAGCAGCTTCGAGGTTAGTATTGAGGGCTGTTGTCTCAATATCAGAGCCACTTGTTGCTTTAGCAGAGTTAATATCAATGGAAATCAATGCTTCTGTTCGGTCGATAACCAAAGCGCCGCCAGAAGGTAGCAAGACCTCGCGTTGATAAGCTGTCTCGATCTGGCTCTCAATTTGATAAAAATTGAAGAGGGGAATCGTGTTGTTATAAAGCTTAAGATTGGGTAAAAAGTCAGGTTTAACCTGTTCAATATACTGCTTCGCCTTAACGTAAGAAATATGGTCATCAATGATGATTTCATCAATGGACTTACGCAGGTTATCGCGAATAGAGCGAATAATCACATCACCTTCCTGATGAATCAGGCAGGGCGCTAATTGAGTATTGTAAGCTTGACGGATGGCTTGCCACTGATTACAGAGCATATCAAGGTCGCTTTGTAATTCATCCAGATTTTTACCGACACCAGCTGTACGGATGATAAGTCCCATTTCGTCGGGTAACTGCAAGGCATTTAACGTTTCTTTTAATTCGTCCCGATCATCGCCTTCAATCCGGCGAGAAATACCACCAGAATTTGGGTTGTTAGGCATTAAAACCAGATAGCAACCAGCCAAAGTGATGAAAGTAGTCAATGCAGCGCCTTTGTTGCCACGTTCTTCTTTGTCTACCTGAATTAATAATTCCTGCCCTTCGCGAATCAAGCTTGTAATAGGTGGTTTTTCATCGCCAAATTCACCAGGATGTTTGCTCAGGTATTCTGGTGCAATTTCCTTAAGAGGTAGGAAGCCTTGGCGTTTAGCACCATATTCAACAAAAACAGCGTCTAAGCTGGGCTCGCGCCGAGTCACTATCGCTTTGTAAATATTACCTTTTTTCTTTGCCTCAGAAGGACATTCGATGTCCAAATCATAGAGACTATTATCTTTTACCAGCGCAACTCTAACTTCTTCAGTTTGTGTTGCATTTATTAACATTTTTTCCATCTTTGTACCCCATAAAAGGGCGCAATCACTCAAGCAAAGACAGTGTAAGGCTATCCATTCATTGTTTCGAGACCGGGTTATTTGCTGCTATGCCAGTATTTGGCTTGCCCCATTATCATGTTTATGGCGCTTAAAATTTATTAGCAACCAATCGCGTCTCTTAATTTAGTGACTACTAGCAATATCCTTATTTAGGTGTTGCAGCTCTTGAGAGTTCGTATCACTAAAAATAACAAAAAATATCCACTTTAAGCATAAGCCAAGTCCATAAAGACAGACCGCACGCATGGTACCAGCAAATATTGCGGCGCATACTGGGTAAAAAACATCGGTGGCAACTGATTTTGTGATAAACAGGCTTGATAGGTCGTTTTTTCATGCATGAGATAACATCCCCTGCCTAGAATCTGCAAAATGAGTGGTGACTGATGTAAAGCATGTCTGACATGCGTGGGTATCTGATGAGTTCGTTTTCAATTCAGCTCTGGTACTTGGTTGCTTCCTTATATCTGCACTTAAGGGAAGCGCATTCGATTCGCTTTCAACTCGCAACAAGGGCTCTAAAACAAAGATTCTGTAGGCTGATAAAGCTCGAGAATCTCTCTTTCAGGGCTCATTCTGACGAGAGAATAGCAGAACCCCAACATATAAAGACCGAGTTTATTCTCGGCCGATAAACTTTTTCTTTGTTTATGCGTTATAATTCGGTCGTGTGAATTATTTTCACACAGACTCTAATAGTAACAAAAAAAACAGCCACAGCAAATAGGTTTATGCATAATGAGCGATGTACGTTATACAGAAATTAGTGCCGAAGAAGAAGGGCAACGCCTCGATAACTATCTAATGCGTGTTTTGAAAGGGGTTCCTAAAAGCCATATTTACCGCATCATCCGCGCGGGTGAAGTGCGAATTAATAAAAAAAGAGCTCAGGCAGCCTCGCGCTTGCATCAGGGGGATTCTGTGCGTATTCCCCCGGTTCGTATCTCCCAGGATAAAGAGATCCATGTCGGGGAGCGGCTCGAACAGCGTTTGCGTGAAGCGATTATTTTTGAAGACAACAGCTTAATGGTTATTAATAAACCAGCGGGGATTGCTGTACACGGTGGTAGTGGTCTGAGCTTAGGTGTTATAGAGGCTTTGCGTAAAACTCGCAGTGATATATCTTATCTTGAGTTAGTTCATCGTTTGGATAAAGAAACCTCAGGATGTTTGTTGCTTGCTAAAAAGCGTAGTATGTTGCGGGCGATTCAAGGGCTTTTAGAGGCTAGGGAAGTGAATAAAACCTATTGGGCTTTGGTAGCAGATCCCTGGCAGGGTAAGAAAACGATAACAGTGGATGTGGCGCTTGAGAAAAATATCTTAAAATCAGGCGAGCGAATTGTTGTGGCAAAAAATGAAGGTAAACCCTCACAGACCCATTTCAAGTTACTCGAGAATTATCAACAGGCCTGTTGGGTCGAAGCATCGCCTAAGACAGGCCGTACTCATCAAATCAGAGTCCACTGTGCCTATCTAGGGCATGCGATTGTAGGTGATGAGAAATATGGTAAGCCGATTGAACTTGAAGGTTTAGAGGCAATTAAATCACGACTTTATTTGCATGCTAGGGCAATTCAATTTAACCTGAACGGAGAAAATTATCTGTTTGAAGCAAATTTAGATGAACGATTTGCTGAAACATTGAAAAGATTACGTGCGAGGAGTTTGTTAACTTATGGGTAGGGCATATCGCCTAGTGGTGTTTGATTGGGAAGGGACTGTAGGTGACACACTGGGCCAAATTTTAAATACCGTAGCCACAGAGGCCAGACGTTTACAGTTTGGCGAATTAGATGAGCAGCTTGCCCGCCAATCCGTGGAGCTTGGCTTGGTCTTGGCTGTTAAAAAAACATTCCCTCATCTGAATGAGCAGCAACAGGAACAACTTTTATTGGCTGTACATCATTCATTGGTATCACGGACTAGCGAGGTTTATTTAATTCCTGGCGTGAAAGAATTCGCTCAACGCTTGCATGATGCTGGTATTGATCTCGCCATTGCAAGCAACAAAGGGCAACAGTCTTTGCAACGAGTTTTGCATGTGAGTGAATTGGACAAATTATTCAAGGTAACCCGCTCTGCCGGGCAAACCCTACCTAAACCCAATCCACAAATGCTTGAAGAAATTATAGCTGTATTTGGTGTTAGTGCTGAAGAAACCCTGATGGTAGGTGATTCTATCAGCGATATTGAAATGGCAAAAAGCATTAATGTTGATGCAATCGGTGTGGATTTTTATCACCAGCAGAAAGAAGCTCTTCGTGCTGCAGGTGCTTTAGAAGTTTTTGACGATTACCAACTTCTTGCTGAATATTTACAACTGTCTTGAGAAAAGGGAGGGGCTCCAGTGAGTAATTTAACCAGTTTGCCCAATTTGCTAACCTTGATGCGTATTGTTTTAATCCCGGTATTTATCATTGTTTTCTACCTTCCCTTCCGTTGGGCACATGGTTTAGCCGCCGCAATTTTTGCTTTAGCAAGTTTTACTGACTGGCTAGATGGTTATTTGGCACGTAAGCTGGAGCAGATGTCGCCTTTTGGCGCTTTCCTCGATCCGGTTGCAGATAAATTATTAGTAGCATGCAGTCTTTTGTTGCTAGTGGGGGCAAAGGATGTGGAATATATCACTATCCCAGCAATTGTTATTGTAGGACGTGAAATTGTGATCTCAGCTTTAAGAGAATGGATGGCGGAGATAGGAAGCCGGGCAAGTGTAACAGTCAGTTATATTGGCAAAATAAAAACAACCTTGCAGATGGTTGCTCTTTTCTTGCTAATTGCTTTTACACCAACAGAATCTTGGTGGGGTATTTTTGGTTTCATCATGCTATATGTGGCAGCAATTTTAACTATTTGGTCGATGGTTATTTACCTAAGCATTGCCTGGCCCCAGCTTATGCAGAAAGGGCATGTAGTAAGTTAACGTCAGTTAGGGGCAATCGTCATCTGACCCTAAAATAATTTAATCTAATTTGTTGACAGCGTTTTAAATTTAGGTAGAATGGCACCCCGTAGAGACGCGGGAATAGCTCAGTTGGTAGAGCACAACCTTGCCAAGGTTGGGGTCGCGAGTTCGAGTCTCGTTTCCCGCTCCAAATTAAAGCGACAACAAAGTCGCTTTTTTTTTACCGATGATTAGGTTTAAATATTATTTGAACCTAAGGTAATATGGAGTTGTCAGTACAAATTAGTTCGGCTGTGTGGCAGAGTGGTTATGCAGCGGCCTGCAAAGCCGTGTACGCCGGTTCGATTCCGGCCTCAGCCTTCAAAATAGATGCCCAGGTGGCGAAACAGGTAGACGCAAGGGACTTAAAATCCCTCGGGAGTTAAATCCCGTGCCGGTTCGACTCCGGCCCTGGGCACCATCAATGATCTCGCTTTTATGACACAGCACATAATTATCGGCAATTTCGGAAATCACTCCTTGGCAGTTATGCAAGCACTGATTGAACGAGCGGTGCCTGAACTTCATTTCCTCTATGTTGATACAGGTTGGGCGGCGGCTTCATGGCCTGAGCGCATTGCTGCTTGTACTGCTTATGCCGAAAAACAGGGTGTAGAAGTTCATCAATTGAAGGCACAGGCAAGTTTTTCCGAGATGGTTGTTGATCGTAAACAGTTCCCAAGCCCAAAATTTCAGTGGTGTGCCAGTTTTTTGAAAGCTTTGACGATATTAAACCATCTGGATAACTGTGATCCTTCTTGTGAAGCTCTGATTGTTTCTGGTAAACGCCAGCAAGACTCCAGACGCTATGCAAATCTGCAAGAATTTGACTATGAGGATGAGTATTATCAAGGAAGGACAATTTGGTATCCTCTCTGGCAAACATCTAATGACGAGTTTGTTGGCCTAATTGAAAGAGCCGGATTTCAATTACTCCCTCATCAGAGTTTAGAGTGTAGCCCTTGTATTCATAGCAGGCTAGAGGAATTAAGCCAGATAGATCCCCAAGCACAAGCGCGTTTAGAAGCTCTTGAAGAACAAATTGGCCAGGCTATGTTCCAATACCCTATAAATCAGCTTCGTGGCACTAAGGGTCTTAATAAGCGGTTTAAAGAGGATAGTGCGCCTGACTTAAACCAATTTGATCGAGGATGTGGTGCGCCATGGGGTTGTGGCGAATAGGGTAATAGGTCACGTCCCTCCTTGTCTCAGCGCTACGTCATCCAGAGCGCAGTGAAGGATCTCCTGAATGTGGCACAGTGTTAATCCCGGAGATCCTTCGCTTGCGCTCTGGATGACGTTGCATTAGGGTGATAGGGCTGACCTATTACGAAAGGAGACGTTGTTTGTTCAAGCGCAGATGATAGGATTTAGGCTGGGCTGACTATTATAAAATACTCACTCTTCTCGCGGCGAGCGGTTCATCAGGTTGGTTGTGGCTTGTTGTGCAGTAACCTGTCCTTGCAAAAGTGCGTTAACCTGTGAACAGATTGGCATTTCGACTTGAAATTGTTTTGCCAGAGCGCAGATTTGGGCTGCGTTATATTTGCCTTCAACGACTTGGCCGATTTGTTTTTCTGCTTCCAGCAAACTCACGCCATTTCCCAGTTGTAAGCCAAAACGGCGATTGCGCGATTGGTTGTCTGTGCAAGTAAGTACTAAATCACCAACACCAGCTAACCCCATGAAGGTTTCTTCGCGTGCTCCCATTTTAATGCCCAAGCGAGTCATTTCAGCTAAACCGCGAGTAATTAACGCTGCCTTGGCATTAGCGCCAAAACCTAGGCCATCACTAATTCCACAAGCGATAGCCAGAACATTTTTAACCGCGCCACAAAGTTGTACGCCAATGGTATCGGAGCTCAAATAAACGCGCAGGTTCCCCTGATGTAAAATTGCCTGTATCGCTTTTTGATAGGTTACATTATTGCTTGCCAGGGTGAGAGCTGTGGGTAAGGCTTTAGCAACTTCTTGGGCAAAAGACGGGCCAGAAATGATTGCGATTGGAAAATTTTCACCCCAGTGTTCAGCGACTATCTGGCTGAGTAGTTTGTGGCTGGTGGGATCCACCCCTTTAGTAAGCCAGGTTATGCCATGTTTTGGTTTAGTGGTTTGCTTCAATAATTCCGAGAAGGCATGTGAGGGTACTGCTACCATGACCTCGTCGGCTTGCTCCAGACAGTCTTTAAGTGAGACTGTTGGGATTAGGGATTCTGGAAATGGAATTTCAGGTAGATACCGCAGATTATTGCCTTGCTGGATCATGTCCTGAACATGAACAGGATTGTGTCCCCAAAGCAAGACACGATTACCACACTTTGCCAGATGGATAGCAACGGCGGTGCCCCAAGAGCCGGCACCAAGCATGGCAATCGTTGTTTTTTTCATGATTTAGTGAGTAGTTTCAGTCTCGTCTTGTTTAGCCTTTTGTTTTTCCTCAAGTTGTTGCATATAAAGCGCATCAAAATTGATCGGTGCTAAAACTAATTGTGGGAAACTACCACGGATAACCTGAGAAGTGATTGTTTCACGAGCATAGGGGAATAAAATGCTGGGGCAGAAACTACCTAGCAAGTGCTCAAGTTGATCAACTGGAGCACCTTGAATAGTGAAGATGCCTGCTTGTTTAACTTCTGCTAAGAAAGCGATTGCATTTTGGTTTTTCACAGTCGCAGTGACAGTCAAGACAACCTCATAAACGTCTTTTTCTAGCTGGACATTTTGGGTATTTAAATCCAAGGATAACTCAGGCTCCCATTGTTGTTGGAAAACAGCTGGGGTATTAGGCGTTTCAAAGGATGAATCTTTAATGTAAACGCGTTGGATCATGAATTGTGCTTCGTCGTTTTGCGAAGGAATATTAGCTTGTTCTGACATGGTCTTTCCTATTTCTGTAAAAGTTGATCTAATTGCCCTTGATCTTCCAGAGCGTACATATCATCACAGCCACCAATATGTTGGCCGTTTATGAATATTTGTGGCACGGTATGTCGATTGCTTTTGGCTATCATTTCAGCGCGTTTATCAGGGTTTTCATCGATACGAATATCGGTATATTCCACCCCTTTCCTCTCTAGCAATTGTCGAGCGCGAGTGCAATAAGGGCAATAGCCTGTGCTGTACATGATAACGGTTGTCATGGCTTCTATTTTCCTTTAACAAGAGGTAATTCTGCATTTTGCCAAGCGGTTATCCCACCGGATATAACCATTGCCTGCTTAAAGCCCTGTTGTTTTAATTTAGTAGCAAGAGGGGCAGATTGTAAGCCGCGAGGACAAACGAAGATAAGGGCTTTATCTTTATATTTGTCCATCCGTTGTTGGGTAAAATCTTCCGCAGAAGCCCTAATTGCATCAATAATGTGGCCGGCACGGAATGACTCTGCGTCACGCAGGTCGATAACCAAGGCATTCTCATTATTGATTAAATTAACCGCTGCTTGCGGGGAAAGTTCTGCAGCGCGTTTTCTTTGTGTGATTAATTCATTGACGTAGATCAGTAAGAGTACAACGACGAAAGCTACCCACAGTGTCCAATGATTAATGATAAATTGTCCTAACTGTCCCATTTTCTACCTAACTAAATAACTGCAAATGACGAATTATCCTTAGATTAGTGATTTAACGCAAGTTGTCCAGAGCAAGATCGTCTAAATCATGGCTGACGCCATAATTCAGACGATTGGTTTACTGTAAAGATCGACAAACACATAAAGAAATGATCAAATGCTTTGGAACATCATGCTTTTACCGGGATGCTCCATATCTTGCCATCGCTTCTAGGCGTCTTATGCGTTCGGCAGTGGGTGGATGTGTAGAGAATAATTGGCTTAAGCGCTCAGCACTGAGGGGATTCACTATAAACATATGTGCTGTGTTCGGATGCTCTTCTGCTGCCTGAAACTGCCCTTGCTGGTTTGCATTCTCAAGTTTTGCCAAAGCATTGGCTAGCCATAAAGGATTACCTGACAATTTGGCCCCATTTTCGTCAGCTTCAAACTCACAGGAGCGTGATATAGCCATTTGAATTAAGCCCGCAGCTATAGGAGCAAGAATAGTCATTAATAGGGCTGCAATTGGATTGACACGCCCCTCCTCATTATTAGAGCCCACCATGGAGGTCCACATGAAGATATTGGCGATTGAGCTAATGGCCCCAGCAATAGTCGCGGTTACTGTGCTAATTAAGGTATCACGATGAATGACATGAGAGAGTTCGTGGGCTAATACGCCGGTTAATTCTTCTTGATTCATACGGCTTAGAATGCCTGTAGTCACCGCAATACTGGCATGGTCGGGATTGCGCCCTGTGGCGAAGGCATTGGGGACTGGAGTATCAACAAGATAGGCTTTGGGTACAGGAATTTGTGCTTTTCTAGCTAAATCGCTAATGATGGCGTAGACGGGGTGACTTGGATCCAAAGGTTGAGCCTGATAGGCGTTTAAAACTGACCTGTCAGAAGTCCAATAAGCACTAAAATTCATAATAAACGCCAGGATAAGGGCTATAACAATCCCCAGTTGTCCTCCAAGTATTCTACCAAGTACAACGAGCAAAGCTGTCAGGGCTGCTAAGAGGACGAAGGTTTTAAGATTGTTTTCCATCACTAATCTCGATCTAGGCGTTTATCTAAAAATAGTTAGAACCTTGGTTAAATGCAAGAGTTATTCCTGCGCATTAAATTGCTCTAAAACCTCCTGCAAGGGCTGGCCTACGGATGCTGAAGGGGCTTTTATTAGCAGCAGGGCGGCTAAAGTTGGGGCAATATCCGTTGTATTTACAGGCTTGAATATCCGCTGTGCTTTGAAAGCTGGATTAGCGAAGAGCAAGGGAACATAGCTGTCGTATTGCCAAGGGGTTCCATGAGACACGCGGTGCTTGTTTTTCCCATCAAAGGCTTCATAGGGCAAGGGAACTAAATAAAGATCACCGATGCGCTCGGGGAAGGCCATTCTATTGACTTTATCACTGAGCCAATCGATATCCGTTTTGGTTAAGGGTAGGGGATAGACCTTAAAAATACTGGGCTGCTGATTTAAAAATTCAGCCAAATAAGAACTTACCTCACTTATCGTTAATTGCTGCTCTTCTATCAATTGATGGTTGAGATAAAGATAAGGAGGCATGATTGCTTCAAGGCTATTCGGAGGTAATTTGAAACGTTTTGCCAGAGCCTCTTCGATTAGTTTTCGTAGTCCAGTGAAATTGATGGATTGATTTTCTATAATTTTATGGGCACTGAGATAGGCAGGAGAATCACTGACACCATGATCCGCTGTGAGTACAATCAGGGTATTCTGCAAACCAACTTGTTTATCAATCGCTGCAAATAGCTTTGCTAGGGTTTGATCCAAGCGCAGTAAATTATCTTCCGACTCTAGGCTATTAGGGCCAAATTGATGACCAATAGCATCAACAGCTGAGAAACTAATTGCCAGATAGTCTGTTTTATCTGGATTTTTACCAAGATTTTCCTGGGCTAATAAATTAATTGCAAAATCAGCAGTTAGCTCATCAGCGAAGGGCGTCATCGAAAGATATTTATAGTATTTATCGGCGTTAGGTGAAAGCTGATGGTTAAACGTTTGACCAAAACCTGGGAAGCGGTTGATAAATTTGGGTGCCTCTGCAAAATGATAGCTTGCAACAGGACGGCTTAATTTCCAGGTCAACTCTTTGGCTTGATAGTGTTTATTCCAGTCATTAACCCACTGAGGATAGGCTGAATAATAATGCTGGCTGGTTATAAATCCCCCATTATGTTTATCGAACCAAAAGGCCTTAGCAGCATGCCCAGCCAGGGTTATTGCCGCACGATCCTTTAAAGAAACGGCAAAGGCGCGACCTGTTTGCGCGAGCACCATCTCATCGCTAAGCGTTGAAGCAACTAGATATTTGGGAGAACGTCCAGCCATTTTTTTCTGTGAGCGTGGTGTAGGCAGAATAGCACTTTGTGGATCGTCCACACAGTAAGGTGTAAGTCCCGTTTTTCGATCGTACCAGTTGTTGCTGATGATGCCATGTAAGGCAGGATAAGAACCCGTAGCAATCGTAGCATGGCCCACGCAAGTAACAGTATTAGCATGGGGATGGTGAGTATTATGGTAGTCAAGGCCATGAGCGAGTAAATAATTGAAGCCATCAAGACCGAATTCATTATGGTAAAGATTAATTAAATCGCCGCGCAGTTGATCAACAACAATCTGCACGACCAGTCTGGGTGGTTTAGCACTGGCAAATAAGAGGCTAGAACAAAGAAAGGCCAGTAGACCGACAGTTTTTCTCATTAACAATTCTCAACAAATAAATTGTAGGCATCCTAAAGGACTTTTAAATTTTGGTAAATAGCTGTTTAAATGATTATTTTTATCGCTCTGTGTTTTTATTTTGTAATAAAAGATCAAAATTATTAAAATTTTTATAATTCAATCAACAGGTTATTATTTGGTTAATTAGTTTAAAGAAAACTCATGACGAGAGGGTTGAATTGCTTTACACTGAATGCGGCGAAGTATTCACTGCCTATTAAAATGGAGTCTAAGGAGAGAAATATGAAGTTTAAGGTAAGGCCGTATGAAGAAGTTGTTGGCTCTAATGTTACGGAAGATGGATTTAAAGACATTATAGCGACACTGAGAGGTAAACACGACGCCGTAGTCGTTAACGAGTTAAATCAACCACGACGTCATCAGGTTCAGCTGATACAGAAAACGCAAGATTTAATCGTAGAACATGAGAATCGAGATAACATCATCACTGCTATGCTTCTACTTGAAATGTGCATCATAGCCAAAAGTTATGGTGAAAGCATCTTTGACGCAGTAAAGCCCAATTCCGCTACCATCAATGGTTCATACATGCTTGAGTCAGGAAGTAATTATTTCCGTGGAATGCTCCGTGTTATTGGTGTTACTGAAGACAATCCCTTAGAGCCAGAAGATGTGGAAGAGTTATTAACTATCGCTAGGAAGTTCATTACCTATAATATCTGTGTGAATGGTGATTCTGCCCAAGGTTTTAAGTACAAAGATGAAACACAGAAGGGTAAAGAAGAAGATCATCCTTTTGCTGAAATTGCTGCATTAGATATTACCGAATATTCACGGACCTGTGTTGATGTAATCCACGAATCTGCAATCAAGGCAATAACCCGTAATTATGATGATCGTATAAAAAACGTTCAATCTGTAGAAAAAGGTAAGCAGGAAAGAGCAAAGGCTGAGCGCGAGGCAGAAGCTGAAAAATTAAGGCTTGAGCGAGAGGCAGAAGCAGAGAGATTAAAAAAAGAGCGTGAAGCAGAGGCTGAGCGATTAGCTAAAGTCAAAGGCCCAAATTCTGGGGGGATTCTCTCTTATTTCTGGGGAGCTTCATCTGCAAACCCAGGCGCGTCTAGTGATCAGGCAAATCTAAATAGTCAGCCAAACGGCTTGACAGGGCCAACTGATAACGCAGAGCAGGGCGAGCATCGAGAAACAGAGGGTATGAATCCTTAATAAAGAAGCACCTTGTCCCTACGCTTCGTCATCCGGAGCGCAGCGAAGGATCTCATGAATGTGGCAGAGTGCTAATTTCGGAAATCCTTCGCTGCGCGTCCAAAGACGGGCGTCCTGTCGAACGTAGAGAGACATCTGCTGAATGTGGCATAGTGCAAATCCCAGAGATCACTCGCAATGCTACCAAAGACGTACGTCATGTCGAACGCAGAGAGACATCTCCTGGGTGTAGCACAGTGCAAATCCCGGAGATCCCTCACTATGTTCGGGATGACGGGGTCTTTATCGATGTTTGCCCCAAAGGGGCTGGGCGCTCGGGATGACGGGGTTACTCAAACAGAACCGCTATTTCTCAATTGGATAGCCCGATTTCGCCCATTCAGCGATACCGCCATTTATTGAATAAACTTCCTTATATCCCATGTTCGCTAAAAACTCTGCTGCATAGAGCGAACGAACGCCGCCCTGACAATGCAGATAAATTGGCTTATCCTGTTCAGGAATTTGCTTTGCAATTTTGCCTACAATTTCATCCTTCGGAATATGAAGCGCACCAGGAATATGCATTGCCTGCCATTCATTCAGTTCTCTGACATCAATTAGACAGAGTGTTGGCTCAGCATCGCGTCGTCTTTTTAACTCATGTACATCAATAGTGTGTATTTTAGGGCTTGTCATAACGATTCTCTCTAATAGCTAAAGTAGGTCTTGTTAGGGTTGAATGGTGAATAAACCAGTAAATAGCAGCGGTAATCACACCACCAATCAAAGTGGCAAAAGCCCAGGTGCTTGCAGAGACTAAAGCTGGGCGTTGACTTAATTGATAAAGATTTCCTGCATCACGGGCGACAGCACCAGCAAAAAGAACATGCAAGATGGCGTTGATAAGTAATAGTAGGATCTGAAAGGTTTGAATCTGACCCTCATAATGCTGAACTATCTCGGCTACATTCATGATATTTCCTGTGTTTGTCTGGATTGACGCCATGATAATACAATCAGAGCGCTGATAACGCATAGGATAGCTAGACTTTGTAAATTTCTTGGTTTTTCATCGAAGACAACAAAGCCCCAAAATAAGCCAGTCAAAGCAACCATTCCTCCGGTTAGACTGTAAAAAACAGGCCCCGCCAAGCGGATTAATTGGAAGAAAAGCAGATAGCCGACACTCGATAGTATAATTTCCAAGATTACCACTTGCTTGGCAACTGTGAAAGGTGCTGTCAATGGGTAAAAGGATTGCTGGTGAATCACCAAAGGGCTAAGTAATAGTGATGCTGCGACTAGCATGCCGCTCGCAGCTTGCAGAGCATTGAGGCCTGCGGGTTGCTTAGCTGCGATATAAAGCGAGCATAGTGCAAAGGATAAGGGACTTAAGAGGGCAAGCAGGGTCCAGTTCGAGAATAGACTTTCTGTTGTTGGAGTGATAATCAGAAAAATCCCGACCATGCCTAAAGACAGCGCCAGAGTGCGCCAACCATCGAAACGCTCCTGGCCAATAATTAAAGCAAGTGGATAAACCATGAGGGGCACTGTGTTAACTAATACGGCTAATAAGCCAGCAGGAATATGCTCAGCGATAAAATACATGTTGGTATTGGGGATGGCTATTCCAATTAAGCCGCATATTAAAAAATAAGGCCAATAGCTGGGTTGTAATAAGTGATTCCTTTGTTTTTCCTGCACTCGGGAAGATGAGAAAGGAAAAAAAGAGGTTAGGGTTAAAAGAATCGCAGGACCTAAGGATTGCCAGAATGCATAGCCTAAGGGAGGGACACCATTAATCATTGCATACTTAGCCAGGGTATAACCTGAGCCCCAGATAAAACCGAGAATAATTAGTGTAATCAGTGCTAACAAAGTTTTGGACTTATTCACTCTGAGTTCTCAAACCACTGAAGAAATGACTATGTTTGAGAGATTATGAAGAATATTGCAATAATGCAATATAAACTGTTATTCAGTCCTTAACCTAGGTTAACATCGATTGATATCTTTTTTGCTGGAGAGAAAATGCACGCTGAAGATGTTCCAGTTCCGCATCTGACAACTGCCCATAGTGGGCCGCTATACCATGTAGAGAAAATCATCCTAAACCAAGTGATTAATATTGAGTCATGGTTTAGGCAAAAATGGCAAGAAACACCTGCACCTATTACTTCTTCAGTGGATTTACGCCATGCAGGTTATAAATTGGCACCGGTAGATACCAATCTGTTTCCGGCTGGTTTTAATAATCTTAATCCTGATTTTTTACCCTTATGCATCCAAGCTGCACAAACTGCTTTAGTCGATTATCTACCCTCTTGCCGTCAGATCCTGATTTTGCCTGAAAGCCATACCCGTAACCGCTTTTATCTACGTAGCCTGTCTGTTTTACGTGACATTTTTATGAAAGCCGGTTTTGTTGTGCGTATAGGCAGTCTGGATCCCGAGGTTATTAGGCCTACTGAAATGGAAATCGACGATAAGGAATCTATACTGGTAGAGCCGTTGCAGAGACAGGGTACTCGAGTTGGCCTAGCTGATTTTAATCCATGTATGTTGTTATTAAACAATGACTTATCTAATGGTGTTCCTGAAATATTACAAGGTTTACAGCAAAAGATTAGACCTACAGCAAAATTAGGTTGGAGTTCAAGGCTGAAATCTAGCCATTTTCATTTTTTTGCAGAGGTAGCTACCGAATTTGCCCGATTAGTTGATATGGACCCCTGGCTGATCAATCCCTATTTCAGCGCAGTTGATGGTATTGATTTTATGGCTCAAGAAGGGGTTGATAATTTAGCTGAGCAAACAGATGCCCTACTTGCGAAAATCAGGGCTAAATATGAGGAATATAACATTGAGGATAAACCCTTTGTCGTGATCAAGGCAGATAATGGTACTTATGGAATGAGTGTCATGATGGCCCATGACGGGGAAGAGCTTCGCCAGTTGAATCGTAAACAACGTACGCGTATGGCTGCAAGCAAAGGAAGCCGAAAAGTCGAGCGGGTGATGCTCCAGGAAGGCGTTTATACTTACGAAACTATGCCGAATGGCGCAGTGGCAGAGCCGGTTGTTTATATGATAGGGCAGTTTGTTGTCGGGGGCTTTTACCGTGTCCATCAAGGCCGAGGTATAGATGAAAACCTCAATGCACCGGGTATGCATTTTGAGCCGCTTGCCTTCGAACAAGCCTGCAATATGCCCCGCAATGATCTTGCTGTGGTGGAATGTCCCAACCGTTTTTATGCCTATGGCGTAATAGCACGTTTAGCTGCTTTAGCAGCAGCAAGGGAAATAGCCGCTATTGGAGGTGAATGATGAAATTAGCTGTGTTGATGGATCCTATTCATAAATTAAAGGCTTATAAAGATTCAACAGTCGCTATGATAAAAGCCGCAGCGGCTTTAGGCTGGGATTGCGCCTATTTCACCCAAAATGACATGTATTGCCAGGGGGGTAAGGTCTATGCTTCGATGTCTTCTATCAAAGTTGTTGGTGACGAAAAAACGTCTCATTGGGCAGAGCTAAAGGACTTGGGTGTGAAAGCACTCAGTGATTTTAATATTATTTTGATGCGTAAAGATCCCCCCTTTGATATGGAGTACATCTACTCCACCTACATGTTGGAATTGGCTGAACGTGAAGGAGTGCTGGTTGCCAATAAACCACAAAGTCTGCGCGATGCTAATGAAAAATTTTTCACTACTAATTTTCCTCAGTGTTGCCCAAAGACCCTAGTCAGTCGTGATATCAACCGTTTAAAAGATTTTTGGCGGGAACAGAAAAATGTAATCTTTAAGCCCTTAGAAGGTATGGGAGGCAGTTCTGTTTTTCAGGTTGATGAACAGGGGCGTAATTTATCAGTGATATTAGAGGTCTTAACAAAGGGGCAAACGGTTAGCATTATGGCACAGCGCTATATTCCTGACATTAGTACTAAGGGTGATAAGCGAGTTTTATTAATCAACGGGGAACCCGTTCCTTATGCTTTAGCTCGTATTCCCGAGAAAGGCGAATTACGCGGGAATCTTGCTGCGGGTGCCAGGGGAGAAGTTGTCGCAATTACTGAACGCGATCGCTGGATTTGCCAGCAGATAGCCCCGACCCTTAAAGCAAAAGGATTATATTTTGTCGGTATTGATGTTATTGGTGACTATCTCACAGAGATTAATGTGACTAGCCCTACTTGTATTCGCGAAATTGAGGCGGAAATGGATTTGGATATAGCTGGCGATTATTTGCGTACACTAGCAGAAAAAGTCATATTGGGCGCATCTTGAACGAAAAGGATTCTAAAAAATACTCACATAGCGATCTATGCCCCGTTTTTTTTAGAATCCTTTTCGTTCAAGATGCACTCCAATCTGACTTTTCCTTAAGATTTGCACCTTTCCCCAGTTATGGTGAGAAGGTGCCCGAAGGGCGGATGAGGGGTTTCTAATTCGAAGTTCTTTCCGCTCAATGGCACAGAATGTAGCCTTCAAACAGCCCCCATAAAATCTAACTGCCGCCAAGCTTCAAAAAGAATTATCGCAACAGAATTTGAGAGATTCAGACTACGGTTATTAGGACACATAGGAATGCGAATGGCATTGTAGCTTTCCCTTAGTTCCACGGGTAAACCACGTGTTTCGGCACCAAAAAGCAGCATGTCTTCGTCTTGATAATTGACTGTACTATAAGATTGCTGTGCCTTAGTTGAACAAGCAAAGATACGCCTCTGCTGATTTTTGGCAATAAAATCCTGATCATTATCATAATGAATAACATTCGCCCACTCATGATAATCAAGGCCTGCACGACGCATGCGCTTGTCATCCAAAGCGAAACCCAGCGGATGAATGAGGTGTAGTTGTGCGCCACTATTGGCGCACAGACGAATTATATTACCTGTGTTGGGAGGAATTTCCGGCTGGTGTAAGACGATATGCAACATGCTGATTACCATTAGCCTTTGGCTGTTTATTTTTGGTTGGTGCGGGCTCTTCATCAACATAATCACTCGCAGCGCCCTCATCAACATAGAGAGGATCTAATTGCGTTTCTGGTTGTTCACCTGTGATTAGGAAATTACGATGTTGCAGATAGGCATCGCGCATGAAGGCATATTTATCCAGAGCCTGATCCATGATTGGGTCAGTTTCCAGCAGCTGTGAACGCAGATCCACATATCTCAGTCCTGCAATACCCCAGATAGCTGCACTACTGGGAAGATAAGGATAAGGTGTAAACATATAATCAAAGGGTATAGACATACCATCTCGAATAGTACTTGGTCCCAGTAGAGGTAGCATAATATAGGGTGATTTTTTGTCTCCCCATTTGGCAAAGGTTAAACCAAGGTCATTAAAATGTGGTGGCAGACTGAACGCTTGATTAGCGACATCAAAAATACCGGCAACCCCGAAGGTAGAGTTAATTAGGAAACGCCAACTATCTTTGATTGCATGACGCCATTCACCCTGCAAAACATCATTAGCTGCAGTCGGGAGCATATAGACGTTGTTATAGGCATTATTAATGCCTGAGCGAACTCGTGAGGGTAAGACTGCCTTGTAAAGTTTTGCAGCTGGCCTTAATGCTAACTTATCTACAACCATATTAAATTTGTAGATTTTGCGGTTGAATGGCTCATAGGGATCACTAGGATTAGTGCCATGATGAATACAGCCAGAAAGCATGAAGGCGGTTGTCAATGATGAAAATTTAACAAGTAAACGCATGATTTTTTTATTCTTTGATTGCGAATTTTGATGTTACACCACTTTGTTTAACTTGGAAACAGGGATCGCTTTTTTGTTCAGGTTAGCCCTTTTATCGAATTCCCGCGGCTTGACCCATAGGTATCTACACAAGTGTCTGTAATAGGTCGTCCTATCACCCCAACGCCACGTTATCCTGAGCGCAGCGAAGGATCTCCGGGATTAGCACGGTGCCACATTCAGAAGATCCTTCGCTGCGCTCAGGATGACGTAGTGTTGAGACAAGGAGGGACATGACCTATTACAGACACTTGTGTAGATACCTACGGGCTTGACCGCGGGATCTAAATTGAAACCTAAAACTGCAACAGGAAGGTAACTGGTCCATCATTACAAAGATGAACTTGCATATTAGCGCCAAAGACACCGCTGGCAACCTGCTCATGTTTAGCAGCAGCGATAGTCAGAAGTTTGTCGAATAAGAGCCGTCCTGTCTGTGGTGGAGCCGCTTTTGAAAAACTGGGGCGTAAGCCTTTGTTGGTATCAGCCATCAAGGTAAATTGCGGCACTAGCAAAAGACCGCCATTGATATCTTTCAGGCTCAAATTCATTTTGCCTTGTTGATCATCGAAAATGCGATAATTCAGGCATTTTTCAATCATTTTATACAAGACTGGTTCTTCATCATGCATTTCAAAACCACAGAGAATCATCAAGCCAGCTCCGATTTCTCCGGCTATTTGCTCGTCAATATTGACCCTAGCTTCGCTAACCCTTTGTACGACTGTCAACATGCATTTAAATCCTGATGTGAAAGTTCTAAGTTGGCATCAATTATGGCATCAACCATACCTACTTCGCGATCAGAGTGTCCAGCGTCTCTGACGATACTTAACTTGGACGCTGGGAGGGCTTGATGTAATTCCCAGGCACCTTGCAGGGGGCATATCATATCGTAGCGACCATGAACAAGATAAGTTGGTATATGTCTGATCTTATGAATATTATCAAGCACTTGATTTTCTTCGATAAAAAAATTATTGCAGAGGTAATGAGTTTCTAAAGTAGCAAGAGCTAAGGCAAAATGCGGGTCACAATATTGCCCAATCAAACCCAGATGGGGTTGAAATGTTCTACAGCGAGCTTGCCATAAGGCCCAGTTTTTAGCTGCTGCCATACGAGTCAAATCATTATGACCTTGTAAGCAGCTTGCATAATATTGAATGATTTGATCTTGCTCTTCCTTCGGCGCAGTGCTAACAAAATCCTGCCAATAGTCAGGATAAATAAGATTTGTACCTCTTTGGTAAAACCAAGCGATGTCCTCCTGTCTGCCAAGAAAAATTTGATGCAAAAGCAGGGCGGAGATTTGCTGTGGATAAAGTTCGGCATAAAGGAGAGCCAGCAAAGAGCCCCAACCACCACCAGATAGCACAAAACGGCTAAGCCCCAGATAATCGCGGATCGCTTCAATATCATCTAAGAGGTTTTGTGTATTATTATTGGCCGGTTCTGCATGGGGAGTAGAGCGTCCACATCCTCGCTGATCGAAAAGGATCATGCGATAAACCTGAGGATCAAAAAATCGTCTTAGATCTGTATCACCCCCCGCACCAGGCCCTGAATGCAAAATAATGACCGGGATACCTTTAGGCTCACCGACTTCTTCGAAATAAAGCACATGCGGTTCACTGACTGCTATTTCATGACATTGATAGGGCTTGATAACCGGATAAAGAGGATGCATGGCTTTCTCATTTAAATGTCTCAAATTCTAATCTTATACTCTGCGGACAGAAATTGAAAAGATCTAGGGGCATTTCCTTTTTTCTAGATGTTGGATACTCTAATGTCCACAAATCTAGGAGAGATAAGAATGCAGGTTAAAGCAGCGGTAGCGCATAAGGCTGGTGAACCATTAAGTATAGAAATGGTTGATTTGGAAGGTCCTCGGCAAGGCGAGGTGCTTGTTGAAATAAAAGCGACAGGGGTCTGCCATACTGATGCATTCACCTTATCCGGCGATGATCCTGAAGGCTTGTTTCCTGCTATTTTAGGGCATGAAGGGGCTGGAATTGTTGTTGAGGTAGGACCAGGCGTGACATCGCTGAAAGCAGGCGATCATGTGATTCCCCTTTATACCCCTGAATGTCGTCAGTGTGAATATTGCCTGTCGCAGAAAACCAATCTTTGCCAGGCTATACGCAGCACACAGGGAAAGGGGCTAATGCCGGATGGAACGAGCCGTTTTAGTTTAGGCGGTAAAAAATTATTCCATTATATGGGAACATCAACCTTCGCTAATTACACTGTCTTGCCTGAAATTGCCTTGGCTAAAATACGACAGGACGCGCCCTTTGAAAAGGTTTGTTATATAGGTTGTGGAGTTACCACAGGAATTGGCGCGGTCATTTATACAGCTAAAGTGCAGCCGGGCTCTAAGGTAGTTGTTTTTGGTTTAGGGGGTATTGGCCTGAATGTCATTCAGGGGGCTCGTATGGTTGGTGCTGAGCAAATTATCGGCGTCGATATCAATCCTGAGCGCAAAGCCTTAGCAAGTAAATTGGGGATGACTGATTTTGTTAATCCTAAAGCGCTTAATGGCGATCTTGTTGCCTACTTAGTTGAGCTGACCAAAGGTGGGGCTGATTACAGTTTTGAGTGTGTGGGCAATGTGCAACTTATGCGTCAGGCTTTGGAGTGCTGTCATAAAGGCTGGGGGGTATCTACTATTATAGGTGTCGCTGGTGCTGGGCAAGAAATAGCGACTAGGCCTTTTCAATTAGTTACTGGCCGAGTTTGGAAGGGTTCTGCCTTTGGTGGGGCACGTGGTCGAACAGATGTGCCAAAAATTGTTGATTGGTATATGGACGGCAAAATTAATATTGATGATTTGATTACCCATGTCATGCCAATTGAAAAAATCAATGATGCCTTTAATCTGATGCATGAAGGCGAATCAATAAGGACAGTGGTGACTTTCTGATGATGACCTTAGAACTGATTGAAGAGCATTCTTGCTTTGCAGGTAAGCAATTTGTTTATGCACACCAGTCCTCTTTAACGAAGTCCAGGATGCGCTTTGCGCTTTTTTTGCCTCCCCAAGCTGAAAAGCAAAAGGTGCCGGTTCTTTATTGGTTATCTGGCTTAACTTCGAATGAGCAAAACTTTATTACCAAAGCCGGAGCACAACGTGTGGCTGCTGAATTGGGTTTAGCGATTCTTTGCCCTGATACAAGTCCAAGAGATATTGAATTGCCTGGTGATAGGGATTCTTATGATTTTGGAATTGGTGCCGGTTTTTATCTCGATGCAATGAGGCAACCCTGGTCTGATTATTACCAAATGGCTAGTTATGTGACAGAGGAGTTAACCCAGCTAGTCTTGCAGAAATTCCCATTAGATGGACAAAGAATGGGTATATTTGGACATTCAATGGGAGGTCATGGCGCCCTAACCTTAGCCCTTAAAAATCCTGAAATATTCAAATCTTTATCTACCTTTTCCCCGATTTGCTCATTGATGCATTCCCCTTGGGGACAAAAAAGCCTTTCAGGCTATCTCGGGGAGGATAAAGCTCTATGGAAAAATTATGATGCTTGTGAATTAGTACTGCAAAGAGGTTGGTCTCATTCTACAATCCTCATTGATCAGGGCAGCGCAGATCCCTTTCTGAATGAACAATTGAAGCCTGATTTATTTAAGGCTGCATGTGAGCAAGCTGGGGTTGATTTAAAGCTGAGGCTGCATGAGGGCTATGATCATAGCTATTATTTTATTGCCAGTTTTATAGAAGAACACCTGCGTTTTCATGAACGGATGCTGTGAAAGGCTTCGAGACGGCCTAAAGGCCTCCTCAGCCCGAACGGATTTGAAGTAGTCAGCAGCCTGGATTTCGCTTTGTGCATCCAGGCTACATTCAATCTAATTTATCCACGCAACTTTAGACGAAATCAACGATACTCAGGTAAGGGCTGTTGATCCGGAAAGATTTCCGCAAGCGATACTGAAAAACCATCTTCTCTGACTATCCGTGCATGGGCGCGTTGTAATTGGCGAGGCTCATCAACACCACAGGAATGACAGAGAACAGCGACCTCATGAGCCATATTATTTGCATAATGAAATACACGTTCAGCCTTATCTTCAACAACCAGACCACGTTGCAAACCAAGATCATGGGTTGTGACGCCAGTAGGGCAGGTATTATTGTGGCATTTCATCGATTGGATACAACCCAAGGCAAACATGAAACCTCTTGCTGAGTTAACGAAGTCAGCACCAGCACATAAGGCCCAGGTAACGCCAGAAGGGGTAATCAGCTTCCCGCTAGCAATAACCTTAATACGTTCGCGTAAGCCATAAATTACAAGTATATCAACAAGATTGGGTAGAGATTCCTGAATAGGAATACCCATATAGTCCATAAGGCCTTGGGGTGAAGCACCGGTTCCGCCATCGGCACTATCCAGCGTTATAAAGTCAGGTGCAAATTCTTTGCCGCGTTCATGAATTGCAAAACAAAGCTCATTGAGCCATTCATAACTACCGAGAACAAATTTACAACCAACAGGTTTCCCGGTAATTTGGCGAATGTGTTCGATCTTATCAAGGAGCTCATCGACATTAGCGATATCAGTATGACGGTTGGGACTAATAGAGTCTTGATAGGGGGGAATACCTCTGATTTTAGCGACCTCTTCCGTAACCTTAACTGCAGGTAAAATACCGCCCTTACCTGGTTTAGCACCCTGGCTTAGTTTAATTTCAAACATTTTAATGCTGTCATGGGCAGCCCATTCACGTAAACGGTCATCAGATAAATTACCCTCGGCATCGCGAAACCCGTATTTTGCAGTACCGATTTGAGCAATAACATCACAACCCGCCTCAAGATGATAGGGAGAAACACCGCCCTCTCCAGTATTTAGCCAACAGCCGGCCTTTTTTGCTCCCTTGCCCAGGGCGAGAATCGCTGGTTTGGATATTGCCCCATAACTCATTGCTGAAATATTAAAGATATGGCTTGTGGTATAAGGTTGCCGGCAGTGAGGCCCTATAGTCACAGGCTGTATAGTTGCCTTATCCGTGCCTAAAGGTGGGAAGGGGGCGCTAACGAAATAAACGGTTCCCGTATTATGTAAGGGGCGGGTTGAGCCAAAACCGGTAGTTGTATCAAGCTCCTTTGCCGCTCTATAGACCCAGGAGCGATCAGATCTGTTGAAAGGTAACTCTTGTCGGTCATCGGCGAATAAGTATTGTCGAAAGAATACGCCCAAATACTCAAGAAAGTAGCGAAAATGGCCAATAACCGGGAAATTGCGTAAAACAGCATGTTGTTTCTGATTTCTATCCCAGATGTAAACAGAAATGAGCAGGACAGCTAAAGCAATAGCAAAGACCATGATGAATAATTCATCGGTCTCAAGTGCGCGTAAGAAAAATATATCTCTCTTTTTTACTTCTAAGGTTTCCACAAAATATCCTTATAAATCTCATAAAGACGGAGAGTATACATCGGGTTTAAATTGGAGTGAAACGCTGTGTTTAACTATTGAACATCAAGGAATTTTTTTAGTATATAATTAAATTAAACCAACAAGGATTTCAGGAGGGCATGATGTTAAATAATTCATCATTAGCCAATCATCTGCTAATTGCTATGCCTTCTTTAAAGGATCCAAATTTCGAACGATCAGTGATTTACGTTTGCGAACATCATGTTCAGGGAACGGTTGGATTAATTATTAACAGACCGATGCAATTTCCCTTAGGTCTAGTGTTTGAACAAATGCAAATTCAGCCTATAACTGTAGATCGTAATCAATTACCTCTGCTTTTTGGTGGACCTGTCCAACCAGAACGAGGTTTCGTTATTCATCGTCCTTTTGGTGGTTGGCGTTCAAGCTTGGCTCTGCGAGACGATGTGACGGTCACAACCTCTAATGATATTATTCGCGCCATTGCAGAAAATCGTGGTCCTAAAGATGTTTTGGTGACCCTGGGTTATGCCGGATGGAGTGAAAATCAGCTAGAGCAAGAAGTGATGGGAAATGTTTGGCTGGTTTGTCCGTATAAGCCTGAGCTGCTTTATGAGGTGCCTTTTGCTGAGCGTTGGGAATATGCTGGTTTAACAATCGGCGTTAAGATGACTCAATTGACAAGTCAATCAGGACACGCATAGTTTAGGCTTAATTAATTATAAGTGGAGTATTCATGCCTGAGGGGATCTTTTTAGGGTTTGATTTTGGTTATAAGCGAATTGGTGTGGCAGTTGGACAACAGATTACTTGTTCTGCACGTCCTTTATCAACCTTGGAGGCAAGGCAAGGTGTACCCGATTGGAGTTTAGTGCAAAAGATTATTAATGAATGGCGTCCACAGGCTCTGGTTGTTGGCTTACCAACCTGTATTGATGATACGGAACAATATACGACTGACGCGGCACGAAATTTTGCCCGGCAGCTCGGCAAACGCTATGCCTTACCTGTACATTTGGTTGACGAGCGCCTATCTACCGTTGAAGCGAGAGCTCAGTTGTTTGCTGAAGGTGGATATCGTAAAATCAAGCAATCTCAAGTCGATAGCTTTGCTGCTTGTGTTATTCTTGAGCAGTGGCTACAACATCCTGAATGAAAATCATGAAAAATTTTTTAGAGATTAGCCAACTTTCACGCCTGCAAATTGAGTCTCTTCTAGAACGAGCGCTGCATTTTAAACGAAGTAGGCAATATCCATCTTATCCCCAACATACAGTTGCCACTCTTTTTTATGAAAACAGTACACGCACCCGCGTCAGTTTTGAATTAGCCGCAAAGCGTTTATCAATGCCCCTAGTGAATCTTGACTTGCAAAACTCCTCGGAGGCAAAAGGAGAGGTTATTGAGGATACGATTAAAACCCTGGCTGCTATGGGGATTGACCTCTTTGTCATTAGACATCGTCAAGATGGTTTACAAAATGAGCTGGCAGCCAAATTAGATGCTAAGGTTCATTTGGTTAATGCAGGTGATGGGCAACATGCCCATCCAAGCCAGGCTATGTTGGATTTAATGACAATTGCTGAGATAAAACCTGAATTAAGCCAGCTTAAAATCGCCATCATTGGCAATATTCGCCATTCTCGGGTTGCAAACTCCTTGCAATGCCTTTGCTCAACCTTAAAAGTCGGCGAACTTAGCCTGATTGCACCTGAAATCTGGCAGCCATCGAAGGTTCATTATGGCTATGTTACAGATTCTTTGGTTGAAGGCCTGGCTGATGCTGATGTGATCATCTGTTTGCGAGTGCAGCATGAGCGTTTATTAGAAAATGAGCAAATGGACCTATCAAGCTACCGTCGTCAATTTGCTTTAACTCAGGATACCCTAAAATATGCCAAACCCGACGCTATGGTTATGCATCCTGGTCCCATGAACCGCGGTATAGAGATCGATAACGAAGTAGCGGATGGCCCCCAATCCTTTATTCTGCAACAGGTAGCAAACGGTGTATTTATGCGCATGGCTATTCTTGAGTCTTTGGTTAGGGGAGCGTAGCAACTACTTTCACTTAGGCGCCTGTAAAGTCTGCTTAAATGATAAGGCCTGCTGCAGAAACCGTACATTGACCTTGTCTGAGTCATTCATATCAGCAATGGTTCTTGCGACCTTTAATAAACGATGATAACCACGTGCTGAGAGTTTGAGACGTTCTAAGGCCTGGCTTAAGAATGATTGCTCCTCCTGGGTTAAGGCACAAACTGTTTCACAATCTTTGGCACCTAAAAAGGCATTTAAGCAATTCTGTCGTTCAAACTGCCGTAAACGTAGTTTTTCAACTTTTTCTCTGATCTTATCGCTTTGACCTCCAGGGGTATCATTCGGTTTAATAAGCTCTGCCTGGCTGAGGGCTTGTACAGTAATGTGCATGTCTATTCTATCTAGCAAGGGAGCTGATAACTTAGCCAAATAACGGCTAATTCGATCAGGGGTACATAAGCAATTAGCCTGGGGATTGCCCCATTGTCCGCAAGGACAGGGATTCATAGCCGCTAGTAGCTGAAATTTAGCGGGAAATTCAGTTTGTATCGCTGCTCTTGAAATGCAAATAGAGCCTGACTCCAGCGGCTCTCGTAGTGTTTCAAGAACGTTCCTCTGAAACTCGGGTAATTCATCAAGAAATAAAATACCGTGATGGGCTAGAGAAATTTCACCTGGTTTAGGGGGATTTCCGCCACCAACCAGGGCGATTGGCGAAGCGCTATGGTGGGGTGCACGAAAAGGTGGGCTGCGCCATTGACTGTAGTCAGGCAAACGCCCACGAATGGAATTGATTGATGCGCATTCTAGGGCTTCAGCCTCTGTTAATACCGGGAGCAGGGTTGCGAAACGTCTGGCTAACATAGTTTTACCACTACCCGGTGGCCCGCTTAACAGAATACTATGGCCACCGCAGGCGGCAATTTCCATCGCTTGTTTAGCGTGATACTGTCCTTTTACATCTGACCAATCCAGGGGCTCGTCTTGTTTCTTTGTTTCAGGACGTGCTGGTAAATTTTGTAAGGCTGTGCCTTGACATAGATAGCTACAAACTTCGCGGAGATTGTTAGCGGCATAGACATTTTCCTGTCCAGCAATGGAGGCTTCTTCAGCATTTGCTGAGGCGATAATTAATTGTTGTCTATCGCGATGTGCCGCTAAGACTACGGGAATAATGGCTGAAACTCCTCGTAGATTGCCGCTCAGCGCTAACTCGCCAATAAATTCATGTGAGCTTAGTTTTTCAGCAGGAATTTGTCCTGAGGCTGCAAGAATGCCAATAGCAATTGGCAGATCAAAGCCGCTGCCTGATTTAGGTAAGTCAGCAGGTGCTAGGTTTACAGTGATTCTGCGGCAGGGAAATTCAAATTGGCTGTTAATGATCGCAGAACGTACACGGTCTTTACTCTCTTTAACCGCTGTTTCGGCGAGTCCTACTATAGTGAAGCCGGGTAGGCCATTTGAAAGATGTACTTCCACGGAAACGGGCTGCGCTAAAATGCCAAGGGCTGAGCGCGTTTTACTAAAAGCGAGATTCATCATTTTTCCTGATTTAAGGTTGGATTTGCATGGCACCAGGTCTATTTGTCCAATGCTGGTGCTTATTGCTTGTTTAGCTAGATTTCTTCTTTTTAACGTCTTTAGCTAACAAACCTTCAACTTGACCTTGCAAAAGGTCCAATTTTTCACGAGTTCTGGCGAGAACCTTAGTTTGCACGTCAAACTCTTCCCGTGTAACTAAATCCATCCGGGCAAAGGTTGCTTGCAGGATTTCTTTGAATTTTTGCTGAATTTCTGTTTCTAGATTTTGGAAGCTATTAGGTAGGGTTGCAAAAAGCTTTTTTGCTAAATCATCAAACTGTTTTGGGTCAAACATGTTTATTTTTCCGTTTCAATAAATACAATGGGATACAGTCTAGCAATGCTCAGTTTTCAATTCTACAATAAACCTAAAAAAACGTTGTTAACGTCAGGTATGGATAAGGATTAGCTATGAAAATGCTCACAGCAATCATCAAGCCTTTTAAACTCGATGATGTGCACGAAGCGCTGATAGAAATAGGTGTACCCGGTATTACTATTTCAGAAACACGCGGATTTGGCAGGCAAAGAGGGCATACAGAACTCTATCGTGGTGCTGAGTATGTGGTTGATTTCTTGCCCAAGATTAAAATCGAACTGGCCTTAGCTGATGATATGGTGGAAGCAGCTATTGATGCCATTTGTAAAGCTGCTTATACAGGTAAAATCGGCGATGGCAAAATTTTTGTCTATGAACTGCAACAGGTTATAAGGGTGCGCACCGGAGAGGTTGGGACTGATGCCCTTTAATCCCGTCATCCAGAGCGCAGCGAAGGATCTCCTGAATGAGGCACTCTGCTAATCCCGGAGATCCTTCGCTGCACTCTGGATGACGGCATGCAGGAGTAGGGGGGCATAACCCTCGCTCTGGATGACGGTTCTTTGGGCAGTGGAAAAAGCAAACCTATTACACAACCAATTCCTGAGTTATAAACATCCATTCATCCTTGCTAACTGGTAAGACTGACAAGCGATTCCCCTTGCGAATTAAGGGCATTTTTTCAAGTTCTGGATAGCGTTTTAAGCTGTCTAGTGGAATCAATTCTTTGAATTTTTCTTTGAAGCGAATATCGACCATGAACCAGCGTGGGTTCTCAGGTGTACTCTTAGCATCTGGGTGTTCACTGTTAGGGTCGAAGGCGGTGAAATCTGGATAAGCGTCGCTAATTACCTCTGCAATGCCAATAATTCCTGGGGGATTGCAATTGGAATGATAAAAGAATACTTGATCGCCAATCGACATGTCATTTCGCATAAAGTTGCGAGCTTGATAATTACGTACGCCATCCCAATGAGTAGTTTGGTTTGGTGCTGTACGCAAATCATCGATACTAAAGCAACTGGGCTCAGATTTCATTAGCCAATATTTAGTCATTTTTTACTCCAGTGAATTTTGCTTTGAGTAATTATTCCTGTTAATGGTATGTCCCAACTATGTGGTTCAATATAAGGGTAATGCTGAAACTCATAGGCAATACCCATTAGCATAGGATGATTAACCTTAGCTAAGGTACGATCGTAATAGCCTGCCCCCATACCCAAACGCGTACCATAATCATCGAAGACAACCAAGGGTAAAAAAATGATATCGAGAGAGGTTGGAGAAATTGCTTCCGATTTTGGAACGTCAGGTTCATCTATTCCATAGCGATTTTTGATAAAAGGCGTTGCCGGGGTTGCTGGTAAAAATAATAAAGTCTTATCGTCATTAAGCACAGGAAAATAACAGAATTTGCCTTGTAAGGGGGCAGAGTTCCATATGGCATATAAGTCAATCTCCCCACCCATTGCATGATAGAGAGCAATGCGCTTAGCTTGGCGATATTGTTCTAAACCACGGATACGAGAACAGACTCTTGTTGATGCGGCGTGTTGGTATTCAATTGATAAATTTTCACGTATTTGCCGGCGGCTACGTCTCAGAGCGAGTTTAAAGCGATCGACCATAATTGAAGCTATTTTGAATTTTGTTTGTTGATTATTGCGTAGATAGTTCAAGGAGTTCAAGTTAATAATTAGGCTAAATTTTTTTTAGTGAGATCTGGTCAGAGAGAGAAAAATAAGGTATATACCTGTCGCATTTGTTGCTGCGCTGCTACTATTGGATGTGGTTCCATCGATTGTTGACTGACAGTGAAGCATATCTAACTGAAATCTTTGAGAGAATGTCATGAGTGATTTATTTGATGAAGAAGATGACTTAGTTGAAGGGGAATTTGTAAACACTGAGGACGAAGTAGTTGATATCGATGTCAATGAAAGCACCACTTTGGATGCACGTAGACGCCTAGAAAACATGCTAGAAGAAAAACGTTTGCGCGATGAACTCGATGATTTTGTCGATTATTGACTGCCAATGCCTACTCATATTCGATTTCAAGAAAATAAGGCAGTTTGGTCCTTCAACATCGATGATCGTATTTTTCTGGGAGAAGGTCTTTTTGAAACCATGCGAGTGGTTGAAGGTCGGGTACGATATCCCAGGCAACATTGGCAGCGTCTAAATCAGGCTGCCTTTTTTTTAGGTATAGTTTTTGAGGTATCTCTTGATTTATGGCTAGAGAAACTCAATGACTTTATCCAACTTACAAAAATGCAGAATGGTGGTATTAAGGCTATTCTCAGCGGTGGTAGTGCTCCACGAGGTCTTTTGCAACATGCCAAGGAGTCCCAGCTAGTTTTTGATGCTTTTCAATATGAGATGAGTACGCAGGCGCTTTCGCTTATTAGTGCTCCCTGGAGGCGCGATGCCAGGAATCCGATTTATCAAATGAAATCTGTGAATTACTTAGAAGCAATAATTGCTCGTCGCCATGCTCAGTCAGTTGAGGCAGACGAAGTTTTATTTTTCAATTTCCAGAATCAAGCCACAGATACTACAGTGGCAAATTTCTTTCTTATTCAAAATAATCAAGTGCTGACCCCTTCCTTGGAAAACGGGGTTGTGCCGGGAATTATTCGCCAACGCTTACTGTTTCTTTGTAAAGAACAAGGTATTGCTTACCTAGAATGTGCAATAACCAAAGAGCAGATAATCCAGGCTGAGGCAGCATTCACTACTAATGCCTTACAAGGGATACGACCGATATGTTTATTTGATGGGCATCATTTAAATACGGCTAATCCGATAATGGATTTATTACAAAGCCTATTACCAGGGGATCAGGAATAGTCCTGTTTTCTTTCCGCCCGATAAAATTTCACAAGTTTTAGAATCAACGCTAAAACAATTAAACAAAGCAGAATAAGAAGGCTGGCGTTTTTATAAAAGGGAGTTGGATTTGTAAGCACATCCATGCTGGCATAGCCGCAGTAGGTATAAATAATTTCTGCAGGTGCTAAAAATACAAAGGTTGTAAAGAGATAGTGGCTAAATTTAATGCGCGTCATCCCTAAACCATAGTTAACCAAATTAAAGGGAACTATAGGTATCAAACGTAGCAAAGCGGCAAATTGCCATCCGCCGCGCTCAACACCGGCAATTAATTTATTGAGCTTTGGCTTGTCTTGGGCTGTTAGCCAATCAATGGCTAAATGCCGTGAGATAGCAAAAGCGCAAACTGCTCCCAGAGTAGCACCAGTTAAATTAAAAAGGGTGCCAAGCAAAGGACCAAATAAAGCCCCACCGGCAAAAGTTAATACCATGGTTGGCAATAGCAAGATGGTTGCAAGGCTATAAAGCAGTAAAAACAAGAAGGGTGCTAACCAGCCTAACCCTTTGATACTATTAAGGATAAGTGGTGCATTCTCTTGAAAAACAGCTGCACATGCAATAAACGCTATTATCGTCAAAGCGACCCAGAGCGTTTTCATTGAATTTGATTTCTAAGCCACATGCCCGACACTTTATTACAGCCTCTCTATTAGAGCAAGTTAGATTAACGTCAGTTATGGAGAAGAGTCGTTTAAACTCTTCTCCATAACTGACGTTAGAGCCCTAAAGAACTATAAAAGATATCTAGGTTCCTCTGTCTCATTCCTATGACGGTTTGGTGCCTTGCTTGCAAAGATTCCACCTTGGGCAGCGCCATTCGCTGTAGTAGCCGGGCTATGACTTCTTTTTATCTGCTCAATTTTATTTTGCCAAATTTGAGCCTGCTCTGGTTTTAGATAGGGCTTGAGTTTTTCCTCGAAGAATTGGCGAGCTTGTGAAAGAGAATGGACTGATTGCTTCTCAAGTTTGAATTGATTGAGGTACAGAGAAAAGTAATAAACCGCTTTTTTCGAGTCATTAATCTCTTGCATAAAATTACCTAGAGAATTGTCCCTGCGGGCATTTGCATAGCTTTGTTCCGCTATTTCCAAAAAATCACCAACTACAGTATCGGAAGCTTCTGCTAGGTCAGCGATATTTTCCTCGTTCCAAAGAGTAAATTGGCTATGTTTATCAGTCAGTGCGTTCTGTATTTTATGAGCTAATTCTTCAGTCAAATATTGAGATTTCAGTGGCGCAAAGACATTGTCATAGAGACCTTGTAATTGCTTAGTTGAGCTTAGCTCTTTATTTTCTAGCAAATCATTAAGAGCGATTATCACTTTTTCTACCGCAGCATTTTCACGAGCTGCGTCTAATTCTTTAAAGGCAGCATTTGCATCAGCTAGATCAATAATCATTTGATCTATTAATTCCTGTGCCGAGCTCTTGCTTTGCGTCTTAGCTAGTCTGTCTAAGTCAGCAAGACCATAAGAGTTGAGTTCAGTAAAAATATACTTTACATAGCGGATAATCTCTTTGTCATTAGGTGCAAGGCGCTCTACAACACTGAGAATCCAGCTCAGCTCGTGGGGTTTTATTTGCTGTGATTGCTTAAGGTCACCATGAATGCTTGCGGCATATTTACATGATTTTTTTATAATTTTATTTTTAAGATCGGCAATCGAAGTAGCAAAGAAGTTTGCAACTACTAACTGGTTGGCAAAATAGACCGCATGCTCATATTCAGATGGGACTCTTGCTTTACGAGCATAAGGGCTAAGCAGGGTTTCGCATTCGCTAATGGTAAAGGGTATTCTCAGCCTGTCCCTTTCTTTTTTCGCCTCTTCTCCGGTGCCTAATATCGTATCACTCAAGAAGTCGAGGGTCTCGTGTAGCGTCGGATTATTCCTTATTTCAGATATCTGATGATAATTCAATAATAATTCTTGAGTAGCGAGCCTGGCTATATTTCTATAGAGAGGCTGAACCTGATAGCTATCTTGCTGGAAGTTGTCTGGATTATCAATGACTGCTCTAAGTAGATTTAAGGGTTGATTAAAGGCAGGTGAACGTGATACGCCATAGGTTGGTATCTTCAAGCCTTCTCTTTTTACTCGATCGGGTAATAAACCCACAATCTGCTTGTATATTTTCCTATCATATAAACTTGAAAGTTCTCCACAAAGAGCAGATGGCTCTTTGTTAGCTAATGCGCCTTCACTCAAAAGCGTTTTTAACGAAGGATCTTTGTTTTGTTTACACATTGATAATACTAGTAACAATTCTTGCAATGCAAAAAGACGAGAATTTGAGTCCGCACTATAGGGTAAGACAAAGATTTCCATAAGTTTTCGGCTCATCAACTCATGCTCTATAAAATCCTGGGGGCTAGGTATTTCATTAGGATTCTCGGTATAGCGCGCATAAAAGAAATTTAATGTTTTTACAGGATGTTGCTGAAAAAGTTTGGTTAGCAATGTCTGATAAGTATCTGCTCTTAAGCAATATTTGATCGCATAAAGCCTTTGGAGGATATTCTCTATATCGCTTGATTTATCCAAGGTATCGATGCGCTGTTTCAGATCAGCCAACGCTTTTTGTGGTTTAGTGAAAAGGGCGTCTTCATAACTGCTATCGTCAAGTAGGTTAGCTGAGGCTCTTGAGGAAATATCTTCTTCTGATAGTTGATACTCAGCCGGGTCAACACCCTCTTCTAAAACTTTTTTAAGGCTTGGCCCCTCTACCTGGCTCTGCCATGAAGCAGGTAAAATCGCAGAGATCCAAGACCATATCCAAGAGAGGAAGCTAGTCCAGGGCCACTCTTGGGCTTCTAATTCTTGCAATATAGCGTTCTTTCTTTCATTAAAGAGAACAAGACAAGTATTTGCTTTTTCGTCAGAATCAAGAATAGCTAAAAGCTCTTCACTACCTGGAGTTCGAGCTAGTTTTCTTTTCCAGGCTTTTAATCTAGCCTCTATAGAATTATATTGACGCATGGGAACCTCAAATAATAAGAACTTCTAGTTCAAAATTTATTCAATTATGATAACCTAAATACACTTTTCAGACTGTTAAGTTATTGTAAGGCTTTGCATCAAGTGTTTAATTTTTGTTATCTAGCCGTAGGTTGCGGTACCAAAGGAAGGTGAAAATGCGAGAACATCTTATTAAGTTTGCAAAGCTGCTATTGAGCCCGCTATTTATTTTAGGGTTTCGCATGACAATGGAAGGAACAATTAAAAAGTCTGAACGAAGGGTTATTCTTACTAATCGCTATTCTTTTCTAGATAGTTTATTAGCGGCTATTTTCTTGCCAACTCAATTGACATTCATTTTGCGGCCGCAGCCGGAAAGAGCTTTCCGAGCGAAGGTTCTATCTTGGTGTGCTGAGGTTATTTTCCTTGATTTACCATTAGATTCCTCAAAAGACAAGGTACTAGACGCGATTGCTTCCGGCCAAACTTGTGTATTTTTTCTTGAAGAATATAAAGAGAGCTTTAATGAGCTCGCCTTGATTTTATCTGAGTCTAAGGCCGAGCTTGTTCCTTTTCGTATTCAACGTCTAGGCTCTAAAATTAGCTTGCATGTTGTAGAAAATTTATCCCCGCCTTCAGCAAGTCTAGTATCAGGAAGGGATTTATTTCTTTTATATAGCGAAATAACTTTTGCTAATTACAATAAAAGCAACAGCCTTTTCAGCGCAATGCTTAGAGGTGCACAAAGAGCCGCTAAATTTACTGTATATATTGAAGATAGTAATCGAGCACCATTATCGTCTCGCCAATTTGTTACACGTTGTTTTATCTTGGGTCGGCAATTGCGCACTGAAACCCAAAGCGGAGAATTGGTTGGACTTATGTTACCGACGACCATCATTGGCCTGGTTAGCTTTTTTGCCTTGCAAGCCTATCGACGAACCCCAGCAATGCTGAATTTTAGTAGTGGTTTTTATAATCTCTATTCAGCCTGTCAAACTGCAGGAATAAAAACAATCTATAGCTCTCGCCAATTCATACAAACCGCTAAACTTGAAACCCTTGTCAGCGAGTTAGTTGCTGCAGGCTTGGAGCTAAGATTCCTTGAAGATATAGCGCCCAGGATTAAGCTCAAGGCTAAGATAGCGGGTTTAATTAAAGGCTTTTTCCCGAAATCTACCTATTGGTTTCTGGGGGGCAAAGTGAGGTCTGAGCAATGTGCGGTTGTACTATTTACCTCCGGTTCAGAAGGTGTACCTAAAGGGGTTGCCCTGACTCATGAGAATATTTTATCCAATTGCTATCAAATGATCTCTAGGGTTGATTTTTCTCCCCATGATATTTTTTTTAACGCACTACCAATCTTCCATTGTTTTGGTTTAACAGCGGGAAGCTTAACTTCTTTATTTACCGGGAATCGCTGTTTTCTTTATCCTTCACCACTTCATTATAAAATTATTCCAGGCCTTGTTCGTGAGACAAAAGCGACGATTTTTTTTGCCACTGATACCTTTCTCACAGGCTACGCGCGAACTGCTAAATCCGAGGATTTTAGTTCCTTAAGCTATGTTTTTGCTGGTGCTGAAAAGGTTAAAACAGAAACGGTTGAATATTGGCAAAAGAATTTTGCTGTCCATATCTACGAAGGTTATGGAGCGACAGAAGCTTCGCCGGTAATTTCGCTAAACTGTCCTACAGCAGAGAGATTGGGAAGTGTCGGGCTTCCCCTGCCTGCTCTTGAATATCATATCGAACCCGTTGAAGGAATAAGCGAAGGAGGGCGCTTATATATCCGTGGACCTAATGTTATTTCTGGCTATCTTGGCAAACAAAACTCTCAATCTGGCTGGCATGATACCGGCGATATCGTTAAGGTGGATCAAGATGGATTCTTATTTATAAAGGGACGGGCAAAGCGTTTTGCCAAACTTGGCGGCGAGATGATTTCACTTGCAGCAGTAGAATCGATCGCTTCAACCCTATGGCCAGAGCAGTTGCATGCTGCCTTAAGCAGGCAATGTCCACATAAAGGGGAGCAGATAATCCTGTTCTCAGAAAATTCCAGTGCAGATAAGAAAACCTTTATTCACTACGCGAAAGCCCATGGGCAATCGGAATTATTAGTGCCTCAAATCATTTTTCCAAGTGTACAAATTCCGGTTCTAGCCTCCGGTAAAATAGATTATCCGGGTTTAGAGCGCGATCTTGCTTCATTCTTCCCAGATTCTTCAACAAGAGAAACAAATTTTTTATAACTTAAGAAAGTCTTAATAATTTCTTAAGATTTCCCTGCTATTATGAAACTATCTATTAATTCCACTGGCTGGAGATATCGATGTCACAAAGTACTAAAAGTATGCTGACAATGATGAAACCAAGTGTAAAGACCACTCAAATTGCGCAAAGTCAGAGCAAGAAGAAGCCTGTTGAACAAAAGACTTCGACAAAATCTGGTGCTCGAGGCGTAGAATTTGAACAAGTGGTAGACGACTCAAATATTGATGAGCCGGTGAATAATATGAAAAACACGCTGGTGAATGATATGAAAAACAAACCAGCGATGAAAAGCACGCCGGTGAATGAGATGGAAAACATTTTAGGTATGTGTATTTCCTCACAAAATAAAAATAAATCTAAATTGACTCGAAATAATTAATTTTTCTATTTCCTCATAGGGTCTGTCTAGCTGCTATTCTGTCTGCCCTTAAATCTGCTCTCTTGAATTCTTAAGTCTGAACGATATACTTAATCAATAGATTGTTTCATTATGAGGCATTAATGGCTGGTTTCTCTGAAGCATCGCATTGGCGCGATTCAGCAAGAAGTGCGCGTTTTTTCATTGTTGACGCAAGAGCCGCGTTTCCAATTTTCCTTTTTTTAATGCATATTAGGGTTTGGACTGGTATTTTAGTTCTGATATCAGCAGTCTTTTTTGGCATTATTGAGCATTATGGGTTTACCGTACCTGTTTTTTTGCGCTGGATAAGGCATTTTCTTGCTGGTAATCTCAGATCAGCTCAACCATGGTGGCGATAGATGGAGACAGATATTCGAAAGAGTATGGCCTTAATTGCGACGGGCTTGAATGCTAAGTTTTATTTGAATGATCGTTTTGTGAGTTACGAAGAAGTGTTTTCAGATACTGGTTTGTTGCCAGCAATAGCGCGCCGTGCAGATCAATTATGTTCTCTTTGTCTTGGCTATGGTTTAGGGGCAACCTTTGATGAGGCAGAAAATGCTTTATTAGGAATACGTGTTGTATTCGATGAGGTGACACCTAATGCCTTACGCTTGCTTTGTATGACAGACGTATTAAACGAATTGATTCAGGGAGGGCCGAGTAGAGATTACACGCCCCTAGATGAATTAATGTATGATTAAATTTGTTAGAAATGTAAAAAAAATGAAAGTTTGGTTTTCCTTAAGATTCTCTTAAGGAATTATCTGCTATTGTATGTTTAACAACAGATAGTTACGGAGCGTAACAAAATGAGTATCCCCTTTTTGAAGGATTGGCAAAACCTTTCAAGAGCCTCAGCTTCGCTAGACGGCAAAGTAGTTATAACAGCAGAGCAGGCAACAGAAACGGTAGGACGGCCTCTCGTCAAATTAATTGATCCAATGAATAAGATAAATGTTATTCATCCTACTGGAGACACAAAAGAGGGGCTTCAGATTCTCACTGAGACAGCCAACGCATTTAATAATATTCTCGATAATAAGAATCAAATTAAGGATGAGCAGCAAGCCGATGTTGCACTTCAAGCCGATGCGTCATCCGAAAATACACCAAGTTTTCGCTAACATATTTATAACAGCATTCAGCCTTTCTTGCTGAATGCTGTTATACTTTCACTAGTACCAAAATTATTAAAATGACCCTTAGCTCTAGCACATAGAGACTTGTATCCTATGAACGATAAATTAACAAAACAACAAACAGACGCGATTTTGCAAGCGTTGGATAAGGCTATTACAACAGGCCCCTGGGAAAAGTCTAATTTTTTACGTGTAATAGGCAAGAACTTGCAAGATATACGTAATAACTTTGCCAATCTGTTAAGTGGGGGCCAGGAAGCAAAACAGTTAGAAACTTCTGCTCAAGAAAGTCGAGCATTGCAGCGGGCTAGCCAATTAGAGGTTTTTATTGCACTCTATGCCTCGGATGGGAGTAATTTGCAGTCTTGGGAACGTATTCTGGCTAACTTGCCGCGCCAACTTATTTCACGCCCTGTTTATTCGGAAGAAATCAATGTTGAGAACCTGATTAAATCCAAAGAAAATAAAGTCAATGAAGCCTATGTTGCTGTTTATATTCTTCAGACAGATATCCTAACTCTTCCTTCAGATAAGATACCCGTTGATAAATTTGGTAAGCCTTTACTGACCATCAAAGATCGTTCGCTTAACTTGGATAATATCAGCCGGTTTGTTCATTTATCAGGTACTTACAATTATCAGAAAGGTCGTTTAATAAAAAGTAGTTAACGTCAGTTATAGATAAGAGGATTGAACATTAACTAGCGCCCAAACTTAAGTGGGTCTATATCCAGGCTCCTTCAAAATTCGATTTTGAGTTTTTTGCTTTTTTCACCCGAGCTATTTTTAAAAACGCGCGATAGAGCTAACTATTACTTGCTATTTAAAAATAGCTCGGGTGAAAAAATCAAGGTGCCTAAAAACTCGCATTTTGAAGGAGCTTGGGTATATACTTGAAACTATATATTATCTCGTCTTATTAGAAAATATCGGATGGCTCAACAACAACAGCAAGGTTCTGGTGATAACTCGATGGCGCCTGTTTGGATTACGGTGCTTTTAATTATCACGGCATTCATAATCTGGAAAACTTCACACCAGTATATCGTTGCCTTTGTTTTTTATCTCAATGTGCTTCAAGCAAAATTAATTACCCTGTTTGTTAGTGTGCCCAAGCTTGAAAGCAATATCTATATTATGCAAACCATTGATCCAGCTTCTGTGGAGTGGGAGCAATTTGTTGGTTTAACGCAAAGTGTTGGTGATTATATTCGTTATCCAGTTGTGGTTATTTTGGTATTACTAGCTTTTTTCCTGTATCACTCTGATATTACCCTTAAATTTCGGCGGGCGCATAATATGAAAACCTTGCGAGCTCAGGAGCAACATAACTGGCTTGCAATTATGCCTATTGTCAAAGAAGACTTAGCGAATGAAGATGTTAACAAAGGCCCCTGGGCAATGGCGTTAACACCTATGGAATTTGCGCGTAAATATAATCTATTGAAAAAAGAAGATGCACTTTTAGATAATCCCGTTCCTGGTCAAGAGATGACCGCGGGTCTTAGGAAAGGAGATGCCAAGCGAGTTTTTACCTTGCAACTCGGTCCTTATTGGGATGGTTTTGAGCGTTGCCCACCCCATGCATATGCCTTGGCTGCTGTTTTCATGGCTCGTATGAATAGGGATAGGGATTCAGCAAATATGATTTTACAAACATTGGACAAAACTTTTACCGCAGGTAAACCAGATTTTAGCGTAGCCAGACCTGTTATAAAGAAATATCAGGGTGCTGAGAATGTACAGGAAATTGTTACTAAGCATGCCTATCTCTTAACTGTAATTTCGTCCTTGTTAGCAGCTTCGCGCGATGATGGTGTTGTTCCTCCCGCAGAATTTTTGTGGTTAAAGCCTCTGGATCGTCGATTATGGTATATGCTTAATAGTATTGGCAGACAAACTCCCTTTGCCGAAGTAGGGGGAGCTTTCGCTCATTGGCGCGCTGAAAAAGAAATGGGGAGAAGGTCTTTGGTACCGATGATTGATGAAGCGATTAAAGCGCTTGAAGTAGCAATTAAAGAAGTTAAATTGACACCTAAGGAAATGCAGGAGTTAGAGCCCTAATGCGTGGTATAGATTCTCGTCATGAAATTGATCCTACCTTATTGTTGCGGGATACACGTACCCTTGGTCAACGGATGGGTGACTTTTTTTCAGATCCATCGAATATTGCTATTGTTTTAGTTTCTTTGGCTGCAGTTTCCTATTATGTTTCTGAATTATCTACTTTGATGCTTGTATTCGGCATTATATTTTTTCTTTACTGTTTTTCACGTAAACAGAAGTTACCTTTTAGATTGCCACAAATCGCGCGTGTTAAGGATTACAACGATTTAAAGCCTGGCATTGGTACACCAAATATTGCCAGAGGAATCGCATTTTTCGGCAATGATCGAAAAACAGGTGAAGAGCTTTGGTTTGCAAATGATGACCTAAGAACACATATCCTCATTTTTGGTTCAACCGGTAGTGGTAAAACAGAAGCCTTAGTTTCCTTGGCATATAATGCGTTGGTTCAAGCCAGTGGCTTCATCTATGTCGATGGTAAAGGTGATAACTCGCTCTATGCGAAAGTATTTTCCATGGTTCGTAGTATGGGTCGTGAAGATGATTTGTTACTAATTAATTTCATGACTGGTGCAAGGGATATTATTGGTCCTCAAGAAAGACGCTTATCGAATACGTTGAATCCTTTTTGTCAGGGTTCTTCGAGCATGCTTACCCAGCTTGTAGTTAGCTTAATGGGATCGTCCGGACAGTCTTCTGATGGTGATATGTGGAAAGGCCGGGCTATCAGCTTCGTGGAAGCCTTAATGAAGCTGCTTGTCTATATGCGTGATGAAGGGGCTATCTTACTCGACGCGAACTCAATCCGTAATTATTTCGATCTGGTAAAATTAGAATCGATAGTGATAGATAAAATTTTTCCTCGTGATGAGCAGGAAAGTGTCAATATCGAGTCTGTGCCTAAGCTAGTAACAGATCCCTTACGTAACTATGTTTTCAACCTACCTGGATATAACAAAGAGAAAAAAGGAAAACAGGTTTCTCAGGTATTGGAGCAACATGGTTTTATTACAATGCAGTTGGTTCGTGTGTTCTCATCACTTGCTGATACCTATGGACATATTATTAGAACGAACCTTGCAGAGGTGGATTTTAAGGACGTAGTACTTAATCGACGAATTTTGGTTGTTTTACTGCCCGCGCTGGAAAAATCCCCGGATGAATTATCAAACTTGGGTAAGGTTATTGTTTCCTCACTGAAGGCAATGATGGCAGCTGGTTTGGGTGACCAGGTTGAAGGGGATTACCGCGATGTGATCTTACGTAAACCAACAAATTCACCAACACCTTATATGTGTATTCTCGATGAGTACGGATATTATGCTGTGCAAGGTTTTGCCGTGGTACCAGCGCAAGCACGTTCTCTTGGATTCTCAGCAATATTTGCCGGACAAGATTTGCCAGCTTTCCAAAAAGCATCTAAAGAAGAAGCTGCATCTATTGGTGCAAACACGAACATTAAAATATGCATGAAACTTGAAGATCCCGTTGAAACTTGGGACTTTTTTACCAAAACTGCTGGCGAAGCCTATGTGACTAAGGTGGATTCATTCCAAACCAAAGATACCAGCATTTCAAATAGTTATATGGATACCAAAAGTTCGTCCTTCGAAAAGCGTTCCCGTATCGATTTGCTAGACTTAAAAGATCAGACAGAGGGTGAGGCTCACATCTTTTTCAAATCCAAGATTGTGCGGGCCCGTATGTTTTATGCGAACCCCACGCCTGTTAAACGTTTGAAAGTTAATCAATTCCTCAAAGTAGAGCCGCCACCGGATGACTACTTGATGAAGTTGCAAAAACAACTTTTTGGATTTCAACAAGTACTGGATAGTGGAGAGCTTTCTATTGAAAAAGAGGTTGAAAACGAAGAAATTACGTTGATAACCAAGGCATTACATGAATCGCAAATCACCGAGCCGATCGAACGGGGAGTTGCGGCCTTGTTAGCCTTCCATGGCCATAATGAACCAGAGCCAATTGAAGATCTTATTGAAGAGGAAGAAGAGGGTGCTCTTACAATCTTCTCTAAACTTCGTCAGCTAGAACATGGGTTACCGTTGTTGGTTAAAGATGTTGAACAATTTTCTTTATCACTTCTGGGAATTAATGAAACTCGAAATTATTTATCTGTTATTGAGCGTGTCAGTGGCGCGAAAGATAAATATGCAGGTACTGTAGCTAATGAGTTAATTAAAGACTTCCAAATGGCAACAAGTTATCCTCCACAAGAGCGGGATGTTGTTTCGTCTGAAGATTTAACTGCTATGATTAGCGGGCTTAGTGAAAAAATCGCTAGTGAACGTGAAAAAGCGAAAGCTAAGGCTGAAGAGAGCACCTAGTCCCCTATCCCCCAAGATAGACCTTTCTTTGCTTCTTATTCATAGAGAGTCTGTATTTGGCGGAAAACCACAAAAAAATTACTCACATAGAAGCTATGGTGCGCTTTTTTTGTGGTTTTTCTCGCAAGATGCGCCAAATGCAGATTTTTGGCGAATAGGCGTAAACTGTTACCCTTTATGTTGCTATTGCGAGCAGAATGAGGCAATCCTTTCTCCAAAAGCTCATTTTTTGTTCATAATCCTAAGTTATTACCAGAATTTTTAAGAACTGCTTGTAACGCGATGATTTGTATGTTTTTATTTCATGACAATGAGAATAATTTAATTTAATCTACTGAGTACGTTGTGAGCACCCAAAGGGCAGATATTTTGTTTAAAATAGATCTTAATTTTCTTGTTTTTATACAAAAAATGGACGTTTCACGATGCACACATGGGATTAGGCGCCAAATTTGTTGTTTAGAACTCAAGTTGGCATGATTTTCTAGGTTTTAGAATAGTGAGAGGTTTTAGTGAGACGATTGCGTGCTGGCCTAACTGCTTTTTCACCATGGCATGCCACTCTGCTTGCATTCTTACTAGTGCTTGGATGTAATCGAGTAAGAGTTTACGATCCAAAAGATAGTGATGCACTGAAGTTACCTGCTAGAGTTTACGGAACAGATGATAAAGCAGTTATCAAAATGCAAAAAAGCTTAACCCGCCGTGGTGTAGCTGTTGTTACAATTGGCCAAGACTATATGCTCAGTATCCCATCTAACGCGCTATTTCCGAATCAGTCACCACAATTGACCTGGGGCTCATATGGTTTGTTAAACAACATAGTGCAATTTCTAAAGCAATTTCGTAAAGTAGCAATAACGATAACGGGTTACAGTGGAAAATATGTTTCTGCAAAACGTGAGCATGCGTTAACCTTGGCAAGAGCACGAGCTGTAGCTGATTATTTGTGGTCGCAGGGTATAGATAGCCGGTTTATTTTTACAGAAGGTGCAGGAAGTGATAAGCCGATAATGGGCTTTAGTAACGGTGGGGATAAAACGCCAAATTCGCGTATTGAAATTACTTTCAGAGACGCTATCGTTTAGTTGGGGATGCAATGGGTCGCGAGACTTGGAATATCAGAATACATGCTAAATTTTTTTATGTTCGCACTTATCGTGTGGCTGGTAGATGCCTTATACTCTCGTTACTTGTAAACCTTCTTTTGAGTTTGGGTGTTTATTATCGTTATTTTCATGAGCCTCCGCGAGATTACTATGCAACGAGCGGTATCACTCCACCTGTACAATTAAAAGTTTTATATGAACCAAATTATTCGGCAACACCACTGTTACCTGCCGATCCAGTTGCTGATGATACGGTTAAAGTAATACCGGACTAATCGAGGATATTATGGCTGAAGATGCGTTAATGGCAGTTTCAATGAGAAACGATTTCTATCGTGATGGCCAACGTAAAACAATGCTTGCATTGTTGCTCTCAATTATAATCAATTTTGTTTTAGCCTCTCTTTTGGTGTATTTGCTAACCCATCCACCAGAGCCGAGGTATTTTGCAACCAGTATTGCCGGTAGGATTACCCCCTTATTTCCGTTGAATGAGCCAAATCAATCTGACTCAGCGGTTTTACAATGGTCAAACCAGGCTGCTATCGCGGCCTTTACCTATAACTTTGTTAACTATCGTGATGAACTCCAGTCTTCTTCAGGGTTCTTTACTGCTGATGGTTGGACGCAGTTTCTAAATGCCTTGCAACAATCTAACAATTTGGATGCAGTTAAAGCGAAAAAATTGATTGTATCTGCTGTAGCGACACGTGCACCAATTATCTTGCAAAAAGGTTTGCTAAATGGTGTATATTCTTGGCGGGTACAGATGCCCATACTAGTGACTTATCAGAGTGCTAGTGAGTTTTCACAGCAGAATAACGTGGTTACCATGTTAATAACGAGGGTTCCAACATTGAATTCTCCACGTGGTATTGGTATATCTCAGTTTGTTGTCGGCCCTGCTAGTGGTGGGATAGGTGGATGAAAAAGAAAAAGAAGTTATTTCATTTAATTGGATTGGCTAGCTTAATGGTAGTCGATTCAATACAGGTTCCGGTGTATGCGGCGAATGATGCCGATTCAGCGCAGCAAGCTCTTCAGCAACTTCGTCTTTTGCAGCAGCGTTTAGCTCAACCAGGACAAAATCAGCAGAATCAGCAGAATAAGGCAGAGACAGGGAAGCCTGCGAATGCTGCAGCGCCTGCTCCATCACAAATACCGCCAACTGCAGCCAATAATACGCCTCCCAGCCCACAACCAGGAGGAGCAGCTCCTCCGGTTAGTGCTGAGGTAGATGATGACTTGATCAACCTTAAAGCGTTTGAGGGCGTTACTCAGCAACTGTTCCCGTTGAACCCTGAGCAAATCATCCGTTTAAAGCAACTGTATCAAGCTCGTGAGTTCGCCCAGACTTCCACAGCAGGAACTCCGCCCAAACCCACAGCAACCTCACAATTTGTGAATTTGTCACCAGGTTCGACGCCACCTGTGATTCGTTTATCGCAAGGTTTTGTATCTTCGCTGGTTTTTTTGGATTCAACAGGAGCACCATGGCCTATCAGTGCATATGATTTAGGTGATCCGTCCTCATTCAATATTCAATGGGATAAAACTTCCAATACCTTGATGATCCAAGCAATGAAGCTATATAACTATGGCAACCTGGCTGTGAGGTTACGTGGTTTGAATACACCAGTTATGTTGACACTTATTCCTGGCCAGAAGGCGGTGGACTATCGAGTGGATTTAAGAATACAGGGCTATGGTCCAAATGCTAAGACTATGCCAATGGAGGAAGGTATACCTCCAAGCGCAAATGATATCTTGTTGCATGTTCTTGATGGTGTACCTCCTGGTGGAAGCCAACGGTTGACTGTCAGTGGTGGTGATGCGAGAGCATGGCTCCTCAACGATAGAATGTATATAAGAACAAACCTCACTATTTTATCTCCAGGCTGGATAGGCAGTATGACTAGTGCGGATGGAATGCATGCCTATGAGATGCAGAAATCTCCGGTATTATTGGTATCTTGGCATGGAAAAGTCATGCAGCTTAAGGTAGAAGGGTTATAATCAAATGGCAGGAAAAAAAGAGAATATTAAATCACTATTTACCAATACGCGAACAAGGGTGATTATCATCTTTACAGCCATTTTACTGATTTCAGCAGTAGTGATTGGCTTTCTCAAATTCAAGGCCGCAAGCGAAATATCCGGAAATGGCTCGAATCTATCTATGGCGCCAGGAGGAATTCAATCTATTCCAGGCGCTTTAAACCAAACAGCTCAATACGCAAAATTACAACAACTGCAAAATGTTGAGCAAGCGCAATCCGCAATGAAATCAGGAGGTAGCGCTATTCCCACCATTATTAAAACTCAGGCTTTAGGAGAAGGGGTTCAACCAGTTGGTGTATCAACATCTGGGGAAGGTGGTCTTGGATTTACCGCTTTAGCCCGAGAAGATGAAGAAGCTACACAACGCAGTGCATGGATACAGGCTTTACAGAATAATAGTTGTAGTAAGTCAGCCGTTGCCCAGGTCGTTACTGAAGGCGCGTCGCTGACAGATTTAAAGTCTGCCTGTACTTGTACTCAATTAAAAGATAATGGTTATCAAGTGGGGAAATTGGAGCAGATTTGTTCTTGTAAAGAATTACGGGCTGCTGGATACAATGCACGTCAATTAAAGGATGCTGGTTTTAGCGCTGGCCGATTAAGGCTATGTGGATTCGATGCTTGCGAGTTACGCAACGCTGGTTTTACTGCACAACAAATGAAAGATGGTGGCTTCTCTGATGGTGAGTTGAAGGGAGCAGGATTTTCAGATGAAGAGATTGCTAAGGCAAGTGGTTTACCTAATGGTGTGACAGTGGCAGCGATCCGTTCTGCTGGATGTCAGGTAGATGCCTTAAAGAAATTAAGGGCACAGGGGGTTAGTGCCTCTGCAATTCGACGTATCAGTGGATGTAGTGCTGCCCAACTTAAGGCAGCAGGTTTTACCGCTGCTGAATTAAGAAATGCTGGTTTTAGTGCCGCTGATCTTAAGAATGCTGGTTTTAGTGCTGCTGAATTAAAGGCAGCAGGTTATACCGCAAGAGACTTACTCAATGCAGGTTTTACGCCAGATGACTTAGCTAATGCAGGCTTTAGCCCAGCAGATATTGCAGCAGCTGAGTCGGAATTACCGCCAGGTATAAGCCCAGCAGATGTTAAAAGTACGGGCTGTGATGTCGCTGCCTTAAAGAAAGAACGCCTAGCCGGAGTTAGTGCAAAATTAATTCGACAATACGCTGGTTGTAGTGCTAAGGCCTTAAAAGAAGCAGGGTTCACTGATAGCGATCTGGCTAATGCTGGGTTTACACCCGAGCAAATCGCTGCAGTTAGTCCGGCTGATGATAATACAATACGAGCTGCAGGCTGTGATCCAAACAAACTGAAAGCGCTGATGACCAGAGGGGTTACTGCTGCAAAAATTCGTACTTTAAATGGTTGTAGTGCCGCTCAATTAGCTGCTGCAGGTTTTGATGCTGCTCAATTGGCTGCAGCAGGCTTTACCCCACAGCAACTGTTAGCAGCAGGTTTCTCTCCTCAACAAGTTCGCGCTGCCATGGCTGCAGTAGATGATGCCATTCGTGCAGCAGGTTGTGATCCCGACAAGCTTAAAGAGCTATTTAAGCAAGGTGTGTCAGCTAAACGAATTAGAGAGTTAAATGGTTGTAGCGCTGCGGCATTAAAAAATGCGGGCTATGATGCGAAAGCTTTAGCGGATGCCGGTTTTACCCCGCAAGATTTGTTAAATGCAGGATTTACTCCAGATCAATTATTAAAAGCCGGAGTCAATGCTGCTGACGTTATTGCTGCAGGACGGACAGCTAATTGTAGCGTTGAATCGCTTAAAGCTGCTCGTGCAGCAGGTGTTTCTGCGGCTACAATCAAGCAAACATTGGGTTGCAGTGCAGCAGCGATGAAGGCAGCTGGTTATACTGCTAAAGAATTAAGAGATGCTGGATTTACCGCTGCGGAATTAAAGAACGCAGGTTTTAGCGCTGCTGACCTTAAAGCTGCAGGCTTTTCCGCTAAAGAACTAAAAGATGCAGGTTTTAGTGCTGCTGATCTTAAGGCTGCAGGCTTTTCTGCAAGTGAACTTAAAGATGCGGGCTTTAGTGCTGCTGATCTTAAGGCTGCAGGGTTTAGTGCTGCTGAACTCAAGGCAGCCGGCTATTCTGCCAAGGACTTAAAGGAGGCTGGTTTCAGTGCCGCGGATCTCAAGGCTGCCGGATTTAGTGCGAAAGATCTTAAGGATGCAGGTTTCAGCGCTGCTGACCTAAAAGCTGCTGGTTATAGTGCTAAGGAACTGCGTAATGCCGGATATAGTGCAGCAGACCTTAAGGCAGCGGGTTACAGTGCAGCTGCCCTTCGCCAAGCGGGGTACTCAGCTAAGGATTTGGCAGATGCAGGTTTTAGCGCAAATGATCTTCGAAATGCCGGTTTCAGTAATGCTGAAATTAGTGCTGCAACCTCACAAGTCGCAGGTTTAGGCGATCTCAATTTATCTGGTCAAGGTGCTTCAAATGTTACTCCAATTCCAAGTATACCCGGAGCTGGACAATCACCAAACGCAGTTGCTGCGGCCCAAGCTGCAAACGCTCAGCAATTACAAAATATTTTGAAGAAGCAAAACCAGCAACTGCAGGATCAACGCTATCAACAACAAATTCAACAACGTACTGCTCAAATGATGTCTGCTGCCAACCAGTCTATGCAAACTTGGACAAAAGCGCCTTCTCAAGCCTTCGTTGGTGGTAACGATAGTTCTGATAAAGAAGGTGGTGCTGCAGCTGGAACTAATGCGGCTACAGGTGCACCTCAGTCTTCAATACCAGGCGCAGGCCAAATTGGTGGAAGTAATCAGAATCAGCCAGCAATGATTAAAACAGGTGATATACTTTTTGCAGTTATTGATACCTCAGTTAATAGTGATGAACCCGGCCCAATCTTGGCAACTATTGTTTCAGGCAAACTGAAAGGCGCGAAATTGATAGGTAGCTTTAACCTGCCAGCTAATGCGAATAAGATGATAATAAGTTTTAATACTATGTCTATTCCTGGAGCGCCGAAGACAATATCTGTAAGTGCTTATGCAATTGATCCGAATACAGCACGTACGGCTTTATCAAGTAACACAAACCATCACTATCTACTTCGTTATGGTTCTCTCTTTGCCTCGTCGTTCCTTGAAGGCTTTGGTAACGCATTCCAATCCGCCAATACTTCTGTGACAATTGGTGGAACAGGAGGAGGACAAAATATTACTGTACAAAATGGTATTGGCCGATCTGCATTACAAAATGCGGTAATTGGATTAGCGACTCTTGGTAAATCCTGGGGACAGGTTGCTCAACAACAGTTCAGTACTCCAACCACTGTTGAGGTATACTCTGGAACGGGCATAGGTGTGTTGTTCACCCAAGATATAGCAGCACCATCAACATCATAAGCAGGTAGAAAATGGCAGAAAATGAATATAATGATGAGTATCAATTTGATGATCTAGAGACCTTAGAATCTGATGCCGCGAGCGATGATGAAACAGGCTCAGGATCAGGTGAGTCATCCAAAAAGACTAGCTCTGGAGGGGGCACGAATGTCAGACGAAATGCGTTGATCGTTGTGGCAATCGTAGCTGTATTAATGCTGGGCTATAAATTTATAGGCTCGTTCTTTTCAGGAAAAGGAAAGGATGTAGAACAGATTCCCAGTCTTCCTACTGTTGCTGAGACACAGCCACTTGTTTCTACATCTACAGTTCAGCCTTTAGAGCAACAGACGACGCCTCCTCCCTCACAGGTTGCTGCTGCGCCGCAGCCAACCACTACACCAGTGGTAATACAGCCTTCTGTTGATAGCTCCCAGATTAATCAAAAGCTATCATCTTTAGAAACAAGCCAACAAGACCTTCGCTCTGATGTAAATTCTGTCAATGGTAAATTAAGTGGTATTAATTCAAGCGTCGGTCAGGTAAATGAGAAAATAGCAAATCTCAATCAAATGATTACTGCCTTGGTAGTAAAACTTGATCAACAATCAAAAGAGATAGCCGTTTTAACTGAAAGAACCAAGCCTAAACCTGTGCCTCGTGTTGTTGTAAAAGGGCCTACAGGTCCAATGTACTATATCCAAGCAATCATCCCTGGCCGAGCTTGGTTAATTGCTGCAAATGGGTCTACAATTACCGTTAGAGAGGGAACAGATGTAGCCGGTTATGGCGTAGTTAAATTGATTGATCCAAATCAGGGGCGCGTGGTCACGAGTTCAGGGCGTGTGATAAGGTTTAGTCAGCAAGATAGTTGAGGCAATTATGGCTGGTACCGGAAGTTTAGCAGCGCAGGCGAATATTTTAAATAATATTGCAAATAACTTGCTTCCAGTTGAGCGTTTAGTTACAGGATCCGCCTATATGATTGGTTTAGCGTTCGCTTTTAAAGCTATATATACTTTGAAGGCCTATGGTGAATCCAAGTCAATGATGTCACAGAATGCTAGCTTAAAAGAACCCTTAGCCTATATGCTTGTAGCGGGAATGTTTATTTATTTTCCGACTGGTTTAGCAGTAGTTCTGCAAACAACCTTTGGCTCATCCAGTATTCTGCAATATGCGCCTGTATCGAGTAATAACCAAACATTGAATTTTCTTGGCGCTAGTCCATTATTTGGGCGACCGTTGACCATAATTATACAAACGATAGGTGTAATTGCCTTTGTTAGGGGATGGATGCTAATAGCGCGTACAGCTTCTCAAGGTCAACCTCCTGGCGGTACTGGAAAAGGTTTAATGCATGTTTTTGGTGGAATTTTGGCTATGAACATTGTAGCAACGCTGCAACTTGTCAATAATACAATATTTGGTAGTTAACTGCTTACATTATAATAAGGAGAAATGAACGTGAAGAGTCCCTTAAAAACAAAGCGAGATTTTAAGCGCTTACTAACATGGGGTTTAAGCTTTATTTTAGTCGCTATTGCAGGGGAGGTAATGGCAACAAGCTTAGGAGGAATGGCATCAAGTATTACTGGCAGTATTGGAAGTATATCTAAATTAGTTACAGCAGGCTCTTATGTTGCCGGTTTGGGATTCTCACTTGGTGCTATTATGAAGTTTAAAGCGCACAAAGATAACCCAACACAAATTCCGATTGGTACACCTTTAGCATTGACTTTCATTGCAGCAGCCTTATTGTTCTTACCTTCAATTTTAGGTGTTGCTGGACAAACAATGTTCGGAGGCAGTGGTACTGTAGCAGGTGCAACAGGTACTCTCTTCTCCTAATTTATGTATTTTAGGACTTGTTACCAATAGAGGATGCAGTTGAAGGCTGCATCTACCTACTATTGGTAACCATGCTTTTACTCAACTTAGTCATAGATAGCTTTATGTCAGATGAGGAAAGCATCGAATTGCTATGCAATATTATTTTGATGCAGATAGCGAATAGCAGTAAGTTGAAGCTGCAAACCCTGCGATGGATAAACTTAATCAAATTTCACCCCTTAGTAGTTTCTGAGGAATAATATAGAAGACAGTACCGGATGCTAAGCCACAATATGCGTCGATAAATAACCAAACACAGAATTTTCTTAGTGCGAGCCCTTTATTTTAGCGGCTACTAACTATAATAAAAGAAATGACGGGCGTAATTACTTTATTAGCAGCTTCTCAAAGGTGGTCGCTAGGAGGTACTGGAAAAGTTTACTATATGTTTTTGGTAGAATTTTTTAGCTACGAACATTGTAGCAACACTGGAAATCGTCAATAATACAATTTGTGATAGACTTAACTTTTTTATTAAGGAGAAATGAACGTGAAGAGTCCCTTAAAAACAAAGCGAGATTTTAAGCGCTTATTAGCATGGGGTTTAAGCTTTATTTTAGCCGTTATTGCAGGGGAGGTAATGGCGACAAGTCTGGGTAATATGGCATCGAGTATTACTAGTAGTATTGGAAGCATATCTAAATTAATTACAGCAGGCTCTTATGTTGCTGGCTTGGGATTTTCACTTGGTGCTATTATGAAGTTTAAAGCGCACAAAGATAACCCAACACAAATTCCGATTGGTACACCTTTAGCATTGACTTTCATTGCAGCAGCCTTGTTGTTCTTACCTTCAATTTTAGGTGTTGCTGGAGCAACTATGTTCGGTGCTACTGGTGGTTCTGTGGCTGGTGCATCCGGTACTCTCTTTGGAACATCCTGATTAGTTGTTTTAGCGAGAGGCATTTATTTGCCTCCCATTGTATTTCGAGATAGGTGTTTTTGCCAATGTAAGTCAGAGAGGTATATCTGAACTTGTTTGACTTCTGGATTAGAGTGTAGGCTGCATACAATATGGGCGGTTGGTGGAGAGCGTTTTGTAATGGCACAAGGGCGTAAAAATTTAAGGCTTGTTGCTAGCGCAGGTTCCTGGCGTTTGTATTCCGCAAGGAAGGCTGATGAGCGCTTTAAGTCCTTTGAAACTAAGGTATTTCAGCGAGATAGATATACCTGTCAGTTTTGCGGTTTTCAGGCAAGATTATTTCAGGAAATTGTGAATCTTGATCACAATTTTGCAAATAACAAGTTGCCTAATCTTGCCACGGCTTGTTGTTTTTGTGCTCAGTGCTTTTTTATTGAATCGGTAGGTGTTGGCGGTTATGGCGGAGGCACATTGATATATCTGCCCGAGCTTTCGCAAACTGAACTTAATAGTTTATGCCATGTTCTTTTTTGTGCGATTACAAATGATACGGGTTACAAGAACAGCGCACAAAATATTTATCGGAGCTTCAAATTCCGTTCGCAAATAGTAGAAGAAAAGTATGGCGAAGGTACTAGCGACCCCGCAATATTTGGTCAATTGATCATTGATTCTGGAGTTACTTCAAATGAAATTTCCAATAAGTTATTTAAAAACATACGGTTATTACCTTCTAGAGCGAAATTTCGTAAACAGATTGAGCGATGGGCTGCCAGTGCATTAGAAGAAATTACTGAGAATAAAACATAAAGTCACAGTAATATAATGATGTAATAGCTTAGATCCTCTATGCTTAGATTGACTCGAACGGTTGGATTTGAGTGCAGGTTGCGAGAATACGACCGTTCCCTGGTAGAGGCTGATCACTTACGATAATGATTTGTAACGACATTAATGTTTAGAGTAGGGAAATGTCATGGGAAAATTGGCAGATTCATTTTTTGAGAGTGTAGATACTTTTTTTGCTTGGTTAAGTACCTCTCTGAAACAGACCACAGAATCATATTGTGAATTGGAAACTGCTGATAGTCCAACTGTTCTAGTGAACCATGATGGCACCTTATTATCTATCTTAAAAATTGAAGGTGTAACAGCGCTAGCTGGTGCGGAAGAGTTTGTGCGCTTAGTTGAGGGTATATCTAATGCTTTCCAAGGTCCTCTTGGCCGAGCTGGACACGCTGTACAAGTGCATTTTACTCATGATAAACAAAATATAAAAAAGGTCATCCAAGATATTTATGCTCCAGCTGAAGCTACGGCAAAGCGTCTAGAACTGAATTTAGACGATTTATTCAATGAGCGCGTTAATTATCTCGCACAATATTGTGCAGAAGAGCGACTTTATTTTGTCCTATTTACCCGCCCCTATAATTTAACCCAAGAGCAGTTAAAGGCCGCATCTAAAGCTAAAATGAAGATGATCAAGGATACTAAGGCGCCTGCTTTTAAAAATAGCCAAACAATTTTTGCAGCTATTCCGGAATTGCGTGATACGCATGAAGCTTATGTTCGTTCAGTGATGAATGATCTGGAAACCTTCAAAGTTTATGCCAAATTAATGGAAGTTCATGATGCTGTTCACGCTATAAGAATGACAGCTGATCCTGATTTTACTGCAACAGAATGGCGTCCGAGTTTGCCTGGCGACAAACTTTATCCACGTGAAGTTAATAGTTTCGATGGTGATCCATCTGATTTATTATGGCCCTCTTTGTCTAAGCAGGTGATCCCACGAGATGCCGAAGCCTTAGATTTACGCACCGTCAGAGTGGGTAATAAAATTTATTCGTCGGTATTTATTGATTTGTTCCCAAAAGATATTCGCCCCTTTCTTAATTTATTCACGCGTATTTTACCTTCACATATTCCTTGGCGGATTTCATTTTTGATTGAAAGCGAGGGTTTAAATACTATTAAATTGAAGGGACTGCTAGCTGCTATTCTAAGTTTCTCTTCAGCACAAAATAGGCTTATAAGCGACTCAGTGAATTTGTTGAAATATTTACAGCTAAATAGCGATGACCCCATCATTCGACTGCGTGTTGTAGCGGCAACCTGGGCGCCTGAGGGTGAACTGGCTCTATTGCGCCGACGTGGTTCTGAATTGGTTAAAGCAATTCAAGGTTGGGGGTCTACAGATGTTTCCGAGGTATGTGGCGATCCCTTTGCTGGCTTTGTCTCTACAATGTTAGCGACAACTCAGCATAGTGCGGCTGTAGCTTCAGTGGCGCCATTATCTGATGTTATCTCAATGTTGCCAATTACGAGACCAGCTTCACCTTGGGATACAGGGGCATTGTTATTCCGCTCTCCTGATGGTAAGCCCTGGCCCTTCCAACCAGGCTCCACTCAACAGACCACTTGGATCGATCTGGTTTATGCACGTCCTGGTTCGGGTAAGTCAGTATTATCAAATGCTTTGAATTTGGCACTATGCTTATCTGGCGGTCTAACACGCTTACCACGCATAGCAATTATTGATATTGGCCCCTCTAGTAGTGGGTTAATTTCTCTGCTTAAAGAGGCACTTCCTGCTTCAAAACGACATTTGGTTGCCTATCATCGTTTAAGAATGACGCCTGACTATTCAATTAATCCTTTTGATACCCAGTTAGGCTGTCGTTATCCGACTGCGACAGAGCGCTCGTTTTTGGTGAATTTCCTAACCTTACTGACTACCCCCCTAGGTGCGGCTAAGCCTTATGATGGTATGCCTGATTTGGCGGGTATGGTTGTTGATGAATTGTATAAAAGCCTCGCCGATGAATATAATCCAACTCCCTATTCGCCTGGGGTTGAAGATCTTATTGATAGTATTCTTGAAGAAATTGGCTTTGTCCGCGATTCAAAATCAACCTGGTGGGAAGTCACCGATTCCCTCTATTCTGCAGGATTTGTCCATGAAGCCTTGCTTGCTCAGCGCTATGCTATGCCTTTGCTTGCGGATGGGGCTTCAATATGCAGAACCCCATCTATTGAAGACTTATATGAAAAGGTAACTGCACCAACTGGCGAATCACTGATTAATGCATTTTCACGAATGATCTCTGGTGCTGTTCGTGAATATCCAATTTTGTCTCGTGTCACAAGCTTTGATATTGGTGATGCACGTGTTGTTTCACTTGATCTCGATGAGGTAGCTAAAAGTGGCGGTGACGCTGCGGATCGACAAACCTCAGTAATGTATATGTTGGCGCGTTATGTTCTTGCTCGTCATTATTATTTAACAGAAGAGAGCTTAAGCAATATTCCTGCTCAATATAAGGAATATCACAAAGAACGTATTCTGGAGATTAGAGAAGATCCTAAACGTATTGTTTATGACGAATTCCATCGAACCTCAAAATCGGCTGCGGTACGCGACCAGGTGATTATTGATATGCGGGAAGGCCGTAAATGGAAAGTTCAGATTGCATTATTATCTCAGGCAGTGGAAGACTTTGACGCGATAATGATTGATTTTAGTACGGCTATCTATGTGATGGATGCTGGTCCGTCGCAGGCTGTTGAAAAGACAAGTCAGATTTTCGGTTTATCGAATACTGCGAAAACAGCCTTACGTACCCGTGTACATGGACCAAAGCAGGGCGGGGCAACGTTCCTCGTTCAATATGCGACCAAATCGGGTGTGAATGTGCAACTTTTAACGATCACTCTTGGCCCAATTGAGTTATGGGCTTTTAGTACAACCGCGGAAGATGCCTCTGTACGTAACCATTTATATCGTCATTTAGGTCCGGCAGAAGCGAGAAGATTACTAGCAACATTATTTCCAGGTGGTTCGGTCGCCAAAGAAATCGAGAATCGTCTGTCTATGATGAAGGAAGCAGGTGGTTTTATCGAAGAAGATGCTAAGTCTAGTGTTGTAGTGCAATTAGTGACGGATATTCTTGATGCCTATTCGAAAGACCCTAATGTGAAAATGTTGCCTACAAAACCACATTAGTGTGAGTCTCTTTAAATAGCAGAAGAACTTCAAATCAGAGCGCCCTCATCAGGTGCTGCGTGTGTGGCCGGAACATAGGTAACAAAAATGTCCGGTCACATCGGTAACACTACGTTATCATGATTTTGTTAATTTCGAGTGTTTTTTCATTAAAGAGAGCTAATGGCTTAAAAGAGAAATATATAATCCACTCTAATTCGCTATGAGGTTTCATAGCAATCCTTTCGCCTCTAAGAGTTTCGGAGACGAAAATTTCTTTTCTTTTCCATTTCATGGTGCCATTTGTTCTAATTTTTCTAGTTTTCTCAAAGCTATTATCATATTCGACAGCAGAAATTTTAGTAGGAAACTGCCGAGAAGAGTTTGTATAAAGCCAGGCAGGTCTATTAAATTGAATACCTTCGTGAGGTCTTTGTTCGTTAAATTCTTTTTTAAACGCATTAAATAATAGCTGTTGTTGAGCCATGTTTTGTTTGGGAGGTGAAGCGGTTTCTTTTTTAAGTGTAAGATGCATGCGCTCGTGACGGCCATTTTCTTCAGGATGCCCTTTGCGGATGCGTTCAGGAACGATACCTAGCTTTATTAACCACACGGATAACTCCGATAATCCTGCTATTGCATGGCTTGCAAAAGGGACTCCATTATCACTTCTAATAGCCAATGGTAAACCATGCTCTAAGAATAAACGGATTAATGCATTTTTAACTTTTATTCCTGATATTTTTTCCGAACCTTCGATTGCTAGAAGATAGCGACTAAAGTTATCCGTTACAGTTAGTGGGTAGCATAGTTGTTGATTGCCTAATGAAAATTGCCCTTTATAGTCGATACTCCAGGTATCATTTGCCTGATTACAAAGAACGAAAGGCTCGGTATATGGCGATACGCGCCTCTTCCTTTTTGCAGGCCTTACTAACCTATGCCGTTTAAATAATTCATCTATAGTACTCTTAGCTGGCCATGAAACATCTTTTTTTTCTTGTTCTAACCAGCTCTTTATTTTTTTTGCTCCCCAGCTAGGGTGCTTGTCTTTTACATCCAGTAGGCTTCCTTCAATATGACTGGGCATTCTATTAGATTGAATGTGAGGCGCACGAGAATGCTCTTTTAAACCATCAACAGCGGTTCACATATTTATAGCCAGTTTTACAGCTAATATTGAAACGCTCACATAACTCTTTGAATGTGCTCTCTTTGTTATTTAAATAGGCTGAAATAAATTTTATCTTTTCATTCATAGGTGCAGTCTCTATTCAAGGCATCGCAGACTCTCCTTCTTCGGTCTGGATGTAGATTAACTGTTACCTATGTGTCCGGGTCGGACCTCGCTCCACCTTCTCCCTCGGTGGGGAGAAGGGAAAATGCAGGAGGTCTATCTCCCTGTAATAGGTCAGTCCTCACTCCAGTATTGAATTCCCGCGGCTTGACCCTGTCTCATGCGCACAACTCAAGGAAAATTCATATTTGGCGCATCTTGAACGAAAAGCGGGCTTTTCACCAAGATTCTAAAGATGTGGCTAAGATACAGGGCTTGACCGCGGGATCCAGTGTTCGCTCTGAGCTCATAGATCCCGAGGTCAAGCCCATAGGTATCTACACAAATGTCTAAAAGCCCGTAGCAGTGAATTTTAAATGAAACCTTGATTACGCTGCGCTCTTAGTGATCAAGGTTTTCCTTAGATATGGATAATCATCAATTATGCTTTGTGGGTTGGAGCACTGCCCCGACCTATAACCCTTATCTGTTAAGGCTTTTAGACATTTGTGTAGATACCTATGGGTCAAGCCGCAGGAATTCGGGATGGGGGTGATCTATTACAGAACAGGTGGTGAACCTTATCTTCAATCTTTGGTAAGAGCGCGGGTAACGCTTGAAAATTATTATTTACCACAGCGCTTTCGGTAGCATCAAATAGGCTGGTCGCGCCTCTGTTTAGTAAGTATTCAATGATAGGGCCGTCACTACTATCGGCTGCTAAAGGGCTCTAGGTTATTTCTGGTTTAAGAACAAAGCCAGTTAAGATGCCTGGACTGAAGGGGTTGATTGGATTTTGTGTTTTTAAGACATAACGTCCGGAATTACCGTTTACTTCAAATAAAATCTGCAGGCTTGAACTGTCGTTACTATCGACTAGGACATTGACTTTTTGCAGCATTTTAAAGAATGCCCAGGGGCCTGTTTCTTCAATTTCAAAATGATTGCCGTCTATGGAATATAAAACTAGTTTGGCATTATTTTGTGGCCAGTTGAATTGAGTGAAGGAATCGCTTCCTTGGTTATCTGATAATTTAGAGCTACCAATAGTTAGTTGCAGATTAGAGACCACGGGGTCGAGATTAATTTTTTGCAGACTAAATTCAATGCGGCTTGTTTCTGCATCATCCGGGAAAAACATTTTGGAAATCACATTCGCACGAATCAGTTCATTAGTAATATCAGAGGAAATAGGCAAGACATAACCATTTAATTCCTTCGGTTGCCATTGTGGCACTGAAGTGTCTAAAAATGGTTTGATAAAATTGCTAACGAAACTATTGAGTGTTCCTTGCGGAGCAAAGAAATGGTCAAAGTCTGCCAAAGCGATTTCGTTGTTTTCTGCTGGGTCAAGTGGATAGCGGTTAGCCACGGTAGCTTGATAGTCACGGTAAACTAATTGTTGCCATTGTCGATTCAAATAATTTTTGCTTTCATGGATAAAAATAAACCAGGTATCGTCTGCTAATTGCTTAGCCCAGGTTGAAACAGGTTCTGGAAGTTGCCGTGCTCGATTATATAGAGTACTTAGAGGATCAGAGAGTGTGCCCCCGATAAATCTTGTTTTGGTGAGTTCGAAAACAGTACGCCCCTGATCATTGACCAGAGAGAGGGTCGTTAAGAATTTTTCCAGTTCATTGATATTTTGCGTAAGTTCGTTGGTTGCAGAAGCACTCATTAAATTGAGGGTGGTGAACTGATTAGCAACCTTGGAATTGAATTGGCTGGAACTATCGTTTACATCAGGTCCTGTCTGTTGCTGGATAAGTTCAATAAGTGCCGCGACAGAGTTTTTCTGATGTAAGGTCTGTGTAAGCTGGCGAGCCTGTTGATAATCCTGGTAATGGACAGGTCTTGTATGGCGTATAAAGTTTTGCCACCAAGTGACATATTCGAAGCAATAAGCTTCTTCTAAAGAAGCGGGTAAATTATCCAAATCCTGGCGTGCTAATACCCAATTTTCACGTTGCAGTTGCGCTGATATTTTAGGTAGAGCGGCAATTTCCTCTTTAAAGCCAGACCTTGTGAAATAATTGGGTAATTCCCTAGCTGGAAGGTCGAAGCCTTCAATAGCAATTTCTTGTTTTTTCGAAGAAAAATTATTTTTAGCAAGCGAATAATACAAATAAGTAGCAGGGAGGGCATTGAGGTAATTTCGTGCATCACTCACTATTTGTCTATTGATAGTTAAGGGTTGCATCGGCTGTCTAAGGGCGTTCTTAAGCAGTAGCAATTGCTTGTCAATATTCTTTTGTTGATTGGCTTGCTTCCAATAACCACTAAACCAGTTTGTGACCTCTGCTTCGGAATAATGCTCAGGATCTGAAAGCATGAGGTAAATTTTTAAAGCTTCATAGCGGGCAATTTGTGTTTGAGCCGGATCAGCAATGATCTGTTCTAAGCTAGACGTCAAATCGGGAATAAAATTATCACTCAACCGATTTGCTGTATTATTACGCAGTTGCACTTTTAATTGTTCGATAATAGGCACTGAAATAAGGGTAGATGGTATTTGCTCAAGCTTATTAGATGCCAAAGAAAGATGGTACAAGGCTGAGGTCTTATCACTCTCTGTTTGCCCTAGTAGAGCTTCATAAGTCAGTAATTCTTTGCTTGCCTCATCGAGTAATTTAGTCGTTTTAAAATGCTGGCAAATAAGCCAAATAAGCGACAAACCTACGGTTCCTGCAGCGACACCAGCAAGCCATTTTTGCGAGGAACTAATATGTGGGATAAAACGTTTAGTTTGTTCCTGGAAGGCCTTTAATGCACCCTCTATAAAATAAGCCTTATAGTTATTGGACTGAGGAAATTTATCCTGAATTGCCAGGGCATATTCATGCTGAATTTTCTCATTTAGCCTATCAACACTAACGCCGCCTTGTTCTGCGCTTGTAAAATACATTGCTTTGATACGAAAGAGATTAAGCGGTAAATTCTGAATCAAGGACTGAGCTGGCACGCGCAGACTGGCAAGCTGTAAGGGAAACTCTCTGATCAGCGTTCTTTTTTGTGTTGAACGAGCAGGGTGCAGCTTATTAATAATTTGTTGCCCTAGAACCTCGATCATCTGATCAAATTGATGTCTGTAGATTTCGAGTAATTTCTTTCTTTGTTTGACGTAATTTAGGGAAAAGCCTAGGGGCTTGGTCAGGTCGCTTGGATGATCAGTTTGATAAAAATCACTAAAACCAGCTAAGGCATCAAGTTTGGTAAAGAGCAGTGCTGTATCAACCGGGTAACCCAAAGCTTGGCCAAAGCGCTCAAGTAGCTGGGCATGGGATTTACATAATTCAAGTAAATGGACTGGCTCTACCAGTAATAATTCACTTGAATCAACACAGAGGAGAATCCCCGAAATTCGGACACTAGAGTGACAGCGATTTAATTGCTTTAAAGTATAGGCAATGAGGTTTTCTGTTTGATTAAGCCAGGCCTCACCCAGCTCGAGAATAACACCTTGTTGATTGTAATAAAAATGAGCGCTTGTCTCACCGTCAACTGGAAAATGAGTAAAGTTACTTTGGCGCAGTAAGGTCGATTTTCCCTGGTTTCTTTTACCTGTCATCAGTAAAAAGGAAACAGGATTGGATTGCGGTTTTAAATGCCCAATAATCTTTTTTAATGCGTCACAAAGTGAGGTCAATGATTTATCCATTAATCGTCCAGTTTTGCGGTTACTGTATGTCCAAACTGGACTGCCTTAGCTTGTTTTTCCAAGAGAACATGGCTCACAAAAAAGCTCAACGTCAACACACTTAAAGCAATTATGCCAACTGCAATTAAGGGTTTACGGTTTGTTGGAAAGGTTTCAACAGCTTTTTGTTCATGGAACAGGCGATGAGGTTTATTAACACGATGCTGTTGAATCAATTGGAATAACTCTTCAATTAAATTGTCTAATACTTGTCTACCATCAGCGCGCTCATGCTGTTCGCCTTCAAACCCGGTAATCAGGCAATAATAGGCCAGTTCAAGCAAGTCGAGATACTGATTGGGACTTTGTTTAAGGTGATTAGTTATATCGAAAAATCGCGTTTGCGGGCCTTTATCATCATGAGTGGAGGGTGTAAAAGCCTTAAATTCTGCTGCCTTTCCATAAAGGCGAAGGTAATTTTTTCCTAGTAGCTCATCGATAGTTGCGCACAGTAAATAATGGGCAATTGCATCTAGCTCTTCAGTATAAGCCTTGCTATTTAAGCGACTGTGAAAGGCTCGTAATTCATGTTCAATATTATCACGAATAGAATCTATTGACGGTAAAGAGGGGGCAACACATAAACGTTCAAGCAGGGAAAGAATAGGGCCTGCTGCTGCAACCAAGGGATTGGTCGTAAATGGAGCAATAAATAATTTAGAGCGATAGTAACCTTGCGGCATTTTATGGGTGCCAGGTAATGACAATCGACTGACAAGAGAGGCCGAAAGGTGTTCGGCAGCCATGGCTTCACTCCAAATGGTATTAAGTAATCGAGACTCTTCTAGTCATTTGAACTCAGAACGCTGGGTTTTGCATCTGGAATCCATTGGACAACTGATTTAAAACGGAAGAGTTCAACGATAATACGTTATCTCTGATGCCTTGTCGATAAGGCAAAATTTAAAAAGCTTGCTGGGAAGAAAAATAGCGATTGACCCAATCAGTTCCAAGGTATTCAAAACAGTCGTTAAGGAAATCAGCGAGTTCTTCAGTGGTTAATTCATGTTCTAAACCAATAGGTTCAACATCATGATGGAAATATTCGCCAAAATAATGCTGACAAAAGGCCAAATAATCCCGTGTATGCAAGATAAAGCCGTGCCAGAGCTCGTCTAAGGCTAGTAAGGGGCCGAAGAGGTAGGTTTGGCGATGATTATTCTGGCGATGTAAATTTAGCCACATCCATCCCATAAGATCGGTGAATAATTGCTTTGCCCGCTCTTCTGTGTAGCTTGGATGTTTGTGGCAGAAATAACCGAGTATGGCTTCGTTTTGATAGGCGAGCAATTCGCCAAGAGGGGGTAACTTCATTAGTAAGCGTTCACTCCATACTTTCACCAAGATTCAAACATGTCCCCTGAACGAATACGTTCATTATCCGCAGCAGGTTTTTTGCCAGTTTGGGTTTTTCTTAAGTTGTCGAATAATGCGGCAGATCATTTCTTCACGAGTCATTTGCTTTCTCCAAGATGTAAATCAAAGGAGCATAATAGCTATAAATAAGTCAAATTTGAAGCCTCCTGGTCGCCATTTGGCTAAAAGAGATGTCCTGAGTTAAAATAGATTGTCTTTTAAATAGTCAGGTATAGTCCGATGTTCGCCAAATTAATTATTGCCTTAACCCCAATGGTGCTCGCTTTGCCTCTGGCAATGGATATTTATGTACCGGCTATCCCCCATTTAACGCGAGATTTTCAAGCCACTGACACCCAAATGTTGATGACCTTGAACTTGTTTATGTTAAGTGCCGGGGTTATGCAATTGATAATCGGGCCTGTTTCGGATCATTTTGGACGACGAAAAATCGCTGTATTGATGGCCTTATGTTTTGCTCTAGGATCAATCTTCTGTGGTTTGGCAAGCAATGTAAATGAATTAATAGCCTATAGGATCATTCAAGCACTTGGTTCTTGCGGCATGATGGTTTTAGGTTTTGCTGTAGTTCGTGATTTCTATGAGGGTGACAAATCGGCAAAGGCCTATAGTTTTTTAAATGGCATGATTTCATTCTCCCCCATTTTTGCGACCTTTATCGGTAGTTATCTTGATTTGTATTTCGGATGGTCATCAACCTTTTGGGCTTTGCTTCTTGTCGCAATTCCAGCAATTTTTACAATGGGTTTCTGGCTTGAAGAAAGTTTGCCTCTAGCGAAGCGAACACCCTTAACAAAGAAAGTATTTAGCCAATACTTGCATGTGGTAAAAAATTCCGAATTTGCTATTTATACTCTAGCCTCCTCTTTTGGCCACTGCTATTTCTATTTATTTTGTGCCCTTTCACCCTATTTGATTATTCGTGCCCTGGAAATTCCTCAGACCCGTTATGGTTTTTATTTTTGCTTCATGGGGATTTCAGTATTGATCGGCAGCTTTATTGGTGGAGCTATCGTTGAACGCTTAGGTATTTTTAAAACCTGTGCCGTGGGTTATTTACTTAGCTTGATTGGCGGGGTATGGATGCTGCTTTGGTATTTGCTCGAGGGGCTCAGTATTCATAATTTTATCTATCCAATGCTGCTAATAGGTATTGGTGGAACCTTTTGCATGGGAGCAGGGGCTGGTGGTGCAATGTCTCCCTTCGATGACGCTAAGGGAGCTGCGGCGGCTGCAGTTGGCGCTATCCGTTTTCTGTTTGCTGGTATAGTGGGTTATTTTCTAATCACTAAAACAGTCAATTCAACACTACCGCTAGCGGTTCCTGCTGTCTTATTTAGCCTTATCGGCCTCTGTATCCTTTTCTTAGCTAACAGAGAGCAAGAGCAGAAGATTGACTCTGCGATAGTTAATATTGATTAAAACAATAAGAATATTCGATTTTACTTATTAATCGCTCTTTTCTAAAGTTAACAGTGAATGAACTGAATAATTTTTGAGGAGAGTAATAATGATTAGTGTAGGCAGCAAATTCCCAGAGTTTGAGCTAAAGGCAACTGTCAGTAATGACCTTAAAGAGGCTTTTGAAGTCATTTCCAGAGAAAAATATAAGGGAAAGTGGTTGGTTGTATTTTTCTGGCCTAAAGATTTCACCTTTGTTTGTCCAACAGAGATAGCTGAGTTTGGCAAATTAAATTCAGAATTTAATGATCGTGATGCGCAGATTTTAGGTGCAAGTATTGATAGTGAATTTGTGCATCTGGCCTGGCGTAAACAGCATCCGGATCTACATGATCTGCCCTTTCCCATGCTCGCTGATATCAAGCGCGAATTGAGTCAATCTCTAGGTATTCTTGATGAAAATGAAGGTGTTGCCCAGCGTGCGACCTTTATTGTTGATCCTGAGGGAATTATCCGCTTTGTCATGGTGACTGATCTGAATGTTGGGCGAAATCCTCAAGAGGTGCTTCGTGTGCTTGATGCCTTACAGACAGATGAGCTTTGCCCCTGTAATTGGAGCAAAGGCGAAGAAACAATCCACCTGTCTTGATTGGGGGCTATCATGTTAGAAAAAATAAAAGAACAATTGCCTGAGTTGGCGAAGGATGCACGTATCAATTTAACGAAAGTGCTCGATTTGACTCAAACCGATGGTTTAACTGAGCCCCAAATTATTGGGGCAGCTCTTGCGGTTGCCTATCATCTGAACGATGACCTGCTCATTGCTGAGCTACTTGAGTTTAATCCTGATGAAACGCTGATTAACGCAGCGAAACTTGCGGCAAGTCTGATGGCAATGACGAATATTTATTACCGCTTTGTACACCTAAGTGAGCAGGCTGAGTTAGCTCAGATTCCAGCTGGGCTGCGTATGCAGGGAATGATGAATCCAGGTCTTGATCGGCTAAGCTTTGAAGTATTGTCGCTTGCTGTGTCTGCTTTGAATGGTTGTGGTAACTGCATTAGTTCGCATGCTCGCCAATTGGGAGAGCAGGGGGTTTCATCCCAGGCTCTTGCGCGGATTGGTCGGATTGCTGCAGTTTTGCATGCGGTACATGTTAGCTTAACGTTGTAGAAAGACCCCTTATCTGCCCTTCTCCCCGCTTACGAAGAGAGGGGACTCTATTTTTCCCTTCGCCCCTCAGGGGAGAAGGTGCCCGAAGGGCGGATAAGGGGCGGGTTTAAGCGTATTCCTCTTATCCGTCATCGAAGGGTGATAATGCTATTTTACCGGACCACAGGCTATACGCGCACCGCCACCACCTAAAGGTGGGTTATCGCTATAGTTATCACCACCTGCGTGGATCATCACAGATAAGCCTGTAAGATCAGTTGTTTTCAAACGAGGCGCTAATATTGGTGTGCTCGCTTTGCCGTCGGCACCAACATAGAGAACAGGTAAGTCGCCAAGATGTCCTTTATCATAAGGGCCTTTATGACTATTAGTCTTAGCGGGGTCGAAATGGGAGCCTGCATCATTGCCATGATCACCGCAATCAGGGTGTTGATGTAGATGAAAGCCATGTAATCCTGGTGGAAGCGAGGATAAATTTGGCACGATTAATAAGCCAAAATCGGTATCGCTGAAGACAACTTGGCCAATCTCGTTATCGCCTTCTCCAGTGGAATTAATAGTAACGGTTGTCTGTGCTGCCTGGGTGGCTGCACAAAACAATGAGGATAGCAGTAAGACAGTTAATTTATTCACGATGCTCCTTGCTTGTTATTAAACAACTTCGAGATTGTACTGGTTTTTTATAAGGAGCAGAAGCTACTATTAGGAATCAAAAAAGGAAGTGGATGGTTAACATGCAAATTGCGTCGGAGAATCGCTGGCCTGCTTTATTAGCCTTATTTACCCTGGCTCTTTTATATCAAGCCTTACCGACAGTGTTTTATTGGGGGCCGCGTGGTCTGATGATCGGTTTTGTTGCTGTACTGACTATACCCATGATCATTACCCACTATCATGAGAACCATCGTACCCATCGCGTGTTAGCCTTGAGTGTAAATGTCTGGATTACTCTCTATATCATTATTTCTGTTGCTAGGCTTGTTATAGCAGAGCTGGAGGGGCAGATTGGGCCGAAACACCTCTTGCTTTCATCAGTGGTTCTTTGGGTAGCCAATATCCTGCTTTTTGCACTATGGTATTGGAATTTGGATGCTGGCGGGCCGACAAAAAGAGCATCAAAGGAACAGTCAGGGTTGACTGCCTTCATGTTTCCACAAACACAAATTTCACTGGTGCAGGATAAAAATCTGCCGAGCTCTATCAGCCAATGGATGCCCAATTTTATCGATTATTTGTTCCTCGCCTTTAATACAAGTACTGCTTTTTCGCCTACCGATACGCCGGTTTTATCACGCTGGGCTAAATGTATGTCAATGATTCAGGCTTTAATCTCTTTGACCATTGTTTTAATGCTAGCTGCTCGAGCAGTTAACATTCTTAGCCCGGATGTCAATTACTTTGTGTCTTAGGATAACTAACATTAAGATACTGTTATTCTTCAACAAAAGTTTTATACTGAAATTTTTAAAATCTATATGTGAGTACTCATGGAATTGAGAATTGATAACACCCCTTTTAAATCTATTTTCCAGCCTTTGGATCTTGGTTTTACCCAACTCAAAAATCGCATATTAATGGGTTCAATGCATACTGGTTTGGAAGAAGATAAAGAAGGTTTGAATCGTTTAGCTGCATTTTATCGCGAACGAGCCCAGGGTGGAGCTGCTTTGATTGTGACCGGGGGCTTTGCGCCTAACCGTGCTGGCCGTTTAGCACCCTTTGCGGCAAAACTTACCTCTTCCAAAGAACAACAACGACATGAAATAGTCACCCATACTGTGCATGAAGCTGGTGGGAAAATTGCCTTGCAAATGCTGCATGCCGGCCGCTATGGCTACCATCCATTTATTGTGGCTCCCAGCCCTTTGAAATCGCCTATTAGCCCTTTTAAACCTTGGGGAATGTCGAAGCGACGTATCGCCAAAACGATTGGTCATTTCGCACGTTGTGCACACCTTGCAAAGCAAGCGGGTTATGATGGTGTCGAGATTATGGGAAGCGAAGGCTATCTCATTAACCAATTTATCGTTAGCCATACTAATCAGCGCCAGGATGAATGGGGCGGTAGTTTTGCTAATCGCATGCGCTTTCCTGTTGAAGTTGTGCGTGCTGTGCGTCAGGTAGTAGGAACGGATTTCATTATCATCTATCGTCTGTCCATGCTGGACTTAATTGCTGAGGGTTCGAGTTGGGAAGAGGTGGTACTTTTAGCCAAAGCTATCGAGCAGGCAGGCGCAAGCTTGATTAATACAGGAATCGGTTGGCATGAAGCCCGTATTCCAACTATTGCAACGATGGTTCCAGCTGCCGCATTTACCCCGATAACTAAACGACTTAGACCTGAGGTCAGCATACCGGTTATCACTTCAAACCGTATTAATACACCAGAATTGGCTAATCAATTAATTGAGGATGGGATAGCTGACATGGTGTCTATGGCCAGACCTTTTTTAGCTGATCCGCAATTTGTTGAAAAGGCAAGATTGGGTGAGAGTGAGGCAATCAATATTTGTATTGCCTGTAATCAAGCCTGCTTAGATAGAGTTTTTGTGAATAAAACAGCATCCTGCCTGGTCAATCCTCGTGCCTGTAATGAAACTGAATTGGTTTATCAATCTGTACATCATCCAAAGCAGGTCGCTGTTGTTGGTGCTGGACCTGCTGGGCTTGCTTTTGCAGCTGTAGCTGCAGAGCGCGGCCATAAGGTCACTTTGTTCGAACGCTCTGCTGTCTTGGGAGGCCAGTTTAATTTGGCAAAAAATATTCCTGGCAAAGAAGAATTTCAGCACACGATTAATTATTTCACCTATCAATTGGAAAAATACCAGGCTGATATTCGTTTAAATACCGCAGCTGACGCTGAGACTTTGCGAGGTTTTGATGAGGTGGTTCTTGCAACAGGTATTGCACCTCGAATCCCCGAAATTGCAGGGCTCGATCATGAAAAGGTCATGACTTATATCGAGCTGATACAGGAGCGTAAAAAGCCTGGTAATCGCGTTGCGATTATTGGTGCTGGTGGTATTGGCTTTGATGTCGGTGAATGGTTGACACATCAACATCATACAGAGCACACCCAGCAGTTTTATGATGAATGGGGTATAGATATCAAAACAGAACATCGCGGTGGGGTGAAAAAGCCGGAGTTTTCTGCCAGTCCACGAGAAGTGTATCTGTTACAAAGAAAGAAAGAAAAACATGGCAAGCGTCTAGGTAAAACGACAGGTTGGATTCATCGTTTGAGTCTAAAGCATAAAGAGGTAAAGATGCTGAGTGGCGTGAGTTACGAGCGTATCGATGATGAAGGTTTGCATATTCGTATTGATGATGAGCCCCAGGTTTTGGATGTTGATTCAGTAATAATTTGCGCCGGGCAAAATGAGTTGCGTGATTTATACGAGCCATTGAAAGCAGCAGGGCAGTCCGTGCATCTGATTGGTGGCGCATTTAAAGCCCTGGAACTTGATGCGCGTCATGCAATTGATCAGGCATGTCGCTTGGCTGCATTAATCTAATAGGTAACAGGTCACTCTCTTCCGTCATCCCGAACATAGTGAGGGATCTCCGGGATTTGTACTATGCCACATTCAGGAGACGTCTCTCTACGTTCGACATGACCTACGTCTTTGGGAGCGAAGCGAAATCCGGGAACCGAGATTTGGAATTCCCGGATTTCGAATCTCTGCGGCAGTGGAATTAACTTCCGACTCCAAACCCATAAATTACGGCTTCTGATTTTTCAACGACGCGAATTTCATCAAGATCCGCGGCACCTAGGAAGCGAAGCGTTTTTTCCTCATCCTCATCACTCATTTCGCTATCGTCTTCTACAAAGCCGCAGATTCCGGTTTCATTTGCTGTTGGAATCCCCTTATAGGTTATAAAATGTTCGGCACAATTGAGTGAGTTGACAACAGTTTCGCGAAACTCTGTACAGTGGCCTATATGGGCAGCGAATAGTTCTACGGTATGTAAGCCTCGCAACCCTAAATCAATTTGAAGAATCTCTACAAACTCTTCTGCGCTGTAGCCTGCAACAGTTTGCGTGTCTTTATCTCCTTGGGCTAGGATTGTGAGTGAATCCCCCTGGTTAATGCTATTAGCGAATGCATGTAAATTATCATCATCGGCCAAATTTATTACGGTTAAATCATTGATACCCTCAATAATCGGATCGTTAAGAGCATAGATATATCGGACAGTCTGCTGCTTTTCATTTCTAAGTTTTGCGCCTATTTCGCTATTGGATAGCAGTTCGTGCTCAATTGCTGGCGGATGCGTTTCATCAGGAGAGTAGAATTCGATAACTATTGATTTTGTGCTTTTTTGATTTGTTGTTTTAAATAGCTTCATTATTATTACCTCTACTATTATTTAAGCCGTAATGCTTAAAAATTATCTAATTGTACTTTAATTTACAAGAGGGATCTAAGATATTTCGTGCATAATCTTGTTTATTTTGTTATTATAATGAGCATTTTTTACTTAATAAAACCCTTTATTAGGTGCGCTTTAAATATTTGGAACCCCTATGACACAAGAATCAGCAAGCTTCTCCTCCCTTAATCTATCAGATAGCTTATTAAAAGCGCTTGAGGATATGAAGTTTAAAACACCATCGCCTATCCAGGCTAAAACTATCCCATTATTATTGCAAGGGCAGGATGTTATTGCCCAGGCACAAACAGGAACAGGTAAGACAGCAGCCTTTGCCTTACCTATTCTTCAACGTTTATCTGCAAAATCACAGGCAACACAAGCTTTAATTCTGGCGCCAACCCGTGAATTGGCGATTCAGGTGGCTGAGCAGTTTGAAGCCTTGAGTGTCCACCAACACATTACAGTTTCGGTCCTTTGCGGTGGCCAGGACTATCGTCGGCAATTGAAGCAACTCCGTGATGGAGCGCAAGTTGTCGTAGGTACGCCAGGGCGGATTCTTGATCATATCGATCGAGGTACTTTGCAATTAGGTCAATTATCTACCTTTGTTCTTGATGAAGCTGATGAAATGTTGCGCATGGGATTCATCGAAGATGTGGAAATGATCCTGTCTAAATTGCCTGAGAAAAGGCAAATGGCTTTATTTTCAGCAACTATGCCTCATCGTATTCGCCAGATTGCTAACAGCTACTTGAACGAGCCGGTTTCTGTGGAAATACGTGCCGAAACTGCGACAGTTAAAAGTATTGAACAGCGCTTCCTTTTTGCATCAAACGCTCAAAAACCCGATGCCTTGTTACGTATCTTAGCGGTTGAGGATTACCAGGGCGTTATGGTGTTTGTGCGTACCAAAAGCAGTACAGAAGACGTGGCCGAAGTATTACAGCAGCAGGGCTATCGTGCCATGGCAATCCATGGGGATATTACCCAGGCTTTGCGTGAGAAAATAATTGCGCAATTCAGACAGGGGGCAATTGATGTTTTAGTTGCTACTGATGTTGCCGCGCGTGGGTTGGATGTAGAGCGAGTAACCCATGTTATTAACTATGATGTACCCCATGATTGCGAAACCTATGTTCACCGCATTGGTCGTACCGGAAGGGCTGGCCGTAGTGGCGTGACTATATTATTTGCGACTCCAAAAGAATCGCGTATTTTAAATACCATTGAACGCCATACTCGCCAACGTATTGAAAAGGTCATAGTACCAAATGACTACATGATTCAAACGGCAAGACAACAACGTTTTATGGCAAATATCAGTGCTCGTCTAGAGCATGAGCATCTGCCCGCTTATCAACGAATTGTTGAAGGCTTCCTAAAAGAGCATGATGTATCTGCGCTTGATGTAGCCGCAGTCTTAGCCCTGATGTTACATCAGGACAAACCTTGGCAAGTTGATTTACCCAAACCAACACGCCCAGCTAAAGAGGCTCGAGTCAGGGATAGTGAATTCAAAGCAGGTCGTGGCGAACGAGGCGAACGAAATGGCCGGGGTTCGAATGAACGTAGTCGTGGTGATCGCAGCGATAGAAAAAATTTCCGCGATGATCATCCACAAGAGTTATTCAGAATTGATGTAGGCCGTGTGCACGGTGTGAAACCGGGCAATATTGTTGGTGCCATTGCCAATGAAGCTGGCTTACAAAGTCGTCATATTACCGGACTTAAAATTCATGATGACCACTCTACGGTACGCCTACCAAAAGGTATGTCGAAAGAAGTATTTCAGGATTTAAATAACGCTTGGGTTTGCGGTCGCCAGCTAAAGTTGACCTCCCTCGGCGCAGCCTAATAACTGACTAGCGAAAGGCTGACTTTTGACGCATCTTGCGCGAAAAATCAGCCTTTCTCTCAGCAAGATCTGTAGCCTGGATGTAACGAAACAAAGTCCAGGAAGTCGAATCACTGCTCCCGGATTTCGCTTCGCTACATCCAGGCTACCTTCAATCCACGCAACAACACCTCCTCGCAAGAAGGCAAAGGCTTTTCCAGGTAAGCTGCATTCAAATCCAGCTTTTCTCTTCATGATGAAAGAAAGAACCATAGCTTTTTATTGAGCTTATTTGTGAAATTTTGTTTTATGTGCTCTTAAATTCCCCTTTTTTTTGCTTTATCATGGCTCTCTGTAATTTTTAGAGCAGATAGAAAACTCATGTTTTTAACGTTTATTATGGATGTAGAAATGCATTTGAGAGTGACAATGGCGTGTCTGCACACTCACAATCTAAAAGAGGCTGATAGGCAGATTAAGCTGGTGTATGAAAAGTTATTGTCTTGTAATGCCTATGATAAAGAAATTGAAGCCAATAGTGATTACCAAAAACGAATGGGTAGGACATTAGAATACTTTACCTACTTCAGGAACTATCTGCTCATACAAAGCATTCATTTTCTAATCCTGCGAACTAGTAGTTCCTTGTATGTATCTAACCTTGATGAGGCAGGCGTTTTACTAGGAGATGCGATAAAGCGGCTGAATTATGCTGCTGCAATTTATCAGGATGCTCTTAACAATGATTTGGGGAAGACACAGCCTTATATTTCATATCCTGACGCTCTTAAGGACTTGGATTTTAGGTTGAGAGAAGTACAAGTAAAATATAATTGTGACCGAGCTGCCAATCGAATTTTAAGCAATATAGTTAATTTTAATGCAAATCAGGTTGCTATGGGTTTAGACAGAGACAGATCTAGAGTAGATACCAATAACCCCAATGCTAGCGCTCTGAGGCGCTTTGGAAAATTTTCTCTAGTAATAGCAAGGCCTAAGCGGGAAGAACAAGGCAGCTTAGAATTGTCTCTTCCCTATTAGATGCCGTCATTGCATTCGCAATGATGGCTGCTCTGTGTTGTAGGGATAAGCAAAGTAATAGGTTACCCCGTCACCCAACATAGCCCGTCATCCTGAGCGCAGCGAAGGATCTCCTGAATCTGGTACCGTGCCAATCCCGGAGATCCTTCGCTGCGCTCTGGATGACAGAATGCAGGGATAGCGTGTCTTATTACTAAGTAAAATAGGCCAGCCTATACCTTGCTTAATAACAGTTGGCAATAAGCTCCGCAATTACCAACAGGCCCTATATTTCCTTAAGTTTATTAAAATTGCTTTTTGTTAGGTTAAAACTGTCTCGATAATATAAAAGGCAGCCTAATAGACCCACAAGCAGGGCACCCGCCATAGCACAGTATGGGATAATCACAAGAGAGCGATGGTAAGATTCCAGCGTGTATAATCTTAATCCTTCCTCAGTCAAAGTCCCTGTCCAGCCACTATCCATTCGCTGTCCTATCAGAGTATGAAAAAAAGAGCCTCCTAGCATGTTGATACAGTTAAGAAAAGCGACAGTGACCCCTAAGAGTTGAGGACTTACAAGATCAGCCCCGGTGGCGAAAACAATCACCTGATAGCAACACATCATCCCTATTAGAAAGAACAATCCAGCAAACCAATACCAGTTATAGCTAGCTGTTGCGAGCACTGAGGTAAAGGCAAAGGCCATTAACAAGCCAGCAACGAGGATGACTTTATAATTGCCTAAACGCTTGCTGAAAAAGGCCAGCATGGGGCCACCAAAAAGCATACCGATAAAAATAAAAGAAACTAACTGTGCAGCATCACCCTTCGCTAAATTGAAGGAGGTCATTAGATAGGGTACACCCCAAACATCAGCGAAGCCCTCAAGTGAGCCAACCATTAAAAAATTAGCGATAGCTAAAAGCCAGATAAAAGGTGAGCAAAGCAGTGTTTTAAAATACCTTAGTTTGAAAGAGTCAGCTCCTTGCTGCACGCTGGCTTGAGGGCTACGTAAGAATAAATAAGCACTTAGACCAAGCAAGATAGCAACAATAGCCAAGGTTTCCGCAACATTTTGCCAACTATAATGCGCTACAAGTAAGCTGACCGGCTTGCCGCCATAAATAGCGCCTAGCAGGCCGACGGTAAAGGAAAGTCCAATCATCCGAGCATAGAGATTCTTGGGAAACCATTCAGAGACAACCTTTGATACTCCCAAGAAACCCACGGCAGAGCCAGCACCGATAAGCAAACGACTTAGACAGGCAAGATACCAATTGTTGGTATAGCTGAAGGTTAAGGTCGCTAAACCACAAAGAAGGGCGAAGCTGAATACCACATAACGTGCACCGAAGCGTTCAAGCATAATTGCGACGGGAATTTGCATACCCGAATAACCATAGTAATAAAGGGCAGCAAGAAAGCCAAAATGGCTGGCATCAATTGAAAACTGCCCCATGATTTGCTGCATCATGAGGCCAGGCCACAAGCGCAGAATAAATTGATAAGCAAAAAAGAATAAAGGGAAGAGCCACATTAGATAGGAAAGAACATATTTATTTTGATAAGACATTTGCCACCTCATTGTTTAGGTGATTTAGAAGGGATTCGGTTTAATAATTGGTGTATGAGATGAGATCGGCTATTTAGCCGATAATAATTGGCAAAGTGGAGATTGAGATGAGGTTATAAGATTCAGTCAGCATTGTTCAAAAAAAGTTTCATAAGGCTATTAAAAAACTATACAGAACTTTTAAGAAACATAAAAGCCTTATTTTGTAATTATTGATAATGCCGTGCCTGCAAGAGCTCTTGTAATACCTTGGGCAAGAACGATTGCATTTTATTGGTAATCGCTACCTCATGTTTTTGCCATAAGGTTCCAAGATAGATGATGGCCAGGCCAATAAAAGTTAAGGCAAAGGGGAATAGAAGGCTGTCTTTAAAAATAGCATCGGCAAGATGGCCAAGATAGAAGCTAAACCCAAGTCCGCCAAAGATGACAAAAACCTTCCTCACGAGAATCAAGCCAACCCCGATCAGCAGGAGGTTAATGCACATATAGAGGAATTTTGATAATTCGCTATTCGAATTTAGACAAGATAAACCACCCCAGAAGGTTATGACACCAAAAAGGTAAAGCCAAAAGGCATAATCCGCTGAATGACGCGATTCGACATCGACCCAAAGGGCTAGCAAGAGCGTAGCCAAGCCAAAGTATAGGGAAACCTTAGCGCTTAAGTCGAAACTGTAGCTGTCAACGGCGATCATGGATGTTAAATCCATTGACATATACCAAAGTGTCACTGCAATCGGCATCACCATAAATGGATAACGATAAATCCAAGCTAGAATAAGGCCCACTAATAAGGTACCTAATTCCATAAAAATCCAATGCCATTGTATATAGTAGTGGTAATCACGGTAAGGTGAGTCGTCAGGCCACCATCCCATACCACGCTGTAATCCATAAATGGCCAGTGGAGTTAGGGCAACCACAAAAGTAGCGCAAATTCCGGCAGGAATGGGATAGTCTTTGTTTTTAAACATGGACGATAAATAAAGGCCTGCAAAGGCGTAAATCAGAGATATAAAAAAGATTCCCCAACCGCCAAAAGTTTCCCAACCCAGAGTCATAAATAGAGTCATCGCGCAGATGGCTATTAATCCTCCGAGATAATATAAGACATTAGTAATATTGAAACGCGGACTTTGCTCGGGTTGATTCTGCAAAAACGTTAATAGAGATTCAGCTTGTTGTTCGCTAATAATTTTAGCTTCAACCGCTTTGGCAAGAGTGTCATGTGAAATATTCATTTCATCAATCTCAATTGGATGTCTGCCTTAATTTAAAGTATAGATGTTATTAACATCAGTTATTAAAAGGGTTTTGTTTTTTCTCAGTATTTTTAGTTATAAGACCAGTAAATATTGAATATTCAACAAATTAAGAGTTGTTTACAAACCTCGAGTTATTTATTAAATTATTTTTCATATTTTTATTGATAACCGACGTTAACTTGTCGAATCTCTGAGAGGTCTCCAAATGCAGGCACAAAACCACATTCTGAAAATTTGCTTTTATTGTGTTTATGGCGCGGAATAGATATTCAGTCTGTAAAAAAATTGCTTGCTTAAAAGGTTGTTATTATAATCTGGCTGTTTCGTAAAAATTCAATTAACTAAGGTTGCAGATGAGACTTCTATTTTCAGTGTTTGCGTTAATCCTATCTGGTTTTGTTCATGCTACCCCTTTAGATAAGATCGTTGTTTTTGGTGACAGCTTATCTGATAACGGTAACCTTTATCAGCTGACAGAGCATTTTGTTCCTAACTCTCCTCCTTATTACGAAGGGCGTTTTACCAATGGACCTGTATGGGTCGAAGCTTTAGCTGAATCTTATTATCATGAGAATAGCTCCGCTTATTTACGTGATTATGCCTTTGGTGGTGCCTCAATTTCTGATGACCCCAGGCTTCCTACTTTAAAAAATCAAATAGCCCTGTATTTGAATGCCCATCAGGGAAAGGCTGATGAAAACAATTTATATATCATATGGATTGGTGCTAACAATTACGTCGCGATGCCTAATGAAGATGTTGATCAGACCGTAGCTAAGGTTACCATGGGTATCAGAGCTGGTGTGGAATCGCTAATCAAGGGTGGGGCAAAACATTTTATGTTAGTTAATTTACCCGATTTAGGCATCACACCTATGCCGAAAGAGCTATTTGATGACCCGGATAACCCGGATAAGGTAGATCAGGTTAGAGAGTTACTCTCAAGGTACTCAAATAAGCATAATGATCTTCTACCGCAGACGGTTAGTGATTTGAAAGACGCTAATCAGGGAGTTGATGTTCTGCTTTTTGATGCCAATTCGGAAATAAGCCATATTTCCGCTGAGGGGAAGTTTAACAATATTACACAGTCATGTTATGCAACCCGTATCGATAAGCCGACAGCTAATGTAAGTTTGCAAATTGCTGCGAAGGTAAAATTACCACCAACACCTAATGAAAATCTCTGTAAGGAATTTTTATTCTTTGATGCCTTACATCCAACAGTGAAGGTTCATCGGCTTTTTGCTGCGAAGGTAAAAGAGTTTTTAACAACAAATGGAATCGAATTCTCCTCAACAACAGCCGGTTAATAAGTTAGATTATTTCGAAGGTTGTTCAGGATGATGGTAGAGTTGTAAGCATCGTAAGTGTAATAGGTCCGCTTGTAAGTAGTAATTTCAGGCAGGGATCTTGCTTGCGAAGGATTAGAATAAATCAAGGAAGGTTAATGATGCGATTCTTTTTGGGACTTTGTCTACTAGCTGTATTTTCCGTGCATGAGGTTTGCGCGGAAACCCTTGAAATTCAAGCTAGTGGACAAAAAACCAAATTAACCTATTGGGCTGCGCAAAGCAAAATACAGTATGGCGGGTTGCTGATTGTTGCTGGTGGAGAACCTCAGGATGGTATTAGAGTGCTCAAAAAGCTATGCAGGCGCTTGTCGAAATCAGGATGGTCAGTTGCCTTTTTAAATGCTTATCAACTAGGCGATAAAGCAAATTGGACAGCACAATTGCCCGAGGCCTTATCTGCCTTGCGTCAGAAAAATATTTCAAACTTGGTCTTGCTTCATTATGGAGCTCAGCTAGGTCCCTTATTAGATTATTTCTCTAAATTACAACAAATTAACGGTTTAATTTTGCTTTCAGCCTTTGATCTGAAGTCCCCAACAGAATCAGCAGCTTCACTAGAAAAAATCGCATTCCCAGTATTCGATATGGTAGGGCAATTTGATTATGACACCGTTAGCAGGCAGGCTGCCTTGCGTCGAAAAACTGTTCATTCTAACAATTATCTACAGTATAAACTTCCAGGTGCAGCACATGACTATGCCTATACAGATGCTATGTTGGCTGCTTATCTCCATGGTTGGATGAGGCATTTGGCACCTAAGAAAACACCCGATAATTTATCTGCCGGTGGACCACCAACCTTGCGTATTAGGAATTAGCCACTACCAACCCTTAGACTCACAGATTTGTTCATAAGCCTTGGTAATTTTTTGTGTTTTATCATTCGCTATTTTAATCATTTCTTCTGGCAGTCCTTGTGCAATGAGCTTATCAGGGTGATTGCGGCTAATTAATCGTCTGTAGGCGCGCTTGGTTTCTTGCTTATTGGCATTCGGATTCAATTCTAAAATTGCGTAAGCCTGTGCAAGAAAGCTATCTTGGGCATTCTGTTGGGTTGATTGATAGCCACGACTGCGATTATAACTATGGCTCCCTTGGTTAGGACTATTACCGAAATCGGTGTAAAACTGATATTGCTCATGCAAGGGTGCTAAGCCCATTCGCCTGAATATGATGTCCAGTGCCTGTATTTTTGAGGCTGATAAACCATCAGTCTGTGCGGCGCGGTATTGGATATCGATAAATAGCTTTAATAATTCTGGATTATCACGGCAAGTATCAAGGAGTCGATTTACCATCTGTCCTAAATCAAAATTTGCTGCCTTACCTTGATTAAAAAAATTCTGCGCCGCTCGCTTTTGTTCGCGATTAAGACCCATGTCATGCATTAGCGTAGTCGCCATATTAATTTCTTGCTGTGATACACGCCCATCTGCCTTAGCAATATGTCCGATGACAGAGAATGTTGCTTCAAAAAATACTTTTTGGATAAGTTGGCGGCGCTCAACACGGTAATGCCAATAGGGCTTGCTGTAATGCCCTGACAAGGTGCGGTCAAAAAAATTACCAATCAGAAGGCCAAAGAGTGCGCCGGCTGAACCGCCTATTAGGAAGCCGAGGAAGGCACCAACAATTTTCCCCCACCAGCGATTAGTAGTAAAAAACTCACGAACATTCATTTAATTCTTACTTCCACTTATTGTTACTAATAATTCTAGCTGCAAAATGCTTTTGATTAAACTTTTTACTTTGAAAGTCGATTTTCAGAGGTTTACCGCGGAAGTGCGGCTATAATCGCAAATTCCCTAGTTCAAAATTACAAAATAAAGATATAATCGCTCTTTTTCAAATAGAGATGTGTATGCGGCAGCTTTATTCACTTCTAATGTACTTACTTACCCCTTATCTTTTACTACGCCTATGGTGGAAAGGGCGTAGCTTACCTGCCTACCGCGAGCGAATTGCTGAACGATTCTCCTTAGATAATAGACCAGCAGAAGACGTTGATATCTGGGTTCATGCTGTTTCTTTGGGTGAAGTGATTGCTGTAACACCATTAATTGATGCTTTATTGGATAAACAATGGCGCATTTTGATAACAACAATGACGCCTACAGGCGCTGAACGGGTGAAAACTCGATTTGGTGATAAGGTCTCGCATCGCTATGTACCCTATGATTTGCCCTGGGTTTTGCGTCGTTTTTTCAAAAAGGTACAACCTCGACTGGGGCTTATTGTTGAGACAGAGCTTTGGCCGAATTTGATTCATTTTGCTACACAGTCTGATATTCCCCTATTTCTAATTAATGCTCGTTTATCCGATAGTTCATGCCAGGGTTATAAAAAAATAGCGTTCTTAATTGCTCCTGTATTAAACCAATTTAATTCAATTTTTGCACAAAGCGAGGATGACGCTAAACGATTTAAGGCACTGGGTGCCGATGATTTTAGGGTTGTGGTGCTTGGCAATATGAAGTTTGATTTGCAGACACAAAATATCAACAGTGAAGTTTTCCAGAAATTGCAAGAGAGTTGGGGTAAAGATCGTAGTGTTGTGATGGTTGCCAGTACGCATGATGACGAGGAATCACAAATCCTATCGCGCTTAAGAAAGCTGCAACAAGGATTGCCAAAGATGGTTTTACTCATCGCGCCTCGCCATCCTGAGCGTTTTCAAAAGGTTTATCAATTAAGTGTGGAGCAGGGTTTTAACACAGGTTTGCGTTCTAAGGCTGAAACCTTGTCTACAGACAATGAGGTTGTTGTTTTGGATTCCTTGGGAGAACTTTTAGGTTTTTATCAAATCGCTGATTATGCCTTTGTTGGTGGTAGTTTGGTGCCGGTAGGCGGGCATAATGTATTAGAGCCCATCGCAATGCAGGTTCCGGTATTTAGCGGACCTGAGGTTCATAATTTTAAGACAATCTGCCGGGATTTAGAGTCTGCTCATGCTATAGAGTTGGCCGCGAATGCTGATGACTTAGTCGAGAGAATTATTGCCCTGCACCAGAATGAAGAGAAGAAGAAACGCCTGATCAATAATGCAACCTTGGTACTTGAGGCTAACAAAGGTGCTGTTGAGCGTTATGTTGCTAAGGCAGAGGGTATTTTAAAGGTCTGAGATTCTCTTTTTGAATCCCCTCTCCACTATGCGTTAGAGGACACTGCCAAGGGATTCTACATCAAAGCCGTTCGGGCTGAGGAGGCCTTTAGGCCGTCTCGAAGCCTTTCATAGTAACGCTTCGAGACGTGAGCTAACGCTCAGACCTCTCAAAGAACGGTGTCCGAAGGATAGATGAGGGATCGTGCTAGAGCAGCCCCTCATCTATCCTTCGGGCACCTTTTCCCCAGAGGGGAGAAGGGATAAATAAGAAGTCTCTCTAGGGAGCAAAGACAAGTCTCCTTTCCCCCTGAAGTTTAAGCGTGTTGAGTCGCTGCTGCTAAGTTTACTGCTTGTTCTTGTAAAAACTCCTGGTCTACGACCTGCAGTAAATAATCGAGTGTCCGGCGGGAACTGCCTTCAGTTAACTTATCATGAAATTTCATTGTCTTGCTCAGCACATGACTTTTTAACATTTCTGGATTGTTGTGGTAGCTCCCAACTAGCTCTCTTAAGTCTTTAGCGTATTTATGAATAGTAACGCTGTGCTTGCTCTTGAAGAAAGAAATAGCTGCTCGGCAGTGTATTTCTTTGTTAGTTTCAAAAAGGTTAGCAATGGTTTCTACTTTATCAGTCAGGTCTGCAAAATTGGAATTTGCCAATTGTTGCATTGCCTTGGTGAAAACATCTGTTTCTTGAGAATCCACAACAATATTACGTTCATAGTCAAGAACATGCATATCACGTATTTTTAACAAATCTGAATTTCTGACCCTAGAAAAGTCTTTATTCAATATTGTTGGCAATACTTCACGTAAGAAACCGATATTATTAGCTTTTAACAGTCTGATCACTGCTAGTTTGTAGTCAGGGCCTTTAAAGTCACTCAGCGAATAGTGCTTATAGTTACCTTCGCCATGTCGATTGAATACTTCTAAAAGATCAGGGAATTTATCGTTAAGCGCATTAAGCTCCTGGCTGTGTAAGGCATTAAAATAGCGGCCTACTTTTCTTTTGTTTTCCTCGATAATCTCACGAGAATAAGTCATGAATAATTCGGCTTGAAATAATTCCACGGCGCGTTTTTCATCCATGTCTGCGAGTGCCATATAACTGTCAATTACTTTGGCAGCATCCATATGAAAGGCATTATCTTTCGCACTTGCCCATTCTATTAAATCAGCAAAATTGTTACGGCTATAAATTTCCGCATAAAGCTCGTTTTGCAAAAAGCCGGTTACAAAGCCACTACCAGTTTGATAATGAGGTAAGTAGCGACTGTCACCGTGGTGCATGATCGAAACATCTGCTTCCAACTGACCCTCGCCCCATTGCAAGCTTTGTTGATGAGCTGCATGGATAACTACACCGCGCTCACCACGTGGAGTAGGAAAGCGGGAACGTAAATAAGGATTTACTGGTAATGATGCAATATCGAGGTCTGGAAACACCAGACTTGCTATTTTCCTTGTATAGTCTGTTATGGCGAGTTCATAAGCATTTTTATCTTCCATGCCGTTCATTGCAGCGGGAATTTCTGCACCAATATAAAGAATATCATTCGCGTAGAATACGCGAATTCGTGGTGGACGGACGAGATGCCAGCCAAATGCCGCCAAGGGTTCTTGCCATGGGGTAAGATCTAGAGAGCGTTGATTTCTTCTTAATTGATCACAGCTTAGTTTTCCCGTAATGACAAAGGTCGTCGTTCCATGTAAGGGCGTTACAGGCATTGCTTTAACATCATCCGTGGCGCCATTCACCTGAACCTTTATTTTCTCTGGATAGACAATCTGGGCTTGTTGGTCGTCATCGTGTAGAGCGCCTGTGGCTACATGGATTTTGATATCATTTTCTTCATCGATACCTTCGAGAGATGCTCTATTGTTGTATAAAACCATAGCAACTTCTCTTTGGATAGCTTCGTTAGAATCGACATCGAGTTTCTTTTTGATTAATAAAGGCGGATTAGCTTCATCTTCACATAAAGTATCAATCAATATTAATTGCAAATCGCGAATTTGAATTTGGCTGAAAGGTTTAGATGAAAACACCTTATCATCATGGTGTTGAAAACCCTGGCGTACTGAGAATTGGCGCTGGTGCATTAGACCCAATAATTTCTCTTGATTAATGCCATCAGCTAATAGTTTTGCAGTAACGTCTTCATTTTCGAAACGAAAGATATTGGCTCTGGCTCTTACTCTATCAATATCCTTGTGTTCAGGTCTTAGGCGGTCATCAATGATAACAATTTTAGCTTTGGGATCAATTCGTTTGATCTTTAATGCTCTGTGTAGATTAGCAGGACCCGCACCAATAAATACATGAACTGTCATAATAGTCTCTTTAAGAAGATTAATATAATGCGAATCCATGCCCCTTGAGTCGGAATCTAAACCTCGTTACTGAGCTTTTTTCTTTATGCTGGAACAAAAAATTTTGTCCCAGTTGAAATCATTTTTATTCTGGCCATTATATTTATGGAAACTTAAGGGAAGGTTAGTAAAGGGGGGGGTGTTGTTACAAAAGTGTAATGTTTTATTAGTAAATAGCTAATTTTATCCGTCTATCTGAATTTTGTGAAAAAAATTCTGGCTGAGATCAAGAATTTGCTATTTGGGGTTTGGCAGATCCATTAAAAAATGTCTCCAAAATTCCTACTTTTTCCTGATCATTTTTTTCTTGGGCAAGTTCCAATGCAGTCTTTCCATCGCGATCTCTGTTATGGATTAACTGTAATTGAGAAAAAACAGTGCTTAGATTCTGTAATAATTCGTTGCTGCCGTAAAGAACGGCGTAATGTAAAGCATTCCGGCCATGGGTATCAACGGCTGCAGGATTTGAGTGCTCCAACAAATAATACACTGCCTTGTCCTGGTTGGATAAAACGGCTCGTAATAAAGGTGTAACTCCCTGATTATTTTGTTTCTCCAGAAGAGAGGCATGGTCTTTTTGCACTTCTTTCAGTATCTCCACTATACCCCGCTCAGCGGCCATATGTGCTAGCGTATCGCCACTACGATTGGAAGTAGTATATACAAGAGGGTCGGCCGCAAGATATGGAAAAATATCCAGGATTTTTGCTGGATTGTTATTCGTATTAAATAAGGTCATGATTGGCGTTTGTTTGAGAACGGATTGCGATAAAGGAGATGCACCCTGCGCCAACAATAATTGCACTACTTCTGTTTGACCATTTAAGGCAGCAAGGTGCAAGGCAGTAAGTCCGCCAGAATTGGTTAGCAATAGAATGGACTTTTTATCAGATGGCTCTAGATTTTCCAGTTTTTCTTCAAGTAAAGGCACCATTCCACATTTAGCCGCATATAAAAGTAGTGGCATTTTTTCAGAGGCAGAAGAGGCTTTGTTTAATGGAGTAGAGCCTAAATCATCTTTGATCTTCATCTATATCTCTCGCATGATGTTCAATTAAACTCTAGCCCAATCTTTTGCTTATTTCAAATACAGGGATATGTACTGTGTCTAGCCAATAATTAGACAGAGATCTGTTGTTGAGCCGGGAATGCTTAATTTGATTTATTTTCAATCATGCACAACAATTATTAGTAAGTGTACTCATTGTGAGTTTTCTAATGTTAGTGTCTGTCCAAAATCCCAGGAGTGATCCGCGCATAGAAAAATTGAACATTAAAATACAGATGTACAATGAAATATCTGAGGATCTACCCTATGAGAAAAAGCTAACTCAAAAAGCACTGCTTTTAGAAGAAATTAACTATATGGCTAATTTTTTTAAAAATAAAATTAAGGATAGTAAGATGTCAGCCCATACCGTTTTCGGACTATACGGGCTTTATGAATTTCCGGGTATTAGTAGAGAAATAGCGAGTTTATCAGGCATAGATACAGCAGCATACAATAGTGAAATACAACTGATTCAATTATCAAAAGCTCGAGAAAAAATTGAAGATGTCTTTGAGGCAATACAACGTAGAGGACCGTATACGAAGGACGACACATTCAATGAAGTGTTTAATGCCTTCGAAACACTTAGTTTGCAAAAACTAGATGCGGATGGCAGTCAAGCGCAGCAGGAAGCTTATTACTATAATTTGATAAAATTCAAAGAATTTTTACTTAATAAGCTCGCGTTTGAAACCCCTGAGCCCAGTTCCAATACCGAGCATTTCCAAAAAATGCTGGCTAGTGTTAACTATGAATTACAGGCTTGTATACTGAGTATTCCTCATTTGAAAAGAGAATATACCGAACAGCTCTACAGTGAAGAAACTCTGATGACCTTGTCTTCTAAAATTGAGAGTTTTACTCTTGTGCAATTAAGACAAGCCAATGCACTACTCAGAAGCAACCCTCCTACTGAGGAAAACATCTCTGAATTAAGACAATTGTTATTCGCTGATTCACCTCATATACAATTGACTCGTTTGGGGGGAGCAAATAATGCTAACTGGAAAATATCGGATGAATTGACTGGTCGTGAATATTTGCTTCGTGCTGCCGATCCAGTGCCTAATCAAGCAGCATTAAGACAACTTTCTCTAGGCCCCATGCAGCAATTTTTTGCAAAAGACTATCTGTCTACTATTCCTGAGCTTGCGGAAAACCCATGTAGTATTTCTATTTCTGAATTCATTCCAGATGGCGATTTGTACACCCAACGGTCTAACATGGGGGAGGCGCCGGATCCTAATGAATTGACACGGCAAGCTATCAATACGATTAGCCAATTAACACAAATTGGACAACATTTGCTAGCAAGTAATTGCGCACACACAGATATCAAACTGACGAATTTTCTCATTAGAGATGGCCAAGTGAAGATTAGTGATACCAAGGGAATTCTAAAATGCAATGAAAATAAAAGGTTTCGTACCCTTGAAGTTACTACAAAGATTTACGCTCCACCTGAAGCAAGACCTCAAGAAGGGTATAGTGGGGAAGCATTTATGAGTTATCAAATTGGATTGGCGCTTTATGACTACCTGGTACAGCCTCCAAGCACATCGCCTGCATGGTCTGAAAAACACCCCCTAGATTACAGCCATCCCTATTTTAGTACCCCTCAAGGGGAAACGATGCAAGGACTGATTTCTTCCATGACAGATCCAAATCCTGAAAATCGCCTCAGTTTGTCAGAGGCACAGGAAACCCTTGGCCTCATCCAGGATTTTATTATGGAGCAAGCTCCTGCTCCGGTGGATCTGGATTTACCAGAGTTACCTGTTGTTCCAGATGCTCTTCCCTACGATTTTTTACCTGGATTACCATTTGAAGCTGAACATGATGCTACTCAAATATTTCAGAGATTTGAAGAGTTTTCTCGAGTGGAGAGGGTTATCGAGGCTGATGATCCGTCTGATGCCCCAGTTGAAACTGAAAACGTTACAGCTGAAATAAGCCAACCAATAAGTGGCACGAATGAGGAAGAGCCTGCTGCTGTTAAAGATGCGGATGAGGAAGAGAATGAAGAGGAGGAGAACGAAAAAAACAGCTCAAACTCACTGCGTATGAGATAGTGCCTGACAATAAACCCCGAATCCTTTTTAAATTCAGGGTTTATTTAGAATGATTTACTAGCCGCCTTGGTTTTGGCGCTCTTTGATTTCTGACAGGGTTTTACAGTCAATGCAAAGCGTTGCTGTGGGGCGTGCTTCCAAACGGCGAAGGCCGATTTCAATACCACAGGCTTCACAATAGCCAAAGTCTTGATCACGTAATCTCTCAAGAGCGTCTTCAATTTTCTTGATGAGTTTGCGTTCTCGATCGCGAGTTCTCAACTCAAGGCTAAACTCTTCTTCCTGGCTAGCTCGATCTGAGGGATCTGGGAAATTTGCAGCCTCATCTTTCATATGAGTTACTGTTCTATCCACTTCCTCCATTAGTGACTGACGCCAGGCAAGCAATATCTTTTCAATATGCGCAAGCTGCCTTTCGTTCATGTATTCTTCGCCTTCAGTTTCCTGATAGGGGGCTATTCCCATGCTGCTAACGGCGTCATTTTTCACTTTTAGTCTACTCTCAGTTGTTGAATTGATTAATTGTTCTGGCATCGATGCCTCCTGCTCTGCTTTTGCGTCTCTTCAACACATACAATTAAAAGGCGGTAGGTATATCAAAAAACCTGCTAGCCATCAACTAATAATTCGTCTACCACCACTGACACGGTCGTTTCCTTGCCAATCTTGCCAGCATTGTACTTGTTTATACCCATAATTATTAAGCATAGACCCTACTACAGATTTTTGATCAAAACCATGCTCCAATAATAATAGCCCGTCAGGCTTAAGCCTCGCAAGACTATGTTCAATAATATGCCTTAAGGCTGTTAATCCGTCCTCGCCACTGATCAGGGCTAGCGTTGGTTCAAAGCGAACATCGCCGAGACTTAGATGGGGATCATTGGCGGCAATATAGGGTGGATTAGCTACAATGGCATCAAAATGCTGCTTTGCAGATATTTTTTCAAACCAGTTAGAAAGAAAAAAACAAATGTTTGTCAGGCCAAGTCGGGCTGCATTTTCTTCCGCAGTCTGTAAGGCGCCATTACTACAATCGCAGGCTGTTATCTGCCAATCAGGGCGCTCTGAGGCACAGGCCAAGGCTATAGCGCCGCTACCAGTACCTAAATCAAGAATCTTTGCCTGTGGTTTGTCAGCCAGCTGACTTAAGGCCAGCTCAACCAGTAATTCGGTTTCTGGGCGAGGAATTAGCGTGTCTTCGCAAACCTTTAAGGAGAGTGACCAAAACTCGCGAGTACCAGTTAAATAAGCAATAGGAACTCCATGCTGACGTTGGCAAACTAAGCGTTGAAAAGTTTGCCACTGAGCTTTGGTTAAGAGAGTTTCTTGGTAGGCGTAAAGATAGCTACGGGTTTTCATTAAAACATGGGCGAGTAGTACCTCAGCATCCAAACGGGCACTGTCGCTAGAGCGTTCGAGCTCAGAGGTTGCTTGCAACAGTGCTGTTTTGATTTCAATCATGACGGCCTAACTCAGCGAGTAATTCAGCGTGGTATTCGCGTTTTAAAGCGTCAATTACAGGTGTTAAGTCACCAGCTATCACATCATTCAATTGATAGAGGGTTAGGTTGATACGATGATCGGTTAAACGTCCTTGGGGGAAATTATAGGTACGAATACGTTCAGAGCGATCTCCTGTGCCTACCAAGGATTTGCGTGTTTGTGCTTGTTGCTGACGTTGTTTACTTTGTTCGGCATCCAACAGTCTTGTCCTTAAAAGTGCCATCGCCTTAGCTCGGTTTTTATGTTGCGAGCGTTCATCCTGGCATTCAACAACAAGACCAGTCGGTAAATGGGTAATCCGGATTGCTGAATCAGTTTTATTGACGTGCTGACCACCGGCACCTGAAGAGCGGTAAGTATCGATGCGTAGCTCGTCGCTATTAATTTCGATATCGTCTATCTCTTCAACCTCTGGCAAGATTGCAACGGTGCAGGCTGAAGTATGAACGCGACCCTGGGATTCAGTTTCAGGAACCCGTTGTACGCGATGTGCGCCCGATTCAAATTTTAATTGTGAATAAACAGCGCTGCCGCTTATCCGGGCAATAATTTCTTTATAACCACCATGTTCGCCATGGCTGGCACTGACTACCTCAACTTGCCAACCCTGTGTTTCTGCGTAGCGGCTATACATGCGATACAAATCGCCGGCAAAAATAGCTGCCTCGTCACCGCCTGTTCCGGCGCGTACCTCGAGATAAATATTGCGCTCATCATCCGGATCTTTGGGAATGAGATGCCATTGTAATTGCTCATCAAGCTCTTCCACCTCGGCTTTTGCAGAATCAATTTCATCAGCAGCCATGGCAGCGAGATCTTTATCATCCCCTTCAATAAGCTCTTGCAGGGATGCCAGATTTTCCCGCGCCTGTATATAAGAGTTATAACAGTTCGCGACAGGTTCTAATTGAGCATATTCCTTAGACAAATTTTTAAATTTGTTTTGATCGGCAATGATTGATGCTTCAGACAGGAGGCGACCTACCTCCTGGAAGCGTTCAAGCATTTGCTCTAGTTTTGTTTCAAGCGATTTCTTCATAAGGGGTTTGAGTCTGTGGAGAATTAAATAAGTATTGTGCTAAATCAAGCAGTTCCTCGCGGCCATCCCAAGCTGCTTGGCGTAGGCCTACAGTTGGATAATGAGTGAGCTTGTTGACTAAACGATCGCAAAATTCTAGTAATACCTGCTCTTGGTTGCAGCCTGATGATAATTTACCCTGAGCCCGCTGTAATTCGTAGCGAGCCAAGTTCTGCATTTGGCTGCGATAGTCGCAAATGACATCTTTCGCACGTAATGAACGATGCCAGCGAATATAGTTTTCTAATTCACAATCAATCAATTGCTCCGCTTGCTGGGCTGCTGAGCGTCGCTCGTCCATTCCTCGATCACTCATAGATTGCAGATCATCTATGTTGTAAAGATGAACCGAATCCAACTCGGCTACATTGGCTTCAATATCACGAGGAACAGCCAGATCAAGGAAGAACATGGGCGCATTGTCACGTTGAGACAATGCATGTTCTACCATGTTTTTATTGATAAAAGGGAGAGGGCAGGCTGTAGCAGAAATAACAACATCCGCTTGCGACAAATATTGCGGTATATCGCTAATTGCCAGCGCTTTTCCGTCAAAGTCAGCAGCAAGTTGTTTAGCATTATCCGTTGTGCGGCTAGCAACCAGAAAACGCTTAACCCCTTGTTTATGCAAGTATTTAGCGACTAGGGTCGCTGTCTCACCAGAGCCAATTATAAAAACCCGTAAAGGCTTATAGTCAGTAAACATTTGACCTATAAGTTGCACGGCTGCATAGGCCACTGAAACAGGATTTGTACCAATACCGCTAAGGCTGCGAACACGTTTGCTCGCACTAAAAATATATTGAAAAACCTGGCGCAAATTCGTTTTTACAGTACCTAGCTCACAGGCATAGTGATAAGCCTGTTTCATTTGCCCAAGAATTTGTGGTTCACCAAGCATCATAGAATCTAGGCCGCTGGCGACACGCAAAGTATGGCGAATTCCGTGTGAGCCATGATGCATATAAAGGTAGGGCGATAGTAGTTCTGGGCTGAATTGGTGCTGCTCAGCAAGCCAGGGTACAATACTTTCGGGTTCGTCAGTTTCGCAATAAATTTCTGTGCGATTACAGGTAGATAGGATTGCAGCTTCATTAACTGACCTTAAATCGACAAGGCTTTGAAGCAGCTTATCTTGCATAGCAAGAGGCAATGCGATTTTTTCACGCACTTGCAAAGGAGCAGTTTTATGATTTAGTCCGCAGGCGACAAACACGATAGAATATTAGGGAAACAGAGCAATCTTGCGATTGTAAACTATTAGAGAAAGAATTTGTAGAGTAAATAAGGGAACTATAAATAGCTGCTTTGTATGGGGCAGGAGTTAAAAATCCTCTTAATCATTCCGAAGGCCCTGCAGTCAAGCTCATCGGTATCTACATAAGTGTCTGTAATAGATGAGCCCTGTGTCCCTCTAAAGCACGTCATCCAGAGCGCAGCGAAGGATCTCCTGAATGTGGCACGGTGCTAATTCTGGAGATCCTTCGCTGCGCTCTGGATGACGTAGTGTTGAAACAAGGAAGGACGTGACTTTATTACAGATACTTGTGTAGATACCTATGGGTCGATGCCGCAGGTATTCGAATTTTTTATGGATTGTCCATTAGCTAGCTATGTTTTTTATCTGGCAACACAAAATAAGATTGCTCCAAGGATAGTGTTACAGATAGTATTTTTCCTCATGGAAAAACGGATTTATTAAAGAGAGGTTTGTATGTCAAAGATTAATGGTGGGCAGCTGGTTATTAAATGTTTGGAAGCGCATGGAGTGGAGTTTGTTTTTGGTATCCCTGGTGCAAAAGTTGATACGGTTTTTGATGCATTGGAAGATTCATCGATTAAATTAATTTTATGCCGCCACGAGCAAAATGCTGCGTTTATGGCTGCAGCCTATGGTCGCCTAACGGGTAAGCCTGGTGTTGTTCTTGTGACCTCTGGCCCAGGTGTTTCAAACCTGGCAACTGGATTATTAACTGCAACAACAGAGGGCGATCCCATCGTTGCACTTGGTGGTAATGTCTCCCGCAATATGGCTCTAAAAGCCTCTCATCAAAACACTGATAATGTGCAGCTAATGAAGCCAGTTTGTAAGACCAGCGTTGAAACGCAGGTCGCTGAGGTTATTCCAGAGGCAATTGCCAATGCATTTCGCACTGCTGTCGCGCCCAAAAGAGGGGCTTGCTTTATTAGTCTTCCGCAAGATGTATTGAAGGAGCCTACCTCGGTAAGCGTCATAGAGCCTGGACCCAAAATTAGTTATGGCCCTGCATATCCTGAAACCTTAAAGGCCGTTTCAGAATTAGTTAATCAAGCAAAATGTCCTGTTTTATTATTAGGCGAGGAGGCAAGTCGCCCAGAAAATACTGAAGCCGTCCGAAAAATGCTTTTAAAAACGCATTTACCTACTGTTGGTACCTTTCAGGCCGCAGGTGTAGTCTCAAGAGAATTGGTTTCTTGTTTTGCAGGGCGAGTTGGATTATTTCGTAATCAACCAGGCGATCAGTTGCTGAATCAGTCCGATGTTATCTTAACCGTTGGCTTTGATTCGGTAGAGTACGATCCAGAAATATGGAATGCTGAACGTCAAAAAGCAATTATTCATATTGATTATTCACGAGCCAATATTCATGAAACTTATCAACCCAAATATGAAGTGCTAGGTGATATTGATGCCAATCTCAATGCATTGACTGAACGTTTAGACGCCTCCATGGCATCGAGAAGCAAAGAAAATGTTAAAGCACATCATGATGCCCACCAGAAAATTATTTTGGAAGGAAAATTGCGGTCAAACAGCGAGCTAATGCATCCCTTACATTTTATTCATGAGTTACGGGAGGCGATTGACGATGACACCTTAATTGCTTGTGATGTTGGAACGATTTATATGTGGATGTCTCGATATTTCTTATCTTATCAACCCCATCATTTGCTATTTAGCAATGGCCAACAAACCTTAGGTATTGCATTGCCCTGGGCTATGGCTGCAAAAATGGTTTATCCAGAAAAAAGGATTATTTCTATGTCAGGAGATGGTGGTTTTTTATTTTCAGCCATGGAATTAGAAACTGCGGTCAGAGCTAAGCTTGATTTTATACATTTTGTCTGGCGCGATGGTGCTTACAATATGGTGAAAGAACAAGAGTTAATGAAGTATAAACGTCCATCTGGCGTAGAGTTTGGCAAGGTAGATATAGTTGACTACGCAAAAGCCTTTGGAGCAGTAGGGTATGAATTGCAAGACCCCGCTCTCTTTGGTGAATTACTACAAGAGGCCTTTAAGCAACGTGGACCGGTATTAATTGATATTCCGATTGACTATTCTGACAATCCAGGGTTGTTTGAAACGGAGGTGTTATCTTGAGTTGTTCGAATAAAACCTTATTTCAGGTCGGGGTGTTATGCGGGTTTCTTAATAAAGTGTATGAGGGCGAGCACAGCCTCGCTCAAATTATGAAAAAGGGAAACATGGGCATTGGAACCTTTGATTCTGTCCATGGCGAGTTAATTGGATTGGATGGTCAGTTCTATCGAATAATCGAAGATGGTATTGCCCGTCCTGTCGATCCGGAGCAAAAATCACCCTTTGCCTGGGTGATTGACTTTGAGGAAACGCAACAGTTTGTCCTGGAAAATATTCAAAGTTTCGAACATTTTTCAGAAGAGTTTGATCAGCGAGTGTCATCACCTAATTACATTTACGCCTATCGTTTTGAATGCTTGATGGAAGAAATGGAGTGTCGCTCGGAAGCTTGTCAGCCGAAGCCTTTTCAACCTTTGGTAGAAACAATGGCTGATGTTCAGGTCAATTTCTCTTATAGCAACATCAACGCAATGGTTGCTGGTTTTTATTTCCCCTCTTATATGGCAACAATCAACATACCTGGTCATCACATGCATTTTGTGGATCCAACGACTCAGAAAGGTGGGCATGTTTTTGGTTTTTCATTTAAAAAGGCATTAATCAAAGTCTGCTGTATCAAAAACTTTGAACTTGCATTAATCGAGTCAGAAACCTTTGAAAAATTAGATACGCAGATTGACAATATGAAAGAAGCTACGCATTTAATTGAGAAGCAGCGTAAGTGATCTCTGCGAGGGGCTGGTGTGATGATAGGCACTGCCATTAAGTTAAGGACATTTGTCATTCCCGCGAAGGCGGGAAACCATCTCTACATTGGCACTGTGCTTAGCCAGAAATAGTTTCCCGCCTTCGCGGGAATGACAAAACCTTCCTTAAATTAATGACAGTGGGTGTAATAGGTCAGCTTTTTAGGCACTAAGTCCCGTCATTGCGAGGAACGTAGTGACGAAGCAATCTAAAGTTCGGAGCCCTGAACCATGGATTGCTTCACGCCGTTCGCAATGACGGCGTTTTTTAAGAGATAGTAAAATGCCCCTTGTTATCGTAACTACCAGAAAAATATGGGCAGCTCCACATATTTACACTGTTTATCTGCACAACAGGACTAGATACCCAAGAAATGAACGCCGTGCATATTTTCCCAGAAGGATTGAAGCCATCCATTATCTCTAAGTTAATTTGACCACTACTCAGACTAGGCGTTGAATTTGAAATGTACTGAATACATGACGTTTGGTTAGTATCGATAGGGTTCGTCGGGCCGTAATTGCCCCATACATTAGGTATGTCAGGTTCTACATTAATAGCTAGCTTAGATTTATTCACTATATAGAAAGATAATTGGCCAAGTTTAGTCGGACAATTTACTGCGTAGGCACTAGAGGAAAGAAGCAGAGCACTACTAACAGCAAGCACTATTTTTTTTAACAACATTCCATACTGAACCTCCATGTCTTATAAATAGAAATTTATTGTAATAGGTCACACCTCCCTCCACCTCGTCATCCTGAGCGCAGCGAAGGATCTCCGGGATTGGCACTGTGCCCCATTCGGGAGATCCTTCGCTGCTCAGGATGACGTGCTATGTTAGGGTAACGGACTGACCTATTACTATTTATTCTCCATGAAACCTAGTAATTCATTTCCTAACCCGCATCGACCAAAATTTTACAAATTTTATCTTCTAACTCTTTGTATTTTGCTGAGGGCTCTGTAAAACCATTGATCATGATCGAGAAAATCAAGGTTTGCTTATTTTTAGTCTCAACATAGCCTGCTAGTGAAGTCACCGCTGTCTCTGAGCCTGTTTTGGCATAGATTTTACCCCTGGTTTCCGGTTCATTTAAGCGGTCTTTAAGGGTGCCATCTACACCGGCAATCGCCAGTGATGAAATAAAGCTAGAAGATTCAGGGGAAAGGAAGATTTTTTGTAATAAGTAAACGATTTGCTCTGGCTTTAAAAAATTATAACGCGATGCGCCGGCGCCATCGATGAGCGTTGTTTTGGGTAATTTGAGTTCTAGAGTTGTGGACAGGATAGCTCGCACAGCTTTATTGCCATTGGTATAGCTTCCTGCTTCATGAGCATAGTCTGCTCCCATTGTCTTAAATAAAGCATCCGCAATCGTATTATCAGACTCCTTTAGCATCGTAGAAACCATGTCCTTTAAAGGCGGTGAGTCTTGTCTTGCGAAGGCTTTGGGGAAGGCATCAAATTTTTTAAATTCAATTCCACCAGCCAAGCTGATTTGATTTTTCTTTAGCGAATAATTTAATAAGGAACGGATGTTTTCACGGGGGCTACTAATTGCCATCTCAATAACCTGGGGTTTTGCTTTATCTAAGATACAGCCACTGAGGGTATAGCTGGATGAGTCTGTTCGCTTGACCTTTACCTGGCAATTTTTCGTTTTGTCAGAGCTTGTTACAACTTCATTGATGAACTTCATCGTTTGTGGATAATCAGGCAATTCAAGTTTGGCTGGTTCGCCAGCTTTTGCTGCGGGGTTAAGCGTAGCTGTCACGCAGTTATGATTGATTATCAGGCTGCTCATTGGTGAACCCCAGCAGAAATCCTGATCGTCCCAGGAGGATCCTGGGCTAAGGGTCATTTGATCAAAGGCGCTGTCATCTATAATGGCCTGTCCCTTAATGTGGCGGATGCCTGCTTCTGAAAGGGACTCGATCAAAAATTCAAATTGAGGAACAGTAAGGGTTGGATCCCCGGAAAATTGCAGGTAAATATTGTCATTTAAAGTGCTTTTCTTAATTTTTTTATAGTCTGCAAAAAGCTGGGTATGGTAGCTAAAGTCAGGGCCTAAGTAGCGTAAGGCGGCAAAGGCTGTAAATAACTTTTGATTCGATGCTGGCATGAAATAGCGGTCAACATCTTTTTTGTAAAGTACTTTGCCAGTTTTGGCATCTTGCACAAAAACGCCAACATTTATATTTTCACCAAAATCAGTTAAAACTTTGTTTATTTTCTCAGCAAGTATTTCTGGATCAATTTTCTGTTCAGCATAAGTCGCTGTTACGAAAAGGGAAAACGATAGTATAAGCCCCTGCAAAACGTTTTTTTTCATATCCAGTATTTCCCCTGTTATTTTCGCCGAATCCTTGAAATAGGAATAAAGGTTTCCGTTCCTGTACCCAAACGGCGTTGCTCACCCTTCCAGGCATGACCATAGACTACCTCATAACTGAGGGGGTATTTTCCTTCTGCTGTACATAAGGTTTGATAAGCAGATTCAAAATGCAGCCATGACTGTTTTCCTGTTAAGCCCTTATTACGAGACTGATTGATATTGCGAACACCCTGTGCTTTCAAATTTTGTAATAATTGCTTCAAACTAGCATAGTGTACTGTTAATAATTCCATATCAACAACTGGATCGAGAAAATGTTCTGCTAAGAGATGGTCACCAATATCATGCATATCGATAAAATCATTGGCATGGGCATGCTGATCTGCTCTAAGCCAGGCTTGTTTCAATTCTTTAAAGGTATCTGGGCCTAGGGTTGAAAACATCAGACAGCCATTGAAATTCATCACCCGATTGAGTTCCTGAGCTAGATTAGCGAAGGATTCTGACCAATGAATGACCTGATTTGCAAAGATAAGATCAAAACAGCCATTAGCAAAGGGCAGGTTGGTCATATCGCCATTAACTAAGGGCCATTTTCGTCGCCATCCTTGTTTTTTTCTGGCTTGTTCAAGCATCGCTGTCGATAAATCCAGGCCGATAATTTCTGCTTGTGGATATTTCTTTTTCAATAAAAGACTAAAAAGACCAGTACCACAGCCTAAATCTAATACGTAGCGAGGCGTGATTTTCAGATAATGCAGCCGGTCGAAGAGGCGCTCACCAATTTCGTTTTGTATTTTGGCGGCCTGTTCATATTCAGAGGCATGTTTGGTAAATGCGTTGCAAATTTCGATTTTCAGATTCATCATGAGCAAGAAATAAATTACAGGAAATCCAACGCTCGTGCGCCAGAAAATTGCCAGTATATCACAGATGCTGCGATTGCCTTCGATCTGTGTACTTTGCCAACAATATCATCGTCAACAGCTAGCCGTTTGTGAGTTATGTAAGGCTTCTCTCAAGAAAATTGGCCCGGCTTGTTACTATTGCGCCCTCCCTTTACCAGATGAAAAATTCTTGGTATGTGGGCTTTGTAGTAAAAAACAACCGGTGATTGATCATACATTGACAGCCTATCTTTATGAGGATCCACTAAGAGCTTTACTACATGACTTCAAATATAAGGAAGCCCTTTATCTGCGAAGTTTCTTAGTGGATTTGATGTTAGAGGCTTTACCAGAGCAGGCTTTATTACAAACAGAATGCTTGGTACCAGTTCCTTCTCACCCTAGGCGTATACGTGAACGCGGTTTCAATCAAGCCGCTGAATTGGCCAAAATGTTGGCTAAAACGCTGGGACTTGTCTGTGAATTAAATCTCTGTAAAAAGATAATTCATACCCAACCGCAGGCCAGTTTGAATAGTAAAGCACGCCGGCGTAATCTGCGTCAGGCCTTTCAGGCAAAGACAAAAGGTTATCAACATATCACCTTGGTCGATGATTTGTTGACAACAGGTAGTACGGCTAATGAATTAGCTAAAGTGCTTAAGCAGCAGGGTGTTTCGCGGGTTGATCTCTGGTGTTGTGCCCGTACGCCATAAGCCCTAATGGATAAACCGCTGTAAATCATTCATAAGCAATTGCACCAGAACTAAGGCAAAAATTATCACAGCAAAGTTGTGTAATAAAATTTCAAAGGCGACCGATACTGGTTGACCACGACATTTTTCAACAAGCGCATAAACAATTGATGCACCATCCAGGCCAGGAACAGGAAAGAGATTGACCAGACCTACCGAAAGGCTAAAGGAGGCAATGAAATAGAGAAATACAGCGATTCCCTGAAGAAATGAGCTGATCGAAGCGCTAAATATGCCAAGCGGTCCAAGCAGAACAGAGAAGGGAATGACCTTGGTTAATAAGAGTTTGAGCATAATTAGAAAAAAATGAAGTAAATACAATACCTTAACTGTTGCTGCATGCATAGCTGAAAGGAGTGATTGGCCAGCAACCCGCTCCAGATGTGATTGGTTTGCTACAGGTATGATCCCAATTGCGGTTAGCAAGGATTTGTCTTGTTTTGTATAGCGCCATTTTTCCAAATCCAGATTAACCTGATGTGCTTCCCCCTGAGAGTTAGACAATAAAACAGGAACCTCCGATTTGCCAACGACCATAATAAGTCCTATACCAACCTCTTGCCAGGAGTTTGTTTTTTGGCCAGCAATGGCAACAAAGCGTTCATTGGCTTGAATTCCTGCCTGAGCAGCGATACTTTGCGGCATGACCTCTTGGATATAAGGTGCACGTTGCTGATAGCCAAGCATATACATGAACGTGAGGGCTAGAAGTGCTGTAAGCAGATTTGCTAGAGGGCCGGCAAGCAGAATAAGGCAGCGTTGCCAAATAGGTTTTTTATCGAAGCAGAGGTGAAATTCGTTTTCGGGGACAGGTTCTATGCGTGAATTGCGCAGTTGCACATAACCGCCCAAGGGCCATAGTGACCAAGCCCATTCTTGTCCCGCTTTATCTTTCCGTGAAAAGAGAGTCTTACCAAAACCAATTGAAATACGTTTAATCTGTACCCCAAACAGTCTGGCAACTATCGCATGCCCAGCCTCGTGAATGCCTATTACTAAAAGCAAAGTTAATACAATAGCAACTACCGCAAGAACCATAAAAGACTCCAAGAGTGGACGTATTATCGTGTGTTATCTACTACTAATTGCAGCATAGGTTTCCCTTTTCGTCCATCTTGTCCATCCAGCTCGTACCCATTTCTATAAACACGGAAGGTGCGATAGGCGCGGGATGTTTCACTATCGATTAATTCCACATCATCTCCTTGGTCATCAACAAGGGTAACAGTCAGGTATATTTCGCGAAATTGGCTAATTTTATAACGTTCTTTGAACATGCGCAGAACGGATAACAAACTTTCCGCTGCTTCTTCACTATTATGTTTGCCTTGAAAAATGATGTCCATTGCTGCCCCTCATCAGGATAGTTATTGCACATAAGTGCTTTGTCCTTTTATCGGCATTTTAAAGAACACCTTGAGTTTTAAATTGACAAGTACGCTCAAATTTTATTTTAATTGACTTATTATCTTTAAAAGGTTGTTTTGCAATATTTTCGCGCATTGGTTAAATTAATATCCCAATTGAATTTGCAGACAATCGCAAAGGGCTATAATTTAGAACAAACTGATTAATTATTTCCCTTTGCTTGTGTTTAGGAGTGGTTATGGAATTTGTCAGTCGCTATGTTGCTCATCAACCTGATGCTCAGGGCAGAGTTGAATACTCTAAGGAAGAACACCGTATCTGGCAAATTCTTTATGAGCGCCAGATAAAGATCGTTCAGGGTCGAGCCTGCGATGAGTTTTTACAAGGTCTGGAAAGCCTGGGTCTAACTCCCGAAGGTATTCCCCAATTACCTGATATCAGTGAACGGCTAGCCGCTATGACAGGTTGGCGGGTTGCACCAGTTGCAGCGCTAATTTCAGCGCGCGATTTTTTTGAGTTATTGGCGGAACGCCAGTTCCCTGCAGCAACCTTTATTCGCTGTGAAGAAGAAATTGATTATGTTCAGGAACCAGATATTTTTCATGAAATTTTTGGCCATTGCCCAATGTTGACTAATCCTGTTTATGCCGATTTTGTTTGTACCTATGCCCGGAAGGTGTTGCAATTTCCTGAAGATAAATGGCCTTTGTTGCAACGTCTTTTCTGGTTTACCGTTGAATTTGGTTTAATCAAGACAAACGAAGGAATGCGTGCTTATGGTGGGGGAATTCTTTCTTCAATCAGTGAGACTGCTTATTCCGTCGAGAGTGATGTGCCGATGCGGGTGATCTTCGATCCAGTAGTCGCTTTTCGCACACCTTATCGTATTGATATGTTACAGCGAGTTTATTTTGTAATTGATAATTTCCAGGTGCTTTATGATTTTGTAGAGTCTGATATTGATCATGAAATGGAACGCGCTAAAGAGCTTGGGGAGTATCCGCCCGTTTTCCCGATTGACAAGAATAATCCAAGTATTCATATTTTGGCTTGTTAGAAATTGAACACAAAACAGATATACCCAAGTAACTTCAAGATGCATGGTTTTATGCGATTCGATTTTTTGTCCTGAGAATTCTTTAAAAATGAGTAATAGCCAGATCTATTGCGAGTTTTTAAAGAATTCTCAGGACAAAAAATCGATAGCAGAAACCATGCATCTTAAAGTTAATTGGGTATATAGCCTGTATTTTCACAATGAGTGTAATTGTAATGCTGAATCAGTCTTGCTAATATCGATGTACGTTTTGTGTTCATTGGCCCTGTAGTCAAGGAGCATCGCTTGATAAAAGTTCTAATTGTTGATGACCACGCTTTGGTGCGAATGGGAATTCGACGATTACTAGATGATTTACCCGATATGGATGTAGTTGCTGACGCTGAGAGTGGCGAGCAGGCATTGGCTTTGGTGAAATCGCATAAGCCTGATGTTGTGTTGCTCGATATGAAAATGCCGGGTATTGATGGTTGGGAAGTTACCAGACGTCTTAAAAAATCTCACCCCCAGGTTAAAGTCATTGCAGTGACCGCCATGTGTGCTGAACCCTTACCTACTCGTGTTCTGCAATTGGGTGCCATGGGCTATCTGACTAAAGAGTCAGGAGCTGAAGAAATGGCGGCCGCAATTCGTAAGGTTGCTAAGGGTGAAAAGTATTTAAGTGCTGAAATCGCGCAAAAGATGGCTATCAATAGTTTGGAAGCCGTGCAAGACTCTCCTTTCGATTCGTTATCAGAACGCGAGATGCAGGTCATGCTGATGATTACTAGTGGTATGACTGTGCAGGATATCGCTGATAGATTGTTCCTAAGCTCTAAAACCATCAATGGCTACCGCTACCGCATGTTTGACAAGCTGGGTATAAAAAATGACGTCGAGCTTACTTTCCTAGCGATGAAACATCGAGTAATTGAGCGCCCGAATGATGAGTTGCATGATGAGGGATAGTTGGTTATTCCCCTTTGCCCCTTAGGGGCTTGCCATTAAGTTAAGGAAGGTTTTGTCATTCCCGCGAAGGCGGGAAACTATTTCTAGCTAAGCACAGTGCCAATGTAGAGATGGTTTCCCGCCTTCGCGGGAATGACAAATGCTCCTAACTTAATGGTAGTGCCCTTAGGGTAGAAGGGGAAATACCATTAAGTATGTAGCCTGGATGCAGCGAAGCGAAATCTGGGAGCAGTGGTACGACTTCCCGGATTTCGCTTCGCTGCATCCAGGCTACGGTTCTATAATTTAATTAAGACTTAAAGCTTTATACCTATTCCTAGGCCATGAATGATATAAAACCAACAGATCTCTCTATTTTCCTCGCAAACCTTACCTCTGATCCCGGTGTTTACCGCATGTTAGATGCTAGGGGGACTGTTTTATATGTTGGTAAGGCCACTAATTTAAAAAAACGTGTCTCTAGTTATTTTAATAAGCAAAATGCCGGCGCAAAAACACGCTCCTTAGTTAGTCAGATTGTGGCGATTGAAGTGAGTGTAACTCGCAGTGAAACTGAAGCCTTGCTTTTGGAAAGTAGCCTGATCAAATCCTTGCGACCTAAATATAATGTTCTGCTGCGAGATGATAAGTCTTATCCCTATATCCATGTTAGTTCCAATCACCCCTTTCCAAGGATGGAGCTTTATCGCTCCAAGAAGAAGCCACAGAAGGGGGAATTTTATGGCCCTTACCCTAGTGTAGCCGCAGTGCGCGAGACTTTGAGTACAATTCAAAAGGTCTTTAAGATTCGCAATTGCTCTGACAGTTATTTTAGTGCCCGTTCTCGCCCCTGCCTGCAATACCAAATTAAACGCTGTACAGCGCCCTGTGTATCCTATATTTCAGCCGAAGACTATCAGCAGGCGGTTAAAGATGCAGCTCGCTTTCTACAAGGTAAATCTCAGCAGATTCTTAATGAGTTAGCTAAGAGGATGGAAGAGGCTGTAGCAAAGCTTGCCTTTGAAGAGGCAGCGATTTTACGTGATCAGATAAAAAGCTTACGCTTGATACAAGAGCAACAAGCAGTCATTCAAATGAGTGGGGATGCCGATATTATCGTGATTGATGCGCGTCCGGGTTTTGCTTGTATCCAATGTGTGACTGTCCGTGATGGCCATGTTTTGGCAAGCCAAAGTTTTTTCCCTTCTGTACCCAAACAACATTTTAATGAAGATGACGAGAGTTTGTGGTTACAGATTTTTGAAGCCTTTATTGCTTACTACTATTTAGATACGCCAGAACGCATTCCGGCAGAGATTATAACCCAGGAAAAAATGACGGAGCAGACTACCTTTGCCGCAATGCTCAGTGAATTGCGCGGCAAAATTTGCCAAATCCGCACTAAACCGCGCGCCGTGAAAGCACGTTGGCTAGATTTTGCTCTTAATAATTTAAATCAGTCCGTTGCCGATCATATCGCTTCCTCGACGACAATAAAGATGAGGTATCAAGCTCTGACCAACTTATTGAATTATCAAGACAGTATTCAGCGTATGGAATGCTTTGATATTAGTCATACTCAAGGTGAGGCGACTGTCGCTTCCTGTGTCGTGTTTGATGCAGAAGGGCCTCGCCGAACAGATTATCGACGTTTTAATATCAACAACATTACTCCTGGTGATGATTATGCCGCTATGGAGCAGGCAATTTTTCGCCGTTTTAAACGTTTATTGCAGGAGCAACATTTACCTGATGTACTTATTATTGATGGCGGTAAAGGTCAGGTTGCCGTGGCTCAGCGAGTTTTAGATGAATTGCAGATTGAAGGCGTTATTCTTTTAGGAATTGCGAAAGGGCCTGATCGGAAAGCAGGCTGGGAGCGGTTGATTTTAGTGGCTGAAAACAAAGAAATCACCTTGCCAGCTGATTCCCCAGCCTTGCATCTCCTGCAACATATACGCGACGAAGCTCACCGCTTTGCAATTACGGCCCACCGCAAAAAACGACAACATGCAGGCCTTGATTCCTCACTAGAAACGATTGAAGGAGTTGGACCTAAGAGACGTCAGGCCTTGTTGCGCCGCTTTGGTGGTCTGCGTGAATTGGCTAAGGCGCCTATTGAGGAACTAGTGAAGGTCGAGGGCATTAATAGTGAGCTAGCTGAACGTATTTTTGAGCATTTTCATTCCAACTAAATGAGGTTGCGAGCTATTAGCGAGCAACAGCAATCCCCCCCCCTGTTATCTATCTCTTTTTTGCACACAAGCTAAACTTTTTAAACAGATGACCGAAATAAACTTTAAGCATGTCTTAAAAGATAAGCACTCAAGAAAGAAATTTTACATTTAAGCATGCTTTTTGCATTGCTAATAATAAATAAAAGAAAGAGGGAATCACGATGAAAAAAATAATACTAGTGATTGCATTGATGTTCCAAGGTACCTTTGTTAATGCTGCGAGTTATTTTGGTACCGCGCTTTGTGCATACGCCGATTATGAATGTATAAAGGTAGGTCCGGGACAAACCTGGGAGAATTTGTTTCCCGATGAGCAACAGCGTGATGTCGTTCAACGTTTGAACCGTTCTTATAATAATTTATGGGCGGGTAAGGTCATTGTTGTTCCTCGTAATCTTGCTAACAAAACACTTCTCGACTTTGCTCCTTTTCCACTGACAATTAATCCTGATGGTGAAAAGCAAGTTGTTGTTGATCAAGATAAATTAGCTTGGGGAGCCTATGATGTTGAAGGAAAATTAGTCAAGTGGGGCCCAATTTCGTCAGGAAGAGATAAATGTCCAGATAGCGCTAGATCTTGTCGTACAATGACAGGTATATTTCGTTTCTTTAGTAAAGAAAACTCGAATTGCCGCTCTAACGTGTATCCCATCGGACGTGGGGGTGCAAAAATGCCTTTTTGCATGTATTTTCATAAAGGATTTGCTTTGCACGGCTCACCTGATATACCTGGATATCGCGCAAGTCACGGTTGTGTAAGGATGTTTACCCGTGACGCTGAGTGGTTAAACCGTAGCTTTGTGGAGTTATCTAATGAATCCAACAAGTTTACAGGTACTAAAGTTGTGATTCGCCCAGTCCTGACAAAAGAGAGCCAACAACAATGAAAACAACTATCAGAACAAATTTAGGCCGAGCGTTCTTACTATCACTGTTAGCTCTAGGCGTTGCAAATGCCGCAGTGGAGAATCTAGAGAAGAAGGATAAAGAGAAGGACGATAATAAGCCACCTATTGGTTGTCGCAATGTAGGGTACAAGTTCGAATTAGAAACCTTGCATTTGCTGCCTGGTGAAAATGATGGTGATAGCCAATCCATGTTTGTGGTCCACAATCTGCTAACCCAACCAGTTAATCTCTTTCAGATGCGTAGCGATGAAAGTTCGAGGAGTACCTACTTAAATCATGTACTAGGGGCTCGTGAGTGGGGTGTCTTATCCACTAGCGAAAAGCTAGTTCGGTTTATTTGCACCGTTGCTGATAAGAAATCGCTTTATGGCAAAGTGGTAGATTGTTCGCAAAGCTTGCAAGTTTGTGAATATACTAATGTTCGTTATGGTTTGAATAACCGGGGAAATTTCTGGCTCGCTAACTCCAGTACTAAAGGTGGTGCGTCAAGTGCAATAGTGCACTACGGCATTATTCCTGGGAACTAAAACTAAAAAAATCGGTTAGCTGGACAATATTGATGTTGTAAACAAAATAAAGAGGGGATTCGCCATGAAATCATTCGTACCATGGTTTTATTTGGTTGCAGCCACAGGAAGTGCTTATGCTGTCAGTGGGGTTGATGCCTACCGCCAAGGTAATTATCCATTAGCTGCGCAGACACTGATGAGCCAGTCAGGCAAAGATCCGGTTGCTGATTATTATTTGGGGCGAATGCGTTTATACGGTTACGGCCAATTAAAAAATAATACCCTAGCCCTGCGTTATTTCAGACAGGCAGGTGATAAAGGGGTTTTACCTGCCCAACAATTCCTCGCTAAATATTATCTTTTGGAAGAGAAGAACCCGGAACAGGCGCTCGTTTGGTTTAAAAAGGCTGCCGCTTTAGGTGATACGCAGGCACAGATGTATTGCGCTGCGGCTTATCTCTACGGGTTTGGGGCGAAAAAGAATGAAGATACCGCAAGACAATATTTCATTGAAGCCGCCAAAAATGGTAACGCCATCGCGCAATATACCCTGGCTGAGCATTTCATAAATACGCGAAATCTAAATAGTAAGAAACTGGGGGTAATTTGGCTATCAAAAGCAGCAGCTCAAGGTGATGTTAATGCTGAAGCCAAATTAGGCCAAATGTATGTTAGCGGCGATGTTGTCACCCGTGACAATGAGAAAGGGCTTGAACTTCTGGTTAAAGCTGCCTCCAAAAATTCCTATGCAGCGATGGTTGCTCTTGGTGAGCTGGCTGTTAAACAAAATCAATTGGATACAGCGAAGGATTGGCTTACAAAGGCCGCAGATATTGCTGGTACGGATCCCCAGGCAGAGTTAGCCTTAGCTCGGCTTTACACTGATCCTAAGTCTACCTTATTCAACCCCAAAACTGGTTTTATGTGGACTCTGCAAGCAGCGCAGAAAGGGGCTAAACCTGCGCAGCAAGCACTGTCTGTTATGTATAAGGATGGAAAAGGTGTTACAGCTAATCCGCAGTTAGCTGAGCAATGGTTACAAAAAGCCAATGAGAAAACAGTCGATAAAGAGCCTGAGGTTGCTGCTGAAGTGGAGGTTGTGCGTTGGTTATCTAATGGTAAGGCCAATAATTTTGCGGCTGATAACTATAGCTTGGGTGGTATTTACTCAGCTTGGCAAAATTCAGGTTCTTTAAAAGAAAATAACTACAATACTGCGCCAAGAATGGAGACAATTACTCGCTCTGAACTCTATAAACCTAACTTTACAATGGCTCAGCCACGGGATATTCCAATCAATGACTATTTTGATTTGATAGCCCCCACGCTAAATGCTGAGCATACTGCGAATTGGACTTTCCCCCGTTATCCTTTGAATAAAGATATTGAAGCCTTACAGCAGAATGAATCCTTGGCCGTTGAGCATAAACCTCGAGAGTCTGTTGTTAATGAGGGTTCACCCTATCCAGAGAATGCTGATCCTAAGAAATTTAATTATATTCAAGAAAAGACCGCAGGTTGGGAGAATAAATCCAATTATCAGGCAGTCTTAAGTCAATTGTATGGTCAGGCGATTTTGGGCGATCCGGCTGCACAATTTGAAATAGGACAATTGTATCAATACGGTATTGCTGTAGTTAAAAGTCCACAACAAGCGATCGCTTATTATCAATTAGCTGCCGCTCAGCAAGATCTACGTGCTGAATATAATCTGGGTATGATTTACCTTGAAGGCCAAACCGATCCTGTAGATTATAAACAGGGGCTTAATTGGATGACTGATGCCGCATTCAAAGGCAATATTTATGCGCAGTATGTCCTGGCGAATATTTATGATAAGGGATTTAAAGACGCAAGTGGCAATGTTGTTGTAGAACCTGATATGCAGCAGGCTTTGGCGATGTATTATCTTGCTTCTTCGAATGGTTATGGCCCAGCTGAATACCGCTTGGCTGATTATCTGGTCAAACAAAAACAGTCTGGATTAAGTATCGCCGCTAAACAAAATCGTGAGAAATTAATTAGACGCCTTTACCAGGGGGCGGCTAACCAGGGTGTTGCTGAGGCAGAACTTCCCTTAGCCTATTACAATGCAATGGATAGTTCTAATCCTGACAAACAAAGCAAGGCCTTTGCTGTTGCAAGGGAAGAAGCGAAAAAGGGTAATAGCGAAGCCGCGCTCTTACTCGGTATTATGTTTGAACGAGGAATTGCTGTAACCACTAATCAGATTGAGGCAATGTATTGGTATCAACAAGCCTCTTTAAACCCAGTCAATGCTTTTATTCTTGGTACTTACTATAGTGAGGGTGTTGGTATCGCTAAAGATGTTGAGAAGGGTAAGGCGCTTTTGCAACAATCAGCTGATGCTGGTTTCTCCTATGCAAATCTTAATCTGGCTGTGCTGAAAGAGCAGGCAGGTGAAGATTTCCTCCCTGATTTGGACAAGGCTCGTACTGCTGGTAATAGCACCGCAGGTTTATTATTGGCAGATTATTACTTAGCCCAAGCTAGTGATCCTGAGAAAATGCAACAAGCTCGGGAAATTTATGATTACTTTGCCGAAAAAGGAGATAAGGATGCTCAGGTAAAACTCGGTTTCCTCTATGATACCGGACTGGGGGGCGAGCTGAATTATGATATAGCTGCTAAATGGTATGATGCCTCTGCACAACAGGGACAACCCGTTGCGCAATTCCTCTTAGGGCAGCTCTATCAATTAGGCCGAATTGGTAAAGAGCCAGATTATGCTGAAGCTAAGAAATGGTATGCAGCAGCTGAGAAGGCTAATTCTAAAGCAGCAGTAGCCCTTGGTTTCATCTATGACACAGTTGATGATGACTATGCCAAAGCTGTCGATAGCTACCAATTGGCTGCTCAGCAGAATGATGCTACTGGTCAATTTGATTTGGGCCTGATGTATGCGGAGGGTAAAGGCATGCCGGTAAACTATCCCAAAGCTATCGAGTACTTTACTAAGGCTGCTGATCAGGGATATAGCGAGGCAGAAACCCAATTAGCTGAGTTGTATTTTAACGGCCAGGGTGTTGGACGAGACCAGCAGAAAGCCTTGCAGCTTTATCGTAAATCTGCAAATACAGGAGATGCTCACGCACTCTATCAACTCGGCCTGTTATCTGAAACTGGCGTTGCAACCAAGCTGGATTACTCAGCTGCAGTTAACTTCTATACCCAAGCTGCTGCAAAGGGTAATGAGAAAGGAAAACTTGCACTTGCACGCATGTATCAATATGGCTTAGGGGTTGGTAAAGACGCTGAGCAGGCAAAGAATTTTTATGGCGAATTAGCTGCAAATAATAATGCCTATGCTCAGTATCAACTAGCTCTAATGTTGTTCAATGCATCTGTTGACCGTAAATCGGATGAAGGCAAACGCTTGTTAGAGCAAGCTAGTGCAAATGGTAGTCCACAAGCTCGCAAAATGTTGCAATGGTTGAGTGCACAACAACAAGAAAGGGTTAGCTTCATTGAGCCAATTGCAATCAATCCTTCACCAGTCTTGGCTAAACAGCCTGCAGATTTGATGTATTTCGACGCGCTCTCTGAGTGGAACCGCGGGGATGAGGTTTTATCCAGACAGATTTTAAAACGTCTGATGACTCAGTACCCACAATTTGTACCAGCAAAGCGCACTTATGAGCAATTGAACCAACAACCTACCACTCTTTCAGTGGTTTATAATGAGGCTAAACCTGAGTAATTTACTCAGGTTTAGCTTTGGGTAATTGGGGTAAATATCAGGAAAAAAACTTCAAACCAGCAACCCCTTCCGCTCTGCGAAGGGGTGAAGGGAAAGATCAAAATAACGTAGCCTTGGTGCAGCGCTGAGTGATCCTAACATTTTTTAATCAAAGTATCATTTAGATACCTATATGAACATTAATCAGTTATTTTGACTTATATGAGTGTCGTTGCCGCCTACGCGGGAATGACACACAAAAGAACAGAAAGAACTTATATGGCACATGCTTTCTGTTTAAAAAAATGCCAGGATTCCTCAGAGCGCAGCCTAATCAAGGTTTTCCTTCGTGCATTATGAAGAAAACCCATCCGCCCTACGGGCACCCTTCCGGGTATAAAGGTGTAAATCACGTATACAGCTAAATAATTACTTAAGGTTTGCTTCATAAAGTAGACGAATTGCAAACAAAGTAATAGTAGAAATGAAACAAGAATTAACGACACTGGCTAATGTTGATATCAGAGCCTTCCCAAAAGAAAAAATAATCAACCCTTTAATGACTGATATTACCATTGGTGATTTGCATGCCAATCCCTTGTTATTACTTAATCACCTGGTTCGCAGAGGAATTGTTGATATTTCCCCTGAAAACTATGAGGCCTTTGCCAAGATCTACACTCTTCCAAAGCTACAACCGAAATTGGGTAATGTGTATACCTCGGAAAAAGCGCCCATTTTTTCAGCAGATAATAAGAAAGAGGATTTAGAAAATATCTATGCCCAATTTAATCAAATTGTTGGGCAAATTACTGTTATTGATAAAAAGACTCTCTTTCGTTTAATTGGTGATGAGCTCGTTGATCGCGGCATGAGTGATTATTTTGTATTAAAACTACTCCAAAGGCTGGATAAGCAAGGCGCAAATTTCGAAATAATCCCATCAAACCACGGTATTGAATTTGTTGAAGCATGCGAGAAATTTGCTCAAAATGGTAACAAGCTGGTGGCAGCAAGAATTAAGAATGTTGCTCATGGTAATTCCTTTGTAGCCTTACAAGAGTCCATAGAGGCTGGAGCAATTAAGGCTGAAGAAATATTAGATATCTACAATCAGTCCTATAAAAAGCATCTAAAACTAATATCATATTCTCTCGACAAAGAGGGTAATGAAATTCACATCTTTAGCCATGCAGGAATAGGCCTAAATCATATTAGAGGGCTTGCTGAAAAATTTGGTGTACCCTATTCAGCGCGTAATGCAGCTGATTTGGCAAAGACTATTGATAACATTAATAAACAATTTGCTCTTAAAGTCGATGCAAATGAAGTACATACGCTTTATTCGGATGAAATGATGTATAGGGGGTATACTTCGAAGGCAAAATATAATGTCAAGGATGAGGTGATTGCGGCTATCCTTTGGGGCAGAGTCTATTCTGACTTAGAAAGAGAATCTACCGATTTTATCGTAAAATTTATTCATGGGCATGATGACGGCGATAGAGATCAGACTCACCTCACTTTAAATGAGAAATTAGGGCAATTTGCAAATTATAGGGGTGATCTTAAGTTTTATAGTACAGACGGCCAGCATGAAGCACCAACTAATTATCTTGAAGAAATTAGTATTCTTAAGCAGAAAGTTAATTTGCTGCAAACAGAAGTTGATGAGCTAAAAACCACCAACTCTGCATTAGAAAAAACGCATAGCCACTTGAACGCTCGATTGAGTGAAGCAACAAGACTGCTTGTTGCGAATGTAAAACAACATTTAGCAACTAAAGATGAAAGGGATCAATTAAATTCACAAAACGATGCATTGCAACGAGAGATTGGTCAACTTAAACAGGAAAATGCGCAATTAAAAATTGACTCCGATAAGGCAGTGCAGGAACAAAAGTCTTTAGCGAATGAGCAACGGCGTATTGTTGCAGAGTTGCTTACAATAAAAGAGTTAGATTGTGCCAACCTTATCGCAACAAAGCTAATCCCATCAAGTACAACCTATTTCCTCCACCTGGTTGAAGAAGCGAAACAGCTAGATTCATCTGTTAGGATAAAAGACTATCACCAAGATTTCCCTACATTTAAAGGGGAGGTGGCAGATAAAGAAAGGTATGAAAAAATTGGGGAAAAGTACAAGGCTATGCAGCGATTATTACTCGCTTTGACTGATACAAAAAATAACCCTTTACCCAGTGAGCGTATTACTAAATTTTCTGAATCTTTAGCCAATCATAATGCTCAGATTAAGGAGTATCGTGACTCCGCATGGATTCATTATTCTAAAAGCTGCGCAATTGCTATCGGAATTGTTTGTACTGGGATAATTCCTGGAATTATAGCTCTACTTGCTTACTCGTCGTATAAAGGTAAGTCATCATCCTTGTTCTTTGTCAAGAGTATTGGGGAAGAATATGTGGACACTATGGATGCCTCTTTATTAAATTCTCCTATTTCAGTCGGTGCTGGTTAGGAGCACTAAGTTAAGAATACCCCCTCACCTTCTCCCCAAGGGAGCGAGGAGAGCCTGATTTTTCCCTTCTCCCCAGACCTGGAGAGAAGGTGCCCAAAGGGCGGATGAGGGGATAGTTTAACTATGCTTCCTTACAGCCTGCGCTTTTAAAACTATGTAGCTGTGCTAGAGGCAGCATAACTTGCCTGCTTACGCTCTTCCTCTTCCTCAGTATTACTATCATTATCAGCATCTATCAAGATAGGTGATAAGAGTCTGAAGCTTTGGTAAGAAGGTTGGGCAGTAGTTGCTTTGTGTTTGACTTTTATAGGAGCAGCACCTAGCACAGATTCTAAAATCTCAGGGAAGTGCTGCAAAATTGGGTTTTCTGCTGGATTTATGCCGTGGCTTGCCAAACATTTTGTGATGAGTGTTAAGTTATTGCGAATCCCACTTTCATGGGCATCGCCTCGGCCGCCCATTGTGCCACCAAAGTAGAGCCCCTTTTTACCCTGTAAATGATGCATTGCCTGTTCACATTCATAATAGCTGCGATCCATTGTCGCATGCCTGAACTTAGCAACATGGAGAACATTTGCTGGCATTTCTTGACCTGGTAAGATCCATGATTTTTTCACATCTTCTTTATCATTTTTAAAGGCTTTGACCATAGTGTTTGATGCTTGATCAGTCTCAGGATTATAGTGGGTATTTGCCACCGTTCCATCTTTGAATACAAATTTAGGATCTTGGTGGTGGACTATAGTGGTATCAAAAAATTTAACCTCATATAGCATTCCTATTAAGGTCTGAAACTCATCATCCTCTATCTTAGAAAGGAGTTCTCCTGTTGCATAAGCGGGTGTAGCTATAATGACATCGTCAAAGACGACAGGCTGATCGGTGTCATCAGTGACCAAGGAGCCATCACTACGTTGCAAGTGGTACTTGGTTTTTCCATCAATTTCTATAGGTATCACATGTTCAATTGGGGAATTTGTTTGTACTTTGGTTCGTGAGCTTAATTGTGCCAGCATTTTCTCGAAATAGCTGTGTATACCTTCAGGAATATCATACCAATTTCCCTTAACCTCAAGATAATGCATAGCATAATGGGCGCAGAAATTCTTTATCTTTGAAACCTGATGCAAACCCCAGCCAGCAGCAATTAAGGGATAGAGAATGTTCTCAACAAAGGCTCTACGTTGTTCCTGTACTCTTTTTATTTGCACCTTATTGATAAAATGTTCGGCGAGTTGTTCGAGAGTCATGACCTCTGATGGCTTTAATGCTTTATGTTTGGCTAATAGGATCGCATCTCTAGGTACGTGTTTATCTTCCTCGCTGAGCTCTAAGTCATAAGCTTCATCAATGATCGTTTTAAGATCTATCAAATCAAAGAAATGATCCCAGAGGGTAGATAGCGAAAGATGTTTACCTGTGGTTGTAGAGCTTTTTCCAAGGCCAAAACAGGAAAAAAAACCACAGCTAGATGAGGATGCTGCTTCTTTATCGTAATAGGGTTCAAGGGGCGGTAGCGTCAGATGTTCGCCAGTGACCTCATTATAAAAACTCATGGTTAATGGGAAGGGCACCCTTTTGACACCCAGAATATCAAAAACTCGATGAGTATCTCGGTATGATCGTTCAGGTATCTCAGGATCAGATTCGTCACCCCTTGGTCCAATGAATTCAGCACCTGCTTCTCTAGGTTGGTCTGCAAGGATAGGGCTTTGAACATTTCCCCCAACCTCTGATTCTTTCTCAAAGGCCCACACTTCGACCTCTGGACTGGCATCAGCAGCCCAGACAGCTGTGAGCCCTGTACCTAAGCCGATAGTTGCAATTCTGGCTTTTATTTGTTTTTTTTCTTCGGCAGAAGAAGATGAAGATGATGAGCTTCCTGGCATTGTTTCGTCCTTTTAACAATGTGAAAAATATTATCCTAAACTAAAAATTGCTCAAAGAGAAGGGTATCTGTGCAAAGAGTTGGTCAATTGTTAAAAATATAGAAAAAAGATATTTATTCATGAGGATGTTGGTAAAAGTTTTTATTTGAGCGCAGGTTCTGAGGAAAAGACAAAGAAATGCGCAACATAGCTGGCTATCGTAATAGGTTTCCCCTTGCATTCTGTCATCCTGAGCTGAGGTATCCCCACGAATTTGAAATTCAGATGTATGACTAAAAAAATGTATGTTAATCGCATAAGTTGATCTATTTTTCTGTCATTCCTGCGCAGGCAGGAATCTATCTCCCAAACAGAGTGATGGCCTCTGCTTGAGAAATGGATTCCCGCCTACGCGGGAACGACATAAGAAAGAGCATAATGATTTAATAAATGACTATTTTTTGAGTTACAAATTCGTGGGTATACCTCAGATCCTGAGCGCAGCGAAGGATCTCCTGAATGAGGCGCTGTGCTAATCCCGGAGACCCTTCGCTGCGCTCAGGATGACGGGCTATTACAGGAATAGGTGTGAACGTATAAAAAAAGAACCGAGTCAGTTAGCACTGACTCGGGTGTTTACGGACTTAGAGCGAACGGAAACGCTGGGTTAAGCTGCCATGGCTTTAACGCGCGCGCTTAGGCGGCTTTTGATTCGAGCTGCTTTATTTTTGTGGATTAAGCCTTTACCAGCTGCTTTATCAATAACTGGCTGTGCTTTTGCATAGGCGGCACGTGCAGCTTCTTGATTACCGGCTTCAACGGCTTTAAGAACGTTTTTAACGTAAGTGCGGTACATAGAGCGTGCACTAGCGTTATGTTGACGCAGTTTTACGTTTTGTCGAGCACGTTTGATCGCTGATTTAATATTTGCCACTTAAAAATCTCCACTCATTCGGATTTCACAAAAAAACGTGATCATGCCTAATGCATCAGAATTTGTCAATATAAACTTGAAGTTAAACAGCTATATTTTCCAGTAATAAAATCGCCAAAAACCCTATGAAAAAGCAGGTGGTTATCAATGGTGTTTCTTCATGTTCGTGAGCTTCTGTTAATAACTCCTCGGTAACTAGATAAAGTAGGGCTGCGACGCCAAAGGCTAGAATACCATCGGTAATTGCTGTAGGAAGGCCAGACAATAGCGCTGCTCCTAAAATACTGCCAATTGGGATTAGTGCAGCAAGTATGAGAGTTAAGACGAGCCGTGTTTTGACACTGACCGCGCGGGCACCCAAGGTTGCTGTGGTTGATAAGCCTAAAAACAAGATTTCCATGGCCAGAGCAATCGCAATCAAAATTCCTCCGCGAGCACCAGCTAAAAACGAAACGCCAATTAGAATGCCATCGATTAATAAATCGATGCCGACGGCGGAAATTAAACCGAGAGAAATACCTGTTGATTTTTCTTCATTTTCTGTGAGTTTTTCGGAAACCTTTTTGAGGAAGAGCATGCTAATTACGCCAAGGCTAAAGCCAATGACTAAGGCAATTGGTGCATTGTCTGCACCCAATTTGGGAAGCAATTCTTTGGCGACGGCTGCGAACACAACGCCAGCAGCAAAGTGTTGTGTTGCACTTGTGAGTTTGGAGCCTGGTTGATAAATAGAGGCAATCGCACCGCCAAGAATCATACCTAAGGCAGGAAGCAACGAGTAAAGTGCAATGCTGGAAATAGCTGGGGGCATCATCAATCCATGTTTGAGAATTTTTTTTAATTTACCCCTTCCGTTGGTTTCCTGCAAATTTTGAGTAAAAGCGCGAAATCTTACAGCTTGATTGCAGGATCTCAGTACTATTAAGGCACTCGAATCCCCGCGGCATCGACCCATAGGTATCTACACAAGTGTCTGTAATAGGTCATGTCCCTCCTTGTCTCAACATTACGTCATCCAGAGCGCAGCGAAGGATCTCCTGAATGTGGCACCGTGCTAATCCCGGCGATCCTTCGCTGCGCTCTGGATGACGTAGCGTTGGGGGGACAGGGCGTTTAATTACAGACACTTATTATAGATACCTATGGGCATCGACCGCGGGGTCCAGTGCTGGTGTGAGATACATGGATCCCGCGGTTAAGCCGCGGGAATTCGGGGATGTTTAATTTTTGTCCCATACAAAAGCAGAAAATATGCATTTTGGAGTTAATTGGGTATATCATAGGGCAATCTTTATTATTATCTTGAAACTATGTCTGCGATTGAAACCATGGTACCTAAACGACAAAGTTTGTTGCGCTCTACCTCCCTCGTCTCCTTGTTGACCCTCATTTCGCGGATGGTTGGTTTTGTCCGTGATATGCTGATTGCCCAATTTTTTGGAGCCCAGGCTGGGATGGATGCCTTTTATGTCGCGTTTAGAATTCCTAATTTTATGCGTCGACTTTTTGCAGAAGGTGCCTTTTCGCAAGCTTTTGTCCCGGTTTTGGCTGAATATCAGCAAACTCGAACAGTTGATGATGTCCGTCTTTTTATCGCTCGTATAGCCGGACAGCTAGGTGTAGCCCTTTCTATCGTTACAGTCATAGGTATGCTGGCTGCGCCCATTATTATTTTTATCTTTGCGCCAGGATTTGGCGAGCATAGTACTCGTTCAGTATTAGCGACAGAAATGTTGCGCCTGACCTTTCCCTTTCTGATGCTGGTCTCAATGACAGCGATGGCAGGAGCTGTTTTAAACACCTATGGTTATTTTGGTATTCCTGCTTTTACACCGGTTATTCTCAATATTTGCATGATCCTGGCAGCAATTTATCTTAGCCCCCATCTTGACCAGCCAGTGGTAGGCTTAGCCTGGGGGGTACTGATTGCGGGAATTGCGCAGTTTTTATTTCAAATTCCCTTTCTTTATCATCGACGGCTATTAGTAAAGCCTAAAATGGGTTGGTCTGATCCTGGGGTCAGGCGGGTTTTGAAGCTGATGGTTCCTGCTTTATTCGGTGTTTCAATTGCCCAGCTTAATCTGATGGTCGATTCGATTTTTGCTTCGTTCTTGAAAGTAGGCTCTGTGACCTGGCTCTATTACACCGATAGGTTGACTGATTTTCCTCTAGGGGTTTTCGGAGTTGCGATAGCAACTGTGATTTTACCCCATCTGTCGCGGCGTCATGCAGAGCAGAGCACTGAGAACTATTCCCGGGCTTTAGATTGGGGATTACGGACTCTACTGATGATTGGTATTCCTTCAGGCTTAGGCCTGGCAATGTTTTCCATGCCGCTGATAGCGAGTTGTTTTACCTATGGTGCCTTTACTGTTAATGATTTAATCCAAACGCAAAAAAGTCTGATTGCCCTGGGTTCTGGCGTGCCTGCTTTTATGATGGTGAAGGTACTCGCCTCTGGTTTTTATGCCAAGCAAGATATTAAAACGCCAGTAAAAGTAGGGGCGATAGCGATGGTTGTGAACTCTATTCTCTGCGCTTTTCTGATTTGGCCTCTGGCACACGCTGGGCTTGCATTGGCCTCAGCCCTGGCTGGTTATATCAATTGCGGAATTTTATTAGTTCTGTTAATTCGCCGTGGAATTTATCAACCTCTCAATGGATGGTTGAAATTTACACTACAATTATTATTTGCCAATCTTGTTATTGCGGTCTACCTCTATATGATGATTGGTAGTATGGACTACTGGCTAGCTTATTCTGCTGTGATGCGTTTGCTGTTAGTCATAGCCCATGTGTCAGCAGCTGTGCTTATCTATTTAATAAGTTTGCGTCTGGCTGGCGTGCGTTTCGCACAATTTCGCGGTCAGATGAAGGAGTAATTATGTATTCTAAAACGTTTTATGCTACCAAGGCTGCTAATGCGATACCTCTTTTTTTAGTTACAAAACCCCAATGGGAGCAAGGCTTAGAGACGCTAACATCCAATGAGCGTAATTGTTTTGCAACCCAGCAATTTACGGGGAAATTCGGTGAATTCTGTCTTATTAATGATAATGATGGCTTGCCCAGGAAGGCCTATATAGGGGCTGGAGATGGCAATCAGGTTTTAGCGCTAGCTAGTGCAGCAATTCGCTTGCCCCCAGCCTCTTATCTTGTGCAGGAACCCTTATCTCATACTGCCAAGGTGATGTGGTCGCTCGCTCAATACCGTTTTACAGACTATAAAAAACAAGAATGGAAAGCGCGGGCTTTGGTCGTTGAAGAAAATTTGGAAGCCATTCTTGCTGAAGCCGATGCTGTCTTTTTAGTGCGAAATTTAATTAATGCACCGACAAATGACCTAGGTCCAAAAGAGCTCGCAGAACGATTAGCGGCAATAAGCAGCGAGTTTAATGCAGAGTTCCAACAATGGGTTGGTGAGGAATTGCTTAGTGCTAATCTGCAAGCAATCCATGCAGTAGGGCGTGCATCCGCGAATGCTCCGAGACTGTTGAGTTTAACTTGGGGTAATGAACATGATCCGCGAATTACCCTGATTGGCAAGGGCGTATGCTTTGATAGTGGTGGTTTGGATATTAAACCCTCGTCGGGAATGCGTTTGATGAAAAAGGATATGGGAGGCGCTGCGCATGCCTTGGGCTTAGCACAATGGATAATGGCGCGCAAACTCCCTGTTTATTTACAGGTTTTTATTCCTGCTGTAGAAAATGCCATCGGGCCTGATGCGTTTAGGCCTGGTGATATTATCAAGATGCATAATGGCTTAACTGTTGAAATTGACAATACTGATGCCGAAGGTCGATTGGTACTGGCTGATGCTATTTCCAAAGCCTGCGAAACCCAAAAACCGGATTTGCTAATTGATTTTGCAACACTAACAGGTGCAGCTCGCGTTGCTGTTGGGACAGAGATTGCTGCCATGTTTACTAATAATGAGCAATTGGCACAAGCGATTAATGATTCTTCACTTGCTGTGGATGATCCGGTCTGGCGTTTGCCCTTATTTGCAGCCTATGAGTCACTATTAGATTCTTCTATTGCTGATCTGGTGAACTCTAGCCCTTCTCCCTATGCTGGAGCAATCACTGCTGCTTTATTTTTGCAGCGTTTTATACCTAAATCTTTGCCCTGGGTTCACTTTGATATTATGGCTTGGAATGTTAGCTCTAAGCCAGGGAAGCCTGAAGGGGGTGAGGCAATGGCCTTGCGTGCTTTGATGCATTATTTAGAGAAGACTTATACTGCGGTCTAGGTAAAACAAGGGTAATAGGCTACGTCCCGCACCTCTTATCTAAGGAAAACCTTGGTTACGCTGCCCTGCATCAAGGCTACACTTATTTGACAAATCGTAGCCTTGATGCAGGGCAGTGTAATCAAGATTTCATTTTATGCTGCAGGCGCTGAAAACAGAGTGCTACCGTCATTTTGTATTTCTTCACCCGATTTACACAGGCTCTTAAGATCATCTTCCCTTTGAGTTGTTGCCTTAGAAAAGAAGAAGCTATGTCCTGCTATTTTACGAGCTACACCTACTATGGCTATACCTATAACACTAATCATTAACATCACATCAGCAAAGAGTCTTAGACCGCCATCTCGTGGTGTGAAAATCGCATGAGCCGCCTTTGTGATGTTCTCATATTGTTTTGCTGGCGGGTTATCTGATAAACGTTCAGTTAATGCTGTAGTATAGAAATTCATTAATTCTTCAGAATAACGTTCTGATTCTTCTTCTGAAGAAAATTCTATAGAATCAATCTGTTGTCTTTTCTTTGCCGCATAATTGCGCAGGATCAATAGATCAGAAATGGTTCCAGTAACGAGTTTTTTTGCAGAAACCCTGCTTACCGCATCAACTAACAGCTCGTCAACAAGTCCATCCTCAACACCACTATCAAAGAGAGCTTTTAATTTAGAGTGCCTATTAATTCGACCAAGCATCATTTCAGGGTTAGAAAGCACCTTGGACTTCTTTTTAGCAATAGGGGGTTCAGCTGCTACCTCAACCTGTGCTTTTACTATTTCTATTTCAGATGGCACTGTTTCATGTTGGTTTGGATTTTCTTGAGCTGAACTAACAGCTACTGAAAGAGGAACTTCACCTCTATGCTTATTCTGAGCTTTGTTTTCAGCTTCTACAGCAGGTGAGGTATCTTGCTCTAGCTCTTCCAAGCCTACAGATATAATAGGAGTCTCTTCAACTCTCAGCATTTCTTCCACGACAGTCTCTGAGAGAGTAATTTTTAAGGAAACATCAGGCACTGTCTCCTCTTCCTCCACAACAACCGACAGTACAGCTCTTTCCTCTTCTGGTTCGGTAATCGTTTCTGTAACTATCTTGTCTTCCTGCTCAACAAGCGTTTGTGCAATTCGTCTTTCGTCTTGCTCGGCAATCATTTGTGCAATTCGTTTTTCTTCTTCCTCGGCAGCCGCTTGTGCAATTCGTTTCTGTTCTTCCTCTTTTGCCCGTATAGCAGCTTGCTCATTTTCAGTTTCAAGTGCTTCAATCAAAAGATGGATGTTGGTTTGCAAGTCGTCGAATACTTTGGGGCTAAATGCGTCCGAGAGTTGTTTATCGAGCTGTACTTTCGTCGCCAAAATGTTCTCTTTAGCACTGTGAAAACTAATTAGCGAGTCACTGGGCTCATGGGAGCGAGACTCAGCTAAGCTTCTATGCTTTTCTAAGGTCCTTTCTCTATATTCACGTTCTTCCTGAAGTTTAAGAGCCTTTTCCCGTTCTAAAGCTTCTTCTCTTGCAATAGCTTCTCTATCTATCTTTTCTTTCTTGGGTTTTTCAGCATCCATGGCCATGCCTTTTCTACGTTGTGTGAGTGCGGCAACAAGATCTACATTAAGAGCAGCTTGAGAACTCTGTTTAGTAACAGGTAGAGGCGCTGATGTCGCTTTTCTATCCTCACGGGGCTTAGCTGATGAGCCAGGTTGCCCTTTTTTCTTGCTGGCTAAGGCTATGGCCTGTTCAAATGATAGAGTTTGTTGCGGTGCTTTAGCCACGACTTGAGGTGGCATAGGAGCCATAGGGGGCGGTGGTGGCGGTATCATAGGATTGCTTGTTACAACGACGGGTTCTGATACTGCTAATACGCGTTGTTTTTCCTCTTCGAGCCTGCGCTCATTCTCTTCCTCAAGTTGCTTTTTAACTCGATTAGTCGCACTAACTCCTTTGGTTAGGTCTAATTTTAATAATCGAAGCCTGTCTTTTTGTTGTAAGAGCTGTTTATAGTACGCTTGTTGAGCCGCATTACGTTCTTTAAGGTGAACAATTAGCTCTTCCTTACGAAAAATTTTTATGCCATTGCTAGACAGTGTTGCTTCAACATCTTCTATTGAGGGTGTTGCCGGTTTTGGTTTTTCAATAGGTTGACTAATGCTGGAAGAGCCTCTGAAACTAGTACTTCTACTGGGAGAAATAGAGGAGCTTAAGCTCATAGAGCGTTGCAACAGGCTGATGAATGAATGCTCTTCGGTCTGAGTCGGCTCAGGCTCAGGGATAGAGATTCTTTGCTCTCTAGGTCTGAACTTAAAGCTAGCAAGAACATCAGAAGTAACAACAGCACTAGCTGAAGATGTTGTTGGTGGAATATCAGCACTTTGTGATTTCGGTTTATTTATTTGTAAGCCCGATGATTTGGCTGCAAATGGTGGTGGTGCCTTGGGTGGCGGTGGTGGTGCTCCCGTGAAGGGCATTGCTACGCCAACAGCTGGTTGTTTCACCGGTTGGTGTTGTTTTATCTCGGCTTTTAACTCATTCGTATCTTTTTGTATTTGCTTGAGTAATTCGTCAATTAGAAGTTGAGTCTCTTGATATTCTTTATTTAGAGCCTCTTCTTCTGTTGCCAACACATTAGTGCGTTGTTGTAGGACTTCTTTCTCTTTATTGAGAACAGAGATGTAGCTATTAATGCGGGCTTGTTTCTTCTCTGTAAATTGCTGTTCTGCTTCCTCACGAGGGGTCGTTGTCTTACGGAATACCCGTCTTATGTTCTCGTTGAATAGAGGATTGGCCAATATTGATGCCTTAAACTCACTGGCATGTAGAAAACGTTCTTTTAATTCATCGCTAAACAAATCCCGATCATCACGCTGAGGACTTCGTCCACTAAGTTCTTTCTCTAAATCCTCGAACTCGTAAATAGCAGAGCAATATATGCCAACGAGATTAGCAACTGCCGTTTTAAATTTTAGGGAGATCTCATCTTTAGTAATAGGCTTCTCTCTGGCATGGAGTGAATGCGTTTCGAGGTACTCTACTTTTTTCTCTAGAAAACCAAGGCAGTCTTTATCAAGAAGGGGAGTTTTAATGAGTAGTTCTTTATAACGTTTTACCCAAGGTAGTAGTTTCTCTTCCCACGGTTCAAACTCAATCTTTTCGGCTGTAAACATAGCGTTATTTCCAAACGGGTTGTCCATAGTTTGGCAATCATACTTATAAATTATTAACGTTTTATTAAGAAATGAGCTGTAATTAAAAAAACAGATCAATGTGCATAATAATTAATCAAAAAATAACTATTTTGATGCTATTGTTGGGCTTGTAATATGCAAAGTGATTCATGATTGGCTACATTTAAAATAGAGTTAGTCGAATAGTGATTAGTTATTATGCATCCTAGAAAAAGACAATATAGCAACGAGATTTATAACCTTGTTACCTCATCTTGTATGAATATGGCTGATGAGAAAAATAGAGCTATACCTCAGTTGTTGAACATTACAGCTGATGACGCTCGGGAATTGATAAGAAGGATAGTAACAGCCCTTCCTGATGACTATTTCTATAACGCAACAGAGCAGATGCGTTATGGAATTTTCGCATTTATTTCTAAGAATTTTATTCTTTTCCAATGCCAGGAAGATATCGATTCAGACGACTATGCCTATCATTTGATCGACTTCATTCGTAATTTATCAAGCAATATAGCCAGACGCTATTACGCAAATTAGTTAGGGGATCTCATCATGCCTATGTCGTTACAAGAGTTATCTGATGAATCTGGGATTAGCCAAGAGGTTATCCAGGGAATGAGGCTGTTGGAAAGTAAAAAATCAGACGATGCCTTGGTCCTTAGCCCTGAGGAAAAATCTGCTGTACAGGATATGTTAGTGAGCCTCATCGGTGATATGGATACCAATAAAAAAATAATTACCATTTCACCTTATTCGCGGATGGATAGTGGTATCGGTGGGATGACCGCAGCTGAAGTCAAAGATATTTCATATCGAACAAGAAACTTACATAAAATTCAACCAGAAATGGATAGAATTTGGAACAATTTTCAGGATGCTCTCAATGGTGAAAGAGAATTAGCTACAAACGAAAAGATGACGCTGAAAGAGTTTGGAATGTTGTATGACTTAGCTAATCTGAATGCAATACTTGAACAATATAATACCCTGGGACTTATTGAGGGAAATGATAGGTTGGAGGCGCTCTATCAGACTACCCAACGCGCTGCAACTATGGTTCGTCATCTCGATAATACCTTTGATCAACAGTTTAGGGCTCCAGTAGGTTCTGTTGTTTTTGATCGTACAAAATCCAAGTCAGAAATCTATGGCAAGGAACTGTCAGCCTTTGAAAAAGGAGTCACAAAAGTCACAAAATTTGGGCATGCCTCAAGAGCAGTCACAGTGGAAAATAATGATCAGGTATCCAATAAGCTTTCCCATATAAATCCTGGATATAAGGAGGAGAAATTTGCACTTCGCAACTTTTTGTATGCTGATGTTTATAGGATTAAGCTTGAAAATTTAATTAGCGAAGAAGACCAAGCTCTTTTTAAGGAACATCTTGGTGACGATTGGCTGCAACAATTAGAACAGGAATTTAGCGACATAGAACAAGAAATACATAATGGTGCCCGAGATATGCATGAGCATGTCACTGCTGAGGGTGGGACAGGTCGCTTTGCGTCGGTTGCTACTAACAAACTTCACGGTGGTTATAAGAACTTTGTCAAAAAAGACCATAAAAACCCGGAGGTAAGGGATGATGTAATGGGAAAGGGGCAATGGGATGTTGAAAACCGTGATCAATCTAAGGTGCTTTGCTCAGAGTTTGTTGGTAAAACTTTAATCGCAGCTGTACAAGAATTAAATGATAGGGTAGTTAAGAGGCTACGTGATGATGGTGTGGATAATGTCCCGGATCGCATGATAAGTTCCCCGATTAGTCAGAGGGAAAAACTTAAGTTGATGACACCAGAACGCTTGCTGCATGCTCTAGAAGAGCGTCATGTGATTGAAAAAGTGGAGTCACCGCGAGAACTCAGTCAATTTATTCATAAACATGGGGATGCACGGACTACTGGAGTAACACGCGATTTTAAAGAAAAACTTCATGCAGAAATCGATGAGGATGTTGATCATGAAATTGAATCAGGATTACAATTTGATGAAGATGATTCTGGAATGAAATTAAGTTAACTATTAAATGAATTTTTATTGCAAAATTATAACTTTTAAAGGAAATAATAATGAAATTTTTGAAGCACAAAGAAAAAGATGATGTGAAGAATGTGGTCGTTTTAGGTGGAGAAAAAAGTGGTAAAAAATCTTTTCTTCTTTCTTATAAAGATGGTCAGTTTCCTGATCAGATTTTACCTGAGATTTCAAATCTTTCTTACAAGCAAACCTTTGACGGACATGAACATCCTGTGATTATAAATTTTAAGATTCATGGCGCTGGCGACGCTGGACTTATTCCTTCAATGGGACATAAGAAACAGAGGGTAGATGCGGTATTAATTCTTGTCGATCTATCGTCTCAAAATGCTGAAAAAGATTTGGCTTATTTCATAAAATATGCTGATACGCACTTCAAAAATGCTAAAACTATGTTGGTAGGTACTAAAGCGGATTTAAGGGAAGAAATTATTCCTGATTTAGTAGAAACCTCGGCAAAAACAAGGCAGGGTTTTGAGGAATTTCAAAGCTTGTTACAGGATGCCCTAGCACCAGCTGATAGTCATAATTTGACTATGTGACAAAGGGTAATCTGTCCTCCTGGTATTACATTTTATGGTATTAGGTCAGCCCCGTCACCCTAACATAGCACTTCATCCCGAACATAGTGAGGGATCTCCGGGATTAGCACTGTGCTACACATCAGGAGATGTCTCTCTACGCTCGACATGACGGGGTGGGAGACGGGACCTATTACATTTTATGAGTCTGAATCTCATAGAGTTTTGCACGATATTCACGAAAACGAAGACGGCCATGCTCCTTGGCTGCTTCGTTATTGCCAATAACTTCAATGATTCGACGAAAACGTGAATGAAAGCTGGGTATCTCATTATGCAAGTTGACTAAGATATCATTAAATCCGCGAGGTTCTTCTCGATAGCCAATTTGAATGGAGGGCGGGGGTTCTGGTCCTTCGCCTTGCAAATTATGGGGAATGAAGGAGTTGTCTTTAAAGGTCCACAATAGTTCGTCTAAGTTTTCAGCGTCTTTTTGGCTGTTGCAATAGACAAAGACACTGTGGCCTCGCAAATAGGCTTTTTCAAGCAAACGACAGCTAAGCAGCAGGGGAGCCTGCTCAGAGCTGTCTTCTAATAGGTAAAAATCAACGCGCATTGATAGTATCACGTAGTAATTGGATTAAAAGGCTAACTGGCCGTCCTGTTGCCTGACGCTTCTTGCCAGAAACCCAGGCTGTACCTGCTATATCCAAGTGCGCCCAACGGTACTTTTTAGTGAAACGTGAAAGAAAGCAAGCCGCAGTAATTGCGCCGGCACTGCGATCAAAAGAGGCATTAATCATGTCTGCCAGAGGGCTATCGAGTGCTTCCTGATAAGCTTCATCCAGCGGCATACGCCAAATCTTCTCATCAGCGGTTCCACCTGCACGAATAATTTGCTCCGCAAGCTTATCGTCCTCTGTCATAAAACCAGTGGTTATAAAACCAAGCGCTACAATCATAGCGCCAGTCAAGGTTGCTAAATCAATGACCACTTCCGGTTTAAAGCGTTCAGCGTAGGTCAAAGCATCAGCAAGTACTAAGCGTCCTTCTGCGTCGGTATTCAGGATTTCAATGGTTTGTCCTGACATCGAGGTCACAATGTCACCAGGTTTGACCGCTGTGCCACTGGGCATATTCTCAGCACTGGCTATCAAACCAATAAGATTAATAGGTAATTGCATCAATGCGCAGGCCTTCATCGCCCCAAAAACACAGGCAGCGCCAGACATGTCATATTTCATTTCATCCATTGCATTAGCTGGCTTTAAAGAAAGACCGCCAGAGTCAAAAGTAATACCCTTGCCAACAAAAACGATAGGAGGGGTATCACCACCGCCGCAATATTGCATCTCAATTAAACGAGGTTCTTGCTCAGAGCCTTGCGCAACTGCCAGCAGAGCGCCCATACCCATAGTTTGCATGTCTTCAGGACCCATAATTTTTGTGGTCAGATTATTATGCAATTGCGCTAGGGCAACAGCTTGCTCCCCTAAATAGGTGGGTGTGCAGATATTCGCTGGTAAATCGGCCAGATGACGGGCTAGTTTGATGCCTTCTGCAAGAGCCTGTCCTTCTTTGATAGTAGGGTTTGAGGCGCCAGCTAAATAAAACTGTACTGTTTCCAGCTTGTTAGTTTTATTATTTTTAGTTTTAAAATCAGTTAATTGGTAAAGTTGCGCGTTGATTTGCAAGAGCATTTGTTGTACTTGCCAATCGGGCGTTTGCTTAATAATTTGCGGAAGGCAAAAGGTGGCGGAATGAAAACGATGCTTGAGCAAGGATGGGATTATCTCGTTGATGTATTTACGCAGGTTTTTTGCATTAAATTCAGCTTTTTTACCGCAATGAAATAACATCAGGCTATGGCCTTCAATATCGGCCTGCCATAAAGAATCACCGGCTTCGTTTAATTTGGCAAATAACCGGGTTATCAGCTGGTTGTGTTGGTGATCCAGCTTCTTGGCAAGCTCTGGAAACTCATCGTCAGCAAAAAGGCCGAGAATCAGACAGTCGTTTAATTTTAGAGTTGGCGCCTCGATAAGTCCGTAATTCATTTTTGCTTCCTAGAAAAAAAACTGTTAGTTTACCTAGGGTCTGTTTACATTTCTACTATGCTGGTGTCTCCGTGCTGATTTTTCGCTATTTAGCAAAAGAAGTTTTCATTACTTTGGTCGCTTTGACTGCTATTTTAATGCTCATCTTTATGTCAAATCAGTTCGTACGCTATTTAAATCGTGCTGCCATGGGGCAATTGCCTGGCATTATTATTATGAAACTAATGATGCTTGAGCTCCCCAATCTCATGGGCTTGCTGCTGCCCCTGGGATTTTATGTCGCTTTGCTAGTCGCCTATGGGCGTTTGTATGCTGAAAGTGAGATGACGGTTTTGCAAGCCTGTGGTTATGGGCCTTCACAGTTGCTTAAACATAGTCTGATCATGGCTGCTGTGGTTGGGGTTATCGTGACCGTGATTATGGTTTGGGCAAGTCCGATCATTCACACGGAACGGACCAAACTCTTAAAAACAACGGGGGTGCAAACCCTCATTCAACTCATTGTTCCAGGACGTTTTCAGGCGGATCCCAGCGGTGGGAAAATTTTCTATGTTGAATCAATGAGTCGCGATCATTCTAAAGCACAAAATGTATTCTTGGCTCGTTCTACCTTCAAAGGCTCCCTTCTGTTTTGGGATATTCTATGGGCGGAAAAGGCCTTTGCTGAAACCGATCCTAAGACCAAAGAAGACTATCTCGTTTTAGAACAAGGAACGGCTTATCAGGGAGTACCGGGACTAGCGAATTATGAAGTCGCTGACTTTAATCAATTTAAAGCCCGCTTACCCCACCAGAAAATTGAAGGGGTGGAAGATGATTTGCGTACTGCCAGTTTTACAAGTTTGCTGCCTTTCAATAATGCGGATAAAGCAAAGGCAGCCGAGCTGCAGTGGCGTCTAGCAGTGCCCATCATGGTTTTTGTGTTAACACTAGTTGCTGTTCCGCTAAGCCGTGTTAATCCACGGGCGGGTAAGTATGCAAAATTATTACCGGCTATTGTGCTTTATATTCTTTATGCCAATTTCATTTTTATTTCTCGCGACTGGCTGATAGCCGGTAAGATTCCAACTTGGATGGGGTTTTGGTGGCTGCATCTTACAGTTGCCTTATTCGGGCTCTTACTGATTTGGCGTAATCGAGTGAAATTATCATGAAATTACTCGATCGCTATATCGCAAAAACGGTATTTGCTGCTATTGGTCTAGTGACTTTGATGCTTATCGGCTTACAAATATTTATCCTTTTTGTTAATCAACTTGACGATTTAGGGAAGGCAGATTTTAACATCGTTCAAGCGGCCTTCTTTGTCTTTCTGCAAGTACCCTATCAGGTGTATCTGTTTTTTCCCATGGCTAGTCTGTTAGGTTGCCTGATTGGTTTGGGTATTATGGCTAATAACCGTGAGTTGATCGTCATGCGTGCTGCTGGTATGTCAATAGGGCAGGTTACGCTGGCGGTATTAAAGGTTGCTTTAATTCTCATTCTTTTTGTCACGATTATTGGGGAAACCCTAATACCCAAGTTGTCACACTATGCTAATGATCGAAAAACCTTAGCCCTCAGCGGTGGGCAGACGCTACGGACAAATCACGGTGTTTGGTTGCGTAACCGAGATGATTTTATTTTTATCTCGGCCATTGTTCCTGGCAACAGTTTACGTTTTGTCTACCAATTTCGCTTTGATGAAACGCATCATTTGCGTTTTGCCCGGGTCATTCATCAAATAGATTATGTCAACAACCTATGGATGGCTCATTGGACCAAGGAAACCGTTTTTGATAAACAAAAAACAGAGGTAAGGTTTATCCCTGATATGGTTTGGGATGTCTCAGTCAGACCCAAGGTTCTCAGCGTGAGTACCAGTGAGCCCGATGAAATGACCTTGCGTGAATTGCGTCGTTTCTTAAGGGCTCAGAAACTAAGTCACCAGAATGCCTTTAACTACCAGTTGGCTTTTTGGCAGCGAATTATTCAACCTCTAACGACTGTGGTGATGATGATTCTGGCAATTCCCTTTATCTTTGGCCCCTTACGTTCTTCGACAATGGGTTCGAAGTTAGTAGCAGGAGCCACTGTGGGGTTTGGTTTTCATATTATGAATAAATTTTTTGGTCCGATAAGTTTAGTCTTCCAGTGGCCACCAGAACTTGCTGCTGTTGGGCCAACCCTGATCTTTGCTTTATTAGGACTCTATTTGATGCGCAAGGTGAGATAGTGGTAATTTTTCGACATTTGCTTGAAGCCTTATTAAATCCGTTTTTTTTAGTTCTGCTATTGTTTGCAATTCTTCTAGCTCTTTTGTGGATTTATGGCGATAAGATTGCTATTCGAATTGGCTTTTTAATGGTTTTATTGCTGCTGATTCTATTTAGCTCAGGGTGGTTAGTTGAGCACCTAACCCGAAAATTAGAAGCAAAATATCAGCCTATAACCAAGGTGGATCCTCAGATTCGCTGGGTAGTTGTTCTAAGCGGTGGGCAGGCGCAAATTGTGAATTTGCCGACAAACTCGCTGTTGTATGGCATCAGCATCAAACGTTTGGTTGAAGGGGTGCGTTTATACCGAGAATTGCCTGGCGCTAAGTTGCTATTGTCTGGTGGTGGTTATGGTTTTGAAGTACCAGAAGCAACCCATTTATCGGAATTGGCCTCCTGGTTTGCGATTCCAACAAGAGATGTTGTGCTTGAGACAACATCCATTAATACCGTTGATCAGGTTAAAGCAATCAAACAAATGGTTCATGATGAACCCTTTTACCTGGTGACCTCCGCAATTCATATGCCACGCTCTATGTGCCTTTGTCAGGCTTATGGTTTGCATGCTATCGCCGCTCCCACTGACTATACCCTTTATTGGTATGATGATCTCTGGCAAATTCGCTATTTACCTAATGCGCATAATCTTTTTTATTTAACGGTTGTGATGCATGAATTATTAGGGAGAGGATGGGCGAAGATAAGAGGGGAGTGCTAGGGGTCACTGCCGTTAAGTTAAGGGCATTTGTCATTCCCGCGAAGGCGGGAAACCATCTCTACATTGGCACTGTGTTTAGCTAGAAATAGTTTCCCGCCTTCGCGGGAATGACAAAACCTGCCTTAACTTAATGGTAGTGGTGTTAGGGGTGAGGGGCTACCGATTCCACTCCTCCTTAAAAGCAAGAATAATAGGTATAATCTTCAAGCGAAATTCGGTAATATAGGCCACTTCAATTTTCCTAGTATTTGTCATGCCAAAACGTACTGATATCCAATCCATCCTTATCCTTGGCGCTGGTCCAATTGTTATTGGTCAAGCCTGTGAATTCGATTATTCTGGTACCCAAGCTGTAAGGGCTTTAAAAGAAGAGGGATACCGGGTCATTCTTGTTAATTCCAATCCTGCGACGATCATGACTGACCCTGAACTTGCGGATGCAACCTATATTGAGCCTGTGCAGTGGCAGGAGGTTGCGCGGATTATCGAGAAAGAGCGCCCTGATGCTTTGTTGCCTACGATGGGTGGTCAAACAGCACTTAACTGCGCCCTTGATTTGGTGCGGGAAGGTGTCTTGCAAAAATATTCAGTCGAAATGATTGGGGCGACTCGAGAAGCGATTGACAGAGCTGAAGACCGGGATAAATTTCGTCAATTAATGAAGAAAATTGGTCTGGAAATGCCGCGCTCAGCAATAGCCCATAGTTTAGAAGAAGCGTTTCAAGTACAGGCTCAGCTTGGTTTCCCTGCAATTATTCGTCCCTCCTTTACAATGGGTGGCTCCGGTGGGGGTATTGCCTATAACCGTGAAGAATTTGAGGAAATCTGTTCCCGAGGCTTGGATCTTTCCCCAACCCATGAATTGCTCATTGATGAGTCAGCCTTGGGATGGAAAGAATATGAGATGGAAGTGGTTCGTGACAAAAATGACAATTGCATTATCGTTTGTACCATTGAAAACTTAGATCCAATGGGAGTCCATACCGGCGATTCTATTACTGTTGCGCCAGCCCAGACTTTGACGGATAAAGAATTCCAGCGTATGCGGGATGCGGCAATTAAAGTGTTGCGTGCTGTCGGGGTTGATACTGGCGGTTCTAATGTGCAATTTGCAGTTAACCCTGAAGATGGGCGCATGCTGGTTGTGGAGATGAACCCGCGAGTATCGCGTAGTTCTGCCCTGGCTTCGAAGGCGACTGGTTTTCCAATTGCCAAAATTGCAGCCAAGCTTGCAGTAGGTTATACCCTGGATGAATTAGATAATGAAATTACTGGTGGCAAAACACCAGCTTCATTTGAGCCCAGTATTGATTATGTTGTGACAAAAATTCCACGCTTTAACTTCGATAAATTCCCCCAAACACCCACTACTCTGACCACCCAAATGAAATCAGTGGGTGAGGTTATGGCAATTGGTTCCAATTTTCAGGAGTCTTTGCAAAAGGCGATTCGTGGCTTGGAAATCGGTCGTTCAGGCTTGCATCCCTTATTTAAAAAGGGTGACGATCTTGCCTGTTTGCGCGGCCATTTATCGGAACCGACTCCTGACAGGCTTTGGTATATTGCTGATGCTTTTCGCCAGGATATGTCCTTAGAGGAAATTCATCAGGAATCGAAGGTTGATCCCTGGTTTCTTGCACAAATTCAGGAGCTGGTCATACTAGAACGCTCTGTTTTCGGAAGGTCGCTAGCTCAAATTGATACAGCGACTATGCGCCTACTGAAGCGACGTGGTTTTGCCGATGCCTATCTTGCTGGTCTGTTATATTGTTCTGAAGAACAGGTAAGGGCTCATCGTTTAGAGTTGGGTGTGACACCTGTTTATAAGCGTATCGACTCCTGTGCCGGAGAGTTTCCAAGTGACACAGCCTATCTTTATTCATGCTATGAAACGGTTTGTGAGGCACGGCCAGAAACTGATAAGAAAAAGGTTATGATCCTGGGCGGTGGTCCCAATCGAATTGGTCAGGGTATTGAGTTTGATTATTGCTGCGTGCATGCCGCGATGGCTCTCCGTGAAGCGGGATATCAAACGATTATGGTGAATTGCAACCCTGAAACCGTATCTACCGATTTTGATACCTCCGATAGGCTTTATTTTGAACCCTTGACCCTTGAAGATGTTTTATCCATTGTCGCTATAGAAAAGCCAACTGGAGTGATTGTTCATTACGGCGGTCAAACGCCTCTAAAACTAGCACGATCCTTAGAGGCCAATGGGGTACCTATTATCGGTACTTCACCGGATGCTATTGATCAGGCTGAAGATAGAGAGCGTTTCCAAAAGTTAGTTACCGAGCTCAATCTAGCGCAACCAGCAAATGGCACGGTTCGCAGCGAAGATGAAGCGGTAGCTCTTGCCAAACGTATTGGTTACCCTCTGGTTGTCAGACCCTCTTATGTATTGGGTGGTCGCGCCATGGAAGTCGTTTATCGCGAAGAAGATCTTCGCTATTATCTAGCTCATGCTGTTGAAGTTTCCAATGACTCACCGGTGCTCTTAGATAAGTTTTTGAATGATGCAATTGAAGTCGATATCGATGCAGTTTGTGATGGTGAAGAAGTAATGATCGGCGCTATCATGGAGCATATTGAAGAGGCAGGTATCCATTCAGGTGATTCTGCCTGTACCTTGCCTCCCTTTAGTTTAAGTGTGGTAGTACAGCAGGATTTAATAGAGCAGCTTCGGCAAATGGCATTAAAACTAGGTGTAATTGGTTTAGTTAATGCGCAGTTTGCAATTCAGGCAGATGATATCTATGTTCTCGAAGTGAACCCTCGTGCCTCACGAACAGTTCCCTTTGTATCTAAAGCCACAGGTTATCCTCTGGCAAAAATTGCTGCGCGATGTAAGATTGGACAAAGTTTGAAGCAGCAGGGATTGAGTCAGCACTACCCAATGCCTGCTTTTTATTCGATTAAATTACCAGTGTTTCCTTTCATTAAGTTCTCTGGAGTCGATTCGATCTTAGGGCCAGAAATGAAATCAACTGGAGAGGTAATGGGAATTGCAAGACGTTTTGGCCAAGCTTTTGCAAAAGCCCAAATAGGTGCTGGTTGTAATATTGTGAAGAGACGACGAGCCTTCGTTTCTGTGCGCGATGCAGATAAAGCCAGAGTGGGTGAGATTGCAAAACGCCTGATTCAATTAGGCTTCGAAATTATCGCAACCCGTGGAACAGCCTTGGTATTGCAAGCGGCTGGCATCGATTGTCGTCGAGTATTTAAGGTTGCTGAAGGGCGTCCGCATATTGTCGATTTTATTAAAAACAATGAAATTGATTTTATTGTGAACACAGCTGAGGGCAAACAAGCAACAGCTGATTCATTTGCAATCAGACGCAATGCGTTGCAACATAAGGTTAGCTATACTACGACCTTATCTGGCGCCGAAGCAGCTTGTTTGGCAATGAAATATGAAGACCGAGAAACGGTTACCCGATTACAAGATTTACATTAGAGGTGGTTATGCATAAACATCCTATGACAGTTCAAGGTGCAGAAGCCTTGAAATCTGAGTTACAACGTTTAAAAACCATTGAGCGTCCACGAATCATTGACGCTATCGCAACGGCACGTGCCCATGGTGATCTGAAAGAAAACGCAGAATACCATGCTGCTCGTGAACAACAGAGTTTCAACGAAGGGCGTATTCAGGAGTTGGAAGCCAAACTGTCACATTGCCAAATCGTTGATATCACAAAATTACCTAATCATGGCAAGGTGGTTTTTGGCGCAACTGTGCGTCTATGCCATTTGCAAACAGAGGCTGAAATTTCTTATCAGATCGTTGGCGAAGATGAGGCCGACATCAAAGTAAATAAAATTTCTTACAGTTCGCCAATTGGCCGTGGCCTAATTGGTAAAGAAGTTGATGATACTGTTTCTGTGCAAACACCAGGCGGTATTGTTGAATATGAGATTATTGAGGTGGAATACAAGTAGGTTAGGTATTCACCCGTCGTCATTGCTTCACTTCCCTTCCGTCATCCTGAGCGTAGCGAAGGATCTCCTGAATGTGGCAGGGTGCTAATCCCGGAGATCCCTCACTACGTTCGGGATGACGGAGGTTTTGTTCGGGATGACGGGCTATGTTAGGGATGACGGTCTATGTTAGGATGACGGGCTATGTTATGGTGACGGGGATGACCTATTACACGGCTACAGCTTTACAAGGATAGACTATGGCAAAGAAGTTCATTGATTTATCGATTAACATCGAAAATGACGTTAAATCAGATCCAGAGGGTTATCAACCAGCGGTTCAATATCTTACGCATCAGCAAACTGTAGGCGAGTTAACACAGTTTTTCCCTGGTTTAACTGCCGCAGATTTACCCGCAAGTGAAGCCTGGGCTTATGAACGTATCAATCTGATCACTCATAATGGCACTCACCTAGACGCTCCTTATCATTTTTCTACTTTAATGGATAAGGATAAGCGAGCAATCACCATTGATGAGGTTCCTCTGGAATGGTGTTTTCAAGATGGGATCAAATTAGATTTCCGTCATTTTCCTAATGGCTATGTGGTTACAAAAGACGATGTACAGGCGGAGCTTGAGCGTATCCAATATCAGCTCAAGCCTCTTGATATCGTTTTAGTCAACACAAGCGCTGGTTTACGCTACGGCCATGATGATTATGTCCACTCAGGTTGTGGCATGGGACGGGAGGCAACGCTGTTTCTGCTTGAGCAGGGTGTAAAGATAACAGGAACAGATGGTTGGAGTTGGGATGCCCCCTTCTTACATACCAGAGAAAAATACCTGGCCTCTAAAGATGCTTCGCTAATTTGGGAAGGCCACAAAGCTAGCAGAGAAATCAGCTATTGCCATTTGGAAAAGCTCCATAATCTGGAATGCCTACCTAGCCATGGTTTCACAGTAAGCTGCTTTCCGGTAAAAATTAAGGGAGCCTCGGCGGGATGGACACGGGCGGTGGCGATTTTATAAGGAAAACCTTGATTGCCACATTCGAGAGTTTGGATCTTTTTGAGAGTTACTTAATTTATTCTCTGTCCATTGTGCACAGCGAGAGTGACAGAAGGTTGAGTCACTATAGTAGCTGAGCTTTGAGCATTTTTCATAAAACCATCCTTAGTTAGTTGTTTTAATTCGATCTCACAAACCTGGTCTGGGTCATGGCCATGAGTACGCCAACTAACTGGCACTAGTTCAACAGTTTTTTTCACTTCAAGAACGGGTTCACTTGTAGATGCCTTAGAATCTTGAGAAGGTTGATGAAGCAACTCATCGACACGCCCAAGAATTCTATCAGCACCATGTCTAAGATCTCGTTGCTCTTTATAAATCGAGTATTGTAATTTATAGATAGAGGCTCGCTGTTCCCCAAAAACCTTATAATTTTGTTTTCTGTTTTCATAATGATAATAGGCCAGGGCTCCAGCCAATATTAAACCTACACCACAGGCAACCCCAATTCCTATTGGTCCTGTCGAGACGATTAGAGCGGTTAAGGTGGTCCCCATAATTGCTGCGGTCACTCCTAAGCCTAATCCCGCGACACCCAGTAAACCAGCATAAGCGCATAAAAAGCTGCCAGCTGAACTTAAGGCAGCGAGCATCTTATCTTGGCTAGTGACATAATCGGCAGAATTTTTTTCATTACCTTGCATAGTCGCCGGCTTTTTAAGCGATTTTGTTAATTCTTCTTGAATCGATGCTAATTCATTCTTTTCTTCGGATGTTAACGAGGGCTGGGTGGAAAGTTGGGTTATCCTTTTTCTGATATTTTGCAGAAAAGCGAACTCTACTTGCAGATCTTCTAGTTCCCGAACCGCGTTTTTTTCAAATTGAATTTTTTTATAATTGGCATACATGATAAGGCCAAATCCCAGAATGGAAATCGCAGCGAATGCAATGTTTAAACCCAAAGCGGTTGCCGCACTGGCTCCAGCCAATAATCCAGTATAGGCAAAGGACTCTACTAGTTCCGCAATCGATGCGGAAGGACAAAGCGTTTCCAGCAAAGCCGACCAAAAACTTTTTCTTTGTAAACCTTCTATTCGCTCTTGGCGTAAACCTAAGGCCTTATCTAAAGAATTTTTTGTATAGCCAGATTCAGATTCCAGCATTAAAAGTTTTTTATAGATCAGGTCGTCGTCTAAATTGGCTGCAATGATAAGTGGTATTTCTCCCTGATTGTTGGCTACATTGAGTAAGTTCAATGCTTTTCTCTCAGAGTCTTTAAGCGTGGTTAACTTATCGCTACGATCCTTATCAGTCCATTTTGCTTTTCTTTTTCTGTCTTTCGCCGCTGGCGATATTCCAAGTATCTCATTGACAATATTAAGGTAGCCTTGTTGCACCGCTATATGCAATGCAGAGTTGCCTTCCTTATTTTGTAGGGAAATATCTGCTCCTTTAGCCAGTAAGTATTTTACACATCCTAAAGAACCTTGTTGTACCGCAAGATGTAGAAGGGTATTGCCTTGAGCATCAGCTTCGTTGATTTTTTCTTTGCTTGATAATGCAAGATCTTTCTTAAATTGTTCTTTGTCGTTCTCTAAGAGCGCTTTTTTGGCTGATTCGAACATATTTTGTCCATACATGCATAAGTAGCTGTTTGGACAGTATAACAAGTGAAGATTAAGTGAAGATTACTGAGCTATTAAGGAAGATAGTAATAAGGATTAGGTAATTTAAATCCTTTCTGGCAATACCCACCTTTGATATCACTATACTGATCGCCAATTGAAGCAAGGATGGTGTAACCTTGTTCGCTAATCAATTTTCTCGCCTGTGATTTAAAAGGGACAATCGAGGGTTGTTTATAGTTATTCGGACGTAAATAGAGGCCAGCCCAACCTTTGTAACCAGCGCGTAGTAAATTAGTCTCAGTCGCTTTTAATTCTGATTGGGGTCTTCCGGTCACGAAAAAGACTTGAATGCCTTGTTCACGAGCATCGGTATACAATTTGAGCATAGGCGAAATGACAGGGGAATTAGCTGCGAGCATTTCTTTGTGAAGTTGTTCCTTGTTCGCAACGAAATCACGTTTGACCATTTTGTCATAGTTAGAAAGGCTTGTTTCATCAATGTCTAAAACAATAGCGAGCTTTTTGCAGTCTTTATAGCAGCGTTCATTTAACTTCGCTTGTTTAAGGATATAGTTTTGCGCGTTCAAAATCGCTTTGGTTAATTCTTTCTCATAAAGGCCTGAATCATGGTAGGTCTTTATGTCATTTTTCAAAAGGCCAAGATTGCTTGGTTCGGCAAAAGCTGTAGCGCTGAGAAAGGCTATACCCGATAAAAGAGTAAAAAACTGCGAACTTAAAGTATTCATATTTAGCCGGCTCTGAAAGAAAGTCAGGGCATTATATCGCTAAAAAGCAACCTGTCAATTGACCTATAAGCAACCAAATAATCCACTAATAGAACATCAGGATGTTTCTTAATAATAACTATTGAAATTTAAAGCTCTTCTTTGGCTGACAGTATTTACAAGGCTAAGTATGATCCGGCCGGAGAAAAATTGAACATTTAGGAGTAAAAATGCCTTTCTATAATCTAATTCGCAATCGTTTGTTGGAAGCTGGTATTAATCTTGAATCTTCAGATCTCGAAAACTCAGCCGTTATCGAGTATATGGTATTTGAAAAAGCAGATTGTTTACATGGAATTCATTCTAAACCCCTGCCTGGTGCATTCCGGTTTATAGGGGAAGGTAATAACCCAGATATCAGGCTAGAGCCTAATGATGAGCCTGAGTTACCTAGATCATTCTTTAAATTTTCTTCCCAGTTAACCTCTATGGCCAGCAGGTCGGCATTACACCATACCCTAATAAAATTTTTTGATTATTTTACCTCGGCTCGCTTACCTATAAAGCAAGGTTTAAAACACACTAAACTCTTCAATTTTTACCTTCCTAATAATGAAATTGAAGAAGCAATACAGTCTTCAACACTCTATCAAGCAGCTGGATCCCTAGAGGGTAAGGGGCTTCATGGTCTTTTAAAGCTAAAGAAAAAATTGGAACGCTATGAGTTTTGTTTTCCCAAGTCTAATAATTTTGTACAGCTACTGCAAAATAGAATTCAAGAGCATGTAGAGCGTTTTCTTTATCCAAAACAGATAGAGCAGCATAATACTGTTCTGCAACGAGAGTTAGAGCTACAAGATGCAATCTGTGGACAAGAAAGGAAATTTAATGAGTCCTTTTTAGAGCTGGGACTTAAATTATCTTCACTTATAGAGAATAAGTCTGAGGAATATGCCAATGTCGCAAGGGCTTCTGAGAAGCTACTGATAAATCTAAGCGAGGCTCGCAGAGCCTTTTTTGCAACGAATCCTACCTTATTACGACTCAGCGTATTTAAAACCCATTGCATGACGCATATCGAGGATGCAAAAGAAGAATTTGCCAAATACCGCCAAGATGGGGCCTGGTATAGCGAGCTACATCCCTTTTTTCAAGGGCTGATTGATTGTTGTCGAGCCTTGGTTGGAATTGTTTCGGCGCTTACAGTGATTCCTGCTGTTTTAGTTGAAGTCTATGCACCTCATGGTTTCTTGGGAACCTTTTTCCAAAGACTTAAAACAGATTCGCTGAAAAAATTAGAATCCTTTGAACACAACATTCTTGATGATGAAGGGGTTATGCGCGAATTAGAAACAACATTAACTGCTCAGTTTATTTAAAATTAGGAGTTGTTATGTCGGCTATTGAGCTAATTAGAAAACGCCTACAAGAGCGAGGCATTAATGCAGAAGTCCCAAACCGTGTAATCGGGTTTATGATTCTTGAGAGAACCGGTTATTTTGATTTTCCTGAATATCACCTCGATACAGCCTTCAACCCAGGATTGATTAGAGCATCTTTTGAGATACGTCCTGCACAAACTGGGGTAAGTTCACCAGAGATAGCGAGGCAATTATATAATTCTCAAGTAAGAGTTATGGATTATTTTGACTCAGCATCAAGTCAATACAGATTTCCTAATCAGACTGGCTTTTATTTTCATATCTCGAATGAAGAGGTAGAAGAAGCGGTAGTTAATTCTTCTTTTTATCTAGCGCTTGGCGATCTTTCCCAGTTATCTCTGCGTGAGCTTATAAAGATTGAGGATAACCTAGAGCTTTATAGAAATTATTTTAATCAGCATGTTGCTAGTGCTCTGCAACATAATGTAAGGGCTTTTATCCAGCAAAATTTCACTAAAGTGCAGGTGCGACAGGCTAGAGCTTATGCTGAGAAGGAAGATGAGCTTCGAAATGCAATGTTGCAACAAGAATATAGGTTTGATGAAGCATTCGTACGGCTTGATAAAAAAGTATCCGAGCTGATGTTAAAAGCAGCGGAATTAACTTTTATCGGGGATTCTTCTCAGAAAAATGATGACTTTAGACTCGGATATGAAAGGGTTGCAAGCCTTGCTAATGATTTATCTACAAATCTTAGTGAAGAAAGAAGAACTTTTTTCCGAATAAATCCTAACTTGCCAGGCCTCCGATTATTTAGGATACGATGTGAACACTATATTGACGTTGTAGAAGAAGAGTTTGCCAAATATCGTCAGGCTGGGGTTTGGTATGATGAATTACACCCTATTGTGAGGGGATTATTAGATTGCTGTCGAGCTTTAGCTGGAGTTGTTGCGGCTCTTACAGTGGTTCCTGCTGTCTTGGTTGAAATCTACGCACCACATGGTTTCCTGGGAACCTTTTTCCAACGGCCCAAAACAGATTCACTGAAAAAATTGGAATCCTTTGAACACGATATACTTGGAGAGGGAGGGGTGATTGATGAGTTAAAGAGGGTGGTAGCTCCGAGGCGCTAGTATTTATGCTCACTGAGAGTCTCGAATTTCCGCGGCTTAGCCCTGAGAGATCCTCACGAAATTTTTCTGCCTACGTACCGCGCATAAAGCGCGGTACGTAGATTTTTTTGTGTGGAACTCTCAGGGCTTGACTGCGGGATCTATATATAAAATTTAGCCTGGATTCAGCGAAGCGAAATCCGGGAGCAGTGGTACGATTTCCCGGATTTCGCTCTGTACGGACTGTGTAAAGCTTCGAGACGGCCTAAACGCCTCCTCAGCCCGAATGGTTTTGATGTATTGTCTGGCAATAAGCCTTATCACCTTAACGCAGCCTGTTATCCAGAGCACAGCGAAGGATCTCCTAAATTTGGCACAGTGCTACCTTCGCTGCGATCCCAAAGACGTACGTCATGTCGAACGTAGAGAGACATCTCCTGATGTGTAGCACCGTACTAATCCCGGAGATCCCTCACTACGTTCGGGATGACGGGGGAGGGAGCGGGATGACGGGGTTTTTATCGATGTTTGTCCCAAAGGGGCTGGGGTACATTCTAGATGGCGAGCATTTGTAGTATCTACACAAGTGTCGCCTTGATGTAGCAAAGCGTAATCAAGGTTTTCATTTAAAATTCATCGAAATCTAACTCACAAAAGTTCAGTTGATGATTCTCCTGTTCTAAGGAAAACCTTGATTACGCTGCGCTGCATCAAGGCTACGGTTTGTCGATCTTTACAGAAAACGAATCGTCTAAATTATGGCGTTAGCCATGTTTTAGACGATCTTGCCTTGTTCTAGATGGCGAGCATTTGCAGCAGCCCCTTAAAATAGAGTATCATTCGCCTTTTGTCTAAAATAGAACCAATTTAGTACTATATTTTAAATAGAGCTTGTTTTTCTAAAGAAAAATCTAGGATTCAGAACCTGAGTTCTGAAACAAGACTTATTTGGTACTAGATTATTTAGTGTGGGGGTGGTATGCTGCGCGTCAGCAAATTGGCCGATTATGGAACAGTTGTGATGGTGTATCTCGCAAAGCGAGCACATACGCTTTGTAATGCGCGCGACATAGCCCTTCATACACATCTTACAGTCCCAACAGTCAGTAAATTATTAAAACGTCTAACAGCAGCGGGTTTATTAACCTCTGTGCGTGGTGTTAGTGGTGGTTATCGGTTGCAGCGTGCAGCTGCTGAGATATCGGTAGCACAGATTATTTCAGCTTTGGAAGACCAGCTTGGTCTGACTGAATGTAGCCTGCATCCTAATGAATGTTCCTTACAAGGTCTATGTCATGTTCAGGGTAATTGGCGCTTGATAAGTCAGGCTATAGAAACCGCACTTGATAGTGTGAGTTTGGAAGTATTGGCAAAACCTTCTATCCAGGCTGTTGATCTGGACCGCATCAGGCAGTTAGCAAGTGGAGTTAGTCATGGCTAAAAGCAGTGAGCAAATCAACACACTCCTTGAAAGGGAGTATCAACATGGTTTCGTGACTGATATTGAAGTAGAAACCTTTGAGCCTGGTTTGAATGAAGAGGTTATCCGTCGATTATCAGCAATAAAAGGCGAGCCTGAGTTCTTGCTGGAATGGCGTTTACAAGCCTTCAGACACTGGTTGACTATGCCGCATCCAGAATGGTCTAGCGTGCATTATCCGCCTATCGATTATCAATCTATCTCTTATTATTCCGCGCCAAAAAGCAAGAAAGATGCGCCTAAGAGCCTTGATGAGGTGGATCCGGAATTACTAAAAACCTATGAAAAGCTAGGTATTCCGCTAAAAGAACAGGAAATGCTGGCTGGTGTGGCGGTTGATGCCGTTTTTGACTCTGTTTCAGTAGCAACGACCTTTAAGGCAAAGCTAGCCGAGGTTGGGGTTATTTTCTGTCCCTTCTCTGAGGCAGTGCATAAATATCCCGATTTGCTCATGCAATATTTGGGTTCAGTCGTTCCCTATCGTGATAATTTTTATGCAGCGCTTAATTCAGCAGTGTTCAGCGATGGCTCCTTTGTTTACATCCCCAAAGGGGTTCGATGCCCGATGGAATTGTCTACCTATTTCCGTATTAATGCGGCTTCAACTGGGCAATTTGAACGCACCTTGATTATTGCTGATAGCGATAGCTATGTGTCCTATCTGGAAGGTTGCACTGCGCCGATGCGTGATGAAAACCAATTGCATGCCGCTGTTGTTGAATTGGTTGCCCTCGATGGCGCTCAAATTAAATATTCAACAGTACAAAATTGGTATCCCGGTGATAAGGATGGCAAGGGTGGAATCTATAACTTTGTGACCAAGCGAGGCGCCTGTCGCGGTAAACGCTCTAAAATTTCCTGGACACAGATTGAAACCGGTTCAGCCATTACCTGGAAATACCCCTCTGTCATTTTGCAGGGTGATGATTCCGTTGGTGAATTTTATTCAGTGGCGCTGACTAATCACTATCAACAAGCGGATACGGGTACCAAAATGATCCATTTAGGTAAAAATACCCGTTCTACCATTATTTCCAAAGGGATTAGCGCAGGAAAGGCGCATAACGCTTATCGCGGCCTGGTTCGTATCGCACCTACGGCAACGAATGCGCGTAATTACACCCAATGTGATTCCATGTTAATGGGTTCTGAATGCTCGGCGCATACCTTTCCCTATATTGAAGTTAAAAATCCCACGGCGCAGATAGAGCACGAGGCAACAACCTCAAAGATTAGTGAAGAGCAGTTATTTTATTGTCAACAACGTGGTATCGAGATGGAAGATGCGGTATCGATGATTGTAAATGGGTTTTGTAAACAGGTATTGAAAGAATTACCTATGGAATTTGCGGTGGAAGCCACTAAATTACTGGGTATTAGTCTGGAAGGGGCAGTAGGTTAATATGTTAACAATCAATGAATTAAATGTTGCAATTAATGAACAAGCAATATTGAAGGGCATCAGCCTCAATGTGAAACCTGGAGAGGTCCATGCGATTATGGGGCCTAATGGCTCGGGCAAAAGCACTTTATCCAAGGTTTTGGCGGGGCATCCTGCTTATGAGGTGACAGCGGGTGAAGTGAATTATTTAGGTCAGGATTTGCTGCCCCTAACACCTGAAGCGCGCGCGCGTGCTGGTATTTTTATGTCCTTCCAATACCCTGTTGAAATCCCAGGCGTAACCAACATTAATTTTCTAAAAGCCTCAGTCAATGCCGTGCGCAAAGGCCAGGGTAAAAATCCCATGGATGCTATCGAGTTTCTAAGCTTTATCCGCGAACGATGCAAGCTTTTGGATATGGATGAAAGTTTCTTATACCGCAGTATTAACGAAGGTTTTTCTGGTGGTGAAAAGAAACGCAATGAAATTCTACAAATGGTTGCTCTTGAACCCAAACTAGCAATTCTCGATGAAACCGATTCTGGTTTGGATATAGATGCCTTAAGGATTATTTCTCAGGGTGTGAATGCAATGCGTTCGCCTGAGCGTTCGATTATTCTGGTGACTCATTACCAACGTTTGCTGGATTATATTGAGCCTGATTTTATCCACGTTTTAGCCAATGGCCGTATTGTCACCTCTGGTGATAAATCACTGGCGCTGGAATTAGAGAAAAAAGGTTACAGCTGGCTTGAGGAGACGGAGCAGCTATGAGCGAAGTCCTTGATTTTTACCAACAGCAAGCCCAGGCAGGATTTTCAGCCATTCCTTGGTTAGCTGAATTACAGGGAAACGGTTTGCGCGAATTAAAACGCCGTGGTTTTCCAAGCCGCCATCAAGAGGATTGGAAATATACTCTGGTGGATAGCTTATTGCAGCAGCGTTTTATGTCACAAGCGAAACAGCAAGAGACTCAGCCCGAAATTAATCTTTCCCTGCCCTCAGGCCTGCATTTTTCGTTTAAAAATGGCCAGTTTATAGCAGACAAAGCTCAGCAATTGCCGGCCGGTGTTATAGTACGATCCTTAGCTGAGGCCTTGGAGTCAGATGCTGAGAAACTCAAGAATTATTTAGGCAAAGCCCTGCGCCATGAGCATGGTTTTCAAGCCTTAAACACTGCAATGTTAGGTTGCGGTACCTTCATTTATTTGCCTGCTGGTGTTCGCCTTGAGCAACCCATCGTTCTATCTTATTGGCAGGATCAGGCTGAACAGGCGATTTATAATCGTTGTCTGATTGTTGCGGAAGAGGGGAGCCAGGCAACAATAATTGAAGATTTCCGTGGTGCCGAGGACTGTAGTTATTTCACTAATACCGTAACTGAGATCTTTACCGCAGCCTCTGCCAAGATTGCGCATTACAAGATTCAGCAAGAAGGAAAGTCGGCTTACCACATCGGTCATCTTGCCGTGCAGCAGGCCAGAGCCAGCCAATTTGACAGCCATTCTTTAAGTCTGGGTGGAAAACTAGTACGCAGTGATCTCTCAGTGCATTTGCAGGAAGAACAGGCTCGCTGTTTAATGAATGGTATCTATGCGCCCAAAGAGGGACAGCATATTGATCACCACACGACTGTGTATCATTTGGTTCCTAATTGCCAGAGCGAACAAGATTACAAGGGTATTTTAGCTGGACGCTCACGTGCTGTGTTTAATGGTAAGGTGATTGTGGCTAAGGATGCTCAACATACTCAAGCCAAACAACAGAACAAAAATTTGCTTTTGTCGGCCAAGGCAGAAATTGATACCAAACCGCAACTGGAAATCTTTGCTGATGATGTCATTTGTACCCACGGAGCAACAGTAGGTCAATTAGATGAAGAAGCCTTATTTTATCTGGCGACAAGAGGTATAGACCGTCGTGAAGCGAGTAGCTATTTAGTTCATGCTTTCACAGCTGACAATCTAAGGCTTGTACCTGAGCAGCCATTAGCAGATTGGATGTCTACTTTGTTAAATGAGCAATTGAGGTAATAGATTATGAGCACAACAACAGCAGCCTTAATTGAATCTCTGGATATCAACGCGATACGCAATGATTTTCCAATTCTTAAACAGCAGATTAATGATTATCCGCTCACCTATTTGGATAATGCAGCGACTACGCAAAAGCCACAGTCAGTAATTGATGCAACCAACCATTATTACAGCTTTGATAATGCCAATGTGCATCGTGGCGTGCATGCACTAAGTGTACGAGCGACCCAGCAATATGAGGCGGCTCGTAGCAAGGTTCAACGTTTTATTAATGCAAATTCAGCTCATGAATGTATTTTTGTACGAGGTACAACAGAGGCTATCAATCTGGTAGCCCAAAGTTTTGTTGCTCCTCGCATTATGCCCGGTGAAGAGATTCTTATTACTCATATGGAACATCATTCCAATATTGTTCCCTGGCAAATGGTTTGTAAGAAAACAGGCGCTCATTTGCAAGTTGCCCCTATTTCTTTTGATGGGGAAATCCTTCTCGATGAATTCGAAAAAAAGCTTAGTGAAAATACCAAATTCGTAGCCCTCAACTATGTTTCTAATGCCTTGGGAACGATTAACCCAGTCAAGAAAATGATTGAGATGGCACATGCCTATGGTGCCATAGTTTTGCTAGATGGAGCCCAGGCTACTGCGCATCTACCCATTGATGTACAAGAGTTAGATTGTGATTTCTATGCGTTTTCTGGCCATAAAATGTATGGTCCAACTGGTATTGGCGTGCTTTGGGGGAAAGAGCATCTCTTAGATGACATGATGCCCTATCAAGGCGGCGGTGAAATGATTAGTTATGTGACCTTTGAAGCCACAGAATACGCTGGTCTACCACATAAATTTGAAGCAGGCACACCCAATATTGCCGGTGCTATCGGTCTTAGCGCTGCAATGGATTATCTCTGGGGGCTGGATATGGACGCGATTGCTGCCTATGAGGCGTCTTTGCTCGATTACGCGACCTCAGCAATCAAATCAGTCAAAGGCTTTAATATTGTGGGCACTGCTCAGAATAAGGTGCCGATCATTTCCTTTGTGCATGGAAAAATCCATGCCCATGATATTGGTACTATCTTAGATAGCGCCGGTATTGCTATTCGTAGTGGCCATCATTGCACAATGCCGTTGATGGATTTCTTCGATGTTGCGGCAACCACTAGAATTTCCATGTCTTTTTATAATACTAAAGAGGAAATCGATCGCTGCGTGCAGGCGCTTTATAAGGTTAAAGAGGTATTTGCATAATGATGGAATTACGAGAGCTTTATCAGGAAATCATCATTGATCATAACCGTAACCCGCGGAATCACCATGATATGGCGGATGCTACCACGCAGGCGAATGGTTTTAATCCGCTTTGCGGCGATAAATTAACGGTTTATCTCAAGCTTGAGAACGATAAAATCTGTGATGCAAGTTTTTTGGGATGTGGCTGTGCAATATCCCAAGCCTCGGCCTCATTAATGACCGAAGCCTTATGTGGTAAGACTATTGAAGAGGCGCACAAATTATTTCAGCGTTTTCATAGCATGCTTACCATGGATGATGACAGCGGGCTCTTGTCCTTAGATAAATTGGCGGTACTCGCAGGCGTAAGAGCTTATCCGGCTCGAGTGAAGTGCGCTACCTTAGCCTGGCATACTATGGAAGCTGCGCTGAAAAAAGAAGCGGTCACTGTTAGTACGGAGTGATTAACCATGTTTGGATTTAAGAAGAAACAGGATAATGAGGTTTTGAAAGATACTGTAATAGCAGCTCTGAAGACTGTGTTTGATCCTGAAATTCCAGTGAATATCTATGATCTGGGTTTAATTTACGACATTAATATTAATGAAGAACAGCACGCACACATTCAAATGACCCTGACAACCCCTGGTTGCCCAGTCGCGCAGACCTTTCCTGGTACTGTCGAGCAAGCTGTTAATCAGGTTGAGGGGATCAGTGACTGTACAGTGGAATTGGTTTGGGAACCGCCGTGGACGCAGGAGCGAATGACTGAGGCAGCACGCTTGGAGCTGGGAATTTTTTATTGAGTCTTTGTTATTCCCGCGTCTTGACCCATAGGTATCTATCCAAGTGTAGCCTTGATTACACTGCGCTGCATCAAGGCTACATTTACTTTTTTTGTCCCATACAAAGGCGCAAGGCTTCGAGACGGCCTAAAGGCCTCCTCAGCCCGAACGGTTTCTGTGTAATGTCTTTAACTTGCAGTGATTAGACCCCCAACACATTTTCAAAATAGAGTGACTACAATGAGTGAAGAAATTCTCTGGCAGCCATCTGCAACAATCGATATCTTACGACAGCGCGCAGCGCTTCTGAGTCAAATCCGCCAATTTTTTAATCAACGTGGTTACTTGGAAGTTGAAACCCCAACTATGTCACACTTTGGTATCACCGACGTTTATTTATCCAATATCAAAGCGATTTTCAGAGAACGTCCTTATTCCTTGCAAACCTCACCTGAATACCATATGAAGCGTCTGTTAGCTGCAGGTTCAGGTCCGATCTATCAAATTGCGCGAGTTTTTCGCGATGATGAGTTAGGGCGCTGGCATAATCCGGAATTTACCATGTTGGAATGGTATCAATTGGATATTGATCACCACGTGCTGATGGATGAAATGGATGCCTTATTACAAACCATCCTGCAATGCGGTCCTATGTTCCGCAAAACCTATCAACAGGTTTTTCTCGAGGTCTGCCAAATCGATCCCCTGAGCGTGACAATTGCTGAGCTCCGAACCGTTTTACAGCGTTATGAATTAGATTATGTCCTTGCTGCAGATGAACAGGATCCGGATCAATATTTGTTTTTGCTCATGTCGCATATTGTTGAGCCAGCACTTGGCAAGGAGCCTGTTCCTGTGGCGGTCTACAATTTTCCTCCCTCTCAAGCTGCCTTAGCGCAAATTAACCAAGGAGTGGCAGAGCGCTTTGAAATCTATGTTCAAGGCATCGAGCTTGCCAATGGTTTTCACGAGCTGACGGATGCAGCAGCACAGGCCGCGCGTTTTCAGCAGGATCTGGCAATACGCCGACGTCAGGGGCTTCCTGAACCTGCGCCCGATGTTTATTTTCTCGAAGCCCTAGCCCATGGCTTACCTGCTTGTAGCGGTGTAGCACTTGGTATCGATAGACTTATTACGCTGGCGCTCGGACAGGATGCGATTGCTAAAACGCTTTCCTTTGATTTTTCTAGGGCTTGAATAGTGATTTAAGAACCCTTATCCGCCCTTCGGGCACCTTCTCCCCTGAGGGCTGAGGGAAGTTAAGGGCATTTGTCATTCCCGCGAAGGCGGGAAACCATCTCTACATTAGCACAGTGCTTAGCTAGAAATAGTTTCCCGCCTTCGCGGGAATGACAAAACCCTCCATAACTGACGTTAACTTAATGGCAATGAGGGCTGAGGGGAGGGGCTTTAGATCTCGACTTGGGTTTGCTTGAGCGAAGCTCGACAAATATAATGGAAACCAAGTTAAGCAACTTCTAGTTGAAAATGGACCTTCGAAAAATTAATCTTAATTTGCTATTACACTTCGATACCTTATTAGCAGAGCGTTCTGTGTCAAAGGCAGCGGAAAAGACGTTCATGACCCAAACTGCGATGAGTCATATCTTAAAGCAATTAAGGGAGTTATTTAATGATTCCTTGTTCATTAGACATCCTCAGGGACTGCAACCTACTCAAAGAGCCTTGGAGTTAGCGCCGAGAATTCAAGAATTTTTAAACTGCTCTAATGCGGTTTTTCGCGAGAAAACATTCGACCCACAAAAGGAAGTACTAAGCTTTAGAGCCGCTTTAGCAGGGCATGGTGAACACTTGGTTTTACCACGGCTCTGTGCCTATTTAGTGAAAAATGCACCTAATTGTTCACTAAATACGAGTCCCTTGTCAGAATATTTAAGTCTGGATCATCTACTAGCTACTGAAATCGACTTTGCTATAGCCCCAGGCTTTATTGATGTAGGGGAGCAGATTAATGCTGAGTGTTTATTGGAAGAAGAAGCTGCTTGTATCATGAGAAAGTCACATCCTTTGGCCAAGCAAGAATTAACCCAGGAAAAATATCTGCAAGCCGAGCAAGTAGATATAAGAGTTAGCTATTTGAGTAATGAAAATATCTTATATAAATCTTTAGATGACTATCGTCATAGAAATATTAAAGTGACAGTACCTGATGTAATCAATGCATTAGAGGTCGTTTTTGAGACGGACTTAATCGCAACAGTGCCATTGAAACTAGCTGTTTTTCTGAAAGAACGATATCAATTTGAAGTAAAGTCCTTTCCCTTTCCAGTGACAAAATTTCGCATCAATTTTTATTATCACGCGCGATTAAATAACTATAAGCCCTTACTATGGTTAATCGATGTGATTAAAAATAATTGCTTTGTTGGTTTGTAATTAGACCTCTCCACACAAAATTATTCCGCCTACATACCGCGCTTTATGCGCGGTATCCAGATGTATTTAAAACAATATAACTAAAAGTTCTAAAGAGTATTAGTTTAATTCATTGTTCAAATTTAACTCAAGGTGATTAAATGTAATTGTCCTTTTCGCAATTGGAGAAATCATGGAAATTAAATTTAATCAAGATAAAGCACTTGAATCCACAAAGGCTAATTTGGCGAGACAACAGAGTAATATCGTTAAGATGCTCAATGACATAATTACTCAATGTAATTACAAAAGAGCTCAGGCCAGTAAAATAGAGCAACTCGACTCGTCTAGCTTTAATTTGTGGGCAACTAACAATGAGCTGATTCCTGGCACCCATCGTATTTCAACTCCCTCTATGACATTAGTGCATGATGGTGAGTTGTATAAAGCAAAAAATATCAAGGAAAAGATAAAGGATGGTGTGCAAAATAACATCGACCTTAATGGTGGCGAGCTGCCAGAAAATGCCATTCGCTTCCTTGAGAAAACGTTGAAGGTACAAGAAGATTATCTAAAGCGCGCAATTCGTTCAGCACCTAAGGATAAGCGGCAAGAGTTGCAACAGTTTTTACAGAATAATCAGCAATATCAAAAGCTAATTCAACTTTATAAAGTTCATGCTATGCAAACCCTAACGGAAGCAGCTAGTTTGGATCGCTTTGAAAAGGCAAAAAACGTGGTAAATAAAGAGATTAATAATCAGATTATTGCAAAGCGTATTAATGAGAATATTGATGCTATGGAAGCGCTTGTTAAGAAAAATCAATATCTTAAATTTGAAGACAATGATTCTCAGCAACTTAAAGGTTCTGTGAATAAAAAGACTAATTCAATTGTCCTTGAAAGAGATCAATTTACTCCTAGTAATGTTTTGGCAGATAGAAAAGAAATGGATAACTTATTCAAAAAACTAGAAAAAAATATCGACTCTCTGGAGGGAGTAGATGAGGAAGTAAAATTAGAAATAAAAGCACATTTAGCTGCGGGAAAAGATTTTTTCTACAATAAAAATGATGTGAATTTCCAAAGTCCTACCCATATGACACTTGGCTCAAAAATCAAAAATGGGGCTGAAGGTTTTGGAGGTCTTGCGGGTTTAGGGAGTGGTATAACTGCTATTATCGCCGGCGGAGTCACTGTAGTCTTTCCTCCTGCGGCAGTAGTCACTGTGCCAGTGATGACAGGTTGTGCGGCAGTTGCTCTAACTACGGCCTTACCTGCAGGTATTTCCAAGGTAGGTACAACAGTTAAAAATGGGGTCAAATACGGAGCAGCTCCAAGTCCTGGAGAACTAGTTAATATTTCTTTATTAGGTACCTCCCTGTTTACACTTGGTTTTGCGAATGCAGTACCAAGTGCTCTTGCCCAGATACCTCAGGTTATTAACAACTCTGCCAAGGCAGGGCTTGGTCTTGTGAGTCTACCGATTAGTGTTGCGAACTTGCAGCATGAGAGAAATATCCGTTTGCATAATAGTGCCCCTGGAAATTTGCAACCTTCAGCGCACAGAGTAGATCAGCCAGCGGATATACAGCGTAGTGATAGCTCACCCCAGCTTGGTAGTTATGCTAGTAATTCTATCAAATTAGCTAATGGCGATAGCATGCCAATCAAGATTGATCAGCTTGTTTTGGATGATGATCAGGACTTAAGCAATGATAGTTCTATAGAATCTGTACAAGAACTGGATTCCTCCGATGATAGTTTCAGTAAATATAGCGACTATTTCGATTCCGATGACCTTGAAGAAGAGGAGCACTCTCTTGAAAGCCTAAGTTGTAATTGATTTTTGTAATGGGTCACGTCCCTCCCCCCGTCATACTAAGAGCCCCATCCCCTTTGGGGCAAACATCGATAAAGACCTCGTCATCCCGAACGTAGTGAGGGATCTCCGGGATTAGCACAGTGCCACACTCAGGAGATGTCTCTCTACGTTCGACATGACGTACGTCTTTGGGAGCGAAGCGAAGGATCTCCTGGATTGGCACTGTGCCCCATTCAGGAGAGCTTTCGCTGCCCTCACCTTATAATGATGGCTTATATACAAAATTGCTCTGTAAGGACCTTTAAATAAAACAAAAAAAACCAAACACAGAAACGCCTAACTTAGTCTCATCTATTTGAATAATAATAATTTAATCTTCATGCTCAAAAAATCAAATAGCAACTATTAAGAATCAATAAAGCAAATTAAGAGACTGTTAATTATTTCCATTAATAATCGTCACCTGGTCGTATCGTGGGTTTTGCTCCGCAAGATCCACCTTTTAAACGAGGAAAATAATGGGAAAATTTCAAGATCAATTTAGTAAGAAAATATCAGCAACCGATACAGGCTATAAGCGTAATCTCTACCAAACCTACTTAACAGCTATTGAATGGCGTAATGTGGAAATGTCGGGAGAATACGCCCAATTTCTCAGTACAGGTCAGCCCTTTTACCGTTATCCCTATTTCGCCCAGCTTTATGTATTTTGGAAGATTTTCTTTCAATCTTACTTCGCAGCCCAAAAGAAGGAAGGGTTTCTTAGCTTAGTTTTGTCTGAATACATGTTGATGAATGTATTCATCGCTATTACCACAACGATAGAGTTTATAGGCAAAGGTCTCAGTTCTTTATTTTTATGGCCTTTTTTTCCTGTTGCAAACAACACTGAGTTTCAAAGTCACCTTGCTGCACAAAATAAAGACTATGCAGACTTTATCCATCATACCCCTTTTTATAACTACAATTATTTCTCCAAGTTAGGCGAATTAATTGCTCGTTTCCGAGAGTGTCCTGAGAAAAGTTTTGTTGATCGTATTTCGCTAATAGCGGTAGGGCTCGACTATTTAGTCCACGGTATGCTTTCTGCACCAGTGGGATATTGGTACAACCAGGAAGAAAACAGAGCGCCGGAAACCATCGATATTATTGTGAAGGAATCCAGCGATGTAGAAGAAGATACACGGGAATTAGCTGCGCATTTAAGGCAGACAGTTACCGCGATAGAGGGTGTTTCTATCGTTCAAGACAATGAACAAGAGCAATTATTCGTTCGGACAAATTCTGAGAAACATCGTACCTATGCCTACGCACGACTTCGTGTACCACGTTATGAGCCTTTTCAAGCTACTGTTGAAGAGTTAACTCGGGCTGGAATTAAGGTGCGTGAAGTTGCTGGTCAGCAACAAATGCAAATCAAGCTTCGCGTACAAAGCGAAACGCCGGAACAACTCCAGGCGAATAGAGAGAAACTCGCTAGTCTTGAGGGTTGTAGAGAGCTTTTCAGCTACCAAAACGGGGTTGATGAGGGGCTTACCTTCTTTTCTTTGGATGTACCTACCAAGCGCCTGAAAGAGACTGTCGAAGAAATTCAACAGGACGAGGGCATAAGCATTCAATTAATGCATGATTTTTAATGTTTCTAAGAGGATATCAAATGACTTTTAAAGAGATGATACTGGCTACACTTAACCGCCTGCGCAAGGTTGGGTGCTATGCTGAGATTCCTGCGGGATGGATTGATCACATAGAATTAATCGATAAAAAGAGCTTCATACAAAAAGCGTTTTACTTTGTTCTTGAACGGCTTATTTTTATATCGCTTTTCCCAGTTTTAACACTAGTTGATGCTGCTAGCTCTTTGCTTTTTGCTCTAGGCAATTTTGTCGCAGTCTTATTCTCTTCCGATGACAGACAAGACTATTTTATTAGTCAGGCTAAAGAATATGCCACGCTGTTTAGCAAAAATTTGCTCGGATTTTTCTTCTCACCTTTAGGGCTCATTTACCCTAAATATGTATCGTTTTTCTTTACACCAGAACGAGAAATCGAAGGCGCTGAATCAGGTGGTTCTTTATATCACGCCGATGTTGAAAAGGCTCAGCCTCAGACAGTAGAAGAGTTACAGGACATCATTCGCCAGGCCAATATCAATGGCCAGTCAGTGATGGCGGTTGGTGCTGGCCGTTCGCAGGGGATGCAGTTTATCCCGCAGGGCAAGCAAGGACAGCGCGGCATTCTTATTGATATGAGTCAGTTTAATACAATTAGTATTGATGGCGAGAATAAAACAGCAATTGTAGGTGCAGGTGTACGTTGGGTTGATTTGCAACTTGCAGCAAACGCACAACATCTTGCCTTGAAAGTCATGCAAGCCTCAAATGTATTCTCTGTTGGCGGCTCAATTGGCACGAACATCCATGGTTGGGATCATCGTTCTGGTAATTTAGCCCAGGTTATTCGTACTTTGCGGATCATTAATTCTCAGGGAGAGATTGAAGATATCGATCAGTCTTCACCCAAATTTGGCCAGATTTTAGGTGGCTTTGGCATGTTCGGCATTGTTATCTCTGCTGAGATTGAATTAACGAACAATGAGCGCTTAGTTGAGCATGGCGTCGATATTCCTATTGAAGACTATGTTGATTATTTTAGGGAACATGTGCAAACGAACGACTCTATTCACATGCATTTATATCGCTTGTCTCTCGACCCGAATAATCTTTTAGGTAATGGCGTCGCAGTTAATTACACCAAGATTGATAATTCAGCGCCTCTAAGATCGGAAAAAATCTTTAGAGAGGGTGAGCGAGGAACACGCAGAGACCGAATGATGGTTAATGTGGCGCGTAATGTGGGTTGGGTTCGTAAAAGATACTGGGATGGTGAAAGAGCTCGTCTGCTGCAAAATGAAACGCCGATGACCACCAATGAAATTATGCAGCCGCCAATCAATGCGATGTTTAATAGTTCGGTGAGCGAGACTGAGTGGTTACAGGAATATTTTGTTCCAGGTGAAAACTTAGCTGAATTTAACAGAGAATTAGGCGCCTTATTGATGGAAAACCAGGTTGCTCTAATCAACGGCAGCGTGCGCTTCATTAAGCAAGATCAGCTTTCAACAATGGGTTATGCAGTGGACGGCGATCGCTTTGCTATCGTCTTATGCTTTAATCAATCCTTAAAGCCCGATGAAATTATTAAAACTAAGAAATGGGTGCGCCAAGCCAATGATTTGGTGATTAAGCATGGCGGCTCCTTTTATCTTCCCTATCAGCAATTCGCAACTCAGGAGCAGTTTGAAGCAGCCTATGGTGCTGATCGGATAGAGGCAGTACGGCAAGCGAAACAGGCAGCTGATCCGAACAATGTGTTTTATAGCGGCTTAGCGCAGCAATATTTTGAGCGCAAAGAAGAGAAGCCTAATTTATTCCGAGCGCTTATGGCCTCTGAAGAGACCAAGAAAAAATTTGCAGGTTTTCTGGAAAATGTGTTGCAACGTGTAGATACAGATAGCTTCTACACACTTCTAGAAGACATCATGAAATACAATGATAGTCATGAGGAAATTTATGCTGAATTATTGCGTAGGCTTCCTGAGATTATGCCTGGGCAAATAGGCTCACTGCGAAGAATCTTAGGATCCTTGTCGGCTATCAAAGATGAGCTGGGAGCACAGGCAAGAACCTTGTTGCCAGGTGTTGAAAGGATTAATGGTCTGGTTGAAATTGGCTATCCAGGTCGCTTTGTAGCAGGATTTAAGTCAGATTTTAACGTAGAAGGAACCATTACAGCTGTTTATGAAGAGCAATCGCTAACTGATTATATACAAGCTGGATTCCCCAGACCCTATGATCAATTTGTAAAGCTTGATTATAACCTGCCTGATTTATCATCGATTCCTGATAGCTCTGCTGATCTCATCACTTGCTACGTCGGTTTGCACCATTTTCCTGAGGAACAATTAGGGCAGTTTTTACAAAATCTGCGTCGCATATTGCGCCCTGAGGGCCGTTTTCTGTTGGTCGATCACGATGTTCGCGATGAAGAGTCCTTATTAATGGCAAATATGGCTCACACTATTTTCAATGCGGTAAATGGTGTTCCTTTAGAAGAGGAAATGAACGAAATCCGAAATTTCCAACCTATGAGCTATTGGAACGAGTTGTTGGAGGAACACGGTTTAGGCCAGGCTAATACAGGACCAGAACTGGCAATGATTCGCCAGGGCGATCCTAGCCGCAATACCATGGCAGCCTTTGCCAAACCCCCAGTCCCGAACCCCTATCTATTGTTAGGCACAGAAAGGGAGTTAGATCCTGATGATGACGAGGTTGTGGCGCCATACCAGCTACCCGGTTTAACACTGCTAAGCTCGCGGCCAAGAAAGCCTGGGGGAAGTGTAGTGGTGGATCAGCCTAGTTTGTCGTTAAGGTAAGGTCAGTTATGTAAGGAAAACCTTGATTACGCAACGTAATCAAGGTTTCATTCTAAAGGCCTCCTTAGCCCAAACGGTTTTGAGGTAGCGTTCTTAACTTAACGTCAGTTCTATCAAAATCCACACAAATATGTTATGTTTCGCGCCAAATTTAACCATCAAGTATGTAAATCAACCTCAGCCTTAGAGAATTAATACCAAACAGGAGATGTTATGAGTTGGTCACAACGCAAGAAAGAATTTCTAGATAAAATAAATGAAAACGCCCCCTCTTTATTAAACCCAGGACTACTAGTCCAACGAAGATCTTTATATGAAAAGTTTAATAAAGGCAAAAAATTTATGTTGAGCCTCGAAGAACTTAGAAGTCTTCTTTATCCTACCAATGATTATTTCTGGGAAGGTTTTCTGCGTTCGGCCACGCAAGTCTTAAATGAGAATTCAGAAGCGAACTATATCGAGTTCTATGGTTATTTAAGCCGCTTAAAGCATGAGATGAACAGTCATTCCAATTCAAATCGCTCCTGGGGTGGTCTCAATACAGTAGTTTACTCCTTATATACAGTTGCGGCCGGGACAACCTTTGTTTCTGGGGCAATGCTGCTTGATTGCGTTATCGCAGGGACCTGCGCTTTGGCAATGGGACCTTGGGGTGCCGCAGCTTTGGGTGTTGGATTCATGTTACTTGGTGCAATTGTTGCAACCTATACTGCTTATCAAGTCTATAAGAACTTCAGATTGTGCAGGGATAGCCAGTTAAAAGAAGTCGAAGACTTTGTTAACCATCTTGATCCTCAGCCAGATACAGAGCGAAGTGAGGTGCCTATCGATGTATCGCTGTTTATAGATGAACAAGTGATTTATATGGTGCCAGCCTTCGGGGCCTACTAAAAAAAGTAGTCTGGGTGCAGCGAAGCGCTGAGGAATACTGGCATTTTTTTAAACAGAAAGCATGTGCCATATAAGTTCTTTCTGTTCTTTTGTGTGTCATTCCCGCCTACGCGGGAACGACACTCATATAAGTCAAAGTAACTGATTAATGTTCACATAGGTATCTAAATGATACTTTGATTAAAAAAATGTCAGGATCACTCAGAGCGAAGCGAAATCCGGGGAGTCGAATCACTGCTCCCGGATTTTGCTTTCTGGCATCCAGGCTACGGCACTAAGTGCAGGTTGCTCCAAGCGATAAATGCCCATTATTCTGAGGGCCAGAAATACCACCATAACAAGCTTTAAGAGTAGGGATACCTGAAGTGCAACCTACGACTGTGGCAGAAAATCCAGGCATTCCACCTGGGGCGGTACATTGATTGAAGTACATCGTGCATGTTCCGGAAAAACTAGGATTTTGAGAACCATGAGGATCGACAATTGCTAAATCAAATACAGATTGGCTTGGATAACTATTTGGATTTGAATAGGTCAAAGTTAAGCAATAACTATGTGTAATAGTGTTTGAGCCGGTGCTTGAACTACCTGTGTTTGCAATGACTGTCCAGCCAGAAGAGGGGGCTACTGTAATCCCTGCACGATTATGCTCCTCCCAACTATTACATATCGAGAGAGACTGTAGTTGATTGCCATAATTAGGAGTGCAACTTTCTTGTGCAGAAATGTTACTAGAAATTAAGATAGCAATACCACTAAGGGTAAACAACGCTTTTTTAGATAACATAAGAACTCTAACATCAATTGATTAAAAAAAATTGGTAATAGGTCACCCCCGTTACTCTAACATAGCCTGTTATCCAGAGCGCCCCAGCCCCTTAGGGGCAAACATCGATAAAGACCCCGTCCATCCTAGGATCTCCGGGATTAACACGGTGCCACACATCAGGAGATGTCTCTCTACGTTCGACATGACGTACGTCTTTGGGAGCGCAACGAAGGATCTCCTGAATGTGGCACTGTGCTAATCCTGGAGATCCTTCGCTGCGCTCAGGATGACGGACCGGGGGGGAGACCTACATGATATTCATGCTCTAAGGCGCTGGCTATATCGGGATAACGAAATTGAAAGCCGGCATCGACAAGGCGTTTAGGTACAACACGTTGCCCTTTGAGTAATAAACATTCACCCATCTCTCCGAAAAGCTTGCTTACAACAAAAGCAGGCATTTTCATAAATAAGGGGCGGTGCATTGCTTTGGCCAGGCTATGAGCGAATTGTGCCTGGCTGACTGGGAGTGGGGCGCAGAGATTAAAGGCTCCTTCTAGCTTGGGGTTCGCAAGCAAAAAAGAATAAGCAGCGACGATATCCTCAATATGAACCCAGGAAAGGATTTGCTTGCCGTCGCCAATGACCGCGCCTAAGCCAAAATAAAAGCTGGGACTTAGTTTCTTGAGCATACCTTCGCCTTTTTTAAGGGCGACACCAAAACGGGTAATTGTTACAGGCATTCCCTGATCAATAGCAGGCTGCATAGCCTGTTGCCAGCGGACACCGATTTCGCTTAAAAAATCAGGCGGATTTGCAAAATTAATAGGGCTGTCTTCATCAAAGGCCTGGGGATCGCCGTTTTGCTGCATTCCATAAATGCCAATGGCATTAGCACAGTAAAAATGAGGCTTTGCTCCTTGTTTGCTTGCCCAATCAATTAATTTCGTGCTGGTTTTTACTCTTGACTTAATAAGCTCTGTTTTGATTTTGCTATTCCAACGAGAGGCGCCAATATTATGGCCACAGAGATTAATGACGGCATCGTAGGTTTTGGCATCAAGATTTTCTAGGGAATCCCAGGTACAGATTTTGCTGCCCTGAGGAAAGGTTTTCTCTAGCAAGGCGGCATCACGACCCAGTACGGTGATGTCATGGTTGGTTCTCAGCGCTTGCACTAAATGGTGGCCGATAAGTCCAGAGGCTCCTGCAATTAAGATTTTCATACTAGCTTCCTTCTAGGCTCTCTTTGATAGCCTTTGTAAAAGAGGTTATCGAGAATGATTGTCCTAGAGTAGTTTCTAATGCATTTATACGCAAGCGTTTGGAGGCCTGCATAAATTCGCGCTTTATTGGGCTTGCTCGTTCCCAGGCTTGTTGAAAAGTCTCATAAGGCGCCTTAGTTAAACCCAGCGCCGAAGCAACATGCTGTTGTAAATCACCCATTAGGCCTGGCTGACCATCCGCAAGATTATAAATCCCCTCGGCTCCATCCTGTCTGGCAAGTTGGTAGGCAAGGTTTACCAGATCCCTGACATAGATATGATTGGTATAAGGCGCTTCCTCAGGCCTAATAAGCGGGGTTTGTGCTTTAGCTGCTTCAATAGGCAGGCGTTTGGGGCCGAAGATCCCTGCTATCCGTAAAATTACAGCGCTAATATCTCTCTGTTTGGCAAAGTCTAGCCAGAGCCGTTCGGCACTCAAGCGTCGCTCCTGTCTTGGGTTAGTCAGATAGCAGGGTGAATGCTCGTCAACCCAGTCGCCATGATAATTACCATAGACTGCGCTGGAGCCGTAATAAACAATTTTATTGAGAGTCAAAGTGCTTTGTGCAAGAAAGTGTTCTAAGAGCTGGTCATGGTTGCCTTCTGCTATTGGCGGAATGAGATAGTGCAGAACGGTATTAGCCTTTGACCAGTTTAAGGGCTGGGAAATATCCTGGGCTAGATGATTTAGTCCGGGAAGTTGCATATCCTGGGCAAGATGGCGGGAGATAGCTGTGACTTCTTGCTGCTGAGCTAGTAAGGTTTGCGCTAAATGATAGCCGCAGTAGCCATAGCCGATGATTAGGTGATGCATAGAATTACTCTCCGTGGTGGGTGTATAGATCCCGCGGTCAAGCCGTGGGAATTCGGGGTAATTAGAATTTTTCGAATCCCCGCGGCATAGACCACTTTCGTCATCCTGAGCGCCCCAGCCCCATTGGGGCAAACATCGATAAAGACCCCGTCATCCCGAACATAGTGAGGGATCTCCGGGACTAGCACAGTGTTACGCTCAAATCTGACTTTTCACTTGAAACGACATAAATTCTGAAAGTCACAAAGTTGACAAATAGCCTGTGTCGCCGGCTGTGGCGGGCAATAGCCTTGGCAGAATTCCTCCGCAAGCTCATCTAATTGAGTCTGCCAATGTTGGCGATATTCTGCCCAATGCTCCTCTTTTTTTATCGTGCTGAGCCCTAGCTCGCCATGATTTTCTTCGGTTAAACCTTTACAGGATAACTGGCCTGCTTTTAATTGAGCGAATAAAAGGCCATTAATTGTTTCATCCAAAAGAGCGTAGAGTAACAATTGCGGCTCTTTGGGGCGCTCCTCCTTCCAGGGCAGGCTTGTTGGCAGGCTGCTTTTGTAGTCGATAACCCATTTATTGCCTTGCTCAAGCCTATCAAGCCGGTCAACCCGCAGGCGAAAATCGATACCGGCTAAATTGATGGTAAAGGCTTGTTCAAGGGCTTCAACCTCAAAATGCGGGCGCTGCCGTTCCCAATCCAAACAAGCCTGTACAAGGCGCCTGAGTTTTAGCTTTTCCACCTCTTGAACTAGCGTTGAAAAGGAATAAGCCCGTTGTTGGATAATGGGTTCCAAAGCTTGATGGATAGCTTGTTCAATGATGTTATCTAATTCTTTTGGATCCAGGGTTAATAAATTGTGCTGATTTTGCAATTTTTGCCAGAGCAGCTCCATAACCTTATGGATGAGCTGACCTCGTTCTCTGGCATCAGGCCCGTCGGAAAGTTCTAAGGTGGTTTTGGCATGTAAGCGATGGGCTGCAAAGGCACGGAAGGGGCATTTTGCCTGGTTAGCTAGGATAGCTGTCCCGCCAGTTGCCTTTTCATCGGCGGCTAAAGGAAGTTGGTAATCTTCCTCGTAATTAACCAGTTTTGACTCTTGCCAAATCGGTTTGATTTCCTGGGGAATGAAGGCTGGAAAACTACCAATTAAAGGGCTAGGCATATTCGGTTGGTCATTAGATAAATGAGGGTAACTTAAAACAACCAAGGGACTGCTGTTAACCAAGCGAGCTAAGGCTTTTTCCGCAAGCTTCAATTCTCTTGCCGGGCTTGCGTGGGGCATGTGATTTTCGCGTTGTAAAGAAAGTGGAATAAAAGCAGAGAGCTTGGTTTTTTGTGGTAAACATTGATCAGTCAGGCCTGTTACCCAAAGACTGTCAAAGCTGCAGCCTGCTGCCTCCAATAAGCCCAGGATTTGAATGGTTGTTTCGGTATTTTTCGCTTGAAAGATCGTCGATTTTGCTAGGTTTTTAAAGGTTGCTAAGGCTTCGGCTTCTGTCATTTCATGACTAAGCAAGGCGAGCTGTTTAAATTCATCAAACAAGGCTAAAAAACGTTGATAGCATTGGTAGGATGATGAATTTAAAGCATATTCACCCGGAAAGCCTAAGGCAAACAAACGATTGCTGAAATGATTAAGCCATCCCTGTGGTGAGTCCTTGGCTGGGTAGGGAACTAAGGTTCCGAGTAACTCAGCAAGCTTGGGGGCTGGCTTCTCAATGGCTTTCAGGAAGGATGAGTGACTAAATTGATGCTCCTGCAGAATGGTCGATTCTTCCCTGAATTGCGCCCTCGCCAACATCTCTGTTTGCGAATGAGCAAGAAAGGGCGAATGTAAAAGCAATTGAGCCTCATTCGCGCTCAATTGTTTACTATCCAAACCTAACCAACAAAAGGCATGAGCGACTAAGGGATAGTCAGCGAGAGCCTGTCCCAAAGAGATATTAAATTCTGTGGGTAGCTGCTGTTGGAGCAGACGTTTTAACTGCTGAGCTTGGCTTTGCAAGTCAGGAACAACGACGGTAATACGTTTTTCCTGCTTAGCTAGACATGATTTTAACCAAGCAATAAGTTGTTGATTCTCATCATGACTATCCTTTGCCGCATAGCGATAGATCTGGCTCGTTTGCTCAGCTAGTTCATAGTGTTGAATCTGGCAACCTTGTGCGTTGAAATAATGCTGTAAGGCGAGTTGTTGTGGCGTGTAATCGTCAAAACAGGCCCAGACTAAGCCCTGATAGGGGTAAGGGTTTTGTTGAGAAATAAGATAATTGGCCAGCTGATCCTCGGTAATTGCAGCGATTTTGTCGAGCTCTTCAAGTAAATCGATAGCCCAACGCCGAAATTGGCTGGTTTGTGGGGTTTGGGCAAAAGAGGGATGGGCAAAATCAATCTGCCATAAATGACAGCGCGTCCAGGCATCTTCCAGCGCTTCTAATAAACCTTCATTGGGTGGATTAGCAGTGGTTTTGCTTACCAGCCGGCGCAATAAATAGCGCCGCTGCTGATTGGTTAACACCAGGGGATGGTTGGAATGCGCTTGGCTATGGCAAAGTTGCTTGTAGCAATTTTGCAAAAAGGCCGAATAGGGCAGGCACAGGGGTTTATCTTGTATAAGCGCTTGGTTTTCCCTAAGGAATTCATTAATTAACTCATTAGAGAGCCGGTTATTGGGAGTAATAACCATTGCTTTTCTTTGCATCAATCCAAGTAGTTCTTTTTTATTTTTGATCATCAGACTTTGCTAACTCTTGCATACGTTGCTTATCAGCAGCCATTAAACCAGGAAAAAAATGCTTATTAAAATAAATAGCAATAAATCCTGTCAGGGGAATAAGCCAGAGTCCAATAGTGACAGTAAGGCTAAGCAGAATCGCCCCAAAAAGGACGAAATAATCTTTCCAACTTTGGACATGGCTTAAAAAACTGGCATCTTTGAAATAGGAGTGCAAGAGAATTGCAAGGCTTCCCAGGATTAAACAAAGCAAGGCTAGAACGATACCAATTAGAAAGGAACGAAGCCAACGACCTTCTTTAGCCAGGGTCTTTCCCAAACAAGAACCAGCAAGCGCACCGATGAGCAAGGAAATCAAGATAGAGGGTAGCAGGGGTAGAACAGCCGTATCTTTTATAGAGATTAGGGTGTACTTGGTAAATAACATGAATAACATCGCATAAATAGCAAAAAAAACAGCCCCAGCTAATCTGGGGCTAAGCGGAGAATAGTGTTTAGAATCTTGATTCATGGTTATTGTCTTCTTGTTAGCGTTATTTTGTTTTATGCACAGTATGGTGTTTTACCTTTATTGCCTCTGCACCATGAGGTTCTTTTAATTTATCATTTTTAGAATGTAGTATGTCGTAAACTATGTGTCCTCGTAAATACATGGCAGCGAATCCCGCAGCTATGGCCAGCCATAGGCCGGCTAAGGCAAAACTGTAGAAAATAATAACCAAATAGCTTAGGAATATATTGCCCAAGGATAAGCCGTCGAGAACTTTAGGATGGTATTGGTTGAGCAAATAGAGAAAAAATATATCGTAAAAAGGCAAGGCGGCAAGAACCATAAAAAAGCCCCATAAAAATGCTTTTCGACGGTAGGGTGTAGGCGTATAAATAATTTTTTCACCAAAGATTGCCCCAAAGCAAGCAGCAAAGACAGTGGCTAGTAAGACAGCCTGATAGGTCGGTAGTAATTGCTTGATACCCATGCTATAAAGCGCGGTGTCAATCATAATGGTTATTATTATGGCAAGTAGGCCAAAATAGGCTGCTGAAAGTAAACGTGGATTTGAAATTGATAACGCTTCATCTTTTTTCATGATTTTAGCCTCCTCTATCACGGCAATATACAATTTTGGTGATGGGATATAGCCGGATATTTTGCTTTCCTCTTTAAATATTAGACCAAGATTCGTATTTAACGTCAGTTATGGGTAAGAATCGTTTAAACTCTTCGATAAATCAAAGTACTCTTCGTTAAAAGCGCCCAAAAATGCTCGAAATAGCCCCGCTAGTCCTGCGCTTTTTGGGCGCTTTTGCCTCGATTACTTTGATTTCTCTCGATTTTAAACGGTTCTTACCCATAACTGACGTTATTTACATTGACTAATAATTTTTATTTGTTAATATCTTGCGCATTAAGTATTTATATTGTTTATCATGGTTTATTTTTACGATTCTGACCGCATAACTTTAGGCGATCCGAGTTATTCTGGACATACTGTTTATAAAAAAGCCAAGTATAGAAGGCCATCTGGTCTTTTTAAAAAAATAATTTATAAGCAAAACAAACACGCTGATTTGAACTTTTCCCGCTTTGAAGTGGGGTTTAGTGCTATGGCGGGTCGTTTTCTATTACCTGATTTAACGCCAAAACAGGCTCTAGTAAGGAATAGGGCTGGCCAGATTATTGGTGTGGCCTCAGAGCATTATTGCTATGCAGCACATAGACGGGAAGGTCTCGCTGAGTTTTATTCAATAAACATGGATGGGGAGCAAAAGAGTGACTCTGACAGCAAGCTACCATCAGCTGAACCAAGTAAATCTCAAAATAATCAAGCTCATTTTTTGGGTCAATTCCCTGTCAGCTCAGCTAAGCCAAAAGCGCCTGAAGATATTCCAGTTTATTTTTTAGATCAGTTCCCTGCAGGTTTTTTCTCCACCCTATGGCGCAGTTATAAGGATGGTGAAATTGACTTTGATATGGCTTCTCTGGCCAGTGTACTGACTAGCTCTTATACCTTGGAAGAAGATGATCTGCATAAAGGGAACTTCGGTTTTTATCTTGTTAAAAAGCAAGGTCGGATGGTTGTTGTTTTCTTTAAGATTGATAATGACCTGATGCTAGCCGACTCTGTGATGTCTTGCTATGGCTCACGAATTACCAGCTGGAGTCATGGCGATCATGCCTTCGATATTACCGTTCAGGATCTCTTGTCTTTTCCAAAATTAATTGATTCACAAAACCATTATTGGCCAACGTCCAAGCGTTATCTGGCTAATCCTATCGATGCTAAGGTCTATTCAGGTACAGATGATATTAATGCCTTTGCTGAGCTTGCAAGATCGAGGTCTTTTCGACATGCCAAATGGCGTGAGTTTTATAAACATACTCTTATTCCGCCAGAAATTATCAAACAATCATTAATGAAGGCCTTTGATACCAATGATGCTAAAGATCGCGCACAGCTTGCGGTAATTCAACAGGCAGTTGTAGCAAGGCAGGCTAAATTAAGGGCTGTTCTATTTTCAATCCCAGCCTTTCGCTCATTTGTACGTAATTTACCCACAGCAGAGTTTGAGTCTATCCAGCGGGAAATTTTACGAGGCGTGGATGATGAGAACCAGGCTTTATCCGAGACAATCTTGGCTGATATGAAGCGTCACTATTATCTCTGTTCCAGAAATGGTTTTGCTGATGGGGATACACCCTTACATGTGGCAATTCGCTTAAAAGATTACCGCCATCATGAAACCTGGCAAGCTTTTCGCCAGTTTGCTGAGGTGCCAAATGAGAATGGAGAAAAGCCTCTGGATGTTGCAGTGGCTTTAGCTGAAAGGTCTAGACAGCACAATTTTCCAGATCTAAGGCAAGATCCCTTTTTCACCATTAAATCCCTTCTCAGGGCAGGCGCGGAGAAAACAGATTCTTATAGAGCCCTACCAAGGCCAATGAAAGAATCGATTGCTAATTACCGTTTTGGCACGGATTATCTATCTCGGGCAAAAGAGATTAGTACTGGTAAAGAACTTATTGATTTAATGCGAGATGTTGGTGAAGACTATCGTCTTAGCCTGAAGATGAGAAAAGAGCTTTCTGTTTCTTGTTTGAAACAATTTATTCGATTTCAACAGAAGCATCGTGCTTGCGAAGAGATCTTGCAAACAATGAAGGTTGCGTTAAATGGTAATGATGAGCAAGAGCCTGCACCAGAATTACAATTTATCCGACAATTACGCAGCCGCTTGTGGATAGTTCGTCAAATCAGAGGGTTATTAGGTGGAACAGGGACCCAGGTGGCCTTAAATGATTTAATTGATGAAGAATTGTCGCGTTACCAGCCTTCTTGTTTTTCACTTTTCACTTTCTTTTCTTGTACTAAGGAAGAGAAAACAGAACCTGCGAGCGACTTGGGCCAAGAATTAGCTTGTCAATCATCCGTTTAATTAATTTTATTAGATAAAAAATGAAACTAAATGAATGTGTACATGATCTACTAGAGATCTTTGAGTCAGAGTTTAAAAAGAAGAAAAAGATCTATTTTCGATCAGCCAAATCTATCAATACAAATGCACATGTAATGATCCAACAAGATAAAGTGATTGATTATTATGGCAACGCTGTTCACGATCTGTTTGTCAAATATCGTTCTGTAGAGAAACACCTCCATGCAGAGATGGTAAAGTGGCAACTTAGAGAAACTTATCGCATCGTCAATGCAGCCTTGGCTTCCTATTCTGATTCACTTGAGCCCATACGTGAAAAACTAAAGTTGCTAAAGGCTAAACTTGAAGCAACTGATTATATGGTAGTGCTTTTGCACCAGATTGATTCGGGTATTATACCGGCGGATGTTGTTTGTTCCGGGCATGGGGTTTGGGTGAAGGAAGATGGCGAAATTGATTTAACCGATGTTAATAACGATGTTGTTGTCTATTCGGGCCTCGGCGGAGCATTAAAGGATAGTCTGGGAGTGGATATCGAAAATGAGAGTTACGATCCTAAATCAGTAGTTGTAAAAAGTACGACAACTGCTAAGACAGTTGAAACGATCGATCGATTTCCCAGATTTTTTGGGAATAAAGGCCCCAAGACTGTCCCTGATTTTTGCTTGATTGAATCAGAAAAAACACCTCACCCCAGGGTTCTTGAGCCACTGACTGGGCGAGTACTTTTTGATATGAACGATGTTCCTGAAGTAAATTATTTTAGCTTATCTTCTGTATTACAGCGCTTCAGTGGAAGGACTGTTCATTGGGCAGCCTGTACCGGTGTGCAGTATAACGGCAGTAAATATCCTGCGCCTTATAGCGATTTAAATTGGGGGAAATTTAAGTCCCATGATAGTAAAAGAAGAAAACTTTCTGAATCTGAGTATGAGGCGATTCCTGACCAGCCGGGGTTGAGATAAATTTTTGTTTCTTCTTCGCTGCTCGTAGCGACTACAAAACCAATCGGTTGCTTAGGCAGGCTGGTTTAACCCCCTCTCCCCAACCCTCAGTGCCGTTAAGTTAAGGGCATTTGTCATTCCCGCGAAGGCGGGAAACCATCTCTACATTGGCACTGTACTTAGCTAGAAATAGTTTCCCGCCTTCGCGGGAATGACAAAACCTTCCTTAACTTAATGGCCTAATCCTCTCCCCCAAGGGGGCGAGGGGGAAATAAAGCTGTCGCGTAGCGACTACAAACAACTAGGCTTCTAATATAGCCGCCACCCCCATCCCACCAGCCGTACAGATAGAGATCAGACCGCGTCCTTTTCCTCTTTGATGCAACATTTTAGCCAGGCTAGCCACAATGCGAGTACCAGTTGCAGCAAAGGGGTGACCTAGGGCGACACTTCCTCCTTTGATATTCATCTTAGAACGATCGATAGGGCCTAAGGCCATTTCGCGGTGAAGAACCCGTTTACAATACTCATCGGATTCCCAGGCTTTTAAGGTGCAGAGGACTTGCCCCTCAAACGCCTCATGAATTTCATAAATATCAAAATCCTGCAAACTGAGATTATTGCGTTTTAGGAGTTTGGAAACTGCGATGGTGGGTGCCATTAATAAGCCTTCGCCATGCACATAGTCAACAGCAGCAACCTGAGCATCAACAAAGCGTGCTAACAAAGGGTGATCGTATTTTTTAGCTACCTCTTCACACAAGAGATAGACCGCTGAGGAACCATCGGTCAGTGGTGTGCTATTACCTGCAGTCAAGGTGCCTGCGCCACTGAAATCGAAGGCTGGTTTGAGTTTTGCCAATTTTTCCATAGAGGTATCTTTACGCAAGATACTATCTCGTTTTAACCCCTTAAATTCAAAAACGAGATCATCATAAAAACCTTCTTCATAGGCTTTTACTCCATTTTGATGGCTTAGAAAGGCTAGTTCGTCCTGTGCCTCACGGCCGATACCCCATTCTTTTACCATTTTTTCAGTATGCTGACCCATAGACAAACCTGTCCGTGGTTCAACAACGGCAGGGAACTGTGGTTTTAAGTCACTAGGCCGGAAGGATAGAAAGACTTTCAGCTTTGCTGAAAAATCTTTCGCAGAGTTTAGGGCAAGTAATTTTTGTGCGAAGGAACGACGAAACATAATAGGAAGATCGCTATTGGTATCTACCCCTGCAGCAATACCATCATCAATCTGGAAATTCGCAATTTTCAAAGCGATTTGTAAGGTCGTTTCAAGGCTGGTGCCACAGGCTCTTTGTAAAGTATAACCGGGTGTGTGCGGATCCAGCTCAGAACCAAGGACGCATTCTCTTGCCAAATTCCAGTCAAATGAACTATTCATTACAGCACCTAAACCGACATCCCCTAAAATTCTTTTCTCAAGGTGCATTGTTTTAATTAATTCCGCTAGGGAAGCAATCATTAAATCCTGGGTAGAGATATTGCTATAACTAGTCATCGATTTAACAAAAGGAGTTCTTACACCCCCGGCGATATAAACAGGCCTTGTTTTCATGGTCATAGTCCTTTTCTGGTGGCAGCTAAAGTTTAGCAGGGATTTGGAGATCCCGCGGTCAAGCCGCGGGAGTTCGTGATATCAGAACCTTCGAATCCCCGCGGGGTCTTACGATGGTGGTGAAGTTCTTATAATTCTTACAAAGCCGCAATACTATTTCAACAGCTCTGGTTATGCCTGTTTAGCTCCCTGCAAACCCCCTCTTAATTAATCCTTAACCTTCATGTGCTAAATTTTATCAGTGGGTCGATTATTTACGCTTATAGAGATAAATAAATGGTTAAGACTATTGCAAAACAACGTGTTAATTTCGGTGTGGCCGAAGATACAGAGCTATCGCGTCATGAATATCACCGTACTCTGCGAGCGGCTATTGAATTATCGGCAACCAGCCATTCTTATCAAGAGACAGAGACTGGAGCGGTTTACCAATGGGATAATATCGCGCCGGAAATTGCTCGAGTAATTATCGATGAAGCGAAAGAAAGAGGTATTTCAATCAGTCAAGAGGTGATTCAAGAAATTGGTTTAGAGGCTTATAACAACCAAATTTTGGATAATATCCTCAGTCTGCTGACCTCCAATCCTGATTATGCCCTTTTTACCGAAAAATTAGCTCTTGCAATCAGCGATGGACAGTCAACTCAGCTTAGCCTTGAAGTCTTGCTCGCCGCAGGGATTGATAGTCCTGAAAAGCTCGATCAGATTTATACACAATTGTTGCTTGGACAAAAAAAGTTAACTAAAAATTTCCCCAATTTTAATAAAATCCATGAAACGGATGACTATGCTCAGGTCATAGAGTATCTAATTTCCCAGCCGCTCTTCGACAAGTTTTTAAGACTATTTACTGCAAGTTTGGCCAAAGAATATAACGCTGGTCGTGCGGAAGTGGATCATATACAGCCCCCAAGCCTATTTACGAAAGACTCCTTAGCTAATTTTCTGCAATCCCTTAGCACTAATCTTGTTTTAAAAGCGCCACCTGTATCAGAGAAGTTAACAGCGAATACTCTGTACATGGAAATTGTTGATGACAAGCTGGAATACACAGTTATTGCTCCCAATGGGCAAAGATCTAGCGGCTGGCTTAGCCAAGAACAGCTAGGTTTTGCTTTCAATCGCACAACGACAGAAGAAGAATTAAAACAGCATTTACCCACTATTTTGAAAATTACAGAGCAGCGTAAGCATACCGGTCATTTTATCAATGGGAATACTGCCTTATTGAAAGAAAAAGGACAGGGGTTTCTAAAGAGCGAAACCACAGAAAATATTTTTCTTTCGCATTTACCCGCTGTAGATTTGGTGAAGGATGAGGCCTACAAATTTTCTATTTATCAATGGGTTGAACAAGGCAATATGCCTGTATTGAAAGATCAGATTGTTGCAAGGGCTTGTTCTGAATATGAACGAAGTCTCAATTCGGCTATCAATAAGGCAAAACAAGCCTTCCCCATGGATGAGGACTTTGCAACCCATGCTGATGCTATTGCAATTTTAATGAGGGAAATAGCAGCCCTAACTGCTTCGCTTGAAGTAGACGCCCATGAGCAGGATATAAAATTAGATACAAAAATAGCTGAGTTAGCTGAGCATTTGACTTGGATGAAAGATTATTATGGTGAAAATCCTATACAGAAAGAAGGCGAGACCTTCCCTTCAACTGCGGGTAACTTTAATGATTTTCTTAGCAAGGTTGTTTTTGGTTCAAACTCCAAAAAGGTAGTAAGTTATCTTCCCAATCCCGAAGATCAATCGGGCTACCTAAAACTTGATTTGCTGCGACTTGTGCAGCAATTAATTAATAACGATGCGGTTGTCCGTGTTCGTTCAAGCACTCAGCAGGGGCCTGTAAATTTAGTCAACGAGTCGCATGAGCCGCTGGCTCCAGCTCGTGTGTTGCGTGAACAATTGAAAGAAAAATTAACGGCTCAGCTGAAAAATAATGTCCACCATCACTATACCTTGCAAAGTTATGAGAATGACAATCTAAAATTGCAACAAGCGCCTCTAACCTTTAGGGGTGGCAACGTAGAAGATACCTTAGAAAAAACGCGGACCTTTGCTAAAAAAATGACGAGAGGGGGTGAGTTTTCTGCTGATAGCCATTTGCTAATTGGCCAGGAAAACAATCTCAAAAAACATGAAACACGTTCAGCTACAGCGTCCAAGCAAATTGCTAGCACTGGTAATGATGGAACCCGCTCAGCGACTGAATCATTGGATGTTGCAATGAGGTTTGGCGGTAATAAAGACGTGAAAATCCTCTATATCCTACGCGGAAAGAATGCTTTTAATTCTCAGGACTTCTTAGATCCCATAGGTAAAAACTCCTACAGTGAAATAGCTTATACCCATGTTGATCCAAGCGATTATGTGATGACGATTATCTATAACAAAGACAATACTATCCTTGGCGTAATACCTGGAGATTTATCCGGTGAAATCTCTGGGATTAATGAGTTCACCAGAGAGGTATTGCAGGCTGGTATTGATTTTTACAATATAAGTCATGATTCTGAGCGTGTTGGTACCGTAAAATTACCAAAGCCTGACGATCAGGCAACGACTGCGCCCCCCCATCTTAAAAGTTCTAAGTCGCTTATGGGAATTATCGAATCGCATAAGACTGAGACAACAGCAACAAAGCAGCCCAATACAGGGCAACTAGCTAGTGTGCGAATTCAACCTACCCAAGCTGCAAATGGCAGTAAACAACTGGCTATGAGCTTGGTTCGTCCTGGAATTGTCCTGACGCCGCCATCAACCCTTAGCTTGCCTAAGCAGCCATTTCATTTTGATCCCCGGCGACTGCTGGAGGTTCAAATTGAGGCTAATCGTCAGTATCGCATGCGACATGTCTTGACTTTGAACTCCTTTACTCGATGGAGCCGCTCAGAGCGATTAATTCAAGAGAACTACAACCGCATTTTACAAAGTGGTTTTATGGATGGTCCAATTGATGAACAATTGCACCATGCTAATATTGCTCAGGAAGAATGGCTAACCGATGTTCTTGTACCTCGAGTTGATACTGCTCTTTTGTTGAATATAGCGGCAAGGTTAATCACTGACTATGCTGTTGATGTTGAAGAAGTGAATGTGCTTTCCCAAGAGATGCTCCTGGAAATTTTGTCTGAAACTGGCACCACTATTACTGATATTCGCTCTAAGATCTTCAGTGAATTTGATTCCTTAGCCGAAGCAGGGCCTTACCAGGAATGTCTGGAAAAAGCGAAAGCTAAGATGGGGAAAATTTATCCAATGCTTGAACCCGATACCCATGGTTATACAACCAAGCTGGCTTCTTGCTTTGCGATGGAGAGGAATAAATATATTAAAAAACGGACTCATGAACTAGTAGGAGAATTTTTAGATCTGCATTTCGCCAAGTATGCTGCCGCTAAGAATCTTCAATTAAAGCCTGTTTTTCCTTTGGCAGACAACAAAGATTATGTCTTCCTAGGTGCTGCTGCTAGTGGTAAGAGTACAATTTCCAATCAATATTTTTCTCCCGAAGATAAAAAGAATTTTGTATCTCTGGCAACCGATGATTATCGTGGTATTTGCAGGCCTTATACCGGGGATTTTGAAAAAGAGGAAACTGAGCAGGTCTTCGTAAGAACCCAAGATTCCGCTTATCTTGTCTCTGAGCTAGTTGAGGAGCGCATGCGTGCTAAGAAGTCGGAAAGACCTAATGTCATTGTTGATGGTGTGACCTATAAAGCCTCTCATCGTGAACTTGTCGAGCAAAATAAGAATTCAATTGTGGTCTGTGCCTGTCTGGATGATATGTCGCTGGCCGTTAAGCGCTCTTATGACAGAGCGATGAAAGAAGATGCGGGTTCTGCTGATAAAGGACGGCATATCAATACCTCCAGTTTGATTGCTATGCATAAAACCGCAAGCATCAATCTAATTAAATATTGCGCCCCCAATTCGCGAATAGCCTTTTATGATACGAATGTACCTAGAGGCACAAATCCTCCTTTAATTGCAGTAGTTGATACTCATGTTGAAAAAACCTTGACTGTAAGTAATGAACCCGGGGCTTTGATGCGAGTCACTTCCTTTTTTAATAAGGCTCGGGTCAATGTTAACGCACAAGGTGATGACAGTTTGTTCTTCAGCAAATCAAAGAAAACAGTATTTCAAATTGACTCATTATTCGCTGTGCTGGGCTTTGGTTATAAAATAGCCTTAAATGGGGAGAACGATAAACCTTATCTAAGCATTGAGAAAAACCCAAGAGGCGGCATCGTTATGCAGGTGATTGATCCACAGCAACTTGAGAAAAAACTAAGTGAATCGAGCGGGGCAGAAAAAGAGCTCATGCAAATGCTGGTGCTTTATGCTCACTATGGCAGCCTGAAAGAAGTAAACAAGCAACTCATAGTACATGATGGAAAAATAGATTCCTTGGTGGCTAAAATATTGCCAATTATCATGGCGACAAGTACAATCTCTCAGGAAGTGAAGCCTGACCAGGGTAGCGACATCTCACTCTTTCACTGAATTAACCTGGTCTCTTGATTATGGAGAAAGCCTAATGCAAGCAAAAATTGAATTGTATAAAAATGATGTAGAACAATTTATCGATGATATACGCAGATTATTTGATACAACTGAAGACCTCACTGAAAGAGCTAATCGCCAGGGTGTATTCGATACTTTGCTAACTCTAGCGACCTATGCCACCCCCAGTCAGCTTGAAAGCGAGTTTAAGCGAACCCTCCCACGCGAAGCTGATGAGACGCTGAATTATCTGCGTAATAAGCTCAAGGAAATTAATGGTGTCTGTACATCTACACTTAGTACTAGCCATGAACTGTATTCTGGGCCTTTCCTAGGATTTGCTGATGCTTCTACCCAGCAAGCATTTCGTAATGAACTAAGTGACGAAATTACAAGGCTGGTTCTTGGAAAAATGGGTCAAACCTTTGAGCCAGAGTCTTTTTCTCTAGTTTCACCGAGATAGTGTCATTAACGAAAAGCATTTTTTACACAGCTTTCGTAATAGGTCACGTCCCCCCACCTCTTATCTAAGGAAAACCTTGATTACGCTGCTCTGCATCAAGGTTTCATTTAAATTCACTACTCTGGGATTTCGCTTTGCTATAGACTCCACATTCAAGCCGCGGCACTTAGGCATCGGAGGCTCAGCCCACGGTATTTAAGATAGTTGTCGAGGGCTAGTACCAGCTTCTTCAGTTGTTATGTCTTGACCATAACGCTTTTCCATTAGTTTTCTGATTTTTTCTCGCACTTGTTCTTCTTCAAGGTCATCAGGTGAGTGAAAAAAGATAGGGCTTTTGCTTCCATGAAGGGGGACGCTTTGGTAGTCATCATAACGCTTAGGTCTAGGTGGAATATCTATTGGTTTGGTAGCGGAAGCATCATGTTTCTTGGACATAACTTTATACTCCTTGTGATCAAATAGAATATCTTTTAGAAAATATTACTAATAATGAGGCAGGCTGGCAACTATAAGGACGTAAAAGTTGCAATCCCTTTTCCCGTAATAGGTCACCCCTACCCCAGTATTGAATTCCGGCGGCTTGACCCATAGGTATCTACATAAGTGTCTGTAATTGAACGCCCTGTCCCCCCAACGCCACGTCCTCCTGAGCGCAGCGAAGGATCTCCGGGATTAGCACGGTGCCACATTCAGGAGATCCTTCGCTGCGCTCAGGATGACGTAGTGTTGAGACCAGGAGGGACATGGCCTATTACCTTTTCCCCAGATAAGGAAAAGGGATAAGCATTATTATATCTTGAACGTTTTTTCTTGAACGGTGAGAAGGCAGGCGCCTAATAAGGATTCAAGGCAGTCATAGACTTTCTGATCAACCTGCTCGACTACTGCCTTTTTGCAAAGATCTAGTGATGAGAATGAGAGTGAGCCTGAGTTAAATTTAGCTGTTTTTCCCTGGAATTTCTTTTCTAGTGCAATGTCAGCAAGACAGGCTTTAATTTTTTCAGACCAATCAGCATGGATGTATAGCTCATTACTATAATGTGTTATCTGGGCTACTAAAGAGCCATGGTTTTTATTAGTAAAGGCTGGATTAGCAGAAATCTTCAGAATGATGCTGCGAAGGATCCTAGAAACAATGTCCTTTTGAATAACAAGGTGGAAATCATGCGGCATTGGATTTAGATGTGACTCCAACAATTTATTAATAAGAACTGTTAGTGAATAATAACCATAGATAATAGTTTCTTCCTTTTTCTCACAAGACTTACGGTATTCTTGAGTAATGCTGGATTGTTCCTGCTCAAAAATAATGGATTGATGCAGGACAGTTGCCATTTGCTTTAGGGTTTCGCCAATTGATTCCCTTGCGACCTTTTGTGAATCATGCAAAAGGTAGTGCTTAAAGGCTTCAAGAGCCTCTTGGGTATCTCTATGTAAAGAGCAAGCAGTTGATAAATTGAGTTGAACATTCTTATCGATTAAGGCGAACCAGTTCCATTGTAAGGCCTCAACTCTCAGCGCAAATATTTTGCCATTAAACAAATCGTGGCTATCCTGATTACCCCTAAAAAGTGCGTCATAGGCTTTATATGCTTCGCTTTGGTACTCAGTTTGCACTTTTTTAAAGTCACCGTTTGCCATGGACTGCATGATTGACTGACAAAAATAATCAGTAATTTCTTTGCGAACCTCATGCGAAAAATGGGCGCATTTAGAAAAGTCTTCATAGCATTTATTAATTAAACCCAGGGTTAGTTCAATGTAATTAAGGAGTTGCACTTTCAATTGCTGCTGTTGCAGAGTGGCTTTAGGGCGTTCAATAAAATATCTATCATCTCGCAGAAAATGCGCTTTGCGTGGTGGCTCAGCTGCCTTCTTGAGCAGGGTGCGGTAGGCCAGCGTTTCACCATTTAAATTGACATTAAACTCACTACTAATTAAATCAGTTAATAGAAGTGAGGGAGGATAATCACCTGCTTTTAGTCTTATGCGTGCCTTTGATTTAGTTGATGTTAGTTTGTTGTCTGAGCCAGAAATAACCACACTAGAGCTTGCTGAGTTGTGTTGCTCTGAAGAACTGCGCGAATTACTTTGGGAGCGTTTGGTTTTGAAAAAAGTGTCGGTTGTTGCATAAGAACTATCAGAGGGAGCGATATCCTCAGAAATTGGCTTTAACTTGTTGGAAGTCTGTTTAACAAGCGGGCGTTTTGTTGTATAGGGATAGGTTTGCGCAAAGCTTGTTAAATCCTTAATCACTAGTTGCTGATTTTCTATTGTTATTCCAACAGGTAGTGTTGTTGGTTTGTCTGAATTAGCCTGTTGTAAATCAGAGGGGAGAGCTTGTGTTGCGCGATCGGTTTTTGTGTCGTACACCCAACTTTGTGATGGGTCTAAGCCTGGTATGGTTGTAAAGTAGATTTTCATAAATACCTAATAGATAAAATAAGCCTGGCAATTGTGCATATTTTTATCTATTTAGTCAATGGATGTTCTATGAAAATAGCCCTAAAAACGTCAAAAAAATGTCGTATTTACTTGTTTTCGTCAAAATTTTGTCTTTTTGGCGTGTTTTTGGTAATAGGTCAGCCCTATCACCCTAATGCAACGTCATCCAGAGCGCTGAGACAAGGAGGGACGTGGCCTATTACTGTTATCTTTGTGTTCAATATTTGTGTAATCGATGCTTTTGATATCTGATATCGAAAAAAGTAAATTGGCTTTTGTTTGCTATTGTCTATCTGGCCATAGCTTGTCTAGCTCTTTGGCTGTGAGCTCAGAACTCTGTCTGCTGAAGTGTTCTACTCGAGAGTCGGTCTTTCTTAATTCAGGGGCTTTACCAAATAAATTATCCAGATTCTCATGGTCAGGAAGAACCTCATGGCCGTTCTTTAATATACTTTGCGGGCCAACATGGCCATGCACAAATCTCACTTTGAAATGGCCGGCTGGCCTGGTTACTAGTTCATTACCCAGAGCACGATTCCAGATCAATCGTTGCAGAGGAATGATAAGTGGAATAGGAAACCTCAGGTCTGCTGAGCCTTCTGCCTTGATGAGTCGGGCTAGTTTATTTTGTTTTAATACCTGTTGGATCAGGCTATTAATTGCCTCAATTGTCTTTATAAGATCGCTAAGATGGGTGTCGAGATAGGGTAGGTTAAATTTTTCAGCGATGGCCTTAACTGTTTCAAGCCCGATTGGTGCGTGTGAAAAGAGGGTCAGTTCATTAGGCAAGGAGACTGTATAATTAAGGGCTTTTATCAATGGCCGGTAAGACTGCTCAACAATAGTTCGTATTTCATGTTCATCGACTAGATTCTGGCGAATTAAATAATACATATTCCAAAGGGATTCTCCTTGCCCAGCTCCCAAATCATAGTGTCCGCTAAATTGCTCTCTCTCATAATCCTGAATAAATTCGACTCCGTGATTGGAGAGAAGAACCTCCAGGTTAATCCCTTCAAGCTGTAATTTTTGCAAGACCAATAGGGTGAAATAGTCATTTTGTCCGCGATCAGCTAAGTCATCGCCAATCAGTGTAAGGGCTCGTTTTTTACTCATGTTAGCTTTTTGAATAATTTGCTTAAATTCAGAAAGGTCTTTCTCGGTCAGCTCTTGGACTGGTTTGAAATAAATTGTTTTTAGGATGTCATAGTCTTCCCTGTTTATGTGCAGAAAGCCTTCTTCAATCAAGCTATAAATTAATTTAAGGGCGTTGCCGTGCAAATCACCCAAGCTGACATGACTATGACTCAGCTCAAGTATTTTAGGATAGCTATTTAAATTTGCCTGGCGGTAACACAGAGGCATTTTATACTCCAGCTTGCTTTTTTTAATTATAGATTAAGGGAGGTTGTGTCATTCCCGCGAAGGCGGGAAACTATTTCTAAGAAGCACAGTGCTAATGTTGGGATAGATTCCCGCCTTCGCGGGAATGACCTACTCAATAATAATAGTGAGGCTATAGCTTTTTCTTAACAAGCCATAACAAGGGGAGAGCTAAAAGCTGGATGGCGATTGAAAAACCTACTAAAAGTGGAATGGATTTATCATAAAGTAAGCCCATGGCAAAACTTCCTAAAAACCAAAAGATACCAAAGCCTGTGTTGAAAATACCGTAGGCAGAACCGCGTTTTTCCTTTGGAGTCATATTGGCTACGATAGCTCGCATTAGGGATTCATGAGCGCCTACCCCGGTACTCCAGAGGATAATGCCAAGCAAGGCTTGATGGAAATTTCCTAAAAAAACTAAGGGGGCAAAGAAGGTGGAAAGCAGGGAGACAATGATTAATACAATAAAGCCCTTACGATCATAAAGATGACCAAAGAGGGGGGCTGTTAAAGAGTTCAGGCCGACTGCTATGGCATAGGAAATCGGAATCCATACCGGTGATAAAAGCCCTGTTTTCTGAAAATGATAGGCAATCAAGGGAAAATCGGCATAGCCTGCGGCTATTAGTGAAGCACCGAGAAGATAGAGCCAAAAGGCGTTTTTCATCCCCTGAGGATCCAAGTTATCTTGATGGGCTTCCAATTCATGGGGGTGGGGATAGAGCCATCTAGCGCGGGTTAATAGGGTTAGGGCAATTAAGGCAGGTATCAATAAGATGGCAAAGCCTTGCTGGTAACTGCCTTGGTAATACAAGATTAACGCGATAATCAAGGGGCCAAGCATCGCGCCAATTTGATCAATCGCTTCATGCAAACCAAAGACCCATCCCATCCCAATTTTAGGGCCAGCATGGGACAGCATGGCATCACGTGCTGGGATTCGTAAGGCTCGTCCTGCTCGTTCACTAATAATCAAGATGGCTGCCGTCCACCAGTGATTCGTTAAGGCTAAGAGTGGCACTGCTAGTAAGTTAATGGCATAGCCAATGATGGTAATCGTCCAATATCTGCCAGTTTTATCGGCTAGATAACCTGAGAAAAGGCGTAGGGCATAGCCGATGAATTCACCAAAACCGGCAACAAAGCCCACGATGGCTGCATTAGCCCCTAATAAGGCTAAATAAGGCCCGGTAATGCTGCGTGCTCCTTCATAGGTCATGTCAGCAAATAGGCTGACAAAACCTAGGAAGAGCACGAAGCGTAGTGCTTTTGATTTGGTTAGCAAGGCGAGCCCTTCAATCGTTTTTCATCAGCTTATCCTCAGACGCCTTTTTCATCACAATAATACTAATACGACGGTTATTAGGATTTAGAGGATTGGTCTTATCAAGTAATACAGTGGAAGCAAAGCCGGTTACCTGCATCACCTTATCTTCCGGCATGCCCGCTTGGATGAGTGCACGGCGGGCTGCATTGGCGCGTTGGGTTGATAATTCCCAATTACTCTTTGTTAAATCGTCAGGGCTATTGTAAGGATTGCCATCCGTATGACCTTGAATACTCACCTTGTTAGGCACTGTAGCTAGCAGTTTGGCAATTTTATCAAGAATCGGCTGTACGGCCGGATCCATTTCATCACTACCCATGGGAAACATGGGTTGATTTTTGTTATCTATTAATTGGATACGTAACCCTTCTGAAACAACATCCATTAAAAGCCTATTTTTCAGGTCTGCAAGGGTAGGGTCATTGTTAACGGTGAGCATAATATTTGACTTTAATTGCTCTAACTGCTTCATTTCAGCTTGTTTATTCTCATCCGCAACCTTAGGTTTTTCACCATCAGCCGTTTGCTCAGCGGAAACCTGGCCGTCATGTTTATCTAAATTGTCGCCGCCGCCATTAATCGTTTGTGCCCGAGAACCCATGCTATCGCCACCAATCATGGCAATACGAAAAGGCTGCTTAAAGTATTCACTCAGACCATCTTTTTGCGCTTTGTTTAATGAGGCGACAAGCCACATGAGAAGGAAAAAGGCCATCATCGCGGTTACAAAATCTGCATAAGCAATCTTCCATGAGCCACCATGATGGCCATGGCCACCTTTTATCGTTTTCTTTATGACAATCAAGTCTTTTTTGCCATCAGCATCTGTATTCGTAGACATAACTTCCGTAAGCTCTTAGGTCCTATTCACCGAAAGTCTGCTTTTCTCGCAACCAGCGCTCAAATCCAAACTTTCACCAAGATTCTATATAGCCCCCTGGGTTTAGGCAGGCTACTTTTATCTAATACTTAAGCCGCTGGGGTTTCTGCTTCTGACTTAGCCGGTTTAATTTCATCATTAAGCTCATTGAAAGTTGGTCTTGACGATGACAATAAGACCTTGCGGCCAAATTCTGTGGCAATCAGAGGTGGATTATTATTCAGGCTGGCTAAGAGTGTTACTTTAATACAATTCATCATGAGCAGCGCTTCATCTGCCCGTTGCTCCATAGCACTGGCGATTGGACCAATAAAACCATAGCCCAGCAAAATCCCCAGGAAGGTTCCCACCAGGGCATGAGCAACTAACACTCCAAGCTCTGCAGGCGGAAGGTTAATTGATTCCATGGTATGTACTACCCCTAAGACCGCCGCAACAATACCAAAGGCTGGCATACCATCAGCCAGCTTGGTGATAGCATTAACCGGGATGAGCTCCTCTTGATGAAAGGTAGCAATTTCGCTATCCATCAATGATTCTAGTTGGAAAGGTTGCATATTCGAGGTAATCATCAGGCGTAAATAATCACAGATGAATTCGATAAGATGATGTTTGGCCAACAATCGGGGATAGTTCTTAAAAATAGTAGAGTTAGCTGGCTCATCAACATCAGTTTCCAGAGACATTAAACCTTCTTGGCGAGCTTTATTGAGTAAGGCGTAAAGCAGACCCAATAAGTCTTTATATAACACTTTAGACGATTTTGGACTTCGAAAAACACCAGGTAATGCCTTAGCAATCGCTTTTAAAACACTGGCACTATTTCCCACAATCAGCGAACCTAGAGCGGCTCCGGCAATAATTAATAACTCAACTGGCTGAAAGACTGCAGCTAAATGTCCTCCAGCTAAAGCGAAACCACCAAATACAGACAATAAAATAACGAGATAACCAATCAAAATAACCATTCTCAATCCCTAAAAACGCTATCCATTTGATTTTTCAATACTAATTGAAATAATCCAAGATTTCTTTAACTAACTTTAACCTAAAAGCTTTTTGCCCCCTCTCAACTGCGCGCAGCGTGGGGGAGAGGGCTAGGGTGCTTAAGGGCATTTGTCATTCCCGCGAAGGCGGGAAACCATCTCTACATTGGCACTGTGCTTAGCTAGAAATAGTTTCCCGCCTTCGCGGGAATGACAAAACCGTCCTTAACTTAACGGCAGTGTGCCTACCCCCTCCCTCACGCTACGCGCGGTAGAGAGGGGCTCATGAATATACTCCTATCTAAGATAATCATGCACAACACGGCCATAGGGCAAGGTCAAATCAGTCAAGATGTGTACAGCCTTGACAATTCGCTTAACGGGTAAGTGTGCCAGCGGCGCTAAAGCATGGTGAGTTAGCTCCAAACGAGCAGGTCCAGTCCAGGCTCCTTTCACAACGACATTTTCCAATTGATACTCGACCAATTCACAAATGCGGGTTGTGCCATCAACATGGGGAATTATCTTTAATAAATAAGAAGGTGCCGACATTGATTTAGCAACCGCTTCCCTATCTAAGCGCTCATATTTAAAACCCATGGTTGCTGTTGCAACGCGACAGCTGCCATAGTCGAGCAGACCGATAAGTGTTTCTTTCTCAACCTTTAATGTGGGCTGCGCTAATTTTTTGGGGAAACCCCAAATTTCACGGCCACCGGAAATAGGGGGTTGATCATCAAGATACATTGCATGTGTATAGCTTCCTGCCTTTCCCTTATAACGTACCGGAATCACCTGACCTGATTCAGTATAATCACCAAAGCCAGTGGAATCTGGCATCCGAATCACCTCAAAATTTACCAGCGGTTCCACGACTTCCAAAGGGGTTGGTACGATTTCGCGAAGCAACTCAATATCAGTCTCATAAGTGATTATAAAATATTCGCGGTTAGTAAAATGATAAGGACCGCGCGGGTAAGAGGGGCTGGAGAACGGCATCGCAAAAGCATTCTCTCTAATTTGTGACTCATCCATGTTTAAATTCTCCCAGGTTTATTCCATATACCAGCCATGACTTACGACAAGTGACTGCCCTGTGAGTGCATTTGAGCCAAAGGCGGCAAAGAATAAGGCCGTTTGTGCCACGTCATCCACAGTAGTAAATTCACCATCAACAGTATCTTTGAGCATGATTTTTTTAACGACATCTTCCTCGCTGATTCCCAATTCTTTTGCTTGTTCTGGTATTTGTTTTTCGACTAAAGGTGTACGCACAAAACCAGGACAGATCACATTAGCATGTATACCGTATTGTGCCGCTTCTTTAGCAACAACCTTGCAGAGCCCTAAGAGGCCATGCTTGGCTGTTACATAGGGTGCTTTTAGTTTGGATGCTTCTTTGGAATGAACTGAGCCCATATAAATAATGCTACCGCCCTTATTGGCAGCATACATATATTTCAGACAGGCCTTGGTAGTGAGAAAAGCGCCATCCAGTTGAATGGCAAGCATTTTTTTCCAGTCAGAAAAAGCGAGATCTACAATAGGTGAAATAATTTGAATACCAGCATTAGAAACGAGGACATCAATACCGCCAAAACGCTTAGCAACGGCATCCACACCTTTATTGACATCGTCCTCGTCGATGACATTCATTGCAACAGCCATTGCCTGGCCATTTTCAGCATTAATTTCATCTGCAACTTGTTGGGCTTGATTAAGATTGAGATCAGCAATAGCAACCTTGGCACCTTCGCGGGCATAAAGCAGAGCGATCTCTTTTCCAATACCACTTGCAGCACCTGTGACAATAGCAACCTTATTTTTTAGACGCATGATGACTATCCCTGTTTAATGATTGATTTAAGAAGTATATACCCAAGAAACTTTAAAATGCTATTTTGCTTTAGGCTTTGTTGAAATTTGCTTGATGTATTTTTACAGCATCCTCGCAGCCGCTAACGTCAATTATGGATATTTATATTCGTTCGCGCTGAGCAACTCAGCCCCTTTGGGGCAAATATCAGGAAAGAACTTCGAATCAGAAGCCCCTCATCTATCATTCGGACACCTTTTCTCCACACTTAAGTGAAGGAAATAATGAAAACCGTTCTTTGAGAGGAATGTACGTAAGCACATGTCTCGAAGCGCCACTATAGACAGGCTTCGAGACGGTCTAAAGGCCTCCTCAGCCCGAACGGTTTTGAGGTAACGTGAGCCCCGCGGCTTAACCGCGGGAATGCCTGAATCAGAGTATTAGTAGTAATAGTAAGGTCTATTATAGTAATACCTTCTATCTTGTTCTTGGCCTATCTGATTACCTATCAAAGCGCCTGCTCCTGCGCCAACGACAGTCCCCAGAGCGCTACCTCCGGTAACAGCATAGCCTAGCCCAGCTCCGGCAGCTCCACCAGCAGCTGTTCCAACCTGAGTTGAAGTACAAGCACTAAGGGTAATCATTGCGAAACCTGCAAAGGCAATGGGTGCTATGATTTTTTTCATATTGATTTCCTTGAGTTATATTGTTTCCTTCAAATGAAAGTTTAGTATAAAAAAATAATTTTGTTTAAAAATTAATCAATATGTTTTTCTAAGAAAGATTTTTTGGCTTGAGAAATTATTCATCCACCAGTAGTATTGGCAAATTGTTTTCATGAAAAGAGGGCGTTATGTTTCGAGGAAGTATAGTAGCTCTAGTTACACCGATTTATCAGGATAAAGTCGATATTCCCCGTTTGCGTGAATTAGTTGAATTTCATATTTCAGCAGGAACACATGCTATCGTTGCCGCAGGGACAACAGGCGAGGCTGGTACCTTGTCGCATGAGGAAAAACTCTTAGTTATCAAAACGGTTATCGAGCAGGCTCGCGAGCGAATCCCCGTGATCGCAGGAACAGCGATGAATTCGACAAAGGATTGTATCGAATTGACTAATGCGGCTATGGAGTGTGGTGCTCACGCAGCCTTAATTATGACCCCTGCCTATATCAAACCAACCCAGGAAGGCCTTTATCAGCATTACAGCCATATTGCTAATTCAGTGGCTATGCCTATCATCCTTTATAACGTTCCAGGCCGTACTGTTTGTGATTTATTGCCTGAAACGGTGGCAAGGCTTTCTAAGATTTCTAATATAATTGGTATCAAAGAAGCTACGGGGCAGATGACTCGCCTGCAACAAATACTTCGCTTATCTGAAGGCGCTATGGATGTTTATAGTGGTGACGATGCCACTGCAGCACAATGGATGCTAGCTGGGGCAAAAGGGGTAATCTCGGTAACAGCGAATGTTGCAGCAAGGCAAATGGCTAAACTTTGTGATGCTGCTTTAGATGAAGATCAGGCGAGTTGTTTGCGTCTGAATGAGCAATTGATGCCTTTGCATCAGTTATTGTTTGTCGAGGCTAATCCCATTCCTGTGAAATGGGCATTGTATAAAATGGGCTTAGTGAGTGATGAATTAAGATTGCCCCTGACAAGTTTGTCAGCGGAGCATCATAGCGCTTTAGAGCATGTACTTCGTACCTTACAGCTTGTATAAACCCTAGAAAACTGTGTTTTTTAGGATAATGAGGATTTTGTTGTGAAAAAAATTGGTTTACTTCTTATTTCCGTGCTGCCTTTAGCCGCTTGCTCGCAATTTGCTTCTAATGGTGATAAACAATATTTACAGAGCCGAAATGGAGTAGGGGTTGTCGTTCCTTCTCCATTGACTGATTCTAATATCAGTCATTTTTATGATTTGCCGTCACAGAATCAAAACCCTTTGGTCAGTATAGCTCCGCCATCTGCTCCAGAGGTAAAGCAAGAACCTAACTAACAGTTGGTGACTATGTCAATATCAGAATCAGATGAATTAGTTATTATCCAGGAATTGTCGAAGCGCATCGTTGAGGCGCAAAGTCAAATACGCATTTTGGACAGTATTAAATGGGATGATTCGATAAGGCAGGATTTTTTTCAAAATAAAGCAAAACGCTTACCTGTTGTTGACCAGTCTTATTACCAGAACAGGCCTTTACCTTTTAATGCTCAGGAAAAGCAAGAAGAGTTTCGTTTGATTTTACGCGATGCCCAGAATCAGCTTGGCCAATATACGCCGATTACTCGCTTGATAAAACGCCAGTGCGAAGAGTATTCACAAGCAGCGCGTATGCTTGCTGTGCGTGGTACTAACACCTTTTGTGAATTAGCAACGGAACTCTATGGCAGCCCCGATGATGCCTTCTATCCTGGCGGGCCGCGTTTATCTGAACTAGGGACTCTGTTATTTGATGTGCTCACTGCACTTGATGTGCAGCTGCAATCAGAGGCCGATATTAAGCACTACACCCCTAAACAGGCACAGGAGATTTTGCAGGAACGTTTAGGCCATTTCTTTGATCAGCATCCAGGCAAAGTAACGGTGATGGTTAGTGATGGAATGGTGGCTGATGCTTCCGCAGGAGCGGATAGCATTAAGCTTAGCCAGCAGGCAATGTTCTCTGAGCGTGATCTTAAGTACCTTGAAGTACACGAAGGTTGGGTGCATGTTGGTACAACCCTGAATGGCGCCATGCAACCCTATTGCTTCTTTCTGTCCAAGGGCTCTCCTTCAAGTAGTGTCATTCAAGAAGGTTTGGCAGTAATCACCGAGGTTGTTACTTTTTCGTCTTATCCAGGGCGTGTACGTAAAATCACTAATCGGGTGATTGCCCTAGATAAGGTAAGGCAGGGCGCGAATTTTCTTGATATTTATCGTTATTTCATCGATTGCGGTTTGACTGAAGAGGATAGTTATAACCAAGCAGTCCGTATTTTCAGAGGATCTACGCCTGAGGGTGGCCCTTTCACCAAGGATTTGTCTTATGCCAAAGGATTTTTGCTGATTTATAATTACATGCGTTTTGCTATCAGCCAGCGCCATATCGACTCAATACCGCTATTATTCACTGGTAAACTGGTATTGGATGATTTGCCACTTTTGGGTGAATTAAGGGATAGAGGCTTTTTGGCACCACCAGTCTATTTACCCCCACCATTTCGCGATCTTGCGGCACTTAGCGCCTGGATGAGTTTTTCACTCTTCCTGAATAAATTTAGTTTGAATGAGATACAGAAGAATTTTCGTTTTCTTTTGGTGTAGTGATATAGCTTCATTGCTTTGATCTTGCTAACTCCTAACTAGTTTTTTAAGTCTATAATGAACATAAAAGAAACTAATGGTATTAAAATTAGTTAATTTTGAAACCGTAAAGGAGCAATATTATGGATCTAAAAACACTAGCTGGCCAAAGCCCCCAAATTCTGGCGGTTGTTGAAGCCATAAGAAGTGATCCCAGCTTTTTGAATGAGTTAAAGACTAATCCCCAGGAAGCATTGAGTAAAAAGGGCCTTCAGCTCGATGAAGAAGAACTGGGAATTGTCCAAAAATTGGGAGAGTTTGAGGCTGAAGCAGAAAACATTTTTAATAAAGTAAAAGGACTCTTTGGTTTTAATGATAAGGAAGGAAACTAGCAAAGGATTGAGCTGCTAGGATTTTGCTGTCGTAAAATGAGAGGTTGTACTACTTATGTCAATTTAAGATAGGGAGTTCAAAATGCAAAATATAAAATTCAGCAGGATCAATCAATTTATGATTGCTTTTGCTTTATTTCTGATGCCCTTAGCAGGCGTTTATGCAGCATGTTGCGCGGGGCATGGAGGAGTAGCCTCCTGTAACAAATCGACAGGTTTCCAAATGTGTAAAGATGGTACCCCTTCTCCATCTTGTAAATGTACACAAGGAAAAAGCACAACTACGACGACTCCTAAGTCTAAAGCCGCAACAACTCCAGCCGGCACTACTACCTCGCCAGCAACTACATCAACTAACAAGACTAAATCTAAATCGACATCTACCACAACACCAGCTACTACCACTGCCCCAGTAACTAAAACTACTCCCAAAAGCACATCAAGTGCAAAAGGATGTTGTTCAAACCATGGTGGGGTAGCCCAATGTAATAAAGCGACTGGGTATCAAATGTGCAAAGATGGTAGCCAATCACCTAGCTGTGGTTGTCAATAACGCTCTATCGGGTTCCCGCGGCATAGATCGCGGGAATTCGGGATGGGGGTGCCTGCTACTCTGACAAAGCGAAGTAATAGGTCACTCTCCTTCCGGCATCCTGAGCGTAGCGAAGGATCTCCTGAATGTGGCAGATGCTAATCCCGAAGATCCTTCGCTACGCTTCCAAAGACGTACGTCATGTCGAACGTAGAGAGACATCTCCTAAGTGTAGAACTGTGCTAATCCCGGAGATCCCTCACCATGTTCGGGATGACGAGGTCTTTATCGATGTTTGCCCTTATGGGGTTAGGGCGCTCAGGATGACAGGCTATGTTAGAGGAACCGGGGTGGCCTATTACAAGCGAACAAGTCTTAACCGATTAATCAAAGGGAATGCCCGCGTAATTGCTGCTGATCATCCTGATCCAAATCATCTTCTTCAATTAGATCCGTGGTGACAGAGGCTCGCTTGTCCTGGTCTACTACTCGAGCAGCATTGGAGGCTAAGTGAGTAATTTCGCTCCTTATTTTACTAGCGAAAACTTTTAAGTTAGTTGGCGTTACAATATAGGTTTTTGCCAATTTATCAACTCTAACGCCATCTTCGCGCATTGCTGAACTGAGCCTATCATCAATGCCTGCTCGTAAAACTCTGCCAGCAGTTGTTGAGCAATTGAGTTTTGTAAAATCATAGGCTTGATCGCTTCTTGATAAGGCTGCCATTTCATCTAATATTTTTTCGGTATTTAGGGTATGGGTCAAACTGCTGTTATCTCTGTCTGTTGGCATGGTAGTGATGTAATCTGGCTCATGCCCGCTTGACTTGAAACGCTCTTGAAAATCCTGTCTACAATAGTGGATTTGCCGATTGACGCTATTGATTTCTTTATTTATTGTGTCGATTCTGTCATATTCCTCGTTTGTGAGGTTTAGGCTGAGATCAGGCGTTCTTCCTTCCACTGCTGCTGATTCAATTTCAGTCCTAAAAATATTTGCTTTGTTTTGGAGCCTGTTTAGCTCTGCAAGAAGATCTTCCCTTTCCACCCAAAGCGATTCATAGGCTGGATCATCATCAAAGTCTTCTTCTAGCGAGGGGTGAACAATGTGTCTAAGTTTTTCGACCTCCCTCTCTCGAGTAAAGACCCCCTTTACTGTCGTCTTATTGACATTGGGGACTTCGGTTTCACCAAAAATAAACTCTTTGAATCGTGGAGCTATAGGCCTTGATGGCTCGTTTTCCCATTCACTGTCTTGGTCGTCTTGGAAGGTGTTAATGTGATGGCCATTGGCATGGCCTGGCCACCAACTGAAGTAGGAGAAATAAACGACCCCCTTTACTGCTCTATAACTTCCGTCTTCTTGCTTTACAGGGATGGTCTCTGTTCGTTTACCAATGACAAGCCCATCGTCATCGCCATATTTTTTTGCAAGAGCCTTACCCGCTTCATCAGCCGGCCATGTAACCTCAAGTGCAGCATGCCCAACGTTACCACCAAACATCAATGCACTGACTGCTCTTTTATATCCTAATCCTTTGTTAGCATCCTTCCATGTAAAAACGGTAATGCTCATAGTGATAACCTATAACGGACTTTTGATTAAATTATAGACCAAATGTTCTTTTTAATTTCTATTTTGTTCTTGCTGGGGGAGGGCTATCCAATCAAAGATCTAGCGAGAATAATGAGATTTATGTTTTAATAGGCCTTTGTTTTTCTATAAATTCAGAGCGTATTTATGACCTTTGTTATTACTGAAAGTTGCATTAAGTGCAAATACACCGATTGCGTCGAAGTTTGTCCAGTAGATTGTTTCTATGAAGGCCCTAATTTCCTGGTAATTCATCCTGATGAGTGCATCGATTGTGCCCTCTGTGAGCCAGAATGCCCGGTGCAAGCGATCGTCTCCGAAGATGATTTAACCGAGTCTCAGAAACACTTTAAAGAGCTCAATGCAGAGCTTGCCAAAACCTGGCCAAATATTACTTCCATGAAAGAAGCCCCTGAAGATGCCAAAGATTGGGAAGGTGTCGAAGACAAGCTTCAATACCTGCAAAAAGAGTGGGAGAAGTAATTGAGCTCGTTGATGATGTGGCTACACATTGTCAACGTGCACTAAGTGACAAAGGTCGGCTTTCCACCGCTATTCCTGGTTTTGTGGCGCGCCAGGCACAAATCGAATTATCTACGGCAATTGCTGAGGCAATTGCCGAAAAATCAACCTTGGTTGCTGAAGCGGGAACAGGTACTGGAAAAACCTTTGCATACTTGCTTCCCTGTTTGCTAAATGGCAAAAAGGCACTTATTTCCACTGCGACCAAAACACTTCAGGATCAGCTCTTCCAAAAAGACTTACCAATGCTGGTGCGCGCACTAGGCTTATCAGTGCGTGTACAAAATTTGAAAGGCCGTGCTAATTATCTTTGCCGTCATCGGATTGTCTTGCACGCCGAGGAAGGGCGTTTTGTCAGCCCTCAATGCGCGCAGGAAATTTTGCATGTACGGGAAAAATTGCCCCAGCTTAGTGATGGCGAGCGGTCTGAATTGCCAGAAATTAGTGAGGATTCTCCAGTTTGGCCCTATGTAACTTCTACAGTCGATAATTGTCTAGGTAGCGAATGCGAATACTATCAGGATTGTTTCTTAGTAAAAGCGCGTAAGCGGGCTCTAGATGCTGATGTCGTTGTGATTAATCATCACTTGTTTTTTGCAGATTCCCGTTTAAAGGAAGAGGGTTTTGGTGAACTTTTGCCTGGGGTAGACGTTGTTATTTTTGATGAGGCGCATCAATTAGCCGAGATTGCTGCAAATTTTAATGGTGAGCGTATTGGTACCCGACAGCTCCGTGACTTGGTTGATGATTTGCTGCGGGAATGGCCTGTTTTGGATCTGGCTAATCAACCTCTCAAGCAACTCAGTTTGCAAACTGATCAGGTGATTGATCAACTATTATTAGCTCTACCCAAGAGTGAGGAGCGTGTTGCCTGGGAGGCGATAAGGTCGGGTAAGGCTTTTAACGAGGCTTGGCTGGCTTTGCAAGCTCTGATTGATGAGTTACTGAGTTGCCTTAATGCTGCGGAACCAGAAAATAACCCAGGTCTTAATCGCTGTCTAAAACGGTTGGATGATTTAAGGGACTTGATTTTACACTTCGAACAGAGTGATCAGGCACAAATTCGCTGGGTAGAGCGTTTTAAACATACCTTGGTTTTTCACTCGACCCCCTTTGAGGTTGCAGAATCATTCAAAGCACTTTTAGAGCGTCAGCAAAGTGCCTATGTGTTTACTTCTGCCACTCTGACGATGGCTTCGTCTTTTGATTGTTTTACCAAACCTCTTGGACTAACTACAGCAAAAACACTTTCTCTACCCAGCCCCTTTGATTACCAGCAACAGGCCTTACTTTATCTGCCCCGAGGGCTGCCTGATCCGAAGGATGCTCGTTACTATACCTTATTATTAGAGAAGGCTTTGCCTGTAATAGAAGCTTGTGGAGGACGTTGCTTTTTCTTGTTTACCAGTCATCGCGCTTTAAAATTGGTTGCTCAACAGCTGGCCAATACTTTAAACTACCCGCTTTTGATTCAAGGTGAGGAAGCGAAGCCTATTTTATTAGCTCGTTTTCGACAACTTGGTAATGCGGTTTTATTAGGTACGGCGACTTTTTGGGAAGGTGTTGATGTAAAGGGGGAAGCCCTGTCTTGCGTGATTATTGATAAACTTCCTTTTGCAAATCCCTTCGACCCTGTTGTTCGTGGCAAAATGGCTTATTTTAAATTGCGTGGTTTGTCTGGTTTTGATGAGTTGTCTCTACCTAATGCAGTCCTAGCCTTAAAACAAGGTGTTGGCCGCCTGATTCGTGATGCCAGTGATCGTGGTGTATTGATGATTGCCGATCCACGCCTAACGGGACGGGAATATGGTCGCCATATCTTTGCCAGCTTGCCATCCTTACCAAAAACCCGTGATGAACAAAGAGTATTGACCTTTATTGATGAATTGGCTTTGAAAAATGAATCTGCTGGCAATTGATACCTCGACAGACTGTGCCTCTGTTGCCCTGAATATAAATGGGGAATTACGAAGCGAAGAGCAGGGCGCTCAGCGTAGCCATGCGCGCTTGATTCTTCCTATGATAGAAGGTCTCTTAGCAGAGGCTGGTATGGGTTTAGCTCAGCTAGATGCTATTGTTTATGGTCAGGGACCCGGAAGTTTTACCGGTCTACGGATTGCTTGTAGTGTGGCTAAGGGGCTGGCTTACTCCCAAGATCTCCCTCTCTATCCAGTCAGTAGTCTTGCTGCTATTGCAAACGAAGCCTTTTATAGTAGCGAGCTTGCGCCCAACACTTCAGTGTTAGCTGTTCTTGATGCGCGTATGAACCAACTGTATTGGGGCTGTTTTCATCAGCAGGCTATAATAGTGACCGAAGAGGTATCGGCGGCGGTGGATATCGTCCCTTCTGCTGAAAATCCTATAGTCTTGGCTGGGGTTGGTTATGAGTCGTATCTGCAACAGCTGACACCAGAATTACAGGCAAAAATTAACAACCATTTAACTATTTATCCCAAGGCAGAAGCGATGATCCGCCTCGCCTTGACTGGGGCAATCAAGCCAATTAGTGCTGCTGAAGCCTTACCTGTTTATATTCGCAACCAAATAACACAAGGAGAACCTCGTGGATAAACGTTTGCTAGAAATTTTAGTTTGCCCACTTTGCAAGGGTAAATTGCTGCTTAAAGAGAATGAATTGATTTGTCGTTTCGATCGTTTGGCCTATCCAATCCGCGAAGGGATACCGGTGATGTTAGAACAAGAAGCGCGTTTAATTCCATTAGAAGAAAAGGAAAAGCTTTGAATAGGGTATTCTGGCTCTCCTCATCCGCCCGCAGGGCGGATGAGGGGAGAATCTAACTTAGGCCGCTGCAGCAGCAAGATTCGTATACAGTTCATTACCAGTAACAACCAAGAGATCTTCAGTTTTAGTCGCACCAGCCGTAGTGAAAAAGCGGTTTTTTGTATACGATTCCACGCCTATTTTAAAACCTACATAGTGGGTTAATGATTGCACAGGTTTTAGGATGTTCGTGCGCAGCCATTGTACAAAGTCTGAACGTTTACCATCTGAGAAATGCTCCATTTGGCTATTGTGTATATGGGCTTCTACCTTGCTTAAAAGCAAATTGCCGTAACGTTCATCTCCTAAAAGGTCTAAGTTTCTGTTGATATAATTATTATTCATCAGCTTAAAATCATTAGCTATCGCTTTGAGTTTATTCAGTCTTAGATCAACCTTATCCAACAAATCAACTTGCTCTTTGCTAAGGTTGTTCCCTTGAAAAAGGGCCTGAGGGTTTTGCCGTAATTCTTCTAAAGCTTGCTGGTCATCTGGATGGTTTTTGATTGCTGCTTTGATATGAGTCTCATCAAGCAAGCGAACAAATTCCTCTTGCAATTTTACGATAAGGCGAAGTGACATCTTATATTCTTTAGATTCCATACGTCGCTGGATAATCAACGCTTTAGTAAGCATGCTGTTACGTTGTTGCAGGTGCTTTTCCGCCTGAGTGACTGCATCCTCAAGTTTGCGTACAGAGGTTAACAATTCAGTTGCTGGGCGCTGGTCCAAGGCGTTAAATTCATCATTTAGCCGAGTAGCTTCTTGGCTTGCCAAATTCTGCTTTTCACCTAAAACCGTTATAAAAGGGTTATGCGCACTAAGGGCAGAGGCATTAAAGGCTCTCAATTGATTATTAATTTCTCCAACTGTAGGGCGACAATCGTCTTTTATTTTTGCCCTTACCATTTGAACCTGGCCTTGCAAGGCGGTAATTTTGAAACTAATGTCAAATTCAATTTTGAACAGGCTCTGGGATTGATCTGACGCAATTATGTCTTCGAGAACTTTGTGCTCCGCAGCGAGCTTTTCTTTGATCTCCTCGTCCTGGTGATAAACGCCTAAAGCTGCTCGGGCATTGTTAATCGACGATCGTAGATCGTGAATCAATTTAGATTTTTCTGTATTGTAAAGACTAAGGAGGCTAAGTTGCGCTTTGACGGCAAGGCTATTAAGTCCATCAGCTGCTTTGAATTCTTTTTCAAAACTTGCTAAATCTCTAAGGAAGCTCTCTTGCAAATTAGTGACTTCTCCCAGACGTTCAAAGGGTGATTCAATAGTTAATAAGCGTTCTATTTTTTGATTGTATTCATCAAAGCTTATGGCAAGTCGGCTTTTAAATTGCTCTAAGCTATTAAGGATTTTACGTCCATGCTCAACTTCTTCATAGCTTGTAAATTTGTTTGACATTAGAGCTAATTTAGAGCGTAAATTTTCGATGGAATTATTAATGCTAATTTGCAACTGTTCAACTTTTCTGGCTGTTTCTTTATCTTGTTCGATTTGAACTGTTTTTAGGGTGTGATGATCTTTAATTTCGGAGATAGGAAATTGTTGTATTTTATCTGTGAGAGTACGTAGGGCAATGATTTGTTTTTTTAATGTTTCTACTTGAGCTTTTTCAATGGAAGACGAATCAAAAATATTGAACAATCTTTGTCCAATTGAAGGTTCAGAAAGATCATCTTGTGATGGTTTAAACAGCTCATTTAAAAAATGAGCTATAGCGTCCATTGAAATCGATTTTTTATCATCTTTTCCTAAGAGGTGCCATTTTAATTTTTCTCCAATATGCTGCTGCATTTCTTGGGAAAATTTAGCAACAGGCTTGTGGTTTATTGGTATGCCATCAGCTTGTAAATCCTGAGAGATTATCTCAATAAAGTTTTGCAGTTTTTCTATAAAATAACTGTTGTCAGAATCTTCTCTATCACGTAAATCCAAGATGGAAAAAACTGACAAAAAAAGTTCAAGCTTGTCACGCAAATTATGTTTGTCTTGCTCTAAGCAGTGCTTTAATTCAGCAACCGATGATTCTGTAGGAATAATGCGCTTCTGTTTTGACAAAATTAGATCCTGCAAAGCACTTTTTTCCTTATTTAAATTGCTTAATTTCTTAATTGCAGCATTGAGCTCATTAATCAAAGCTTGATGGTTTTCTGGCTTAATAATGTTATAGAGTTGAGTCCAAGAATTAAATGTTTTTTCAATAAGTTGCTTAGAGCTTTGCTCGGCCTCTCGAAATAAGGAAATTGCATTGCTGATAGTCGAACTATTTTGGCCCAGCTTATCTATATCCGACACTGCAAGATTGAGGCTCGCATTTAGATCAGCAAGAGCATTAAATTGTTCATAAAGATCTTCGACGTTTTTACGCAAGTAGAACTCGTTTTCCTGCTTTTCGTTATGAAAGTTAAGACCTGAGCCATCTCTTATATCAGCGGCAATTTTTTTCTTAGTATTTCTAACAGGTTGAAGTAGTCTATTTATTTCAAGATCTTCAAAACTTAAAACAGATAAATTTTCTTCAATTTTTTGTATACAAGAACTTATTTTATTTAATTTATCAGATAATTTCTTATTTCCTTGAGACTCTAATAGCGCTTTTTGTTGTCTAAGTTTTACCAAATAAGACTCATTTGTTTCTATAACAGCGATTTTAAAGTTTTCCATATTTTCACGAATAACGTCTATTTTTTGTTTGTCTTTAGATGGATTTTCTAACCATTCATATTGTTTTTTTGTTGTAGAGTTTCTCATGATAAATTCGAATAAATAACAAGCCGAATCTTCGATTTCATTAAATTTAATATTGAGTTCATCAAGCAATTCTTTTTCTTTAATTGCCTTATCTAAACAACGTTCTTTTAAGGAATTAATTTGAGAAATTATCCCGGAAAACATTGAGTGGCTATCTGGGCCAATGATGGTTATAAGATCGGAGATTAAATTTTCATATTTTTCTAATTCCGATGTAATTTTATCGCATTCTAAAACCATGTTTTTCACCTCTCGTAGCCTTCGAATGCGATAAAATTATCATTGTCAGCTTAAGACAATCTTAAAGAAATGTATCAAATGTGTAAAAAAATTTTGTGCGGGGGGGGAAGAATCTTCCAAAAGAACCGAATTCTCGCGGTTTGGCCGGCGTTGTTGCATATATAGTGCGTAGGCTGGGCTGACACAAGCCCAGCCTACAATTTTTAACGGCAATGAGCCTCTACCCCATTGCCTGAGGATATGATCCCAGCAAGGTCATCATAACGGACATGGCAGTTAATTCATCCAAGGCTGCTTGAATATGAGATTCTGACTGATGTCCCTCGAAGTCAATAAAAAAGAGATAAGACCAATTACGATGGCGATAAGGGCGTGATTCAATCAATGTCATGTTTATCTTATATTTTTCAAAGGGAGCAAGTAGCTGTACTAAACTGCCTGGTTCATGAGGCGTTGAAATGATTAAAGACGTTTTGTCGCAACCACTTGGCTCTGGCAGCTGTTTGCCGAGAATAATAAAACGCGTGGTATTGTTGGGGAAATCTTCAATATTTTCATGTGACTTGCAGAGGTTATAGATTTCAACAGCATGATCACCACAAATCGCCGCTGAGTTTGGATCTTTGACCGCCAGCTGAGCCGCTACGCCATTTGAAGCAACCTCATGCAAACTGGCTTTGGGGTAATGGACTGAAAGCCAATGTTGACACTGCGCCAGGGCTTGCTGGTGGGCATAAATTTTAGTTAAAGGCTGTTCCGGAGCCTGGCGGGCTAAATGGTGATGTATACGAAGTGTAATTTCGCCGCAAATCTGTACATTGGAATTGATAAGATTATCCAGTGTGTTGGTAACCATTCCTGCAGTGCTGTTTTCAATTGGAACTACACCATAATGCACATTAGAGTTTTCTACCTGCTTAAAGACCTCGGTAATAGAAAGCTCTGGCACAAGATTAACACTCTCGCCAAAATGCTTTTGCACAGCCACCTGGGTAAAGGTTCCTTCTGGACCCAAGTAGGCAATGGAAAGTGGCTGCTGTAAGGCGAGACAAGCACTCATAATATCGCGGAAAATCCTGGCAACCTCGCGGTCGGGTAAGAGACTATCGTTATTTTTGACGATAGAACGGAGAATTTGCGCTTCCCGTTCTGGTCGATAATAAACTGGGCTGTGCTGCTTTTCCTTAATCTTAGCAACCTCAGCAGCCAGTTTTGCTCGGTCTCGAATTAGACTAAAAAGCTGTTTATCAATTTTATCAATTTCAATGCGTATCTTTTGCAGTTCTTCGGTCATGATTAAGGCCTCTTTTTTTACGCAAATAAAGCAAAAATGCCGGGAAAATCATGATTAGAATACCACTAGCAAAGACTAAACGAAAATGGCTAGAGCCTCCCAGGTCCATGCTATTTTCTGGAGGAATAAAGCCTACAATCAGGGTGAGTGTGCAACCGAATAATCCCAGGATGCAGGTTAGGTAATAGCCTATACGTCCTCCAGGAATCACAAAGGGGCGCGGCAGATTAGCAAATTTAGATTTGAGGCGCCAGGCGGCTATGAACATCAGTACATACATTAGGATATAGAGCTCAGTGCTCAGGGCGGTAAATAGCCAGTAAATCGCATTAATGCTAGGGAATAGTAAGAAACCGCTACATAGTAGGGTTACAAGAATAGCCTGTAGTAGCAGAATGCGTGAGGCAATTCCATGCTTGTTTAAGCGATATAACCAATGCGGTAAAAAGCCATTGTCTGCAGCAAGCAACAATCCCTTCGCTGGAGAAATAATCCAGTTAACCATCGACCCCAGGCTGCCAAGTAACAATAAGATCACGATAACAGGCATTAAGGCCTGAAGATGATAGGCCTGGAAAAAATTGGTGAAAGCTTGCATAACCCCATCGACCAGACTAATTTGGGCTTGTGGTAGGACAAAGGCAATCGCAAGAGAGCCAAAAATCATAGTGGTTAGGATAAGGATCACGGAAAAAAGCATGGCTCGAGGGAAGTTTTTCTGTGGATCGCGCACATTGCGAACATGGACTGCGGCCAATTCCATACCAAGAAAAGAGGTCATAATCGCTGTTAAAGAAACCCAGGACTGTGTATCTCCCCAATGAGGTATCAAATGTTGCCAGTGCAAATCAATCGCAATAGGGTGGCCTTTCAATAGCCAGATAACTGCCAGCAGGATAATAAAGGCCATGGGTAAGATCATACCTATTACCGCACAGAAACTGGCGAAGGCGGCTGAGGCGCGTAAGCCTGCAAGGCCAAGAAAGGTCAGAGACCAAAAAATAACTAAAATAACAGAAATTAAGTAATACTTATTTTGTGCTAGGGCGGGGTTAATCAGGTAGGCGAGGGTCCCTGCAATAAATGAGAGAATTGTGGGATACCAGACCATTGTGTTGATCCACTGCAGCCAAATTGTAAAAAAAGCGATTGTGTCACCGAAGGCATGTTTGACCCAGCTATAAACCCCGCCTTCCTCATCCGGCCAGGTGGAGGATAATTCAGCAGAAACCAGTGCAACGGGAATCAGAAAAATGATTGCTGAGAAAATAAAAAAGAAAATGAGCGAGGAACCAAAAAGCGCCGTGGCTGGTAAATTACGGATACTATCGATGGCGCCAGTGATTAACAACACCAAGGCTAGTACTGAAATTTTATCGGAAGACCAGGCTTTCATAGTTGATTTGTTTCCAAGTGCCAATTGGCAAAAAAAGATACGCATTATAAATTAATGATAGAAGCGATGAAAAGACTTTTTTCTTAAAATAGCCTCTCTTTTTTCCCTACGCTCCTGAAGATCTACGTCATGTCGAACGTCTGAGACATCTCCTGAATGTGGCGTAGTGCTAAACCCGGAGATCCCTCACTACGTTCGGGATGACGGAGGTGGCTGGAACAAGCGTAATGACCTTTCTCCCTTCGCCCCTTTGGGGAGAAGGTGCCCGCAGGGCGGATGAGGGGAAACTAAACCCCATGAACCGTAACAATGATTCGCCGTGTAGTCGCTTGATTACGATGTTCACATAAAAAAACGCCCTGCCATTGGCCAAGTCCCAATCGCCCCTTCCTTAGAGGAATGGTCAAACTCGCGCCTAGCAAAACATTTTTTATGTGGGCTGGCATATCATCCTCACCTTCCAAAGTGTGCTGGTAGAGGCGGTTATCATCAGGAATGGTTCTATTGAAATAGGTTTCTAAATCCTCGGGCACATCGGCACAGGTATTTTCACTAATTGCTAATGAGGCTGAGGTGTGTTGTAGGAATAAATGGACGAGCCCCGTTTCTATTGCCGGCATCCCCTCTAAGCTTTGTCCTAACTCTTTCGTTATCAGATGAAAGCCACGAGGTCTGGCTGCTAAGATGCACTCAGTTTGCCAGTAAACAGGCTGACTAGCTTTATCCATGGCGATAACCATCACGGCAAGCAGGGGAGTTAGGTATTGCTCCACCTTTACTTTCCCATTCCTCAGAGGTGTATAGATGTAAACTCAGGGCGTGTAAGCCAGTATTTAATTCCTTTGCCAGCAAATTGTTAATCAGACGATGGCGGGCAATTCGTGTTAAATCTTTAAATTTTTCAGAGACAATAGACAATTTGAAGTGCGTTTCGGCACCTTCTGGTACATGATGCCTATTGGATTCATTCAAAACTTCTAAAAAGCTTGGGTTTAATTCCTGACTAACCAATTGGTTAATGCGTTCTTCACGGGACATAGAGATGCCATAAATTTATTCGAGATTTGTAAAGTATACTCATTGCCCCGCTCATTGTCAGGCTTATTAAGAGAACATTTTAGTTAAGAAGTGAATGAAGATAAGAATAAAAACCACGCCAACTATCCAGGATGTACTCCCGCGATTAATAGGCTTTTCTCCAGAATTAACATTAAAATTCAGACTATTGGCATTAATCGAGTCATAAAAGGTATCTTGATCGACAACAATAGCTTGTGGTGGAAGTTGCTCTGATTCAGTTTTGATACCTGAGGATTTTTTAACCGCTGTGCCAATTGCCATAAACTCTATCAGGCCATTACCTAGCTGATAGACATAAGTTTTTACACCAACGACGTCATCAGCACCAATAGCCTTGGCTTCGTCATTGATTATTGCTAGCGCATTTTCGCGGGCATCGTAAATTAAACGTGTTAATTCGTTAATCTCGCCTTTTACAAAGGATTTCAAGGCAGAGGTTATACCGCCCACCAAGCCTAGGGAGTAAACCGAGGTACCCAGTAGTAGGCGCATGGGTGCATAACCCATATTAGCCATATTCCACATTTCAATATTGGTCATATCTGAGCTAATTGGTTCAGAGCTTGTGATTTGTGGATTATGTGAAGCAGTGCCAATCATCAGCATTTCATTGACGCCACCAAAGGGCAAGATCGTGGTTTTTATCCCGAGCACTGCATTCGCCTGATTTTCCTTTGCATGGGCAACAATGCGAGTGAGGGCTAGGTGTCGTGTCTGATTAAAAATATTGGAGTACTCTTTAATTTCGCCGCGTGCCAAGGTTTTCAAGCCGCCAAGAATTCCGCGGCCGATCCCCATCGAATAAGCCACGTTGCCGAAGGCAAAACAGATTGGTCGATAACCTGAATCTAGCTGGGCGTAAAGTTCTTGGCCATCAGCAGAAGTAGAAAACTTGTCTAAGGCTGTCGAGCGTTCTGCATGGACGGCAGAGCCAATTGCTAGAAATTCAATATTGGAGCCGTGAAAAATGAGCTGGCTATCCACGCCTGTAATGCCTGAGGCCTTATGTCCATTAGCCTCTTGCAGCATGCGTTCATAAGCGGTTTCTCGTCCTTCGGAAATGAGCTGGGTGACTTGTTTTAATTCCCCACCAAGCATTGATTTTAATCCTGAGCCAACGGAGCCAATTAGGCCTAAGGAGTGGACACTATTACCCACAACAATATTCCCAGGCGCATAGCCCTTTTGTGCGAGGCAAAAAATTTCATTCCCTGACAATCCTGTTGTAATAGCCATTTTGGACTCTCCCTAGTTTTAAATTTAAGTTTAGCCATAACTGATGCTAAAAAACAAAAAAATTTCTTTTATCTCTCTTAATGCAGTTTATGGCATACTTCCACAGCTCGCATTAATCCACAGGAGAACAGTATGAAACAGAAGGGGCTCACCCTGATAGAGTTAATGATTGTTATTGCTATATTAGGTATTCTTATTTCAATAGCGGTTCCAGCTTATCGTGATCATGCCGTAAGAGCGCGTGTGACAGAAGGTTTACATTTAGCCCAGGCAGCTAAACTTTCAGTATCAGAAAGAGTGATGGCCACCAATAGCTTACCTGCTTCACAAGTTGATACTGGCTATACAAGCCCTAACTCTACTGCAAATGTCCAATCTATTGTTATCGGTGCGGAAGGGGTAATTACAATTACCTATACCAAGCTGGCTGGTAACGGCACTATCACTCTTGTACCCACGGTAGAATCCAATGGCGACCTAAGCTGGTCTTGTACTGGAGGAACTTTGCTACGACAGTATAGACCATCAACTTGCCGCTAGATGTTCAGAAAAGTCATCTTTGGCGCATCTTGAACGAAAAGGGATTCTAAAAAATACTCACATAGCGATCTATGCTCCGTTTTTTTAGAATCCCTTTTCGTTCAACCTGCACTCAAATCTGAACTTTCCTCCGGGGCCAGGAGGATCGGCTCCACGCCTTCTTGTAGTCTAATATGTACACTAAGTGTTTAATAATTGGGTTTATATGGTTTGATTAGACTATGACCTCAATTTAAATCGAGCCAAGCATGATATTTCAATGTAAGTATTGCAAAAAACGGATGGAACCTCGGGTTGAAATAAAAGAGCGGCTGCTTAGTACAAACGAACAAACCTTTTATTGTAGTTCATGTGGGAAACAACTTTTCATACTAGGCAGTCTTGCAGATAAGCCGTCTTGGAACAGGTTTGGTTTTCTCATAGATTTTTTGATCCCCCTTGTTTGGGAGGTAATTAATAGTTTGGAAATTTTTAAGGCGCTGAGAAAAAAGCTAAGTTTTAGAAAGCGCAAGCGCACTAGTACGAAAGACGAATCAAGCGAATAGATTTTCCTCTTTGAGACCAGTGCTTTCATACAGACCGCTCAAAGAACCGCCCCTCATCCTTCGGGCACCTTCTCCCTAAAGGGGAGAAGGTGCCCGAAGGATGAGGGGTTTCTGATTTTTAATCCTTACAGTTTTTGAGGAACCAAGCGATTTTTTAACCGCACATAAACGGGGATACCATCTTTGTATGGTGGATAGGCTTCGCCCTGGATTAATGGTGCCATATATCGGCGGCAGGCTTCAGTAATACCCATTCCATCTGCGGCAATAAAATCTGCTGGCATCGCTTTTTCCTGGTTTGCCACATCGGCTAAGGGAACGTGGGCAATTGACCAACGATAGGGTGAATCTTGCTCACGTTTGATGATAGGCATAACTGCGTTATGGCCACTGACAGCTAGCTCAACTGCCGCCTTACCTAAGGCATAAGCCTGGTCAACATCAACCTGAGAAGCAATATGACGTGCGGCACGTTGTAAATAATCAGCAACAGCCCAATGGTATTTATAACCCAATTCAGATTTTACTAATTGGGCAATTACCGGTGCAACTCCACCCAATTGCGCATGGCCGAAGGCATCGCGTAATCCTGCGTCGCTTAGAAACTGTCCCTGCTCATTGCGAATACCCTCAGAGACAACAACCACACAATAGCCATAATCTTTCACACAACGATCAACCTTAGCGAGAAAACGCTTTTGATCAAAGCTAACCTCAGGCAATAGAATGATATGGGGAGGTTGCGTATCGTTTTCATTCGCTAAGCCGCTAGCAGCCGCTATCCAGCCTGCGTGGCGACCCATGACTTCAAGAATGAAGACCTTGGTTGAGGAGGCGGCCATAGAAGCCACATCAAAACCTGCTTCCTTAGTTGAAATAGCAACGTATTTGGCGACAGAACCAAAGCCTGGGCAGGTATCTGTAAAGGGTAGGTCATTATCGACAGTTTTCGGGATACCGATACAGGTAATTGGGAAGCCCATAGTCTCTCCTAATTGAGAAACCTTGTGCGCTGTGTCTTGGGAGTCGCCGCCGCCATTGTAGAAAAAATAGCCGATATTATGGGCTTTGAATACATCAATTAGGCGTTCATACTCAGAGCCATTATCTTTGAGCTTATAACGACAGGAACCAAAGGCCCCTGAGGGTGTATTCATTAACTGGGCAATGTCTTCATCGCTTTCCAGAGAGGTATCAATCAAAAGCTCGTTCAAGGCGCCAATAATACCATTTTGTGCAGCGAACACTTTACCGATTTTCTCAGGATATAGTCTTGCGGTTTGAATGACACCGCAGGCAGAGGCGTTGATAACCGCAGTAACTCCGCCAGATTGAGCGTAAATTGCATTTTTAACTGACATAGGATCTCCGATTTCCTGGATTTAAGCCAAGGCAGATTCTGCCAGACAGGCTGGCAAAATGCGAGTCATAAGGGGATTTTTTTAAGACGCACTCGTCTGATAAAGGTTATTAAATTCATCAATAACTTCATCAATACTTTGGATTAATTCAGCAAAGCTGGTTTTTAACTCTTCGACACCTTTGGCATGTTTGGCTTGTTTCTCCAAACGGATGACCTGGGTTTGCAGATGAGGAACCCCACAGAAACAGCAGGCACCATGTAGTTTATGTGCTGCGGCCTCTAATCCTTTTATATCTTTATTTTGTAATAACTGTAGAAACTCAACGCGATTTTTATGTAACTCCTCAACAAAGCGAGCAAGAAACTCTTCGGCCAGTGCCTGATTCCCTGAGACTTTTTGTACGCAGAGCTGCCAATCAATCGCCGAGGGCTTAGATTTTTTGAGAAAGAGCAGGATTTGATTGAGTAACTGTTTTTCATCAATAGGTTTTTGCAAACAGAGATCAACCCCCGCCTTTTGTAGGCGTTCATTATTGAGATCACTGGAATTCGCTGAGATCACAACAATGGGCGTTTGCTTGTTTAGCATCGATTCCTGGCGAATCATGCGAGCGGCGTCAAGGCCATTGAGTTTGGGCATTTGCAGATCGAGCAAAATTACATTAAAGCGTTTGCTTTGACAGGCTTGCACGGCTTCTTCACCATTATCAACTGCTTCAATATTGGTGTGTTCGCTCAGTAAGGAATTGAGCAACATACGGTTAACAGGGTTATCTTCAGCAATCAAAAGTTCGGGATGGGCTAGGCGAAGTTGAGAGCGTAAATTATCAAGCTCGTGGTTCGATGTCAGGCTTTGTGTCACTTGGTTGACTAAGAGTTCAATAGTCTCATGTAATTTTTGAATAGAGATTGGTTTGAATAGAAAAGCGCAGCCACCAAGGGATTGGGGATCGTGAATCATCCATTTAGAAACCAAGATGCAGGCTTTGGATTGTTTTCGTAGGATCTGTGCGACCTGTTTTTCACAGCCTTCATTAACATTAATAAAGGCTAGGGTGCATTCGCTATGCTTTGTAAAGGCTGCCTCAAGTTTGTTTAAGGCTTTGACTGGTACAGACTCAATGCCCCAATAAGCCAGGCCATTGCACATCGCTTCTAAATATAAGGGATTATCATCAAAGCAAAGAACTTTAATATTATCAAAGCGCTGACTTTGGTTTTTCTCAATTTCGTAGGCTGCTAATTTTTCTAATTTTATTCGTGCAGAAAAGGTTGAGCCCTTATTGACTTCGGAACTGAGGCTAATTCTTCCGCTCATTGCTTCAACCAGTTTTTTACAGATAACCAAGCCTAAACCAGAGCCACCAAAACGCCGGGTGATTGTTGTATCTGCCTGATTGAAGGCATTGAATAATTTAGTTTGATCCTCATTTGAAATACCAATACCGGTATCCGTTACAGAGATGCAAAGCGTATAGTCTTTTTCCGTTTCCTGCTCAATGCAGGTGCGAATCAGCACATAGCCGTGATCGGTGAATTTAACGGCGTTACTTACCAGATTAGTGATAATTTGCTTGATTCGCAGAGGATCACCCAAGACAGTTTTAGGAACATTCACTTCAGTAATCGGTATGAGATCAACGCCTTTTTTATGCGAGTTAGGCGAAGCCAGGGCTAGTACTTCATCGATACAGGCACGAATATCCAGGGGAATACAGTCCAGGTTTAATTTACCTGCGTCCATTTTTGAATAATCGAGGATGTCATTAATAATAACCAGTAAATCCTGGGCAGAGGATTTGATAGTTTTTACATAATCCAATTGCAGGCTATCTAATTTAGATTCCAGTAACACGTTAGTAAATCCTATAACACCGTTCATCGGGGTGCGGATTTCATGACTCATGTTGGCGATAAACTCAGATTTTTGCCTACTTTTTTCCTCGGTCTTTTTCTTTTCCAATAACAATTCAATGTTTTTCTCTTCTAGCAATTCCAAGCTTTGCTGCAAATCGCCTGTAGCGACTTCGATATGATGGTTAAGGTCATGAATTGTATTTAAATACTGTTTCTGCAGATGAGCGCATCCTCGTTCAATCAGACCAAGCTCGCCAGAACTAGAAACTGGAATGTGGGTTTCAAATTCATTGGATAAAATTTGCTTCATGCTGCGGCGTAAACGAGAAATCGGGATATAAATTCGGCGCGAGATAAAATAATGAATCGTCAAACTGATTAAAAGACCAAGCAAGGTAATGAAAATGGTGATGATATACATGCGATAACGCTTAATCAGGATTGATTGCGTATCGATATCGATTGAAAGCCAACCTAAAATATCATCAGCCTCTAAGGCTATTGGATTTGATGAGGTTGTTTTGAAAGGCGTTGTGGAATAGAGATTAAATTTAGGGATAGTAATCGGAGCCAAAAAATTAATGGTGTAAGGTTTTATCTGCTTAGACTCGATGTAATCACCGGTGAACTCTGGTGGCTTAAAGGGCTTATGAATCGAATGTTTACCCCCTCGGTAGGCAAGCAACTGTCCTTGGGCATTATAAAAGGCTAAAGCTTGCACCTCTGGATTGATTGTTGATGCATTAATCAGACTCTGCAAAGTTCGGCTGTCATTACGCATCATAGCAAATTGCACAGCAGGCAATAGTTGTCTTATATAGGCCTCTCCCAGTCGGGACATATGTTGATTTAGATCTTTATTGAATTGACCATTGTAAAAGACAGCAAAGAGGAGGGCGACGACGAAAACGGGAATTAATGAAGTGATTCGCAGCTGGTATTTAATGCCCAATTTTTTCATGTGCCTTACCTTTTGAGGGCCCAATTAACTGAAAGCTGCAAAGTGCTTTGGTGCATTGGTTTATTTTGCGTTGCCAAGAAAGTCGGATATTATAGCGCGATTAGTTATTAGCTTACAACGGAGCACCTGATGGCAGTTAGAACGCGGTTTGCCCCAAGCCCCACTGGTTTTTTACATGTTGGTGGTGTGCGCACTGCATTATTTTCCTGGTTATATGCAAGGCACAATAATGGTCAATTTATTTTGCGTATTGAGGATACTGATCAGGAACGTTCCACCCAGGAATCAGTACAAGCAATTCTTGATGGCATGGATTGGTTAGGCTTGGACTTTGATGAAGGTCCTTTTTATCAAACCAAACGTTACTCTCGCTATAAAGAGGTTGCTGACCGATTACTTGAAGAGGGTTCTGCTTATCGTTGTGTTTGTTCTAAAGAGCGTTTAGAACAGCTCCGTGAATCCCAATTGGCTGCTAAAGAAAAACCGCGTTACGACGGTCATTGCCGTGATAAGAACCTGCCAGAAACCGATGAACCCCATGTGCTGCGTTTCAAAAACCCGCAAACTGGCTCAGTAACCTTTAGTGATGAGGTCTATGGGACGATCACTGTTGATAATAGTGAGTTGGATGATTTGATTCTTATCCGTTCAGATGGAAATCCAACTTACAACTTTGCGGTGGTTATTGACGATTGGGATATGGAGATCACCCATGTCATTCGAGGGGATGACCATATTAACAATACCCCAAGGCAAATTAATTTATTTCAAGCCTTAAACGCACCCATACCTGTTTTTGCCCATCTGCCTATGATTTTAGGGGAAGATGGCAAGCGTTTATCAAAACGCCATGGCGCTGTTTCTGTGCTGCAGTTTAAAGAATTAGGCATACTGCCTCATGCTCTGCTGAACTATCTGGTGCGTTTGGGTTGGTCAAAGGGCGACCAGGAAATTTTTAGTCTTGATGAAATGATCGCTAGTTTTGATTTGAAAAATGTAAGTCGAGGTGTTTCAAGTTTCAACTATGACAAACTTTATTGGTTAAACCAGCACTATCAAAAAAATGATCCGGCCGAGACGGTTGCTGCTGCACTGCGCTGGCATTTTGAGCAGGAGGCTATTAATGTTGCAAATGGACCAAGATTAGTTGATCTGGTTGCTGTCCAGGCAGAGCGTTCCAGGACCTTGGTCGATATGTGTAAAGATAGTCGCTATTTTTATGAGGATACAATTACTTATAGTGAAGACGCTGTAAAGAAAAATTTAAGGCCTGTCGTCTTAGAACCACTTGGAGCTTTACATCGACGATTCCAACAATTGAACCGCTGGCAGAGTGATGCCTTGCAGGAATGTATCAATGACATCTGTGCTGAATTTGATATCAACATGGGGAAAATAGCTCAGCCCCTGCGCGTGGCTGTAACGGGTAGCACCATGTCTCCAGCAATCGCTCTGACCTTAGAGCTCCTTGGAAAAGAACGAACCCTGGCGCGTTTAGAGTTTGCTTTGGATTATATTCAAAAAAGAGCTGCAGAGGCTCAGGAATAGGTCGTTCACAGTACTTTGGAAACTGGTTTTAACCCCCTCTCCCCCAAGGGGGCGAGGGGATATACAGAGGTATTTGGGGAACAATTACCAAGACTGCCTATTAAGATGCTCAAGCATTTCTTGAATATCAGTTGGGGTAAAGGGTTTGTTGAAATAGTGTTTCATGCCAACTGCCCGAGCCTTTTCAGCATATTCAGGATCTTTATGTGCAGTTACGGCAATAACAGGGGTGTTTTTGTTCATTGGGCTATGCATCCTGATTTGCGAGGTCACTTCAAATCCGTCAGGACCTTCACCGAGCCCGATATCCATTAAAATCAGGTCATACGTTTTAGTCATGGATTTTTCTAGGGCAATTTGCGCGTCTGCTGCGATATCTACAAGGCAACCCAGTTGGGTTAATTGTATTTTAGTTAGCATCTGCGCAATTAATGTGTCTTCAACTACAAGCACATGTGTAGGATTCATTTTCTTTCCTCTTCCTTGGTTGGCACTAAAACCTGGTAAACAATAAATACAATTCCTAGCGTATGTTTACAATTGTGAGCAATATTAGGTAATTTTCAGCTTAAAGTATAGGGTCTGATTTACAAGCATAGCAACATTGACTAAATTTATAGATATCAGATCATCAGCATTTATAAGGAGAAGCTATGAAAAGGATTATCTTAGCAATCGCTGCAATGACTATTCCTGCTTTAATGCATGCTACACCAGACTCAACATCACTGGCTAACGTACAGCTGGCGGTAGCGGTACAGGATAGTGGGGTATCCTTTGGTACGGACGCTGGCACTACCACCTATCCCAATGCAGGAATGAACACAACGCCCACGAAAAATATTGGCACTGACTCTAATGCAGTGGATCCCAATGCACCGATAGCAAAACCAGGGCAGGCTCCGGCCTTTAATCCGGCACCGGCTTTTGCTCCTGCACCGGCATATACACCGCCAGCAAGTCAAAATGGGACGACAAATACTAATCCCTAGAAAGTGCATCGAAGGATGACGTAGTGTTGAGACAAGAAGGGAAGTGACCTATTACCATCAAACTATCACAAAATTGTGCACCAACTGGCCAATGATTTTCTCGCATTGTTTAAGTTGATCAATGCTGACAAATTCATTGGGGCGGTGTGCCTGTTCTATGCTGCCTGGCCCGCAGATAATAGTCGGTATTTTTGAGTGTTGGTATTGCCCTCCCTCCGTTGCATAGGCGACCTTAAATTTTTTCTGGATTTTGGTTAATTCACGAATAAGCTGCGTAATCATCTCTTCTTCACTAGTGTCTAATCCTGGGCCTTCAGCAATTTTGACTAAATCGATAGTGGCATCAGTATGCTCTTTGTGTAATTCAGGCAAAAGATTTTCATGGATATAGTGTTCTATCTTGCTGATGATTTCTTTGGGATCAAGATTAGGCAGATAGCGAAATTCAAAAGCAAATTCACACCATTCCGGGATAATATTATAGGCAGCCCCTCCATTGATCATGTTAGTGGTCAAGGTGGTAAAAGGAACATCAAAGGCATTATCAAAGGGGCCTTTTTGCTTAAAATGCTCTGCCAGACTACGCAAATAAATGATTAGTTGTGCTGCGTGTTCTATAGCGTTACATCCTTGGGTGGTTAAGGAAGAATGAGTCGCAGCGCCATGGATACGGCAGCGATACAATACTCTTCCTTTATGGGCTGTAACGGGTTGCATATTAGTAGGCTCACCAATGACACAGCCCTCAGGATTCAGTCCCAAGGTTTGTAAATGCTTAAGCAAAGTAAGAATTCCCAGGCAGCCAATTTCTTCATCATAGGTAAAGGCAAAATGTATCGGCTTTTTTAATTTTAAGGTACGAAACTCAGGTAAAAGATGTAATAAAACAGCAATAAAGCCTTTCATATCGCAGGTGCCGCGACCATAGATACGGTCATCACGTTCTATGGCTTCAAAAGGGTGACTATCCCAAATTTGTCCATCCACAGGCACAACATCGGTATGCCCTGAGAGAATGATTCCTCCCTGGGTTGAGCCATCATGGGCAGGCAAGGTAGCAAATAAATTCGCTTTCTTTCTCGTTTCATCAAAAACAAGTTGCGGGCTAACTTTATGTTGTTTAAAGCAATCTTGGATGAGATCAATAAGTGCTAGGTTTGAGTTGCGTGAGGTTGTGTCGAATGAGACAAGGCGTTTGAGCCATTCGATAGTCGTCATGAAAACATCCTTATCCTATTTTGGCCTCGTTTTGTACGAGGCCTGGTAATTGACACCTAGTGTATAGCAATTTTATATGCTAGCGGAAGCAACAAGAGAAGTTGGATCTTCTTAATAACGTGCTTGAATTTGGTCGAATAAAGGCTTGTGATCTATTGGTGCCGCTGAAGGGCTAGTGAAGAAGGCAATTTGGTATCTTTGCTGAAGCCGTTTTTTCGTCTCTTTATCAGCTTCAGGAGCAATGACTAAACGTTTACCATTTTCAAATAGAATAGATGAAGGTTTGCTAGGATCAGCAGTTAAGATTTCAACCAAATCATACAAATCTCTTATCGGGCGACCATTCGCTTCAATAACTCGATGGCTTACACAGAGAGCTCCTCTGCTAAGCGCAAAATTTTCATAACCATCGGTTTCTTCAGAGGCCAAAATATTTTGTAAGACAACAATTTCAGTCAACGATTCTGAACGTGACAGTTTTTCAAAATCATTGAATATCGAGGGTCTATTCGATGTATCTGCAAGTACTCGACCAGAAGCATTATAATTGGTGACGAAGGTATCCATGAGTGACTTTGTACAGCGGCTAAACACAAAGCCCCCATTAGTCCCAGAAGGCTGAACATGGTATTTGAGTGGTTTATCATCCTTATACCCTAAAAGACTTTGTCCAAGCTGCTCTGTTAGCCTAAAGGTCAGTGTATGTTCTTCAAGTTTTCCACCGAGATTTTTCCTGAGAACCTTGATCTTTATATCATCAAAAAATTGCTTTTGTTGAATGAGGTAGCGAAAGTGAATTGGGTGCTCTAATTCAGAAACCTCAACATTCCCATTTGCTAGGATGGAGTGACCATCAATTTCCATAATAATATCGCCTTCATTAAGGATATTAGAGGCACAGGATTTCTGAGCAATCTTAGAAACATAAATTCCCTTTAACTCCTCACCTAAGGGAGTTTCTGCTAATCCGAGTTCCGCACGAAGAGAAGGATTTTTCAAGGTTTGATAGTCAAAGCTGATATCGGGGACAGTGACATGGTCAATAAAGCCTGCTGCTTTGACCTTACCGTATTTTTTATAGGTTTCGATTGTTTTTACGACTGTAACGGCAGGAATAAAATAACCTACATTACTGAGACTGGTGGCCCTTTGACTTACTATACCGATGCATACCTCTTTGTCTGCTTGTTTTATAGTAATTGGACCGCCGCTATTTCCTGGATTAATTGGGGCGCTAGTTTGTACTGTGATACCAGGGAGTCCGGATAAAGCAACGGTGGAGATTTCTATCCTTGATACATGCCCCTTAGTGAAAGAAAGCCCGCTACCCCCTGTTGGATAGCCATAGGCATTGACCTCTGTGCCTTTGGGTTGAAATTCCGGATCTATTTCTATGGGGGTAATTTTTCCTTTAATTAGCTTCTCTACTTCTGCTGAAGTTGCCTTAACGATTGCCAAATCCATAATGGGATCAACCCAAACCGCTTTTACTGGCAATTCAGTTGAGCCTTGGTTGAATTTCACCTTGAGATAGGTTGAATTGACAACGGCATGGGCATTGGTAACCAGATATAATTCACCTTGATAGCTTAATGCTGATACCGTAGCGCTTGATTTGCTGGATGAGCCAATTGACCAGGGGGTGGTATAGTTGACGGTTTGTTTATCAGCTTCTAGTTTTAATGTTGAATTAGTTAACATAGATAACCTCAAAAAAGAATGGATATGAGAAAGCTTTTTTATTGTCAATCTGTTAATAGTTACGAGAATAAATATCGACATGATTGCAAAAAAAGCGAACATGTTATTCTTTTTTTGTTTTGTCGGCAATGATATGGGTGGAAATTTTTGAATATTGGGGAGATTTAAGGGGGGGGAGGGATTGTGCTTGAACCGCCCCTCATCCGCCCTACGTGCACCTTCTCCGCAAAGGGGCGAAGGGAAAAATAATAAGCGCTCTTCTCCCCGCAAGCGGGGAGGAGGTGCACGAAAGGTGGATGAAGGGCTTTAATGAAGGGTCGAACTACGATTATCCATCTCAGCCAATACAATCGCCATGGCTGCATTTATTTTGTCAGCGACAGCAGGAAAGGTTTGGTTAAACTGTTTTCCGGCTTCATCCGGGTCGCTATGCTGAGAGACGATAATCCGAGCAATATCTGCTAAAAAGCAATGAGAATCTAGATCCTTCGCTTTTTTAATCATAGTCGTTGCCTTCTGTATCTCTCCGCGCAAGGCATAAACGAGAGCCAGACCACCCCAGCTTTCTGGGCTTTCTTCATAGATCTGAATCGCTTGTTTATAACTATTTTCTGCTTCAGAAAGCTTATCAAGAAATAGCTGGCACCAGCCTAAGCTTATCCAGTTATCACAAAACAGAGGTTCTAGCTCAGCGGCTTTTAGGAAGGCTTCTTCTGCACTATGCAGGCTAAGTTCACGTAGATGAATTGTCCCTAAGGCAAACCATAAGCGGGCGTCCTTGGTTTCTTTAGCCAATAATTTATTAATTTGCTCGAGGGTTGCATCACCATCAGTTAGATGCAGAAGAATCCTTAAAATCTGTGCTTCATAATTGTTTGGCGATATTACTAAGGCTTGTTTAGCGGCGTCATCTGCTAATTCAACTTCATTGCCATCAAAATAAAGCTGAGCAAGCAAAGCCAGGGCTTCACCTGATTGCCCATGATTTTCAATGGTTGTTTCCAAGGATTTTACCGCCTCATCAAGCCTATTACTTTGGTGTAATAATTTGGCCATAAGCAATTCGACCTCATAGGTTGAGCTGCCATGTGCTAGCAAGGGACTTAAGACTTCTATGCCTTTGTTAATTTCCTGCAGGGAATAATAGCAAACTGCCAAACCATAACGCAGAATAGGTAAGTCCTCCTTCAACAACGCTTTATGAAGTGCATCCTTCGCCTCCTCAAAATGGCCTAAGTTGAGATCAATGATGCCTTGTTGGGCAAAACAGCCTTCACTGTCAATTTTTTTTGCTTTATCAAGATAAAGTTGTGCTGAGGCAAAATCACCTAATTGACGGTAACTATCGCTAACAGAAAGTAGGAGATTAAAATTGTTAGGATCTTGCTCAAGGAAATGGAGATATTGAGTTAATTTTTCTTTACTGTCGTTGCTGATGTCCATTTAGAATTCTCTTTTATATAAATCATTAAGGATTATAGGTCTTAAGCTCATTGAAAACTACCTACCAATGCTTGAATAACCATATCCCAGCCATCAATAAGCACAAAAAGTAGAATTTTGATGGGCAAGGAAATGGTCATCGGGGGGACCATCATCATGCCCATAGTCATCAGTATGCCTGAAACAATCAGATCAACTAAGAGAAAGGGTAAAAAAATCATAAACCCTATCTGAAAAGCAGTCTGTAATTCACTCAGTAAAAAAGCAGGAATCAGTTGATACAATTTTATCTCTTTTGCGGTTGTTGGCGGAGGAGCATTGGCCAATTGTAAGATTGTTTGTAAATCTTTTTCTCTTGTTTGCCGCAGCATAAATTGTTTAAGAGGTGCTTTTGCCTTGGCGAGGGCTGTTTCTGTGTTGATCTGTTTTTCTTGATAGGGTTTATAGGCTTGGCTGTAGATAATTTTGATAACAGGCATCATGGTAAACAGTGTCAGAAAAAGGGCGAGGCTAATGAGAATTGTATTCGGCGGCGTTTGCTGCAAGCCCAGGGCATTTCGTAGCATGGATAAAACGACAACAATTCGGGTAAAGGATGAAAGCATAATTAACAGGCTTGGCGCCATGCTGACTAAGGTTAGGCTAATAAAAACTTGCAATAGTGGTGAAATATTCTCTTGATCCACATGAATCCCACCCCAAGTCAGCCCGCTAGCAGAGGCGAGACAAAGAGAGGGTAAGCCGATTAGGCAAAGAACTATAAAGTATCGCATTTCAATTTCTCTGTTGTTAGGGCATGTAAGGCCAAAGCTTGTTGACTATCAGCAAGAAGAAATTGCTGATTTTGATATTCAAGAATGTAAATTGTGGTTTTGTTGCCTAAGTGCTTTTTATCGACGATGAGGCAGGAAGACTGGGTTTGTCGGGGTTTTTTAGCAAGGAAAATGGCAAGGGCAATAAGTGCTGCAAGGGTAATCAAATAGATAAACCAGCCCTGCTTGGGTTCTATGGCTTGCTTAAAGTGAAGGTCCTCAGCCAGGGCTTTATTCGATACTAGGGAGGCAAGGAGGATATTAACGATTTTCCTCATGAACTAACCTCCGTTATTTGCAAAGCAAAACACTCCTCGGCACAGAGTAATTCTCCGCGGGCAATCACCTGATTATTGAGAAGGATTTCAATAGGTTCAGACGTTTTTTGTTTTAGCTGCACTGTCTGTCCTTGTTGCAGCCGGCCTAATTCGGCGATTGTCATGGTTGCCGTACCGAGGCGAATTTGGCATTCAACCTCAACTGAGCCAACAAGAGACAAATAATTATCTTTTAATAGTACATTGTTCCCTGCTTGAATCTGTTGCTCAGGCAAGGCAATTTTTTTTACAGTAATACTCATAATGACTTCCTTAATTGGATGGATCGGTGCAGCAACTGTTGCCCAAGTTCAACTTCGCAAATGGCTTGCTGCTGGAAGTTCAATAACAGGGGTTTGTTATGCGGATGTGAGGTTTTAACGATATCGCCAACTTGCAGCCCAGAGAGTTTAGCTACACTCAGGACAAGCGGTTCAAGTTCAACAGTCAATTGCAATTCTTTGTTTGCCAAGGCTTCCTCGAGTCTGACTAAGTGTTTGGCAGGTTTATCTGCCTTGGGTAGGTTAGCTAAAACCCAATTGGGATGTAGATAAAGATTAAAGCGACCAAGCCTTAGAATCAGGCAGGGGGAGCCTTGGTAAAACCATTCTGAATGGCTGGTTGTATTAGTAGCTAGTTCTACAGAATCAAGTGCTAATAGTTGCTGCAGCAGATGCTTAAAAAGGTCTTCGCAGATCAAATCAAAACAGGCGGCGGAATCAGAAAATACCGCCTCTTTGATTGATGAAAGATAGTTTTTATCCACTAAAGCAACTGGCTTTTCTGCCTGGTTTATCAACGCTAAGGGGCTTTCTTCTTGTTTTGTGGCACAGGAAAGTTTCAGCTTGATTTCCTTGCTTGCATAAACGGCATTCCATTCAGCTAAGATTGGCTCAAATCTTTGCTCTAAGTACATTAATTCCTTTGAATTAACCAAACGATAGGCTTTCATTTTTTATATAACTCTTCTAAAAGTTGTTTCTCAATATCCATAATTTGCGAGCAGGCTTGGAACATACGCTGCAGAACAACGATATTGGCAAATTCAGTGGTTGAATCGACGTTGGAGGACTCCAGTTTTTGCGGTTGAATGGTACCGAACCCTCCTTGATTTGCACGGCCAATTTGCCTGCCCGCTTCATTGTTTGCGCGGAATAAATTGTCTCCGGTCTGAATTAGGCAATGCTCTGGATCATCAAATTTGGCTATAGCAAGATAGGGCCCAGGGAGGGATTGTTCATTGTCATAATGATGAGAAAGTTGACCATTGTCATCGAAGGATAGGTTTACAAGTCGGCCTTCTTCATAACCGTCTTGCTTGTAGATTTGAATATTGGAGGTTGAGGTCGTGCTGTCTGCAGCCTTAAGGCCTACTGATTTACCGCTGTCTGACCAGTAGTGGCCAAAATTGAGGTTGATCGATTGCTCATTGGGTAATTTCAGCTGGATTTGAGCTGGATCTTCAGGGCTGCGGCTTGCTAGGCTAGTAAATTTAATGGATTGGCTATTAAAAGAAAATTCAATACCATCATAGCTAGCCCTTTCCAGATTCCACTCAAGACCTTCAAAGGGTTTATTCGTTTTAAATTCCAGTTCCAGGGAGTGCTTTTTTCCTTGGCTATCGTAAATAGCATCTAGGGTAATTTTGATGCTTTGATATTCACCTTTTGTCGGATCAGGGTTGGTAGCATCGCTTTTAACCAAAACAAATTCACCGGATAAATCAAGATTACAAGACGCTTTGCCTATATGAGTTTGCGTGGCAAATTTCTGGATAGGCACTAGGTTTCCTTTGCCATCATAGCCTTGGACTAGGCCATGACTGTTTCGGTCGGCAAGAAACCCCTCATTATTAAAATCAAATTCACCATCGCGGGTATAAAGGAGCTCGCCATTTTTTTGCTTGATGATGAAAAAACCCTGGCCGACAATGGCTAAATCGTAGGGGTTTTTGGATTCAAGATAAGAACCCGCACTGAAGTTTGTGCCTGTTCCGCTGATCCTAACCCCGGAACCAAGCTTAGCCTGGTTTCTTTCATCGCCCAGCGATGAGTAGAAAACGTCATTGCGCTTATAGCCATGACTTTGCATATTCGCTACATTGTGCGAGGTATTTTGCAGGCCGAAACTGGCTGCTAGCATGCCTGATAGGCTGGTGTAGTAGGTGTTGCTCATTTTTTTCCTTAATGGTTGGTTTTCTGCGGAATTCCCGCTCTGCTGGGCTTAACAGCCCAGCCTATATTTAATCCCTGCGACAGGGAGACCTACGTCATGTCGAACGTAGTGAGACATCTCCCGAATGTGGCATAGTGCTAAGCCCGGAGATCCCTCACTACGTTCGGGATGACGGAAGTCTTTCTCGATGTTTGTCCAAAAGAGGCTGGGTTCCCCGCAATGATGGCTGTGGTACCTCAAGACACCGAGCTAATATCCATAAGCTGCACAGCTAAACTTTTCCCATTAGCCAGCACATAAATTATCGGCGCCCCATTAGGCATAAACCCCACCTTATTGACAGTAAATGACTCTGTTTCATTACCTATAAGAGACACCTTGCGACCAAGCAGCATCAAACCCTTATTGTCGTAGGCCAAGTCTTTTAGAAACGCGAGAGCCTTGCTAGTTTCCTGGGCTTCCTGCAAGGCAGAGAATTGCGCCATCTGGGCCATGAATTCGCGGTTATCAATGGGTTTTAAGGGATCCTGATAAGTTAATTCCTGCATGAACAGTTTTAGATAATCGGCTTGGTTAACACTTGCTCCCTGAGTAGCATCGATTGCATCAGTCATTGTTTTACTCCATTAATTATGAGGTGCTCTAACTTAATTCCTTTGTTACTAAGCCATTGCTTAACCAGTAGGCTTAATTCCTTAATTTGTTCCTTGTTTAAATCTGCACTATTTAAGCTAAATTCAGCTTCATTCGTCCTGATGAATAATTGATGATTTTTAAAAACCAAGGGGCGGGTGAAAACCTTATTAGCTAAAGGTTCGGATATCGCAGAAGGCCTTAGTTTTTCTTGGCTGAATTCATTGCTGTCACAGGAGCTAAATTGCCCCGATTTGTCATAAACAGAGTTGATTAGCTCTGAGAATTCCTGGGTCCAAATCTTGATCTGATAGTCAGGAATAAAGGTCTCTGATTTGGCGATGGGTGCAGAAAATTCCTGTGACAAAACAAGCTTGCTAAGCTTGCGGTCTGTAGCCGGTTCATTTTCAGCAAGAGTCTGTGAATTCAGCTTGTTGATACTAGTTAAGGGCTTAAACTGCAAGGCAGAATTTTGCAGTTCTTGCTGGTGTTGCCAATAATAGTCATCTCCCGTTTTTCCGCGGCAGGAGGTTTCAAGGCATTGTGCGAATCCCTTAGGCTTAAGCTGTTCTTTGGCAAGCGGCTCCCTGAGCCTTGGCTCAACAGGGTTTAGGCTAATTCCCTTCTTTGTACAATCCATTCGTCTGATTCCTTTTGTTCTATGGCTAAAGTCTTTTTTTGCTCATTTTTTTGCTGTTTTTCCTGGTATTTTTCCAACATGATTAATTCAGTATTTAAACGAAGCTGGCGTGTTTTTAATTGGGTTTGCTGAGCTAGTAATTCTTTTTTTTGCAAGGCTAAATTTTCCCGATCCTCTTGGCTGCGAACAAGAAAATTTAGACGCGAAATTTCCTGTTCAGGTTGGATCTGTGCAGGAAGCTGGCTGGCGTTTTCAATTTGCTCCTGGATGATTGCTAGCTTGTTTTGCAGGGACTGCATCTGTTCTGCAAGCAGGGCAGAGGATTGGTTTATTTCAGCTAATTGCCAGGTCAGTTTGGTGACTAATGCTGCTAAGGTTTTATTCATTACAAATCTCGGTAAAACGTTCTAATAAAATTTCCATTGCTAAAGATTGATCCATTCTTTGACTAAGAAGCTGATTGATTGCCTCAATTCGCTCAACTGCTCGATCTAACCTAAGATTCATGCCCGGTTTATAGGCGCCAACAGCAATCATGTCTCTGTGTTGTTGATAGAGACTAAGCAGGACAATTATCTGTTGTAGAATTCTTTGCTCTTGCTCATTGAGCAGGGTTAAGCCTAGTCGCGAAACGCTTTGTAAAATATCAATTGCCGGATACTGCCCACGCTGGGCTAATTCACGGGTCAAGACAATATGGCCGTCTAAAAGGGCGCGCAGATTATCGGCAATAGGCTCATTAAAGTCATCACCCTCAACCAAAACAGTATAGAGCGCAGTGATAGAGCCTTGATTAGAAAAATTGCCGGCGCGCTCAACAATCCCTGGCAGCAGTGAGAAGACTGTGGGGGTGTAGCCGCGCGCGGTGGGCGGCTCGCCGAGGCTAAGACTAATTTCTCGCTGTGCCATAGCAAAGCGCGTGATGGAATCCATCATCAGCATGACATCCTTGCCCTGGCGACAAAAATACTCAGCAATCGCTGTCGCTGTGTAAACGGCCTGACGGCGCATGAGGGCAGAATCATCGCTGCAGGCAACGACTACTACCGATTTCTTTAAGCTTTCCTCGTCCAAATGACTATCAATAAAATCATTTACTTCGCGGCCGCGTTCACCAATGAGGGCTATCACATTGATATCACTGGCAATATGGCGGCTGATCATTCCCAACAGTACGGACTTTCCTACGCCGCTACCGGCAAAGAGACCAATCCTTTGCCCTTTTCCCAGCGGTAATAAGCAATCAATGGCATGAATACCCGTTAGCAAACGCTCCTGGATGGCTTGTCTTGTCAGCGGGTTTATCTTTGTGCTCTGGAGTGGCACCTGCTCTTTTGAGGGGATAGCACCTAGAGTATCAAGTGGCTGGGCAAAGGCATCGACAATGCGGCCTAAGAGTGCATTGCCTAGAGGTAAGGTTAGGCTATGCCCGCAGGCGCGTACTTTAAAGCCCATTGAAATGTTGGCTCTGCTGAAAGGCATTAGGAATACCCTTGCTTTATCAAAACCGATAACCTCGGCCTGGCTAACTAGCCGATTCTGATTATCTAGGATTTCACAAAGTTCTCCGACAAAGGCCTGAGGCGGACCGTTGGCCACTATTTTTAAGCCCAGGAATTGCTCTATTTCCCCGAAACGCTCGACTGCTTGTAAAGCACTTAACCAACTAGCCATGCTGTCTATGTCCTTTGAGTTGTAACAAGACTTGCTTTAGTCGATCAATTTGCCCCTCTATCCCTGCATCAAAAAGGCCATGCTCACTACGAATTTGGCAGCCGCCAAGATTCAAACGCTCATCTGAAATAACGCGCAATTCCTTACATTGACTGAAATCAATCTTCAATTCCCCTTGCTGTAACAGCGCTAAGTCTTGGGGATTTAAGGCGAGGGTGAGGTTTTGCTTGTCATTGACATGCTTGAGTGCTGCTGTAATTTGTTGGGCAATTGCTTCTTTGCTTTGTTGCTGCTGGATAAAAAATTGCTGGCAGATTGCGAGTACTATATCGGCAATTTCCTCTTTTAAGGCCAGGCGGCTCTCGTAGAGGGATGAGGCTAGGGATTGTAGCAAGGTCGTTAATTGTTGCAGGGTTTGTGCATTCTGCTGCTGAGCCTGTTCTTCACCTTGTTTAAAGCCCTCTCTAATTCCCTGGCTAAAACCGGTTTTGTATCCCTCTTCACGCGCTTGCTCTTTTAGCGCAAGATCCTTGTCTGATTCTCCGCTTGCAACCCTAATAGTTTTGTCCTCTGAAAATGAGCTTAAATTGAATAGCTCCTCGCTGAAAATTGCCTCTTTATAAATCTCAGTCATTGCTTTGCTCCAGAAAGGTATGAAAGGACGATTCCTTCTGCCATTGTTTAAACAAAGCTTGCTTAGGCGCTTCTTTTAGCGCATGCAGTTCCTTACTCATTAGCCTTTTAATCGAACCCTCCTGATCAACAGCCTGCAGAAAGGATTCTTGCCAGCTGAATTGTCCCTGCTCAAGGACAATCGCAATATAGAGAGAAGGATAAGGGCTAAGGGATTGCGGATAAGCAGGAACTTTGGGCGCAAGCTGTAAAGGCTCAGTCCGCTTTGGCAGCTTAGAGAAACGACGGGCATTTGCTAGCTCTTGCTCACCCTGCATTTGCTTAAAAAGAGTCTTTTGTTGCTCTGGCAGCTTGTTGAGAATCCAGCGTTGATCCGCCTTGGGCATGCCCGCAATTTTCACTAAAATTTCTTTTAATTCTCTAGTCATGATGGCTTAACCAGCTAGTTAATTCTGCAAGTAATAACTGTCTTTTTTGCTGACGTCTTCTGAAGTTAAAGGGCAGGAAGACGAGCAGAATAGCTACCAGACTGGCACTAGCCAGATAAAACATATCTTTAGAAACGGCTTGTTGCTTGAAAGGGATAACAGGAATTACTGAGGTTTGTTGTTCGGCAATCAGGGCTTCAACACTGATTGTATCGCCGCGCTTCTCATCAAAACCGACAACAGATTTAACCAGGCGTTCAATCTGTTTCAGGGTTTGCGAATTGGTATTTTCTGGCACAACCACTGAAATAGTAAGGCGCTCAATCTTGCCGCTAGCTCGGGTAAAACGCTCTTTTTCAGTACCGAATTGATAACTTTTCTCACGGGTTAGGTCTTGATTCGTTTGCGGTTTCTCTGCCTTGGTTGAAGTAGAATGTCGGGTTTCCTTTTCGTGGGTGATGATCCCTTCTTGCTGGGGTTTAACTAGTTCTCTTTGCAGCTCATCGTAGTTGAGAGAAACATCAATTTTTACCATGAACTCTTCATCAGCAAATACCCGATTTAGCAGTTGCAACACTTTCTCATTGAGATAGTGCTCCATATTTTTTTTCCTAGCAAAGTGGCCTGAGGCAGGATCTTCATCACTATTAGTGAGGTTATTGCCATTTTGATCAACGATAATAACCTTTGATTTTTGCAGCTTTGCCACAGAGGCACTGACCAATTGCTGGATACTACTAACCTGTTGTGGGGTTAGTGGGCGCAGTAGTTGTAAGCTGATTGCTGCACGGGGTTGATTGTCTGTCTGCTGAAATAAATGTTGCTCGGGAATAACCAGATGCACCCTGACCTGGCGTACCTCATCAAGGCTGTTGATGGTTCGTTCTAATTCGCCTTGTAAAGCGCGTTGGTAATTAATTTTTTGCGAAAAATCGGTTAAGCCAAAATCACTTTTATCAAAGAGTTCAAAGCCGACACTGCCGGAAAATTGCATAGTGCTAGTCATCAATTTGATCCGTGTTTTATCGATAAGATTTTTATCAATCAAAATATCGCTACCCTGGTTGCGCAGCTGGTAACTAATATTTGCCTGTTCTAATTGATTGATAATCTGATTAGCATCACGGCTATCTAACTGATTAAAGAGAACAGCATAATTGGGTATGGTGAACCAATAGCAAAATGCCAGGGTCATCAGTACTAGAAAAGCCAAACTTGCTAATAGGGTTAGCTGACGTGTTTTAGATTGTGAGTTGAACCAGCTTAGGTATTCCTTTAAATAATTCATCTTAGATTTGCTCCCTCAATAGCTCCTGATAAGCGGACATAAGACGGTTACGGAGTTGTTCTAAAAATTGAAAAGACAACTTTGCCTGTTCCAAGCTGAGCATGGTTTGATGCAGGCTAGGGGCTTGTCCGCTGGCTAGCTGCTGCAAGGCCTGATCTGCATTGAGCAAATGCTCATTGGTTTCACTCACTTTCCCTTGCAGCCAATTGGCAAAAGAAGGCGTTGCGGCAGCTGATTGCTCGGGTCCTCTAATGCCGCTATTCAAGTAAATGCTATCCATGGCCTCAATTTTCATCGTTCATCTCCAATACTTAGTGCCTGTAAATAGAGGTTATGGGCTGTGTTGATCACTTTCACATTAGCCTCATAGGCACGTGATGCGCGCAGTAGGGTTGTCATTTCATCCACCATACTAAGTCCTGGGTAGCTGACGTAACCTTGCTGATCGGCCGCGGGATGTCCGGGTTGGTAGGTTTTATTGGGTGCTACGTTTTCTGGCAGGATTTGCACTGAGGCAAAGGCACTTTGCTCTGGTTCGCTGAGATAAGTGCTAAAGGGTTTTGCTGTCGCGACCACCTGCATCGGTTGAAATTGCGAGCCATCTGCATTTTGTAGGCTGTGTTGGTTTGCAATATTGTTTGCTACCAGATCAATACGGAGTTTTTCCAGGCTTAGGGCTTCTCTAGCAATAGTATAAATTTGATCGTAACTCATGATTGATTGTTTCCATGTAGTGCGAGTTTCATTAGGGCTAATTTCTGATTTAATCCTTTGATCAGAGCGCGATAGTGGGTTGCATTTTTTACGCTTAGGGTGAGTTGATCATCGAGCGATAGATCAGTAGTCGCAGCTTGTAAAAAGGGATGTGCATCCTGATTGGAATTCCCGGCGAATTGCTTAAGTTGCTGTTCAAAGTTGACCTCCATAGTTTGATAACCGCTGGTGTTTACATTAGCAATATTGGTGGCAATAGCTTGGTGGCGAAGTAAACTGGCATCTAGGGCTAAGCTGGCTAAGTCTAGGGTTTTATCGTACATAGTATTTCCTGTTTTTTAAGGTTTCTCTCATCCGCCCTGCTAGCCGTCATCCCGAACACAGTGAGGGATCTCCTGGCATTCCGGAGATGTCTCACTGTGTTCGACATGACGTATGTCTTTGGGAGAAACAAAGTGGCGAAGTAGTCTCTATTGAATAACAAGTTCAGCATGTAAGGCTCCTGCACGTTGTAAACTTTCCAGAATTGCAATGATGTCGCGCGTTGATGTTTGTACTTTGGTCAGGGCTGCAATCAAATCAGCAATGGTAGCGCCCTCTGCTAACTTCACTGTGTTTGCAATGGGCTCTTTGACATCAATTGAAGTCGAAGGCGTGATGGCTGTTTGTATCTGTCGACTAACATCAGTAACCAGAGTTGGTTGGGATACGTTATAACTGGTTGCAATAGCAATCTGTAAGCTACCGTGTGAAATAGTGACTGCATCAAGTTTTACATCAGCCCCTGCAATAACAACACCAGTACGTTCATTAACTACGACCGTTGGCAAATTATCGGGTGTGATGTCGACATTTTCTAACTGGCTGATAAAGCGAATGAAATGCTTTTTAACCTTTGCGGGTGGATGTACTTCTATATCCTGAGCTGAGCGGGCAAGGGCTGTTTCAAGGCCAAAACGCTTATTAAGCGCCTGCTCCACATTATCAGCAGTGGTAAAATCAGGGCGGTTGAGAATGACGTGTATTTCGCCTTCTTTAGAGGTTAAATCGTTATAGAGTGTTTTCTCAACAACCGCGCCGCCGGAAATAAGACCGGCTGTAGGGTGATTCTTTTGAATGACATTGCCAAAGAGATCATATTTAAAGCCGCCAACCGAAATAGGTCCTTGCGCCAGGGCATAAACTTGATTGTCAGGACCTTTGAGCGGCGTGACCAGCAATGTGCCGCCCAGCAAACTTTTTGCATCGCCAAGTGAGGCAACATTAATGTCTAATTTATCGCCTTGGTGAGCGTAGGATGGCAGGCTTGCGGTGACGATTACCGTTGCAGTGTTTCTAGAGTTGATCTCATTAGGGCTGATGGTGACACCAAAGGTCTGCAATAGGTTAGATATAGCCTGGGTCGTATCCTTGTTACGTCGCGAATCGCCAGAACCGGCAAGCCCAATCACTAGGCCATAACCTGTGATTGGGTTTTCTTGCAGACCAGAAAGATGAGCAATTGATTTCAGGCGCACTGTTGCCTGAGCCGGTGTCAAACCACAAAGCAACGCAAAGAATAAACTAATAATTAAATAGAGTTTCATCAGACCAATCCTATAAACGACAAGACTTGATAGATATAGTTATGCCTTTGTGCATTCGATACAGTGCCATCGCCAGTGTAAGTAATTTGCGCCTCTGCAAGCCGTGTAGAAAGGACGGTGTTTTGGGCGCTGATATCTTCCTGGCGCACCACGCCTTTTAGCAAAATAGCCTGCTGTTCGCCGTTAATGGTTATCAGCTGACGTCCTTCAACAAGATAACTTCCGCCTGGCAAAATGGTTTTGATCCGCACGGTGAGTGCCGCTTTAATTTTGCCCTGACGGCCAGTTTTTGCTGTAGCCTTCCCTTTACCTTCTAAACCTAGACTCAGGTCATAATGACTTTTATTGTAAGTAGCCTTTAAGGCCGTTTTAATCTCCTTGCCTGAGGCTAGATCAGCGCTACTGTGCGCATCGGAGGCTTCCATGACGATCACAGTCAGCAGATCGCCGGGTAGATAAGCCTTTCTATCTGCTATAAGCGGACGATAAAAAGTTTCATCAAAGAGGTTGATGGCCTGGGCATTAGGCGTTAGGCAAAAACTGAGCATAACTAAGCTGATCTTAATTAGGAATTTCATTGGTCATTTTTTCCAATTCATCAGCGATTTGTATTGCTTTGGCATTCAACTGGTAGACGCGCTGGGCAAGTGTCAGTTGCATCAGCGTATTCACCATATCCACATTAGACCCTTCAATTTGTTTGGGCATGAGTTTGCCTAGGCCGGAACTACCAGGGCTATCAATAATGGCATCCCCCGTTTTTTCTGTTGCGTTGTAGAGTCCGGTGCCTATTGGATTTAAAGCCTCAGGCTCGAGGAATTTTGCAAGTTTAATGCTGCCTAATAATTGTGGTTCAGTTTCACCGGCCAGAACAGCTTCAACCTCACCGTTTTCTTTGATGTTGATATCCACCATGTCCTCAGGTATTTGGATATTGTCTGCGAGCCGCAAGCCATCCTGGGTTACAAGATAATGTTCTTCATCAACGGTAAAGGTTGAATTGCGTGTGTAGGAAATATTGCCATCACTGTTGATGACCTGAAAAAAACCATTGCCATCAATTGCTAGGTTTTTCCAATCATTAGTCGTTTTTAGCGGACCCTGGCTGAAGTCCTTGCTGGTTTTATATACCGCGGCGCCTAAGCCTATTTTTGCTCTGCTTTGTTTGTCGAAGAGGGGGGCGCTTCCATCAATATTTTGATAGAGCACATCTGCAAAGATAATTTTGCTTGCCTTGTAATTAGGCGTATTTAAATTGGCCAGATCATGGGCAATTTTATCGATGTAGTATTCCTGTGATTTCAAGCCGCTGGCGGCAATAGTAAGCGCATTAGACATTTCCTTCTCCTAATTGATTGATGGCGGTAGACAAGAGGTGGTCAGCAGTCTGCATGACCCGTTGAGATGCCTCAAAGTGACGGGAGGTTTTTACCATCTCTAACATTTCATCGACGGATTTAACATTCGCCTGTTCAAGATATCCTTGTAATACACGAGTGCTGCTGGTGATTGGCGACGGAACTTCTCTGGTTTCGAAAAGTCCTTGTCCGCGATATTTCAGTGCTTGAATATTGTTAAATTGCACCAGGTTAAGTTGGTCAACCTTGCGATTTTCGATATAGACTGTGCCCTGTGAGTCGATGGTAAAGGAATTATCATCAACACGGAGTACGCCGGCTTGACCGAGAATTAAGCCCCCTGTTGCTGAACAGAGCTCGCCATGTTCATTGATATGTAGATCGCCTCGTCTTGTGTAGAAAATCCCCTCGGTAGTTTGTACTGTAAAAAAACCTTCACCGGCGATGGCGAGATCCTTAGCATTTTGTGATTGCACAAGAGTGCCTTGGGTCAAAATCTGGCTGTTCTGCATTCCTTGACTGACAGTCGCTGCCTCCGGCCTTAGGTGCTGCTCGAAAACGACTGCATCCAAGAGCTGACGTTTATAGCCCGGTGTCTGCATGTTCGCGATATTTTGGTTGATTATTTGCAAGCGCGATTGATCCTGGAGCATTGAGATTTGGGCGGCTTGAATTGCATCTATCATCCTGATTTCCTTATTGTACAACTGCGAACGATTCAACCTGGATATTCACTGGCACTTCATTCATTGCCAGGACAGTCAGATGGGGAATCACTCGTTGGGTTAAAAGCCTGATATGCCTGCGTATGGTTGATGAACACAGCAGGATGGGTCTTTTCCGTTCACCAAGCATTTTTTCAACTTGCTGGGCGAGGGCTGTTATAAAATTCTCGCTGAGGCTTGGCTCAAGAGCCCAGTGCTCCTTGCCTAAACCCTGATTGAGTTTTTGCTCTAACAGCGGCGCTAAGGTTAAGACCTGTAAATTAGCTTGGTTGCTGATTAATTTCTGGCAAATCGCTGTGCCAAGATGGCTGCGGATAATTTCAGTTAATTGGCTTGGCTCAGTGACTTGTTTGGCATGCTCAAGCAAAACCTCCAGAATCATGGCCAAATGGCGGATCGATACCTTTTCCTCTAAGAGATTTTGTAAGATACGCTGAACATGGCCTAAGGGGAGCAAGGCTGGAATAAGCTCATCACGAAGGTTTCGCAGAGTTGGCTGTTCCAAAAGGGTTTCGACCTCAGAGCGGGTTAAGAGCTCAGCCAGATGAGTTTGCACTACCTCTTTTAGATGGGTTGTAATGACGTTTAAAGGGTCACAAAGTGTATAACCTGCCTCAACAGCTGTAGATCGCTGCTCGGCATTAATCCAAAGCGCCGGCAAACCATAGCTAGGATCACGAACTTCAATGGCCTGACTTAGGTTGTTTTGTTTGGTCTGCTTAGTTCGAATTGCTAAGACCTTATCAAAATGTAATTGATTAAATCCCAGGCTATTCCCCTGGACACTAATTTGATAAAAGGGGAAGTTAATTTTTCTATCGCTGAGTATTTTCACCTCGGGTATGACAAAGCCGAGCTCATAGGCTAAACGCTCGCGTATTTGCTGGATATTCTCAAGAAAGTTTGTTTCATAGTCTGTAAAGAGCTTAAAGAGTTCGTCATTTAGGTGGATTTCAATAGGGTAAATTTTTATCTTTTCATAAAGGCTTTCTTCGTTTGCCACAAGCGTCTCTTCATTCTGCCTGTTTTTAGCAGCAAACCAGGCGGCAATAGCAAAGCCCGTTAGAATAAGCATAACCGGCATTAGCGGAATGCCTTTCAAGCTTAGGAGCCCTAATAAACCCACACAAACCATGATTAGGGTTTTGGGATAAGCTGCAATTTGTTTAGTAATTTCTCGGCCTAATTGCGCATCTGTCGCGGCACGAGTCACTATAATCCCAGTTGCTGTGGAGATAATCAGGGCAGGAATTTGCGTCACCAGACCATCACCCACGGTGAGCAAGGTATAGCGCTGAATGGATTCACTAAGGCTTAATCCCTTTTGTACAAGGCCAATAGCAAAGCCGCCAATAATGTCGACTAGAATGATCAGGATTCCCGCAATAGCATCGCCTTTGACAAACTTGGAGGCACCATCCATGGCACCGTAAAAGTTAGCCTCTTTTTCAATTTGACTGCGTCTGAGCTTGGCGTCTGCCTGGGAAATAATGCCCATGTTGAGATCGGCATCGATGCTCATTTGTTTGCCGGGCATACTATCAAGAGTAAAGCGTGCTGCTACCTCAGCAACACGTTGAGCACCATTAGTAACGACGATAAATTGGATAATAATCAGAATTAAAAAGACGACCAGCCCCATGACATAGTTACCTTGGATAACATATTGCCCCATGGCTTGAATAACCTTCCCTGCTTCACCATCCGCTAAAATAAGGCGAGTTGCTGAAATATTCAGGGCAAGGCGAAACAGGGTAGATAGCAGCAAAAGAGCAGGAAAAGTCGAGAAACTTAAGGGTTTGTCGGTGTAGAAGGTCAGCAATAAAACAGTGAGCGCCCAACTGAAATTAATTATCAATAAAAGATCAAGTAAAACGGCTGGAATAGGGATAAATAGAATAAGCAAAATGCTAATGGCGAAACTAACCATGACAAGTTCGCTGTAATTTCCTTTCTTCAACATCATGCAAGCTCCCTTTGACGATAAATTTCCCTGAAAATAAGAGCGGCTGTTGGAAAATGCTCCTGACTAATCCATTGGTTTAGGTCGATTGTTGCAAATAAGGCTCTGGCAAAGGCCTTATTTTCAATAAGGGGAACCTTGTGGCGTTGTGCTAAGGCCCTAACTTGCGCAGCAAATTCCCCTTGAGCCTTACAGACAACCTTAGGTGCTGGCATAGAACCTGGTTCATATTTTAAAGCGATGGCTAGTCGGGTTGGATTAGTAACCACTACATCCGCAGTCTTTACCTGTTCCAAAGCCGCATTTTTTTGCCGCATTTGCTGTTGTAACTGCCTTATCTTTGCCTTGATTTTGGGATCCCCTTCACGTTGACGATATTCGTCTTTCACCTCTTGTTTAGTCATCCGATTGTCTTTTTTGTATTTCCAGCCAACATAGAGTTTGTCGACTAAGGCCAAGGCAAAGAGCAAAGCTAAGAGTTGCAATAGAGTTTTGAACAACAAAGACCTAATAAGCACAGGATGCTCAACGGGGCTAAGCACCATGAATTTCAACAGGGTAGCAAGGTTATGATGCAAGCTGATAATAATCAGCGAAAAGGCTAAGACTAGTTTTAGGCTGCTTTTTCCTGTGTCAACGAGCATTTTTGCTGAGAATAGTCGTTTAAGACCTTGTATTGGATTTAAACGCTTTAAGTCTGGTTTAAGCGGCACCATTGTCCAGATGAAGCCAGTTTGGCTAAGTGTTGCTAGGATGAGACTAAGAACGGCAGCCAAGGCAAAAGGCAGCCAGAGATTAAGTAAGCTTGTAAGAATAAGATGCTGGAGTTTTATTAGCGCATCAGTACTGAGAGAAAACCGGGTTGCAAGACTGAGAAGCTGAGTCAGCAGCGCTTTTAATTGCCCCAGTGAAGGCCAGAGTGCTGCACTGGCAATAATCATAAGGATTAAAAAGAAAGAGGTTATTAGTTCATTGCTTTTATTAACCTGCCCCTTTTCTTTGGCCTTTTGTAATTTATAGGGCGTAGCCTTTTCAGTTTTATCACTCATGCCATAACCCCGCGCCAGCTTTGAAAACAGATTCTGAATAAGCGTTCTAGCAAGGGATTAAAGTAATTTAGTAATAAAGCCAGTAGAAAAAAACCAAAGAGAATTTTAATCTGTAAGGTTAGGAAATAGGTGCTGAGTTGAGGCATATTGCGGGTCAGGATAGCCGCAGAGATCTCAATAACCAGCAAGGCAATAACGATAGGGCTGGCAATCATTAATGCGAGGCTAAACATTAGGGAAAATTGCTGGATAAGCAGCATAAATCCTTTAAACAGTGCAAGCCTCCCTGGCGGAATAGTTTGAAAAGAATAAGCCAAACCCTGTATTAACCAATGGTGGCAGTTTAAGGAGAAAAAGAATAAAACGGCGAGCATAGTCAAAAGACGACCTGTAAATGGGTCCGCAGACTGGGAGCTGGGGTTCAAAATAGCCAGCGAATTAAGGCCGGTTTGCGTATCAATTAGCTGTCCGGCAATCTGCAAAACTGCAAAGGCTGCATAGAGACTCATCGATAAGGTCAGGCCATTAGCAAACTCGACTAAGGCACCAGCTATCAAGGTTGCTTCATCATGTTTTTGCACCGATAAGGATAGATTTGAAACTAAAAGAATACTGAGACTGAAGACGAGTAGAAGCCGTACATGGATTGGCAACTGACGAATTGCTTGAATTGGCGTAAAAAGTAAAACGGCCCCTAGTCGTATAGCAACGAAAAAGATAGCGGTCAGTGTTGGCAGGCTTAGATTAATCATCGCAAAGCCCCAGGGATGTTTTCTATGATGTTTTTTGCAAAATCAAGAAGGGTATGCAGCATCCAACTGCCACAAAGCATTAGCATGAGTGTAAGAGTCAATAATTTGGGGACAAAACTTAAACTGGAATCTTGAATTTGAGTGGCAACTTGCAGGATAGAAATTAACAGGCCACAGAGCATGGCAGTTAATACAACCGGCGAGGATATCAATAGCGCATGCCAAAGCAATTGCTTCGATAAATAGATAGCTAGATCGTTAGACATCATCCATTTTCCATGTATGTAGAGCTTACTTGCGGTCTTCCGTGGGGAAATCCATAAAACGGAGGAGATTAGAGCAAATCTTAAAATGATTTTCAAGAGCTGTTGTTGATTTTTGTTTCTTTATAGGCTTTTTGTACATAGATCCCGTGGTCAATCCCATAGGTATCTACACAAGTGTCTGTAATTGAACGCCCTGTCCCCCCAACGCCACGTCATCCTGAGCGCAGCGAAGGATCTCCGGGATTAGCACGGTGCCACATTCAGGAGATCCTTCGCTGCGCTCAGGATGACGTAGTGTTGAGACCAGGAGAGACATGACCTATTACATACATTTGTGTAGATACCTATGGGTCAATCCATGGGAATTCGGGGCGGTTAAAGATTATCCGTTTTGCTAAGTTTGCCAAAATAGACAACTACTTAGCTTCCTTTCCATGGCAATTCTTATACTTCCTTTGACTGCCACAAGGGCAGGGGCCATTAAGTGAAATTTTGGGTTTTTGAATTTTCGTCTTATCTTTGGGCGGCTTGCCCTCAGTATAAACACCTTCAGTATAAAACCATTGACCATCGATGCGTTGGAATTTGCTTAACTCATGCATCGCCTGTTTTTTCCCTTTTTCGTGGAAGCTCGCAATAAATTCAACGTAGCCAATATTCTCGTCAGTTTCATCCATGTAACTTTTAACGACTTGTAAACCGACCCAATTAACCTGCTTCGCCCAGGCTTCTACTTCTGATTCGTCAAACCCCTCCATAGACTTTCCGCACATGGTTTTTTTGATGTAATCGGTGTTGGCCATGGTAAAGGCGGAATAACGCGAGCGCATTAGTTTTTCCGGCGTATCGGCGTGTTTTTGTCCTTCAATGAATAAACCGCAACAGTCTAAGTATTTTTTGCTGGAACCACAGGGGCATTGAGGCATGGTTGTATTCCTAATAAGATCAATGAGTTCTATTTCACACTATTTCACATCTGCGTATAATCGTTAACTAAATTTTAAAATGGAAGTAGATAGCATGATTAAATTGTACCAATTTCCTGGTTTTTGGGGATTACCTAATGCGAGTCCTTTCTGTTTAAAGTTGGAAACTTATCTGCGTTTGGCTGATATCCCTTACGAAATTAAATTCCTTAGTGATCCACGAAAAGCCCCAAAAGGGAAATTACCTTTTATCAAAATTGATGATAAAACGATTGCAGATAGTGAAATAATTATCGATTTTTTAAAAGGAAAATTGGGTGATCAACTCGATGGAAATTTAAGAAAAGAGCAAAGGGCTCTTTCAGTTGTACTTGATAGCAGTTTCGCTGAGCGTCTTTATTGGATAATAGTGTATATGCGTTGGCAATATGAGCCAAACTGGGTTCATGTAAAAAGCGCTTTTTTTGCTAAATTGCCGCTAATTTTGAAATTATTTCTTCCTAATATTGTTCGAAAAAGCACGCTAAAAGCCTTGCACAACCAAGGTATGGGACGTCATAGTTATGATGAGGTTCTTGAGATGGGCTATAAATTTCTCGATGCGATTGCAGATATTTTGGGCGATAAAAAATACTTTCTTGGCGATGAACCAAGTACTATTGATGCAACTGCCTTTGCTCTTTTAGCAAATATTGCATGGACGCCTTATGATGATGCACTTAAGACTCATTTGGCTAAGCATAAAAATCTGCTTAGTTATTGCGATAAAATGTGGAGCACTTTCTATCCGGAATTAGCTAAACCCTTTATGATTGTTCCTTAAGTGGTTGTTATCGGTTTAATTAGGAAGGGTTGTTGCAGCTTTGCAACCCTAATTTTATTTGCTAAGATTTATTTTGTTTATAACAACAGTTGGGGTTTAAAATGCCAATAATTACCGGAACTCGTTCTCAAAAGAAAGAAAAAATAAAAGCTGAAATAAGTAGCGAAACTTTTGAAAAAATTACTGCATACTGTGCCTGGGCTAATGTTGATGATATCGGTCTCTTTATCGAAGAAGCAGCAGGTTTTATTTTTGCGAAAGATCGTGAGTGGAAACAATATAGAAAAGCTGCAAAAAAACGCGCTGAATCATCTAATGCCTAATAAATAAAATATAAGCCTATCGCCATCCCGTGGTATCGACTGCGGGATCCATTCAAGGGAGTAGTAGTTCATAGGGATTTGGTATGCATTTGCATTTTCTGCAACGCCTTCGATATTACGGTACGCCTTTGGCTGCATCGGTCGTAATTTTTATTGGTTTTTTAGGCCATGTATTCTGTAGCATTATCGATATTTTCGAAGGTAAGCTGGTCATTACCAGACACAGCCTACTAAATACTGTCTATGGTTCAGGGGTAAAGCTAGTTCTTCCGCTTTTAATGATCACTTCGTTGTTAGGGGCCTCTATTATCATGAATGTTTATAGCATTCTGAGCCCCTATGACATGCAACATAAGGTTTTAGCCATCTCACAGAAGATACTTTTTTACGATTTGTTACCCTTTATAATCAGCTTGATGCTGGCTACTCAGTCAGCTTTAAATATGGTTACTGCTGGAATCAAGAAAATGAAGCGCACGCCTCATGAAGTTGTGCTTGGATATGTAATTCCTACCATGATTGGCACTAATATCAGCGCATTATTTTTATATGTGTATGCTCTTAATATTGTTTTTATCAGTATTTATTTCTGTTTTCGTTACCTGCTTCATACGGACACTCATGAATATTTGTTCCATTTAACGAATACAATCACTAGCCGATCGATCATTTATTCAATTTTAAAAATGTCATTATATTGTGCTTTAGTGAGCCTGATCGTAGGCTATTACTATTATCAAGTTGCTGCAGGGTATATGTTAATAAGGAAAGCTATGTCGAGAATTATTACTCGTAGCTTTATCTGGCTGGCAACAACCAGCTTTTATTTTAAATTCCTCAACTATTAAGGATAGAGATGCGTCAGGAACGACTGTATATTTTAGTTGGGTTGTTTGTTGGAGGAGCAATTTGCTTATCAGTGCTTACTGCTCTTTACATCTATGATGAATATTTACATGAGCGTGTTGAAACCTATGTCATGTTTTTTAAAGGCTCGTTGGCAGGGGTACATGTTACTTCTGAAGTGACTTATCGTGGTGTAAAAATTGGTGAGGTTAAGCTCATTGAAATTACCGAGAACTCAGAAAAGAGTCAGATTAAAATTCCTGTCTATGTACAATTTTTTGTTGAGAGAAAATTTGTCGGAAAACAAAATCCAATCCAATTACTGGTTAACAGGGGTTATGTAGCCAATATTCGAAAACCTAATTTTTTAACGGGTATCGCCTCGATTGATCTGATCCGAGGGCCGTCTTCTTATAAAACATCGTTAACCCATTATAATGGTTACCCAATTTTCCCTACTAATAACGCAGTGGAAGACTATACAACGCTTGATGATGCGATTAGATCAGCAAATCAAGCCTTTCAGGACTTTAGCGATCTTATTCGGGGTGAGAGGATTCGAGGCGCGATCGATTCAACATCAACCATGGCTCATAGTGTAGATAGGATGGTTCAAGATATTGATAAGCTAGTACCGCCGACAATTAACAGCTTTGCAGAAACAATAAAGCGATTTTCTGCATTGGTAGATACGCTTGATAAGCTAATGCCACCTACCCTTGCTGATTTTTCTAACAGTCTAAAAGAGGTTTCCAGCTTGGCAACGGATCTTGATCAAGTGATGACGCCTGCACTAGCGGATTTCTCTCAAGGTATGAGACAGGTCTCTGATGCTGCCAATTCGACACAAAATTTAGCGGATTATCTTGCAAGACATCCGGAATCACTAATAAGAGGGAAAAAGTGAAGATTTATTTATCAGCATTTATAGTATTAATGGGGTTAATGCTTGGTTCCTGTGGACGTAGCCCGGATTCGCAATTTTATGTGTTAAGCCCAATTGCGCCGCTGCAAAATCAAATTAAAAGTTATAAGCATTTAAAAATAGGCCTTAATGAAATCAAGGGGCCAGCTTATTTATCTAAACCTCAGGTTATTGTTCATTATTCTGCTAATGAAGTGAAGTTGGAGGAGTATCATCGTTGGGTCGAGAATTTAGATAAAAATGTCAAACAAGTTATTGTGGCAAATCTCTCCACTTTACTACCAGGTGCGGCCTTCATTTCTATGCCTTGGGATATAAAGTTCAGGCCAAAATATCAACTGCAGATAGATATTTCGCAATTTGAAGTTGATGTTAAAGGTAATAGCCTGTTTAGCGCAGACTATACTATTTATGCTGACAAGCAGGTCTATACAACGGGAACTCTTGTGTATCGCCAGAAGGTATCTCAGCCAAAAATCGAAAATCTGGTTGCTAGTATGAATGAGAATCTCAATCACTTTAGCAGGGATTTAGCTAAGGTTTTGGCTAAGCTGCAATAAGAATCTCTGCTTACAGATAAGGGTTTTAGGCAGGAGCAGTGCTCCAACCCACAAAGCTTAATTGATGATTATCCATATCTAAGGAAAACCTTGATGCAGCATAGCGTAATCAAGGTTTCATTTAAAACTCACTGCTACGGGCTTTTAGACATTTGTGTAAATACCTATGGGGCGGATGAGGGGAGCTTGTTCGAAGTTCTTTCCAGATGTTTGTCCCGAGACCCCAAGAAAGTTCAAAACTTGCGCAATTCAAATTGTCTAACTAAACTCATTTTGTGCAATTAGAACTTTAATTGCGCGAAACATGACTGTATCTCAAAATGCTTATTTAACCATTAAAAAGGAATTTATATGAATAAGATAAAATTAACTGGAGCGGCTTTAGCAATTGGTGCGGCAGCTATGTTTTCAGTGGCTCCTGCAACAGCAACAGCTTCCGGCTCATGTATGGTTAAGTGCATGGGTGTGAATGGTTGCAGAGGTTTTGGAAGTTGCAAGTCAGTTAATGCTTGTAAGGGCAATGGTTGCAAAACAGCTAATGCCTGTAAAGGCCAAAATGCATGTAAAGGAAAGGGCTATGTTGTATTGACTAGACATCAATGCACACAAATCCTTGGACCTAACGCAACAACTTGGAAATAAAAATATAAAGCTTTGAGGGCTTGCTTCGCAAGCCCTAGCCAAATTACATCTTGAACAGATCATGAATAATACTGTCATCAGAATCCACGTGGCCACCCGAATCACCCGAATCACTTGATTCGCTCACCTTATCAGCTGATGCCGAAATAGTAAGCGCTGGCGCAGGGTTTTTAAGTGCTTCTGTAAGTGTAATAAAGGTGTAACCATTGTTTTTGTACATTTGGATAATATCCGGTAGCGCATAGCTATTAAGCAAGTTTGCATGAATCAATAGAATCTGCTTTACAGGTTGTCCTTTGGAACGCTTTTCCGCTCTGAGAGTCTGCTCCCAAATATAGGCAAGGTAGCGGGGTTTTAGTTTGTTAACATAAGCTTCTCGAGAACGATAGGGGACATGGTAAAGCTGTTCATTAAAGCGAAAATCTTTAGAGTCTATGGTTACTGGGGCAATTACATAGTGGTTTTCATTAAGATAATCTAGCACCTTCGGTTTCGATGCCTTAGAACCCTCGGCTAGATAGGGGTAGCGGAAATATTTAGGCTCTGTCATCAAAGGAGTCAGAATTTTATCTGCCCTAGCGACATCAGCAATATACTTTTCAGCACTCATTTGATTCAGGTTGTAGTGTGAATAAGTATGATTTCCCAGATCAAAACCTGCTTTACGAAATTGCTCGAGAAAAGCCCATTGCCCTTTGGCAATGGCTCCGGCAATCACAAAACCAGTTGCGGGAACCTTATTTTCTGTGAGTGCTTCAATGATTTTATTGAAACGTTCAGTAGCTCTTTGCTGGTTGCCGGGAGTATCCATTTTGGATGCAACAAGTGGCAGATCGTCAATCGTAATGGCAATTTCACGAGTTTCGCTAAAGCTAGTACATGCGGAGAACAAAAGACATAAAAAGATTAATTTACGCATCGACAGTCCTTTATCGGCTATTGTAGATAAAGGTTAGTGTAGCAGGGGTTGGATGAAGATGCGAAAAATATATTTTGACTATAAAAAAGTAATAATTCAGATTTGTTTTAAATTTCATCATATATGTTATTATTGGAACATTTTTTAATCTCACTTGCGTAGGAATCATGAAAGATATTCGAAATTACTCAGAATCAATAGGGCAAAATTATCCAATTGGAACAGGTCGATTAAAGCAGGTTAGAGGCGCTCAGGAGGGCAAGGCGAAGAAGGTTGCCTTAATTGGCGACTCAACCTTAGATAATGGTTATTGGGTCGAGAAAAAAAGCGAATATGCGAATAAAACCCATAATGTGACCCATCAAACTGCGGTAGCCTTGGCTAAAAGCACTAAAAATGACGATTCCTACCAGGTTGCTAACTTTGCTGTAGATGGTGCTACCACTACAGATGTGCGTGAATATTGTCGTTTAGATAAGGTTCTTCCTTCAGATGCTGATCATCCATATAGACATGTACATCAACTCAATGCAGTAAAGAACTGGCAGCCTGATGTCGCTGTATTAAGCGTAGGAGGTAATAATTATCGCGAAGCTTTGCAGGGAGTACTGCAGCGTAATTTAAATTATTTTCAGCTGCTTTTGAGAATTACACCAGAGCGGGCTAAACCGATCATTAGGGAGGCATTCAATCGGGTTAAACAGCAATTGTTGGAAGAATACAAGCTCATTATTGATGATCTAGTTGCCCAGAATCCTGGACTTAGCCGAATTGTCCTGATGTCGCAATATTTTCCTTCTATTACTGATTTTACCCCTTATTTTATTTATACAGGTTTTTCCCATTTAGCTCGCGCAGAGGGTAAGGCGCAGTCGCCCTTTACTATGGTTGAAGAAACCATGAACGACCTTTATCGCGGTATCCTCGACTATGCGGCTACAAAAGATAAGCAAGTTGTTTTTGTTGATGTGTCCTCTTCAATGAACCCTTTAGGCGGCAATCATACCTTGCAAATTGAGCCCAATGAACGGGGTTCTAAAGTCATGGGTAAGCTTATTGCTGAAGCGGTTGAATACGATTTTCCTGCGCTGGATCTTGATTCTGATATAAACCCAATTGCTGTACTGCGTATGAATAATAATGAAGAGATATCAAGCGAAGTTTTACAGGATCAAGAGGCTATTCAAGCGTTTAGTGTAAAGAAAATAAATGATTTTATTAACGAAAATCGTTATCGCCATGTAGGGCTATTTTTCTCGCCTTCGACTAATTTGGCTGCACGTTATGTAAATGGATATGAGCTTATTATGGGAAAACAATTTGATACGGAATATAAGGGCTTATTCGCCTTTGGCTTGTTAGATCTCAGCTTGATAACCTTGATGGCATCCTATTTATGGCGTGTCGCTGTTGATGAACAGATCCATCTATCACTTAGGATTGCAGCTGGCGTTGTTGCCGCTCCAGTTTTATTAGCTAAAACGGTTGTTGGTATAGCTTTGATGTTAGTCCTTGCTTTACCTATCTTGGGCTATCATCAAATTGCGAGTTGTTTTAAAGACAATGAAAATCAACATGAAGAGGTCAATGAGTTGGAACTTCAGGGGCAGGAGTTTGTTTACTAATCCCCTAACTTCTAAACCAAAGGGGTCAGACTCGATTGATCCTTGAATCAGTCGAGTCTGACCCCTTTGGTTCTGGAAAGAACTAAGATATGGTACATACTTCTACATTTTCATTTTCTGCTTTCTCCATGGCAGCTAAATTCTTTGCCTCTTGGGATGCGGCCAGCTCCTTAATTAGATCAAAATTCTCCAGCGCTTCCAGATCAGAAATTCGTCGCCAATCGGAACCATTGCCAGTTAGACTTCGATAAAATTCCAATTGTCCTTCCTTATTAAAACTTGCAGAAATAGAGAGAGTCGAGACATAGTAAGTTCCGAGTCTGTAACTCTTACCTGTTCTAAAAGGAGTTGTATTGCCAAAGGAACCTTGTGGAATAGTAACATGTGCACCAGCCGCCAGCTTCTCAAAATTGTGTTCTATCGCTAGGTTGTGTATGAACTGGGCGACAAGTTGCTTTGTGTATTTGTGATCTTGGGAAAGTTTTGGCGTATGAAAGCGCTGGCTGTGTAATCCAGTGTTTAATTGCTGGTCGCGCTGTACCTGTAATCCGAGCTGTACCTGTGATTCAGAATGAAGAGGTGCAGACAGTATGGCCAAATAGTTGTCTTGATATTCAGGTTTTATAAAGGGAGGCAGTGTAAATGTTTTCTCATGAGGAGCTTGAGTTCCTTCCTTGAATTTAGCAAATTTTTCTGGTTGACAATAAATATAATGTTGCAAAGCTAGGTATACATCTGTTTCTTCTAATACGCTACCTTCAGGAAGTACCACAGTCTGTAGGGGACCCGTAGTTGGATTTGCCATCAATTCTTTAAGGGGTACATTGGGACGGTTAGGCCTCTTTTGGTAAAGTTGGAAAACCTCTTCAGACTCCATAAGATCAAAAGCTATCGCAAATATAGCAGAAGTATGAAGCGGATTTTTTCTGTGATTCACAGTGTATTTTGGTAGGTTATGATATTTTGCTAATTGTTCAGGATGAGCATTAAGCCAGTTTGCAGCGATATCGTAAAAGTAATCAAGAACCAAAGCTTGCAGCTCAGTATGTCGTTTAGCACGTTGCCCATCCGTATCATAGGTATACATTAAATTATTCAAGGGTTGTTTTTTATTTAGAGGTAACTGCTCTAACTTTTCTTGCATCTCACTTCTCCGAGTTCACTATTTCTAACTATATAAATGTGTTTTTTTGATTAACACACCCGGAGAATTATAAGGTTTATTTTTAATCGCTTTATTAACCTCAATACGCATTTACTGCACTCTACAGTAGTAGCGGTTAAGAAAGATGATAGGAGACCAGCTCCTTTAGGCACCAAGTCCGGTCATTGCTAGGAACGTAGTGACGAAGCAATCCAATGTTCCGTGCTTCGGCCTTGGATTGCTTCGCTCTGCTCGCAATGACTGCACGTCAAAAGATTTTTACACTATTTGCCTCCTAGCAAAGGCAGATATAAGATATCCCTTCAAAAATTAATGTTCGTTGAATATGTTTTCTCCAAATTATTTCAAGGCCTGTTTACCCTTTGTCAGATTTGCTTGTATTGGCTTTTTATTTGTTGGGGCACTTTGCTTACTTCGTTTGTTTGTTTGTGAGCCTACCTTAGGTTGGGATGAGGCAGAACAGGCTGTCATTGCCCAACAATTTTCCGCCGGTTATTTAGCCCAGCCTCCCTTGTATTATTGGTTGCAATATTTGGTCTTTCAGTGCCTTGGGATAAGCTTGTTTAGTATTGCTTTACTAAAATTTAGCCTAATTTTCCTCTGCCTTTATTTTTATCACCAGATTTGTCGTTTGCATTGCCAGGATAAGCTCCTTGCTTGGTGTGCAACCTTGTCTTGGGCTTTAATTCCCAATATCAGTATCGATCTGCTACCTCATCGAACCCATGCCGTTCTATCCTTACTTGCGGCTTGCTTGACCTGGTATTGGTTAATTAAGCCTAGCCGATTGTCAAAATCGTTTTGGTATGCTGGGTTTGGCATTATTATTGGCATTGGCTGTCTTGCCAAATCCAATTATCTGTTGTTTTTGAGTATCTTATTGCTTAGTGCCTTGACTATAAAAGAATTTCGCCAGAGATTGCTGCAAAGGCATTTATTGCTCAGCTTAGTATTTATCTGCTTGGTTTCAGGGGGCTATTGGTATTGGCTCATCGATAACTTTGCAACTGGAATGTCTTCAGCATTTAAATTATCTCTCAATAATAAAGACCTGAAAAATGGCATTTTGCAATTATTGAAAGCTTATCTGATTTATGGAATCCCGGTTGGCCTGCTTGCTTTGTTTTTCCCATTCTGGCGACAAAAGGTAGAGGCTAATTCGGCAAATAGTCTGCTATGGCGTTATCATCTATTGGTGTTGCCTTTGCTATTGTTAATTGTAATCACTGCAAATCTTCACGATTTCAAGGCACATTGGGCCTTATCATTATTCTTTTTATCGCCCTTGCTGATTGTAAGTCAGATCACTAAAACAGGTTATTCTGTTAAGAGGGCTAAGAGCTATCTCGTTCTTTGTATTCTGGTGCAATTGCTAATTTTGGCTGCTTGGGCGAATCGTAGTTACCGCCTGGCGAACTTTCCCTTACAACCCTTGGTTGAATCAATTCGCAAAGAACAGCAACCAGAAGTGACCTTGGTGTCACCTTCTCATTGGTTATTGGGTAGTTTGATGATAAACCTACCTGCTGAGCATGGATTTTTATTGCATCGAGCTTTATTGCATAAGCCATTACCTTCGGGGCGATTATTGATTGTATGGAAGGGGGGCGAAATACCCGAATGGGTTGATGTTCTTGTACCATCAAGCCCAGAACGGCAAATTAGGAAGTTGGTAGTTAATCAAGTCATTATGGCAAGCTACGTTTATAAATAGATTTATAAAAAATTGCTTGACAGTCACGGGGGGCATCATTAAACTGCGAACTCTTTTTGTGGGGTTATAGCTCAGCTGGGAGAGCGCTTGCATGGCATGCAAGAGGTCGGCGGTTCGATCCCGCCTAGCTCCACCATCATCAACTTTAGTTGATGATGGAAAGTTTTAGGTCCCCATCGTCTAGAGGCCTAGGACACTGCCCTTTCACGGCGGTAACAGGGGTTCGAATCCCCTTGGGGACGCCATTTTTGGCGATCAAGAAGGTTGTTTTTTGTAGTTGTTTTAGTTCCAGGTCCCCATCGTCTAGAGGCCTAGGACACTGCCCTTTCACGGCGGTAACAGGGGTTCGAATCCCCTTGGGGACGCCATCTTCCAGATGGTTATCTTTTATCGGTATTTCACTTCCTCATTTGTAATAGCTCAGGTTCCTTGGTTGGAGCTGATTGCTTGTAATAGGTCACCCCCCGTCACCCAATCATAACCCGTCATCCCGAACATAGTGAGGGATCTCCGGGATTAGCACAGTGCCACACTTAGGAGATGTCTCTCTACGTTCGACATGACGTAAGTCTTTGGAAGCGTAGGAAGGATCTCCGGGACTAGCATCTGCCACATTCAGGAGATCCTTCGCTATGCTCAGTATGACGGGGGTGACCCTATTACGGGTGTTGAGCTATTAAAGCCTCTCAAAAATCGTTCTGGTGTTAAACCCAAATAAACGCTCGTGCATGCGATGCGCATATTCGTCTGTCATGTTAGCAATATAATCACAGACTACACGAAAAGCGGCATCCTCATCCTCTGCACTCAGAAACAGGCTACGATTCTTATTGTCCAATAAACTTTTGGGATTGGAGCTGATTGCTTCAAAAAGCCTCAAGACTACCGTTTGGCCGCCATATTCAAAGGTACGAGCTTCTTGTGAATCTATGACGTGCTCATAAATGCATTGCATCAAATAATTAAGGAGGGCTGCGGCTTCAGGTAACAAGATAATATTGTGCTTTAATAAAGCATTCTCAAAGGCCTCATGGGTTATAGAAATCTGGGTGGCGGTTATAAAATAATTGACCATTTCACCAATGGCTTGTTTGCGTTGATAGAGTTCCTGGCTAAAGAGTAAGTCCAACAGGTGATCGCCTTCTTTGCCAAGAGCTGTTTCCCTGAGAAGATCACGAAAAATTTGGTTATCAAGATGAGAGCGATTAATTAGGCGTAAGTGGATCGCATCCTCCAAATCATGGACACCATAAGCAATATCATCGGCTGCATCCATAATTGAACAGTCAAAGCTGTGATAGGTAGATTTTCCATGTTGTTTGGGCTGTGGTTGCTTTGTGAGTGATTGAAACAAGGTTCTATCTGCTTCACTAAAAGGTGATAGTAACCAGTCAATTTCTGCTTGCTCACTATCAAAATAGGCCTTGGGGGGAAGCCAATCATTAATGCGGATTGTTTTATGTAAGGATTCAGTTGCTTGCGGTAATTCAGTGGCAACTACTTTGGAGCGTCTGACAGGATATTTAAGAATACCTAACAGGCTGCGGCGCGTTAAATCAAGGCCGTAAACCCCATAGCTATTTTCCACCTTAGTTAGTAAACGCAGAGTCTGGCCATTACCCTCAAAACCTCCGTGTTCGCGCATCATATAATTAAGAGCAACTTCGCCTCCATGGCCGAAAGGGGGGTGGCCAATATCATGTAACAGACAAATTACACTGACCAAATCATTATCTGGTAACAAGCCTACAAGAGTTGAGTGTTGCTGGTTAAGGCTTAAATTCCGCACAATACTGCGGCCAATCGAGGCAACTTCCAAGGAATGCGTAAGGCGTGTACGGTGAAAATCTCCCTCGTCTGTACCCAAAATTTGTGTTTTACGCTGTAAGCGACGAAAGGCGGGACAATGAATTACCCTAGTGCTATCTCTTTCATAAGGTCCACGGTGATCTTGGTTGCCACGTTGATTTGTTTGCCCTGAGCGTCTATGAGTCCACATAAGTTTTAGGATTACCAAAATAAAAATTAATACTCTATCACAAAAAGGATTAAAGTTTTTTTTCAGAGTGACGGATAACAGATTAAGACGTGAAAGGAATGCGCCTAAATAAGAATAAATACAATGGGAGCGTGCCATGAATAAACGGTTTTTAACACTCTGTTTTTGTTCTCTCGGCTTAACAGCCTGCGTCAACGATGATTCAACTTACCGAAGTTTTCAGAGCTATTATACAGGCTATAGTTATCAACCCTATGCTTATCAGGATACCCAATTCTATGATAATTCTTCCAGTTATGGTGGATACTCACGATCAACGGCTACTGTACCTGACTCCTACCATACTGGAGCCTTGCATTCACCAACGCCTCATAAGGAAGTGGATCGAAATTGGGTGAATAGTCAAAATCCTCAGGGTTATACCATTCAGGTTGGAGACAGTGAGAAGGCTGCGCAGGTTGCAAATAAGCTTTATAAAGCACCGAAGACTGATCGCTCTGCGGAGATAAAATATAGCCGTGATGGCCGAACCTATTACAAAGGGGTTTATGGTAGCTATAACAACTATGAAGATGCCCAGAAAGCATTGAACAATTTGCCGCCAGAAATTAAGCAGGGGGCGGATATTAAAAGTTGGTCTAAGGTGCAGGAGAATGGTGCTGAGTAACATTCTCTCTAACAGTCATATTTGGCGCAACCTATGCTCAAATCTGGTTCTAATGGCCCGAAATCCCGCGGCTTGACCGCGGGATCTATCTATTCTGTACCGCCCACTAGACCCCGTGGTCGATGCCCATAGGTATCTACATAAGTGTCTGTAATAGATGAGCCCTGTCCCCCTAAGCCACGTCATCCAGAGCGCAGCGAAGGATCTCCTGAATGTGGCACGGTGCTAATCCCGGAGATCCTTCGCCGCGCTCTGGATGACGTAGTGTTGAAACAAGGAGGGACGTGACCTTATTACAGAACTTGTGTAAATACCTAGGGGGCGATGCCGCGGGAATTCGATGTTATCAATTATTTCGCTGCTAACACAACCAATACCTTAACAACACCAGGGGTATTGCTAGGCTCTACGCTGAATTGTTTCAAGGTAATTGCGTAGTCAGAGTTTAGTTTCCAAAGCCAGTCAAGCAGCATTTTATAGGGTACACGTTCAAAGGATATTTGGATGTCTCCTGGTCCTGTTTGTTGTAGTTGATAGGTAAATGTACGGAATGCCTTATCGCTTAATTGATTGCCGATTAAGGCTAAGAGTTTTGCATTGCTTATTGCTAGCAGGGTTTTTTGGTTTTTTGGCTGTTGGCGAACCTGTTCCATCCAGGCGAGTGTCTCTTGTTTTTCAATTAATTGCTTGCTCTGAGTACTCACTGCCGTTGAGAGTGGAGAATAGATTAACAGATAAAATAGGTAGAGCAGGGTGAATAGGATGCCTAGGCCTGTTGTCCATCGTTCGCGTTCATTTAAATTATTCCAATAATTCATTATCACAGATATAACTCCAAAGTGCCCACGACCTTTCCATCCTTCGATGACGCTTGGGTTTGCTTAACATTAATGTTGCTCTTCTGTAATTTTGTTTGTAAGTCCTCAAGGGTTTCAAAGTCTTTGCTTGTTAGGTTAAGAGTTAGAGTTTGATTTTGAAAACGTAGCTGATCAATAGTGACTGAGCTGTCTTTGTAATTTTTAGCTAATTTGTTAAGAAGGATCCAAAAGGTTAAATCATTAGTACCCTGATTAGTTCTTATTAGCTGGGCAATTCGGAATTTTGGGCTGATGACTTGTTGTGCCTCAGGAAAAAATTCTCGGTAAATAACAGCTATTTTACTATCAACGGCAGCAATATCCCTGTCAATAAAATAGAGTTTAACCCCATTGATTATTATGATAGATAACAGCCAAAGCAGGCTCATAGCAACGGCTGCCTGATACAAACGTTTGATTATTGTATTGCTGTTACCATGTTGTAATTCGCCCTGGCAGAGATTGATTGGGCGTGTTGTTAATAACCGCTGAGCAATCCATTGGTAGGAGGGCTCACTAATTTCGCTAAGTTGTTCAAGCAGTGAAGAGTTGTTGAGTAGTTCTTTATTCGAGTCGGTAAAACTGTAGATAGTTCGTTCGCCTGACCATTTTGCTAAGTAGAAGGGGGCGAGATCGGGACTCAAGGCGCCTTGGAAAAACTCATCGTTAGCTAACAAAGAATTTGCCATGACGACGATTTCATCAGGCATTAAAGCAAACCAGTCAAGGGTCAGTAGGTCAAAATTAATTCGTTGCTCATCAAGAGTCGCCATTAAATCTTGTAAATAGGTTCTATCGCTTACAACAATCAGATAATGGCCGTTTTGATAATGATTGCGATCAAAAGCAAAATGCAGGGTATCAAAATTCTGAGCTAGCTTATCTTCAAGAGCAAAGGGAATAGCGGCACGAGCTTTTCTCTCAGCAAGCCAGGGAAGTTCTAGCTTATGCAAACTGAAACGCTGTCCCGAGGTGACAAGATAGGTTCGAGAGCCAACTTGTAAGGCTTGAATTTCAGCAAAACTGCGATGACTAAGGGGGGCTTCGATCTGGCCTTGTTGATCTAATTTTAAACTTAAACAACCGTCTTCCTTTAGATGCTCGGTAAACAGGAAACAGGTAGCCAAATTCATATCCTCCATTTATTCCTTCTCCCCTCAAAGAGGAGAGAAGGAGCTTGAAAGGCGGATGAGAGGGGGTTAGACATAGGCAAATCTTTTACCATTATTTGCAGCCATGGCCCATTGGCTCTTTAGTTGTTGGGAGAATAAGTAGACAGCCATTGCGTACTGTGGGCTGGAATTATAACGAGTTATCACATAAAAGTTGGGATAGGCTAACCAAAATTCCTGGCCTGTTTGTGTGGTTAATTCGATAAGGCCGACTTTTTTCGGTGCATTTATCGCAGCAGTAAGGGGGCGAATACCAGCCGCTTCTAATTGTTGGACCCGATAGCTTGCTGTTTTGCTAGCTGTATTGAATTTTTTATACATTGTTCCTTCAACCTGAGCCGGTTGCGCAATACCTTGGTTCATTTTCCAGCCATGTTGGTGGAAATAATTAGCAACACTGGCAACGACTGCACTGTCATCATTCATCAGATCGATTCTTGGATTTGCACTGAAAGCGGCAGCATAGTAGCGATAAGAGCTAGGCATAAATTGCGGTTTACCCATTGCTCCAGCATAGGAACCCATATATTGCGAAGGTGGCACATGGTGTTCGCGGCAGAGTAAAAGGTATTCGCCCAATTCCTTAGTAAAAAATGGCGAACGTTTAGGATAATCAAAAGCCAAAGTAGATAAGGCATCGATAACGCGGTAATTACCTTGATGTTTACCATAAAGTGTCTCAACCCCAATAATGGCAACAATTATATTTGCAGGTACACCATATTTTTTCTCGGCTTTTTCCAGTGCTCCTGCGTTTGTACGCCAGAAATCCATCCCAGCTTGAACGCGTTCTGGAGTCAAAAACAATTGTTTATAGACATCCCAGGTTTTTTTCTCAAAAGGCTTATCCATTGATTCAATGATTTGCGGCTGTATCTGAACATCACTCATTACAGCAACAAGATCATTTCGCTTAAAGCCATGCTCTTTGACCATTTTATTAATGAAACTTTGCACGTCTTTACGTTGTATGAATGCGGCATCGGCTTGAACAACACTAGAACCTAGCAACATTAGGAGGCTGAAACAGAGCGTAGTTAATCGGCGCATTGGTCATCCTTATTTATGAATTCAAAGAGGTCGATTGTAGATAGAAAATAAAGCAACAGCAATTTCTTTTACAATTTATCAGTTGCAGCGAAGGGGGTCAAAGTTTTACGAAAATGACTTTTTAACAATTCCGAAATCCTGCGGCTTGACCGCGGGATCCATAGAGTTCGCGCCACCACTAGATCTCACGGTCAAGCCGCGGGATTTTGAGTCTTAGCTTTTATGCCCTGTACAAAGCGAAAATTACTATTGTAAAGAGGATGGGATTCCTCGAAGCCAATAATTGAGCTAGAATAGCAAAATTTATCAGTAGGTTTTTCATTTGAGTGATCTAAAGCGAATTCGCAATTTTTCTATTATTGCCCACATTGACCATGGTAAATCCACCTTGGCTGACCGTTTTATTCAGCTCTGCGGTGGTTTAACTGATCGGGAAATGTCTGAACAAGTTCTTGATTCTATGGATATTGAACGAGAGCGGGGGATTACTATTAAGGCGCAGAGTGTTTCTCTGAATTATAAAGCGCGTGATGGTAAAACCTATCTTCTTAATTTTATTGATACGCCAGGCCATGTGGATTTCAGTTATGAGGTATCACGTTCTCTCGCTGCCTGTGAGGGCGCGATACTGGTTGTCGATGCGGCTCAGGGTGTTGAGGCGCAAACGGTTGCTGTTTGTTATACCGCTATTGATCAATCCTTGGAAATCTTGCCTGTTCTAAACAAAATCGATTTGCCACAGGCTGAGCCAGAGCGTGTTATCGCCGAGATTGAAGATATTATCGGCCTGGAAGCTCATGATGCAATTCGAGCCAGCGCAAAAAGTGGCCTTGGCGTTGAGGATGTCCTTGAAGCGCTTGTCGCTAAGATTCCGCCACCGCAGGGTAATATTGATGCGCCTTTGCAAGCTTTAATTATCGACTCTTGGTTTGATAGCTATTTAGGCGTTGTTTCTTTGGTACGTATTGCTAATGGTTCTATACGCAAAGGCGATAAAATGCGGGTGATGTCAACCGGCCGCACCTATGAAATTGACCAGGTTGGGATTTTTACTCCAAAACGCACCAAGCTTGAGGTATTACAGGCTGGTGAAGTAGGTTATGTGGTCGCTGGCATTAAAGAGATTCAAGGTGCGCCGGTTGGTGATACCCTGACTCTGGAAAAGAATCAGGCTCAAGCCCCCCTGCCTGGTTTTCAACGAGTTAAACCGCAGGTTTATGCTGGCCTATTCCCCATCAGTGCTGATGATTTTGAAGCCTTCCGTGAAGCCTTGGCTAAACTAAGCCTCAATGATGCCTCTTTATTCTATGAGCCAGAATCCTCTGAAGCCTTGGGTTTTGGATTTCGCTGTGGCTTCCTGGGTATGTTGCATATGGAAATCATCCAGGAGCGGCTTGAACGGGAATACAATCTTGATTTGATTTCTACTGCCCCAACGGTGGTTTACCAGGTGGTGACGACCAAAGGTGAAACCGTGATGATTGATAATCCTTCCCAGTTACCACCACCGCAGCAAATTAAACAAATGTTTGAGCCTATTGTGCGTGCTAATATTTTGGTCCCTCAGGACTATCTGGGGCAAATTATCACTCTTTGTGTCGAGCGCCGTGGTGTGCAAATCAACATGATGTATAGCGGGCGCCAGGTCTCAGTAAGCTATGATCTGCCAATGAGTGAAGTCGTTTCTGACTTCTTTGATAAATTGAAATCTGTTAGTCGTGGTTATGCTTCGCTCGATTATAATTTTATTCGTTTCGACGAGGCTGATTTAGTAAAAATGGATGTGCTCATTAATAGTGAGCGTGTTGATGCCCTGGCAGTTATTGTTCATCGCGATTCAGCCTATGGCCGCGGTAAGGCCTTGGCGGACAAAATGCGTGAGCTGATTCCGCGGCAAATGTTTGATGTTGCTATTCAAGCTGCCTTGGGAAATCACATTATTGCCCGACAAACAGTGAAGGCTTTGCGTAAAAATGTTACGGCCAAATGCTATGGCGGCGACGTCTCACGTAAACGCAAGTTATTGGAAAAGCAAAAGGCGGGTAAAAAACGCATGAAGCAAGTGGGGCATGTGGAGATACCACAGGAAGCGTTTATGGCTGTATTCCAGACTGATAGAAAAAAATAAAAATAAAAAACAGGTTAATTTATGAATTTCGCTCTGTTGCTAGTTGTACTTTCTTTGCTAAGTGGGATTGTCTACTTATTAGATATCCTTTTTTGGGCTAAAAAACGCGGTGCTGAACAAAAGCCGGGTAAGATTATTGAATATTCCCGGTCTTTTTTTCCTGTGTTTTTTCTTGTGCTTTTACTGCGTTCCTTTCTTATCGAGCCGTTTCGAATCCCTTCTGGTTCGCTTGAGCCAACGTTGTTAGTGGGGGATTTTCTCGCTGTGAATAAATTTTCCTATGGATTTAGACTCCCAGTCTGGGAGAAAAAAGTGATCCCAGTTGCTAATCCCAAAACGGGCGAAATTGCTGTTTTCCGTTGGCCGCCAAATCCCAGCTATGATTATATCAAGCGGGTTATTGGTGTACCCGGTGATAAGGTTTCATATCACAATAAGGTACTAACGATTAATGGCAAGGAAATGAAACAAACTTTCGTTGAGTATACGACCGATGAAAGTTCGGGTAAGGCTGTTGCTAAATATACGGAAGATTTAAATGGTGTTGTGCATGATATTTATATCCGTCCTGATGTTCCTGCTGAAGATTTTGATGTAGAAGTGCCTTCTGGGCAATACTTTATGATGGGCGATAACCGTGATGACAGTGCTGATAGCCGATTCTGGGGCTTCACTGCTGATGAGTATTTGCGTGGTAAGGCCTTTATTGTTTGGATGAGCTGGAATAGCAAGACTGGCAGTATACGCTGGTCGAGAATAGGTCGGTTTATTAACTAAAAAGCCATATTTGAGTACAGGTTGAACGAAAGTGATTGTGGTGAATATTAATATAAGAGGTTAGTGTTGGTTCCTATTGATTTAAAGCGTCTATGCCGACGTTTAGGTTATGAATTTAAAAATCTCGCTTTTTTAAAGCAAGCCTTAACTCATTGCAGTGCAGGCAGTGAAAATAATGAACGCTATGAGTTTCTTGGAGATTCCATTCTGAGCTTTGTTATTGCCAGTGCCTTATTTAGCAAATTCCCTGAACAAACAGAGGGACAGCTTAGCCGTTTACGCGCTTTTTTAGTTAAGGGCGAAATGCTAGCCGAGATCGCCGCTGAAGTTGACTTAGGTGATTATCTTTTTCTTGGCCAGGGTGAGCTGAAAAGTGGCGGATTTCGTCGTGCTTCTATTCTCGCAGATGCTTTGGAAGCGGTGATCGCTGCTGTTTTTCTTGATGGTGGTATTGAAGAAAGTAAGAAATTAATTCTTAAGCTTTACCAATCCCGATTGGACGATGAAGGTTTACATAACAATCTGAAAGATGCCAAAACCCAACTACAAGAATATTTGCAAGCACATAAGAAGCCGCTTCCTGAATATAGCCTGACTAAGATTGAGGGTGAGGAACACGATCAAATCTTTTATGTGAGTTGTAAAGTAAGTGGTATCAAAGAAATGACAGTCGGTTCGGGGCCTAATCGACGTAAAGCAGAGCAAGAAGCGGCAATAAAGTTTTTACAGCAGCTGAAAAAGTAGATTTGATTTGTACCAGAATGTAGCCTGGATGCACTGCCATTAAGTTAACATCAGTTATGGATAAGGACGCTACATTAAAGCCGTTCGGGCTGAGGAGGCCTTTAGGCCGTCTCGAAGCCTTGCACGGTGACGCTTCGAGACGTGTGCTTATGCACACTCCTCAGCGCGAACGGTTATAAAATCCCTTAACTTTGCAGCGCGCTCTGAATAATGGGCTGCGTTCTCAACTAAGCAGCTCCAAAGAACTAACCACCTCCAACCACTCTTCCTCCGCCTGAGCCAACTCATTTTGTAATCGTTTTTGCTCATCCAACAGTTTTTGCAGTTTAGACTTCTGACCCTCCTCATAGAGTGTTAGGTCAGCCAGGGTGATTTCAAGTTGTGACAGACGCTGATGGTGCTGATCAACCGTTTGCTCTAATTTTTTCAAGCGATTTTGTAAAGTCTTTTTCTCTTTATAAGCATTGCTAGTTGTCGATTGATTGTTCTCTTTAGCAGAATCCTTGTTCTGTAGCCATTGATAATAATCATCAAGGTCACCCTTAAAAGGTTGCACCTGCTTTTGGTAAACCAGATAAAAATCGTCAACAGCGGTACGCAACAGATGCCTATCGTGCGAAATTAAAATTAAAGCACCTTCATAACTTTGCAAAGCAAGTTCTATCGCGGCGCGCATCCCAAGGTCAAGGTGGTTGGTTGGTTCATCCAGCAGGAGAAGATTGGGTTTTTGCCAAACGAGTTTGGCGAGAGCCAGCCTTGCTTTTTCGCCACCAGAAAAGTGATGAATGGGTTTCATCGCCATGTCACCGATAAAATTAAATCCACCTAGATAATCACGGATACTTTGTTCCCTTGCCTCCGGTGACATCGCTTGAATCGTTTCAACCGGGCTTAACCTAGAATCCAATTCATCTAATTGGTGTTGAGCATAATAGCCAATATGCAGGTTGGGCGAGCGATAGATGCTCCCGGACAGTGGTTTGAGACTACCTGTCAAGGTTTTAATCAAGGTCGATTTACCTTCCCCATTGGGTCCAAGCAAGGCAACTCTATCGCCTGGATTGAGCAGCAGATTCATTTTCTTTAAGATCGGGTGATTTTCTTCATAACCGGCGAACACTTGCTCAGCACGTAGCAAGGGACTGCCTGCTCGATCACAGGGGTAAAAATCAAAGGAAAAGGGAGAATCCACCTGGGCCTGGGCAAGGATATCCATTTTAGCAATCGCATTGAGCCGACTTTGTGCCTGCTTGGCTTTGGAGGCCTTAGCTTTGAAACGATTGACATAGGTCATTAGATGGCTGATTTTTTGTTGTTGCTTTTCATAAAGTTGTTGCTGCAAGGCTAACTGTTGGGCACGTGTTTGCTCAAATCGGCTGTAATTGCCTGTATACAAATTCATCGTTTGCTGCTCGATATGCAGGATATGAGTCACAAAGGCATCAAGAAATTCACGATCGTGCGAAATCAAAAGAATGCTGGAAGGACTCTGCTTAAGCCATTTTTCAAGCCAGAAAATCGCTTCCATATCCAAATGGTTAGTTGGTTCATCAAGTAAGATAAGGTCTGCTGGCTTCATTAAGCAGCGGGCAAGGCTCAGGCGCATCCGCCAGCCACCCGAGAACGAGTTGACTCTGCGTTGCTGCTGTTCTGCACTAAAACCTAGGCCTGCCATAATGGCTGCCGCCTTTGCTGGTTTGCTATAGCCAGCGGTTTGAGCCAATAACTCATGACAGTGCAGCACTTCTTCATGAGCGCCTTGACTTTCTGCTTGGCTGAGTTTTTGCTGTAATCCAATATACTCTTCATCTCCAGCAAGAACGAAGTCCAGAGCTAGTTCGTCACTGTCTGGCAATTGTTGCGCTAGGTGGCTGATTCGTAACTGGGGATTAAGCAGGCATTCACCAGTATCGGGAGTGATTCCGCCCATAATCAAACTGAAAAGACTCGACTTACCGCAGCCGTTGTGACCGACAAGGCCGACTTTTTGTTTTTCATGTAAGGCTACAGAAGCTTTATCAAGTAATATTTTATTACCGCGCGAAAGGGTAATTTGGTTTAAGGTTAACATGAGATAAAAGCACCACAATTTAAGTGGCGCTATCTTATCATAAAGTTATTTCCACAGGATGCTGCATTTTTTCTTGGCAGCAGCTTCAAGCATACCAATTAATGGGACAGCTCTATGCGCTAAGCTAATGGGTGGTTCGTCATCCTCATAATCTTGTTGATTTTCCGCTGAATTCTCAGAGGAATCTTGTTCAATCCCCTTTTTTAAATTCGATAAGGCTGCAGGAATGTCATCAGCAACGAGGGCGCCAGGGATTGCCGCACTGTGCCCCATCAGGCTCAGAAGTTTTTTGGCAACATCGCCAAACATAGTAATATTTTCGTATTCTTCACAGGAGAAAGTGACCAACATAGCTATTTCCTTATTATATAGTCTGAGAAATAATCGCAAAATATCTCATTTAAGTATATACCTGAGCTCTTTCAAAAATAGTATTTTGAAAGAGCTCAGGTATATAATAGCGCCATTTAGTTGCCAGGTTGAGAAATGAATAAGCAAGATTTTTATTTTGATTTGCCGGAAGAGTTGATTGCACAGTATCCCCTCGCTAAGCGCAGTGACTCTCGCCTCTTGGTTTATAGTCGCCAAGCAGAAACGACAAACCATCATCAATTCAAGGATATCACCGATTTCTTAGAAGCAGGTGATCTTTTAGTCTTAAACGATTCTAAGGTGATTCCAGCACGGTTATATGGTTTTAAGGCCAGTGGTGGGAAGATTGAGCTTTTAGTCGAGAGATTATATGGCGATAATTCATTTTTAGGCCATATTAAAGCGAGTAAAGCACCAAAGGCAGGGGCGATTCTTCAATTAAATGATGGATGGCAGGTAAAAGTCCTGCAAAAAGTGGATGATTTGTATCATTGTCAGGTTCTAGGCGATGCAGAGCAAATGTTAGAACAGATAGGCCATATTCCTTTACCGCTTTATATTACCCGTCCTGATGAAAAGACTGACTTGGAACGCTATCAGACAGTCTACGCTAAACATAAGGGCTCAGTCGCCGCACCCACAGCTGGCTTACATTTTGAGCAAGAGTTGCTGGAAAAGATTAGAGCAAAGGGCGTAAGGATAGCTTATTCGACCTTGCATGTTGGCGCAGGAACTTTTCGGCCAGTGCGTTGCGATGCAATCAAAGATCATAAGATGCATAGCGAGCGGTTTAGCGTGAGCGACGAGTTATGCGAAGCGGTCAATAACACTCGAGCGGCTGGTAAGCGGGTGATTGCAGTAGGTACAACCGCTTTACGGTGTTTGGAAAGCGCTGCGGCAGAAGGGATTCTTAAACCTTGTAACCGTGATACGGATATTTTTATCTACCCAGGCTATCAATTTCAAATTTGTGATGGCTTAATTACTAATTTTCATTTACCAGAATCAACCTTACTCATGTTAGTTTCTGCCTTTGTTGGACACAAGCAGGCAATGACGCTTTATCAAGAAGCAATAACTCAAAGGTACCGCTTCTATAGTTATGGTGATGCGAGTTTGTTGATTTAAGAGGAATTAAAAGAATGAAGCAATTTGTTCCGGTGGTAACCTCTGAGGCTGGCGCTTGCCTAACCTTGGCAAATTGGCAAGAAATTGGGGCGAAAACACTCGCTTATTATCTTGATGCCTGGTTAATGAAGCCAGGCTATGCCTTACTCAACTCTTTGCCAAATCTGAGAAGCTATTGCGGTTGGAAAGGGACTATTGTATTAAATGCAAGCTTAGCTCCGGCTAAAATGGATGGCATTTATACGCTGCGTTCACGTTACGATGGCAGCACGGTGCGTATTAGCTCTGAGGAACTGATCTCACTGATTATCAAGCTAGCGCCTGATCTGGTGGTTCTGCCTCCTGGATTGGCTGCCTATATAGTTGAGCAGCGAATTGCTTTGCCAAAAACCATGCAGCCTTTTATCCCCGCTAAGGAATTTTTAGAGTCTGAATATCTGGGGCAATCTGGTGTCTATTTATCTTATGAATCAACAAGTTCCTTTGAGAATTTCCTTGCTCAATTCGAGCAACTCAAAGCTAAGCCTTGCTACCTTTCAGGCCATTTTGATAGACAGCAAGCCCAACTCTTATTAAAAGAAGGGGTGCAATGGCTAGAGACTGATAAACCTGCAAGCGATGCCTTCGTTGGTTTGGTTTATGGCGAAACAGAGGATGTAGGCTTGGTTGATAATGCTATAGCAGAGCAGCATCAACCGATCTATATAAACTGTTCATGCCCAACATGTGCGCAGAAATTTACCAAGGCCTACCTCCACCATCTTTTATTGCAAACCCCTCTTTTATGCCAACGATTTCTTATTCAACACAATGCGCATAATTATCAAATGATGGTAGAAACTTTGCCAGATTCTAAGTGAAATTGCTCCGGACTTCATTTACCTGGAGTAGAAATCTCGCTATGATGTCACGCTACTTTGCGCTCACCCTTTGAACGTCTATATATTAAACAGCGGATTTGAGGAGATTGGAATGGGTTTTTTTATAAGTGATGCAATGGCTACAGGTGCAGCAGTGCAGCCTGCGCAGCCTGATGGAACTTTTTCGCTGATAATGATTGCAGCTATTTTTGTGGTTTTTTATTTCATGTTGATAAGACCGCAAAACAAACGTGCGAAAGAACATCGCGAAATGGTAGGTAATTTGAAGAAGGGCGATGAAATTATTACCTCTGGGGGTTTACTCGGAAAAGTAGTCAATATTGATGAACAATATGTTAAGGTTGCACTTGCTGATGGCATTGAAGTTAATATGCAGCGAGGCGCAGTGAGTTCAGTTTTACCTAAAGGCACTCTTAAATCCCTTTAAGTTTGATCCAGGGACAAACCCATGCAGAATAAATATCCACTTTGGAAAAACCTAATGCTGATCCTGATTGTTGTGATCGGCTTGATGTATGCGATACCGAATTTATATAGTGAAGATCCTGCTGTACAAATTTCATCGCAATCACCTGTTGATACAGAGCAGTTAGCACAGCAAGTAAAAACGCTTCTGGATGATGCAAAGATCCCGCACTTTGCAATTACATCTACCAGCGATAACGTTGAAGTGCGTTTTGCTTCAACTGATACTCAATTGATTGCACGCGACGTCATCAAAAACGGTATAGATTCGCAATATACCGTTGCATTGAATCTGGCTCCAGCCACACCGTCTTGGTTCAGTAAAATTGGTGCAGAACCTATGAAACAAGGTTTGGACTTGCGTGGAGGCGTACATTTTCTATTAGAAGTTGATATTGATAGTGTGATTGGACGCCGCTTTGAGGGATTGATGAAGGGCATAGGCCAGGATCTGCGAGAGGCTGGTATTCGTTATGCAGGTATCCGTTATATAGCTGATAAGGGTATTGAGATCCGTTTTCGCAGCCCGGATATTATGGCGAATGCTTATACTGAGATTAAAGACAAGTTTTCCAATCTTGTTTTGACAAAATCAGATATTACCAATTCAATAAATGTGACCTTAGCGCCTACAGAACTTAATTCCATTCGTCAAAATACAATTGAACAGACAATGAATATTTTGCGTAACCGAGTTAATGAGTTAGGTGTTGGTGAGGCGGTTGTGCAACAGCAGGGTGCTACCCGGGTTGGTGTGGATTTGCCTGGTATCCAAGATGCAGCACGCGCTAAACAGATTCTTGGTGGTACAGCGACCTTACAATTTTATATGGTTGATCAGGATAACGATGCCCAGGTTGCTAAACAAACCGGTGCGGTTCCTGTAAATGATAAATTGTACACAATGGATGGGCAGCCAATTCTCCTGAAGCGTCAGGTCGTTTTGAGTGGTGATTCAATTACCAGTGCTGTTTCAAGTTTCGATCAACAAACAGCATCGCCTTCTGTACAAATTCAGTTAGGTGGCGGTGGTGAAAGCTTATTCACGAAAGTCACCCGCGAAAACATTGGCAAACGCATGGCGATTGTTTATGTCGAAACGAAAACAACAACTCAAACCGTTAATGGGGAAGAGCAAAGGATTACCCATCGTGAAGAGCGAGTGATTTCAGCACCTGTTATTCAAAATGCGCTGGGGTCCAGTTTCCAAATTACTGGATTGACAGACTCTAAAGAAGCAAGCAACTTGGCTTTGCTCTTAAGAGCAGGTGCTTTGCCAGCGGCGATTTATCCTGTAGAAGAGCGAACAGTTGGTCCTTCTTTAGGTAAAGAGAATATTCATCGTGGTATGGTTTCTCTTGAAGTAGGGATGGGATTAATTCTTGTCTTAATGTTGGTTTACTATCGTTTCTTTGGGCTTGTGGCAAATATCGCGCTCTTTTTAAACTTGATTTTGCTCAGTGCTTTGATGTCGATTATTGGGGCCACTCTGACTTTACCAGGTATTGCAGGCTTTGTATTAACAGTTGGTATGGCGGTGGATGCTAACGTTCTTATCTATGAAAGGATCAGGGAAGAACTGCGCCATGGTCTTTCACCTCAGGCTGCTGTTTATGCTGGATATGACCGAGCGTTTTCAACGATTATTGATGCGAACGTTACAACCCTTATTGTCGGTATTATCTTATTTGCGATAGGTACTGGGCCAGTGCGTGGTTTCGCTGTAATTCTATGTTTGGGATTGCTCACTTCCATGCTAACCAGCATCACTTATACGCGCGCTATAGTGAATTGGTACTATGGCGGTCGTAATGTGAAAAAATTATCAATCGGTATTTGAAACGAGGCTTAGATGGAATTTTTTAATCCAAATTCTAACGTAGATTTTATGGGCGCACGCAAGTGGACAGCCCTGTTTTCTGCGCTTATTTTTGTGGTATCCCTTGGTGCTTTGTTGACTAATGGTTTGAAGTGGGGATTAGACTTTACTGGTGGTACACAAGTTGAAGTAACCTACCCACAACAAGCGGCAGACTTAGCGGCTATTCGTGACAATTTATACAAGATAGGCTTTAAAGAGGCTCAGGTAGTAAGCTATGGAACATCTAAAGATGTTTTAATTAGCATTGCTCCACGCGCTGATATGGATCAGAGCGTTCTTGTTGATAAGGTCATGGGGCAATTACCCGGTGCGGTAAAGCAGAGGGTTGATTTTGTTGGTCCTCAGGTCGGACAAGAGTTAGCGACTAAAGGGGCTTTAGCAATTATTGTCTCCTTGCTTGCTACGATGATTTATATCGCGATGCGTTTTGAATATCGTCTGGCAGTGAGTTCTGCGGTCGCCTTAATTCATGACCCGGTATTGATTCTCGGTGTCTTTGCTTTGTTTGGGATTGAGTTTGATCTAAAAGCCTTAGCCGGATTATTAGCGGTTATTGGATATTCATTAAATGATACTATCGTTGTTTTCGACCGCGTACGTGAGAATTTTATTAAAATTCGCCGTGCTACTCCTCTCGAGATCATGAATACTTCGATTAACCAAACCCTGTCAAGAACAATTATGACCTCTGTCTTGACCTTGTTTGTTGTGGTCGCTCTGTTTATTTACGGTGGGGAAACAATACATGGTTTTGCTTTAGCGCTTATTATAGGTATTGTGATTGGTACTTACTCATCGATTTATGTTGCTGGCGCCTTGGCTGTGGTAATGGGGCTAGATAGGAAGGATTTTTTACCTTCACAGCGCAAAGAAATCGACGAACGACCTTAGAACAGGCGTATTTGGCGCAGCTTCCGAGAAAGCGAAAGCAAAAAAATGCTCACATACTGATGTATGCTCCGTTTTTTTTTGCTTTCGCTTTCTCAAAATCTGCACTTAAATCCGACTGTTCTCGCACTTTTTGGGGATTTTTCCCTTTCTCCCCTTTGGGAAGAGGCGGATGGGCACTGCCATTAAGTTAAGGACACTATATCAAAGCCGTTCGGGCTGAGGAGGCCTTTAGGCCGTCTCGAAGCCTTGCACTCTGTGACGCTTCGAGACGTGTGCTTGCGCATACTCCTCAGCGCGAACGGTTATAAAATACCTTAACTTAATGGCAGTGAGAGTTAGAGAGAGGGGGGGGGATGCGGCATAAATTTACTTAAGTCATAATAGGGTCACCCCCGTCATCCAAACATCGCCCGTCATCCCGAACATAGTGAGGGATCTCCGGGATTAGCACAGTGCTACACTCAGGAGATGTCTCTCTACGCTCAACATGACGTACGTATTTGGATAGGTCAGCCCCGATATCGAATTCCCGCGGCTTGACCGCGGGAATTCGATATCGGGGCTGACCTATTACCTTAAGTCGACGATCACGTTTTCAGCGCTTAGGCTAACAAAGCGTCAATCTTTGCTGCACAGATAAAATCATTGTGCGTCAGTCCCTTAAGGGCGTGAGTCATGAAGCTTACATGGCAGTAGTTGTAACCTACTTCAAGATCAGGGTGATGATTTTCGGTATTGGCTATCCAGGCTATTGCATTCACAAAGGCCATGGTTTCATAAAAATCTGCAAATGAAAATGAACGTTTGATTTCTTTATGGTTAGCACTGGTCTGCCAATTTTTATCAAGTTGTGGCATTAGATTATGAATTTGTTCGGAATTTAGCGCCTGCCCTATTCCTTCGCAAGATTCACAGTGTTTTTGACTTAAGTCGGATTTCATTTTTTTCTCCTCTAAGAGTCTGGCAAGCAGATAGCAAGTTGTTCAAATAATCGGGAATTTTGCTGAGTATTACCAATACTTATCCGCAAATGATTTCCTAGACCATATTGCAACAAGGGACGGACAATTATGCCCTTACTAAGCAGTTTTTGATAAATCGGTTGGGCATCAGTTTGGCAATCAATAGTAACAAAATTACCAGAAGAAGGAAGATACCCGATGTCTAAGGTTGCAAATCCCTCTTTGAATTGCAGCATGCCTTTTGTATTAAGTGCCAAACTCTGTTCAATAAAGTCATGATCATCAAGAGCCGCATTTGCTGCTGTAAGGGCTGTTTGACTGACAACAAAGGGTGGCTGAACACGATGCAATAAATCGGTGATCTGAGGATTTGCTATTAGGTATCCCAGTCTTAATCCCGCCAAACCATAGGCCTTAGAAAAAGTGCGTGTAATCACCAGATTAGGATAGCAGTTTAGTAGATTTATCGATGTTTTATCACCCTTTGGATAGGCGTATTCATAATAGGCTTCGTCTAAAACAAAGATTGTTGAGCTAGGGATATTGGCTATTAAGCGCTCTAGATCCTTAGACTCAATAAAAAGACCTGTTGGATTATTGGGATTCGCAAGAAAAATGATGGCAGTTTCTTCAGTACAGGCTTCAATCATGGCATCAATATCAACCTGCCAGTTTGGCTTTAAGGCGATAGTGGATATCGGTATACCTAAGGTTTGTGCCTGAATGCGGTAGGAAATGAAAGCACAGTCATGGGTTAACATATGCTTACCAGTGCCCAGGGCAAAGGTCGTAAGTAAAAAAAGAAAAAGTAAATCAGTACCATTCCCCAAAGTGAGCATATCTTCACAAATACCAAGCTTCTTAGATAATTTTGCAGTGATTGGATGATTGGCTGGCGAAGGGTAGGAGGCAATTTGAAATCTCGAAAGATTGGCTAGTGCCTTTCTTACCAAGGGACTACAGCCTAGCGGATTTTCATTACTAGCGAGTTTTATAACATCTGGCAGATTTTGTTCGCGCATTAATTCTTCAATTGATTTACCCGGTATATAAGGGTGTAAGGAACGAATTCCTGGGTGGGGTAATTGATAATAGTCACAGGGCACCGCGGCTCTCCTGATTTTGCAAAGGATCATCTTACCCAACCAGAAATTAAATGTGAACGTATTGCACCATTTAACCTAAAAACATTAGACTATTCGAGCAAAAACAACCTCTGGAATGGAAGATGAATAACTCTAAAGGGATTTCCCTTACTGAAGTCTTGGTCGCCTTAGTATTAATAATAGGCACGTCATTAGCTCTCCTACGCCATCATTGGCAACTGAGCCAACAACTCAATCAACTAGAAGCCGATTCCTATGCCTCCCTGGAAGTAGAGAATGAGCATGAGTTGCAATTTGCAGACTATGTTCTATGAAAAAACAAGAAGGGATAAGCCTGCTCGAGCTGCTTATTAGCCTATTTGTTGCCAGCCTATTAATGACTCTGATGCTGCAACAATATCTAATAACTAAAAGGCAATACAGGGAGATACATCGCTTATTAGAACGGTCTATCGAATTGCAAATGGTGACTGATCTAATTCGGGCTAGTGTGAGAATGGCAGGGTTTACACCCTGTGGGGGTATTAATTCTTTGAATTCGATTGATAGGCGAAATGCTAGGACAGGACTTAATGCAATTCTGATTAATGGCGAGAAAAGTAATAGCTTACAAATCAATAAGATGGGCGATCGTTTCGCGACTGTAATGCAGCAATTAGGACCCACCCAGCTCTTGTTGCAAACGGATATTGACTATGAGGAACAGGAAGCAGTATTGATAGCTGATTGCTTTCATGCGGAAGTCCAGCAGATTGCGGCAACCAGTAAAACAAAGGCTGGAACAGTTTTAACCTTCACAAAGCCTCTAGCTTTTGACTACCTAGCGCCAATTTATCTCGGTGAGTGGGTCGAAGAGCGCTTTTTCATTCAGAAGAATAAGATAGGCGATCCTGCTTTATTTTATAAGCAAAAACATGCTGAAGAGCTGACTAATGTCATTCAATCGCTTGCTGTTAAGTTAAGTTTTATCCGGGGAAAAATAATGGTTGAGGTTAATTTAGGCTTGCAAAAAAACTCAAATTGGCTTGTCAGGACAGTGGTACGTGCAGGATGAGTAGACTAGTGCGAAAACAGAGGGGATTTGTGCTTGTAACAACCCTTATGATGATAGTGGTTTCATCCTTGCTGGTGTTGTCACAAATGCGGTTATTCTTATTAGATTACAAGGTGTTAAGTCTGCTGAAAGAAAAACAGCAATCCCTTAGAGCTCTTGAGGCAGTAGTGGCAAAGCTTGCTGCACAAGCTACTCCGGGGGAATGTATTCTGAAAGAACAAGCACCTAATCTTATTGTCGATTTACTAAAAAATAAAAGAGGTTGTATTTTTATTCACGAAGAACATAGTTATTACTATCTCATTGAAGATTTAGGTGTTTTCCCTTGCTTGCAAATCCAAAGGGATAATCTGAATTACAGCACACATCATCTACAGATTAGCTTAGGAGCTCTTAGTCAGCGCTCTACAATTTTGCAGATACGTTTTGCAAAATTGGCAGAATTCGTTCATTGCGAAAATCAAAAGCCCGGGAAGAGTAGGCTAGGTCTATTGAGTTGGCGAGTTTTATGAAAATGAGTGGCTGCATTCAGACCGGTCTGATTCTGGGCTAACCTTTACTACTAGGGAGTCCCCAGCAGTTTTGTCACCGAAGAAGGGGAGGTCTGCCGCAGAAGGGAGGGGTGTTCTGAGGTTGGGGGCGGATTGCGTTCTCTGGCTTTGCCATTGAGCAGAAGAGCGTGTAGGAGATAGGGAAGAAACAGAAGCAGGTGAATAAGAGAGACTCGAGTCATAGTCCAGACTTCTGTCCTTATTTTGATCAAAATCAAGTTCAGAACTATCTTCTAGGGCTGAGTATTGATCTTCCAATTCTGCTAATTGATCTTGTAAGTGTTCCCTTAAATGTTCTTCATTCCATTTTAAAAGGGCATATTTAACAAGATAAACAAGGCCGATAGCTGAAAAAGCAACGATAGTAGCAGGAATTCCACCAGGTAAAAAACACCAGAGAGCCGTAATCCCTACTAATAGCAGAGCAGCGGCTAAGTTAATGCCCAAGGCATTCCTGCGCATTTCAAAACCAAAGACCCGTCGCGCATAGGCTCTATGAACACTCAGTTGATCCGCTTCGTCAATCGGGGGGCTAGTTAAATATTGAATAAACTCTTGTACTAGGCAGAAGGCTTCTTTCAAGGCATCAACAGCTGCTGCTGCGACGTATAATCCCCCAACAACGGGACTTGCTGCAGCTGAGGTAGCAATTAATAGAATATATGCCGCTATATTTGCTGATGTATTTAAAAACTGGAAGAAACTATCCCGCCATCGATTAAATTCTGTTTTTCTGTTATCAGTATAGATATCGAAAAAATAGTACAAAGAAAGGCCTACGTTATAGACCAGGCCAACTATAGGGATAGAGATGACTGAAGAGGCAAAGACTTTTATGGCATCTATTACAAACTTAAAGGCAGGCAGTGAGAGAAAATAAAGAGCAATGGAAGCTAAAACCCCACCAACAAGCACTAACCCCCATTTACTAATTTTGCTTTTATCATCAATTAAATCAAGGAGATAATCCACCTGAGGGTGCCCTTCGCGTGATAATTGCGTCAGCAGCTCGTAAACGGTTATATTCGTATTGAATGTTTTCCGCTTTTTTTTGGGAATATTCAGGTTCTTAAGAATAGATAAGACTCGGGTTCTAATGGCGGGAGAATCACTAATGCGAAGACGATGGAAATCGATATCCAAGATTTCTGGGCTATCATCGTAACGATGCATATATTTTTTTAGATACTTAGAGCTACCGCCTCTTATATAAGAGTCAAAGTGTTCCAAGCTCTCTAACAAAGAGTGCAATTTATTATTTCTCGAATCTTTGATAAATTAGCCGATTATAATCATGCTTTCTTAAAGAAATATTAAGAAAGAAAAAAGTACATCTTTATCAGCCTGGTTTTACCACAAAAAAAATCGATAATAGCACAGTATGCAAGTTTATGGGCTAGTCAATACCTAGGGGACGCAATTTTTTATGTCTTTCAAAGAGCGGATAGTTTTTTTAAATAAGGAGCGTTTAGCAGCGTTTCAGTATTGGCCACATTTGGTTACAGTAGTAATCATTGGCTTTGCGTTTTTGGGATATCGTTATTTTGCCTATCACTTTACGTACTCAAATGATGCCTATGTTTCAGCAAATGTTATTAATATGGCATCCCTTGTTTCCGGTCCTGTCTCTAAAATTTATGTCTGTGAAAACCAGAATGTTGTTAAAGGGCAAAAGCTAATTGAAATTGATCCGCGCCCTTACAAATATGCTATGGACAAGGCAAAAGCAGATCTTAATATCGCCAAGCTTGACTATGAGAATGAAAAATTTGCAATTACGGTGGCTTCGGAAAGATTAAAGCAAAACCAGGATTATCTTAATCTCTCTAAAGACCATCTTGGTCGCTATAAAAAATTACAGGCGAAGGGAGACATTGCGGATATTCAGCTAATTGATACAGAGGCGAAGATCAAGGAGCAGGAAGCCGGGGTCCTGTCAGCAATTCAGGAACTGAGAATTGCTCGAGAGAATTTTGATAATAACAGGGTGCTTGCTGCTAAGGCTGCTTATAGAAGGGCAAAATACTTATATAACCATACCTTGGTAAGAGCGCCTGCAGACGGTTATATTACTAATTTTAATTTGCGACGCGGCCAATATATATCGGTAGGGCAGGGCTTGTTTGCTTTGGTGGAAACTAGTCATTGGTGGGTAGTAACCCGCTATCGGGAAACAGCAATCAGGCTGATTCATCCTGGCGATAAGGCAAGAATAACGATTGATATGTATCCTGGCAAAGTGTTTCATGGCCATGTACATAGTATTGGCTGGGGAATAAACCGGGTGCAGGCAGGTTCTGTTGCTCCTTCGACTTTGGCTTATCTTGAGGCTACCGAAGATTGGATTAAAATCGCACAACGTTTTCCTGTGCGAATTTATATTGATGATCTAAGTCCTGAATACCCCATGCGAATAGGGGCAAGTGCTACAACTAAAACTTATCGATGAGGTGAGTATAATTTTCAAATCATTGCTACCTCAGACCCTGGAGAATAGAGCAGCATTAAGGACGGCTATTGCTACCTTAGCTGCTATGCTGATTGCTTTTTCCTTTCATTTTGATAAGCCTTATTGGTCTGCAATGACCGTTGTTCTATTGGCAAATGTATATACGGGTTCTGTCGTTGATAAAGCAATACTCCGTATAATTGGCGCTACAATTGGTGCCTGGCTTGGCTATTTCTTAGCAGGGCTGGTAGTCAATAGTCTCTTACTCTATCTCTTAGCCATTTTTTTACTGATTAGCCTTGCCATTTACTATTACAGCTTTAGCTCTTATGCCTATGCTTATCTACTTGGTGCATTGAGTGCCTTTATTGTTATTTCAGATCTGGCTTTTACCCCGCAGCAAACCTTCTATCTGGCAATCTGGCGCCCTATAGATATTAGTCTAGGCGTTATAATTTCAGCTGTATCTGCCTGGTGTATTTTTCCTAATAATATTCAAGATAATTTGATAAAAGAAGCTGATCAACTTTTTGATTTAATGTCTAATCTATTAAAAGAACTTAGTAAACAAACTGTAGCAAATGAACCTAATTTTCAAATGCTTAGCGCTGATAATTTGAAAATGAAAAAGAAAATCAGAAAGTCATTGGAAATGATTGGTTTTGTGCGGCGTGAGTTGGGTATTAAACGGGTCAAGGTTGACAAATATCGAGCCTTATTTGATCAGTTCTATAATTTCGGTCGAACTCTAACCTATTTCCTTTCTACTATTGATACTCAGCTTGATAGCGGAAAGCATGCAAAATTAAGAGCAGCGCTCGCTGATTTTTTTGTAACCGCGCAACAAGACTTAGAGCAATTAAAAAAGGAGTTTTTTGCTGTTGGGACCATAAAGCCCGTCTTGCTAGCCGAAAATAGTTTAGCAACTTTACATCAGCTTATTAGCGCAAATACAACTGAGGAGGCAAGCCCTATCGAGGCAGTAAAGAGTTATCTGGTATTAAGCCCACTGCTACAACAAGTTCAGGCCATGATAACTAACTTGAGTAATATTCTGATAAATAACCCAGTAGCAGCAAAGCATCAGACCAAATTAATTACCAATCAGCAACTGTTACGTAACGATATGGATAATATTGTCGGTGCTATTAAGACAGCCCTAGCCGCTGTTTTGGCACTGTGTTTTTGGTTAGTCTCTGACTGGCCTGGTGGCGTCAATGGTATTATTTCCAGTGTTGTCATTTCAATAAAAAAGCATTTATTTGAAATGAAAAATATAAGTATTTACCGCTTCCTAGGTTGTTTGATTGGTGGTGGTGCTGCCTTGTTCCCACTAGCTTTTTTTTCCTTAGATTTATACTGTTATGTGCTGATATTGTTTTTCTCAATTTGGCTCTTTAGTTATTTTTCTTTTAAATATATTGCTTACAGCTATATTGGCTTGCAAGCGAGTATCGCTATGGTTATTTCAATGGGGCAGGCAGGAGGCCCGCCTGTCAATCTTGAGCCTGCCTTAGAGCGTTTAGGCGGTATAGTCATTGGTATTGTTGCCAGTTTTTTGGTTGCTAATGTCCTGTGGCGAACAGATTTTTTCTCTTTATTATCAAGGCATTTGCGAAAATTATTTCGTTTTCTTATACAGAATCTTAATCAATTACTACAAACTGATACTCAGGAGAAGCGTTTATACGATTTAACGAGTTCTTTTTGGTTATGCCGTGGCTTGCTGGAAGCTTTTCCCCTTGAGCATTTTAAGAAGAAAAAGCAAGAAAAGTTAATTGATTATAAAAAGGGATTTATCCAAATGACCCTTATCCAGACAACAATTAGCCATATCTATGATGGAATTGATAGAGACAGTGCTTATGTTACTGCGGCGAACTATCAGATCGATCTGAAAGAATTAGAGCAGCATCTGCTCGCTCTCTATAACGCAGATAAAGAAGAGTCTTGTGAATTTGCCAAGCAGAAAATTGATAAAGATCTGGCGAAAATCGATTTAAGTTCTACTTATCTCAGCCATCCTAGCGATGAATTGGCTAATTGCATTACTTATATTAACGCCCTAAATCAATTAAGAAGGGCATATCCGGGTTTTTCCTGGTTTAATCGATAGAGGTTGAGCTTTGTGCAGGACAAAAAATAGAAAATCCTCTAATTCGAGTTTTCTCTGAGATTACAAATTCTTGTCCCGTACAAAGGCGGTTGAGGAGCCTTAAGTTTTTCTTAAGATTCGCTTAAGATTTCCATGCTAATATCTGGCAACAAAAATTTTCAAACTGGTGATTATATGATCTTAGGTCCCTTTTGGTGTCAACGTGATAATTCCTGGGTACGTTTTATCGTTGAAAATGAAAAGGCTAGGGCAGAGGTTGCTCGAATTTCTGATGAAGACCATCGATTAACTACAGAATGGGCGCCAGCAGCGACAGATAATTGGCCTACTAGTTATGAAGCAGGTAACCCAGAAGTAAATACCACATTTTTTGCTTTGAAAGATGAAAAACTTTATTCGACTACTGGGAAAATAACTAACCTGCAAGGTTTGTCTGCAAGCCAGTATAGGCAGCCTAACTGGTATCCCCATAATACTGCGCGCTACAACCCCTTTGCTGGTTTACAGTTTGAAGGCGAACAAAATCTGAGATCCCCTCAAAATTTACCCTTAACACCAGAAATGCTTGCAGCAAAAATAAGACAGGAACAAGAGCAGGAAGAAGAAAGGATTAGGCGAGAGCAGGAAGAAGCAGAAAGGATTCGATTAGAATTAGAAAATAAATGGAGAGCTTTCCAGCAAACCGATATACGTCATTATGGTCTAGTTATTGCGGCTGGTGCAGACCCTCTTATGGGCGAAGATGCCCTTGCGTTTTTATACAACGAACTAACTGGGGCACTTCTAGAATTTAATGTTAGAGACTTTGAAAATCCCGCAGAATATCTACAAGCTTTGAAAACGATCATTGAAGATAGTTCCAATCGTTTTCATCAGGCTATTGTTAGAGCAGCAAGTACAACTCATGTCGAAAGAGAGCAGGGGCTTGTTGGTGACGAAGGGCTACGTCAGGCCTTATTCGATTTTAAAAAATTGTTTTTCTTCAATTTGCTGAGAGAAGAGGCTCGTTTTCTCTCAGAACAATTTAAGATTGCCTGCGAGATTTTAAGCATCGATGTGCTTGCGCAACGAGAAGCTGAGGAAAGAGCTTTGCGCGAACAAGAGCAGGTGCAACACCAGCCAGTTCCTTATGTTCCGCAAATTCAACCAGGTGATTTTCTGTTAGGAGAGTTTGGTGCTAATGACCAAGTACATCAGCAGCCTATTCATGAACCAGTTGATGATCACGAACCTGTTGATAATGAAGTAGACGAACTTCAACGAGCAATAGATCTAAGTTTCGAAGAATATGAGCAAGCTTTTTATGGTGCACCAATTAATCAGGCGCAGGCAAATCAGCAGCCTGTACATGACAATGATGAGGATCCGGACATTCTTCTAGCCATAGCAGCAAGTCTTCAGCCTGAGAATAGAGTTCAACATCCCCAACCTGATCCCGATCTTGAGCGAGCGATACAAGAGAGTTTAGCTGAGCAGCCTCAACAACGCAGGGGAAGGCAGGCTGGTAACCGCCTAAGAGCAGCTAATAGCTTGGATCTTGAGGGGCTACCTGTCGATGACAATGAAACTCTTTTAGCCCGAATTCAGGTTGCAGTGGATGAGGCACAAAAAAGATACCAAGAGTGGTATGAAGATACTAATGGAACTAAAGAAATTCGCGGTAAAGACGGTTGGTTCTCTAGATGGTTTTTCAGACATAATGTATCTGGGCAAAACGCGGCAAAGCGTTTGAATAGCAATGTAGCTGATGCTCTAAATGTGGGAACGGCTGCTGATCTGGTTAATGAATTTTTAATCAATGCCAAGGCTGAGCGTCATTCCTATTTTTCCTTCTTAGTCGATGAGTTAAAGGAAATTGAAGATAGTGTTTGGTTTGGTATATCTTTCAAAGAAGGCTCAAATCTTTATGATAAGGATCTGATTGTTGAGCGTTTGCTAGGCGAAGATAATTCATCTGGCTGCTGCCCTTGGTAAAAAATAGTTGAGTTCTCGTGGGTTAAGGTCACGCCCCGTCATCCAGAGCGCAGCGAAGGAGCTCCTGAATATGGCACAGTGCTATTTCGGAGATCCTTCGCTGCGCTCTGGATGACGTACAGGTCAACTCAACCGTTTGAATATAAATCATTCTCTCCTAAATAAGCCGGCAAAAGGGCTTATCGCTTTTATCTAGACAAGTAATTTTATTTGATATAGATTCACCGGTCATAGCATGGTTTTTTTAGAAAATCTCCTTTGCATTCCTAAATAGAATTTCAAAAAAATCTGAGTATCTCTAGAAAATAATAAACCATAAAAGAAGTTTTACTCAAAAATTAAGGATAGGTATGACCGGGTATTTAAAGGTAGTTAGTGGTTTTGGTGCAGCAGCTCTGTTATTAACAAATGCTCAAGCCGGCACAATGGGGCCAGTTGTTGTAGAGAATCATCCCTTAGTTCCCTTTGTTAGCCTTGAAGGATCTTGGACTGCATTGGATTTAAGCTTATTGACCTCTAATATTAAACCAATATTCTCAAACAAAGATTCCTGGGGCGGACGTGTAGCTGCAGGGGTGCTGTATTCTTATACCAGCAGCGTCAAATTTAGTGCTGAGACAGGTTGGGCTTATATTGGTAAGAAAAAACAACATAAATCCGATAACTCAAGCGATATTAGGCTCAATTTAGATGGCGCTGATCTCTTAGTGGGGGTTCTTTACCAGCCAAATAATTTTGGATTCTTTGTTAAAGGCGGAACCTTATTTGAAAACGCGAGATACAAATATTCCACCGATAGAATGAATGGCGCATTAATAGCTAATCAGCACGTTACAATCAATAGCCAGTTCACCGGTAAGACGAATCAAACTTATGTTTTGCCTGAGATAAAAGTTGGTGCTGTCTATGATATGGAACGCTGGGGCTTATCTTTAGCCTACACACATGCCTTTGGAACATCTAAGCCGCGCTTTGATTTTCAATCCAACTCTCCACAGAACAACCTTATTAATTTGACTTCTAGCTCTAATCTGAGAGGGCCGCAAATTAACTCTGTGCTTTTCGGTGCTTATTATAAATTTGCTTAGTAGATGAGATGTTGTGCTTGAACCGCCCCTCATCCGTCGCTTCGCACCACCTTCTCCCCGTTTGCGGGGAGAAGGTGGCCGAAGGGCGGATGAGGGGGAGCTGGTTCGAAGTTCTTTCCTGATATTTACCCCAAAAGGGCTGAGTTGTTCAGCGCGAACACATGTTTTATATTGACATAACCCGCTTAATTCTTAGGCAGATGCAACAACTCAAACCGACTGGGATAGATCGAGTTATGTTGGCCTATTTGCAACATTATCAAGATTCTGCCTGTGCTGTGGTGTATTTTTCGCGACGTTTCTGGGTTTTATCCCCAAAGAAGTCAAAGCTCCTTTTCTGCGCACTTATCTCGAACAGTGCTCATCGCTCTAATTTGTTTTTTTCGTTGATGCGTGGGATGTGTTTTTCCTTTAAAAAGGTGCAAAAGGGTATTTTGCTTGTGTTAGGTCATAGTTATCTGAATAAAGAGCAATATATCAAAGCAATTTCAAAAAAAAGCTGGACCCCTATTTTTTTTATCCATGATTTAATTCCTTTAACGCATCCTGAATATTGCCGCTTTGATGAAAAGGAAAAGCATAGACGCCGTATAAACCATGCACTATCTCTGGCCAAGGGCATTATCGTAAATTCTCGTGATACCTATAATAGTTTGTCACAATTTGCTGTTTCTCATGAAAAAGAATTGCCATTGACCTGTATTGCTCCACTTGGAGTCGATTTACCCCTTGCCTCTCGAAGGTCTAGACCTAAGGTCTCACCCTATTTTGTCACGGTTGGTACGATTGAACCTCGTAAAAATCATATTTTGCTACTTCAGGTGTGGAAAAAGCTGATTGAATTGTTTGGTAGTTTGGCACCTAAGTTGATTATCATTGGGCGAAGAGGCTGGGAGTGTGAGCATGTTAGTCGTATGTTGGAGCGATGTTCACAACTAGAGGGTTTTGTTTATGAATGGAGCCAGTGTTCAGATGAGGAGTTATCGTTCTGCTTACAAGACGCCCAGGCCTTACTATTTCCCTCATTTGTAGAAGGCTATGGTTTGCCCTTGGTTGAAGCCTTAAGCGCGGGTATTCCTGTTATTGCCAGTTCAATATCGGTTTTCCATGAAATTGGTCAAGATGTGCCAGAATATATTGCTCCGTTGGATTATGAACGATGGATAAGCACGATTGTTGATTATGCCAAGCCGGATAGTCGGCTAAGACAAGCACAACAGCAACGACTTGTTCAGTATAAATCCCCAACCTGGGAGGAACATTTTTTGATTACAGATAATTTTTTGCGGTCAATAAAATAGGGCTTAGGGTTGTAGGAATGGAAAAAAAGCGAAAGGCCTGAAATAACCAAAAATACCTGCACGTTTGATCCCTGCTTTAGCAAAGCCTCGACGATGAAATCCTCGGGTATTTGCAATGATCATGGTATTTGCTTTTACACATAGAGGCTTAGGGGGTTGGATATCTATCTGGATTAGCTCTTCATCACCAATCCGCAAAGCGCCGCCACTTGATAAATTTTTATTAGAACTTATTTGGTTACTACGTTGATATTCCCAGCGTAAACGCCGCCAAGTGGAGATGTGGCTGCCAACAGAATATTCAAAAGGTCCGGTGCTTAGTTCTACATCCTGCACAAAGTACCATATTTTATATGTATGATGGAAAGTATCTCTATGAGTAAGTTTTTGCGAGTCGGGTAGTATTTCTTCATCCCCATGGCGTAAGGTATATAAAGAATAGCGGAAAGGAGTATTAAACATGCCAAATAATGCCAAGGTTAGGCGATGCACACGCAGATTCATAAAAACACGCCGCACAGGTGAGCGTCTGGAAATATAATCAAAGCGATTTAAGGTATCACCATCATAACGGTCATAACCATCTACACGTTGAATTTTATCGCCATAGAGTTGTTTTTTTAGATTGGGTAAAGCTTCAGGGAGCTGATTGACATGTTCTTCAATTTCATTTTTGACTGCAAAAAACAATTGAGGATCAAGAAAATTCTCTATTAGTAAGATGCCATTTTTATTAAACTCGCGGGCGGCTTTGGGGGCTAACAAATAAAAGGGTAATTTTCTTAGATATTCTATGGCATCACTTAATACGATTCTAAAAATGTGTAATCCACAACGATTAGCAGTGGGATTACCCAGGATGCCAGTAAACGTTTTCTTATTGGTAAAAATAGTTAAAAAATCTAACATAATTGAACAATCAAGGCTCATTCTCTCTGTTTACTCGATTATAAGAGCGAGCGTCTTGTTTACAATAGATATAAGTCTTATGATTTCGTTTTTTCGATTTATAGTGACTTGGAATATGGAAAGCAGCGAAACCAATAATGATTTTGACTTTAACAATAGGCTGATTTCCAATCATTCAGTGCTCTATGTTTGGCGTATGTCTTCTTGGAAAAAACCAATCGTCAGACGATTTTTTGAGGGACATAAACTTCGTTTTATCCGACGTGCCAGCTCAGTTAAAGCGGGTGCCTCATTATTAGTCTGGGGCTCGCGTCTCGTCCCAGCAGAGTTAGATCCTAGTGTTTCAATCATTCGCCTTGAAGATGGTTTCCTAAGATCGATTGGCCTAGGTGCTGCCCTAACACGTCCTTTATCTTGGGCTGTTGATACCCGGGGAATTTATTACAATGCAACAGGTCCTTCTGATTTAGAACATATCCTAGAAAATTCACCTTTTTCAGAGCAGTTATTAGAACGAGCAAAATTATTTCATCAGCGTTTAATAGAACATGGTGTGACAAAATACAATTTGCAAGGCCAAACTTGGACACCTCCCCAGAATGGAAAGCGTATAATCCTTGTCCCAGGCCAGGTTGAAGCTGATGCCTCAATTGCTTATGGAACTGGGGAAGTTAAAACCAATATCGCCTTGGTCAAGGAGGTTCGCGCAAAAAATCCTGAAGCATGGTTAATCTATAAACCACATCCCGATGTAGTAGCTGGGTTGAGGGCAAAGGGTGTTAATGAGGATAAGATTAAGCAATATTGTGATGAGTACTTAGAGCATGGCTCGATAGATCAGCTACTAAAATACGCAGATGAGGTGCATGTAATGACCTCTTTAGCTGGCTTTGAAGCGCTACTGAGAGGAAAGGCGGTTAGCTGCTATGGCTTACCCTTCTATGCAGGCTGGGGGCTGACGACAGATATGATGAGCACCCCACGTCGGACTCGACAACTTAGCTTAGACGAATTAATTGCTGGGGCATTATTGATTTATCCGATGTATATCAGTTGGGATAAGGGAACAAGAGTTCGACCTGAGGATACCTTGGACGAACTCATTTCGACTAAGGATTTAATAAAAACTGGAAAGATTCATAGTTTCTGGAAGGTTTGCTTCCAGCGTTTACTTAAGTTAGTTCGTTAGATCCCGTGGTTAAGCCCACGGGATTTCGGGTTGATTAATTTTTAGGGGTAGCTTCCTGCGCTGGTTTAGGTTGAAGTGTAGTAGGTTGCTTTTGTAAAGTAGGTTGTGCTTTACCTGGAGGTAAAGGTTGAGGGTTCAGAGCATAACTTAGAGAGCAAAATAAGAGCGCTGAAATCACAAGACCCAGCTTTTTCCATATTGAACTAGTCATTTCATTTCTCCTGCAATGATCTATTTAATTTTAGTTCAAAAATCGATCAGTTCAAGCAAGACGGTATGGGTTTTAGCAACCAACCAGGCTATATAATGGAAGATAAGCGTTATTTTGTTTACATATTGGCCAGCACAAAAAATATGGAACACTTTATACAGGTATTACTAGCAATCTTATACAACGAATGTACCAGCACAAGGAGGAGTTGGTTGAAGGATTTACGAAAAGATACAATGTTCATCGCTTAGTTTATTATGAAATTTACTCTGATGTTTATGAAGCAATAACTAGAGAAAAGCGCATCAAAAAATGGAACAGGCAATGGAAAATAAACCTGATCGAGCAAAGTAACCCTCAGTGGATTGATTTGAATATAGGGGGATCTTGAGCTGATGTATTCCCACGAATTTGGGCTCAAGATGTGTAATTAAAAAAATGCTTGTTTATTGCTTCCCTTAGTCAGTTTTTCTGTCATTCCTACGTAGGCAGGAATCCATCTCTCAAGCGTAGTGAGGGTTATGATTGATAAATGGATTCCCGCTTATGTGGAAACGACAGGATTTTTTGTCATGTACAGAGGAAAACGATGAAAAAATTTGATACCTATGGTCTGTTTTTCTGTCATTCCTGCGTAGGCAGGAATCCATCTCTCAAGCGTAGTGAGGGTTATGATTGATAAATGGATTCCCGCCTACGCGGGAACGACAGGATTTTTTGTCATGTACAGAGGAAAACGATGAAAAAATTTGATACCTATCAGAATCTTTGCACAGAAGTCTATGAGCTCAGCAAACCTGAAGCGCCTGAGGATGCCTATCGATTTTATCGTAGCTATGCAGCTGAATCGCAGGGACTAATTTTAGAACCCATGTGTGGCACGGGGCGATTTTTATTAGCTTTGCTAGAAGAGGGGTTTGCTGTGCATGGATTTGATGCAAGCCGCCCCATGCTTGCTAGCTTAGCTGCAAAGGCTCAGGCTAAAGGAATTACACCAAGGGTATGGCATGGTTTTGTTGAGGAGTTGCAAGGCACAGAAAAGTACGACCTGATCTTTATACCCAGTGGTTCCTTTGGTTTACTCACAGAATTAAGCACTATAAGGGCCGCCTTAGAAACCTTTTATGAGTATTTAACGAATGACGGAGTTCTCGTTTTTGAGGTCGAAACGCGAAGAGCTGTGCCCGAAGAATTAGGAGTTTGGCGAGGTTCCAGTTGGCAAAGAGCGGATGGAAAACTGATCTTACTTAGCCAATTAGCCCTGCTCGAAGGGGAAATCTGTACATCCATTGGCAAATATGAGTTGGTTGATGCTAATGCGATTGTGCAGACTGAGGTGGAGGTCTATAAGATTCGCATCTACGATAACTCCCTTGATATGTTTAACCTACTTGATGAAATCGGATTTAGGCAGGTGCGTGTGGTTAAGGCCTTTGAGCGAGAAGGGGCTATTGATGAGACTGATGATTGTTTTGTTTATGAATGCAGGAGGGGCGGATGAGGGCTTTATTGCGTCAAGGGATTAGGAACTAAGGAATAAGGATTCACAGATGCCCCAAAAATCACAGGCTCTTCCTCCTTTAAATCCGACAACAGGTTTTTATAAACGGTGGTTAAGTTTTCCTGCTGACAAAATCCTTCTCGTCTAAAGAGCCAGTCACAGGTCGGGCTCAGATCTGCACCGATCCTTGCTTCAATCACTGTTTTAAAAAGCGCCGGTCCATTTGCGCTGTTGGTCAGGCAGACTGCCGCTTGATTGGTTGCCAGGTTGATTGCTGCAAAATTTCGGCAAGTATTATTATCGCCCCAGTGAAAAGCGACCATAGAACCATCGGGGTTTTTCTGTAAGCCAATACCAAGCCCCCAACTCATTTGCTGCAAACTTGTCGTGGGGACTTGCTTCTTTATCGCCTTATCATCTTTGTCAGCAAGCTCAACTACCGGTTTAAACATCTGCTCTTTAATATAGGGATCGTTCACACAGGCTCTGAGAAATTTGCCGTAATCTTCGGCAGTGGTATACAAGGAGGCTCCTGGATGGATACCGAAAAAATGCTGATTGCTATCGACCTGGCCGGTTGCTGAATGGCCAACCGCCTGATTGTCTGAATTAGAAGGGGGAATAAAGCTACTATGGGTCATGCCCAACTTGGCAAATTCCTGCTGTGCCAAAATTTCCAGCGGAGGCCCTATGCGCTCCACAACTTCTCGCAAGAAGCGATAGGCTTCGCCAGAGTAATCAAATTTTTTACCGATGGGTGAAACAAAACAATAGCTTGCCGAATCATCAGGATTAAACTCATTTGGCAGTCCGCCCTGATGGGACAAGATCATTCTAGGTGTTAGCTTTTTATAGTTGTTAGCAAATTCCGCATCTTCATAAACTTGCTCGGGTTTCGAAATAGCATCAAAGGGTGGGCCATAGTCGCCGAATTGCTCATAGAGTGGTTTGTCTAAGTCTAGCTCGCCACGTTCAGCCATTTTTAATACAAGGTAGGCAAAGACTGGTTTTGATAAGGACGCGGCTTCAAAGATTGTTTCTTTGTTTACCTCTTGCTCCGTTTCTTTATTACTCAGACCTGCTGTTTCTGTTGTTAATTCGCCTGTCGCTGATACTGTGGCTATAGAAACGCCGGGGATCTTGGCTTGTTCTCTCATGAGCTCAAGTTGCAGAGGCTGAAAACGGCTAGGTTGAATACCATGAAAATTTGTTTTTCCTTCCAACTCTGCAAGATTGCGGGCAAAGCCATAGGTTTGGAAAAAATAATTAAAGGCATGGCCTAAGTGAATATGGGGCGAAATCAGTTGTTCTGCCAGAATATGGCCATTGTGAGAGTTGGCGAAATAGACGAGGGCTGTTTTTCGATCTAAGTCCACTGCGACCCAGGCGCGCCATTGACTCATGTCTCCAGCGTGAAAGGCTTTTTTACCCTGCTCATCGATTTGCATCCCCAAGCCTAAACCCCAGGCCAGCTTGCTTTTATCCTCATCCTCTACCTTAAGATCAACAGGCCAGTCATCGGGCAAATAACTCTCTACCATGAATTTATTAGGTTCAAAAGCGTATTGCATTGCTGGATCAGAGATCCACTTCCAAATGAATTTGGCGTAATCGCTGGCCGTAGTCCGCAGGCTATTGGCGCCCTGTGCTGTAAGTTCAGGTTGTTGTTCAGGGGGTATAAAGGTGGAGTTGGTCATATCACAGGGGGTAAAGACATATTCCTTAGCTAGGGTTTCCAGTTTTGCACCAGTAAGGGCCTCCAGGGTTTCCTGTAGGAAGGCGATACCAGGGCCAGAATAACCATAGTGAGTTCCTGGCTTAAATTGAAAGGGAATCAATCCCTTGCTGTCATCGTGGGTAATGGGTAAGCCCGTTGTATGGGCTAAGACCATTCTTGCGGTTAACTGACTTGCTTGCTCAGCATCTTCGGCACGAAATTTCTTTAACAGCTCTGGAAAAACCTGACATAAAGGCGTGTCTAAATCAAAGCCCTGGCTAAATTGTCCTAGCCCTGCTTTTGCCTTACCTGCTTTATTGCTTTCTATTAGCTTTAAAACCAAATAAGCGAATACCGGTTTGCTCAATGAAGCAGCGCCAAATTGCGTGTTCTCTTGGACCTCTTCGGAGCCCATAGTGCCTAGAAGCAAAGGAGCAGATAATTGTCCCTGCTCATTGATAGCGATGGCTGAAAGGCCAGGAATATCTGCTTCTCGCATGATGTTAGCAAGTTCAGCCTGTTTTTCTTCTGTAAGTAGTTTTGTTAGGTCTTTATCAGAGCTTGCCATAGGATCTCAGAGCTGGATTTTGGTTTCTTGATTATATTGCATCTCAATGAGTGGTTGGTTTCTAGGTAGGAAAGCTTACATTTATTTTTCAATAACGAAGTTGTTACCAGAAACCCCGAATTCCTGTGACTTGACCACGGGATCTGTACCATTGCTAGACCCCGCGGTCGCTGCCGCGTGGATTCGATAGTTATTTCGCCGCATCAGGCAAAAAACCACCCACTTGAGCATCCCAGAGTGTTTTGTATAAACCACCTTGTTGCAGCAGCTCAGCATGAGAACCATCTTCGACAATATGTCCCTTATCAAAAACCAAAATTCGGTCCATATGCAGTAAGGTTGACAGGCGATGGGCAATAACCAGCGTGGTCTTGTCTTGCATTAGTTCCCATAAACTATCTTGGATTTGTTTCTCGGTAATGGAATCAAGTTGGGAGGTTGCTTCATCCAGAATTAAGATGGGTGCATTCTTTAAAATAGCGCGCGCAATGGCAATCCGTTGCCGTTGGCCACCGGAAAGTTTGACTCCTCGCTCGCCAACTAAACTAGCGTAACCCTGCTCTAATTGGCTAATAAATTCATGGGCATGTGCTTTTTGCGCGGCGCTAATCACTTCCTCATCAGTTGCTTCTATTTTGCCGTAGCGAATATTGTCTTTTAGACTGCGATGAAAGAGGACAGGATCCTGGGGAATCATGGCGATTGCTGAGCGTAGGCTATCTTGGGTGATATCTCGCAGATCCTGTTGGTCAATAAGGATTTGGCCATCAGCGACATCATAGAGTCGCAAAATGAGATTTACAAAGGTTGATTTACCGCTCCCCGAATAGCCAACCAATCCTACTTTTTGGCCTGCGGCTATAGTGACAGACTTATCTTTAAACAGTGTTTCAGTGCCCTGGTATTGAAATTTAACCTTTACAAAATCAAGTTGCCCTCGGTTAACGAGCAATTCGCTTGCATCCTTTTTATCCTTGAGTTCATGCTGAATAATCAGGGATCTTAAACTTTGCTTGCATTTACCCTGAGCCTCGTTGAACACATCGACTTGGTACATGGTGTACCACATCATATGGCCTAGCTCCATTGAGATTCCCAAGATCAGGGCAAAATCACCAATGCTAATAAGGCCTTTATTATAGAGATGGATAAGTGAAAAGGCGGCAAAACCCATCATCAGAGCAATCATAGCACCCTGGGCACAGCAGAGTAATACGGTGTAGAGCTCCTTTCTCTGGAAGGCTTGTTGCACTTGAGTGAAAAAGAAATTCATGCGGCTTAGCTCATAGGTTTTGCGCGAAAAAATCCTGATATTGGCTTGGTTAGAAATGCTATCCACTAATTGACCAGAAAGTTGTGATTCACTATTGGCATGTTCATCAGCCAAATGCACCAAACGTTTCGATAAGACAAGGCTGACACTAGCAAAGGCGATAAACCAGAGGAATAAGATGTAAAAAAACAGGGCGTTGACATGATAAGCGGTGATAAACGATACGATGAGCAAAGAGCCACCGCGAATAAAATCAACGGAAACCCGATGCAAAATCGTCTCAATATTCTCAGCGAGGGTTGTCATTTGGTCAGCAATTCGTCCTGATAAATTATCCTGAAAATATTGATAAGACGAGCCCAGCACATAGTCAAAGGTTTGGCCAATAATTTGATTTTTTATAAGTGGCTCAAATTTATAATTTAGAAAACCAATAGAGCGCCAGGTTACATTGTCAAAAATGATAAAGTTCAAGACTAGCAAACCCGCTGTCCAATAAAGTTCAGACGTCTTGTCTGCAGGATTTGCGACCAGGGTATTGATCAGTGATTTAATCAACAGGCTATTAAAAGGGCCCCAAAAGCCGGCAAAGATCGCTAGGATAATAAACAGGCTAACAGCTCGTTTATAGGGTTTTAAGAAATGCCAAATGAAAGACCCTAAGTTGTTAGGTAAAAAGGTTGTATTCATAGTTGTACCTTGAATAAGCTAAAGCTGCTGTTATTGTTTCCGCTTAGGTACCGCGTTTTATGCGCGGTCGTAGGTCTAAATCAACGGCAAATTTCTTCATATAGGTCACGCCATGTCGGATTGAGCTCCTCAATCAAATTTAACTTCCATTGTCTGCACCAATTTTTGAATCGTTTCTCACGGCATGCGGCCTCTACATAGGTTTCATGCAATTCATAATAGACCAAATTATGTACATTATACTTGGCTGTAAATCCCTGAATTAAGTTATTTTTATGTTCCCAGACTCGTTTGATTAAATCAGATGACGAGCCAACATATTAAGGTGCCGTTGCGTTCGCTTGCCATAATATAGACATAAAATGATTGCATTTCTTTTCCTTTTTAGAGCATTGGACTCAATGAGATAATACCATTTAAGAAATAGAGATTACATCCATACCCTCCGCCTACGTACCGCGCTTTATGCGCGGTATCCAGGGGATCTTGCTTTAGGAAATAAACTCGTTTTGTACACTAGCCTCTGCCTGGATACCGCGCATAAAGCGCGGTACGTAGGCGTTTTTTCTTAGATGGTTGTACTCAATGCGCTCTGTCTATAATGCTGGATGCTTACTCGGCTGATGCTCTAAGTCTGCATCCAAGCTACATTTTATTCATGCAACAATGCGCTAAACTCTATAAAATCTTTTCGCACTATTAGCAAAAAGATCTTGCTGTTCTTGTATTGATAAGTCAGCCACTATTGCAAGATAGGCTTCGTATAAGGCTGAAACCCCTTTAGAGAGTTTGCTAATGGGTAGGTGGCTACCAAACATACAGCGTGAGGCGCCAAAGCGTTCAATAGTGGCTTTTATCCAGGGAGTGATTTGCTCTAAGGACCATTGCAGGCCAAAAATACATTCGATGGCTGTTATCTTGACAAATACATTCGGGCATTGGCTTAAATCCTGTACCTCTTTTTTCCATTTTTCAAAGCCAGAAGGGCTTTGATCAATTGGCCAGCCTAGACAGTGTAAAGCAAAATTGATTGTGGGGAATTTTTCCGCATAGTGCCTTACTAAGGGTATCTCCTGAGAATAAATTTCAAACTCAAAGCTATAAGGGTAGTCCTTAAGAATAGTAAAGGATTCTTCCACCATAGGTTCTTTAAGAGTATCTCCTCTCTCGGTATAACAATGTTGTGGATTGTTAGGATCCCAGAGCAAATGGTCACGCACAGCACGGACTATGGGGATTTCCAGGTATTCATCGAGTCGTTTTGCTAGGTTCTTATCGAGAAGACTAATGTTTGCAATCGCTGCTGAGGGATAATTGGTTTGCCTTGCCAGTTCCTGGGCAAATTGCATTTCTTTAAGGGGATCGGTAGAGACCAATTCAGCCATAACTAAATGCTCAATTTCAAAGCCTTGCATATCCTGCAAATAATCAGCAGGAAGGTAAGATTCGCCTAAACGATGGTGATAATTTTTTCCCCAAAGTAAGGCGAGCTTTTCATCATAATTTGCTAGGAAGGGGTGATTATTTATTTTTCTATCATAGAAATGAAAATGGGAGTCTACAATTTTTATCGTCATTTATTTTCCCCTTTAATTCAGTAAATCAGAACAGCTTACAAAAGCTATCTTTTTTGAGCCAATCCCCTAAACAACCGATAAAGTCTTTAATAGTGCGTTCATCTTCTCGCTTTTTAAGATAAGCCCAATGAAAATTCATGATCATATCGACCCCGGCGACATTTATAATTTTCAAAGGGTCTCCACACAGTCTTTCTTGCATAAAACTCCAGCCTATTCCGTAAGATACTAAGGACTTAATAGCATCGATAGTACTCACCCCCATACCCAGTTTAAGTGGCACATTCTGTTCATGAAATAAATCATCAACGACATCTCGAAGATAGACTCCACCTTCGGTCAGGATGGCAGGATATTGAGCGAGCTCAGAAAGCTCTATAGTATGCCTTGCCCTGCTCAACGGGTGGACTTTAGCAGCAACTGCTTTTAATTTTTCCTGCCACATTGGGGCGCTCAACAATATATTAGGTAGTGTTTTTTGCACAGGGCAAAGCGCTAAATCAATTAGACCGTAATTAAGATAATCGGCCATATCTTTTTCACTCATTGTCCTTAGGTGAATTTTCAATGTGGGGCGGGATTCTTGTAGGTGATAGATAAAAGCAGGTAAGACATAATGTGAAACATAAATAGAGGCACCAATAGTCAGGCTTTGTTGTGATTCAGAATTTTCTTCCTTGATGGAATGTATTAACCCATGATGAGAGGCAACAATTTGTCGCGCATAAGGAACAAGATTTTTTCCTGCCGGCGTTAAGGTAATGCGTGAACCCTGCATAATAAATAAACGGGCTTTAACCTCATTTTCTAATTTCTGAATCCGCTTGCTTATTGATGATTGGGTAACATGGAGTGCCTTAGCCGCTAAGGTAATTGAGTGGTATTCAATAACCGCTAGAAAACTTTTTAAATCGGAAATGTTCATTATTACAACCTTAGCTTGTTTTGTGTTGAGATGTTCCAACTAAAATAACTTCTCTAAGATATACTTATATTAGGCTATTTCAAAATGAATTAACCATTTTGTCCGAGGAAATGATGCAAGTTGTAACAAGCGTTCTGCTCGGTGGTGATGTAATGTTGGGGCGCTTGGTTAAAAAGGCGATTTTAAAATGCGGAGTTGATTATCCAATGGGTGATCTGTCTCCTTTACTGTGGCAGGCTGATTGTGTGTTGGTCAATTTGGAATGCGCGATAACTCGCAATCAAGCAATTTGGCCAGGCTCTGCTAAGGCCTTTTATTTTGGGGCTCCGCCTGAGGCGGCTATAAGCCTTGCAAATGCTAATGTAAAAATGGTTAGTCTAGCGAATAATCATATCCTTGATTATGACGTGCAAGGTTTGATTGATACTCTAATCTATCTCAAGAAAGAGCATATCGCCTATGCTGGGGCAGGGCTGAATAAGGAAGAGGCTTACTCACCCGGCTATCTAACTCTAAAAAAACAAAAAATTGCTATGGTTTCCTTCTGCGATCACCAAGACGACTTTGCTGCTAATTCTCAGTCGCCAGGCATGGCTTACTTAGAACTGAGTGATGAAAAAAAAGCCATTAGGCAATTGGAGCAAAGTTTAAAGGCAATGGATAGTGATACTGATTGGCCAATTTTATCGCTGCATTGGGGGCCAAATAAGGTGTTTCGGCCGTCTTCACATTTTATTCATATAGCCCATTTGGCAATCGATATGGGTTACAGATTACTTTTTGGTCATAGCGCGCATGTCTTTCAAGGCATTGAAATCTATAGAAATTGTCCAATTATTTATGCATCAGGTGATCTGGTTGATGATTATTATGTCGAGCCAGGATTAGACAATGATCATCAATTACTTTTCGAACTGAGAATTTCAGGGAACAGGATAGAGGAACTCAGGCTTCATCCCATTTTTATAGAATACTGTCGCAGCCTCCCTGCAAATCCAGAGCAGTTCACATACATTGCTGCACGAACGGAAAAATTATGTGGTGAGTTTGGGGTTGCTGTTGAGCAAAGAGGGCGTGAGCTTGTGATCTCCTTGTAATTTGTGTTTAGGCAAGCACTAAAATGGACGCTAAAGCTTTTACTAAAAAATCAATATCCTTGTAGGTATGTGCATGATTAATAAAGACTCTTAAGCGAGATTGATTGGCTGCGATTACCGGCGGTATTATGGCTTGTAGGTAAATATTTTTTTTACGCAGTTCCTTGCAGATATGAATGGTCATTTCCTCATCCCCAATAATAATAGGGATAATAGGAGAGCCTAGGTTTGATTTAACCTCAATAGCCTGTTCATTTAACTGTTGTATGAGGTAATTCGATAAATCTCGCAGCTGCTGAACTCTATCGGGATTTTGCTGTAGTTTTTCAAAAGAAGCTAAGGCTGCGGCAGTATCTGCGGGAGACAAACCACAACTGAATACAGAACCAGGAGAAGTGTATTTTAGGTAATTTATAAGTTGATGGTTGCCGGCAATATAACCTCCACAAGAAGCCATAGCCTTACTTAGGGTCCCCATCCATAAATCAACATCAGATCGATTAATTGAATAATGTTCTCCGATTCCTGCTCCTTTTTGACCTAATACGCCCAAAGAGTGGGCTTCATCAACATATAAAAAGAAGGGAAACTCATTTTTTAAGGCAACATATTTATCCAAGGGAGCAATATCGCCATCCATGCTAAAAATGCCCTCAGTCACAACCAGAGTTTTGTTAAATTGATGGCAAAAATCAGATAGTAAGTTACGCAAAGAATCTACATTATTATGGTTGAAAAATTTTAATTGAGCTCCAGAAAGTTGCGCGCCTTGAATTAAACTATTGTGGCTCAATTCATCTAATAAAATGAGGTCATCAGCTTGCATTAAATGGCCAATAGTTGTGACGTTAGTAGCATGGCCTGAATTAAAAATCAGGGCACTCTCTACATTTAAAAATCTAGCAATTGCCTGTTCCAGTTCGCGGTGTATTGTTTTTTGACCACCAGCTACGCGGCTGGCTGAAGCGGAGGTGCCATAGGTTTTTAGTGCCTTAATGGATGCATTGATAATGTCATTATCGTGAGCGAAACCAAGATAATTATATGAAGAAAAATTAAGCTGGCTTTGCCCTTCAATTTGTATGACAGAGGCAGGTAAACCATCACTTTCGCAAAAATAAAGATTCAAATCAGCCAATAAGGCAATTTGCTCTTCGACTGGTGGAACCAGAGGTTCTATCTCATATTGGGAATTTATCGCCAATCCAGGGAGTGATTTTTTGTTCAGAGTCTCATCGATAAATACTACGATTTCCTTAATGTTTCTAAGATTAATTAGTGTAGAAAAATCAATATTTATCTGTAACTTTCTTGTGAGCTCTCCGGCTAAAGTAATGGCATGAATTGAATTTAAACCATAGTGCACTAGATGAGTAGTTGGATTAATATCACGAGCATTTACTAGTAGTTCTTTAGCAACAATATCGGTTACCAAAAGATGAAGTTCAGTGTTATCCATATCGTATTTATTCGCTTTCTAAGAAATTAAATTTATTGTTGAGATAATCTTCTCTGCATTGGATGCGCTTTAACTTACCGCTCGTTGTTTTTGGCAGTGTTTTGGCTGCAATAAAAGAGATATTTTGTGGCGAGATAAAATGCTTTTCAATAATAAGTTCGCGAATGGTTTGGCGTAATAAAGATAGATTTGTGTTCAGTTTGCTTTTTATCTCAACCAAAATAATCAAGTTCTCACTAATTTCTGTTCTTACAGAAAAAGCAGCAATGTTACCTAATTTTATTTCTCCAAGCCCTGTTTTCACTGAACTTTCAATATCTTGCGAATAATGATTTAAGCCATTAATAATAATTAAATCTTTAATCCTACCGGTAATGAACAGCTCCTCCTTGTATTTAAAGCCTAGGTCGCCAGTGCGTACATAGTTGAAAGGGCTCTTTTCTTTAAGTTGCGCATTCAATTGTTGTTCTGATTCTTCTGAGTTATTCCAATAAGAGCGGGCAGCATTAGGACCATAAAACCATAACTCACCAATCTGACCATCGGTTAGAGGTTCTTTGGTTTCTGGGTCAGCAATGATTACCTGAGCACCAGCAGGGCAAAAACCGACGCTCACTATTTTTTGTGCTTCACTAGAGTCAGTTGCTATTTCTGCAATATGTTTCTCTATAAGCAGCTGTTTATTAAACTCTTTATAATAAGATTTTGCAGTTGATGGCAGACTGCAAACGTAGACGACTGCCTCGGCTAAACCATAACAGGGTGTAAAAATATCTTCGGTTAAGGAGTAGTCAGAAAATTTATTATGAAAATTAGTAAAAGTGTTTGGCTCTATTGTTTCTGCGCCACAAAATGCTAGGCGCCAACTACTGAGCCCAATTCCTTCAATCTCTTCAGCAGTTACTTTGTTTGTCAGCATTTTATAGGCGAAATCGGGGCCGCCTGAAACAGTGCCTTGATAAGTAGAAATAGCCTGTAACCAACGAGCAGGTTTTTGTAAAAAGGAAATGGGCGAAAAAAGCACAGCTCTAAACCCACCGTATAAGGGAAGGAAAATACCTGAGATCAATCCCATATCATGATAGGGGGGTAACCAGGAGACATAGATATCTTTTTCAGTAAAATGAGCGACCTCTTTTAATTGACTTAAATTAGCCAGCAGATTGCTATGTCTAATCACTACTCCCTTGGGACTTTTGGTGGAACCGGAAGTATATTGAATGTAAGCAATTTCATCGCTGGTGATCTGCGGCTTGACATAGGCAGCATGGTGCTTGTCATCGATTCTTGAGGTATTAATTATTTCTAATTGATTTAACTGTCGCGACACATTGATTAGAGCAGGATTTAATTTAGTCCCTAGGAGAGAAATCAGTGGGCTAAATAATTTTAATTTACGTAAATTCGTCTTAATTTTTTGATTGGTTAAAAATAGCTTGGTCTGTGAGTTATCTATTATTTTTTTTAAGGTTGAAGCCATCTCCTCGTTTAAGGGTGGATAGGCGGGAACAGGGATGGCTCCGGCATATAGGCAGCCAAACAAGGCAAAAATATATTCACAGCCTGGTTCATAGAGAATAATAACTGGCTTTTGATAACTATCATGAGCTTGTAGCTGGGCTGCTATTTTTTTTGCCTGGAAATCAACCATGATTGGCGTAATTTCCTGAACAGTGCCGTCCTGTTCTATAAAGCGATATAAGGCAAGATCGGGTTTTTTTCTAATAAGCTGATCTAAACTTTCCAAAATACTTAAATTGTTCATAACAACGGTTGTCCCTCAAGCGATTTTGCATAAACGCGATAGCTGAGTTCATTGGCCTAGTGACCTCTAAAATCCAAGCACATTCTATATTACTCATGCTAAGTTCACCACAGATCTGGCTAGATTGCCTTTGTACTACTAACTCCTAATCCCCGCGGCTTGACCTATAGGTATCTACACAAATGTCTGTAATAAGGTCACGTCCCTCCTTGTTTCAACACTACGTCATCCAGAGCGCAGCGAAGGATCTCTGGGATTAGCACCGCGCCCCATTCAGGAGATCCTTCGCTGCGCTCCGGATGACGTGGCTTAGGGGGACAGAGCTGATCTATTACAAACACTTGTGTAGATACCTATAGGTCAAGCCGCGGGAATTAGAATATTTGGGGGGGGATTGCTAAAAAACAAATTTCTTCAATAGTCTTTAATATTTTTGTCGCAAACTGTCTTTTACAATACACTTTTGAAATTAGCTCTTTTCTATGAACACGATGGCAAGAAGAAATATTTTAATTACAGGGGCAAGTCGAGGAATTGGTGAGCAACTTGCCTTAATTTATGCGGAGGAGGGCGTTAATTTAATTTTATTAGCGCGGGATAGGGACAGGCTATCCGCTGTAGCTCAGCGCTGTTTAGCGAAAAACGCAAGAGTTCTGACTCAATGCATAGATTGTTCTGACGATATTTCTTTAAAGAATTTTATAGTAGAAATAGATGAGCAATATCCCATTGATTTAGTCATTGCTAATGCCGGAGTTTCTTGTACTCTCAGCGAAGGTTGGCAAATGGAGGATGAAAGCTTAAGAGAGGAGGTTTTACGTGTGAATGTGCAAGGAAGTCTTGCCACAATCAATCCGCTCATTAACCGGATGATCAAAAGAAAATCAGGCCAAATTGTGTTCATGAGCTCACTAGCTGCTTTAAGAGGTTTGCCTCAGTCCCCAAGTTATTGTGCCTCCAAAGCTTATCTGAGTATTTACGCTCAATCATTAAGAGCCTGGTTAAAGCGATATAATATCCATGTTTCTGTTATTTATCCTGGTTATGTAGATACTGATATGTCTAGAAAATTATCAGGCCCCAAACCTTTGCTGTTATCCAGTGAGAAAGCCGCGCAAGTCATCAAAAAAGGGCTCTCTCGCAATAAAGCATGTATTGCCTTTCCTCGCCCCCTGTATTGGCTTACTAGAATGAGTCACTTGCTGCCAGCTGTCTTTGTTAATTACATTTTAAATCGCTATGAATCCTGCGTATCTTGAATATTCTTATCGTATCAGTTAGATTTCCATCCTTTCGGATTTTTATATGTTTTTTCTGTAAACATCCCCAAATATTACAGGACGTTATCTTGAATAAAGTGAGCGATTTCCTTTGTATAAGTAGGTAGCTAACGAAGATGAGTAAACGTAGATTTTTGCTGCTTCAAGGGGTTGCTTCTCCTTTTTTTGCACGCTTAGGCGATAAGCTTCAGGAACAAGGGCATTCTGTTTTCAAAATTAATTTTAATGGTGGTGATCTTGCCTATTGGGGAACTCGCTCTGCTTGGTCATATCGGCAAGATATCAAAGATCTTCCTGATTATTTAAATCAAAAATATTCCCAATTTGCCATTACTGATCAAATACTTTTTGGTGACTGTCGACCTATCCATCAAGTGGCTACAAGCTGTGCAATAACACCAGGTATCCGTACCCATGTCTTTGAAGAAGGGTATTTTAGGCCTTATTGGGTTACCTTAGAGCAAGGAGGGGTTAATAAAAATTCGCGCTTACCTCGTTGTTCTAAATGGTTTTGGGAGGTTGGTAAGCATGTGCCAGAGTATCAAGATGGCGTTGCTTTTTCTCCGTCATTTAGGGCCCGTGTTGTGCACGATGTTTGCTATCGTCTAGCTGGTATCTCTAATCCTATATTGTTTTCAAAGTACAAGACACACAAAGGAGTAATCGCAGTTGTCGCTGGTATGGCCTACGCTCGAAGGTTCTCTCAATTACTTATAAAAGAACGCCAGGAAGCTAAGAAAAAAATAGCAAAATTATTGGAGGAGGGTGTTCCTTACTTTTTTTTACCTTTGCAAATAAGTGATGATGCGCAAATCACCTCTCATTCTTCCTTTAGTAATATGAGCGAAGTTATTTTGACGGTAATGACCTCTTTTGCAAAAAATGTGCCTGCCAATACGAGCTTAGTTATTAAAAATCATCCCTTAGATTATGGATTAACCAATTATGCTGCCGTCATTAAAAAATTAGCTAAGGAGCTCTGCTTAGAGAATCGAATTGTTTATCTTGAAAGTGGTGATTTAAATTGCTTAGTGCAAGAGGCCTTAGGAGTGATCACTGTGAATAGTACGGTTGGCTCTTTTGCTTTAGGACTCGGTTGCCCAACTATCGCACTTGCAGATGCAATTTATAATTTACCCGATTTAACCTTTCAAGGCGCTTTGGATGATTTTTGGGGCACCCTTATAAAGCCAAACGCACAACTCTATCAGCGATTTCGTAATACTGTAATTCATACAACTCAAATAAACGGTGGTTTCTATTCTAAGTCCTCTATAAAAATGGCTGTAGAGAATTGCTTAACGACATTAACACAAAGGAAAACCTCATTAGATTTGCTACTATGAGAACAACAAAGTAAACGAGGATGATGAGAGGTAGGAGTGTATGGGGGATAGAGATATTGTTGTTCGTGCTGTAACTAATTTTGTACAAAAACGCGCTTTTATTGCTGTTCCATGGACGATTCATGCCCATGACCCTAATTGGATTCCTCCGCTACGACAAACTGTGGCGAAAATGCTGAATACAAGGAAACATCCCTTTTATCAACAGGCAGAACTGGCTTTGTGGATTGCTTATGAGGATAACCAGCCTCTAGGGCGAATTGCCGCGATCTTAAATCATCGACATAATCAATATAACCGGGAGCAAACAGTCTTCTGGGGATTCTTTGAGTCTGTAAATTGCTCAGAAGTAGCTGCTGCCTTGTTTTTAGAGGTAGAACTCTGGGCGAGAACTAAAAATGCACAACAATTAAAAGGGCCTGTTAATCTTTCTTTGAACTATGAATGCGGCATGCAGATTTCTGCCTTTGATTCGAAACCCTTTCTGATGATGACGCAAAATCCTGAGTATTATCCTCAGCTGATCGAGTCCTTAGAACATCGCAAAGCCATCGATACCTATGCCTGGTTAATTGATTATAAAACAATCAATATTCATCCTCGGATAAGCAGGATAAGGGGAAAATTATTAGATAACCCCGATATTGTTATGCGTCCTATTAATATGAAAAATTATTATAAAGACGCTGAAATGGTTATTGAAATCTACAATGATGCTTGGGCTGATAATTGGGGATTTGTCCCTCAGTCTGCAGAAGAGCTTCATTATATGATTAAAGAATTAAAAAATATCATTATCTCAAAGCTTGCCTATATTATTACTGTGCAAGGAGAGCCTGCTGCTTTTTCAGTCTGCCTGCCTAATATCAATCAAGTCCTGCATACCATCCCTAATGGAAAATTGCTGCCAACTGGCCTGTTCAAGCTTTTATGGTATTTAAAGAGTCGCAAAATAAACATGGAAGGGCGTATCCCTTTGTTAGGCATTAAGAAAAAATTTAGTCATTTGCCACTAGGCTCAATGCTGTATGCAAAATACGGTGAGGTTTGTGCTGAGTTAGAGATGGGGAATATAGAGTGCTCTTGGATTTTGGAAACGAATAAGTCAATGAATTTTGCTCTAAAGCACATCAATGCTAAACCTTATAAAACATATCGTATCTATGAGAAGATGCTTTAGTAGTTTTCAGATAGGACATAATTGAGTGTTGAGTTATTTAATATGCATTATCAGTAGTTTTCTATTAACGTTCTTTCTGGAACGATTTCTTAAGCCAAAAACTCGCTGGGTATGGCAACGTTCCCTTGCCGCATTTTTAGTGCATACAGGCGTGTATTTATTTGCTTTCATCTTGATAATGCTGCTTTTTCACCGCGTGTATTTTTCTTCGATCTTGGCTGCCCTTATCTTCTTGCTATTGGTATTGGTTAGTAACGCAAAATACAGGTCAATGAGAGAAGTTCTTGTCTTTCAGGATCTTGGGTATTTTACGGCTGTAATGAAACACCCCAGATTATATCTACCCTATTTGGGGCTAGGGCGTTTTTTGCTGCTACTAGGATTGTTTTTTAGCATCGTCTATTTTGATCTGCTTATGGAGTTCTCCTTACTAGAGCTAGTGAATGTTCAGATTTTCTATTCCGTGCTAGGCGCTTCTCTTTTAATGGTCGTTCTACTATTAATGAGTAGTTATCGTTATTTGCAATTACCAACCTTTAATCCAACTACAGATTTATTAGAGCAGGGCTTATTGAGTAGTTTTTTTTCATATAGGATGGCTGAGCGAGGAGAAAACAGTTTCATTAATGTAGCAGCGAAAATCCCAGCTAAGCCGAGCCATTCCTGCCCCAATTTGCTTGTAGTGCAGAGCGAGTCTTTTTTTGATGCCAGGTGTTTATATCCAGGAATTTCACCAGAAGTTTTAGCAGCCTTTGATAAGATAAAAGCTGCTTCGCTACAGTATGGTCGTGTTGAAGTCCCTGCCTGGGGCGCTAACACGGTGCGCACAGAGTTTTCTTTTCTATCTGGTTTAGATCTAAATAAATTAGGGGTTCATAAATTTAATCCATACAGGAAGATAACTAATCAAGCTCTTGTTACCTTGGTAAGCGAGCTGCGTCAATTAGGTTATCGTACGGTTTGTGTCCATCCCTATTCGCAAAAATTCTATTCTCGTCATAAGGTCTATCCTCTAATGGGATTTGATGAGTTCATTGATATTAGTCAGTTTAAGAAAGACGATTATATTGGTCCTTATATTGGCGATCTTGCTGTTGCAGAAAAGGTTTGTCATTTATTAGATAAATACACAGATAAACCCTTATTCATCTTTATAATTACCATGGAAAATCATGGTCCCTTACATTTAGAACAGATTAATCCTGGAGATGAAAAGCAATTTTATCTGCAAAGCCCCCCTAAAGGATGTGATGACTTAACCTTATATCTGCGTCATTTATCTAATGCCGATAAAATGATCCAAGTTTTATGGAATAAGTTAGATTCCTTATCGAAGAAGACTCTTTTTTGCTGGTATGGTGATCATGTTCCAATTATGTCGGAGGCTTATTCGATTTTAAGTGCTCCTGAGGGTGCTACTGATTATTTTTTATGGTCGAATCAAAAGGATTTAGATAAAAAGGCTTTAAACCAAGACCTTGCTATTTATGAATTATCTAGCTTAATCAAGTGGCATTTGTTTCAGGAGCGATAAAACTATTACAGCGAAACCCGGGAAGTCTGACCACTGCTCCCGGATTTCGCTTAAAGTACAGTTTTGAAAATCAAACTGGTCAAATTTACACGAACCCTGATTCAGGGTGATAACTTCTCAAAATGCGTAGTCACTGTAATTTTCACTTAATTTCTTAGCACTATTCTTTCGGCTCTGATCACATGCCCAAACCGCAGTGAAACTTATTTTGTCCAAATTGGAATAAAATAGCGCCAAAAAAACTTTTTTAATGTCATTTTGTGAGGCTGACTAATTTAGCAGGGTTAGCCATTTGGAATTTTTTTTATCTATAGGTACCCTATGTCACAGGAAAAAATGGAACTGGATCTTTCCCGTTCACTTGTAAAAATTACAGCATCTGTAACCCGTCCTTCCGTTTTGGAGCCATGGAAGACCCAAATTTCATCGCATACTCTTACGGGCTGCATTATCGAGCAAAATCAGGAAAAATTTATTCTGACCAGCTCAACTAAGCTCGCCCATGCAACGCACGTTAAAGGAAACTTTTCTGAGGAATCAAATTTTCTTAGGATGGAAATAGTGACAATTGATCACAGTTGCAATTTGGCTCTGCTTAAATGTTCTGCCCCAGAGTTTGTAGAGCGAGCTGTCCCGCTGGCATTGGCTGATAAATTACCAAATAGAAGAGCAAAGGGAGAGATTCACTATATCCATGACAATTACATTTCATCGTCTCCTGCACGCATTAGAGGTATTGAGAGTAATTCCCAGGGATTTATGAAACTGTCATTTGAAAATAAGAATAATATGGATGAAGGGCCTCTTATCCATGACAGTAAAATTACCGGGTTTTCTCTTGGTTTTGGAGATGCAATTCCTCTGCCAATAATCCAGCATTTTATTCTTCATCCTGGTGGATTTCCCATGCTGCCTTTTTCCATGCAACTTATAAAAAGTCCCTTGATGAAACAGAAATACGGATTAGTGGAAAAAAATCAGGGCGCTCTTTTGATTTTAGATACCAATCCACTCCTTCACGATGATGCTTTAAGGCCTGGTGATGTAGTGATGGCAATAGATGGCTATTCTTTGCTAACTGATGGAACAGTCAAGCATCCAGATTATGAAAGACCTGTCTCTTATAACCATCTGATTCAAATGCACGGATTGGGAGATATGCTTGGGCTTCAAATAAAAAGGGAGCATCAGGATATAATGGTGACAACGCAGTTAAATACAAAGATTAATCAAAATCATATAGTAAAAACTAATCTAGAAAATTATGATTATTTTGCAGCACATGGCGTCATATTTGTCCCCCTTACTAAAGAGTACATTGAGGCAGCATGTCTAAATTTCCCTCATCATACAAGACAATCACCTCAATTTTTATTGCTTCAAGAAAAACTAAAGGCTCAAAAATCGGATGACATAAGCAAATATTTTACAGTTTGTAAGGTTATACCCTGTGAAGATACCCTTGGGCTGGAAATGTATACTAATTATGTGATTAAAACTATCAATGACCAACCAATAAAGAATTTTAATGATTTAATTTCAATTCTCAATCAGAGACCGGAGGATGGCCTACATGCCATTGTTTTTGAAGATAACAAGCAAATGGTATTGAAACACCTGGATGTTGCTCAGAATCTTAAATTATTAAATTCCTCAGGATACGTCACCAATGCACCTGCTTCTCTTTTGCAAAAAAACGGAAGGCCCAAGAGAAAAGTTGATTCAGATGAAAATCAAAGACCGAAAAAAAGACCTGGCATTCTAGAAGTTAACAAAGATGATGTCTCTAAGGCCATCAGTAGCATGCAAGGAGAACTTCTCCAGAAAGGATTTGATCTATTCAGCACAACAAAAGCCCTAAATTCAAACCGATTTGAAATAAGTCCTGCTCCCGAACCAATAAAAGCTGATTTGAATTGGTCAGTCGTAAAATTAAAAATAACTGTAAAAGGAATTGATTTTCAAACACCGTGGTCTGCTTCAACTCAAACTGGCGTGGGTACAGGATTCGTCATTGAACACGAAGGGAAAAAAGTCATTATTACCAATGCACATTGTGCAACCAATATAACCCATCTTAGCGTCCAGTTTCCAAAGGATCCTACTCAATATGAAGTTAAACTTCTTGCAATCAATCATTACTATGATTTAGCCATCTTAGACTGTCAAAATCCAGAATTTCTGAACAAGGCGATTCCCATGGCGCTTGCTGATAGTTTGCCAGAAAATCAAAATAACAAAATGGAAATAATGGTTCATGGATTTCCTGCCGGCAGAGACTTTACGGAAACTTCGGGACATATTACTCGTATAGAAACTAATATAAATGCGCATAGCCGAGAACCCATGCTTAGTTTAAAACTTGATGTTACACAACAACCTGGAAATAGTGGGGGGCCTGTCACCCACAAAGGGAAGGTGGTAGGAGTCGCTAATCAGGGGCCTACAGTAATGCAGGGTACTAGTGGTTTTGCTGGAGCAATTCCTTTACCCATTTTGAAGCACTTTCTAGCCCATCCTAAGGTGCTTCCTTCCTTGAAATTTGGTGCTATGCCTATGATAAATCCCTGTCTGAGAGAAAAATACAGTTCCGTTAATAGTAAGTTGGGAATTTTAGTAATTAAGACGGAAGAAGGTACCAGTGCTGCTGAGTCATTAAGGGTAAATGATGTCATCCTTTCCATTGACGGATACCCCGTTATGACGGACGGAAAAATGCTGCATCCCGTGTCTAAAGAGCCGATTATGTATACTCATGCAATCCAGATGCATGCTTTTGGAGAAACAGTTGAATTAGCAGTTTTGAGAGATAAAGAAATACTGACAGTAAAAATTCCCCTATTAGACAAACCACGCATGCTGGTAAAAGAACTGTATGAAGATGATAAGAATAAGCGATCTGATTATTTTGCAGCTCATGGTCTCGTTTTTGTACGCCTTTCAAAAGATTATATTAGAAAGATGGAGGCTGGTTTGGCCGGGAGTGAGCTTTATACTCTATCAAAAGAACTTGAGAATTCAAAAACGGAAAAGGTCAAACATAAGGTTGTTATATCCACGATCCTTGACTGCGAATACACCGAAGGCTATGAAAATGGTTTTAAAAATAGCATCGTTGAAACAGTAGATGGTGTGCAGCTAAAGGATCTCTACCATCTTATGCATCTTTTAATGCAGGTTCCAGAGAATGGATTGCATACCCTTGTTCTTTCAAATAAACAGGAAATTGTATTAAAGCATCTAACTCCAGAGGAGAATAAGGCTTTATTACTGTCTTTCAGAATTGATGCACCACAAGCTCCAGAGCCACTTCTGAATCGATATGCTAATTTCTGGAAAAAACCAGCCCCCGCATCTACTGATCAACAGCTTAGGTCTGATCAGGAAATAGAGCCAAAGAAGAATTTATGGGTGTAGGGGTAGCAATCCCATCCGCGCCAGAATTTACGGTTTGACGCCCAGCTGTGTTCTAAAACCGTAAATTAAGCAGTTAGAGAAGAATGAGCACTCACTCTTCTCTAACTGCTTGGTATCAACGGTTGTGAATTTGTCATCTTTAGTATCTATAGGTGTCAATAGAGGACCGGAACCTTCCTAAATGCTTACTAGCCCAAACAAGTAATATCCCCCACTTATTGCGCCAATAGGAAATCATTCATAAAGTAAATTCATTCAACAAACATGAGTTAATTAATAAAATTGAATGCTATAAAAAGGCTGCATTTATCAAAAGAAAAACGATTATTCATAGAAAAACGCTTTATCATTTAAACGACACCTCACCACAAGATCTTTCAATTCAAAGTCTTGCATGTTATTTGTCGGATCAAGCCTTAGCAAATTGCTAAATCCCTTATGGTTGGTAATAGTAAAATGAATCGTTTCAAATTGATTTGAGGCTTTGACCTCAGTGGCTAGGGAAAATTGCTCTTTGAACTGAGATTGATCTTGAGTGATATAAAATAATTGTGCGGTACTCGTCTGCGCGACTTTAATCGAGGCAGCAACGTCCAAGATTCTACATTTTCGCGTTTGCGCGAAATCCCCCATATTAATCACTAAATGTGGATCATCATTAGCCGCTTTAAACTGATAAGTCTTATCAGCTGATATGAGGCCTGTTGCATTAGATACAACCATTGAGCTGAAATTGCTTGGCTCTAAGCGAAATAAAGCTAAGGGCGATGTTTGTTCCAAGGGGATTGGTGATAATTGAAAGGGAAGACTACGAGTAAATGCCGCATTTAATATCACTGCATTGATTAATCCCTTCCTGAGATCAACAAAATGTAAATCTGGACATAGTAGTTCACTATCTACAGAACCATGACCTATTAAACATTTAAGGCCATTAGAGCGTTGCACAGCGTTATCTTCATAATATTGTGGATGATTTAGGGCACCGGCATAGATTATTAAAAATACAGCTACACAATTAGTAATTAAAAAAGGCTTAACTTTTTCCTTAAATCTATAGAAAAAAACAGTAATAACCCAGGGCCATAAAAGGGTTATCCAGAAATAATGGAATCTTGGGAAACCATAAGCAAACATATCTCTATTGGTTATTATCTTTCCCGCGGGATAGAGGTATACACGACCAGCAGCAACAAGAAACAGATATACGGCAATAATAGAGAACAGCGATAGATAAATAACTCCTGTTTTAAGCGCTTCAGCTTTAGCGTTTTTAATTATAAATTTAATCGACAAATAACTGGCAACTAAACTTAAGAGGGTCGCAATTAATGCCATAGCGAAGGCAGGACGAAGATGTTCGGGGGTGAACATGAGTGAACGAGCTACTTTGCCCAGGATATAAAGCCAAAAGTTCTTTTCAATAGGCGTGCTAAAGGCTGTTCCACTATGAACACCATGTTGTACACCGAGTAAAATCCAAAGCTGGGCTAAGACAGAAACAACAGCAGGTATCAGTAAGACCAGGCCGGCATTTAACATAAATTTACCGTCGTTTTTATTCATAAAACGACTAATTAAAATAAAGAGTAAACTCTGGGTTAGTGAGCCAAAGGCGCCACTAATATATGAGAAGCCTGATAAAAGCCCGGAAATAAAAATTATTGAATAATTTAAAGATGCTCTCCAAGGTTCCCGCATGACTATATAAAGGATAGCTAGATTGAAAATCAGCGGTACTGCCTGAATGAAGGCACCATTAGTGCCTCCCCAATAGGTATCAGGCTGTAGTATTAGTAAGCTGAGGCTAAATGTTGATGCCCTGATTAATTGATTGGGAAGTACCAGGCTTAGCAGCTTCCATTGTAAGAATAGAAAAGCACCAAGAACTACAATCATAGAAATGAGTTGATAGGCAATACTATTGGCATCTAAATAATAATAAGAGAGCGCGTTAAAAATTCTATATAAGGGGGACATCGTGTCATTAACGGTATTGAATAAAATACGGGGGTTAAAGGAATTTAGAGTGCCATTAATGTAGTCACCCCATTCATCCGCGACAGGAATATCTATTCCATAGCGCAACCAAGAAATGGCATTTAAGGCTAAGCTGAGAATCGGTAATAACAATAAAAGGGTTGTAGCAAACTGGATCCATCGTTGTTTTTCTAGATACTTCCGCATGAATTTACCCTTATTAGGCACAAGATTTTTTGTAATAGGTCGGGCCTGATACCCTAAGGCGTTAAGGAAATTTGTCATTCCCGCGAAGGCGGGAATCTATCCTTACATTGGCACGGTGCTTCTTAGAAATAGATTCCCGCCTTCGCGGGAATGACAGAACCGGCAGTGTGCGTTAGGAGGTTAAGGCCAACCTACAAATTTTCGCGATTATAGCAACTAAACCTATAAATCTCGCCAATTATTAGGCACAAGATTTTTTGTAATAGGTCGGGCCTGATACCCTCACTGCCATTAAGTTAAGGACGATACATCAGAACCGTTCGGGCTGAAGGCCGTCTCGAAGCCTTGTACTCTGTGACGCTTGCGCACAGACCTCTCAAAGAACGGTGTCTGAAGGATAGATGAGGGGTTTCTGGTTCGAAGTTCTTTCCCGATATTTGCCCCAAAGGGGCTGAGTTGCTCAGCGCGAACGGTTTTAAATAATTCTTATCCATAACTGACGTTAACTTAACGGCAGTGCCTGATACCCTAAGGCGTTAAGGAAATTTGTCATTCCCGCGAAGGCGGGAATCTATCCTTACATTGGCACGGTGCTTCTTAGAAATAGATTCCCGCCTTCGCGGGAATGACAACTACCCTTAACTTAATGGTAGTGAGGGGAGAAGATGCCCGAAGGGCGGATGAGATGAAGAATTATGAAAGAAAATCTTGCCTATAAGCCATTTTTTATGCGGTTAATCAAGCCTGTTAATACCTGTTGCGGACCTAATTCCTCAAATATTGTCTCTCCTTGAGCCATTAGATAGCGAATCGACTGATTCCATAATACGGAATGAGTCATTTGTTTGGCTAAGGTTTTGGCAATATCCTGGTCATAGGGTTGGCCGCTGGTATTAGCGATGATTGTGATCATTGGCGCTGAGAAACTAAATTCTTGTAGAAACAACTCAAATTCTTGAGCTGCCTCTGCCATCATCGGTGAATGAAAGGCGCCACTTACATTGAGCTGAAGATATAAACTTGCTCCCGCTTGGGTGAAATAAGTTTCCGCGAGTTCAATCTTGGATTTAGGTCCTGAAATGACAATCTGCAAGTCGGAATTATAATTGGCTACGCTGAGTTGCTGCAGCTCAGGCTGTTCCAACACCTGGCGAATGGCTTGCTCATTTAAGCCAAGAACGGCAGCCATTTTACCGCCCGTTGCCTGACTCATCAGTTCAGCACGTTTTTGCACGATGCGTAGGCCTGTTTCAAAATCAAAAGCCCCCGCGGCATAAAGCGCGTTGAGTTCCCCCAAACTATGACCAACAACAAAATCTGGCAATACCGTGATTTCCTCCTGACGCTTCAAGTAAGAGAGTGCATTGACTACATAGAGTGCGGGTTGGGTGTAAAGGGTGTTATTCAGTAACTTATTCGGATCTTCCAGGCAAAGTGTCGTCATATCGTAACCCAGGATTTCATTGGCTAAGTTAAGATGTTGTGGAAATTTGGGAAACAGAGCCTTCCCCATTCCAATGATTTGCGACCCTTGTCCGGGAAACATGCAAGTTGTCATATTAAGAGCTCCCTAATGCCTTATAGATAGTTATAGACTATCTTAAAACAAAGTTTGTTATCCACAATTTCTGGGGATAAGTGTGTGGAAAGGGTGGGGGAGGATGTTTATATCTGTTCACCCTGAGCAACTCAGCCCCTCATCCGCCGCTTCGCGGCACCTTCTCCCCAGAGGGGCGGATGAGGGGTGATTTAAGCACGGGTCTCTAACCCCGTAGAATCAAATTTGTTTACATGCTTAAATAGTTATCTAATCTCACAATAAGGATAAATAATGAAATTATATTACTCAAAAGGAGCTTGCTCCCTTGTTGTTCGCATTGTCATTAATGAAATAGGCGTAGATTCTGAGTATGAAGCAGTTGATTTGAAAGTTAAAAAGACTGAGAACAATGAAGACTATTATCAGATCAATCCCAAGGGCGCTGTCCCAGCCTTAGAAGTCTCTAAGGGAGTGGTACTCACCGAAAACTTTATTATTCAGCAATACCTTGTCGATACTTATAAAGCTACAGCATTATGCCCTGCAGTTGGGGATTTGCAGCGTTATAAGGTTCTTGCCTGGTCTAACTATGTATCAACGGAGATTCATAAAAGTTTTTCAAATTTATTTAACCCGATGGTTCCGCAAGAATTAAAAGAAAGCCTCTTTATTCCAATTATCAAAACCAAGTTGACTAAGCTCAACAAGCAGCTTGGCGAACACCGATATCTCAGCGGCGATCATTTTGCTATGCCAGATGCTTATTTATTTGTGATGCTGTTATGGGCAGGCAGAATGAATGTTGATATAAGCGATTTACCACAACTAAGCGCTTATTTTGCTGAGTTGAAAAATAGACCTTCAATTAAAAAATCACTCAAGGAAGAGGGGATTGAGTTAAATTAGTGGTAGGTCACGCCCCTCTTGCCCCTAACATAGTCCGCTATCCTGAGCGCAGCGAAGGATCTCCGGGATTAGCACGGTGCCATGCCGGGGATCCTTCGCTGCGCTCAGGATAACGAGCTATGTTAGGGTGAATAATACAATTAATGTCAGTTAAATAGTGTTTAGCTGGCCAAATTTTGTTAATCTTGCACGCGGCTAGCATTTGCTAGCCTCTTAATTGTGCTTTAAATCCGCCTACCATTACGAATCCCCGCGGCTTGACCGCGGGGTCTAAACCTGGTGCAAATCCATGGATCCCGCGGTCAAGCCGCGGGAATTCGGTAGGGGAGAAGGAGTTTTGTAAAATTTAGATAGAGTTTAAGTTATGTTTAAAAATAAATGTAAGACCGAAAGTAGAGCTGAGCTTATAGAAAATTCTGCATCAGAAGAAGAAACTAGAACTAATAAGAAACCAGGCTTTTTTAATAGAGTTTCTATAACGCTTGGTGGAAATAAGGACCATAATTTAACGAAAGAGGAAAAAGCTGCCAAGGTAAGCCGTATCGATGGTGCTTTGAAGAGCTTAGGTCTTTAATCAATAAACAAAGGGCTTGAATATAATTCAAGCCCTTTGTTTATCCAGAACTTCCCACCAGCCTGAATTTGTCTAAAAAATAACCTAATATTGAATTATATATTCCTTATAAAGGTTTAAGACGATGAGCGCAGAGGCTTTACTTAGACAATTAGGATGTTATAACAAAGACTATCCTGAAGCTGATGAAGGGAAAGAGGCGGATGCAACCTTTGTCAGAGATCGTTTACCCCAAGAAAGTTTGAGACATTTGCACGAAGGGATTAAGAAATACCAATTAACTTATAAATTGAAGGTTCGTAGTTATCAAGCAAAACACCCTAATGTAGAGATGCCTAGAGCAGGCGAATACAATTATTTTCGTCAACAATTTATACGCTTTATGGCTGAAAAGGATGAATCTATTCTAGGACAATATTTAGCTGATCCAAGCAGGCGGGATACAAACCCCGAGTCTGCTACCATCAAAATGGTTGATTTTCTAGGTAAAGAGGGTAGGGAATTATATCGCTTAGCCTTAGAAGAAGAGATGAATAGCCCTGAATATATGAATGCGGTATTCAGAGCGTCTACCACCCATTTTGAGGGTGAAAAATGGGCACAACGACCTGTAGTAATCGTTGCCGGGCCCTCTGGTAGCGGTAAATCCTTTGCCGCCAAGGCTGCTGTTGAGAAGGCTAATCAGTTTTTACCTAAGATAGACGGTGATCAATCAGGTAATGATGTAGTTGCTGTCGATGGCGGGGTAGCTCGTGAAGTTTCGCAAATACGTAAATTAGCCATTCAAGTAGCAAACAATAAGGGTTATACCGGTATTTCAGATTTACATAGCCAATCAGGGGTTTTAAACGGGGTGAAAGACCGAATACAGGAAGCTGTTTTGAGTACAAACAATGTTGGTGTAGTAATTCCTGAAACTTTTTCACAATTTTTTAGCAAACAATCGTTATTGGCTAGAGTTGATGCTTTGGTTAATACCAAACTCATTTTCTCACGCGTCGATGGTCAAAATCCTTCTATATTTCAAAAAATCGTTGCCTTTATGGGATCAAGGCGTGCCTGGAAGACCTCTGGCTTTGAAGCAAAGAAGACACTTGATTTAAATGATACTGAGCTTGCTGAATCAAAAGCTTATGGGGCAGGAGGCTTTAGATTTGGTCAAATAGGTTCACTGCTCGCTGAGTTGTGGGTTAAAACATTCAGCAAAGATAAGCTTTATATGACAATTATTAATGACCTTTCGCTTATGAAGGAAATACCAGCGCATTCGAATAATTGGGTTGAAGCCAACCAAGGTGACAAAGGGGCTATCCTTGTCTCTCAAAAGGCCTTTGAGCAATGGCAAGCACAGCGTCCTTCGCAGCGAGAGAGATTACAGGATTTTATAAAAGACCTTAAATTACCTGCCGAAATTAAAACCTCAGGGGAGGTCAGTCTGGCTAATGCTAGGGAAACGATTCGCAAAAAAATTATATCTATGCAAGATCAATTATCTGCAAAGGAAAATTCTCCAGAATTGATTCTAATGCTAAATGATAAAATAGATAATTTGCAGGGGGTATTAGATAAAATAAGCGAGCTCGATACCGGTAATAAAGCAGCGATTTTAAACCTAAAAGAAGAGATTAGCGTTCTGATTACTAGTATGGAAGCACAGGGGCAATTTCCTCTTTTTAGTCAGACAAAAAATGCTCTGGAAACGGTCGTTTCTGCCTTAGATAAGATAAGCATACATTTAGTCATGGCGGATCAGAATACTAATGAGGACATTAAAGAAGCTTGCAAAGAGATTGCTTCTATAATTGAGACCGGTTCTTTTGTTGAACCTGGAATCCCCTTTAAACGACAAATTTATCCTAACTTATTTGGCTTGGTTGATGCTCTTAAGAAGGGAACTACAGATTTGCAAGCTCTGCAACTAATAGCCCGTAAAGGAGTAGACACTAATGCTAGTACTCTTGATAGAAATCCTTCTATGGCTTCAACGCAAATCAATAACCGTTTGAAATTGTTTGAAACAATATGCAAAGCAAATACTCTTGAAGAGGCATGCAACGCTATTCGAGAGCAATTTTCAGAGGCGAGTCCCGAAGCTGGACTAGGATGAAAAGCTGGCTTGTGCTTTGATAGTTGCTCGCAAAAACCAAGAGCATTCTCTTAGGAAAATACTGTGGAAGTGAAAAATAAGTTGGCTGCGAGTTTGCGTGATTCCTTGTTTAAGACAGAGGCAAGCTTTTCTCTTTCAGATGATCTATCTAGTCTTTCTAGCGAAGAATGCACTAATAAAATTCGGCAATATATCGAGTGGATTAACCAAGCCAATATTCATTCTGTAATGATAGTCAGCTCCCCTTCAATTGACGCGCTTTGCCTGTGTTATGCCCTTGTGTTATCTAATAAAACTTATATACCAATACATCCCTCCACATCTGCAGAGCTAATTGAGAATTATTTACAAAATTATCAGATTGATTTATTGCTAATTCAGTCGCAACTCACAACGCAAATGAATAGGGAATTTTTCAGCAAACTGACACAGGATGAGACTAGTTCTTTTTATTACTACTTTGTAGATAGGGAGCAAGCAAGTTTTTGCTTGTTACCAGGCATTTTATTTTTTACCTCTGGTACAACTGAGCAGCCTAAGGTTGTTCATTATCATTATGAAACCCTAAGTCGATATCTGTCCTGGGGGCTTGCTGAATTTAAACTGACTAAAGAAGATAGTTTTCTATTCACCACAGAGCTGACTTTCGTCGCCTCTCTTCGCCCTTTATTTATTCCCGCATTGGCAGGAGCGAGACTCATTTTTCCTAGCTCAGGCTCGACGAATAAATTGCAACTCATTATTAATGCGCTAATTAAACACAGAATTACGATTCTTAATCTGACACCAACTCTGTTTAAAATCTTGCTACGCAATTGTGAGAAAATTGATCTCAATATTTTGCGATCGATTCGCTTGGTTTTACTCAGTGGGGAAACCTTGGATATCGCAAGCATTAATGATTGGTTTTCTCGCATAAGCTCAGATACTGTCTTTTATAATTTATATGGTGCAACAGAATATCTGGTTCCTTTTTATAAAAAAATCAAAGCAGCTTTGCAAGAACAAGATAGGCTTCATCTTGGGCAGCTACGGCTAGGTTGTAATTATAAGTTGATTCCTCATTCTGATAGCTATGAACTCTATGTTGCGGGGGATTTATCAACGGGTTATTTTGATAGCAATCTCACGAAAAATAATTTTCAAGACATTGATGATTTGCGTTATATAAAAACCAATGACTTGCTAAAAGTAGATAATAATGAGTTGTATTTTTGTTCGAGAGCAGGGCGATTAATTAAAAAATTTGGGCAGCTTATTAACTTAGATCAAATTGAGTATCTATTAAAAAAGTATCATGGCAATATAGATTTTGTTAGTTTTTATGATGAGGGATCTAATAGGGTTTGTTTGATAATTCGCATTGCCGTTAATGATGAAATACTGTTAAAAAAAATAAAGAATACTCTTAATAAATATCTGCCAAATTATATGCATCCTGATGAGTTTGTTTTTACAGAAGAAGTTCCGATTACAGCGAGTGGTAAGCTTGATTATCGTTTAATAAAAATCTCTCGACAAGTTCAGAATCTAACAGACTATTTCCAGCGATTTTTCCCTGATAATAAAGTGGATCCGACTAAGCGAGTTATTGATTTAGGATTGGAGTCAATTGATTATATTGAGATGAGTGAAGCCTTTTTAAAAATCACCGGGAAGTGGTTAGATGTTTCAAGAATTAATGAAAGAACACAAATTGCTAATATTGATTCTTGTCTTATTGATTTTAATTTTATACCACCAAAATTTAATGATGCTGTGGCTGTGAGTCCAGTTCAAGAAGCAGCTTATTCGCAGGAACTTCTTGACCTAATCTCTGTACAGAAATACTTAATTGTTTCCTTTGCACTGAAGGAAAACATAGATTTAGACCGACTGGAAAAGGCTATTTCTGAGACCTTGGAAAATCATTTTATATTGTCATCTAAATTAGAATGGATCGAAGAGTGTTTTTTCTTTGTAGCTGCTGTTAAGCAAACAGAGTTCAGGTTAAAAGCGCCCATTTTTTTTCCTGGTAGACTACAGAAAAAGCTCCGTACAACTGTGAATTCAGAGCGCTTAGTACGAATTTATATTCAAACGAAAAAGAACAGATATTTCCTAACTATGGCTTACCATCACATAGCTATGGATGGTTGGTCAGCCATGTTGGTTCGCGAAGAAATTTTTCGTCGATATGAAGGAAAAGAAAAAGTAAAAACCTTAAGCAGAGAAGAGGAGATTAACTATTTAAATCTGGTCAATAAATTCTGGCTAAGAAATAGTTATAATCTTGACGATATAGAATCAATGATGAATGAGATTAATCCCTATGAATTTAATCGACTGGATTCTATCTTTAGCTCTCCCATTTCTAAGAAGCATTCATCCTTTTGTTTTCAGAAAGGAATAATCGATAAATTGGTTAGTGATTATGATCTTTCAGGCTTTCCCTATAGTGTTATTTTCGCATGGATGTTACATCGCATTATCGAGCAGGAATCAGGACAACAAAAAATCTTAATTAACACCTCTTTTTCAAATCGTAATTTGCCTGTACCGGAAGCAAAGGAACTAATAACTAATCTGGCAATAGGGTTTCCTGTATTTTTGGATGGATCTAACCTGAGCTCGAGGGATTTTGCCTTAGAGATACAAAAAAGATTGACCGCTTATTTTAAAAATATGAGCTATGGCTCACTGAGGCAAATTTGGAAAAATGGAATAATTGGGCGCAAATTTATCAATCCAAGAATGCAGCCATATACAATAGTCTACACCTATATTAACAAGATTTATGATGATGATTATGTGCAAAATAAGTATATTGATTGGCACAGTTCAATTAATAAAGTAAATACTCATAGAAAAGGGCTGATTTACCTAAGAGTTTATAATATGGGTTCACAGTTTGTTGTCTATTTTGATAGTAATTTGAAGGCAAATTGCCATGAAAATATGATGAGGAATTGGAGTGATTTTACAAAATAATCTACATTCTTTGTAATAGGTCAGCCCCCACCCCACTGCCGTTAAGTTAAGGGCATTTGTCATTCCCGCGAAGACGGGAAACCATCTTTAGATTGGCACTGTGCTTAGCTAGAAATAGTTTCCCGCCTTCGCGGGAATGACAAAACCGTTGGGGCTGAGGAGGCCTTTAGGCCGTCTCGAAGCCTTGCGCTCTGTGGCGCTTCGAGACGTGTGCTTAGGCACACTCCTCAAAGTCACTCAATTACTACTTATAAAAACATCAGTGCCATCAAAAGAAACCTTAGGATAAATGTGTTCTGGGCAATTCACTGAAATAGAACTAATTGATTCGCCTTGAAAATTAACTCCTACCGTGCAAGATTTACCGTCTAGTGGAGTACCTGTGTCGCTGAAGGAAGCGTTAAATATAGGCGAATAGCACATAATAGATTCACAGCTAAGGGTGGTGTACGTACCAGCAGAGAATGGATTTGCGCCAGTAACACTCCAATCACTAGTATTGCTAATAGTAATTGTTGATGGAGAAATTTTATTATAAATATTAAACGAATTAGCATCGGCATTAGCATTAAGTGCTACAGAAAGACCGCCAGCGAGGAAAAGCATTTTACTAAACATCATTTAAAACTCCTTGATAAATACATTCTATTTGCTGTCTTCGGACAACAGGCATATTTCATATCAACGCCAGTTTCTTTGCAACCTAATCACGCGCCATTGACCAAATAAAGTTTAATCTGACTTATTGATGTTTTTTAAGAGCTTATTCGACTTCAAACCCCAATCAAACCCTAAACCCGCAATATTGCAAGGGCAGATTCGTTTCCTGGATCCTGTGGATTTAAATTCATTCTCTTTTCAATGTGCCGCCATTGTCCTCCAGCAATTAAGCTGTCTCTAGCCTGACTCAAAAGTCTGAGGCTATTGTCTCTCTGATCCTTGACAAGTTGGACAAACCCAGTTTTTACATTGACAGAGACATCAATATTCTCACCCAGAAACCCTGGTGCCCATTTTGTCGGTACAGCGGCTTTTAACAGACTTGTTGCCTTATAGGCTAGCCCAACACAGGCCAAGGCGAATAATTGCGATTCAGGGCCATAAGCGCTTGAGGCCCAGATGGCAGTTGCGATAGCCATCACAAAACCGCTGGTAAGTTGATAGTCTTTGTGGGAATAGGAAATTTGCAGCTTAGTTAATTCCGCATAGATTGGATTGGATATATCCGAGGAACTTCTCAAGGGATTACCATAATCTCCCCCATAGAGGCGAGCGCTAATGACCCCAGCCCCCATTTTTTCTAATTCTTTGAGCATTGAGCTTGTAATTTTCGCTGCGACTGAGGGCGCATCAATATGAGCAACAGCGATAGCATGGGGTGATTCCAAGACCAATACCACACAGGATTGTGCGCCAGGAGAAATGATAAAATCATCAGCTTGGGCTTTATGCTTGCTTTTAATGGTGTAGGTCCCTATAGGAACAATTGTTGATGGCATTTTCTTGTCTTTTGCTGCGTTATGAAAGGGAGGCTTTTACACCGGACTAGCTTTGCAGTCAAATCGTCATTTTCAATAATGCTTATTTAATATCATAGATTGCAAATTCCAACCATGAAGACTAATATTTCGAAAATTTGTTCAATAGGAGATTCTTTTGAGTAGTTCACCGCAGCATGTTTTGGGCTTATTCGCCCACGACCTATCTATAGACCAACTCATAAAGATTTATTGCAAGGAACATTATCCCAACCTGGTGCTTGATGCAGATATGCTTGAGCAGCTACTGTGGTTGCAGACCAATTCAGTAATAACCAGTCAGTCTGATGGCAAGGCAAAGCCCGATGCTATTAACCCAGAAGTAAAACGTATTTTAGCTCGTTTAAATTGTTTGTATTTGCTGCGATCTGAAGAGGAACCAGCTCTGCGTTGGCAAGAATTTGTGAAATCTCAAGAAGAGGGAATTAAGTTAACACAAGAAAGCTTTAACTTTCTCTCTAGTTTCATTGGTTCACTATCTAAGTCAGATTATCAATGCTTAATAGCAAGCTGTTTTATCACCAAATCTGATAAGGCAGAGGAAAGCATACCTTCTGCTCTGAAAGAAGGTTTACCCTTCGACAGTGAGCAGTTCATCAGTTATATGGTTGAAAAGTGTCCTGAAATTTTACCGATCTGCCGGCAAATGGGGCAACCTGAGCGCGAATTACTTTGTTTTGCCTTTTATAAAAATTGCCATGCCCGCCATATACTTGATATGGAAGGTGGCCATAATATGCTGTTTGCCCTGAAAGAAGGCATTAAGACCCAAGCAATCGACCAGGATAAATTGAACCTCTGGTTCGGTCGCTGGATCCTTAATATTGCTGGTATCGATGGCCATATTGAGCCTGCTGGTTCAAGTTTTCTGACAGAACCAATTGCGGGTAGCATTTTTGCTTTGAAAAGAGAGTTAGATCAATTACTAACAAATATTGACCACCCTGTGATTGAAAATTATTTGGCCTATCGTGTTAGCAAATTGGAAGTTTCTAACAATTATCTGGCAGCCTTAGGGGCTTTGATGCGCAAAAATACGCCTGATGTGGGTGCGCAAATTCAGAGCTGGTTTAATGGCTTGTCTTTTGATGAACAACAGGAAAAATTAAAGTCTTTTGAGAAACAATTAACAATCACCAAGGTTACACCCACTTTTAAACCAACTGTTCTGTTAAATTTGCTTGGAATGAAGTATCCAGTCGATGAAGCAGTCGATATGTTTTCGAAAATTGAAATTGCTGCTCTGGATGCATGGACTGAGGCAATGAGTGCAGGAATTGTAACTGAGACTACTCCCTTATCTTTCCGCACAATTGCTTATGGAAACGACTTATCAAAAGTCATTGAGCAGATTCAACAGGGTTCACTGCATTTTGAGATGAATGCTAAGGGCTGTTTAGCCCTAGCTCCTCCGAAATCATTAATCCTTCAGTTTAGCTAGGCGGAATGAAAGAGCAGTGGAAGAGTTCCCCAAAACGCCCCTGCGTTCTGCACAAGGCCTTGTGCTGTGGAGCCTGGATGCAGCAAAATCCGAGATGTCATGACTGATGGAGCCCGCGGTCAAGCCCATAGGTATCTACACAAATGTCCCTTCTTGTCTCAACATTAGGTCATCCAGAGCGTAGCGAAGGATCTCCTGAATATGGCACCGTGCTAATCCCGGAGATCCTTCGCTACGCTCTGGATGACGTGCGTCTATTACAGTCACTTGTGTAGATACCTATGGGGCAAGCCTCGGGATCTGGCGCATGACTGCCTCCGGATTTCGCTTCTGATTGATCGGGCTAATCTCTTGATAACTATAAGAAATAAAAAATTAGATGCTAGCCTCCTATTAAGTTTCGTTTTTCTCCTGCAAATAAAGATGGCGCTTGGCACAAAAAGAATTATAATTGTGCAATTTGCGGCAATTAAAACTCTTTAAGTTGTTTTAGGAGAAAATGTCAAAATGGGTAAGTCAGGTAAGCAAAGTGAACAGATAGAATTGTTAAAACGTGCATTTCTAGGCATTAGATTTGATGGTCAAGAAAATCCCGATGTATTAACCAGAAAAATAAAAGAGTCCAAATCTCCGGTTGCTCGGAAAGAACAGGAAGACGATACTTTCGATAGCGCCAACGAAGAAGTTAAAGAACAATTACATCCCTTTGCCCAACTTATTGAGACAGACACTTTGTTTACTCGGTTAGAAGAAGCCCTAGCTGAAAAGATGAAGAAACTGACAAATTCCACTAAGAAACCAAAAATTACCCATTTGGGCGGTTCTTCCATCCCCATTTTTTTGGTGAAATTCAAAGAGGCCTCTGTCATTTTTCGGTTATTGCCTGATGGTGCCTACATTGACGCTTATAAAGGGTTGCAAGAAGGGGGAACACAGAAGCATCTCCCTAAACAACATTTGCTCGAGAGTTTTCAGTATAAACAACGAACTCGATATTTTGAGCTTCTTGATTATTGTGAACAAGGAAGTCTGGAAAAGAAGGCGCAAAATCATGCGGAATTAATCAAGGATAAACAGGCTTTATTGCTTAAATATGCGATAAACATCATGCAGATTATGGTTGATTTTAGAAAGGCGGGTGTTGTTTTTCCTGATATCAAGCCCAGTAACTTCCTCGTTACCAGTGAAGGCGATATCGTAATTTCTGACGTCAAATCCTTGTTAGGTGTTCGCGATAAACCTCGTGTTCCTCACTTGGATATTCTTCGTACGCCTATTTATGAGTCTGGCGGAGGGTTAAATACTTCGCAATCAATCGAGAGTGAGTCTTCTCGCAGTAGTACCGTCAATATTGATTCGATTGAGTCGAAGTCTAAGTATGCAGTTGGTATTACCTTATACGAATTAGCAACAGGCCACATGGTTGCAGCGGAATTAGGCGAAAAGAAGAAGGTTGCTTTAGATGCCAAAGAGGAAGCGGCTTTCAATCATCAACAAGCAATTCAAAAGAGCAAAGGAGTTGCTGATGCTCAAGCTGAACTGCAAAAGAAAGAACAGGATCTTAGTGACATTAATGCAAAAACACCTCGTTCTGAAATGGATTTAGACCATGAGGTATTTAAAAAAGGGGTTGGTGCAACCTTAAAAACGCTTATCCTATCGTTAACAGATGAACAGAAAGCGAATCGCATAGGATTTACCAATGCACTCCAGCAACTTTCTGTGCTGCTACCGCCATCACCCACACCAAAGTCGCCCAGAAAGAAATCGTTTACCCTATCTCATGGTGAAGCGTCTTCTTCTGCCTCCCCAACTTCTTCTTCTGCTAGTTTAGCTAGTGAAGTGGCTAGTTCTTCGGAACAACAGGACGAGAGTATTGAAACGCTGCAAAGTCCTAGAGAAAAAAAGAAAAGAGAAAGTTCTATAGATAAAAAACGAGGTTTTTTTGGATTAAGAACCTTTAGTACAGCTGCCGTTAAAGCTGAAAAACAGCAAGAGGAGTCGCAGCCAGAGTTAGGTCGTCAAATAGCAGAATTACAGTCAGCGATTAAGAAGAAGCGAACTAATTCAGCTAGCACATACTTGCCGCTCAAAGCAACGACAAGCTCCGACCCCTTAATGCTTAGAGACGAGGCACCCAAAAGTGCTCGCTCACCAAGACCTGGAAAAGAAGAAGCGAAAAGAGACAATTTTCGTAGAAAACGAACTGCGAGTACGCCGGCTGTTGTTGACATAAAAATAAAATCAGCAGAACTGGCAAATGAAGCGAGTGCATTGGTGCAAAATTCGGTATTCGGGGAATCAGCGCGCTTACTCAATAAAGACAAACAAGATTCGCAGTCTGTGTCGCTTGAAGATGGGCCGGTAATTTAAATAGTTGTAGTCCCCTTCCGTCCTCATTGCCGTTAAGTTAAGGGCATTTGTCATTCCCGCGAAGGCGGGAAACCATCTCTACATTGGCACTGTGCTTAGCTAGAAATAGTTTCCCGCCTTCGCGGGAATGGCAAAACCTTCCTTAACTTAATAGCAGTGTCATCTGATCCACCCATTTTCCTCATAATCACCATTTATAAAAAATTCAACAATTTAATCCTCTGATAATTCTATGAGTGCATAATTTTTTTACACAATGTAAATTAATTAGAGGTTAAACATCATGCCTTATACAGTATCTTTTTTCTCCAATACTGAAGAGAATGTCTTGGTTGCTGGCCATAAAGGAAAATTAATGCTGGATGGACGAGAAAAACCATTCAAAGGCCAGAAAGGTTTAACCTGTAGCATAGAGTCTCGCCAACGCCTTCGTTTAATTGTTGGAAAAGCAGCTGAGTCTAGTGAAGAGCTTGAGGTGCAAAATGCTCGCAAAGCGGAAAAGGCTTTGAAATCCCTTAAAGTTGTCATGAGCAAACCAGCGCTTGATTATGAGGAGTTGCATGAAACATCTGTGGCTATACTTCAAAGCTTAGGCTATGTAATAGAAGAAGAAATTTTTAAAAACCCATATTTTGTCAAATTGAAGCATGCAAAAATTGCAGGTGGTGCAATACCGGAAAGTACTTCATCAATTCGAGTCTTCAGAACTCTGGTGATGAAAGAAAAAGCACAGGTTACCTATTCTGCTGTTCTAGAAGCCTTGGATGCACAGCTTGGTCTTAAAAATGCAGAATGGTCAATTGAGTCTGGCTTTGAGGGGTTAAGACAGGCTTTGATTACTAACGGGCAAATTATGTTTCAGGGAAAGTTTGGTCGATGTTTTTATGGGGCTGGGGACGTTATCCACCATCCTGATGAAAGTACAGAAGATCGTAAGGCCTTCTATTTCCGCAAAAATACTATCCGTGCTTCAGCATGGACACACTGTGTTGTGGTTGACCAGGTCAAATTAGTAAACGGTGTTCCCTTTGTATTTTTCAAAGACCCTTATGATGTTTCAAAGCCAGGTCAGGCTGACAATGTGTACATGATAAGCTATCAAAGTTTTGTAGAGCGTCTGTCAGACCGCTATGGTATTAAAAGAGAGGCCTCAGAGGAAGCGACCTTTGGTGTTTGCAGGAAGTGGTAATATTTTTACCCCTTGTACTGGACAAAAAATAGAAACCCGCGATTAGTTCCGAATCCCCGCGGCTTGACCCATAGGTATCTACACAAGTGACTGTAATAGACGCAGGTCATCCAGAGCGTAGCGAAGGCTCTCCGGGATTAGCACGGTGCTATATTCAGGAGATCCTTTGTTAAGCTCTGGATGACGTAATGTTGAGACAAGGAGGGACATTAGATCCCACGGTCAAGCCGCGGGACTTCGAATTTTTCTGCGATTAGAAATTTTTGTTCCGCACAAAGATTTTTATCCCGAACTGGCGTTTCTTTAAGGTATTAATAGGTTTACACTCAGTTGTGTCTGTTTTCAAATTAAGGATGATTGTAATGAGGCTTCACACAACTGCGAAAAAAACCGCTGTATCTCGTGCTATTGCTGCTTTAATCTCCCCGCCATTTACTATCCTATCGATTACCTCATTGGCATTAGGGATATTTACTCCTTGGAACGCAGTTCGCGCCGCAACCTGGCCGACACCAGTAGCTATTAGCGGTGCTTTACAGACAGCCACTACTAATTTAAATCAAGCTATCAAAAATTATACTAATGACCCTACGGCAGCCAATTTTGCTAGTTTGCAGAGCGCTCAGGCAACATTTCGGGCAAATGTTGCCAGCGCTAGTTCAGCCGCAGCCCTGATTGTCAGTACAAATGACTCCATTTCCCCTGCCTCGGGAGAACTATCACTCTTTAGCCCTGAAGCAGCTACCATTCAAGTTAATAATGGCGCAACCCTAAGTATCGATGGTTTTAATCTGGGTGGTCCAATTGGCGGAACCATTGGAATATTCAGTGGTGCGGCGGTGGATATTGAGGCAGATGCGGGATCACAGATTATCTTTAGTAATAATACAGCTAGTGTTATTGGCGGAGCGATTAGTAGTTCAGGCGTCAATAGCACCCTAAGTATTAGCAATACCACTTTTCAAGGAAATAATGCCGTTGCTGGCGGAGCGGTTAATAACGATAGCTCTAGTGTGACAAGTATTATTAATTCCAACTTTAGCGGGAATACGGCTAACATTATTGGTGGTGCGATTGAGAATGATACTAGTTCGCTTGCCATAACTAATTCAAACTTTGCTGGGAACGCTGCTAGTTTGGGTGGTGGTCTAAATAATATAAACTCTTCTACGGCAGTCATTGTTAATTCCAACTTTAGCGGGAATACGGCTAACTTTTCTGGTGGTGCGATTGAGAATGAGTCTAGTTCGCTTACCATAACTAATTCAAACTTTGCTGGGAACGCTGCTAGTTTTGGTGGCGGTCTAAATAATACCAACTCTTCTACGGCAGTCATTATTAATTCCAATTTTACAGAAAATTTAGGTCTTAATTTTGGTGGGGGAGCGATTAGTAATAGCAACAATACTGCTTTAGTTATCAGGGATTCAACATTCGCAAGAAATATTGCTGATTCTGGTGGGGGGGTACGTAATGTTGTTAATAGTACTGTGGATATTGCAAACTCTAGCTTTACACAAAATATAGCAACTACTACTACCTTTGGTGGAGGGGCTATTGAGAATAACCTTGGTTCTACCATGAATGTAACGAACAGCACTTTTAAAGGGAATGGTGCCTTCGACTCCACTGGCGGAGCGATTTTTAATGCTGGTAGTACGCTCAGCATTAGTGACTCCAGTTTTAATGGCAATTTGGCTGTCAATGGCGGTGGCTTGATTAACATTAGCAATGCTATAGCAAGCATTAGTAATTCCAGCTTTACAGAAAATGCAGCCTCTGCCACCGGCGTCGGAGGGGCAATTGTGAATTCTCAGGTTAGTACCTTAACTCTTATAAATTCCAGTTTTATAGGTAATCTGGCTGGCAATGTTGCTGGGGCAATTTATAACGACCGAGGCACGCTAAACCTTGTTGCCTCAGCAGGTAATCAAATTCTATTCAGCGGAAATGCGGCTAATGATAAAGCTTCTTCGATTAGCTTTACCAGCTTCAATGGGGCTGATAGTACCTTAAATGCAGCTGTGGATGCCAACGGGCTGTTGGATATGCGCGACCCTATGGACGCTCCGATAAATTCATCAAATACCTTCATTAATAAGCTAGGAGCAGGTACCTGGGCCTTGGGCGGGACCAATCTTTTTACACAACTTGCTAATGGCTTGACGAGTTTTAATGTTCAAGGGGGAGAGCTGTATTTATACAGTCAAAATGAGGTTGCAAATCCAACTGCTATTTCTCCTAATGCCATGGTAGGTGCAGGGAATATACAGTTAAAGGGTAGTGGTTCTTCATTCTCCCTAAGCTCTGGCGCGGTCTTAGTGGCTGGCGGTGACAACAGCATAAGTACGGACGGCGCTATCAGTTTTGCAAGTGGTAGTACAATTCGTGGTGCAAATGCAAATACGGCCTTGGGAGGCAGTGATCCAACTCGTCATGAATCTGGAGGCACAACCTCCCTTAGCTTGTCTGCAACTGCTGGTATTGCTTTGAATGGAACTGTTTCGGTAGTTGCTTTAGCGGCAAATGAGCAGTTGAAGCTATCTGGTGTTTTAGGCGGAAGTGGTGGTCTCAGCAAAACCGGCGAAGGCCTTGTTGTTTTACAGAGCGACAACAATTACACAGGGAATACCACGGTTAACGCAGGAACTTTGCTGATTAATGGAAACCAATCAGCTGCAAAAGGAAGGACCACAGTTAATAGCGGAACCTTGGGCGGTAATGGGACGATAGGTGGAGATGTGCAAATGCTGGGTGGCACCATTTCCCCGGGTAATTCCATTGGGATACTGACTATTCTAGGAAATTACACGCAAAATCCTGGTTCAACCTATTTGGTGGAGCTGAATAATTCAGGTCAATCTGATCAGCTTGTGGTGGGTGGTAAGGCGACTATCAATGGGGGAGCCGTACAAGTTCTCGCAGCCAATGGTACCTATATCGCCGGGACTCTTTATCCCATTTTAACTGCTCAGGCTGGGGTGAGTGGCAGCTATGATAGTCTTGTCCAGAATCTACCCTTCCTTAATCTGTCTTTGATCTACGATGCTAACCATGTTTATTTAGATGTAACGCGTAGCACGCTTCTCTTAGCTGCCTTTGCAGCGACAACCAACCAGCAGAATACCGCTAATGCTCTCGAGACAATGGTTGCTTCTCCTCTAGTAACCGCGATTACTAATTTGGTGACGGCTCCTCAAGCCCAACAAGCTTTTGATGCTTTATCAGGTGAGGGCTATGTTTCTGTTCTGTCAGTGTTGACTGAATCAAGTCGTTATGTACGGGAAGCAACCTTGAATCGTTTACAAAGAGCCCTCGGCAGACTTAACAATAACCTATTGTTGCTGGGATCAAAGGAAGCCAAAGAGGTGGACAACAAAAATGGCTGGGGATTGTGGGCTCAGGGTTATGGCGCTTGGGGAGAGCTTGAAGGAAATCGTAACACAGCCAAGGTTGATCGCCGAAATCAAGGTTTCTTTATTGGTGCGGATCGTGGAATGTCTGAGCGAAGCCGCTTAGGGATAATAGCGGGGTACAGTCATAGCGATATCGATATTAGTGCTCGACGCAGCTGGGCAGATGTAGACAATTATACCCTCGGCGTCTACGGCGGAGCTCTCGTGCATGGTGCCTCACTTCGAGCGGGAGCTGCCTATACCTGGCATCGCGTGGATATGAGTCGCCAGGTTCTATTTAACGGCTTTTTTAATCCCTTGAGTGCTAATTACAGTGCCTATAGCGGGCAAGGCTTTGCAGAAATAGGCTATCCCTTTAATTTAAAACAACTAGCGTTGGAACCTTTTGCTGGAGTGGCTTATGTGGATGTGAGTACCAAGCACTGGCAAGAACATGGTGGTGTTGCAGCCTTAAGAGGCAAGGGAAGCCAAAGCACACCATACTCTACCCTAGGTTTGCGTGAAGCCACAGTACTCTATCAAGGGGAACGTTTCGGTATCGATGAGCAGGTCACGCTGGGTTGGCAACATGCTTACAATCAGGTTACACCCAAAACAACCTTTTCCTTTATCTCCGGCAGCTCTCCTTTTAACATTTACGGCGCACCAATTGCCAAAAATGCCTTAATGGTTGATGCGGGGCTTAATTGGCATAATTTGAGTCGTAAGCTAAATTTTCGCCTCAGTTACAATGGTCAATTGGCTGAGCAAGCGCAGGACCACGCTGTTACTGGTAATGTGGCTTGGTATTTTGATTGATTTGTCTCCTTGCTATCGTGCAGTGAAAAAGACTCCCTCGCCACCGCGCGTAGCGTGGGGTCACTGCTATTAAGTTAAGGGCATTTGTCATTCCCGCGAAGGCGGGAAACCATCTCTACATTGGCACAGTGCTTAGCTAGAAATAGTTTCCCGCCTTCGCAGGAATGACAAAACCTTCCTTAACTTAATGGCAGTGAGCGTGGGGAAGAGAGGATCATTTTTAAGGCTGCGACTCTACAGAAGGAGTATTATCATCTTCATCCGTAGTCGTGGAGGATGTCGTAAAAAAACCGGCAGATTTTGAATGAGAAAATACCTGGCTGTTTCGATAGGCTAAGACTCTTGTTTGAAATTGTTGAAATACAGCGTCTGCAGCATTGGCACTCATATGGGGGGCAAAACCACGCTGCGTACCCTCTTCTTTGTCTACGTAATATTCCAAATGCGCTTGCACTAAGGTGACATTTTGCGCCAGATTTTCTCCCACTACATCGATCATTTTGCCCCCGGAGGTTTGTGTTGAGGCGGTTGCTTCAAGACCGTGAGCCTTAGTTAGATCGTAACCTTGATGATGCATAAAGATAGCACTAAGAACCTCTTTATCGGCTGTTGCTACTAAGTGCCTGCTTGTCGAATGAAGCGGGGCTGTCGGTTTCACCTCTTTGGGTTGCAAGGTTTCAACAAAATATTGGCGTCTTTCTGGCGAATCAAGCTCTTGATAAATGGTCGCGCCATAGGAGGCTGCAATGACTTGTGAACCACGGCAGATGCCACATAAGGGTTTTGGTGCGGAAGCGCGCTGTTGCATATAGACTAAGCTAAATTCAAGCACATCACGTCTTGGGTCACTCAATTCTGGATGATCAGCATAAGTGGGTAAACCGGTCTTTGGGTGGCGTTCTTCCCCGTAAAAACGAGGATCCATATCTTGTCCTCCGGTTAACATGATGCCGTCAACCTTATCAAAAACTGCTTTGGCATGTTGGTAAAGGGCGTTCATTTGTGGGAATGCCGCTGTGTTTTTCTCATTTTCTTCTCGCATCAGTTGGATCATTAACAAAGGGAAACTGATCCCTTGTTTTTTCCATTCTTCTGCAAAAAGGGCTGCGGCGTCTTGCTCGTTTTTAGCCCGTTTTTGGGCCTTATGGAGTACCTCATCTTTTAATTGTTGTATTCTGTTTTTAGTTAGCAGGTTCAGCTGATTGATTTCTTGATCTAATTGGCTGGCATCGACTTCAGCCATGATATCCATCCGAACAGAAGACATTCCCCGTTCCAATAACATTTTTTCAGCCAAGGTGGCAGACATTAGAGGGACTCTGTCATTCCAGCAAAGGAGTATCAAAGCTACCTTATTCTTCCCATAATTTTGTTCAAAACTAGCGTCTTTCGCGCCGCCCAACATGGAAGTGCGCTCTATGAAACAATTGTCAAAATTGACTTGTGCAAATTGCTTTAAATAATTCAAATTAGTGTGAAGAAAAAGGCTATCTGCAAAATGAACCTGAGCTAATTCGCTATAGGCAAAGGAGCAGTGGTTAAATTGTCCCTCTCTAAATTGAACGTTTTGCATGGAACTATGGTTTAGTACCGCATTATTGAAAGAAGAGTTGTGAATAATTTGATCATAAAAAACTGAGCCTGTTAAGTCGCATTCATTAAAGTTACAGTTTGATAGTTCACAACCTGAGAAATCAATATTAGTTAATAAATCTGTTCTACGCGGCACGGTTGTTAGGCTTGATAAACTACCATCAGCACGTTGCAATTGCGTCATCTTGACCGTTTTTTCTGAGGCAAAATCGAGGTCTTGTAAAATGGGTGAATAGTTTTTTGCTTTAAGATAATTGGCTAGCGGGAATTTAGAGCCAGGAGGGGTATTTTTCTTAGCCTCGGCAATATCATCTAAAAGTTGCTGGAGTTCTGTCTGAGTTAAAATTGGCATTTTTTATCTTTATGCTTGGCTTGTATGGCTCAATTATAGCAAAAGGCTAGACCCCGTGGTTGATGCCCATAGGTATCTACACAAATGTCCCTCCTTGTCTCAACATTAGGTCATCCAGAGCGCAGCGAAGGATCTCCTGAATGTGGCACCTGGCACCGTGCTAATCTCGGAGATCCTTCGCTGCGCTCTGGATGACGTGCGTTTATTACAGTCACTTGTGTAGATACCTATGAGCTTGACCACGGGATCTGTCCTTAATTCATCGAATGAAAGCCAGACCCAGAAGATAAGTCCGTCAAGAGCTCTGATGATGACTCGCCCGAGGAAAGGCTATTAGTCATTTCCAATTGTAACTGTTCAGTATTTACTTTCACTTTAGCTGGTTGCTCAAGCAACCACTTGGCAACCAGCCTGTGGTCAGCATTCATAGAACTTAATGCCTGCTCAACTACATTATTCAGATAAATGGCAGGTATCTTTAGATTCTCCAGGGTCACGGTAGGAATCACTTTGATAATTAAAGATAGCCAGGATAATTTCGCCTCAGTTGGTGCGAGATCCCAGCGAAAGCGTTGCGCGACTCGAATTAAAGCACTTTCTAATCCCAGCTCCTTTGCCAGGAAAAATACACCCTTGGGGGCCGGTATTAGGCGGGAGTGGTGGTTATATTCTGTTTGTGCGAGCTCATCTCTTATGGTGTATCTGGGGGTAGGCTGCCTAGGTGTTTTCAATATATTTGAAGAGCTTGATGATCTGGGACTTGTAGGGGGGGAGCTTGTTTTTTTGAATAAGCGCCACAGAGAACTGCTTGAGTCATTCATATTAAAAGAAAGATCAGGGGGGGCAACCCAGGTTTCATCCAGAGGCAGTATCACTTCCAAACATGTTTTGGCAATTTGCAGATAGGCTTTAGTAGGACGCGTTGGAAATTGCAGATAAACAATTTCATAAGCCTTGGCCAATAAAGGGTGGGTGTAGGCAAAAAGATCTTTCCATGTGCTATCAGGATAGCGCTTGGTGAAGTTTTGCATCTTACGCAAAGTGCTATACATATCAGGTAAGTCAAAAGGACTAAATTCACGAGGGATCCCCAAACCTGACTCTGCATTAATTGGCATAAAATGTTGCATACTTTGCAATCTTGCATACTCAAGATCCTGCTGATGCGTCATTTCCAAGCTTCGCAAAAGCAGGTTTTCTGCTGAGTCGGCCAGATTGACGACTAATGCATTTTGCAAAGGAGGCAAAAAGAATAAGATACACTTCAGGCCTGCCCAATGCCTTAGAGCAGGGGGATTTGCATTAATTTTTGCCTCAACCGTCTGTTGTTCAAGGACAATCGCGTGCTCCAAGACCTGTTCGCCAAAATCAAAGCAGACAATTCTCCAGCATTTTATAGTAAAGGTATTTTCCTTGGTTTCATCCGGATTAGACCAGTCAATGCAAACCTGAAAGTTGTCCGCTGTACCATCTTCCAGATTAACCACCTGACATCCCATTGCTAAAGCTACTGTGCTGGGAAGGTCAAGTAAATCCCAAAAATAGCTTAGCTGCTCATAGATTTTATCGCTAACCACGTCAAGGATCGGTGCTTTTTTTTCTACAAGAGGGCTTATCTTGTCCTTGCTGATGCGTAGAAAAAGTTCTGGCAAACGATTAAAGAGAGGAACCCACTTGACCACTTCAAAGAGCTTTAATCCTGCAACAAGCTCTGGCCATTTCAGGATGAAGGCATAAATTCGTCTGGCCTTTTCCTCGCCTTCTTGATTGATTATTTTTCTAAAATCCTGATCCAAACGATCGGAAATCTCATCACCCTTAATCTCAATAAATTCTTCTAAACGCTCCTCAGGTTTTTTACTGAGCTGACTTTGAATAATCTCATTATATAAATCATTCGCTGATTTCTCAGGAATGTAATCCTCAGAAATCCAAGAGCCTATCGCGGCCATTAAACCCTCTTTGTGGACGCGCGCTTCAAGCATTGCTGTTGATTCCTTAATAAATAACCAATCAGCAAGTGATATGCCTTCGACTGTCAAACTAGCATTTATAAAGGTAGGTTCTATTTCTTCCTGCTCGTCGGTATGAACATTGGAAAGTTGCAACAAGGTTGTTGGTGTTAAAAAGAAGGGCCAATGATTGGGAAATAATTCCATTAATACCCGTTGTACGAATTGCTCTGTACCAGTCGCTAAACCAGAGCGGCCTCCTTGTTTATAATGAACACCATTGGCATGGACTACGAAATGAGATGCTCCGGCATAGAAGCTTGCACCTCTTTGTCCATGTGAATCAATACCCAGCAACTTTTGCCCATCTTGCTGAGGGAGCAATCTTGCTCCCAATTTAGGACCTGTTAGCAAGGCTGGCAAATCACTCATAGGAAAGTTACTATAAATTTCATGCAAGTTTCTAAGACATTCATACAATTTATTGTGCGATTTGTTGTCAAATTGGCAAAGCAAAAAAGTTAATATCTCCAGTACTTCCTGTATGGGGTTTAGAGCACCCTCAGCGCTGTTCTCATCACTTTTTTGATTTTTTAGTTCAAAGTAAGACAATAATTTTTGTGGGGGTAGTAAGGAGGGCAAGAGTTTGGATACAAGCTCTGCAATGGGAAATTCGCTGTCTTCGATTTTAAGCAGTTTTTCTGATTTTACTGGCTTTTTTGCTGATGAGGGCCGCTGTTTTTTAGGAGAAACACCAAAAAGACGCATCGGGGAAACATCCTTGAGTGACCACTTAGCCGAATTTTTCGATGCCTTTTTTTCTATTAATAGCGAGTCACTATTTGAGGAGAGGGAGCTTGAATCCTCAGCAAAGGAGACCTGAGAAGTTCTTGGTACTAAGGCATGATGTTTATCGTTGAATTGGCTAGCAACTAATCGATGTAAGATAGTTATATTATCGAGTAATTCACCCTGGCTAGAGATTTTAGGCGGCGAAGGGACTTGGAGCGTTGTTAGCAAAGCACATAATTCGCCTCTTAACTCGTGAAACAAGGATGGCTGCAAAGATCTACCATTTCCTGAGATATTGAGAATGGCTCGTTGTAAGGCGACAGGTAAATCCTTATTAGGCTTTAGGGGTGAGTGTTCTGTTAATTGGTTAGGGTAAAAACAAACGAAGTCATTGCGTATCCCTGCATTAGCTACTGGGGTGCTAAGAACAATAGTTCCCGAGTCATTATCTCTGGTCAGTGTTGTGTTGCTGTCCGCAAGGTTTCTTTGTATCTCTGAGAAGTAAGCCTCGCTGCCAAACACCAAGAGCTTGGCATCAAAATAGTGCAAATCACTTTCTGAAACAGCTAGGGATAACAAAAATTTATTATCTGATTCGCTAAAGGCAATTTTCAATTTACTGCAGTAGACCGAGCAAATAGCATCCATCATTAACCGCAGGAAGGCCTTTGCGGCCAGGGGATCATTGAGCTTAAGTGACTTAAGGCTAATTTGTGCTTCATAAGCGAGATCTTTATGAATGAAATCCCTGCCCAATTCAACAAGCAGGTTAAAGGTATCTAATAAATTAACCTCTGTAAGCAGCGATGGATTTAAGCAATCAGCGCCTAAGGCAGAAATAAGGGCAAGTTGTTTTAGGTGATCAGGATTAGGATTTGGTCGGAGGATTAATGTGGATAAGAAGAGATGAAGCGCACGATTAATCTCTTCTTTCATTTTCTGGCGTTTATTTTCAAGCGTTCTATCTTCAATATGACCTTGGAAAAACAGCGGCGCTATATCACCCTCATCACTAAGTCGCCGAGTCTTTTCGACATGATCTGTTTTAATATGGGCTTCAAAGTTGCTGGTTTTAGAAAAATTAAATAACCTGTTGAAACTTGCATTAGTCGCTATAATTGCCCGGCCAATGCCGATGTAACCTGGGATCCCCTCAGATTCTAATCTGTTCAAACGCTCTCTAGCGTTAGTCAGGGTAATTTTTAGCCTTTGCAAGACCAGATTATTTGTTTCTACTAAGGGGACTAGTTTTAGGAGGAAATTAAATAAGGTTTCGTGTGGAATATTTTCTTGTAATTCAATAAGTTGCTCAACAACGGTTATCAGAATAAACTGCGAATGCTCTTTAAGATCCTCTGAGGGAGGTGGGTGGTATTTTTTTATAAGGATGACGAGGTTGTCGAAACAACGACGATCGCTTATTTTATAAGCCCTTAGCAACTCTACAATAGCTCTTTTAAATTCTTCTTTGCTCATTATCTTTCCATGAATGGCAGTTCAATTTTCTAGTCAGTATGTCAAAATATATACTTATTGGGAAAGGATAAATCTTAGATTAAGGCTTAGTAGATTGCAACTTAAGGCGCTTTTTACAAGGCAAAATAAGAAATCCTCCAAAAAGTTCGAATTCCCGCAGCTTGACCGCGGGATCTAACGGTGGTGAAGGCTTCATGGACCCCACGGTCAAGCCCATAGTTATCTACACAAGTGTCTGTAATAGGTCATGTCCCTCCTGGTCTCAACACTACGCCATCCTGAGCGCAGCGAAGGATCTCCTGAATGTAGCACCGTGCTAATCCCGGAGATCCTTCGCTGCGCTCAGGATGACGTGGAGTTGGGTGACAAGGCGTTCAATTACAGATAGGGGGTTTAAGAAAAGCCAGAGCTCATGCTTTAACCTGAGGAGAAGAATTTAAGATGTATTCTAAAAACTGATTTCTGAATGCGTCAGACAAGGCCTTATTAACCAGTTTTGAGGGTTTATCGCTTGGCAAATCGGGATAAGTCGCTTTTAATTTTTCTAAGGCTTGATTTGTAGAGATTAAATATTGGTCTACTAAAAACTGATAATCTTCCACATTAAAATCAACTTTCGGATGAAAACGGATAGGTAATTTTTGCTGCATTTCTTTGTAAATTGTTGCCATATGCTCGAGGGTTTGTATCGAAAAACCTAAATTAATATTCCTTGGCATTTTAGTGGCTTCTGCAAGGTATTCTTCTAAGCTTTGTGGTGAATGATCAGCATCAACAACGACCAAGGTATTATTTGCGATACCCCAGTTACCATTATTCATAACCAGATCTTGTATAAAGGTTCCTGCAACAGCAAGCTTAGCTAAGCCCTCTTCTCCTATTTGCTCGATAATGTTTTCTCGTATGTTTTCCTCGAGTTCTAAATAAGGCGCTGTGCTTTTTCTAAAATGATTTGCTTTGATCACAGTTCTTGTGTAGTTGCGAGAAAGATCTTTGAAATTATTAAAATCCTCTACAAATTCTGAGGCAAGGTATTTTTCAGCACGAACTTTCTGACCTACTGATGAGACATATTTGCCATTTTTCTCATAGATAAGCTTTATATTGGGAATACTGATGCCAATATTTTCTTTAATGAAATAGAGGTTATGCATCCCTAAAAGAATATTAGAGTATCTATCTTCTGCGCCATCTACATTTCCCCAGGCTTTAAGATTATGTTTTTTGCCCTGAATCAGACAGATTTTACCCGCGCTAACCCCATTTGATTTTGATTGACAATCTCTAAGTTGTATTCCCATTTGAAGTTGCAAATTTGAACTTAGATCCTTAGCTACCAAGGGCACAGACGGTAGCGCTTGGCTGCTAGGTGGTGTTGGGACCACAGTAGTACTATTAAATGATTGTGGGGCAAAAAATCTGTTATGGCTCTCTGGCAGGAGGGCTTGTTTGGTATCAACTATCCTTATATTTTGATTTGGGATACAGCTAGCTATAGCTATACCCAACCCTAGAAGAAATATTATTTTTTGTGTGGGCGTTAATTGATCAAAATCCATCATTTCGGGAGAAAAGATAAAGGGATCGAAGTGCTCATCTCTGCTTTTTTTAGAAGAAGAGTGTCTTTTCTGGTCATAGTGATTTACTGTGTGATAAGTCGAGCGATGTGGCAGTTTTCTCTTAAAATTATTTTTATCTCTCATTAGATTCTAACAACATTATTACAAATTGTTTTGAATTTTATCATTCGTGGATTAATGAAATATTAAGAGAAAAGACGTATGTCATGTCGAGCATAGAGAGACATCTCCATAGTGTGGCAGAGTGCTAATCCCGGAGATCCTTCGCTATGCTCCCAAAGACGTACGTCATGTCGAACGCAGAGAGACATCTCCTGATGTGTAGCACTGTGCTAATCCCGAAGATCCCTCACTATGTTCGAGATGACGGGCTATGTTCGTGTGACGGGGGGGACCTATTACAATATTAAGAGATGAGATTGGAAAAGAGTTTTATGCCCCCAAGATTAACGGGCTGAGCTCTTTCACAACTAATTTTGAGCCTGCTGCAGTGAAGTGAGCACCATCATAATAGAGAGGGACTTCAGCCTTTGTCATTAGCGGACAGATATAGTCGGAGCAGAAGCTATCCATTATTGAGATATATTGAATATCATTCCTTCCCCCAAAGCGTTTAAGCATTATTTTATCCGTGCGGGCTAAAAACTCTACATCCAGCATATCTTTGGTTGGTTGCATTGGGATTTTCATGACTAAAAAGTTGGCAATTAATAGTGGGACATTAGCCTTGTATATAGGACTTATACCTAAAATAACGATCTGTATTTTTTCCTTAGCAAGGCGTTGAATGGTCTTTTCAAGCATATCCATAGTATGGGGATCAGCAAACCATATTGCTGATAAAATTAAGATCTTAGGTTTGATTTTTAAAATATTAGCAAAAGCTATTTCATTAAATCTTCTGCAATAAGGTCGAGCAGTCACATCCATATCTATGATAGGAGGGCATGCTGAAGCAGAAAGAAGCCCAGTTGAATATCCCTTCGTCGCTAAATTCTCTTTGAAGGCTTCATATAAATGGGCTGCATGGCTGTCTCCCCATAAAATGGCGGATTTATTTTGCGGTTCCTGCGGCAGGCAGTCTGCAATATCAACTTGATCAGGATTTTGATTCTCATCCAGAAAACAAGTACCGTAATGATAGCCAGGTTTATAATCATAATTCACATAGGCGAGTATTTTATTTAAGCGCTTATTCCGCTTATCAGGGAATCCATGCTTATAAATGGTTAGCGAGGAAGTAAGCGCAACAAGAAAAATTAATGCGGCCGAGCCGGCTAAGACTTTTTGGGGATTGAGTTGAGGGCGGAGATGGCGGAAGCGCTGTTCAATAAAGGTGTAATTTAAGTAAGCCAAAATGAAGGAAAGCGTTATTACTATTACAGGATAGATAAAATGCTCGGTATGAGGATAAAAACGTTTGGTAAACACTATAACTGGCCAATGCATTAAATATAATGAGTAGGATATGTTTCCTACCCATCGCCATGGATTAATACTTATCATTTTATTCAGTAAAGGGCATGCCTGCTCACCTGCCCAAATCACTAATGCCGTGCCTATACAAGGTAGCAAAGCTGCGAATCCAGGGAATCTTGTCTGGGGATTGAACAAAAATATAGCGTAAAGAATGCCTCCAAATCCTGTAGCACTGACAATGAATGGTAGCTGTTTACCTGATAAGCGAGGTAATTGGCCAATTGCTACTAAAGAGCCGATAAGAAGCTCAAAAGCTCGAAAGGGTAGCAAGTAAAAGGCTGCTGTAGGTCTGCTATACAACATCCATTGAGATAAGATTAGTGAGATTACTAGGCAAGAGATAATAGTTATAACTAGTACCTTGAACGATTTTCGGGCTAGGAACATTAAAAGGAAGGGGAAGAGTATATAAAACTGTTCTTCTATACCTAAAGACCATAAATGTAATAAAGGAATTTCATCGGCCGCGGGTGAAAAATAACCAAGGCTAGAGTAAAAATAAATATTTGCGGAAAACAGGGCAGATGCCATAACCGATTTTGCGAAAGAGACGAGCTCTATTGGAAAAAGTTGCCAATAGGCCATCAGTGAACAAAGAAGAATTGTTGAAAACAGGGCTGGGAGAATTCGCTTTGCGCGGCGCTCATAAAAAGTAGTTAAAGAAAAGCGATTATTTAGAATTTCTCTATAGATAATGCTAGAAATTAAATAACCTGAGATGACAAAAAAAACATCAACACCTACGTAGCCGCCTGGTAGTATTCCAAGATTTAAATGAAAAAAAAGAACAGCAAGAACAGCTATTCCTCTGAGACCATTGATATCCTCGCGATAACGTATTCTTTCCATTTAATACATACCTAACTTTATATTTATGTAATAGATCAGTATCTTCATTTATCCCTCCCCACCGCGCATAGCGTGGGGGAGAGGGGAATCTTTGGCGCATGAGCTGGGCCTTATCGGTCTTTTTTGTATAGCTTTCTAAGTGCCATTGGGCTTAACAGCCCAATCTACCTCAATTATTTCAATTAACCGGCGGTAAAATATACTTTAAGCCCATACTATGCAACTACTAATAAACAAAATTCTCCTTGGCTCTACTCATTAAGTCATTAAAGCGTTGCAGATGTCTTTCCGTTTTTTCAGGCGAACTTAATACTAATTCAGACATACAAAGAGCGAAGAGTAAACGACGAATTTCCCAGATAGTTTCCTGGAAAAGATCGATCTGCTCTTTGCTTTTTGCACTGACTTTATTTTCAAGTTTTAAATTTTCCGAGCTTATTGAAATAGGCGCAAAATGTTCAATCACTTGATATCGCGTTCGTTCAATAAAGAGAAAAGCATTCTTGCCTTGTTGACGGCAGTGATTGATTTCTTTGACTTTGTTTTTAAAAAAATTGTAAATCAGCATTTGATGAAAGAAATAAAGCTTCTGTGAATAACGGTAACTTTGAAAGATAAAATAATCCCCTGACAAGACAATGATGACGCCAATTAAAGTGCAAAATCCTCTATTAATCATCATTTCAAAGGGACCCTGCGGAGAATTAGCTTCTGTAGTTTGCGCTAATAAGAGAAACACACAGAGAGTAATAAAAAAAACACTAATGTCATAGCGACGAGTATTTAAGGAGGCAACATTCAATCCAATGACTACAAGAGTAAATAAAACGGGAATAAAACGATAATTTAATTGCATTAAATAAATTAGGGGAATCAAAATTAATAAAGCAGCAAAGGTTCCTCCTATACGGTGCGCAGAGCGGCGAATTACAAGCCCAGGTTCAATTCCCGCGCTAACGACTAACACAGTTAATAAAATCCAACGTTTTTCGGGGATAGTTGAAAATAAATAAAGGAACATAGCAACCATAAAGACCAGAGCCAAATGTATAAAGCGAGCATAATCTAGTTTTTTCTTTAACTGTGCCGTAGTCTGCATAAGTTATTCCAATGAGCAAAGGCGCGATTTAAGCAATCGACTATATAGTGCTGTAGTTTAGTTTGTGGTGGAAAATCAATTTTTGGCGGAGGGCAGGGCGTATAACTATCCATATTCAGGCGAAGATGATTAAGATTAGTTTTAACAGACCTCCAAAAAATTTCAGTCTTTTGCTCGTAATAAAGATTATCTAATGAAATTTGTATATTACGAATATAGACCGCCACTCTATAACTGCTTAGGAGGTATTTTTTTCCAACTAAGCGCTGATAATTTCGTACCATTTCAAAATGGATAATTGGTTCTTTAATAAATCTGCGATTATTCTCTAATAAGGCATTTTCGATGTCTTCTTCAAAATATTTTATGAAACCTTGCAAGGCCTTATTCCAAACTCTGAGATATTGGTTAGGAAAAACTTTTAAACAAATCATCACAGTAATCGATGAAAGGGCGACTGAAGAAATAATGCCATAGGCAATCTGTAAATTAGCTTCCGGTTCTGTACCTAAAACAATGGTGCCTGTTGATAAGACAAGCATCACTAAACTTTTTAAAGCGTAAAAATAACGCAATACTAAAAAATAAAGTCCAGCTAAAACGAATAAAGAAAAAAAGAAAAAGGTACCGCGGAAGGGATAAACCAGATAGAACGATACGCTAACGAAGGTGACTGCAAGACTACTGAAGAGTAGTAATTGTTCTTTCTTTTTAAAACTGGAGAGTATTGGGGTTTCATAAAGCGATACGATAAAAAAGGGCAGGATAAAAGATAGATAATTAACAGGCAAAAAGAACCAATAAACATAAGTAATGACAATAGCAATAAATAGTGCTTTGTGGAGAGCGCCTCGCTGAATAGTATAGGGGTCAACTTCCTCAAGCCAGTTCTTAAACCTGGATATAAACATAGGCGCTGCTTCCTACTCTTAGGGGAAAGTTAGGATCGGGATCGGTGACGCGAACGATCACCGGAAGGCGCTGCGGTAACAGGATCCATTGATTCTCATTCGTTACATTTTGCAGTTGAGTTCGATTATCAACAAGCTGGCGATTAGCGCCCCAATAATCAGATTCAACAATGCCATGAAACACTTTCCGACCTAAATACATCCGCGGATAAATAAGAACTCTTGAGCCTTTACGCACATCGCGCAAATCGGTTTCATTAAAATTAGCTTGGATAAATATGTTATCGCTATCCACCAGGGAGAACAGCGGTTGATTAATATTGACCGGGGTTCCCAGGGTAAAAAATAGATTTTGAATGATTCCATTGCCTTGGGCATAAACATCTGTAAGCGCCAAATTAACCTTGGCGTTTTTAAGCCTTGCTGCAAGCGATTGAATTTGATGGCCTTGCACATCAATTTGATGTTTATCAATTTCCAACTGTTTTAATGAAGCATCCCATTTATCTTTTGCTGCTTGAGTCTCTTGTTTTGAGTTTTGCAAGGTAATAAGCGAAACCGATTTTAATTGATAGCCCCTTTGATATTTTTTATCGTCTTGGTCTAAGCGGGTATAGCTACGCTGCTCATTGTCACTCAGTTTCAAATCACGCTCGTAGGTTGTTTTCAAGGCTGCTAACTGTGCTTTTGCCGCAGCTAAATCCGCGCTCAGTTGTTCCACTGCATAAAGGTAAGGCTTTTTGAATACAGTAAATAGCTTTTGGCCTTTTTGCACTGTGTCGCCATTTTTCACATAAAGACCGGTAATATACCCATTGGTAAGTGCTGCAACGGGTCTAACGTTATTGACTACGAAGGCATTATCAGTAAAGGGAAACAAGAATGAAAAAAGATAAATAATGGTTGTTAACGCGCCAATCAAAATCACTGTATGGGTAAAGGTAAGCCAATGCTTTAATCGTTTTAAATAAGGTTTAATTGTTCTTTTATACCCCGCAAATTTTTGTTTCATTGAAGGCCTGCCTCCTTATTTGCCGCATATCCACCAGCTAAGTCTTGATATAAGACAACTAAGGACATGGCTAATTCTAACTTTGCCTGATTCACTGACAAGGCCAAATTATCTAAATAGATTTTACTTTGTATTAAGTCTTTATAAGAAATTAACCCGGTTTTTAATAGACCTTGTTGTAACTTGTATTTATGGCGGTAGTCATTTTCAGCCGCTAAATAAGTCAAATAGAGCTCATTCATTCGTTTATTGGCTGAATAGTCCGTATCCACTTCTTTTAAAATACGCTTGGCTGTTTTAATAAATTCAGCAATCTTAGCCTCATAGGCTCCCTTGCTTGCCTTAATTGTTCCCAAGTTGCTTGGGGCAAGAGTTCCATTGAAATAGGCGTCTGTCATTTTCGAGAAGACTTTATGGGGTAGATGGGACTCACCGACATACTCATCCAATTGCAGGGGAGGGAAAAAATTGCTGTAAGCAATATTAATATTCATTTTTGCTGCTTTTAGCGCGTATTCGGCCATCTTCATATCAGGTCGATTATTTAAAACCTGAGCAGGCAGGCTTCCTGGTTTAAAACGACTGAAATCGATTTGTGCAAAGTTATTTTTAGACTGTATTGGACCAGGATAGTCGTTAATAAAATAACGAAGCGCATTCTGACTGACAACAAGGTTATGGCGAATAGGGGCGATCTGCGCTGCGACTTGCCGTTCATCGGCCTTTAATTGGTCTAAATCAAGGTGATTGGCCAAACCAATCTTAATATCCTGGGTGCTAAGGGTAATTAAGGTCTTTAAATCCTTATCCAACACTTTGATCAAACGCAACTGTTCTAATTGAGCCATCAATGTAAAGTAAGAGGCGCTGATCTGGCCAATTACGAGTAGACGAACTCCGGAAACCGCCTCTTGGAAGTAATTCACATTGTAGCTAGCCTGCTTTTGCTGCGAATAAAGCTGCATGATATTGACTGCATAATAGGGCCAGATCCCGTAAAAACCGCCTGGCGCACCTAAAGCGGGGTTTGTGGAATAACCTGCAAAGGTTTTTATAACAGGTATCCAGCTGAGCCTTACCTGTTGTAAAGCGCCTTGGGCTTGATGCAGGTTCGCGATGGCAATATGAATATCATTATTATTTTTAAGGCCTAATTCAATTAAACGATCTAACTCTTTATCGTGAAATTGCTGCCACCAACCAAAGGAAGGTAGGTTTTCGATAGGTTTGTAGCTGTTTGTGCTTGAAGGAAATTGTTTAAGCGGCAGATTGTTAGGGGGCTCAACTTTCTTAGTACAGCTCAAGATCCCTAATACAATAAATACCAAGACTAATCGTCTTAAAATCATGTGTCTAACTTTTAGATTTTTTCTAATCGGCTAATGCTATACAAATCCTGTAGATCAAGCTAGATATTCTTGAGCACTTTGATTTTTCAAAGAGGTACGTCATGTCAGACGGAGTGAGACATCTCCTAAATGCTAAGAGCTCCCTCACTATGTGCGCGATGACGTTGGGTGTTGCAGGCTACATTCGTGACTCAAATGACGTTACAGGGTGGGCCTTCTCTCTGGAAATTGATTTCTTCTGCACGATGCTGCCATGAAGCCAACTCTGCGCTTAAAAAATCGTTGTATGTTTTAATTCCCTTTTCTATTTTTGGATAAACAGCTTCATAAAGGGCGGTACGTAAACTATCACTAATGGTATCATCAGTTAATGCTCTGTCATATTCGTCAATAATGGCTTTAGTTTCTTGATCGTACTCTACTTCTTGGCTCTCCATATGCTCGTTGATTTTTTTGATAGCAAGATCAATGACTTCTTTTTTTAAGTTCAAAACATCATCAGATGACAATTTTCTAAATGCAATTTTAAAATTGAGGAACCTTTTTTCAAATTTGCAAGCTTCGTTATAGGCGGTTTGAAGATTTTTTAGCAACATCGACAAGTGGTTACAGTCTTCAGCAATTAGCGTTTTAACTAAAGAATAAGACTGCTCCAATAGATGTCGTTTTGAAAGCCTTCGCAAGCGTTTAGACACTTGGCTGGTAAGAAGCAGTTCTCTTTCCTGAAGAAAGGAAAGAATTAAGTCTTGAATTTCTTCAGGGAGTTCTTCTTCCAAAATTTATCCTAAATTTGCCCAAAGTAGATATAATTTTAACAAGACTTTAAAATCAAGTCTATATCATCAGTGTATTGTCAATTTGATTTTCGACAGCTGCCTGAGGTATCGCAATGATATTATGGTAAAAATCAGTGGTTTGAGTCTGGCGTTGATTAAACCAACCATGTCCTTGATAAGCCGTTGAAAGGGAGGCTTGCGCAATAATAGTGTTTAGGGTTGTAACCGCTGAGACATTATCATTATTCTGATATTGTTGATAGAGATCAAAGATAGCAGCAGCACCGTTTGGTATTTTTATCTCCCTACCGTCGTCTAGTGTGCGTTTTTTACCACCAAAGACTCCTAACTTACCATCTAAGTTAATGATATCGTTTAAAATCTCTTTAAGAGCATTTGCAGCATTCCTCTCGATAACAAGCTCTTTGGAATTTTGCGGCTCAGTGTCCCATTCTTTTTTGATTTTATTAAAAATTAATTCAGCTTTGTTCTCGCTAATATTGCAAGTGGTTCTGATATTATCGATGGTTGTTTGTTTTCTATCAGAGGCAATTGCTGTTGCTTTATATTGATATAAATTAATATCCTGATCAGGTTGATAGTTTGTCATAAAGAGTGTTTTAGCTATTAATGGCACTCTGACTCTATCCATGGTTTGCTGCACAAGCTCATCAAATTTATTAGCTAAATCCACAAGATCAAGGCGCAATGGACTACCTTCTTTATAGTCATTGTTGTACTCACCCAATTCAGCGATGATCTGGTCTTTAATATTAGGATTGTCGAGGAGAAAATCTAAAAATTTTTCGTTCTTTGTAAGCTCTTCTTTTAATATTTCACTGCGTCTGGTTTTGTGAGCTACCATGCGTTCTTGAAACTTTGGATTCTGAAGCGTCTCCTTTGCGATAGCGCGATAAATCTTCGCATCGAATAGGGCGCCTTTAATAAAAACCGAAAATACATCTTTAACAAACTCAGGATGATTTTCTATTCCGCTCAAATCTAAAAGCCTGCTATCAGTCCATTCAGGAAAATTACGCGGTTTTGCATCTACTAGATGTGGGAAGTTACTAATATCTCTTTGGGTTATCGGAAAGGTATCTTTGGGTTTTACGCCATATTCCCTTTCACCCAAATCTGTACTTACTTTATTAGGATTTCTGTTTTGGTATTTTGAAGTGATTGGCCAGGATGCCTGATCATGATCAATTTTGGAGGCAATCTTAGCGACAGGGTCATAGCCAACATTACCGCCATGCATATCGCGTTCTTCACCGAAATAGGCTGCTGCTAATATTCTACCAATACCTGCTTTGACTAGGTCTGCCTGCGGTGGCGAACGCATAGCCCCAGTCAGTTGCTGCTGTTTCAGATAATAATCATGTAAGGATTGAAAGTTATCTATCGCTCTTGAGAGCACGCCGACTCTGTTGCCATCAGCATCATGAACACTTCTGACCTTTGGGGTGCGGTCATTAAGTACAAGACGAAAGAGCATGCCATTAAAGGCTTCAATCTCAGTGATTCGTCGCCCAGACTTTTCTGTTTTTAAAATTTCAATGGGTGAGCCATCGCCTTTTGTTACTTTGCTTGCGCTATGAGAAGGTTCTGGTGCTCCACTTTCTCTCACAATTGGGGCATTAACGGGCTTATAGTTTTCTTGAGCCTTACTTTTAGGTGGTAGAGCTTTAGAGTTTTTGGGTTTAGCTAAGCGTTGCTCGATACTTCTTAAGCTGCTCAGTAACTCAGTATTTTCATCATGGTTATAATCCGGGCTTGCAAGAATAGCGTTAATAACAAGACTCACCTTTCTGTTGCTGGTGATTGTTAGAATTTGTGTTGCACCCTGAATCTCGGAGTATCCCAGTTGTTTGAATAGAGGAAAATTACGAGCTAGATAGTTGATGTGACTAGAGTCTGCTGGTAAGGTCAGGATTATAAATGGTTTCTTTTCTGGTTGCGCTATACTCTTTGGGAGTGCTTCTTCATGGGTATAAACATTTTGGAACCCGACACTTCTCTTACTTCTAATTTTCATGGATATATTTCACTATGTCTATTATTTGGTCATTCTAAACAATAAAAATTAATGAAATATTAAGAGAGCCAGAATTTTGCTATAAATCCTTTGTACGGGACAAAAACTAGAAAACCTCTAGTTCATTGCGAATCCCCGCGGCTTGACGGTGGGTCTATGGAGCTTGTGCTGCAATCAGATCCCGCGGTCAAGCCGCGGGAATTCGAGTTTCTACGGGGATTATCCATTTTTTGTCCCTTACAAAGCTATAAATCTTAAACAAATTTAGATTCTTGCGGCTAAGCCGCATAGTCCGTGTCTCGAAGCGTCACAGAGTGCTGCCCGTACGGCTTTGATGTAGTTAACGTCGGTGATCACTGCATTACTCGCAATAACAGCGCCGACTATCCTATTACACGCTTAGGCTATCCGATTATAACCCAAGACTAGCGACGGGTTCGGACTTTATAACTAGATTAGAAATAGCTTGTTTATCTAATTCATGATCATCACTATATTTCTGTGCAACCTTTGGATTTTGGAAAGATTCACTAAGGTGCTTTTTCAATTTATTGATAAGCAGCTCATACACTGGCCCATTAAAACTGTTTATTTTCCATTCTAGGTCTATGGCAAGCCATGGCGTAGTATAGGGCAGAATTGCTTCTATAACTTTTTTGAGTCTTGCTTTGTCAGCTTGGGTATCTCTATTAATCTGGCTAATGAGTACAGCGAAATTTTCATGTCTTTCAAGTGGGGTATTAGCGATAAGTATTTGAAATTGCTCGGGCGTTAAAACATTGGCAGCCATTTTACAAAAGGGTTCTTGCTTATTTTTAAAAATTTCCCAAAATTTATTTTGCTTCTCAGCTCGGATTAATTGTGGCTCAGATAAATTCAGCAAAACGATTTTTAGGCGCTCCTCACGATTATTCAGGAACGATAGTGCGTTGTTTGTCTTTGCTTCAATAAACCAAAGGTTATCTAAGAGAGAATCAAATTCAGGCAGGGAGGCACGTTCGACAAGCATTTTAATTCGGTAATCGGGTAAATGACTTAAAACCTCAACGATACTTTGTTCATAAATAAGATAGCTTTCACTATTCAAATGTTGAATGAATTCATCAAAGGCGTCATCCTTTATATCTTCTCTTTTAATGGGCGCAGTATTATAGACAGGCGTTGTCGCAGCTTGTACGGTAGCCCATTTTGAAGGTCTGCGTTCGACTTTCGGTTGATTAGGATCAAAGTCTGCGAGAAATATTTTGTTATTAATATCAATGTAATGCTGAGCTAGTTTAGCTAATTTTTTATTAAAGGATACGCGATAGGGTAAATGGGCAATCTGTTGTAGTAGCGCCTCCCGCAGAGTTTCATTCGCATAAGGCATAATTGCGAGAAGTTTGCCTAATAAATGGGGGGAGGGTTTAAGTTTTTTTACTAAGGTATTGAGCAGTTCTTGTCTTTTTGCATCGGATGCAAATAACTGTAATTGCTTGCGAGTTAAGGTAGTCGCTGCAGTTTCAGCATAGGCATCTTTATTTAGAATGTTTAGAAAAGTAGCAGAATTAAAAGCAGCTTTTAACTGTTCCTTAGACAGTGCTTTTATCAGCTGGGCAAGTTTGTCCCTGTTATACTCTCTTTTTGATGGCTCAATTTCTAGTCCATTAAAATGAAACCATACAGAATCTAATCCTCTCGAATCGAGCTGACTAACAAAAATCTGCAAGTCCTTGGGCGACATTTGCGCCAAGCGATCTAAAAACTCTGACTTGACTAAGGTGGTGTCTTGGTTAATGGAAATAAGGTTTGTAATGTATTGATCACCGACCTTCCGTTTATCACTCGGCACTTGTGACGTTTCGGCAGTTGTCTCGCCATAGGCATCTTTATTTAGGATGTGCAGAAAATTAGGGGTACTAAGAGCGGCTTTAAATTGTTCCTCAGACAGTGCCTCTATCAGCTGGCTAAATTTGTGCCTGATGTATTCCCTTTTCGATGGTTCAAGTTCCGAGTCATTAAAATGAAGCCATACAGATTCCAACCCTTCCGAATCGAGTTGGTTAACAAAATCCTGAATGTCTTTGTCCGACATTTGATCCAAGCGATCCAAAAACGCTGATGCGGCTAAGGTAGTATTTAGGTTAATGGCAATAAGGTTCGCAATGTATCGATCGCCTACCTTACGTCCATCAGTTAGCCTCGGCAGATGTGATGGTCCAGCTTTTGTATCAGCTTGGGGGAACTTTTCATCGATTTGTTTCGGGGATCCTTCACCATGGGGTTTGGGTCCACTAATTAGAGGCTCTTTCTCAGTTGTTGCGAAAAAGGTGGTAGAAACAGTGCTAACACTGGCAGATGATAATGGGCTTGGCTCTTGCGCTTTCCTACGCGGGACTTTTTTTAATCTAGTCGCTCGCTCTTGCTCTTGCTCACTATCCGAATCAATCTTTATCGATAGTTTTTCAGTTGCTAATAATTGTTTCTGGCTTGGCTCTTCATTCTCTACAGTTGCGTTTGTTAACTCTAAACCGTAAAGAGTCAGATCGAGAGAACCCAAGGAGCCAATTCTTGCGCCTACAAAGCCTGCATCCCAAGCTTTGCCGAAGAGTAGTCCGCCGAGGAAACCGATAAACCCCAGGACTAAAGATAACGGAGAGGTAAAAATAACGCCTATTGCACCGATAAATAGAAGGAAATAGCCACCAATGCGGGCTAAATAATCAGGAGTTTCAGCATTGGAAGAAATCCTTTTTGTTGGTCCATTAACCCTGCGTTTATTCCCTTTAGCCATAGTAATCTTCTTATTTCTGTAGTTTGTTGATTCCAATTTAAACAAAAATTAGATGGTCAAGCAAATTAGGTTATAACTATCACGTGATATACTGATTTATATCAATTTTTTAAACGGAACCTATGAGATATTTTGTCAGCTTTATTTTTTTGATTGTTTTAGGAGCAACTAGTGTTTTGCAGGCTGCTAATTCTAGATCTTATACAATTTTGTATACCGGCAAGGATGGTAATTCCTATTTCAAAGAAGCAGAAGAACCCCTAATTCCCGCCAAGGTTGGTTTAGTCACACGTTTACTGCCCACAAAAAGTCTATTCTTTGGTGAGGCGGGTGGGGCAGCACAAGATTGGCATAATCCTGCCCAACGGTTGTTTATCATAGTCTTATCAGGTGTGATGCAAATAGAAACAAGCAGTGGCCAAATTAAAGCTTTTAAAGCGGGTGATATTTTATTGGCTGAAGATCTGACAGGGAAAGGGCATAGAACATCTAATTTAAATGAGCAACCTGTAAATTATTTGGCAATCTTGTTAGCGGATTAGGAGATGAAGAGGGGTGGTTCAAGCACAGTCCCCAGCCACTCTTCAGGAAACTCACCCAAAAAAATGAGAAATAAAATGCGCAACTGGAACTGGGTTATCCATATGAACATGATGGCCGCCATCTACTTCATAGATTGTTAAATCGCTTAGGCATTGGGCTCTATCTTGAAAGAGCTCTTGTGGATAGGAAACCCCCTGTTTGGCACGAATAAGGCCAACAGGAACTTCAATAGCTCTAAGCATTTGTCTTAATTCATCTTCAGCAGGCAGTGTTGAACTCAGGCAGCGCAATCGCTGGTCAAAGGTCCAATACCAGCCATCCTTTGCTTTTATTGTTCCCCGCCTAACTAAAGCCTGTGCTGCATGGTAGCTTATATTGCCAATTTTCATCCTATCGCGAATGGCCGATTCCTGATCAACAAATAGGGCGCGTTGTTGTGGGTTAAAGGATAAATAGGTTTCTAAATCATGGTGGAAATAATTGATTCTTTGTTCAATGAAATTGGCTGTTGGCCCTAAAATATCAAGAAAAACCATACGGCCTAGTTGTTGGGGCTTGGCAATTGCGATGGTTGTTGCTAGTAGTGAGCCCAGCGAGTGGGCGATAATATCAAAAGACTTCCAGCCTAATTCTTTTATCAGATGTAGCATTAAAAAAGCGTCATTTTTCCAATTAGGCATCACACCTTCGGGATAGGCGCTTGATACTCCAGTCCCGGGGTAATCTACAGCGACAAATTGTCTATCTGGAAATAGGGGCGCTAAAAAATCAAAACTTGCTGCATTATCCATTTTGCCATGTAAGCAAAGTACAGGATTTGGACAATCTGCATGCCAAATTTTTAAGCCAATAGAAAACCCGGGTAGGTTGATGCTTTTTTCTTCATAGTTAATACTTTTCAAGGAAGTACTTTCCATCCTGGCCAAAGTAATAGATTGTCTTCATATTTAAAAATACGCTCACATAGACAATACCCGCTTGGGCAAGTTCGCGGTGAAATTCAAAGACTGATAGCTTTTTAGTATCTAGATTTTCGATAGCATTTTTGACTCTAGCCTCATCTAAGCTATCCCCAAAAATAAATTTAGTTTGGTTTGCTTTGTTTGTAGTTTCAGACAGTGCTAAGCGGTACAACATTGTATCTTTTGAATAAAAATAGAGACTGTCTTCTAATACGTCATAGGTTTGTCTGATAACACCTAAGGCCATTAATTGATTAGTAAATTCAGTAAAATCACCGGGTGACTTTGCTCTTGCTACACAAAGGTCCTTGATTTTTATTGCTATATTAGATGGAGTATTTTGCATATTAAAATTCCTGGCAGATACTAGATTGGAAATGATTATTAAAACTATAAATAGCCACTTTCTATCCCTCATGATTTCCCTTTCACTAGGTTTATGGCGAGGGAAGATACCCTATAATTTTATCCATTTCTATAGGAGAAGTAACTTCACCATATTTAGGAGATCCTTCGCTACACCCCCAAAGACCTACGTCATGTCGAGCGCAGAGAGACATCTCCTGAGCGTAGCACTGTGCTAATCCCGGGGATCCCTCACTATGTTCGGGATAACGGGGTCTTTATCGATATTTGCCCCAATGGGGCTGGGCGCTCAGGATGACGAGGTTGGACAAACCTGGAATTCCATGATGGGAAAAGCCCCTGAACTAAGATTAATTTCGTCAATTAGCTTTACTCCCATATGGAGATAAAAACCAACAATTTGAGGGATACTGTCAGAAATGAAACGAAATATCTGCCAACCTTGGTTTTTAGCGATATTGATGACCTCATTCCATAGCAAGCGCCCATAGCCTTTACCTATTAAATGACTATCAACAAATAAAAGATCGAGTTCGGCAAAGTCTCTTTTAAGTGTTGGCCCTCTCATGCCAATGACGCCAATAAAAAGCTCATCAGCTAGTACCTTAAGTAGAATATGATCCTCAACATAGTAGGCTCGTGGTCCCCAGATATTTACAAAGTCACGAACATAATCCTCTTTACCTGGATGAAAGTGAGTCTTCGATCGGGTCATTAACTCCAATATATCGGGTATATCAGAGATTGATGCTGGCAAAAAATGTAGGTCTATCATAAGTTAACGTCAGTTAAGTTAAAGCGCTTTAAGGTTAGAAATATCATCGATTATATAGTGAATAACGGCTAATAAAATACATTGTGACCTTCTAAGGGCTTACTATTCGGCTTAGCTAGGCTTGGCATTGAATCCCCCGACTGCCAGTCTTTGGAAACCATAGTTAGGGTCTTCTTTCGTTGCTCTAATTGTTGTAACCGAGAGAATAATCGGTTGATATGATGTTCTTTTAAGGGTTTAAATAGAATGCTCGCCATACCTAAGTCAAAGCATTGCTCAATGAGGGAGTGATTAATATATTCAGTCAGTGCAATCACTGGCGGTATAGTGATGGAACGAGCTGTTAATATTTTTTTGATGGTTATAAAGGTTTGGATGCCGTTTAATTTTGGTAAGCCTAAATCCATTAAAATACAGTCATAGGGTAGGGTGCACGCCTTTTGTAAAGCTGCTAGCCCATCACTTACTACGTCAACCTGGCATTGATATTGATTCAGTAGCAAATCAATCATTAGTTGTGATTCAAGCTCGTCTTCAACAAGTAAAATACGTTTAATTAATTTTGACATTCCGTTCTCTCTTAAAAAGGTTAAATCGTAATAAGTCAGCACCCACCCCAGTATTGAATTCCCACGGCTTGACCGCGGGAATTCGGGATAGGGGTGACCTATTACGTTAAATCTACAAATTTCAGACAATAGGAATCCACTCAGGATAAAAATCTTGCTTTTAACTGATTGTTTAAAAAGGGAAGTTATATTGTATGAATGACGTGAATCACGACCCCTAAAATCCTAAAGTCAGCCTCTTCAGATACCTCAATAGGTGAAAAAGATGGGTTTGCTGGAAGCAGATAGATTAGATTGGCTCTAATCGATAAAAATTTAACGGTTAGCTCCCCATTAACAACAGCAATGACAATCTGACCGCTTTTCCCTGGTTGGCTACTATCTACAATTAACATATCTCCAGATTTGATTCCGGCATCAATCATCGAGTCGCCAGTTGCATTAACAGCAAAGGTTTTACTTGGTTTTCTAACTAAAAACTCCTGTAAATTAATGCTGTCTTTTAGAGAGTCATCGGCAGGTGATGGATAGCCCGCTGCAACCTTGCTTGAATATAAAGGTATTGTGTGATGATAGTCAGAATCTCGCACAGCAAGTACCGCATCTACTTTAGATAAAGGGACTCGCACTAATTTAACCTCTTCGCCTTTATGCCGCCCAGAACCTTCTCGACGACCTCCATGGGTGCTTGACATGTTTATTCCTCTTGAAAAGCGTTTATATTTTTCAAGATATCCTCTTTCGTTGAACTTGTAAATAGCAATAGAGTGTCGAATGAAGATACTCCCATCTATTGTTACGCTTGTGCTAGCATAAAAATATTCATTAAAAACGTCAGTTCGGGATAAGAGTGATTTAAATGACAAAAAAGATCTTAATGAGTGCCTGCTTAGTTGGCGAGAAAGTACGTTATGACGGTAAAGACTGCTTGCAATCCAATCTACGCTTACAGAACTATATAAAAAATGGATGGGTCATTGCAATTTGCCCTGAAATGGCTGGTGGTTTGCCAACTCCCAGACCTCCTTCTGAAATCGAGCCTAATGCCAATGCCGAAGCGGTATTAAATTTTCAAGCAAAGGTTCTTACAATAAATGGTGAGGATGTAAGCCAGGAATATAGGTCTGGTGCTGAAAAAGCCTTGAAATTAGCCCAAAAAAATCATGTTTGCTGCGCTATCCTCAAAGCACGGAGTCCATCATGCGGCTCTAAACAAGTTTATGATGGCACTCATTCCAAAAAACTAGTGGAAGGGATGGGGATCACTGCTCAGTTGCTAACCGAAAATGGTATTAAAGTATTTGATGAAACAGAAATTGATAAGGCACTGGATTATATTGAGTTAAATGCGACTGTTCTCTGATAGTGAGTGTAGGCTGGGCTGCTAAGTCAAATGGCACTTAAAAATATCCCCTCTCCCCCAGGGGGCGAGGGAATAAAGAGAGAGACCAGCTACCCCCTCTGTCATCTACGCTTTAGGCCATCACTTCATCGAGCCCATAGATCCTGCGGTCAAGCCGCGGGAATTCAGGATGGGGATAACCTATTACTACTTCATCTTACGAATAACAAAAGTATTTGAAATAAATCGTGTTAGATCACCAGTACAGTTATCTTCACGAACTTCAAGTATCTCGCAGTTTAGGTTCTTAGCAATCTCGAATATTCTATGTTGAGGTATTGGATGCATTCCCATATCGGCATGATTAGACCCGTCTATCCAGGCGCGTGCTTTAAACGAATAGCCGGAAATATATGTGGGTACCTGAAATATTGCCAGTCCACCTGGATTTAGACTATCGAGAGCAAGTTTGACTAGTTCATTAATGATTGGTGGCGGATTGTGTTGAAAAACTAGACAAGAATAAAAAAGATCACAACTAGTTAATTTCTGTAAGAGATCCTTAGCAGACATAAGCTCATGGAGTACTAAGTTTGTGAGACCTAAGGATTTTGCGCGCTCAGCAGCAATGGATAAATGATTCGCAGAAATATCATAGCCATGTACGGTTTTGAGGTGCTGTGCCATTTCGGTTGTGACACGCCCTACGCCGCACCCGAACTCGACAGCAGTGAGACTTGGGGTAATTGCAAAATTATGGCGCTCTGCAATAGTTTTAATAACCTGCCATTCCGTTTTACCACTTTGCCAAAATAGCTCTGCCTTCTTGTCAATATTCTCCGGCAAAAAGTCCGAAGAGGTGATAACTGACCAGAAAGGGCGTTCTTGGCCAAATGCCGACCATGTTTGCTTGATTTTCTCAAGGCATTCCTGCAGGGTTTCTGCTGTGACTTTAATTTCAATATCATTAATGGGTAGATTAAGAGGTAGTAGCTGGAAGGCTAATGAAGCTGGTTGATGCTCAGGTTCCTGCTTAGGTTGCCGGCCTTTTTTTGCCCATATGCCTTTGATTTTTGCTAGATATTTTGAATTAAGGTTAACGGGGGGCGCATAAGACAGTGGTGGAAAGTCTGAGGGGTGGGTTGCGGATTTCAATTGATATTCTTGGGAATTCAAGAGTCTTTGCTTGAGTTGTTGTAAATCTGCGCATTCCATGTGTTCAATAATCGTTTTTTCAGACTCTGGTGGGCGACCAAGTATAAATTGAAAACCATAAACAACTTCGCTACGAGATACTGTCATTTACCTGCTCGAAATTCGAAAAGTGAGATTAGCATACCTTGTCTTTATTGGGAGTCAAGGTGCACAAACTGCTAGGTCTAGGCTGAAAAATAAGAGTAATTTATCTAAGGTCACCCTCCCAGTACCCTAATACAGCCCGTCATCCAGAGAGCCCCAGCCCCTTTGGGGCAAACATCGATAAAGACCTCGTCATCCCGAGCGTAGTGAGGGATCTTCCGGGATTAGCACAGTGCCACACTCAGGAGATGTCTCTCTACGTTCGACATGACGTACGTCTTTGGGAACGTAGCAAAAGATCTCCGGGATTAGCACAGTGTCACACTCAGGAGATGTCTCTCTACGTTCGACATGACGTACGTCTTTGGGAACGTAGCAAAAGATCTCCGGGATTAGCACAGTGTCACACTCAGGAGATGTCTCTCTACGTTCGACATGACGTACGTCTTTGGGAACGTAGCGAAGGATCTCCGGGATTAGCACAGTGCCACACTTAGGAGATCCTTCGCTACGCTCTGGATGACGGGTTGGGTTATAGGGCGGAGCTCCCCTTATTATCCTGATTCATATTTTCTGATTTGAATATTTTTTCTAACTGCTCAGGAAGTAAGGGTTTACTAAAAAAGTAACCCTGGAATCGATAACAGCTTTGCGCTTCTAAATAATCTAATTGAGATTGGTTTTCTATTCCTTCTGCAATAACATCCAGATCTAAACCTTTTGCCATTCCCAGAATGGCCTGGATAATTACTTCATCATTGGGATTAGAGCTAATATTGTGAATAAACGATTTATCGATTTTTATTTGATTGATAGGTAAGTTATGTAAATAATTTAATCCTGATTGACCTGTTCCAAAATCATCAAGGACAATGGTGACTCCAAAATCTTTCAGTTCCCTTATTGTTTCGATTAAATGCAGCGAATTGATAATTACGTTTTCAGTAACTTCAACCTCTAGATATTTTGAGTCTAGTTTAGTTTCCTCTAAAATTGACTTAATCATTGCAATAAAATTGGGTTGAATGAATTGCTTGGTAGCTATGTTAACTGCTACACGAAAAGGAGGAATTCCTTGCTCTTGCCAGGCTTTATTTTGAGCACAAGCTGTTCTAATAACCCACTCACCAAGCGGTACAATCAGCCCGGTTTCTTCTGCAATAGGTATAAAATCCATGGGTAATATCCGGCCAAGTTGAGGATGATGCCAACGAACCAGAGCCTCCACAGCAACAACTTGCTTAGATTGAGAATCATATTGCGGTTGATATTCCAAGAAAAACTCATTTTCGATCAAAGCGCGCCGCAAATCTGACTCGTGTTCAAAGCGGGATTGACAGTTTCTTTGTAATTCATTGTTATAAATTTGAAATTGATTACCGCCCAATTCTTTAGCACGATACATAGCCAAGTCGGCCGCACTTAGCAAGGCTTCTACCGTTTCACCATGAGTTGGATAAAGGCTGATACCAATACTTGCAGTGACTAGCATATCCTTTTTAGCAATTTTTATACTTTCAGAACTAATTGCATTTAATATTTTGGATGCAATCAATGAGGTATTTTCTGGGGCCTGTATAGAAGGAGTGACTGCAACAAGAATGAATTCATCACCTCCCAAACGTCCAACAGTATCTTCTGTTCGTGTTATTTTCTTTAATCTCTCGGATATAATTTTTAGCAATTCATCTCCCGCTTCATGACTCAGACTATCATTAATTAATTTAAAGCGATCGAGATCGATAAAGAAAAGGGAGAACATGGTGTTGGCCCGAGAGGCTCTGGCTATTTCTTGCCTTATTGATTCAGTTAAAAAAGCCCGATTAGGTAATAAGGTTAAATAATCGTGTTTAGCTTGATACTCCAAGGTTATAAGTGTTTTTTGTAAGGCATCAGTTCGGTCTTTGATAGTCGTTTCTAATCGCTCAGTGTGCGCTTTTGCTTCTTGCATTAATTGCCATTTTTTTGTGAGAGCACAGGCGAATTGACGTACCGCAATTGAATCAAAAGGTTTTTTTAAGATAAGTAAACTGTCGGTCACCCCGAGATTTCCTACTGTTTCTTCCCAGGTATAATCGGAATAAGCAGTGCAAATAACAATTTGGATCTCCTTATCCAAGGCCCATATTTTTTTTATGGTTTCAATACCATCTAAACCGGGAGGCATTCGAATATCAACAAAGGCAAGTGTGTAAGGGGTGCCATCGTTTAAAGCGTTTTCAATTTGCGAAATGCCATCCTTGCCCTGCGATGCGTAATCAATTTGGAAGGAGGGTAATTCCAGACTAGCAGTCTCTGCTTCATTGCCAAATATTATCGAATCTAATCGATCTAGTTTTTTAGATGAACGCTCTGTTAGTAATATTTTCTTAAAGTCCAAATGTATGGACGGGTTATCATCAATTATGAGTATTCGAAAGTTGTTATTCCTATCCATAGCCACATCTGCATTCATCGCTTTACTCCTATAGATTTGCTAAGGGATTTATCTTTTTATACGGTAAGTAGATAGTAAAAACAGCGCCCTTATCTTTTCCTTCCGAATCGACCCTAATTTCTCCACCTAATTCATTGATTGCTATTGCAGTAGCATGGAGGCCAAAGCCGTGTCCTGATTTTTTTGTGGTATATCCAAAGATAAAAATTTTGTTTAAATTTGCGCGAGTAATTCCTGTTCCATTGTCTGAAATTACTATCGCTATTTTGCCTTTAGACGTTATCGACGTTGAGATATTTAGTTGTTTATTTGCATTTGTAGAGTCTAATAATGCATCTTTTGCATTGTTAATCAAATTAGATAAAATTTGAATTAACTTGACCCTTTCAATTAGGATTGGATGAATTTCACCATAATTTTTATTCACTGTAATAGTTTGTTCTTGATCGATTCCAGATAAGAGCAATACTTCATCTAGTAACTCTTTAATTGATACAACTTGATCAATCGCTTTTACTTTTGTTACATCTTGTTGAGTGGCAATAATATTTTTAATTAGACCTATATTTTTATGAGAATCTTGCAGTTCGTTTATCAATAGTTCTTGCTCTTTCTGCAAACAAACGGCCAGTTCATCAATAAAATCTACTATATGAATACCTCGAGGATCGCTGCTAACGAACTCTCCTAAATTAGGCTTGTTTTCTTTCAATAAGCTAGATAGTTTTTGCAATTTTTGCAGGGGTGATCCTGTTAGCTGTTCTGTCATGGATTGTACAGAAACATTGATACTATTTAAAACGTTTCCAACATTATGCAAAACACTAGCGGAAATTTCGGCGATTCCTAAGGCGCGTGCTTTTTCAAATTGTTCCTGGTTAAGTGACTCTTTATAACTTGAAGCAAAAAAAGCTATGGCCAATATGACGAAAGTAACCGCTGCAATAGTAATGGCTAAGACAGAGGGATCAATTATCGCTGGCTCATTGACAAGAACTGGTTGGCAAAGCGGCGTAAATATGGAAGCAGCCATCCCTGTGTAATGCATCCCCGAAATACCTAATCCCATAATAATCGCACTTAAGACTTTGATCCGGTTACGTAAGCGCAAAACTACGGCATTTGATTTTAATGCGAACCAAATTGCAGCCCCAGATGCAATAATCGCGACAATAACAGAGAGGAAAAATAAACCAGGTAGGAAGCGGATATTTAATGAATAGATTAGTGCTGCCATGCCGGTATAGTGCATAGACGCAATCGCTAGTCCAAGAATTAAGCCACCGGAAATTAAGTGGATGACATTAATAATGGATTTTCTTAATAAAAGTAATGCAAAACCTGAGGCTGCTATAGCTACGACGAGGGAAACAGCAGTCCAGAATAAATCATATTGGAGATTTAAACCGGGGATACTGAACGATAACATGCCGATAAAATGCATAGACCAAATACCAGCTCCCATGGCGATTGCCCCACCAATTAGCCATATTAAACTAATCGTTGGGCTATTCGAGCGATCCCTTAATCGGCCAGTTAAATCCAGTGCTATATAGGATGCAAAAACAGCGACCAGATAGGATAGTAAGACTAAGCGAAGATCATAAACTCCTTCAAACTGATTGGCAGATAAATCAGCTCCTTGAAAAAAATCACTATACATATCCCTGTATGCCTTTTATATTTTTAATACAATAATAGCATCTTTGACTAAAAATTTTGCAATTTCAATCATTTCTTAAAAAAAAGAGAAAGTTACTAACTATTATTCTTATTGATTTAAGTGTGATTTTTGCACTAATTCTCTATTTCGCAGCGCTTGCTCCACCTGGGAACATTAAAATCAGTGGAATATATATCAAAAATCCGGGGCCGATTGATGATTTTAAATTGATAGATAATGTTGGCAAAACTCTTACAAAAGATAAACTCAAAGGGCAGTGGACACTGGTGTTTTTCGGTTTTACAAACTGCCCCATGATTTGTCCGACAACCCTGCAAACCTTAAAAAAAACTTATGGAATATTAGAAAAAGATTTTAGTGAAAACAAAATACCTAGGGTTCTATTTATTTCAGTCGATCCTGCTCGAGATTCTATTGAAAAAATAAATCATTTTGTTAAATCCTTTCATGCTAATTTTATTGGGGCAAGGGCCACAATCGATGAAATCAGAGCTCTTCAAAAACAATTGCATACTGCAGTTTCATCTAATCCCAATTCTCATGGCTTAGATATTTTATTATTAAATCCAGAGGTAAAAGTTCAGGCTTATTTTTCTTCGCCAATCTTGCCCTTGCAATTGGCAAATGATATTAAGGCTATTGTCATAGAATATGCTCCTAAGTAACGGGAATCATCCTATCATTCCAAGCTGGAATAAGGCATTCCATTTTCGACTTTATCCTTAAGCTACTATTAATAATTTTTTGCTAAGTTCAGCGACCCAAATAATTTGAGAAAAAAGATGCTGACGAAATTAGAACATGAGCTTCAAAAGCAAATTAAGTCAACAAAGGCTGATGATTTTTATGGGAGTTTACCTCCAACTTTTCAATACATTGAATTAAAGAATCCCGAACTATCAGTTGGTAGTAAGCCCATTAAAAAACTACGATTATGTACTAATGTAAGGGACAAGAAAGACGCTTTTTTATATATACATTATCAAGATGGCACAAAAAAGACCCATCATGTGGAAGATTCCACAGCTTTAGCTAAGTTATTGCTAGAGGCCAATGGAGCAACAGTAGATGCTTTTAAAAGCATAGATAGATCGGTATACGCTTGGCAAAAATTTTCCATGCAGGAGGTTTATCAAGTCAGCAGTTTATTCTCTACCTATGAAAAAATTCACACAGATATTATAAGTTCGCTGAGAGCTATCTTTAATAAAAATAAACAAGAACATATCACTATTATTGATGGGGGCTGTGGCAATGGACAATTGTTAAAGCAACTAGAAACTCAATTTGGGGCTAATTCAAACAATCTTAGTTTTGTTGGCTTCGATTTCAATACTCAAAATATCATAGACGCGTCTATGGGTTATCAGGGACAGTGTCACTTTATTGAAGGGAATTTACAGCAGCTTGATCAGGTCGTTTCTGAGTGTGTTGAGCAAGGATATATTAGGCAGGAAACGAATAAGACTATTTTAGTTCTTTCCGGTTCGCTGACCGCTGAAGTACAAACTGGATTCACATCACTAGAGATATTAAAAAAAGCAAAACTTGCTGGTATTAATTATCTAATTCTCTCTGGAGTTTCCGATGTTTTAGTTAACGATTCTATGGCTAGACGAATTGGATATCAACGTGAAAAAATCCAGATTAATCGAGCAAGCGAGAGAGACGTGTTTGTTTATCGCCAACTTTCTACTGAAGCTATTTTAATTAATAAAAGCGATAAATTAGCTCGCCGTAATTTTTTGGACCTTTCTTTATCACCCAATCCTGCGGGGGTTTTATCAAGTTTAAGAAGGGACATAATATCCAAATCCTATCTAGCTATTGATTTATCCTTTTGTGATTTAACTGATAAATTGACAATGGCTATTCATTCTCTTTTACAAGAAAAACACAATATCGAGCTAATTTTTTGGACTAATAATAAAGCACAAGCGAAGGAGTTTTTTTTCGAATTTGCTTGGATGTGCAAAGGGATTGATGTGCGAGTTAAAAGCAGTGAAGGCTATTTAATGGCGCCCCGTGGCTTTTTTAACTCGATTGAGCTCCCTTTGTTTTTTAGCTCGCCAGAAAAAGAGCCAAGAGATTGTATTATTTCAACACTGAGAAACCTGGCTCTAGATTCTGAAACTAAATCAAAGATCTTGCTCAGTTACCTAGTAAAAAAACTTAAAAAATCAAAACTACTCTCGCCCGATGAATTCCTAAAAATTGACGATGGTATAGTGGTTCGATCTTTATTTGCGTTCATGCCCCAAAATGTTAATGACTCACTTCCTTATATTCAACCATTCATAGCCTGCTTAGAAAAAAAGGTTTGCCTCTCTAATCAGCTCACTCTACTTTACGTTTATCAACATGGCATCATACCTCATGGGGTCGATCCCAAGACAGGTTATGGCTATCCTCGAACTCGTTCACCCAAGGGCGACCCTGGTAAGAACCGCAAAAAAGAAATAGAGCTGTACCAGCACTTGGCAAAAACTTATGCAGCAGAATTGGACAGACCTTATTTTGAGCAATTAATTCAGTGGAAACTGGAGGAAAGTACTAAGGTAGAGAAAACCATGATCTCCTTTAAGGACGTCGTCAATTTAACTATGAGCTAAACTGTCTTTAGTTTATTAATAGATAAAGAGGCTAGAGACGAAGCCCTTCGAATTATTAGTTTCTCATCCGCCCTTCGGGCACCTTTTTCTCACGTCTCGAAGCGTTACAATGAGAGGCTTTGAGACGGCGTAAAGGCCTCCTCAGCCCGAACGGTTTTGAGGTGGCGTCCTTGACTTAATGGCAGTGAGGGGGAGGGGGGGACCTATTAGTATTTTTTATCTCCAATTGGCCGAGGGAGTTAATTCCTCAGTATTCTGTTCACTTGCTATATCTAATAACTTCCCTTTTATATCATTTGACAAGACCGGTTTCGTAAGCTAACTGATAATTAGTTTTTACCTCAGATACCCAGGGGCCGCGGCCTCTTAAGGTTCGTGCATTATCCAAAGGAAGCATATTATCTTTTAAAACTCTCTCAGCAGTCAGTTCTGGTCTTTTGCTCGGGTCATAACTAAGATGTTTGGCCTTTACTAATCCATCTGTAGCTACCAGAGCAGACATTAAGGTCTCTTGAACTAACACATTCATTTGTTCAGGATTTAAGGGGACTCCCGCTTCAAAATCTAAGTCGCTTTCACAAGATTGCAAAATGCCTGCATCAGGATTACCACGTAGTTTCTCTCATGAGCCGCATGACAATCTCTAAAGTTATTTTCAGTTTTAAGATTTTTCGTAATGAGGTGATCTAATGCGTTTGACACTTGTTAGTTTGCAGAATATCTTGCTTTATAACCCGACATATCTCTGCTGTTGCAAGGCACGAGTCTGGCGTAAAAACAAAATTAAAATAGGGTCTTTTGCGCCCCAGCCTCTTAAGGGCAAACATCGATAAAGACCTCGTCATCCCGAACATAGTGAGGGATCTCCGGGATTAGCACAGCGCCACACTTAGGAGATGTCTCTCTACGTTCGACATGACGTACGTCCTTGGGAGCGGATATTTATATTCGCAATGAAGGAATGAGAGGAGGAGTGTTTGCCATCGTTTTAGTATCAAAGCGCATATCAAATGCGCTTTGATACTAAACTCGTCTAGGAAGGAGTAATACTGTGCCCTTCAGTCGCCCCAGCAGGTAAACCAGAAACACCGCCTGGGCAGAAGGTAACCTGATAGCTGGTAGTCAATAGCGTGCCATTATCCTGATTGTATTGGAATGAATAAGGGCAAAACCGATAAAGACCTCGTCATCCCGAACATAGTGAGGGATCTCCGGGATTAGCACAGTGCTACACTTAGGAGATGTCTCTCTACGTTCGACATGACGTACGTCTTTGGGAGCGGATACTTATTGGCAATGAAGGAATGAGAGGAGGAGTGTTTGCCATCGTTTTAGTATCAAAGCGCATATCAAATGCGCTTTGATACTAAACTCGTCTAGGAAGGAGTAATACTGCGCCCTTCAGTCGCCCCAGCAGGTAAACCAGAAACACCGCCTGGGCAGAAGGTAACCTGATAGCTGGTAGTCAATGGCGTGCCATTATCCTGATTGCATTGGAATGATGATGAGGGATCATCAAACTGGTATGAATAGGCAGTTGGGCAGGCCTGTTTCAACCAGGCAATGGCTTGGAAAGGCGTATAGTTACCAACTGTTGCAGAGATTGAATGGGTAGTCCAATCTAAATTCCAACCAGGCTGATAATTTGGACTGCCATTTCCGCAGGACTCAGAAGGTAGGGTCAGGTTCCAATCGAAACAGCCTCCGCAATGAGCAAAGAAGGTATTTCCAGTTTGATAGCAGGAATTAAGCGAGCCATTGTTGGTTATACCTGGGATAGACAGCAAGACATCATAGGCTGGATATTGGTTCCCTGGTAAAACAATATTAGTTCCACTTACCAGCGTTGTGCCGTAATTACTGCTACTTGATTGCCCAGCAATTTCTTTACCCATGCCATAGAGTGCGAATAAATTCCTGGATCCCCATTGAGCGTTGGCAATGTAAGCCGCATCATTGACCAAGGGATTAAACCCTAGAAAACCTCCTTGTCGTCGATTAACCGGCCCAGGCGAGTTTCCATTAGATTGAGGATAGCTATTGTATGACATACCGCAATTTACGCCATCCGCACAAGCGTTATCTGCTCCGGGAGTAACCCAGTAAAAATCGCTATTAATTGATGAAATTGGCATAGTTGCTTCAGGGTTAAAATTCCAAGAACAATTTCCAAGGGCATTATTGCTAGCCGGCTGGAGCAAGGCACCGGCGGCAGAACAATTATAAACTGTACCGGCGGTGTTACCTGTTGTAGGTCCAAAGGCCTTAACCTCTACGGGAACAGTCATGCCGTTGATTACAGAAACATCATAAACCCCATCCGCACCAGGCGTGCTGAGCATAGTTGCCTCAAACTTAGTAAAGGGGCTTTGTGGTTGAACAGGCCCTGTTCCACCATCTAAGGGCGAAAGGCAGGTTGCACTACCGGGCTTAGTTTGACAGGTCCCTGTAGCACAATTAAATTGACCATTTTGCATGGTGCAACCTGTTCTGGGCCAAAATGAGCCATTCTGATAACTGCTTAGGGAAAGATCAATGGTTGAAGGAGCAACTCCTGCAGTTTGGGCTGAGAGATGATAAGCACTTGCTGGTGCGCCAGCAGGGAAGGTCAATAAATTAGGATCGATTGTTTGGCAATTTTGGCCTGGACAATTATTGTTACCACCATTGGCTATACCATACCAGACATCAAAGGGACATTGATTGACAAAGACGACATGATGGCTAGGTTGATTATTAGATTGCACGGTCGTAGCCGTTGTACTTCCTGTCGCCGGCGCAACGCCTCCAGTTGGCACAGAAGCTGTCACTGTCAACCCACTCGGGTTAATTGGTGGGCTTGGTATTATTGAGGCCGTGATGGTGCAGCTTTGACCAGCCGCTAAGCTTGTATTTGAGCACTTATCGTAGGTTGCTGGTGGCTGAGCTGGGGTTCCAGTAACAGTTGCATTTCCAGTTGTTGCTGTAATCCCAACGGTACCTAAGTTTATAGCATCTGTAGCACAGGTATTGGTTACTTGAAAGGTGACCATATTATCTGCGTATAAATAGGTGCTTGTTGGCAAAGGTAGGGTTGCCACGACACTCGCAGAAGTACAGCCGCCACTTTGTGCTTGAATTGCAAAAGTCTTTTGGGTTGAGGCAGTCGCTTGATCACAAGTGACTTGTGCAGCGAGGGTTGCGCTGCTTGTACTTTGTAAATTAGTTAATTGCCCATAAACCACACAGGGTGGGGCATCGGGATTGAGGGTAACAGGTGAGCCTGGTATACCACAGGTCCCTACAGTAGGCTGATTGGTGGTTACTGTAGCAGCTGATTGCGGCGAAATAGTTAATTCGTTTAGACCCCCAGCAGTTCCTGCTATGCAATTAGTTAGCGGCACACTACCGGTATTGCTAAATTGTACTGCAACAAAGGGTGCCTGATTAGTAAAGAATGTGCTGGGAAATGGGTTTGGCTCTGAGAAGTTTCCTACTAAGCTGGCGGTAGAGCCTGCAACTGTTGAGTCGAAGGTCGGGTTAGCTGAAGTCTCATGACAAGTTAGTAAAGACCCAATGGTAACAGCACCAACTCTGGTCGGTTTAAATTGTGCGTTCACTACACAACTATTGCTAGCAGAAGATTGCGGCGCTAAAGCAATAGGGCTATTTACGGTACCGCAATTTGAAGAAAGTACTTGCATTTCTCCCTGGCCAACTGAATTGGGTTCAAGTATTAGCTGATTATTTCCCGCGGCATCCCCTAAGAAACAATTAGTTAATCCGGTTGTGCCGTTATTGGTATAGGTAACAGTAAAGGGGACCGCAGCACCTGGATAATTGATTGATAGGGGCAAACCTGTAATTTTTCCACTTAGCAAATAAGTTAATGGCGATGCTATCGCAGTCAATGCCGGTACGAAGATAACATTTCGATTATATTGGTAGACAAGTTGAAAGGTTGATACTACCGCCGTTGTTGGATCAAAAGACAGATGGATATTACAACTAGTGCCTCGAGTTAGTGTCCTTAGGTTACATTGATCGTTATAACTCAATGGGGATCCTGAAGATTGAATCATCGTGTAGATCACCACTGGAAAAGGCAAATTGCTTGTCAGGGTATAAACAGCTGGAGCATGCTGACCGGCTTGAATTGTTACTGGGTTAGTCGCGGGGGTTAATTGCCAGGAGACGGGATCAAAAGCAGCATAACTAAATAGTGGAGCTAAAACGCCATACATCATCAAGCATGTTTTTATTTTAATTTTCATAATCCATCCGTAGACACATCAAGTCATAAGGCTGATTAATATATTCTTGATATATCTAAAATACAATGGCTTTCGAGAGGGCTAAATATCATTTTCTGCACAGGCACATAGCTGCCAATTTAAAGAGCATTTCTTTTCGCTTGGACCTGCTCCGAAGCGCGCAGCGCTGTCATTGATTCATATTAGATTGTTCATAAGAAGTGCCAGTTCCAGAAGCATCAGTGCCTGTACCAGAAGTGCCAGTTCCAGAGGCATCAGCCCCTGGGTTTACACTAAGATTTCCAGACTCCCCATTTCCTGTACTAGAAGTAGCAGTTCCAGAGGCATTGGCTCCATTGCTTGAAGTAATATTGCTAGAAGCATTATTTCCTGCGTTGGAAGTGCCAGTTCCAGAGGCATCGGCCCCAGGGCTTGCTGTAAGATTTCCAGAGGAGTCATCAGCAAAGCTGTTTTCTATAAAGGCAGCGCTTAAAATTAATGATAGGGCTAAAATGGTGATCCGTTTCATAAGAGTCTCCATAAGAAACTAATAAATAACTAACCTTAAATATAGTTTAAAAACCGTAAAAAACCTGCCTTTCACAACGACGCATTGTAGCCTCGATTCTTCCCTTCTCCCAGACACTGGGAGAAGGTGCCTGCAGGGCGGATGAGAGGTTGTAGTCTTTAATCGCTTGACTAAACTTTAAAATTTGCCATCCACCAACTATGCTTTAATTTTAGGGAGTGGAAAAGTTGGAATGGAAAAAAAGCTATTTTACCGATTAGGAAGGCTTGTTTTTCGGTTTCGCTGGAGTCTCATTTTGGTTTGGGGGCTGATAATCTTAGCCTCCGCTTCTGTTCTTTTAACTATTGCTGCCCCCTTTAAAAGCACGGGCTTCATAGATGAAAACTCAAAAAGTGCTAAGGCGCAACAATATCTCAACGATAAGTTTGGTTACAATGATCAGAATAAGATTTTAATTATCTACCATAGCTCTAAGCTTCTGGCTAATCAGTCACTGTTTATAGAGAAAATAAAAAAATCGCTTTCTGAGTTAAAAGATTTCCCTATTAAACATGAAATTATTCTGCCTTCCGATAAAAATAAGCAAATCTCTAAGAATAAGCATACAGCCTATGTCGTATTAATCATGGAGAGCCCTGAAGTGCTTGGGTCTAAAGACATCCTTCGCATCAAATCATTGATAAACACACCAGCCAATATGACTATTGAAATTGGCGGACAGGCTTTGTTTATTAATGAAGTGAATAAACAAACTCAAAGAGATCTTTTTCGTGCAGATATCATTGCAGCACCTGTTGCAATGGTTACCCTGGCTTTTGTTTTTGGATCACTAACTGCCGCTGTATTACCGATAGTTTTAGGTGGGGGCTGTGCCTTAGTTATTTTAACTTCACTTTATATAATTGGAGAGAGTTGGACTCTGTCAGTTTATACGCTAAATATTGCTTTACTCTTGGGGCTTTGTCTAAGTCTGGATTATGCGCTATTTATCATCAATCGCTTTCGTGAGGAATTTCATAATGGAATCAGTGTCGACGTAGCAATTGCTATTACTGTCGAAACAGCAGGGCGAGCTATTTTTTATAGTGGTTTAGCAGTGTTAGTTAGTTTAAGTGCTTTATTCTTGTTCCCCATAAATATCTTATTTTCTATGGGGTTAGGTGGTGTTATTGCTGTTTTCGTTGCGGTAATTAATGCCATTTTTATACTTCCAGCAGTTCTTGGAATTATTAAAAGTAAAATTGATTTTTTACCGATTAAATTTAATAGAAAAACAAATAAAAATAAAACATCATTTTGGCATTGGTTAGCTGAAAAAGTAGTGAACAGGCCTTTAGCATTTTTCTTTCCAGTGATTGTTTTTTTATTAATGCTTGGTTATCCAATGACCTCTGTTAAATTTGGTGTTTCTGATTATCATATAATCCCTAAAAGCACAGATAGTAGGCAATTTTTTGACAGTTATGAAAAGTATTTTGATATTAAACAATTAACGCCAATTATCTTATTAGTTCATTCTCCTCATGGTTATATTTTGTCAAGAGAAAGCATATCAAACTTATATAATTTTGTGCAGAAATGGAAGGATAACTCCTTAGTAAACCGTATTAGTGGAGTTGTTTCATCTGATTCAGAGTTAACTAGTAAAGAATATTACAACTTATATTCAACTTCTAAGAATCATTTACCAGATAATATTAAACAATTACTCTCTACAACGACCAAACATTTATTCACGGTATTAAATGTTACTAGCAACTATAAGCTCAATTCTGATCAAACAACAGAGCTGGTAAAAAAATTAGAAACCACCAAATCCTCATCAACGAAATTAGATATTCAAGTCACTGGTACTCCGGCTCTAAATGCTGATGTTCTATCAAAGGTTTTTGAAATCCTTCCTTACGCCTTATTATGGATTATGGTCTTTTCCTATCTTATTTTATTGTTTTTATTACGTTCTTTATTTTTGCCTTTTAAAGCGATTTTAATGAATATACTGAGCCTTTCCGCTTGCTATGGCGCTCTAGTATTAGTGTTTCAAGAGGGACATTTAGCAGAGTATTTCAACTTTGAGCCGCAGGGTCTCTTGGATATAAACTTATTAGTCATTATTTTTTGTGCTTTATTTGGTTTTTCCATGGACTATGAAGTCTTTTTATTATCGAGAATAAAAGAAGCCTATCAAGAGTGTAGCGATAATAAAGAAAGTATTATTTTTGGTATTGAAAAGAGCAGCAAAATTATTACCTCTGCTGCCTTAATTGTTATTGTTATTTGTGGTTCATTTTTAGTTGCTAATGTATTGATGGTAAAGGCATTTGGGCTAGGCATTGCAGTCGCAATTTTTGTCGATGCCTTTTTAATACGTACACTTTTGGTGCCTTCTACCATGGTACTTTTGGAAAAATGGAATTGGTATCTTCCAAAATGGCTAGATAAGGTTATACCAGAATTGTAGTAATAGTGACCTAGAAAATGCGTAAAAAACAAAACGATGATGATCAACAAACCATAGTTTGCATGTTTGAACAGCAGGTTGTGCGAAAGCCACAAGCAGTTGCAATAATTTGTGGAAAGCAGTCTATCAGCTATGACGAACTCAATCAGAGAGCAGATCAGTTGGCCTATATCTTAGCTGAACAAGGAGTAGAAAAGGATAGACCCATTGCCATCTGCATGCCTCGTTCTATCGATTTTCTGGTTGTGATTCTTGGGATCTTAAAGGCTGGCGGAGCCTGTGTTCCCTTAGATCTAGCTAATCCTGAAGAAAGATTATTGCGTATTTTAAGCGACGATCAGATTCCAATGCTTATTACAACAAATGAGATGGATCTAAAACTGCGAGGTTATCAAGGCAGGATTTTTGTTGTTTCTAATCAATTAGAAACAAAAAAACCTAGGTTCAAAGCGACAGTCTTGCCTGAGCAACTGGCTTATATTATTTATACCTCAGGAACAACAGGGAAGCCAAAGGGTGTTTTAATCGAACATAAAAGCATTGTTAATTACACAAAATGGTTTGCTGAGGTTTGTTCCCTAGGCGCTCCCAAAGACCTACATCATGTCGAACGTAGAGAGACATCTCCTGAATATGGCAGAGTGCTAACCCCGGAGAGCCCTCACTACGTTCGGGATGACGGGGTCTTTATCGATGTTTGCCCCAAAGAAAGGGGCTGGGGCGTTCAGGAACGAATTGATTTTTCTTCCAATCATGCCTTTGATTTTGCCTTAACAACATCAATAGTTCCCTTATTACTGGGATTAACTGTTGTAATTTGTGAAGACAAAATAAAAAAGGATCCTGATTTATATATCGATTATCTTCAGGCTAATAAGATCAGTGTTATTAAATTAACGCCTAGCTATTTTCAGGTGCTACTACAGCAAGCAGAAATGAAGACTAGTTCCTTAGATTGTTTAGAAAAAATTATATTAGGAGGCGAAAGACTATTAGCAAAATATTGCGCTTCTTGGTTAGCTCTTTATCCCTCTCATATCTTGTTTAATGAATACGGTCCTACGGAAACTACTGTTGCTGTTAGCTCAAAGCGAGTTGATAAAAAAAATATTAGTCATTTAGAAGCCGATGTACCAATTGGATCGATGATCCCTAATTGTGATTTTTATATTATGAATGACGAGGGAAAACCTGTTGAAAAAGGAGAGGTTGGTGAGCTTTGGGTAAGTGGGATTTGCCTGGCACGAGGTTATTTAAATCAAGCGGCATTAACTGCGAGAAAATTCATTAAAAATCCCTATGATTCAGACCAAAATTCTTATTGGTATAAAACAGGGGATCAATGTCGTTTTCTCCCCAACTCAGAGCTGGATTACCTAGGCCGAATTGATGAGCAAATTAAGATCAGAGGATATCGTATTGAGCCTGCAGAAATTGAAGATTCTTTAAGGCAACATCCTGCATTAGAATCAGTAATGGTTGACGCTGTTGATGATCATCGAAAAGAAAAAAGACTAGTTGCTTATTATATTTTGCATAATAAAAAAATGCCGATTGCTGATGGGGATCTTCGCCAATATTTAAAACAGTATTTGCCTGATTATATGATTCCCGCTTTTTTTATAGTTATGGAGTCATTTCCTTTAAATGCAAATGATAAACTAAATCGCAAAGAATTCCCTGTACCTGACTTTATTCAGAATGTTGACTATGAGAGACCTGAGAACTCCTCAGAAAATACAATTGCTAGAGTTTGGTCAAATGAATTTGGTTATGAGGTTATTGGTATTAATGAGAACTTTTTTGAGTTAGGAGGTCATTCACTATCGGCAGCTAGAATTATTTCAACGCTAACCCAGGTAATGGGTAAAAAAATCAGCATGCAGCAGTTTTATCAGAATCCTACAATAAGAGCTTTAGCCAATTTGCTAGATAAACAGGAAAAAATTAGTCGTTTCGCTAAATTTCCTAAAAAAATTTACCAAAAAAACTTTCAATTGCTACTAAGTGATTTTCAATTTATTTTGTGGTTATCCAAAATTTTTGAACCTAAAGCCAATAAGCTAAATATATGTAGTCGCAAACGATTTCATGGATACTTGGATGAAAAAAAGATTCATGAATCCCTTGATTTAATTTTAAAAAAACATGAGGTATTGTCCTATCGGGTTTCAAGTTTTATTCCCATGCAACAACGAAGCAAAAAAAAGTTGAAAATACAAATTGAAATTAACCATTTAGAATCACTGGCAATTAATAGAAGTGAACTAATTTTAGAACAATCTATAAATGATTTAAGATCTAAATACTTATGGTCTAAAAATTACGCTCTATTTAAAATCCGCTTATTTTATCTGGAAAGAGGGATGACAGAATTACAGCTCTGTACCCCTCATATCATTTCTGATGAGCAATCTCATGAAATTTTGTTTGACGACTTATCTCAATTTTATCTCGCGAATGCTTTGAAAAAATCGAAAAAAGATCAGTCATATCGAGAATATTTATATGCAGAAAACGAGGACATTAATTCTAATAAAGATAGCAATATTTTGTTTTGGAAAGGCTATTTAAAAGAAGCTTCTTTGTTTGCTATCCCGCAACCTTATGTTGTCTCTAACATGAAAAGGTATAAATTCGCTTATTCAAGCTATACAGAAATACCTGAAAATTCCTTAGAGGATTTAAGGATTTTTTGTTCAAAAAATCATTTTAGTTTTGATAATGGCTTATGCGGGGTTTTATTGCTCGCTTTAACTAGACTTGCAGGCGAATTAAATAAAAATTCAGTGATCTGTATCAATAAAGTAAAATCAGCACGTGATAATTCTAGATATGATAGCACTATTGGTTGTTTTCTAAATTTAGAATTAGCTAAAGTAAAAATTGATGAGCAGCAGGATTTAGCTTCATTCTGTCAGCAGCTTAGTGAATCAATTATCAGAAGCAACCCTTATCAAAGCTGTTCAAATCTAATAAAACTCGCAAGTGTAGGCAGTTTTAGCAAGCTCAATAGAGTTAAAGATCTAGCCTTAAACTCACTGGTTTCACTTTATAATTTGATTTTTTCTCCTTATAAAATTAATAAAACGGTGATTAATTCTGGTCTTCGTTTAAAGACCGTTAAAGATAATTATTTTTTAATTAACGTTAATATTTATAGTAGTTTTTTACAAAGAGATAAAAGAAATGATCCTCTTTTTGGATATGCGCAAGAACCAATTCCAAGCAATAAACATGACTTATTAACAATAGACAATTTTCTTGATATTTGTTTTTTACGAATGGAAAACCATAAACCTTATCTAGTTGTATCAGCGAATTTAACCTCAGAATTTCAAGAATTACTTAGACAGCAAGTATTAGAAATTTTTGAATCAATCAGGTCTTCTGACATTTAAGCCGGCTTTGTAGCCCCGCGGCTTGACCCATAGGTATCTAAACAAGTGTCTGTAATCCCTAAGCCACGTCATCCAGAGCACAGCGAAGGATCTCCTGAATGTGGCACGGTGCTAATCCCGGAGATCCTTCGCTGCGCTCTGGATGACGTAGTGTTGAAACAAGGAGGGACGTGACCTTATTACAGACACTTGTGTAGATACCTATGGGCTTGACCGCGGGATCTAAATATCTAATATCCTATCCCGGAACAGATAAGGGGCTAACCCATTATTGTCAAGTAGAGAATTAATTATAATTCACATTCCATTTATTTAATGTTCTGATAGAATCGAGAGCTAAAATTTATAAAGAGATTGGACATGTTAAAAAAGCTCGGCTTAATTGCAATATTTTCTTTGTTTATATCACTCTCATTCGCTGCAACCTCTTGCCTTAAGGCTAAGCCTACTAATGATCCCTTGTTTTGCGCATCATTTAAATCAGTTGCCAAATGCCATTGCGTAGAGTTTGGGCTTCCTTCTGGAATGTGTGAGGATATGAATCAATTGTATTGGCGGATAGTAGCTATGTACGGATCGCTTGAGCAGGCTTGTAAGAGACAGCATGAGACATCTGCGCAAGATTGTATGGATAATTGGCATTGCTTTAGAGATGGCGGTATGGATTCTCAAGGACGAATTTGCAGCTCCAATTATAGCAGTTGTCCCGTTTGATCAAAGAGACTGGTTCTTGCAATGAAGTTTGGAAAATTAGAGATCTATAGCTTAATTCTCTTAGAGTTGTGTTCGTTCTTTTGCTATGGCGATGGAATTACATCGTCTCCCTTTAGTCGAGGCGCGTATTTTGGTTTTCTTGGAGGCTATGGCTCGACTACTTGGAAAGGATTAGTACCAGCAAAGGAAAATCAGAATGTAGCACTGAGTTTATCCACTCCCCTTCGTGCAAAAGAGGGGGGCGGGGTGTGGGGCGTACTAGCGGGCTATGAATTTATTCCTGCTCTTGCTTTAGAGGCAAGTTACATGCGTTTTTCTAAAGCAAAGGTTTTCTTTGATCAAGATAGCCTGTTTAGTTTTGATCATGATGACAATGTTAAATTAGTTACCAAAACAGAAACTCTAAATCTAATGGGTAAGATTCTGTTGCCTATTTTACAAACTCCCTTCCGAGTATTTCTTAGTGCTGGAGTCGCTGGAATTCATCGTGACGATCTTCTTGTGAAGGATTGGCGCGTTAGCCCTACCTTTGGCGGAGGTCTGAACTATCGCCTGGGTCAACATGCTATGGTCGAAATTGGCGGAAATTATACTGCCGGCTATGGAGAGTCTCAGTTAAGTCCTTCTGACACCTATTTCCCTTTTCTTTACTCAGTTAGCGCCCGTCTAAGTTATCATTTTTAAATAGTAACTATTCAATTATGGTTATTTAATCAACAGTTGCAGTCCTGTTATCCTTGCATCATTTTTTGATGTGTAGGTATTAAAAATGACCATAAGTACTCTGGCTGACTTAAGACAAAATAAAGTTTTTCTACTCTTGAATGAAATCCAAAGTGAGTATGATGCAGCAGACTCAGCTGTACTCAGCGATCGATTTACGCGTTCTCCTATGCACGCGATACAATTTTTAATTGCTTACGCAGGTCTGGATCAAAACCAACGAAGACAGGTCATTGTCAATCTAGACTATGAAATAGCTTTGCAAGAGCTAGATGCGCTGATCGATGATATTGACTGGGCCGCACTGTTAAATTCTCCGAAGCGAGAAACCTTAGACTTTGAATTTACAATTAGTTTGGCCGACAGAGGCCAATTTCTTAGTGCAGTAAAATCAAGATGTCCGCAGCTATATACAGCTTTGCATAGTAAGGAGAACGGTTTTGTGCATATTGAAAATGCTGACGAAGTCATTTTCACTACAAAAATTGCGCAAAAAGAGAAGTGGCTAAGGCCATTCGAACGATGGCCTGGAGATAATTTCTGGATTGTTCCAGACTTTCGTTTAAGTGATGCAGTACTAGATACTCTTAATTCGCTGCCAGAAGGTAAGAAACACGTTATAAATGGTTTTACCCTTAGCAAGGGAAGGGGATGGAAGGGGGCGCCGCCGGAGATAGAACTTCATATCGCTGCCCCTCGTCGTTCTAATCAATATGCAGTTGAAAGTAAAATCAAAACAAATCAGGGAATCTATGGTGCTTTTGTCGGGTTAGAAAATTTTTATGGCTTGCATCGGGTCGATGATCTGCGTGTTGAAATTGAAAATAAAGCAATGTTCTCCGATGAAGGTGCTTGGGCATCACAAACTCAAGTCAATACTTATATCGCAGAAAGTGGCCTAGTTAGCTTTGCGAGTACTGTTGAGGTAACTCAGATTAATGCTTTTTTTGAAGGTGCGGGTATTGTCGCTAGTTTTATTGATGGGACAGAAAAAGGCGAGCATTTTGATAGTCAATTTTATGTGGAACTACCCACCCAAAATCAAGAGAATGGACCTATTAGATTATTTGCTTCAGCCCCCAAACCACAAGATGCCTTTATTTTGGTAGCTAGACGAAGTGAATTAAGCTCATCGCAAAACATGGATTTTTCAGTCCTCAAGCTACAAGATGACTTTATTGTGACAGCTAGACCAAGTGGATTTGGCTCATCGCAAAACATCGATATTGAGTTTGTAAATACTCAAAAGAATGAAGGAACAACTAATTACTCATTCTACCTTAAGTGTTTATCTGGTTTTGCCTTTGTGGCGGGTGGAGCCTTACTTGTTGTTGGGCTTATTATGGTTAATCCAATCTTGTGGGGTGTCGGAGCGGCAGCCTTTGGCGTTGGCGGCCTTAGTCTCTTTGGTTTATTTGCTGCAGGAGATTGTTTCAATAGTTCGCCGAAGAATGAAAGCCAGGAACCCTCCTTTTCAATGTAGCTCTGAGGATTTAGAATGGAATGCGGTGATTAGATAGCGGCACTTAGGCGGTAGACTCAGTCTCGTCACCCTAAGCGCCACTGCTATTAAGTTAAGGAAGGTTTTGTCATTCCCGCGAAGGCGGGAAACTATTTCTAGCTAAGCACAGTGCCAATGTAGAGATGGTTTCCCGCCTTCGCGGGAATAACAAATGCCCTTAACTTAATGGCAGTCACCCTGAGCGCCCCTCATCCTCCCTGCAGACACCTTCTCCCCGGAGGGGCGAAGGGAATAGGAAAAATCCTTCGCTCTTTTAGGGAGAAGGTGCCCGCAGGGCGGATGAGGATTTTAATGAATTCTTCTAGTCTCAGAATTAAGGATATGTAATGAGTGCTAATTTGCGAAACACCCTAGGACCTCTTTTCCTTATATTGGTTTGTCCTCCTTTTGTAATGCTAATGTGGTACAGCAATACAAAATTAGACGGATCCTTTTATAACCTATGGCTTCTATTGACTAAAGAGGGTGTCGCACAAACCCTTTTCAATGTCTGGCAGCCTTATTTTGGGGGTTCTAGTACTGCTTGGATTATTATTGCCTCCTTTATTGCCTTTGAAATGGCTTTAATGCGCTTATTACCCGGAAAAATTTTCCATGGTCCTGTTACGCCTAAGGGGAATGTGCCAACTTATAAAGAAAATGGCATTTTAGCCTTTGCTATCACGATGCTTGCCTATTCTATTGCTTCCTTCGGATTCAACTTATTTCCTGCAACTATCCTTTACGATAATTTGGGTTCTATCTTAGGTGCACTGAATATTTTTAGCCTCTTTCTCTGCTTATTGTTATATCTAAAAGGCCGTTTTTTCCCTTCAACAAGCGATGCAAGTATCAGCAAAAATTTCCTATTTGATTACTATTGGGGCACAGAGTTATATCCGCAAGTTGGCGGTTGGAATATAAAACAGCTGATTACCTGTCGTTTGGGAATGATGTCATGGGGCGTATTTCTTATTTCCTATTGCGCAAAGCAAAGCGAATTGACAGGGCTAAGTAATTCAATGCTGATCTCTGCTGCTTTGCAAGGCATATACCTGGCAAAATTTTTCTTTTGGGAAAAAGGATATTTGCGCTCACTGGATATCATGCATGATAGGGCTGGATTTTATATTTGCTGGGGTTGCTTAGTATGGGTGCCCTGCGTTTACACCTCGCCATCTATGTTTCTTGTGATTCATCCAATAGAGCTAGGCTTTCCTTGGGCAGCTATCATTCTTATCCTAGGCACAGTCAGTATTGTTATTAATTATTTGGCAGATAAGCAACGTATGTTAGTTAGGGAAACGGAAGGGCGCTGTAAAATTTGGGGGAGAAAACCTCAGCTATTGTTAGTGCAGTATAAAACGCTGGATGGGGAGACAAAGGACACGGTTCTTCTGGCCTCAGGCTGGTGGGGTATTGCAAGACATTTTCATTATGTTCCAGAAATAACTGCTGCCTTTTTCTGGTCGGTTCCTGCTCTTTTTAGCTATTTTTCTCCCTATTTTTATGTTTGTTTCTTAGCGATTCTTCTGTTAGACCGCGCTTTTCGTGATGATAGACGTTGTGCTGAGAAATATGGTCAAAATTGGAAAGAGTACTGTAGTCTTGTGCCTTATAAAATAATTCCGTTTTTGATTTAAGTATTTTGAGCTTCCCCTCATCAACTGCTTTCTTCCAATTGCACCAACTCCTTATTCTCCAGAGCATTCCAGGGAAGCTCAGGCCACCAACGCTCAAAGGGAATAGGGCTAACTGGCTCTACGCTTTGCCCAGGCTTAGGTACTACGATGTGGATATTCTGCTGTTTTGCTGCTTGTAACGCGCGTTCAACAGGCTCTGTCCAACCATGGTAAGCGAGATTCAGTAAGCCCCAATGCACGGGAAGCATCATTTTTCCTTTTACCAGTCGGTGCGCTTCAACTGCCTGCTCAGGAAACATATGCCAATCAGGCCAGGATTTATCATAGCCGCCAATTTGCATCAGAGTGATATCAAAGGGACCATATCTGTTGCCTATTTCCTGAAAGGCAGCGGACATAGTTCCTGTATCTCCAGAGTAATAGACACGCTTTGTATCACCAATAAAGGCAAAGCTTGCCCAAAGCTTGCTATCGCGATCGAAGAGATAGCGCCCAGAGGCATGTCGGGCTGGGGTAGCGGCTATTGTGACATTAGCAATTTTTGTTTCTTGCCACCAATCGAGTTCAATAATTTGCTTTTCAGCAATGCCCCAATGGGTAAGATGTGCGCCAACGCCAAGAGGGACAATAAACTGTGTTGACCAGTTCTTCATAGCAACAATAGTTGGGTAATCCAGGTGATCATAGTGATCATGTGAGATAACAACAGCGTCAATAAAGGGTAATTGCTCAAGAGCAAGAGGTGCCTTATACCACCTCTGTGGACCAAATCGTTTTAAAGGGGAAGCTCTCTTACCCCAGAAAGGATCAAGAAGTATATTTTTGCCGTCGATTTCTACAAGTGTTGAAGCATGTCCTAACCAGGTAACACGCAAGCCATTAACTGGAGGATCTGCTAAGTGTTGAGCTCTGAACTCAAGCGGAGTTTTTGGTGAGGTATATTGCCTGGAACTTATAGCCCCTCTAGCCCCTTTTATCAATGTCCATAAGCTGTCATTGGCAAGTGGCTCTGGGTTTTGAAATTTTCTTTTAGACCAATTTGCAGACTTGGAGATAGTTATTTTTCTTGCACCCTGAGCTTTTTTTCCAAACACGCTAAAGGGGCTCTTAATAAAGTCAGCGCGAAGATAGCTACCGTACTTTGATATTATTTTTTTCACGATTCATTTCCTGAGAATTAAAGTCTCTTCGAAGTGGTTAACAATACAAAATCTAAATCTAACATGGAATTCTCATCGTATAGGAAGTTTCCCGCATCAAACTTATCAATATGACATATCAACACAAGTAATTGGATTTTTGTTGCTCTACATGGATAAAATTCAATCTTTTTTGAGGTTTCTTGTTAAGAGACCAACAACTAGAAGCTAATCGAATGACTATTTCAAAAATAGAAAATAATGGTATTAACCTAAGGAAAATTCGAAGAGGACTGGAGTTTTTAAATCAATTCCCCAAAAAACGGTTTTTCCAGTTATTTGTAGATGGCGATATGCATATTATAGAAAATGGCCAAAATGGGTTTGAAGAACGCGAGCCTGATTGTGTCAGACGTTTCTATGATGGATTTATTCAGGCAATTAATACTATTAATCAACCTCTCTCTCTAGAGCTTTTGCTTGCAATTCATGAAGCTGCTACCCACGGACTTAAAGGTGAGTTCAAAGCTACTGTGACAGGCAAATTTCGTGATGTCCGAATGAAAGCAATGCCCTTTCATAAAGATATGTGCACGATAGAGGGCATTAAAGAACAGATTAGAATAGCTGAGTCCTATGATCAGCGGGGAAATATTCTTGGTGCGGCGATAAAGGTGTACGTGCCCGAGATCTCTAGAGAGATTGATCTTCTGTCCCCTCGTTATTTTTCTATAATGAATAAGGCAAAAGCTATCTATGAGAACAGCGACCAATATCCTCCTTCTTTCATACCACCTGCAAATACTGATTTATTTGCTAATGAAGCCCAAAAAATTATTGATGATTACTTAACTCAAATACAAGTTGCCGAAAATATGGATGCTGAATTATTGGTAATCGTAGGCTGTGCAAAAAAAATGTTACTACTTCATCCTTTTGAAGACGGCAATTTACGTGTATTTGTTAATATCATGCTCAACTTTTTGCTCATCCAGCAAGGATATCCTGTCTGTGTTTTTTATAACCCAAATGTTTTTTATTTGTTTTCAACAGAAGAATTAGTCGATGTAGTAAAAATTGGCATGATGGATAGCCTTTTTGTTAGTAAGAATCCTAGCAAGCCTTTATTTGGTTATCAGGTAGCGGAAACCTGTTTGCCAGATATTAACAAGATGAAGCAAGCGATTGTGAACCTTAGTAATCAGTATCTAATCTTTCAGGAAGAGCTAGAAAATGACGTTCAAGAGTTGGAGCAACGTTTGCAAAACTCAGTGAATCCGACTATTAAAGCATTCCATTTGGCTGCAACACAGGGGCTTATAGAACCTCTTGCAGAAACGGATATTTTACAAACAAAAGGGCCTGAAAATACAACAACTCTTTTTCAGGGAAAAACCCTGCTTCATGTAGCCTGCTTAACAAAGCATTATCGTTTATTGAAACATTTGCTAACAATTTGTCCTCGATTGATCAATGAAAAAGACTTACTAGGTGATAGGGTATTGAACTATGCAATAGTGTATGGCCAATTTGATTTAGTTGCTTATTTATGCAGCAATCCCTATCTGGACTTAGAGTCTGAGCCAATGAGCTATCTAAATTTTGCCCTTATGCTTAATAAGGTTGATGTTGTAAAAATCTTGCTTGAACATGGGGCTAGGGTAACTGAAGACAGTTATCGAGCTATACCTCAAGATTCTATTTATAAAGCAGAATTTTATGATTTATTGGCTGGGTGCTATCATAAAACCTTGTAAATTCCCCTGCATTCCGTTATCCAGAGCAGCCTCCTTTAATGGCATTTGTCATTCCCGCGAAGGCGGGAAACCATCTCTATATTGGCACTGTGCTTCTTAGGAATAGTTTCCCGCCTCCTTTAATGACAAAACCTTCCTCAACTTAATGGCGGTGTCTGTCATCCTTCGCGACAGGCTGCGTTACTGTGACAGGACTATCCTATTCTCAAGAAAATCAACACAGGCCTTTACAACAATTTCCCGCTCATTATCAACCGTAATAATGTGATAGCTGTTTTCTAAAAACAGTTTTTCAATAGACGTTGAGGAAATTTTTTCCTGAATAATATCCGCATTTCTCAAACTGGCTGTGTCGTCTTCTTTGGCATGAATAATGAGGGTTGGACAGGAGACTAGCGATAAATTTTTAAGGGTTAAATGGTTCAATAGATGAGCCTGATGTATTTTGAATAATGAAATTTTCGCGCCACCGGTAATCGAGACGGCATTTTCTGCCATTCCCTTAGAGGCCATAGCTCTTCGTTCAAGATTCTTAATGCCAAAGGGTTCAGATGTTTATAATGCTCCATCGCTTGTTCTATCCAACGCTCAGAAGAGTTAAAAATTTCTTGACCAGCTTGGTAGGCATAGCCCTGGATATGAGGAATTTCCACGGTGAAGCCTGCTGCATTGAGTTTGGTGGCTAGATAAATAATTTCCAAGGGACTGCCGTTTAGCCCATAAAGAAGCATGACTGCATGCTCATTACCCTTTAAGTAAATTGGTTCCACTATGCACCTGGTTGCTTAGGGTCAAGGGTCAACAGGCCCTAGTTGTTCTGATAAATATTGATGAAAATAAGGAATTCCTGCTTCGCTTGGCATATGAACAATTCCTGAATCATTGAGGCCTTGTTGTACTAGCAATTTTTTTCCCTTAAAAATGCGTTCACAGATAATCTCATCTTCCCTTGCCGTTTCTTCATAAGCTAATTGTGATAATTCAACGAGTTCTGTGTTTGATTGCAAAATCTGTTTGGGGTAAAAAAAGTCAACCATATTAATGCATCGCCCTGGGCCATCGGGCAAAACAACACTGATAGTAAGCATTTCTGGGTAGTGTTCGACCATAATGTTGGGATAGAGTAAAAACCAAATGGCTCCGAATTCTGGTGGACGGTTATTGCGATAATCTAAGATAGCCTTATGCCAATTAGAGTGAATTAGAGGGCCACTTTTTAATAAATTTCGTTGTGCACCGACTTTTTGAATGGAATAGTTTTTGCCAAACTCCCAATAGATTTTTGTACAATCAACCAAGTTCCTCAGCCCGGGATGAAAGGGTTGGACATGATAATCATCGAGATAATTATCAATAAAAATCTTCCAGTTGAATTCATGGTTAAAGGAAACAGAGTTGGAATAAGCATAATCACTGAAATCCAAGCTAGCCAAGATTGTTGCTTGATCATCAACAGGAACTGGCAGGGGGGATTGCTCGCCAGAGAAAAGTAAACCATTCCAATTACTCAATTTTTTTGTTGGTAAATGCAAACAAGGTGGTACGTCAAATTGCGGGGACAATAATAATTTACCCTCATTACTAAAATTCCATCGATGAATAGGACAGATAATTTTCTTTGAATTGCCTTGACCTTCCAGCATGATAGCCTGGTGATGCCTGCAAATATTTGAAATTATTTCAAAGCCATTTTTGTTGTGAAAGAGAATTTCCGCGTTGTTTTCTAAAACTCGATAGTCGTCGAGGTTAGGAACCATTAACTCGTGACCAACATAGTTTAATTTATTATCAAAAAGTGTTTGCTCATGAGCATAAAAATCAGAATTCACATAACAATTAGTTTTAATCATATCTTAAAAACTTCTCATTAGAAGGCTATTTGCTTCAGCCATATAATCAACTCTAGCCTATTTGATGAGCAATTCAACTATTTCTTGGATTATTTTGTTCAACAAATGAGCAAATGTTTTTTAACATGGACTATACTGAAAAAATGTATCGGCTTATCTGCGAGCTTTTTGCCGGATAATATATAACAAATAGATTGCAGTTTTTTAAGTAATTTCAAACGGAATTTACCTCTCTTTAAAATAAAAAATAAGCATAATTGACTCTGGATGGAAACAACTCAAGCTATTGCTCTGGTAAAGACACTATGGAGTTGGGGTGTTGCCATGCTAGATTACAATGAAAACTTAGTTGATATATTAGAAAATGCTGCAGGAGAAAATCCAAAAAAATCCTTCACATTTACGTCCTGTGATACCCATAAATCAACATCAATTAGCTTTGCTGAACTATTGCTAGAAGCTAAAAAAATTGCTGCTGTAATTCAAAGTAAAGCAGAGGTTGGCGGTCAAGTAATCTTACTATTTTCGCCGGGAATTCATTTTATTTCTGCATTTTATGGCTGTATTTTATCTGGTGTAATTTCTATTCCTTTGCCTCCTCCATTTAATGTTTAATCTGCTTTAAGATTTGAAAATGTCATTAGAAATTCCAAGCAAAAACTAGTGCTTTCAGAGAAAATAATAACTAACAAAATTGGAACTATATCCAAAATTAAGCAAATATAAATCGCTGCTATTTTTTGAATAAATATTCGGATTTATTACAAAAATTAGTTGGCGTGAAACTGATTTTATTCATAGTAAAATTAGCAATGCGGGATTTAATTGGATTAATGTTGATGCTCTAAATGAGGACGCAAATAAATTTGAGTGGGGGCGAACTAAGATTGATGCCTCAAAGCCTTGTTATATTCAATATACCTCTGGTTCAACTCGGATACCTCAGGGGGTTATTGTAAGTCACTCTAATGTGATTACCAATCTGGATGGACTAAAGCACAATCTTGCAATTACCTCTGGTGATGTGGCTGTTAATTGGCTTCCTTTCTATCATGATATGGGGCTAATCGGTTATTTATTTGGCCCAATTCAATTTCAGTCTGACTGTTGGTTTATGCCCCCCTTTGATTTCCTCAGAAATCCCTATAATTGGCTTGGGAGTATTTCTAAACATGGGGGCTCTATTACCTCTGCTCCTAATTTTGCTTATGACCTCTGTGTGAAAAAAATTACTGAGGAACAAAAGTCTAATCTAAGGTTAGACTCACTTCGGGTTGCTATGTCAGGTGGAGAACCTATCCGCGAAGAGACAGTCAATAATTTTAGCGAGTACTTCCGCAGCTGTGGTTTTAAATCCAATGCTTTTTTACCTGCCTATGGTTTGGCTGAGTCAACTGTTGCTGTCTCTACCAAAATGGCTAATGAAGATCCTGGGCTCTTAGGTGTCGATGAAAATGATTTGAAACATCATTTAGTGTCAGAGTTAGCTGCGGATAGTAAGAATGGCAAAGCGATTTATAGCTGTGGAAAATTGCTGCCTGAGGCTGAGGTGATTGTTGTTGACCCCGAAGCTAAACAGCTTGTTAGCGGCAATCGAATTGGTGAGTTTTGGCTGCGTGGACCCTATGTTTCGCAGGGTTATTGGGGCGATCTAGCCAATAAAGATAATGCTTTTGCCTCCTATCTAGCTGATGGAACAGGCCCCTATTTTCGCACAGGAGACCTTGGTTTTATGCGTGATAATGAGCTCTATGTAACTGGACGCTCTAAAGATTTAATTATTATCCGAGGTCATAACTATTATCCGCATGATATTGAACGCACTGTTGAACATTGATCCGCTTGATTTATTCAAATATGACTCCTTTGATCGCTTGGCTGAGCATATTTCTTCATCCACAGATCTTGGCAGCTAAAAAGGAAAACCTTGATGTAGCGCTGAGTGATCCTAACATTTTTTTAATCTAAGTATCATTTAGATACCTATATGAATATTGATCAGTTACTTTGACTTATATGTGTGTCGTTCCCGCGTAGGCGGGAAACCATTTCTCAAAGTGGTTCCTCACTTTGTTTGCACGATGGTTTCCCGCCTACGCGGAAATGACATAAAAAAAACAGAAAGAACTTATATTGCACATGTTTTCAGTTTAAAAAAATGCCAGTATTCCTCAGAGCGCAGCGTAAACAAGGTTTCATTTAAAATATCTGATGTGGTCTAGGATTTATTACATCAAAGTACAATCTTGAGTGAACTCATCCTCTTTATCCTCTTCTTCAGTAATATCACTAATACCAGGTAGATTTTGCCAAAATGAAAAACCTGTACCCCATGAGCTAGTACTAAGCACGTTGCTATTATTGCTAGTCAAGCTATTTGATGATGAGCTTGTACCTCCAAACTGAGGCAAGTTGCTTACCCCAGGCCTTTGGAAAATTGTTTCTAGATTCCCCAACTGAGGAAATGACGCGGTTATCTCCGAAAACGCACTCCCTAAATCAACAATCATCGGTAGAAATATTGCCATAATCTGAGAGGGGGTAATTTTTAAATCATTAATGCCAAAAGCAACTAATTTATTTAATGACTTATTTGTATTAGCTGTTTCACCTTCTTTAGCTCCCAAACGAAGGGGGTCTGTAGCTTCTCTTTCTTTGGATACCAGCAGCATTAATTGTACAAACTCACGTTGTTTGTCAGGCGTTAAATTATTAATTCTTTGATTAAATAAAGCAAATAAACTAGTAAAAGGCTTTATTATTTTAATGCCAATATTAGAGGCAATATTCACAATATTTTCTGGAATAATTATTGTTCCTAAATTATCGGGACTTATGTTGAGTGACTCCATTAAACTCTTTAATCCCTCTTGCTTTTCAAGGCCTTCTTCTAAAGTATTCTGCAATGCATTTGGGGAGTTTTTAGAAATAAAATAGCCAAATTTTATTGCTTCAATGAAAAAATCAACAAGCTGTATTCTATTGTCTTTTATCTCATTTTCTTTTGCTGATTTTCTTGATTTGGACTGCGATCTATAGGTGCTATATGGCAATAAACTTTGGCGGTAACTATCTAAGTTTTTAAGTGTGGAGTCGAAAATTGAAGGCCACAGGGGAACAGGAATTTTGGGTAGGAGAATAGCATTAATCTTCATCGATTTTGCTATTAAATTTAAGTCAAGTTCTCCCTTGGAGAACGATTGAAACAGTGTTTTTATAAATACAGCACCTAAAGGAACACCTAGCTTATAAAACAGCAAGTTAGTTTCAATACGCTCATCCATAAATGCTTTTTCATACATTGTTGTGCCATCAGATAACACAGTATTTAAAGAAATTTTTCCTCTTTTTAAAAGTTTTCCAATTGTTCTTGCGTTATCGTCTTGGATGCATTTCTCAATAAAAGTTAAGGGGATATCAGTTAAATAAGTATAATAAGGTTCAGCGTCCTCATCCTCTCCATTTTTCAAACATTCTAAGCAGAAAGCACCTAGTTTATTTCTTGAGGTTAAAAACAAGCCCAAGCAATCAAATTGATTTTTCTCTTTTATAAAATTCGATCCAAAAAAGGTCTTTTCTAATTCAGTTAAAGATGCTTTTAGTTCCTTTGCTGTATCAGGGGATAAGGTTGGTTTTTTAGTTAATAATTTCACATTACTAACTAAGTCTTTCCATCGGGTAACTGCTGGGTTAGGCAGCCTTACCAGGTTTGCCTGCAAAGGAGTTTCTTCATCTTGATCTGAGGATGTTTTTCTTGGAGAAGTTGGCTCTTGTGGTGTCTGTTGCGCTGATGTCAGAAGCTCTCTAACAAATTCCAATTGACCCGCATGTATTTTAATTAGGGCATCCAAACTCGCAGGATCGAGAGAGCAGCGTTTTAATTCCTCTAATTTTTCAATACATTTTGTTATTCCACTTACATAGGATTTACGTTTTATTTGGTTATCTAGGGTATTGTTCTCTAACTCTCTGAGCAATCCATTATATTCATTTTCCAATTTGGCTCGTTTTTCTTGTTCCTGTTCTCTTAGTTTTCTGATCAATTGAGAAACCGAATTAATTGCACATAGACTTATTAAGTTACTATCATTCCTATCATCAAAAAAGTTAGGTAAAGGCGAAACAGGTTTATTCTCTTTTTCATTGTAAAGCCATGCTTTGGGTTCCATAGCAAGCTCATCATTTTCGTTAAAATACACTCGAACTAAGACAGGTCCTAAGTGCAGGGTGACATGATAAGCACTCAAATATCCCTCATCGTGGCTTTTTTCACTAAAAATAGTGACATGGCCCTCTTTAATTGGATATTCCCTCCCTCTTATTTGTAATTTTGGATAGATGGGTAACTTAATTAAATAATAAGGATTGTTATAAATTCCTCCTTCTTTAAAAATTACGCTATAGACTTGTTCCTCGATTTTTAATTTTGATTGCGGATTATTTTGCAGAGGATTAAGAATATTGGCGAGGAGATAGAATAAAGGGTTTTGCATAATACGATCCTTATGTCATGAAAAGGCCGATGCTAACTACAAGTTAATGCGATGGGCGAGATTTTATCTATAGAATATTTAGTGATCCTTAAGTTGGTAGGAAAGTTTGGAATGGGGTATTCGCAAATGGAATAACTGACTAGTTATTATCCAATCGAGTATTTTCTTGCAAGATCAAATGCTCTGAGAAATTAGCTGCGCATAGCATTGCTGTTGCTTTAAGTTGAGCATATTCAACATTAGTCTCATTTTTATCAACCGATTCAATTTGTTTTAGCAAGGAAACAAAAGCTTTCCTCAGTGGTTCATTGAGCTCCTCAGGAAGTTCAGCCCTGCTTATCAGTTCAATATTGAGTTCAACTAAGATCTTTTCAAGCAATTTGGCAGCCCACTTACGGCAGTCAGATGATTTTGATTGATGAATAGCATGAAGTAAAAATGAGAGATCTAATTCGGGGTTTTTATATAGTTCACTGATCAAATAATCATGGAGGCTATTTTCAATTTGCGGGCGTATATACAAATTAGAATCCAACCAAGAGCTTACTATGGATATATAAGCGTTTTTTAGCTCATCGGTCAGTATGAGTAGTATATTGCCGAAACTGCTTGTAGCTAACCAAATCAGCATTTGAATCCTTTGTATCTCGTCAGGAATTTCGGATGCTTGCTTTGGTATTTCGCTGAATCCAGCATTCAGTAATTCGCAATAAAACTCTTTATGACGTTCTGTAGTCTCCTCATCAGATAAGGAGGTTACGACAGCTAATCCTCGAAGCAGTGAGAGAGGTAAGGGACGGAGGGCAATATCTTCTGCTTTATTAGCAGCGTTTTCTCTTTTCCAGGCATCAAAATCGTTTTTTAGTTTAGTCACATAAAGCGTTAGAGGATCAGGGTTAAGGTTGGTTCTTTGTGCATATAAGTGGAATAGGGAATGAGCATCACTAGCTACTTGCAGATTTTTATTATCTAAATAGCTAAAGATTATTCTCATGCAAAGATTAGCTTGTTCCTGATCCATAGCGTCTATGAAGTCAGCCAAATAGCTAAGGATATTGATAGGGGGATTATCAGTTGCCTGGGTTAATTTGTTAAGGAGCGCGTTGATAAAAGCCTTTCTTTGATCAGGGGTTATTTCTTTTGCGAGTGGTTTTAAACCAAACCTAAATACATCGTCTACTGTGATATTGCCTTGCTCAAAATGCCTAAGTATTTTGTCAGCATATTCAATTTTCTTCTCCTTACTCATTCTAGGGATAAAGTATGAAAGACTTTTTATTAGGTCGCTTGGGCTGCTGTTTGCTTCATCCAAATTTTGAATCAGCTTAGAGGTATAGGCATTGATTTGAGGGGCTGACATATTGGTTATGAACGCATTTCGAACCATGGCTGTCATTGAATTAATAGTTAGAGGGGTAGGTCTACTACCTAAAGTAATTACAGTGTTTCCCCTAGCAAGATCTTCTCTTAAAAGCAGATCCATAGATGCGGCTACGTCTTCATCCTTCATTGAATCAGTCAAAACGGAAAGTACTTGAAGTGAGAGAAGATGTGTTTTCGTCATCCACTGTGAGTAATCTTTTTTAATAGCTAAAACTTGTTCGACAAGATGCGTTTTCAGCTCGGCATTCATCCCTTGGGCAAAGGAAGGAAGATGTTCCAGGGCAGCTCTATAATCATCACTGATGTAATCTTGCTCCTCCTCATCACATTGGGCATATCGATCTACAACGGTTTTAAGCATCTCACAACAGGATTCTAACTGGGCATCACCTGCATAAGATATGAGTTGACTAAGAACTCCTATTTTGAACTGATTTAATTGACTTAAATCACTACTGTAACTAGTAATTAGCCGATTAATACAAGCCTCACGCTTGTCACTAACCATTTCAGACATGAAGGCAGAGATCAAGACTGAAGTCTGACCGGGTAAAGGAATAATAAGTTCCCAGTGTTCAATGCATTTTTGAGTGACTAACTGTCTTTTTTCTTGAGACATTCTATCCGATAAATAAGAGAGATCTCGTAAGAGCTTGTTAATCGTTTTTTTATCTTGATCTGCTTCAGCCTGAGGAAATTGCTTGAGGAACTCATCTGCATAAGAATCAAATTGCGCTGTTGTTATTAACTTTGCCAGATCAGAAAAATCATCGTTCAGCTCCTCTATCCTAAAAAATGTATTGCTCATCTTATCTAGGAACAAAGCAATTTGCTCCTTACTTTGCCCGTCGCTCATTTTAAACGAACAGTCTTGCAGCAGCTGTAATGCAAGATGACGAGAAAATCCATAACTATCTAGTTTAGTAAATACAAGATTGGCGAAACGGTTTTTCTGCTCTTCGCTCATAATTGGAATTAGTGGGGCTAAGTCGAGAATTTTTGATGATTCATTAAAGTGTGTAAAGAAAAACTCAAAAATTTCATCGGGGACTCCAGCAAGAACTACCTTGTTTTTCTTAGCAATAAGCGCTAATCCCCATAGTGGGGGTATACCTAAGAATGGAAGTGCTTTTAATAGGGTTTGAATATCGGGAATACGGGCAGGCAGCGATTTAGCACTAAGCGAGCTCCATTGTTTCAATAGCGCTGTTTGATGTTTAATAGCTTCGGCATCCCTTTTTAGAAATAGTGCAGTTGTTAGCTGAGAGGCAAGTTGCCTATCTGAGCTAGTTAACTCTACTAAGGTTCTTGTTGGCAGACTGAGATAGTATTCTCTTGGTAGATTAAAAAAATTTGCACCCATTATTTTGTTCCTCTACAAGGTCAAAAATGTAACCAAGTAATTAATTATAGATCAATGAAGTTTGGCTCAATTGATTTTTCCTACTACATCGCAGATCTGAATGGTACTCTTAGCCGAGAGAAATATAAGGGGTTTTAGCCGTGGATAAAAATTCTATTTATTTTAAAGCTGTTCTGGAATCAACCTTAATCTTTAAAATAAAAGGGACTGCAAAATCCTTATTCGATATCTGGGTGGAACAAGCCAAGCAGCGATATTCTAATTATTTATTCCAGGCGCAAGATGAGTCTCTAGTCGATGACCTAATAACTGCTTTTGCTAAAGGCTTGGAGTTTGTCTGGAGGAATGAGAACAAGGCTAAACGCGCTATGCCAGAATGGTCTGTGAGCGTTTTTTTAGATATCGTCTCTACTACTCTAAATACTCATTGGTCTCAAGAATACATTTATAAACAAACTCATGAGTATAAAGAGTTATGCTTTCTTAAAATTCTCTCCCAATTTCTGAAAGTTGATGCAATTACCTTAAAAAAAATAGAGTCTCTTTATAGACATATGATGAAGAAAGAAAAAAACATTATAGAGCGCGACGTCGAACAGCAAGCTAAGATTATTGACCTGAATCAATTTAAAAAAAATAAAAAATCTGATGTTGTTTTTAAAAAAAATATAACTGACTATTTGGATTCAATCTATTACGAAAAACATTTCCTTATCTTTGGCGATATCCTTAAAAATAAATCTAGCTTTGTGTTGGCGGATTTCTTTAACAATGATGAGATAGAAAATCTTATTGAAACTGTTGGTAATGACTAATGAAATTGTTTGATTCTGTTCGGGTTTCTGTGAATGTTGTTGCAAAACCGTAGCCTTGATGCAGCGCAGCGAAATCCGGGAACAGTGATCCGATTTCCCGGATTTCGCTTAAAGATCAATAACAACTAACGGTAACTGTCGGAAAACTATTGTTAATTGGTCCTGAGTTATTAGATATAGTGCAATTCTGTCCATCAGGGTACTCGACTATAGTGATGTTATAACTAGTATCGTTTGTTAGGGAACTAGGCATAACGAGATTAGTACTACCATTATCAGTATTAGTCAGTGGCAAATTATCCTGAATAGTTTCACCCAGCGAATTTTTGAATGTATTTTGTAAAATCAACGTTCCATCATTAATACCTGTAACAGTGACCGGTATTGTATTCAAAGAACCGTAATTACCCACTGTTAGATCAGAGATCTCATGAATATTCGTGTTTCCTCCGGTTGCTGCGCCATAGCCAAGATATACCTGATCTGGAATCGTAGTTATTCCGTTTTGATTTGGGGTTAAAGAGACAGTAGCAGTTGGTACAGCTTGACCATTAATAAACACCGTGACACAGGCACCTGAGGAAATATCCTTAGTTGCTTTCGGTTTTTTACTACTAAGGCTTGGTGAGCATTGGCCAGGAGCAATATCTACCCTATATACATTACGGCCCAGAGTATAATCGCTGATACTTTGCCGACCTATTGTGGGAGTACAGTTAGGGTTTGAGCCTGGGCAATATAAGAATGATGATTGTTTTACAGGCACATTAAGCAAAGCAAGACCTGAATATGATGGGGGAGAACCAGGGGTATAAACTACAGGTCCTCTTATACCAACACTATTAGGGATTGGAGTTCCATAAGGAGCCGGATTCCCACTATTTGAGAAATTACCCATTTCATCGAAACCAATCGCAATGAAACCGTGCTTAATTCCTTCATTATTAAATTCAAAGGCATCACCATAGCCTAAGCCACCGCCATAAGGGCCAAGATGATCAGGTATGGAGTTGTCATTTGTTCCATCAAGTAAAAAGAAGGAAAATCCATCTGCGCCAGTTCCGCCATAGGCATAGGCCGTAAATTGAATTGAAAGGCCATTGCTCATGTCAAATAAGGGCTGGAGTACAATACCGCCTTCTTCACTATCTTGAGTAGTGTCAGTGAGTCGTAAGGCACCTGATCCTTGATTATCTGGACCGGTCGACCCGCTATACCAACCATCAGTTCCTGTGCAAGCGCCCAGTGCCATAGATCCTGGCAGTGGTATTAGAGTAGATGCTGTTAAGCAAGCAGAATTAGCAGTCTGTGCCCCACCTGTATAGGGCTTTGGTAAAATCCAATACAATTGCGTGGTTGGGTCTCTAAAGGACTCGGTGTAGGGTAAATTTACCGTACAGGTTAGATCGACTTTAGCATTTTGGCCCTCAAGAGTTCCTGAAATGCTTGTTTGTCCATTACTAAATACACAGTTTTGTCCATCAGGTTGCGATCCTGTAATTGTTATAGTGTAAGCAGAACCACTGAGTTGCTCTGGAAAAGTGAAAGTGGGTTGGGGGGTATCCGAACTAGGAGTCAATTCTTTAGTAACAGGTGGGTGTAGACTTTCATTCTGGACTGAAATTGACTCGCCAATATTAAGGCCTGAAACAGTACCGCCTACGTAGTAGCTATTAATGGTTGCACTAAAGGAAACCGAGCAAGGTTCAGTAATAGCGCCGGTGGTGTAGTGATCACTATTCCAGGAACCAGCCGGACAAGTTCCACCCACTGTTGATGAAAGCGTATAACCGATATTAGCAGTGACAGTGAATGTAGTTGTGCCATTATAGTTTACAGATTGTGGACTATCAGGTGTAAAAACTTCATTGTTATCGCCACTAGGCGTTACAGTGTAGCTACTAATGGTTGCACTAAAGGAAACCGAGCAAGGTCCAGTGATAGCGCCGGTGGTGTAGCTATTGCCACTCCAGGAACCAGCAGGGCAAGTGCCACCCACAGTTTGATCAACAGAATAGCCGGTAGTGGGGGTGACAGTGAAAGAGGTTGTGCCATTATAGTTCACTGATTGCGGGCTATTAGGAGTAAAAACTTCATTGCCATCACCACTAGGCGTTACGGGGTAGCTATTAATGGTTGCGCTAAAGGAAACCGAACAAGGTTCAGTGATAGCGCCGGTGGTGTAGCTATTGCCACTCCAGGAACCAGTTGGGCAAGTGCCACCCACAGTTTGTGAAAGGGTATAACCGGTACTAGCAGTGACAGTGAAAGAGGTTGTGCCATTATAGTTTACAGATTGCGGACTATCAGGGGTAAAAACTTCATTGCCATCGCCACTAGGTGTTACGGGGTAGCTATTAATGGTTGAACTAAAAGAAACCGCACAATTACTCGTTACATTACCTGTGGTGTAGGTATTGCCTACTAAAGTACCGTTACAAGTATCATTGGCTATCGCGGCACTATAACCTGTTGCAACATTTAGGGTGACCTGGCCTGTTGTATTGTAATCAACAGTCTGTGACGCAGGATTGACCGTAACATTGTCATCCCCTGAGGCAGTGACTGTATAGGTATCAATAGTGGAACTAAAGGAAACCGCGCAATTACTCGTCACATTACCTGTGGTGTAGGTATTGCCTACTAAAGTACCGTTACAAGTATCATTGGCTATCGCAGCACTATAGCCGGTTGTAACGTTTAGGGTGACCTGGCCTGTTGTATTGTAATCAACAGTCTGTGACGCAGGATTGACTGTAACATTGTCATCCCCAGAGGCAGTGACTGTATAGGTATCAATAGTTGAACTAAAGGAAACCGAGCAATTACTCGTTACATTACCTGTGGTGTAGGTATTGCCTACTAAAGTACCGTTACAAGTATCATTGGCTATCGCAGCACTATAGCCGGTTGTAACCTTTAGGGTGACCTGGCCTGTTGTATTGTAATCAACAGTCTGTGACGCAGGATTGACCGTAACATTGTCATCCCCAGAGGCAGTGACTGTATAGGTATCAATAGTTGAACTAAAGGAAACCGCACAATTACTCGTCACGTTGCCTGTGGTGTAGGTATTGCCTACTAAAGTACCGTTACAAGTATCATTGGCTATCGCAGCACTATAGCCGGTTGTGACGTTTAGGGTGACCTGGCCTGTTGTATTGTAATCAACAGTCTGTGACGCAGGATTGACTGTAACATTGTCATCCCCTGAGGCAGTGACTGTATAGGTATCTATAGTGGAACTAAAGGAAACCGCGCAATTACTCGTTACGTTGCCTGTGGTGTAGGTATTGCCTACTAAAGTACCGTTACAAGTATCATTGGCTATCGCAGCACTATAGCCGGTTGCAACCTTTAGGGTGACCTGGCCTGTTGTATTGTAATCAACAGTCTGTGATGTCGGGTTTACCGTAACATTGTCATCCCCAGAGGCAGTGACTGTATAGGTATCGATAGTGGAACTAAAGGAAACCGCACAATTACTCGTTACGTTGCCTGTGGTGTAGGTATTGCCTACTAAAGTACCGTTGCAAGTATCATTGGCTATCGCGGCACTATAGCCGGTTGTAACGTTTAGGGTGACCTGGCCTGTTGTATTGTAATCAACAGTCTGTGACGCAGGATTGACCGTAACATTGTCATCCCCTGAGGCAGTGACTGTATAGGTATCAATAGTTGAACTAAAGGAAACCGCGCAATTACTCGTTACGTTGCCTGTGGTGTAGGTATTGCCTACTAAAGTACCGTTACAAGTATCATTGGCTATTGCAGCACTATAGCCGGTTGTAACGTTTAGGGTAATCTGGCCTGTTGTATTGTAATCAACCGTCTGTGACGCAGGATTGACCGTAACATTGTCATCCCCAGAGGCAGTGACTGTATAGGTATCGATAGTGGAACTAAAGGAAACCGCACAATTACTCGTTACGTTGCCTGTGGTGTAGGTATTGCCTACTAAAGTACCGTTACAAGTATCATTGGCTATTGCAGCACTATAGCCTGTTGCAACATTTAGTGTGACCTGGCCTGTTGTATTGTAATCAACAGTCTGTGACGCAGGATTGACTGTAACATTGTCATCCCCAGAGGCAGTGACTGTATAGGTATCAATAGTTGAACTAAAGGAAACCGAGCAAGGACCCGTAATAGTGCCTGTAGTGTAGGTATTGCCTACTAAGGAACCTCCGCAACTATCACTGGCTATCGCGGCACTATAACCTGTTGCAGGAGTAACTGCGATCTGAGCTGTTGCACCATAATCGATATTCTGTGTCGCAGGACTAACTGTGACATGGTCATCTCCTGCCGCAGTGACAGGATAGGTATTGATAGTCGCTGTAAATACAACATTACACTCAGAAAAAATGGGGCCGGTAGTATATTGATTTCCAGACAACGTACCTGGTGTACAGCTCCCGCTCGGCTGATTTAGTGTATAGCCGGTATTCGCTGTTACATTAAACACCAGCGGTTGGCCATAGGTTGCAGTCTGCGAACTAGGTGAGATTGTCTCATTACCATCACTAGTGGTGGTCACATTATAGGTATTAGCTGTTGCACTAAAGTTAACCGAGCAGCTAGCCGTAATAGCACCGGTAGTATATTGATCGCCAACCATGGAGCCCGCTGGGCAGTCACCAGTGACAGCCTGGAGAGTATAGCCAGCCTTTGCGATGACTTCGAAATCTATTGCGTTGCTATAGTCCACATTTACTGGAAAGTTAGGCGAAAATTCTACATTGCCATCACCGTTGGGGGTAACAGTCAGGGAATCAATGGTTGCACTAAACTGTACTGAACAAGTTGTAGTGATGGGGCCTGTGGTATACACATTACCATTCCAAGAACCAGCCGGACAGCTACCGGTGACTGCTTGGAGGTTAAAGTTAGGATTGGCAGTGACTGTAAAGGAAGCTGTTTCATTGTACCCTACAGTCTGTGGGCTAGAGGGTGAAATAGATTCATTACCATCAGTGTAGGGTGTGACTGTGCTTGATTGCATAACCTTAGCGGTTTTTGTGCTGGTTATATTCGATTCATTAGAAGCCATTACTTCTTGGTTCAAAAAAAATGACAAAATCGCAGCCATGCCTAATCGAACAATATTCATGCACATCCTCCTGCTTAAAAGCGATGCTAAAATTCTCTAATATTTAGCGTTGAACTTATTTAGAATCATTTCTAAATTTTCTTTCTTGGCAATTAAAAACCATCTTAGGGTTCACTATCCGAACCAGGTGGTTTTCTTGATGCCAAAAAACTGCTGGCAATTATAAGACATTTTGAATAAACCTAATATAGCTGCTTCACAAATTTTTAATCCAATTAATTTGGTGATTTTATTGCGTACTCCATGAGTTAACTCAATGATTATTAAGAAAAATAATTATAAATATTATTGTTTTTTGTCAGGGAATTTTAAAAAATAAATTTCATACATCTATGAAATAATGGAGTTATTTAATTCTTAAATTTTTGCACTAAGAGTTAATTTTTATCGGGAAAAATACTCGGTTACTAGTGGAAAATATAGGCTATTTCTTTTTACAGCCTGGGGATCTAAGAAAACCCTCAGGCTGAAAAATCCATAGCCATCAGGCTAAGCTTCCAATGCCTACGTACCGCGGCTTGTCCGCGGTATCTAGGAGTTCAGAGTGACCTGTTCGCATCCAGCTGGATGCCGCGGACAAGCCGCGGCACGTAGGAAATTGGTGCAGAAAATGAACAGAAATCCTTAGCCTGACGGCCATGGGCTGAGAAGCCTAGCAAATTACTAAGAATGCTTTTGATCTGCGCGCACCGTTACAGGAAAATCATTTTCTGGCGCCACAGAGGTATTTTTAAGGTTCTCTATCACATGTGCAGTATCATGAAGCTTTGATGTATCGGCATTCAAATGCCAATATCCCAATCTTGCAAAGGGTGAGAGAGTTTTTTCTGCAGTTGATGTTGGTAATATGCTATTGATCAAAGCAGCGGTTACAGAGGGAGCGATGTAGGTATAAGAGGTGCCCAGGTAGTGACTGTTAAGGTGCCAGCCGGATAGACTGCAGTTATGGCGCTTTTTATTTGAGCGCACAGCCTAGTGAACCGCTCTGCCTGATCGGACTCAGGATATTCGAAGTCAAGCTCCACTCCTGTAAATTTTCCTTGCCCTAAATTAGGAAGAACCATAGTTGTCAAATCGTTTATAAAGGTTGGCCATAACTCTTCATGATCAAGAAAATAAGGGAGTTTCTGACCTGAGCCATCAGCTGTGGTCAGGGATATATTGGCAATCACATCAGGATTTTTTGCTAGGCCATGTAAAAAGTCATGTAGCCGATGACCAAAGGTAGGAAAGTTTGATGCAGATTTTTCAGGTGTCAAATGGCCAGCTTTGGTATCCATATCCCAGCCGCGAAAATTCAGGTATTTTGCCCCAGCTTTCATGCAGGTTACAAAATCAATGACAGAATCGCCTGAGCCTCGGACATAACCACCCACTGCAACATGCTGGCTGTACAAGGTTGTACAAGAAAATGCCTGGAGTAGGGTAATTACAGGGATAACATGGCGAGCTTTTTATTGAACAAAAACATAATACAACTCCATAAAGTGAACAATCCAGACACTTTGTATCATTTATATTGGGTTCAGTCAAAAACACTTAGCATTGTTGAAAAATGGTTTAACTGTGGGTTAAAGAAAGAGAAATGATAGTGGATAGTATTTAAAAGTTGTATGTAGTGAGCGGTTTTGCAACGGTTTGTTCTTCTAAGTGGATTCCTCAGGACGTAGATTAGGCTTCTTAGAATCTCTAAGCATGCACACACTACCACCAATCTGGCTTCCTCTCTTTCCGCTATTAGCCGTGCAAAACCAACTCCCTATGATTCTAAGATACTCCTTTGTTTGGTTTTAATCAATGCACAATGTCTCAATTAGGTGCAAGAAATTGGCTTGTTTTTGTTTAGGATAATTACATCCATTCGGGCTGAGAGCCCCAGCCTCTTTGGGGCAAACATCGATAAAGACCACGTCATCCCGAACGGAGTGAGGGATCTCCGGGATTAGCACATTGCCACACTCAGGAGATGTCTCTCTACGTTCGACATGACGTACGTCTTTGGGAGGTAACGTCTGCAGTGCCTACCTAGCCCAGCTTATTTTAGCCTAGCCTCGTGATTCGGAGTTTCCTTGTCCTCTGATGTAATAAAGTTCACTGCCTTGTTATAAAAGCGAAACAGCCATGGTTCTTCCTTAGTTGGTTTAGGGACAGGTAGATATAATTGTAAGCCGTTGTTTAATAAGAGGTCAGCCGCCATTGTTGTGAAAGCAAGCTCGACATTTAGTCCCGTCTTTGCACTAGTGTAAACACCTGGATAATTGACTTCCGCACAGAAGTTTTCGAATTCTTCCCGCGTTACACATTGATCCTGGGTCATATCAGCTTTGGTCGCAACAATTAGAATAGGAAGATCTGCGTTATAGTGTTTAACTTCTTCAATCCATTGTTTTATATGTCGGAAACTTTCTCTATCCGTTAAATCAAAACAGCATAGATATCCATTAGGTCTAATCATCCGGCTCGCATTAACAACAGCAAAGCGATTTTGTCCTACGGTGTCATAAACTCTTAAACTGGTTTTTACTCCCAATACATCCATCGTTCTTAGTTTGTAGTCAACGCCAATGGTTGAGATGTAACTATCTGTATAGTGATCCTCAGTAAAACGTAGTAACAGGCAAGACTTGCCAACCCCTGGGTCACCTAAGAGTAAACACCTAAAACTCTTGCTTTGCGCTGTTAGAGACGAGGAGGGTTCCGGTTTTTTAATGGGGGTATTTGGTCTTAGACATAAACTTAGTTGTTCAGAAAGATTCACAAGGGGTCTTTCTTTGAAGTCAGCTAGATTTTTTGCTGCTGAACGCTCTTTATTATCTAGTAGACTAAGGTGATCAAAATTCAAATTTAAGGTTCTAATAAAATTTTTTGCTTCTTGTTCTATTTGCGCGTGGTTATCGGTCTGAACTGGTTTTTGTACTATTTGATGACTAATAAGCTCAAGCTTCTCTAATAGAATTAGAGAACTATTGATTTGATATTGATTAAGCCTCTGTAAAATATCAGCAATAAGGCTCTTAACTTCTTCATCGGAATGGGATTTTAAGGTCTTTACTATCCCATATGCTAACTTGGGAAGTCTGCTGCGCATTTCCTGAAATTCAACCCTATATTTGTCTTTTAACCACAGATAAAGACCATCATATTTTTCGTCAAAATATCGGCATAAAGGTGAAATTTGGACTGAGCGTATCTTATCAAGAAAAAGTTGCACTTCTGGATGATGGTTTTCTCCTAGAGAAATCCCTAGTTCATCTAAAAACTGACGGTAGGTAGTGAGCATCCAAAATAGTGCTAGATCGTTCTGAAAAATAGGTGAGGATTCAGGTTTGTACCCATCGATTAGTTGATAATCTGCGGCTCTTTGCTCGAGGATTCCCCCTCTAAGACTCGCTGAGCAATAAGCACGCAGATCTTTAAGTCTTTTCTCTGCTTCTTTTAACTCGATTTCCCAACTTTTGTAATTGTGATGATAAAGCTTTAATAGGTTTTTATCTTGAGCAGAAATATTAACATCTTCATGAAAAAAACGCTCTATATGCTTTCTAAATGCAGTTTTCTCGCTTGCGGGAATTGCATTTTTTTGACCGTATTTTTCTAGTAATTGTCTCATTTTTGGATGCTTTGTATCTTCAAAAATAGCTTTTAAGTTTTGTTCTCTTTCTAAGATAGCCCGTCTCTTTTTCATATAATAGGCATATTCTTCAACCTCTGATTTTTCCTGAGGGCTTAGGGGCTTATCATTGAGTTTATGCATTTGCGCATAACGAGCGGGTAATTCTGCAAAAGCCAGTAAGGCAGAGTCAAAGGCCTTATTTTCAGGTATAAAGGCTAATCCTGTTCTTTTATCAATAACATTATTGACGGCGACGTTGCTTTCACGAGTTACATGCAAGGGAATTTGTTTTTCTAATTCGGCTGGAGTGACGTAGAGCGTTGTGGGTTGAATACTAAAAGGCTGCTCTGCCTTACCCTTTGGGTCAATGACTTTGCGGACAATTGGTTCATAGGAAAATTCATCATTAGCAAGATCTTCATTCTCGTAAAACTGTTTTAGCCATAGAGTATAAACTTGCTCGTTTGGGGCAAGCAGGTACTGGTTCCACTGTTCCCGATAATGGCGGAATGCAAGCATTAAGGGTCTATTGGGAACAAAGGGAGTTCCTTGGGCATCATAACCATTATTAGCCTTGGCATATTGAAAATCGGCCTCAGCCCAGTTTTCATTATGTCCATCTGGAAAAATTCGTGGATTTTCTAGAAAAACACCATTTTTATCGTAAAAGCAATCTGGCCATTTTACGCTTGCTGGTGAATTTGATGAGGAGCTTGAGCTTGAGGAAGAGCTTGCCCCAACTAGAACCTTTTCTGAAAAAGAGCTCACTATGCCCTGAGCTTTCTGTGGTAATAACTTTAGCAACTGTTTTGGCATAAACACGAGGTCTTGCTGATTGAAGCTTTTTACCCCAGGCAGGGTTTTTAGGGGTTGGAAGCTATCGAATTCTGGGTGTTGTTCTGCCCTGTCAAAATAAGTAGCAATCTCCCACCAGTCCTCTGATATTTTGTATAAGCTGAAATAAAGGGGTTCTTGATAGGCCTGCTGCCTTCTAATTTCTAAAAGATAGTAGCCTTCCTGACAAAAGAGATGCTGTTCTTTTGCAAAATTATCTAATTCTTCTCTTGAAGATCCAGAGTTAATTATTTCTCCCGAGGAATCTTTAATAGTGTAACGCACGTGGAACTCCTTAAGTCAATAAAGTCAAAATAAGACCTAATAGTTTAATTGCTTCTCATGACGGGGAAGTACCGTATTAAATACGATACCCAGCACTGGTAAATTGTGAATCAATACTTAGTCGTGTTAATAAAACATTAATCAATTGGTTATAAAATAAGCCAAGTTGTATGTTTTTGGTGTTCTTATGATTGATAGTATTTGGCAAAGTGTAAAAAAGGTTTTATCCCACTATGGTAAAAATTATTTTTATGGAAGGGAGCCTGCAGATGGCTACCTCTATGTCCCCTTTAAACAAGATGAGCTTTCCGAGAAGACCTTAGACGATATCAAGACGTTTAAAAAAAATAGCAAACACCAAGGGAAAAAATTTAAAATTCTTTATCATGAACATTGCGATTTAACATCCCTACCTATCAACTCAACGATTTATGTCTTAGGGCATGGACTTGATTGTGAGCCTGGTGGAAAATCGTTCGCAAGAATGACAAACCCCGCTTTAGCCTATGACTTAGTAAAACATCTTCCATTCCACGACTGGGCCTATTCAATAAGCGGCGGAAAAGCAGCGATTCCTATTGATGAGGTGGCTAATCGAATGATTGCCGATGGAGCATTGAACACAGACTATGCCAATATCAAACTATGGTTTTGCGATGTAAACGACAAAGCGCTCTCTATTGCCAAGCGATTCATGGAGCATTTTGAGAATTATGCAACCCCATTAAAAGTTGATTATTACCCAAATCATATGTTGACCAACCCACTAATAAAGGATGGGGAAATGCATAAATGGGGTAGAAACGAAGAAACAAAAGAAGTTGTAAGACCAAGTACTATAAGACAGTCTTTGTTTTCGCATAACCATCCAGTAGAGGTAGCCAAAAGAGATGCTGAGGCTGCTCATCAAGAAACTGTTGGGGTAGTACCTAACATTGTTTAGTGTAGGCTGGGTTGAAAGGTTCATCAGAAACCGTTTGGTTTGAGCAACTCAGCCTGAACGGAGCTAGTCCCCCAAGAGACTCACTGCCATTAAGTTAAGGGCATTTGTCATTCCCGCGAAGGCGGGAAACTATTTCTGGCTAAACACAGTGCCAATGTAGAGATGGTTTCCCGCCTTCGCGGGAATGACAAAACCTTCCTTAACTTAATGACAGTGCCCAACAGACCATCCTTCGTATTTTTACGTATATCCTCTAATAAGAGGCTAATTCCCCTTATGTAAACTAGGTAAGATTTGATTTACATGAAGGAATAAGCAATGCAAGAGCGATTTGAAGTACCGCAAAATAGTGACGAATTGAAGATTTATGTTAATAGGTCCAAAGGTATCTTAGCCGGAAATTTTGTCGGGGATGGGCTAGGTGTACACAAGGAATACGCTCTAATAGATTACAAGGGAATAACCCAGGAAGCAGCATCTAAACTTTCCCCTGAGGGGAAGGGTGGGCCAACAGGGGAGTTTTACAATAAACCAGGTCAATGGTCAGATGATGCCGCGCAGTCCGCATGCCTTGCTGATGCACTGGAGTACATGCGTAGAGCTAAGCTGGAGAAGTTCCCCAGTGCCTATTTTATGGATCGCATCGCTGACTGGTATACCAAGGGTCTATATAGTGGGCTTAGCCCGGAAAATTCCTTTCCATCTGTTGGTTTAGGTAAAACAGTTGGGAAAATGTTTTTCCAATGGAGTTCCCTGGCTGGTACGCAGGCGGAAATAAATCTGAGCTTTCAAATGATTGAGTATGTGGGTTCGATACCTAAACTTCCCAGTCTTCTTCGACTCCCTATAGATGATCTTAAAAGCAAGGATAAGGCTGATGAGTATAAAAATCTGGAAACCTCTAAAAAAAGCAAAGCCTTCAAAGTTAATGTCGAAACTATCGAGTGTTTACTTGAAAATCTGAATTCAAAGGAACCACTGTCTGAGCCCTTAAACGCATTAAAGAAAGATCTGCTGTTAGCAGAGGGTAAACTTAAAAAAATCATCGCTGAGGCTAAGGCAAATCCGGCTGCTTTCTCTTATCAGCAAACCATTTCTGGGGCAAAGGATGAAACTGACAGAAATAAAAAACTAGAATTTGCTAATGGTAATGCCAGTATTATGCGTCTCGGAGCCTGTGCTCTCTATGCAAAAACTCTTGAAGAAGCGATGGAGCTTGCTTATCGCCAATCCATTGTAACGACTCCTGGCAGGCAGAGTGCAGATACTTCCCGTTTTTTAACCTTCTTAATCTGGCAAGCTCGACATAGCCGCATTAAAGATCCTAAAGAGCTTATAAAATGGCTTCTTAGCAAGGAGAATCTTGACTATTTCATTCAAGTGGCCAATTCACAAGTTTTACCAACAATGGAAAGCGGATATACCAAAGAAGGTATAGTTACCCTCGCTCCCCAAGTAGAGGCCTTGTGTAAATCAAGGATCTGGGAACTACCAATGCCAGAAAAGCATGCGGAAGAGGGGATAATTAATAAAAAGGATAATGACGTTGATAGGGGATATTACGGTGCTTATGTTATGGATAACATACCACTTGTGCTCCATGCATTAAATCACTCAGAATCCTTTGAGATGCTTCTTGCAACATTGGTTTTGGCAGGAGGGGATGCTGATTCCAATGGCGCAGTAGCGGGGCAGCTTGGTGGTGCTATCTATGGCTTCGATGCGATTCCCTGGCGCTGGATGTATTGGGTTGGTCAACATACCCTAAGCCCCCGTGTTTATCCGGAAAGCAAGAACAACTTTTTAGATTTGAATAATACGATTATTGAGAGATTAATCCCAGAATCTAAGGAGGCTAAAAAGAAATATGCCCTCACTGCGAAAGAGGCGCAATATACTCAGGATGACCGTTTTGTTTATCTACAATTCCCTAGTGAACAACAGAAACAGGTAGAAGAATATCTTGCTGCATTTAATATTCCCTCTATACCTTGCCGTGATACCAAAATAGGCCAGCTCTTTTTTCCTCAACCCGAGGTAGTTGTGGAGGGAATTATTGTACGCATGGAGAAGGCTGTGTATGAAAAGTTTGTTAAAGAGTCTCCTGAAATCTATCCTATGCTCTCAAACATTGAGAAAGAGACCAGATCCTTTAAGACTTATCCTGTTATAACTGTCGCAAAAATGGCAAATAAGGAGGAAACCTGTTTCCTGGAATTTGATAATCACAGGGATGCTTATATGTTCGCAAGCTATTATGACACGAACTATAAGGGCGATTACAAAAAGTGTTTTCCTAATACAGGTCCATTGGGTAAAGGCGGTATGAGACGGGTGAGCGACCCGATAGAAATGTCTTCAGGAAAGGCTATTTATCCTATGACTGGAGAACAATATAAGAAATTTTGTAATGACAATCCGGGCTTGAATTTACCGCAATTCGCAGAGTTAGCAATTTTTCCACAAGCCAAATATGAAGAACTTCGTATAAAAACAAAAAAGGAAGCACATAGTTTACCTGGCTATCCTGTAGTAGAAGGCCAACTTGAAGCGCAACCTGAGGTACCCGCATTACCTGATTCTCCAGATAAAGCGCCTCCCCAAGCGGAAGTTATCCCTGTGCCAGAACAACCGCAAAAGGCAGCCAATCGTCAGCCCCAGGAAGAGCAACCCGCAGATATAACGCCTTCTCAAGAGGAAGTTATCGCTACACCAGAAAAACCACAAAAGGCAGCCAATCGTCAAGCCAAGGAACAGTATTCCGAGTGGGCTCATGTAAGTTTTGGTGCAGACTACGACAAGGCTGTGCGTGATGAAGCAACTGGTAATATAGAGTTTTATTATCCTGCAGCTAAGGGAGAAGCAATTTATAACAAACTAAAACAAGCTTGTAAGTCTGCTGAATCCTTTATTAAATACGATGCAACCCAAGGGAAGATTATTTTTGAAAAATCCAAAGGGACAAAACCAGGTTCACTTGGTGTTTTTGAATCATCTTTTGGGCACTTGGCTATAAATTTTGCCGAAGAAGCGGATGCAAGAAAATGTTTTGAAATTTTGCAGCTTAATAAATTTCCTGCGGTATCTAGGGATGTGCTCATGGCTTTTTTGGGAAGCGACGCTAAGAAGGCGGTTGCCTATATTCACCCCAATTTCTTCAATCAAGTACAGCTAGTTGATGAGCTTTCGGACGTTCCTCATGAGTCGTTCAAAAGTGCCTTTAAAATCATAACGACTAAAGATATTCGCGAGCTTTTTTATTTGGTTAAAGAGAGTTATTTGCAGGGTCCTGATAAAGAGAAAAAGCAAGCTTGCTTTGATAAATCTCTTAGAACCCTTGAGTATTGCTTTGCAGCCGACCCCAGTAAACTGGTTGGCGCTTTCGGTTTTAAATTTATGACTAACCCAGTCAATATCCTACGAGCCTTTTTTAAACAAACAAGGGTTGAAGGAGATAAATCTGTAAGGACCTTACAGATTTTGATAGCGGGAATGCTGCTTAAAAGGGTAGGCTTCAAATTTGCTGATGAAAATCCTGAGAAGCTGATAAATTGTATTAGCGCAGGACTGCGGAAGTTAGCAAAAAAACCAAAGCCTGCTTTACCACCTCGAAAGGTAGCTTCACCGCGGGATGCAATTCCATACCCTGATGAAGTTTGCTGGGTAGATGATTCTAATCCAGAAATGGCAAAAGCTGGGAAAATGGTCGCTTTTTGTAAATTTCAAGATGAGGCTAAAGCAACCCGCTTTGCTAAACAATGGCCAATAAAGGATCATGCCGATCCTAGACCTGCACCTTCCAACGCTTTTACGAATCCTGTTGGTGTCTTAACCGACTGTTTTTATGTGGTTGTTGGCGATGGTCGACTTGAAGCCTATCTGGATAGCAAGGATGAGAATCAATCTAATGTAGCTAAAAAACTTTTGAATTTTAAATTAACTCCAAATGTAGTGGTTTGGGGAGCTACAAAGGGTGAGACAGTTTCATTTTGCTCATTTCATTCAAGAACAGCAGCTGAGACCTGGGCAACATTCTGGAAGTTAGACCCTGATAGCATTAGCCAGATAGATACTGTTTTTAAGGTTAGGCTACCTGAAACCAGACTTCGAGAGTTTGCCAAGTTAGATGATCTCTATAACAGCTGGGCTAATGAAATATTGAAATCCAAAGAGGTTATTAAATCACCTCTGGTGCTCAATAGTATCTTCAATTCTCCTGCTCAGAAGGATGGGGTTGATAAGAAGGACCCTGAACTCAATAGTCTCTTCGATTCTCCTGCTCAGAGTGATGAGGTTGATAAGAAGGTAGCTGAACTCGATCAAGAGTCGCAAGGTTTTACTAATAGCTGATGTGATTTTTCCCTTTTCTCAGGGATGAGGAAAGGCAATGGCGTCAACTAAAGTAAGTTTATGCCGCATCCCCCCTCTCTCTAGCTCTCACTGCCATTAAGTTAAGGGCATTTGTCATTCCCGCGAAGGCGGGAAACCATCTCTACATTAGCACTGTGCTTAGCTAGAAATAGTTTCCCGCCTTCGCGGGAATGACAAAATCTTCCTTAACTTAACGGCAGTGTCTCTAACTCTCTCCCCAAGGGGAGAGAGGACATATCGTCTTCGAACCTGAGGGGTGCCGATTCGAGAAACCCCCTTCATTTTATGTACAAATTATGACATGCTTACCGCCTTTTAGTGCTTAGAAAGTTTGTTATGAAAACGGCTATTATTATTCCCGCACGTTATGCATCGACCCGTTTACCCGGAAAACCCTTAGTAATGATTCGTGGGCAAACCATGTTAGAGCGTGTTGTGCAACTCTCCTTGGCTGCGGCTCGGGGGTTGGAAAATGTCTCTGTCATTGTTGCAACCGATGATGAGCGGATTAGTGCTCATTGTAGACAACTTGGAATTGCCTTTGTAATGACCCCAGCAGAAGCTCCAACTGGCACGGACCGCGTAGCAGAGGCAGTCAGGCAAATGCCGGATAAGCCCGATTTTGTCTTGAATATGCAAGGTGATGCGCCATTGACCCCACCAGACTTTTTACAAGCAATGATTGAGTCTTTTGCAAAAGCACCTTGCGATGCAGTAACACCCGTCACCCAGTTGACCTGGGAACAGCTCGATAAGTTGCGTCAAAACAAGCAATCCACCCCCTTTAGTGGCACTACAGCCGTCTTTGATCAAACAACAGGTAAGGCTTTCTGGTTCAGCAAAACTATTCTTCCTGCCATACGCAAAGAGGATGAACTACGCAAACAAAGCGACAAGAGTCCGGTGTTCCGCCATATTGGCTTATATGGCTATTCGCGGGCAATGCTAGAAAAATACATCAGTTTGGTTGAAGGACCATTTGAACGCTTGGAAGGCTTAGAACAGTTGCGTCTGCTGGAAAATAATTACACGATTCGATGTGTCCCCGTTGATTTTAAAAATCGCGCTAATATGTCAGGCATAGATAGCCCTGAAGATGTTGCCCGCGCAGAAGCACTCATTGATAAACATGGTGAACTATTACAACAAGGCGTACCTTCAATATGACTACAAGACTTCTTATCGCAAGACATGGAAATACTTTTGGGCCTGGGGATGTTGTTACACGTGTCGGCAGAACCGATCTCCCCTTAGTTGAAAGTGGTTTACAGCAAGGACATAACCTCGGTATTCATTTGAAACAACATCATTTAATTCCTGATGTTATTTTTGCTTCCGAATTAAAGCGCGCCTTGCAAACTGCAGAACAAGCTGTTAAGGCGATGCAACTAAACATTTCGATTGAAGCCTTAGCTATTTTTAATGAAATTGATTACGGCATTGATGAAAATCAACCCGAAGAAAAGGTTGTAGCCAGATTGGGTGCAGAGGCATTAACAGCCTGGGAAAGCAATGCGATTATTCCGCCAGGGTGGAATGTTGATCCGCAGGAGATTATAAAAAACTGGAAGCTATTCGCTGAGGAGCTGCGCAAAGAATATTCTGGAAAAACTATTCTTGTTGTGACTAGTAATGGCATTGCGCGCTTTGCCCCTTATCTTACTGGCGATTTCGCTGCATTTAGGGCTAAACACAATATTAAAATTTCTACGGGCGCCTTATGCGTTTTTGAAAGTTCAGCGCAAACTGAAGACTGGCAATGTCTGCAATGGAATATCAAACCTATAACATCGAATTTATGAAAAATAGACAACCTCGGGTGTTTGCCGTAGCCGGCGCGCCTGCCGCGGGGAAAACAACCTTTGTTCAACAGCAAATTCAAACCGGTGTTTTTCCTTCCGCTGCCTTCATTCATGACTGTGATCTGACTATGCAAAACCTTAAGGGATATCAAGAGGATTTGCAGCGACATGGCTCTGCCTTTGCATTTTCAAAATGGGAGATGCCAGCACGATATCTTGCCGAAGAAGAATTGGCTGAGGCTCTAAGGCGCAAGCAAGATATTATTTATGATAGGAGCTGTGCCTTAAACAGTTCGCTTAGCTTTTTAGAGCACCTGGTGACAGAAAAAAACTACCAGTTATATTTTTATTACTTAGAGGTAGATGTTGAAACAGCCGAGCGACGTGCCTTAGCAAGAGAGAAGGCAACAGGACGGCATGTCCCTGTTTCTCTGATCAAAGAAAGAATCAGTTCTTTGCAAAAATTGCTGCCTGCTTATCAAAGGCTTGCCCATTATTTCTCTAGTTCTCCGGCAAACATATATGATTAATAAAGACAAATGGGATAAGTTAGCAGAATGGATGGCAAAACTTCAGATCAATGAAGCCGACCTCATTGAAAAATTTATTTTAGGCAGTGGCAAGGGCGGTCAAAAACTCCATAAGACAGCCTCAACAGTTTATTTGAAACATCTACCATCTAATTTAGAAATAAAATGCCAGGATTCCAGAAGCCGCGAGGAAAACCGGTATTTTGCAAGATTAAGGCTTTGCGAAAAATTACATTCCCAAGTCAGTGATGAAAAAACCAAAGAGCAGCAAAGAAAGGAAAAAATAAAGCGGCAAAAGAAACGGCGCTCAAGGCGTTCAACGCAAAAGATGTTGGATGAGAAATCTAAGCAGGGTCATCTTAAGGAATTGAGAAAAAAGCCCCAATCCTTTGATTGAAAACCATAATTAATCAAATAAATGTAGCCTTGATATCGAAAAAAACTCTATGACATATTAATATATATAATTGGCTAAATATTGTTCAAAAAGGATAGAATAAGCCCTGAAATCAATAGGCATAGATTACTATCTTAGATCCAGGAGTTTTTTTAATGGCCAAAATGAAACATGAATCAATCCAACCTTCAACACCTGTAGAAGGAATGACTAGCAGTTGGATTACTATTCGAGTAGTTGACAATGAGTATTATGAACATATTAAGACTATAACTAATGATTATGGTAATAATTATGATAAAGATATCTATATTTCTGCTGCGGATTTTGCTGCCAGACCCTTCGATGCCATTAGTGAAGCGCTAGGACAAAAGCTGCAATCCGAACCTCTTTTATTGACTAAGGAGATGGAGAGAACCAGTACAAAAGGAATGGAACAAACCGCTACTTCCATGGATATTTATCTTGCTACCTACATTGTAGAAGTTCAGCTTCCTACTGCAACAATAGAAGCAACAAAGAAAAACACGACTACGCTTTATCAAAATGCCTTTGAATTACCCCAGGGTAGCTCAATTAAGCCTGAGCAAGTTAAACGCATGGTACTTGATGTATTGACCTTGGAACGCCATGTTCTTTTATTTGCCAATAAGCCTACAAAAGAACTTCAAAACCATGAGGTTGCAGTATTTAAGGAAAACGATAGTTGGTTTTATCTTTTAGCTGGTGATGAGCAGGTTTATGACTTGCCTAATGAGTATTCCCCTGATTGGCGACCCCCTTTTTATAAAACCTTAGATCATTTTAGAAATGACTTACGAGGACGCGAATATAGAGATTTTACTGACACCCGTTCCGGGAAGATCGGAAAAAAATTCTCGATGCAAGTTCTGACCCAAATAGCTGCAGCAGGACATGTACCCAGCGATTTTGGGCTTGATTACCATTTTCCTTTGGAAGTTACTTGGATTGATCCTGTCAATTTAGCCTTGACTCTCAACCAAGCTGCTTTACAGTCTGGGTCCAATTTTTCTAAATTGCCTGCAGATTTGCTAGATAGCATTCTTGCTGCGGCAGCAGATAAAAACCCCGTACAAGTTACGCCTTATATGAATCAAATGAATAGCTCTGTTAAGGAAGTCTATAATGGCCAAATTGTACCGCAACTGATTTGTAAGGCAGACTGGGGACCAACACCAAGTCTAACCTTCTCCTGCCCAAGTGATTTACCGCTGGTGGATAAATTTTATAAAACAGGACTCATACCCTTTAACGAATTTGTAAAATTAGACAAAAAGAATTATCAAATTACTATTCAAAGCTCTAATGAGCCAGGGGTTTGCGGGGTTTATAAAGCGAATCAAGGCAAAGAGCTTGCCATTGCCTTTGCTTCGCAAGAGCAGCGGGATGCCTGGGCAAGTCTAATGGGGCTGAAACATGATTTTTATAATGAGGGTGTGGGTATTTGGGGCGATCGCCCGAATAGTATCTACTTCACCGAGAAATATTTTACTATTCAAGAAGTGAAGAAGCACATAGTGAAAAAGCAACAGGAACGAGAGGGATTTAATCTGTACCTAGAAGAAGCTGCTAAGGATTCTAGCAGTCCTCAGGTCTCTTTAGGAATGTTTGGCAATATGCCCTCGACAGTGGCTATGACTCAACATATGACAGAAAGTTTAAAAGCCTGTAATGAGCAGATTGTGGCGTCTAAATTGTTGTTAGATGTTCTTAGAAACAAAATGTCTGCAGAGGATTTACAGGATAAATATGCACCCTATGTTTCCGTGATTAAAGAGGATGAAGCTTTGGCTGGCATTTGGGAGCAAGTTGAAAAGAAAACTGCTCTTTCTCATGGAGCATAGCAATCTTTGATTAGGCTGCGTTTTGTATCAACGTTATGATTTGTAAGGAAAACCTTGATTACGCTGTGCTGCAGCGCAGCGTAATCAAGACTACATTATAGAAATGTAAAACCTTAACGGGCTGCGCGAATTTAAGAAACGGCAATAATTTGGAAATTATGAACATTAGCGAGAACGCCTTTTTCCCAGCCATCGCTAATCAAGTTCTCAGCTTTTTCTTGTAGTTCTGCTGCTACTTGGCCTGAAAAATGAGCATTTTGCGCGGCCTTATCAGCGAAGGCATCAAAGATGGCATAGGTGTTTTCATCGGCTTTCAAAACAATCCAAAAATAAGTATTAGGCTCTGTTTGCTTAATTGTTAAAGCGGCATCTTTTAAAAACTGCTCTAGTTCTTGGCTTTTCTCAGGTTTCGCCTTAAAAATAATGTATGAGGCTTCTTTAGCACTAAGCACTGTTTGGGGATTAAAAGGGCTGGCGGCAATAATATCAAAATGATTAACATTTTTGAGAACCCCATTTTCCCATCCACCCTCAACTAAGTTAGTAGCATTTTCTTTTAATGCCTTGGCCACCTGGCCGGCAAAATGCTGTGCTCTTCCATCTTCATTGGGAAAAACATCAAAAATTGCAAAGTCATTAGACCCTTTCAAGGCGAACCAAAGTAGGGTATTGGGCTCTGTTTGGCGTATTAGTTGCGAACCTTTTTCTAAGAATTTTTCAAGGTTAACCTGTGCCTCTGTTTGACTAACTAATTTTATATAGCTGGCTTTTTTAAGCGAATCTGCGTTATTCATAGTTTCTCCTAATTTGTCTATCTATCAGTAGATAGATTGTTGTGGTAAAAAAAAATTTATATCTGTTTTTGAATAAATTGCTTAACTGTTTCTATATAAGAAAGATCATCATACAAACGTGACATCAAAACTCCGCCTTCTATCTGCACTAGTAAATATCGCGGCAAATCAAAGTCTGAATGCAATAAAGCTAAGGCCTTATTGTTTAAAGTTTCCGCTTCTATCAGGTCTCTAATCCATTGTTCCAAAATGTTAAAAAAATGCCGTACTTTTAGCCTAACTTTCTCAGGTAGGGTAACCACATCGGATGCTAGCATCCCACCTAAACACATTTTCATTTCATCGTTTATGGTTAGCGACATGACAGTGTCGACCAAACACAATAATTTATCTTTTAAAGATAAGGATCTCTCATTCTTTAGGTCGTTTAATAACACAGACAAACGCTCAAGCTGCCACTCAATGACTGCAACAGCGAGATCCTCTTTAGTAGGGTAATAGTAGTGAATACTAGAGGTCTTAATTCCTACGGTAAGAGCAATGTCTTTATAGCTAAAAGCGTTATAACCCAGTTTTTGGATCAGGCTTTCAGCAGTGTTCAATATTTTTTCTTGCATTAGTGTAAGTTTCATGGGAACGCATTCTATCTTCTAGTAGATAGATGGTCAAGCGATAGTTGTAACTTAATATCTGATGTCAGCCCAATGGCACTTAGAAAGCTATACAAAAAATGACTGATAAGTCCCAGCTCATGCGCCAAAGGTTCTGCTCTCCCTAACCCTCTCCCCCACGTTGCGCGCGGTGAAGAGGGGACACAAAAGCATTTTGCGAGGAACGCAGTGACGGTTGCTCTGCTTATCCACGCAACAATGCTAGTTCGCCATGACGTAGGTCATTAATATTTTAGAGGAAATGAGCCTGTAACTTTCGGGTCGCCAAAAGGACAGCCATGCGAACCAGGTTTATGGGTTGAGTCGTGGGGAAAGAATCCATTTTTAAGCCAAAACGACCTATCAATAAGTTTGAGCCAGAGCCAATCTAAGCCGTCGTTTTGGTCCATTAGATATTTTGAATTAGAGCAATATTCATCGACCTCCGAATGGGTTTTAAAATCTAATTCATCCCCATCTTCAGTAAGATAGCTGTTTTTAGATCGAAGGCCATTACGGATAAACCCCGGTAGCTTTTGCAAACCGCCAAGACATTCAACTGCCTTGAGAGCAAAGCCTCGACTCTTAGTTTCACTGAGCCCGAGCACCTCTTTCAGTGCTTTATCGTCCGAGCCGATCACAATAGGATCGATAGGAATAGTGCTTATAATAGGAAGCGAGGCAGCTGAACTAATAAAAACAGCGCCATCCCGTTTAGAGCGGATAACACAATCACCTACTTTAATAGCAAACTCGACCACCGTTTGTTCTTTTGTTTTATCTCGAGTGCCTGGGTGTACGTCTTTAAGCTCACGGGAAATATCAGTTTCAATCATGACTAAGGATACATCAAGCTTTTGACCTGCCTTGTTGGCAAAATGCCGCTTAAACAGCGAGGTTTCTGCTGAAGATTGACTATTAAAAAAGCCAGCCTGCGCTGCAGCTTTGGGTACTTGATTGCTTGGCGATACTGGTGCAGGACGCGCTTCTTTTGGCAAATAAGATTCAAAAGCCTGCTTAAAATGCTCAAGAGACAAGTTGCTAGGCGGGGTATGACGAAAATAGGTTTCTAACTTGCGCAAAAATGATGAAATTTCTTTATCGTGTCCTGACGCATCTTTAATATCTTTCATCAGTAATTCTTTTCTATTTAATGGATTTATTGGGTTCTTCTTGATCCATTCTTTAATAGTATGGCTATCAAAATAACTCAAGACTTGTTTTTTTACATGTGCTCCAGTATCAAATTCAGTAATCACATAGGATGATTTATCAATGATATCTTGCTTAAGAGGACAGAAAAAATTATTTTCAACTAACATCTGATCGATGAGGATGCGGATTTCCTTTCTTAGATCTACATCAGCAACATGCTCTTGCAACAGTCCTTTTTTCAAGGGATTCCATCGATCGGCTTCTTGACCAACAAGCGCGTCGTAGCGTTCCTGATTTGTTTTGTTCGAGACCTCAGGCAGGATTTGACTAGAGCTATTAGAACTTGGGTTTAAGGATAATGAAAGAGAGGAACGGCAAGCCTCTTGATAGGTAGCGGTAAAGCGAGTAATAAATTGTGTTTGAAAATGTTCGGGAATGGCGCTAATCAACTGGGTTCGAGGTAGAACAATAGAAAAACTGGTTAGACTTTGATCTTGAGTATTTTTTGCTGTGTTAACTTGAATCCCTAAGGCAGTACAACTAGCACTTAGAGTATCCAATAGAGTACTTAGAGCACGCTGAGCATGAATGGATTCTTCTGCAGTTGCGGAGGGCACTATTTTATAAGTTAATTCTAAGTCTTGTGAATTAGAAAGCGCTTTGCTTAGGCAAGGAAAATGAGCCTGAGATACAGCTGATGCCCGAGCAACACTTTTTTCGATCAAATCCAAAAGCGCTAAAGAACGATAAGAGCTATTGCCTTGTAGGCTTTGCGCAACCTGTTGTTGTACCTTGCCGAGGAGCTGTTTTCTTTGAGCCGGTTGTTGTAAAAGGGCAAAGATCTTTCCTCTATTAGCAATTTCACGAGAATCTAGAATCATCATCTTTAGCACAGAGGTATGACGGTTAGAACCTAGACCAGTGGTTTCCGTAGCTACATCTTTGAAGGTCCCTGCTTTTAGCTGCTCTAAGATATTTTCTTGTAAAACAACAGCAATAGCTTCCATATAAGCATCAGTAATTGCTGTGCGAGCTAAGTTTGCATTCACTGCTAAATTAGTTTGTGTAGGCCTCATACTTACACGATTGCTATTTAGGGTTGGTGTTAGTAAATCCAAACCAAAGGGTAGGGCAGTTAACATATCATTCACCAGCAGTGAAATGGAATGTTCAATAGTATAAGCACTTGCATTTTTCCATGCTTTTTGGAAAGCAATGCGGATTTGTTCTTCTTTAAGGTTATCTCCTGGGAAAAGGGTAAATGAACTCTTAGCGCGCGTGCCTTCAGGATGATCGTAGCTAAGGTCACCGGTCGCTGCTAATTCTTCAACTGTGGCAACAAGAGCTTCTTCAAATTTAAGAACAAGGCTTTCGTCCTGACAGTTAACTTCGACTATTTGGTCCATCCATCCCTGAGATTCAATTTCTTTAGGTTCGACCATGACCTGGCGCGCATCAATATCGTGCTCTCCAAATACCTTAGATAGGGTTGCGGCTAATTCTCTGAACTTCATAACATACCTCTACTTGAGTGTAATTAAATTCTCCGTATAAACGGAGGCGTGATTGTCGTAATAGATCGCCCATAACCTAGACCGGGTCTGGCCTATTACGTTTTGTCGTAGCAACTTTTGGAGGTGTAAAGCGATGATATTTTTACATAATTTTGATCGATATGGGTATTAAATTTACATGAATTGTTGGAATGCGGCATTCCAATTTGGACTACTCTAGTGCACGTCATCTAGAGCGTAGCGAAGGATCTCCGGGATTGGTACTGTGCCGCTTTCAGGAGATCCTTCGCTACGCTCTAGATGACGTGCGTTAGGGTGGCAGGGTTTATCTATTACAGACATGTGTGTAGATACTTATGGGTCAAGCCACGGGAATTAGGTGTGCTTAAGATGGTAAGAGTCAAGATTCATTGCAAATTTCAATAATCATTATTGATAAACCACAGAGAGTTTTAATTTTTGCTTAATGGCCAAAACGTAAAATTTCTAGCACAAAGGCCATGGAATTGATCTAAAAACGGTCTTTTGTAATTAAATTTAGTCAATTTTATAAGGTTTAAACCATGCAAATGTTTATACGAACTCTTACTGGAAAAACAATTACCATAGAAACTAAGGCCACAGATACCTGGCTTCATGTCAAGCAAATGATAGCTGCAAAAGAAGGTATCCCAATGGATTCTCAGCGTCTTATCTTCGCTGGAGAGCTCTTGCGTGATCAAAGTTTTGTTAATGATCATAGGGGGGTCAGAGAGGAGGGCTGGGTTCATTTGGTGCAAAGATTACGCAATGCGCCTAATGCAGAAAGTCTGATCGAGGGTTTTGAACGCGACGAAATCCAACTGCTTTGGACAGTTAATTATTTAAACGAGAAGGATAGTGCTATTCCTACAGAAACGTTTTCTTTAACAGGTCATAGTGACTTTCAAACAGCTTATCAGTCTTTTGTTAAAAGATGCGAAAACGAGGCTTTTGGGCAAAAAACGTATCTGGCTTTAACCGCGGTCCACCGTTCAAGTCTAGTTGATCAAACAGATGCCCCAACAAAATATCAGTCAGGTGTGGGTAGCCCTATGCAAACCTACTTTGGTGATGATCAGTTCCCTATTATGACTCTTGCTACGGCTTATCATACTTCTCAAGGTATAGTACTGGTACAAAATGAGGATCGCCAGGTTCACGCCTCGGCTAAATACCAGGATAAGTTGCGTGAATATCTTAGTATAACTACCGCTCAACAAACCGCAGTACATCCTACATCGTCTTCGTCTTCGTCTTCGTCTTCGTCTTCGTCTTCATCTTCATCTTCATCTTCATCTTCATCTTCATCTTCATCTTCATCTCCGGCTCCACAACAGTATCCAGCTGGAACTTTTGCAACAGCTGAGAACTATATCGATACAGAAATTGGTTATGAGGATGATGAGTCGGTAATCATTGAAGAGTTAGGAAAATTCCTGACAGAAATGGCCTCGGCCAGAACCTTACCCGTTGCAACAAAGGCTGGTGCAGATCTTCATAATGTATTGTTGGGACATGTCAATGCTGGCCGCAAAGTTGTCCGCGATTCTGTGAGTGATACAGACTATCTGCAACACATGACAGCTTATGTAAGACAAAATTTAGCATCAAGATTTCCAGCAGCTCCAGTAGAGCCTGTCATTGAGGCAAGTGCTCCTCCCTTAGTTTCTGGCGGAACAAAAGTAATGGCTTTTGATGTCTCAGAAACCTTACAGACCTTCTCTGATAACAATGATAATGGATATGGGCAACGACAAATTGGCGATGATTTAGGAACCTTTGATGTTATGGTTGGAGGCTATACGACCGCAACTCTCCTTCAAGGTGCACAAGATCAGGGTATTACAATTGTTTTGGTAACCAATAATGGTACAGGTTATGACAAAGACGTGGTCGAGCGTACTCTAAGATTCTTCCAAAATTATGATGTAACAATCAGCCCCAAACATTACTATGGACCAACTCCTGGTGATACCGGTAGTAAAGTACCTCGTTTGGAAGAGATCTTAGCTGATTTTAATATTTCAAAGAGCGAGCTGGTCTTTTTTGATGATTCTGCAAATAACATTGCTGATGCACAGGCTGCGGGTTTTCAGACTGTTCATGTGACTGGAGCAGATGCCTTACAAATGGGGATCATAGAAGCGCTAACCGCGGGGCGGGATGTTACAGCTAATAACCTACCCCCAGTCAGTTCTGCTGCAGTTGCTTCTCCTGCAGTCGCTTCATTTGACGATTACTTTGCTCAGCAAGCAATAGAAGCTGGCTTTGGCTCAGTAGCTGATTTCTCAGTACTCTTATCAGCAGAAGACTTAGCTAATATGAGAGCAGAATATCAACGCACCAGGGCCTCTGCTTCACAGCTTCCTAACCGAGGCTTCTTTGCTCAATCTGTTGCTGCGCAATCAGTGCCTGTTGTAACTGCAGATCCCGTTGTGGCAGATCTAAACTACCGTTATGATGACCTATCTGCAGCTCAAAGAGCCTATGTCTCACAGTTGGCTATAGAATCCTCAAAAGAGTATGGAGATATAGATATTACCCCCTTTGAATTTTGGGAAATGAATGGACAAGCTCAAAGAGAAGATATTCTCAGAAGTTTTATAGCCGAAACTGAATTAGGCTCTTTCAACTTCCGTTAAAATCCAGAAACGCCATCCCCATATCTTGGGGATGGTGTTTTTTCTATACCGATTACTGACAATATTCATTGCAAATTTCAATAATCATCATTGATAAATCACAGCGAGCCTTAATTTTTGCTTAATGGTTGAAACGTAAAATTCCAAGCGTTTTTTAAATCAATTTTATAAGGCATAAACCATGCGCTTTTTTGTACGAACTCCTACTGGCGAAACATTTTTCTTAGAAACTACGAATACAGACACCTGGCTTGATGTCAAAAAAATGATAGCTGAGAGAGAGGGTATTTCAATAGACTCTCAACGCCTTATCTTCGCTGGACAGCCCTTGGCTGATCAAAGACTTGTTAATGAGCATAGAGGTTTTAGGGAAAATGGTGAGATTAATTTGCTGCAAAGTTTAGAAAATTCTCCCGAGGGTATGGTAGCGGTACAAGACGAGTATCGCCAGGTTGCCGATACAGTAGAGCCTGTTATTGAGGCAAGTGCTCCTCCACTAGCTTCTAGTGGAACAAAAATAATGGCTTTTAATGTTTCAGAAACCTTTGACGTTATGGTTGGAGGCTCTGTAGCTGCAGATCTCCTACATAGCGCACAGGAGCAGGGTATTGCAATTGTTTTAGTTACCGGCAATGGTACGAGTGATGAGGTGGTCGACCGTACCCTAAAATTCTTCGATGACTATGGTATAACAATACACCCTGAGTATTACTCTGGATCAACTCCTGATGATACTGGTATTAAAATACCTGGTTTGGAACAGATCTTAGCTGATTTTAATATTTCAAAGAGCGAGCTAGTCTTTTTTGATGATTCTGCGAGTAACATTGCTGAGGCACAAGCCGCGGGTTTTCAGACTATTCATGTGACTGGAGCAGAGGCTTTGCAAGAGGGGATCTTAAACGCACTATTCATGGATATGGAAGATGGTTTGGCAATTATAGCTAAGGGCTTACCTCCAGTTGCAGTTACTTCCCCTGCCGTCACCTCATTCCAAGAGTATGGAAGTGCGTCAACCAGTGCTGGTCCAAGTATCTCTTTGGGTGATGGAGGTATTGAGGAAGATCTCGAAGCAAACAGGGCTTATTGGTCGGATATTCAGGCAAGAGAGACTCTATTTAATGATTCCGATCTTTGGCAAGCAATGGGTTCAAGTTCGCATATAGGGCAAGAAGATTCTCAACGTACTTGGGTGTCTGCTTCACAGCTTCCTAGCCATGGCATGTTTGCTGGATCTGGTGCTGCACAATCAGCGCCCGTTATACCAAGAGCATACTATAGTTATGACGACTTAACTGAGGACCAAAGAGCCTATGTCTCAGAGCTGGCTGAAGAAGCTTCAATAGCGTATGGACATACCTTTTCCTCCCGCGAATTTTGGGAAATGAATGGGCCAGTTGAAAAAGAAGAGATTTTCCAAAATTTTGTAGCAGCAAGGGAATCAGGCTCTTTCAACTCCCGTTAAAATCCAGAAACACCATCTTCATATCTTGGGGATGGTGTAAGGAGATGTTTCTGCTTTGTACGGGACAAAAATTTGTAATTTCAGAGAAAACTCGAATTCCTGCGGCTTGACCCATAGGTATCTATACAAGTGTCTGTAATTGAATGTCCTGTCCCCCCAACGCCACGTCATCCTGAGCGCAGCGAAGGATCTCCGGGATTAGCACGGTGCCACATTCAGGAGATCCTTCGCTGCGCTCAGGATGACGTAGTGTTGAGACCAGGAGGGACATGACCTATTACAGACACTTGTGTAGATACCTATGGGCTTGACCGCAGGAATTCGGCGGATCTCTATTTTCTGTCCCATACAAAATAAGTTAAATCTTCCTGATTCTATTGTAGAAATTGCCACAAACAATAGAAAATCTTATTCTAGAATCATATCTTGACTAAAAAAATAAATTCACGTAGCTTACTGCGATTTACATCGGAAGTATGACAATGAAGGGATTACTAAAAGGTTGTCTTTTTGCTGGTTTAACCTGTATCGCTACAAATCTTGATGCTCAGGTTATACAACGTTTCTATGGAAACACTTACACAAATCCTGCTGACTTTGGTCGAACAAAGGATCTCCAGTTTGCCATGGGTGCTGTCGCAGTTAATGCTCATGTTTGGTATAAGGGTCAGGTCTTTGGTCAATACGGCAGAGCAGTTTCAAGCGAAAATGTCTTCCCTCCTTATTTTCTCATTGCTAAGCGACTTAATCCTAAATGGACCCTGGCTTTAAACATCAGCCAACCGATTTTAGCGCCTATCGATTTCCCACCAAAATCAGTGGTTGCTCCTCTTGCTATCAATAGTGATACCAGGGCAGCAGAGTTTAATCCTCTTCTTGTTTATCAGATTTCTGATAAGTTAAGTATCGGTGCCGGGCCTACTTTTCAAGACTATTACAAAAATGAAATAAGTTATGTCGATCCCAACATAGGTTATGTGCATAACAATACCAGGGGTTGGGCTGCCGGCTGGGACCTAGGTTTAAATTGGGCCTTCGATCAAAGTACTTTTATTGGTCTTGCGTTTTTCTCCAGGATGAATGTTCCTTATCATGGCACTAGCGCCGGGGGCTTCCTTGCTTTTAATAATACCCAAACAAAGAATCTACCTACCCCTGCTACGGTTCGCATGGATCTAACACATTATTTCACGCCAAAATTATTAGGCGGTATAACAGTTTTCTATACGAATTGGTCGACAGTGCAAGTAATCAGGGTGGTTAATGTGGTTCCCGCAGCTACAAATATCCCTGTGCACTATAAAAACCAAATAGCACCTGCCGTATTAACTCACTATGATGTGAATGATAAATGGGGCTTATTTGGTCTTTTAGCCCTCGACCAAACTGTAAATACAAACGAAGGGCTCTTAATCGGTTTTCCTGCTACAAATGATTATATCGCTAAGGTGGGTTTCGATTATAAGATAAACAAAGATGTAAAATTTCAACTACAGTACGGCTTTATCTGGGGGAATGCCCATATTAATCACCCTGTAGGCTTAGATGCTACGGGTAGAGAACCGATACGAGTCAATACCCTGGATTTTCGTCTGACTTATGCTGTTTAAGCGTTGTGAAGCACAAATCATCCAGAGCGCAGCGAAGGATCTCCTGAATGTGGCACTGTGCTAATCTCGGAGATTCTTCGCTGCGCTCTGGATGACGGGCGATGGGTCAAGCCGCGGGAATTCGGAATTGAAAAAGCGATTATATGCTGCTCACATAGAAAGGAAAAATCTGGAGACGCAGTATATACTTAAAATTAATGAACCCTGTGGGTTTTAAGAAGTGGCAATTTGCTCTAGGACGAGGTCAATTTTGTGAGGGATTGATGGGTAATAGGGAGCTTAATTACAAGAAAGTAGCCTCAGCAGCAGAATCTCTAAAAAGACGTGGCAAGCCTCCTTCTTTAGCTAATGTTTGTGAAGAGCTAGGGAACTTGTCTAGTACGCCAGAGCTTTTGTTATTGCTCGAAAAATGGTATGACACTCAACCTGAATCCCTGCATCTAACTATCTTTCCTGTCTCCAATACGATTAAAACTGAAACTTCTGATGTAATAGAGAAAAGAATTGAGCTCGAGAAGTCGCTCTCCTTATTAAGAGCGACTTTAGAATCTACTGCAGATGGCATAATGATGGTTAATGGCAAAGGGCAGGTCGTTGACTGGAATCAGAAATTTGTTGAAATGTGGCGTATACCCTCCTATATGCTTGAAGTAGGTACAGAAAAAATCAGCTTTGACTATATATTGGAGCAATTGATCAATCCAGAAGGCATAATCGCTGATGTGGAGTTTCTCTATCAGCACCCCGATTGGGAGGGGGACTTACCTTGTTTGCATTTTAAAGATGGCAGAACCTTTGAGCGTTTTACCCAACCCCAACGTGTTGGTTCGGAAATTGTTGGACGTGTTTATAGTTTTCGTGATGTCACCGAACATATGATGTCCAAAGAGGAATTACATATTCGTGAGCGGGCGATTGAGGCAAGCACACATGGGGTAGCAATAATTGATATCACCAAAGAGAATCAGCCTATTATTTACGTTAATAAATCCTTTGAACGCATCACTGGTTACTCAGAAAAACAGCTAATAGGGCAAAACCTTACTCATTTGCAATGCGCGACTACCGATCAAGTCAATCAAAAACGCTTAGATCTAGCTATTAGAGAACAGCGTGAAGAAGTGGTTGAAGTGGAAAGTTATCGACGAAATGGCGAAATATATTGGTGCGAAATAAGTGTTGCCCCTGTTAATGATTCCTTCAATAAAGTCAGACACTATGTTTGTATTATCAATGACATCACTCTGCGCCGTGAGATGGAAAAACAACTAATAAGGCAGGCAACCCATGATTCATTGACGGAACTTCCTAATCGTATCCTACTGATGGATAGGGTAGAGCAGGCTATATTGCTGGCAAAGAAGAAGAGATCAGAACTTGCTTTTCTTTACTTAGACTTAGACCGCTTTAAAATGACTAATGATACCCTAGGTCATAGCATAGGGGATAAGCTATTACAGGCCGTATCTAACCGTTTATTAATTATAACCAATGAGTTCGACACCGTAGCGCGAGTGGGTGGTGATGAATTTGTTGTTCTTTTGCCTGACCTCAATAGTGAAATTCAAGCGCAGCAGATTGCTGAAGAAATTTTGCATCTCATCGAGAAGCCTTTTCAAGTTGATCAGCATAATTTGAAGATTACTGGCAGCATCGGTATCTGTTACTACCCTAAGGATGGTCCTGATTACGAGACACTGATGAAAAACGCGGATGTATCGATGTATCACGCTAAAGACAGTGGTCGTAACACTTACCGCGTGTTTGAAAAAGAAATGAATAGTCGTGTCATCAACTATATGCAAGTTGATAGTGCTCTAAGAGATGCCTTAAAGAAAAATGAATTTTACCTCGTCTACCAGCCTCTTATTGATTTAAAGAGGAATACTATCGTTGGATTTGAGGCTTTACTAAGATGGAATAGCCAACTTTTAGGACAGGTATTACCCTTAGATTTTATTTCTATGGCTGAAGAGAATGGGTTGATTATTGATATTGGTAAATGGGTTTTGGAGAATGCCTGCTTACAGGCAAAGGCCTGGCATCAGGAGGGCTATAAAAATTTAACGGTGTCAGTTAACATTTCAGGCCGGCAATTTAGACAAGCTAATCTGCCTGAGATTATTGGAGAGGCCCTCAAAAAAGCGAACTTAGCTGCCCACTATTTAGAGCTTGAGTTCACTGAAAGCCTATTGATTGAAGATGTCGAACATACAATAAATACAATCTATAAATTAAAAGATATGGGGGTAAAACTGGTTATTGATGATTTCGGCACTGGCTATTCTAGTTTGTCTTATCTAAAGCAGTTTCCCGTGGACAAATTAAAAATCGATGGTTCCTTTATTAACGAGTTAGTGAATAAAGAAAATGACGCCGCAATCGCAAAAGCCATTATTGATCTTGGCCACAGCTTAAATTTAGAAGTATTAGCCGAGGGTGTTGAAACAGAAATGCAAAGGGATTTTGTATTAAACCATGGCTGTGATTATGCGCAGGGCTATTATTTCAAACCGCCAAATGTGCCAGAGGAGCTTAAAGAGTTTTTAAAGGCCTATTCAGCTTAACAATCGCTATTGAATGGAAATAAAAATGACTATACGGATATCAAAAATACTATTAGTAGCTGCGCTTGCCTTTTATTGTTTGCTATCAGCCTTTACCAATATTAATGATTATCAAGCTATCGTTCAGGGTGTAAGCCATGTTTTCATGATGGATAGTTTAATGCCGCATACCTCTATAACCTATCGAGCTATTACATCGCCAATCCTTCACTATACAGGGTTTATTTTTATTATTGCCTTGGAAATTCTTACAGGAGTTTTATGTGGGCTGGGTGCCTATAAGCTGTTTCGAGTAAAAAATGAGGATGCAGCGACTTTTAATCGTGCAAAAAAAACGGCGGTTGCAGGACTGACCTTAGGATTTTTAACCTGGCAAGTCATTTTTATGTCTATTGGTGGCGAATGGTTTGGAATGTGGATGAACCCAATGTTTAACAACGTACTTACTGCGGCCTTTCATATCTTTATTACGTTTCTTGTTTTATTAATCTATGTTGCTCGCGATGATGAATAGCTTTGAAAAAACTCGAATTCCCGCGGCTTGACCGCGGGATCTATAACAAAGCGAAATCCTGGAGTAGTGAATTTTAAATGAAACCTTGATAAGGATAATCATCAATTAAGGAGGATTGTCCCGCCATAGGATGAATAGCTACCTCTGAGCAAGCGACTATACAAGCGCATTCATTCACAGTACATTATTTCCACTCTTTACCTTGGAGCTATGAATGTTTCTTAGAATTATTGCAGCCTCTCTGACTATAACAATGTCATTTGTGGTGGAGGCAGCGTCGCCAGTTTGTCAATATATTGAAAAAGCTAATATCAAAACACTGCCGCTTGAAAGCATAGCTGATTATGTACAGCACTTTGTCTTTGAACAAAGCGGGGTTCCTGCATTAATGATTGGTATTAGTTCTGACGATGAGAGGGCAGTTCTTTCTTGCGGTGAGACCAAACTGAATAACGGCCAACGACCTGCACTCAGTACAGTTTGGCCAGTAGGTTCCGTATCAAAGGTATTTACCACTGATATGCTGGCAAAAATGGTTAACCGCGGGGATGTCAAACTGAATACCTCCGTCAATGAACTCCTTGGTCTCTCTACAGAAGCTGAGCACCCTATAACTCTTTTGGATCTGGCAACCCACAGTTCAGGCTTTCCCAGGGGCTTACCAACTATTCCTGCGAGTGACGATTACCAGATTAACCAGCCTTATGAAATGAAGGAATTTTTGAGCTGGTATCCGAGTTTTCAGCGTAAACCCGGAACACATTATCAATACTCAAATCTGGGTTACGGTTTACTGGGGCAATTGCTGGCTAAAAAAATGGCTAAGGATTATAACGGCTTACTGCAAGAGCTTATCTCTGAACCTTTACAACTTAAAGACACAACGACCTCTTTGAACAAGGAGCAGGCAGCACGTGAAGTATCAAGTTACTGGATGAATGGTGATTTAATTCGCAAAGACTGGGAGTTCAAATTTGAGCAACCCAGCGGCGGTATTTATTCAACCATGCAAGATTTAATGATATTTGCCCAATATCAGCTAGGCAATAAACCCAAAGAACAGGAAAACGCCAGAATTGCTCATGCAAGCTATATCTACCAAAATCAGTTTGATAATCCTTTGGATTTCTCTAAGGATGCAATGGCTTTAGGCTGGTCAGTTGATTTTCCTGCACAAGCACTACCACTACGGCTCACGAAAAACGGCTGGGTGGATGGTGTGAACACCCATATCGTCTTGTCACCAACCAAGGACATCGCTTTGGTTTCCTTCACCAATAAGCCTTATCTCAATATTGAGACTGATTTACACCGGATTATTGGGATGATTCTTAATACGCGAAAGAACTAGTAACAGTAGCCCCTAGATGCAGCGTAGAGCGCCTTCTCTTGAGTTTAGCACTGTGCTAACCCCGGAGATCCCTCACTATGTTCGGGATGACGGGTCTTTATCGATGTTTGCCCCTAAAGGGCTGGGGTGCTCCCAAAGACGTACGTCATGTCGAACGCAGAGAGACATCTCCTGAGTTTAGCACTGTGCTAACCCCGGAGATCCTTCACTATGTTCGGGATGACGAGGCCTTTGCCCCAATGGGGCTGGGGCTGGGGCGCTCCCAAAGACGTACGTCATGTCGAACGCAGAGAGACATCTCCTGAGTGTAGCACTGTGCTAACCCCGGAGATCCCTCACTATGTTCGGGATGACGGGATCTTTGCCCCTAAGGGGCTGGGGCGCTCCTAAAGACGTACGTCATGTCGAACGCAGAGAGACATCTCCTGAGTTTAGCACTGTGCTAACCCCGGAGATCCCTCACTATGTTCGGGATGACGGGTCTTTATCGATGTTTGCCCCTAAAGGGCTGGGGTGCTCCCAAAGACGTACGTCATGTCGAGCGCAGAGAGACATCTCCTGAGTTTAGCACTGTGCTAACCCCGGAGATCCCTCACTATGTTCGGGATGACGAGGCCTTTGCCCCTAAGGTGCTGGGGCGCTCCCAAAGACGTACGTCATGTCGAACGCAGAGAGACATCTCCTGAGTGTAGCACTGTGCTAACCCCGGAGATCCCTCACTATGTTCGGGATGACGGGTCTTTATCGATGTTTGCCCCAAAGGGGCTGGGGCGCTCCCAAAGACGTACGTCATGTCGAACGCAGAGAGACATCTCCTGAGTGCAGCACCGTGCTAACCCCGGAGATCCCTCACTATGTTCGGGATGACGAGGCCTTTGCCCCAAAGGGGCTAGGGTGCTCCCAAAGACGTACGTCATGTCGAGCGCAGAGAGACATCTCCTGAGTTTAGCACTGTGCTAATCCCGGAGATCCCTCACTATGTTCGGGATGACGAGGCCTTTGCCCCAATGGGGCTGGGGCGCTCCCAAAGACGTACGTCATGTCGAGCGCAGAGAGACATCTCCTGAGTTTAGCACTGTGCTAATCCCGGAGATCCTTCACTATGTTCGGGATGACGAGGCCTTTGCCCCAAAGGGGCTTGGGCGCCCCCAAAGACGTACGTCATGTCGAATGTAGAGAGACATCTCCTGAGTGTAGCACTGTGCTAACCCCGGAGATCCCTCACTATGTTCGGGATGACGGGGCCTTTGCCCCTAAGGGGCTTGGGCGCCCCCAAAGACGTACGTCATGTCGAACGTAGAGAGACATCTCCTGAGTGCAGCACCGTGCTAATCCCGGAGATCCCTCACTATGTTCGGGATGACGAGGCCTTTGCCCCAAAGGGGCTAGGGTGCTCCCAAAGACGTACGTCATGTCGAACGCAGAGAGACATCTCCTGAGTGCAGCACTGTGCTAATCCCGGAGATCCCTCACTATGTTCGGGATGACGAGGCCTTTGCCCCAAAGGGGCTAGGGTGCTCCCAAAGACGTACCTCATGTCGAACGCAGAGAGACATCTCCTGAGTTTAGCACTGTGCTAATCCCGGAGATCCTTCACTATGTTCGGGATGACGGGGCCTTTGCCCCACAGGGGCTGGGGCGCTCCCAAAGACGTACGTCATGTCGAACGCAGAGAGACATCTCCTGAGTTTAGCACTGTGCTAATCCCGGAGATCCTTCACTATGTTCGGGATGACGGGGCCTTTGCCCCTAAGGGGCTGGGGGCTCAGGATGGCGTGTTATGGGAATAGTGCAGGTCTTACTTACATTGCGAGGTAACTTATTACTCCTGCTAAACTATATGAAATGGAATCATTAAAAAAAGGAGCTGTAATGAAGCGAAATCTGATATGGCTATTCGCTTTATTAACAGTAGCTATAGGAGTTTCTGTTTTAATTGGCTGGACCTTTGATATTCAAATATTAAAAAGTGTTCTACCAGAATCAACTACGATGAAGGTGAATACTGCTTTTTCGCTGATTTTATGTGGACTTTCTATTATCTACCTGGACTTTTTTTCACAGTCAAAATTTTTCCGGCTTGTAGTAATTTTGCAATCCATTATCGTTATATCAATAGCCCTATTAACAGTTTTAGAATATCTGCTGCAATTAAATCTGGGGCTTGATTTGTTGGTGTTTGAAGATAGATCCAACCTCATTAATCCTGGACGCATGTCGCCAACTACGGCATTTTGTTTGTTAAACATAGCTATTGCTACCTTGCTTTTAGCGGCAACGAGAACATTATTTTTTAAAAAACCCATTGCAGCGGCGCTTACTACTACGGTCATCATCATTTCGGGTTTAATTCTTATCAGCTACCTACCCCAATTACTGTGGGGCTATCCTATCTTTAGCTATGCCAACATGAGCCTGCATACTTCATTGCTCTGTGTCGCCTTGGGTTTTTCATTACTGATGCTTATCAAAAGGGAGGATAATTTTCGCTGGGCTTTAAATTCATCGATAACCGGTGGTTGCATAGTTTGGTTGCTATCCTTATTAGTCATTTCTTCTGCTTATTACAATTTTATTAATCAAATGAAAATAAGTAATGAAGAAATCACTCAAACGCAAAAAGTAATTAAAGAACTCAGCAAAGTTATTCTAGTCCTTGATTCTTATGATACCAACGAAGACTACTATAAGAGCACAGGCAATAAGGTGTATTTAGACGCTAGAGCAGAGAATAAGAAAAATATTTATAACTATTTTGATAGGGTTGATGCGCTTATAGATGATCGCTCAAGTCAACAGAGCATATTAAATGGATTGAAAGCGCTCATTATCCAGAAAATTGATTTAGTTGAAAAAAGTGGGGGAGAGAATATTACTATAAAGGAGACTGCTGTGAATCAGCAGATTCTTGAGAAACTTAATCAATTAGAAAGTGAACAAGACAGGATATTTACCCAACGGGAGCTGAGTCAAAATATTCTCTCCAATCAAGCGCTTTTACTTTCGCCCTTAGGCATTTTTTTGAGCATATCGATGTTATCGATCGGGTTATTTATCTTCAACGCTAATAGTCTTGAGCAAAAGAAAATTAGAGCTAAACAAAGCCAGCTAGCTGAAATTGTAGAATCTTCTGATGATGGCATTATAGGTAAAGATCTCAACAGCGTGATCACCAGTTGGAACGTGGGTGCAGAACAGATCTTTGGCTATACCGCAAATGAAATGATAGGACAGTCTATTTTAGCTCTAATTCCACCTGATAGAGTCCAAGAAGAGGCTCAAATTATGGATAAAATCAAACGAGGTGAGAAAATTGAGCATTTTGAAACGGTAAGAAAAAGAAAGGATGGCAAGCCCATTGACGTGTCCGTTACCATTTCACCCATCAAAAATGCGGAACAAGAAATCATCGGTGCTTCAAAAATCGTACGTGATATTACTGAGAAAAACCAATTGGAATTGCAGTTCCGTCAAAGTCAAAAGATGAGCGCTATTGGGCAACTTACAGGGGGTGTAGCTCATGATTTTAATAATCTCTTAGGCATTATTCTTGGTAATCTTGATTTACTTGAACGCAATTTAAGTGGCAATGAAGAAGCACTTAAACGGGTAAAAAACGCTCTAAATGCGGCAACACGAGGTGCTGATCTTACGAAACGGCTTCTCGCTTTTTCAAGATTACAACATTTAAGTCCTGCCCCTACACGCTTAGAAGATTCTGTTAATAATGTCGTCGAAATGGCAAGCAGGATACTTGGAGAAGGTATCCAAATTACTACCCATTTAGATTGCTCTATACCACCAGTATTGATTGATGTTACTGAACTAGAAAGTGCTTTAATCAATTTAGCTGTCAATGCCCGAGATGCTATGCCACAAGGTGGTAAATTAGTATTCATCACAAAAATGTTAAACCTGGATAGCAATTATCTGGCAGTTCAAGCTGGGGACATTAAACCAGGAATGTATGCCTGTGTTTCTGTAACTGATACCGGCGAAGGAATGCCGCCGGAAGTGCTTGAACGAGTCTTTGAACCCTTTTTTACTACAAAACCACGTGGCAAAGGCACTGGAATGGGGTTATCTATGGTTTATGGTTTCGTGAAGCAATCGGGGGGAATTATCAGGATTTATACGGAAGAGGGTCAGGGTACAACAATATCATTGTATTTACCCTTTGCCACAACCCTTGAAGTACCCCTCGAAAAGGAAAAGGTTATAATTAAGCAACAAAGGTTTAGCGGCAAAGCCCTAGTTGTTGATGATGAAATAGATTTGCTTGAAATTGCCTCTGTGTATGTCAAGGAATTAGGATTTGAAGTATTTCATGCAACTGATGCTAATAACGCATTAAACGTACTAGAGCAACATCCGGATATTGTGCTTTTGGTCACAGATATCGTGATGCCAGGAACTATGAATGGTATTGAGCTGGCAAAACGAGTCAAGCATATTAAACAAGATATTGTCGTGGTTTATACCTCAGGATTTCCTGCAGAAACCTTGTCTGACAAATCTGCTAATATCGAGGCAATACTCATCAACAAACCATACAATCGTGAGTTATTTGAATCTACCATTTGCCGAGCAATGAGTAGTGACGCAATGTAAAAGGAGGGTGATTATGTACAAAGTAGATAAAATCATCATTATGGATGATGATATGGATTATGCTAATTTCATTGCCGATGTTTTTAAGACATTAGACTTGGATTGTACTGTTATCACCAACCCAGATGAGTTTATGAAACGCTTTGATTTAAACGTTTTCCTGGTATTTTTGGATTTAAATATTCCAGGCATTAATGGTATTGATTTATTGCGTTTTATAGAAAGGAAGCATGGCGAATGCGATATTGTTCTGATGAGTGGCGTTGAAGATAGAATCTTAGAAGCTGCTGAAGCTTTTGCTCAATCGATAAATCTTTCTATCGTTGGACGGTTCCAAAAAACTATACGCTTAGCTGAGTTGGAGGATTTATTAAAAAAGCTTACTCTTAGCAAAGCACCTAGAAGTGAACAGCCTACAACCAAAGCCAAAATAGAATTTACTGCTACTCTAGACGAGTTAACCCGTGCAGTAAAAAACAATGAATTTGTAGTCTACTACCAACCGAAAATTGAGATTGCAACCAGAGGATTCTATGGTGTAGAGGCACTCGTCCGATGGTTACTCCCAAATCAACGGCTCATATTCCCAGACCAATTTATTAGTCAAGCCGAGTCCTTTGGATTGATTGACAAGCTAACCTGGCTCATTATGAAAAATGCACTTAGGGATATAGGTGAGCTACAGAATAAGTTGCAATTTCCATTCAAATTAGCCCTCAACTTGTCACCTTTTTCCCTAAAGGATTTAGAGTTTCCCAATCAATTTAATCAGCTTGTTGAGCAATCGTCGTTATCTGCAGATAAGATTATTATTGAGATTACCGAATCTGGTTTAATAAAAGAATTATCAAGTGCCTTAGAGATTTTTACCCGGTTAAGGCTCAATAAGGTTCAATTATCCATCGATGATTTTGGAACCGGCTATGCCATGATGCAACAATTAAAAATTATTCCGGCTAGCGAACTTAAGATTGATAAATCCTTGTGTCGACAGTTCGATTCTGTCTCTGGCCACCATTAAAATCAATGAGTTACAGTCAGATATTAAAAATACCAATTTTTCATGTAGACGTAATGTAGACAGATCAAGGTTCTTTGTTACTTGCATTTATTCCCTCCATTAAATCCTCAACAATATCACGCCTCAATTTATATTTAGCTTCTTTGCTCAAAGATGAAACATAGGCATAAATATTTATATTCTTGAACTCATTATTTTTGCATAACTCAATGAAACTGCTCCAAGGCGTCACATAAGAGTATGAGTCCCCATGTTGTAATAGGATAGGCAGTTTATATTCAACTAAATTATTATTCTGCATGCTGAATTCTACAATGCTACATTTTTTAGAAAAAAATGAGCCTCTAATAAATTTAATCCCAGCTAACTCTAGAGAGATAGGCCTATATCCTGTATTTGTAAATTTGAAGATTAAATAACCACCCTCAATATTCTGAACTGAACCATAACCCTCTCCATGGATACACTGAAACCGTAAATTCAAAATTTCATCACGATACCAAAAGTAAAGAGCTAAAATCGTAGCTCCGCAAGTTCCAATAGCTCCAAATCCGGAAATAACCAAATCAAATTTTTCATAAGTAGTCATAAATTATCCTTATTTATTTCTATTATTTTAGTGCACTCTATTGAGTATGATTAAAATAAAAACAAATTTTCCGAGTACATATTGCATCTTTAGTTAATAGCCATAAAAGTCATCAAGCTAGAATGCCATGCATTCTCAAGAGAGGTTAAAGATTATGGGCAATCAAGACTTATTACTATTCTAAATATTCAGAAAAGCTGAATAGATAAGGCAAGTGTTTTGATAGACATGTTTGAAGCTAAATTACCCCTGTATTGGCTTAAATGATTATTTATTTGACAATGTAGTTAATTTTTGGTAAACTGCAGTGTTTGCTAGCCTAAAAAGGAGATACATATGGGGAGAGTGAAAGAAGTCCAGCACAATAGAGAAATTGAAGAGCAATTAATTGCACAATTAAAATTAATTGTTTTTGATGATGAAAGAGCAGAGGGGATAAAAAGACAGCTCATAAGTAAGGGTTTTCAATCTTTAAGCCATAAACAAAAATACATATACAAAACAAAGATAATACCTTCTATTAATGATAGGTTTAAACAATGTATACAATGTTTACATGATATTGATACTGAAATAGAAGCTATATCTGAATTTGAATGGTTAGGCTATGTTTGTGAGTGTTGTTATAGTCGTTTATTTGAGAGGTAATCAAAATTACATTTAACAATAAAGCAGAAATTCGGACCTTGCCCGACAAAGTTTAGTGTCAAGTAGATGAATTTTAAACTCTAATTTGTCTGCGTCACTGCAGCTTATCTGCAGTGACGCAGACAAATCCAACTCTACAGCCCTTTCATACTAAGCCTAAAATGACTATTTATCCTGACGCACTAGATAAGATAGGACAAAATATTTCCCTTTTCGCACTTGCCCCCAGATCTCCACTTTGTTATTTTTCACTAAAGCATAACTGATGAATCGGTGAAAATCCGATGAAACGCTTCGGTGTCTTATGCAAGCCACCCTAATTCCCAAACCTTGTGGCGGGACATTTAGTCGGGAACCCTCAGGAATCCTTACCGTTCGGTAAGGCGAGTTTTTCGGAACTCTAAGTCATTTTTTATTGACCATGGATTTGGAGATAAGGCCCAGCTTTATCCTGTTCATTTATTTTTATTTAGGAGAAAAAACCACTAGAGAAATCGTGTCAGTATGGCGAGATCGTTTGCCTTATAACGATTGATTTGCCCCCTTCTTCGAGCTTTACGGCTTTTGCCGGGTTTCAACAGAGAATGAGCCGCTCGACCAACACTAAACGCCACGCAGGGCAAATGTTTTATTCAATCAACTTTTGCGGATGGGAATATGCGTACACAATCATTAAGAGAATTTGCTAATCGAGAAATCAAAATGGATAGGCAGGGTAAATACCTCTATCGAAAACACCGCGCTTATGTCATCCGTAAAATGATTGATGATTTATTTGTTATCCGCCAAGTTCCTCCCACATGGCAAGCTTTGACTTCAGAGCAGGTTTTTAAGTTAGTAAGGCATTGGATAAATCAGAAGATCAATGTGATCACTATCATGCGTTACATGACTATTATCCGTCGATTTCTAGAGATGAGTCATTGTTCTATCAGCAATATCGATAACCAATCACTTGGTCTTTCAAGACCTAAGGCAAGAAAGAAGAGAAAGAAGGCTATACAACCCGAGCTTTGGCGATCATTTAACGACCCTTTCGCCAAAGTAATTATGGCGCTGCAGACTGAGTTTGGACTTACCTTCAAAGAAGCGATTATGATTAAGACTTATATTCATGTTGAAGAGGATTCAATTAGGATATCCAGGGATATCGCCTTTAATTCCAAAGACCGCTACATCCCTGTTCGCACCGAAAATCAAAAGGAAATATTGAATCTCTTCAACTGGCTCACAAACCGAAGAGGTAATCTATTACAACTAAAATCCTATGATGAAATCCGCATTTTCTGGCGAAGTGCCTTAGCAAGGCTACGTTTATCAAGCACTAAAAGCTGGCGTCATTTATACGCACAGCAAATGCACTCTTTGCTTCTACCTCAATATGGAAATTATAAAACCTGTCTGATGATACATGATGAAATGGGAATAAAATCCCGAAATACACTTTGGTTATATCTTAAGAATTAAAAATAGGCTGGGACAATTGGGACGGCTGGGACAGCATGTAAACACTGGCTTTAAACTGTCCCATTATGTCCCAAAACTTAAAAATAATGGGACAAATTTCTGGTTCATTGCAAAACTTATTCCCAGCCCCAAAACTTAATAGTAAAAACATATACTCTAGGCGTTCCTACCCCCTTGATTCTGGGCTTTTGCGTAGGCGTACCATCTGCTGCAGGTACTAACCAACCCTCATTTATTAATACCCGTACTACTGATCGTGGCTCAAATCCCTGACAAAGTTCATTTTTAAATACTCCCGGTAAAACCATAAACTCTCGATAACCTACTTCATCAGTGCGATAAAATCCCGCACGATTTTGAATCCGAGCATTATTTGGATCATTCACGCTATCAAAACGACTGGTACCATAAGATTCAAAAAAAGCCTTAACCTGAGCCAAGATTGCCCTGTCCTCTCGATTACCATCTCTACCAAAATGCTCCAGCCATGCTTGATAACATTTATAAGCTGCATTTTGGGAGTCGCCTGCTGCCCAGCCAGTCAAACCATATTGGCTGGCTAACTCACCTGCAACAGCAACTAAAGCAAAACGGCGTGCTACTCGGATAATCTGTCCCGTTGAACCCAGTAGGACAACCCTATTCACAAACTCCTGTATTGAATCAGCAATCTTTTCCGCAATACTTTGTTGATTGGCAACGACCTTCTGCAACCAGGCTAGTCCTACCGCACCATAATACTTAGAGGTATATTCTTTTAAAGATAAGGCCATAGTTGCTGGGCTAAGCTGGTTATGGATTTTTTCAAAAATTCCCATCTGTGATCCAGCATCTGCTTCAATATCTGCTAGCCGAATCTCCTGACCAACATTGGTCTTTTGACCCACTTTGGCCATGAGAGACATTAAAGACTCCTCGCCTGCGGAGAGAAAGAACAATGACCAGCGCGATGATGGCCTAACTGTTCCCTGGCGCGAGGCACGTGTTTTTCCTTGGCCATTCGCTAGCAAATAGGCAGCCTCCCCTGCTTCCTTTGGATCCATCTGACTTAACTCATCGAGGATTAACAAACCGTCATTATGCAAGGCAGCCAGGCCTTCAAGACCGTTAGTCGTGCTACGCCATAATCGACAATAAGCTTGAGGATTTCCCCAAACCGAAGCAGCTACTTTTAAAGCAGTACTTTTACCGCTTGAGGAAGCACCTCTGAAATGAAAGCCACCTGAGTCTTCACCAGCAATCTTCGCTAAGGCTGGGGCAAACGCCGCAGAGATAGCGAAAATCAATCGTGAATTGCCAGATGCGAGCTGAGCTATTGTTTCCCGCCAATTCTCAATGGTACCCGATACAGACATCGCTGATTCAACCGCATGGCTATTTTGGAAAACCACTTTCTCGGATGAATGACCAATGGTTTGCGAAGCAGCAACAAAAATATCTTCATGCCAGCCCAGCTTATCAACACATCGTGCTCTATCTTCTATTGGAAAAACCTGCAAATAACTAATCAGTAAATCGCGGGCTAGTCTATTCGGTGAAATGGTTAGACCAAGGCTAGCCAATTCTCTTCTCACCTCGGATGCATCACCTTGTAATAAAGATAGAGGCATTGCCCATTGATGAATCACCCGATCATCATCCTGCCACTGCAATAAACGTCCCCACTCTCCGCTTTTAGCATCGCGAGTTTTAGCCACTACGTGTAAAGGCGAGCAAATCCAGCGGGGAGCGTTAGGGTTTCCATCTTTGTCTTTGCCATAAAAGGACAAACCTTGCTCAGTTAACTTAAAATAACCGCCTGCATAGTCGCAGAGCACTGGATAATTATTGTTGGTGTTTTTTAATGTAATAACTTGGTTTTGTTGCATGACTGTTCCTCCAGCAGAGTTCATGGAAGAGAGAAATCTATCCTTCCGTGAACAGTTTATTCATTCAGTAACAAGTGAAAGTAACTGCCCTTCATCACAGGTAGAACGATAGATTTTTTGTTGCTGGAGAAATGACATAACGTCAGATTTGCGATACAAAACCTTACGGCCAATTTTAAGGTAAGGAACACCCTTTCCTTCCCAGCGATTACGTTCCAAAAGCTGGGTCGAACAGTCTAAAACAGCAGCCAAAGTTTGTTGGTTAAATAAAGCAGAATCTGGTGCAGATTCAAATTCGTTTAATAGTTGTAAACGGGATTGTTTATTATTCATATAGCCCTCATCAAATGATTTATTCATTCAGCTTGATACCGACGGTTTGCGTCTTGCTCGATGAATATCAGTTGACTATCCGGCCGGGTTCCCTTGAGGGGGAAAAGTCGTGATATTTCGTTTGCCGTCACTTTAATTGAACCGTAAAATTTCACAGCTCAGGCGAAGTATTGCGTGGAATTTAAAGGGCCGTCAAGGGCTTTGGAGGCTTATGATCCGAATGATACTAAATGATATCGATTGATACTCAAAAAATTTTTCTTGTAGGATTTGTCCCAGCTGTCCCAATTGAATTTTTTACTTTGGGACAACAAAACTCAATGTTTATATTGATGTCCCAGTGTCCCTTTTGTCCCGGTGATTTTTTCTTTGTTAACTGATTTTTTTAAATCGAGGAACAACATAGCCATCATATTCAACTTGTTCAAAAAACATTATTTTGGGTCGAATCCAAATTTGATCTTTACCAAACTCTTCGCACTCATAAAGTGCTTTATAAATAATCATCTCTTCTAAGGTTTCACTATGCCTTGCTACACCAATCACCTCGTATAATTTTCTATTCTTAAAGTGCTGATATTTGCCACAATAATTCTCGTTATCTGATTGCATTTACATTTTCCCTGATACTCTTAACCTAATTCTAATCTCATATAATGAAGCTTATCGCTAATAATTTCACAGCCAAGAGACTTGTTATAAAACGCTAATGCATCGATATTATCCGCAAGCAAAAAGAACTCTATTCGGCCACAGTTCTCTTCTTTTGCAATCTCCTTAAGCTTATCTATCAATAAAGATCCTCCCTTCATACGACGATAAGGCTTTTTAACAAAGAGATCATTCAGGTAAAGATTCGCCAAAGAATTTACTGTGAAATTACGATAATCAATCGAATAATTAGCGAAGCCTGCTGGCTGACCATCCATCAACAAAATTAAAAAATGTGCCAGTGGCTTTTCACCAAAAATAGCATTTTTAAAATCTTCTTTTGAATATTTGAATCGATGAAGCACTCCTTGCTCATTTAAGTCATCACGCAAGGCATCATAAATAAAATCAAAATATTCGACCGTGGCAACACGAACTTCTTTTTTCATAATTTTCCTGTGAAGACTAAAATTTTCCATAATCAAGGCAATAAATTCCTTATTCTACCTTCAATGCAGTCCCTTTCTCTGTAAGATTCATATTTGAATTTTTTGTTTTAGGACAACAAAATTCAGTTTTTGTATAGTTGTCCTGGTGCTCTGTTTATCCCAGATTTTTTATAAGTTGTAGGTTCTTAAGAGCGACTTTGCCACTTCAATTTCATTTGAGCGCAATGCATTTACTGCTTCTTTCAAAAGCGCCTTTCTAAATAGCCCATCTTTTTTTGCTCTTTCGCTCACAGTATTTTGAAATTTTTTTGTTAATATCATTTTCATTACCTTTTTTAGCCTTTTTATATTTGGCCCAACGGAATTTAACCTCTTGCGCCATAGGAGCAAAATCCCAGGGAAAGTAGTAATCATTTAAGAATCATATAGAAAATTAGCATAACAACTTTTTTGAATACTCTCGAAACTAGTCAAGAATGTGTATGCCATGCTTTTGTACAACAGCCAAAAGTTTAAGAGCCATACCACTTGGACGTTTAGCCCCTGTTTCCCATTTTTGGACAGTTGATTTGCTGGTATTTAAACAACGAGCAAATACTGGCTGACTAACATGATTCTTCTCTCGAATTTCCTTTATTTGCTCAGGAGCCATTTCAGAAATCTCTGTAAAACAAGATTTATCAAAATCACGCATGGTAGTTTTATCAATTGCACCTATCTTGTGTAACGCACTAGCTGACTGGTGAATTGCTTCAAATGCATTACTTTTAAATTTATTTTTCACACTCATTGCATATCTCCACTAAATCTTTGCTTTCTAACAATTGTCTAATTTGACTTTCAGACAATCCTGCATAAGCTTTTGCAAGCTTGCGAAAACTAGCTAACTCATCATCATCGATGTTATCGAGATCTTTTTTGGCAAAAAGAAACTCATAAATCCAATAATTTCCCCCTTTAGCTAAAATAATTGAGCGATGTTTATTTTCATTAAGCCTCTTTTTGAAAACGCCACCACCCAAATCAATAGCTTGTCCTTGTATCACCTGTTGGATTGCAGCACAAAGCTCAGAATCTTTGATTTTTGCTTTCTTAGCAACTTTAGCAAACCAACTAGACTTAAAAACTCTTTTCAATTAAATATCCCTCATAGTTTAATATAGCACCTGGTGATATATATATCAAAATTATTTCTTAGAAACCCAGCCTATTATCAGTCAACCTCTACAAGCCCAGCTAAAACGTTTACCATTTGTTGATTTAAATGATCCGCAATACGCTGCATAGGTACCCTTAATCGTTCAACATCCCGCATAATATAGCCAGCTGTCACGTCGTTTGTCATTTTGTGATTCAACAAACGCTTTAGAGCATAAGCTGGTAAGTCTAAGCTCTCTGCAGTAGTAGCAAAGGTTCTTCTTAAGTCATGTACTGTAAAAGAAACTCCTGAGAGTTCGACCACTTTTAGCATTGCCTTCCTTGGTTCCACAACATGGCCTGTTTTACTTAGTGCAGGAAAAACAAATTCATTTGTTTTGCTTTGTCTTCGTCGTAGAAATAATTCATAAAGAACATCAGACATAGGCAAGGTATGAACCTCCCTATTTTTAGTATCTTGTACTGTAAAAGTCTTGGCTTGAAAATCGATATCTTTCCAGCACAAAGAAGCTGCCTCCATCCGTCTTAAGCCTGTAAAAAGAATCAATAAAAAATAATCTTTCCACATTGTTGCTTGCGGATAACTCTCCTGCTCACCGAGCTTAGTTAAAGCCTCATGCCATGCAGCTAATTGATGATTTTTGATCATGGTATTTTTACGATCGACTCGATACCAACTGCGAGCATGTGATAAATACTCAACAGGATTAATCGCAATAATGGGTTGTCCGTCTTCTAGCTGGTATTCATGGACAGCAAAATTAAAAACAGCACGTAATACCCGCATCGCATAATTAGCCCGTGCTTTACTATTCGTTTGGCCATATTGCGCATGACGCTTGGCAATCATTTCTCTTGTAATATTAATCAGGGGTTTGCCAAGCCAATCAGGCATCACTTGCTTTAGAACACTTTGATAATCTTTGATAGTCAGCGCTTTTAAATCTTTACGGGCTTTAAGGTAATCATTAAACACCTCCTGCAAACTAAGCGATTTAATTTTATTTGTCTTC